>CP070633.1:2338204-2344902 GCA_020356085.1 Candidatus Coatesiibacteriota bacterium | reverse complement strand
TTAACGGCGAGCGGCGCGTCGTCGACCTGGAGGGCCTCGTAACGCGGGAGGGGTGGCGCTACGGCAACGAGGGAATCGGCAGCGCGGCCGAGTTCATCCGCCGGGAGGGAAAACCGGGCGACTACTTCGTCGGCTATCTGGACGTGTACCCGTTCGACGAGGCCGGCGCGGTCGCCTCCCCCGACTACTACGCCACGTTGTTCACGACGACGATGGCCGGCGGCCGCCGGATGTCGGTGGCGCGGTTCGTGCCGCAGGTATTCGCGCCGGTGCCCCCTCCCTCCCCCCGGCGTTGGCCCGGGTACGAGTTGGTGGAGGAGGTGGACGTGGCGGACGTCGCCTCCGAGCGCGCCCACGATTATCGGTATCGCCGGCGGGCGGCGAACACGTTGACGACGTACGCTGCGCTGCTGCCGGTGGCGGGAGACCGGGAGGAGTTCGAGGCCGGCCGGTTGGTATGCGGTACGGAGGAGTTCGAGGTGGGGGTCCCGCCGGGGCGGCCGGTAGTGGCGGCGGTGAGGTGCGATCCGCCGTACCGCACGGTCGTCCACGTCGACGGCGTACCGGCGGGGAAGTGGGAGGTGGGGCGCGCGGCGGAGGGCCACTACGTCGACGCCTACTTCCCGCTGCCGGCGCGGTTTTTCCGGCGAACGCCGGTCCGGCTTACGCTGGAGACGTTGGGCGACGATCTCTCCAGCAATAAACCGGCGCGCTACTTCTTCTACGCGCGGACCGAGTGACGACGGCGGTGAGGCCGATACGCACAACTCTCCCCGCGGCCCTCCCCTGGGCCTTTTTATTCGGCGGCTTCGCACTATACGCCGCGGCCGCGGCGCGGGGGCTGGCGATACTGGACTCCGGCGAATTCCTGGGCGTCGCGGCGACGTTGGGGGTAGCACACCCGACGGGGTATCCGTTGTACGCGCTGCTGGGGCAGCTGGCGACGTTGTTCCCGCTGGGGGATCAAGCGTTCCTAATTAACTTGGGTTCGGCGGCGGCCGGCGCGGGGGCGGCGTTCTTCCTGGCACTGGCGGCGGGAGAGATGGGGCGGCAGCTCGAGCTGCGGCCGGCGGCGCGAACGGCCGCGGTGGCGGCCGCAGGGGTGTTGGCGCTCGCGGGGAGGACGCTGTGGTCGGTGTCGACGCTGGCGGAGGTATACGCGCTGAACGCGTGCTGCTGGGCGGCGATATTGTGGGCGGCGCTGCGGCTGCGGCGGACCGGGGCGGCGCGGGAGTTTTATGTTTTGGCCTTACTCGCCGGCCTGTCGCTAGCCAACCACGCGACGATAGCGCTGTTCTTGCCGGCGGCAGCGGTCGTCGGATGGCCGGGGCGGGCGCGGGCGCGGGAGTTGGCCCGCGCGCTGCCGCTGGCGGCGGTTATCTTCTTAGCGGGTGTTTCGCTAAACCTCTATACGCCGCTCCGCGCGGCGCAGAAACATCTCTTCAACTGGGACGACCCCTCTACGCTCGACTCGTTCTACGCCCACGTCGTGGGGTCGCAGTATCGCGGCCACTTCCTCTACTACGGCGCCGCCGGCGGGCGCGAGGCGCTGGCGCAGTACGGCTCGTCGGTGTTGGCTAACGTCACGCCGGCCGGCGCGTTCGCGGCGGCGGCGCTGGGCTGGTTATTCGTTAAAAAGCCCCGCGGCGTCGCGCTGGCGTTGGTGGCCTATTTCGCCGCGCACCTCGTTTATTGTGCGGCCTATGCCATTCCGGATATAAATTACTACTTTATACCGCTTCACTTGGTCGCCGTTTTCGCGGCCGCGACGGGTGTGGGCGCGGTATTCGGGGCGGTGGGGCAAAGATTCCCGGCGGCTCGCCTCGTCGCCGCGGCGGGGGCAGCCGGAGTGGTCCTGGCGGCCGGGGCGTGGGCGTTCGGCACGAATTTGCCGTACGGCCATCGGCGAAGTTTCACCTTCGCGGAATCGTACGGCCGACGGATGTTATCGGTTCTTCCGGCGCGCGCCGTCTTCTTTGCGAGTAGCGATACGAATACTTTTTTAACGTGGTACAACGTTTACGTACGGGGGTGGAGGCGGGACGTGGCCGTATTATCGCAGATCCGGCTCACCAGCCGCGGTTATTTAACGGCGCTCGCCCGCCGCGACCCGTACCTGGCCGTCCCCGCGGAGGCCGAGGTCAGGGCTTTCGTCGAAAGCGCCGTGGCTCGAGGCGACGCCTCCGCCTCCGGCGTTCTGCTCTCGAGCGACGACTTCGTCCTCCGCCACGTGATCGAGAGGATAATCTCGGGCAACGCCGGCCGCAGGCCCATGTTCTGGGGGATCGGCGACCCGGGCGGCGAGTTGCAGCGGTACATCATCCCCTACGACGTCGTGATGGAAATCGTTACGACGGACCCGCCGCGGGAGGAACTCGAGCGGCGGGGCGAGGCCGCCGTTGCGGCGCTCACCGATTTGACGGCGGCCGTCGCGAGCCGTTGCCCCGCGGAGTTACGGGAACCCGTCTTCAAAGGCGTGGTCGACGTCTATTACGTCGGCTTGGCCAACCATCTCTTGGATCGGGGTATCGTCGAACCCCAGGAAAAGTTGTTCACCTCTTACGTCGGCCTCTTCCCGGAGGAGGCGGAGGGTTATAAGAACTTGGGGGGTATTTACTTCTTGACGGGGCGCGCGGAGGAGGCGGCGGGCTGTTACCGCCGGGCGCTGGATATCGCGCCCGACGACGCTGTCGCACGGGCGCGGTTGGTCCGGGCCCTGCTGGCCTCGGGTCGTAGCGACGAGGCCGCGGCCGCGGCCGACGCGCTCCCGGCGGGCGCCGGCGCGGAGGTCGACTACGTCCGGGGCCTGGTTTGCCGGGAGCAGGGGCAGGCGGAGGAGGCCCTCGCGGCGTTCGGCGCGGCGGAAGCCGATTACGCGGAAGATGCCGAGTTCTGGTGGGAAGTGGGTTTAGCGCACGACGGCGCCGGTAACGCGGCCGAGGCGGTGGAGGCCTTCGGGAAAGCCCTCGCGCTTGGCCCCGGCTTTCCCGCGATATACGTCGCCCGCGCCGCGAACTACCTGGAACTCGGCGAGGTCGAGCGCGCCCGGGCCGATTTCGAAACGGCCGTGACGCTGAACCCCGCCGACGGCCTGGCGCATTATTGCCTGGCGCGGATATACTTCGGCAACGGCCGTGCCGAGGAAGCCCTCGCGCACTTGGAGGCCGCGCTGAAGTGCGAGCCGGGTCGTTTCGCAGCGGCGGCGGCCGCCGAACCCGCGTTCGACCCCTGGCGCGACTCGCCCGCGTACCGGCGTCTAATGGCTCGCTTCGACGAAGGCGGCCCGGCGGAATAACGGCGCCGTTGGCCCGCGGCGGATATTCGGACCTGGTTCGCGGTTTCGATTATGACCGGAATTAAGAGAATCGTAGACGGGGCGTCGGCAAGCGCCGCGTTACCGTGGGCTTTCCTGGTCGGCGGCTTCGCGCTCTACGGCCTGGGCGCGGCGCGGGGCCTTTCGATACTGGACTCCGGCGAATTTTTGGGCGTCGCGGCGACGTTGGGCGTAGCCCACCCGACGGGGTATCCACTATACGCGCTGCTGGGACAGTTGGCGACGTTATTCCCCGCCGGGGACCCGGCGTTCCTGGTAAATTTGGTTTCGGCGGCGGCCGGCGCGGGGGCCGCGTTCTTTCTGGCGCTGGCCGCGGGGGAGGCGGCGCGGCAGCTCGAGGTGAGGCCGGCCGCGCGGCTGGCGGCGATGGCGGCGGCGGGGCTGCTGGCGCTGACGGCGCGGACGCTGTGGTCGGTGTCGACGCTGGCGGAAGTGTACGCGCTGAACGCGTGCCTCTGGGCGGCGATATTGTGGGCGGCGCTGCGGCTGCGGCGGACCGGGGCGCCGCGGGAGCTATACGTTTTGGCCTTGCTTAGCGGCCTGGCTTTAGCCAACCATTTAACGACGGCGACGTTTTTACCGGCGGCGGCGGTCGTCGGATGGCCGGGGCGGGCGCGGGCGCGGGAGTTGGCCCGGGCGCTGCCGCTGGCGGCGGTTATCTTCTTGGCGGGTGTTTCGCTAAACCTCTATACGCCGCTCCGCGCGGCGCAGAAACCTCTCTTCAACTGGAACGACCCCTCCGCGCTGCGCTACTTTTACGCGCACGTAACGGGGGTCCAATACCGAGGGCTCTTGGCAGGGGGGACGGCGGCCACGTTCAAGGCGGCGCTGGCGGAGTACGGGGCCTCGGCGCCGTTCAATGCCGGCGTAGCGGCGCCGTTTGCGGCGGCGGCGTTGGTCTGGCTGTTCGTAAAGAGGTATCGCGCCGTCGCGCTGGCGCTGCTGCTCTACTACGCCGCGTACCTCGCGTATTGCGCCTTCTACGCCGTACAGGATATCTATTATTTCTTCATCCCGTTGCACTTGGCGGTCGGTTTTTTGGGGGCCCTGGGCCTGGCGGCGGTTGCCGACCTCCTGGGGCGCGGGCGAGGCGCGCCGCGCGCCGCCGCGGCCGCGGTCGTGTGGGCTGCGATAGTGGCGGCCGGCGGTTGGGCCGTGGCGTCGAATTTCCCGCACGGTTACCGGCGCGCTTTCTCTTTCGCGGAGAGGTACGGCCGGCGTTTGTTGCAGGCGTTACCGGCGAAGGCATTGGTTTTTTCGAGCGGCGATACTACCGGCAACGTCACCTGGTATAACCTATACGTGCGGCGGCTGCGGCCCGACGTCGCCGTGGCGGACCAGGTGCGGCTCGCGAACCGCGGCTACTTGACGTCGTTGGCGCGGCGCCACGCGGACCTGATCGTACCGGCGGAGGCGGAAGTCGGCGCCCTCGCCGCGGAAGCTTTCGCGCGGGGCACTTTCGACCAGGCGAACGTGGTAATGGAACATAGCGACGATTTTATACTGCCGCAAGTGATCGAAAACGTCATCACGTGTAACGCCTCCCGCCGGCGGATATTCTGGGGCCTCGGCGACCCGGGTGCGAAGCTGGAGGCGCACCTTGTGCCTTACGGCCTGGTTCTGGAGGCCGTGTTGGAGGAGCCGCCGCGCGCGGAGGTGACGCGACGCGCGGAGGAGGCCGTAGCGGCGTGGAACGGCCTCCTGGCCTCCGTCCGAGAGGCCGCCCCGGCGGAGTTGCGCGACGAGACCTTCCGCGACCACGCGGCGCTGTACTACATGGGTTTAAGCGACCACTTGGCCGCCCGGCGGAGGTACGAGGCGCAATTGGCGTTGTTGGAATCGTACGTCGGGCTCTTCCCCGACGACGCCGGCGGTTTCGAGAACCTGGCCCACGTTTACGCCGTTACGGGCCGGCCGGAGGAGGCGGCGGATAACTACCGGCGAGCCCTCGCGCTGGCCCCCGAAAACGTCGCTCTCCGGTCCCGGCTGCTCAAAGCGCTCGCGGCCGCGGGGCGCGACGACGAGGTTGCAGCCCTTGCCGCGGAGGGCGGCGAGGAGGCGGGCGAGGGCGACTACTTCCGGGCTATCGCGTATCGCGAGGCCGGGGATATCGATAAAGCCCTGGCGGCGTTCGAGGCCGCGGAGGCGTACTGCGCCGACGACGCCGAGTATTGGTTGGAGTTGGGCGTGACGTACGACGCGGCCGGCGACTACGAGGCCTCGGCCCGGGCGTTCTCCCGGGCGCTGGAGTTGAACCCGGAACGCCCCTGGTTGTACACGGCGCGCGGCGTCGAGAAGTTGAAGTTGGGGGAGGAGGCCGCGGCGGCGGCGGATTTCGAGGCCGCCCTCGAACTAAACGCCGGCGAGGCGCAGGCGCACTATAACCTGGCGTGCCTCTACGCGCGGCAAGGCCGAACCGCGGAGGCGCTCGAGCAAGTCGAGGCCGCCGTCAGGCTCGAGCCCGAGCATTACCTCCCGCTCGCCCGCGAAGACGAAGACCTCGCGAGCTGCCGCGACGAGCCGGCGTTCGCGCGGTTGGTGGCCGAGTACGGCGGCGTCTCGGCGCCGTAATCGTTATGCCGAATTCGGAGCATAAGGGGACGCGGTTCCTCCCGTGGGTTTTCCTAGCCGGCGGGCTCACGCTCTACGGCCTGGGGGCGGCGCGGGGTTTAAATATTTTGGACTCCGGCGAGTTCCTGGGCGTCGCGGCGACGCTCGGCGTGGCACACCCCACCGGGTATCCGCTGTACGCGCTGCTGGGGCAGTTGGCGACGTTGTTCCCGGCGGGAGACCAGGCGTTCTTAATAAACCTGGTTTCGGCGGCGGCCGGCGCAGGCGCGGCGTTCTTTATGGCGGCCGCGGCGGCGGAGCTGACGGCGACGTGGAAGAACGCCTCCGCCCGGGCCGCGGCCGTCGTCGCCGCGGGGGCGGTGACGCTGGCGGGGAGGACGTTGTGGTCCGTCGCGACGTTGGCGGAGGTATACGCGCTTAACGCGTGCTGTTGGGCGGCGCTGTTGTGGGCGGCGGCGCGGCTCCGGCGAAGAGGGGGCGTCCGCGACCTCCTCCTCGGCGCGCTCCTCGCGGGCCTGTCGCTCGCGAACCACGTGACGGTCGCGTTGTTTTTACCGGCGGCGGCGCTAATCGCCTGGCCCGGGCGAGAACGCGCGCGGGCGTTGGCGCCGGCGGTGCCGGCCACGGTTGCGGTATTCGTGGCGGCGCTCTCCGTGAACCTGTACGTGCCGCTCCGCGCCTCCCGCCACCCGATCTTCAATTGGAACGACCCCTCGACGGCGGGCTCGGCGTTGGCCCATTTCTCCGGCTTTCAATATCAGGGCAATTTCTGGGAGGAGGGCCTCGCCGGCGT
>CP070633.1:2323653-2338104 GCA_020356085.1 Candidatus Coatesiibacteriota bacterium | reverse complement strand
GATCGTAAGACCTATGACGAGCATTTGTAGCCCGCCGCCTGCCGAACTCGTCGTGAAGTACGGGAGCATAATATCACCGTCATCACCGACGATGGATACGCCCGTCTTTTTCTCGAGGGCGCGACACGCGGCGAAAAATCCTATACAGACGTTTTCCTCCGGTTTCTCGACGGTCGTCGGTACTTCCGCGTCGGCGATGAAACGAGATTTGTCTCCTACGTCGATTAAAAGGACTTTGGTGGTGGTACTCCCGATGTCGGATAGAAGGATTTGACTTCCGTTTTCTTTTATATTTTCGCCCATTTCACCGCTCCTTACCGAAGGGTCAATGTCCTGTGGCCCCGGACGTACCAACAGCAACTTCGTTCAGAAAAAACCCCAGGCCGGCCCTTAGCCGAACCTGGTTAGTATGGCGCGAAACGTTGCCGCGGAGGCGGCAGCCCCTACCCTTCCCCTGTTTTCTCCCTGCCCGGGCATTTTCTCCCTTCCCGAAATCAGCCCGGAACTTAAACTACATATTACCCCTTGCCTCGCATTATTACGAACTCCGCTGAAAAAGTCAAGTATAAAATAAGTCGTTTCTTGCAACCATTGTTAAATATTAATTTAATGCGGCGAGCGGGACGGGCCGTTTTGCGTGGCGTCGAGCGGGGATAAGTCTTATACTGAACCGGCGGATAATCCGGCGTTAAGGGAAGCGAGGAGGCATCGATATGAAAAAGTCGACTCTCTCGATAATCCTATTTGTGGCGCTCGCGGCTCTTACCGCTACGGCGGGAGCGACCGGCTACCAGGTCACCGTCGACAACGGCTCCACCGCGAACATGTTCCCGTGGTGGCCGCTGGCGTTTCCGAGCGGCTGTCGCATCCAGATGCTCTACGACCGTAGCGCGATAAACTACGCCGGCGTCGTCAACGAGTTCGAACTCCAGAAGACGTCGGCGGGGACGGGCAACTTCGCGGGGGCCAAGTTCTACCTGTGCCACACGAGCGTAGGGTCGCTGACGAACAATTTCCGCGACAACTACGGCGGCAACACGCCGACGCTCGTGGCCTCCTTTACGAATTACCTCCTCCCGGCGCGGAGCGGCTTCTACCCGATCCCGATGAGTACGACCTTCACCTACAACAACGCCGACAACCTAATATTGGAGATAACGTACGAGAGCAGCTCCGGCGCGGGCGGCGGCCTGTACTGCGGCCGCATGGCCACGGCGCACCGCTGCTTCGGGAGGAGCAGCTCGTCGGAGTCGGGGACGACCGACACCTGGGGTTACAACGGCCGCCTCTCGTTCTCGTATTACCCAGCGGTCGCGCCGGCCTCGCTGGGGCGCGTGAGGGCGCTGTTTAAGTAGGAGGGATAAAATGGGAAAGTTAATCCGATTGCTACGGGCAACGGCGGGCGTCGTATTACTCGCGGCATGTACCGAGTCGCCGACGGAGCCCGAGGCGGAATGGGTTTACGAGGGCCAGTGGGGCTCCGAGGGATTCGGGAACGGGAAGTTCCTTTACCCTCAAGGGGTCGGCGTCGCGCCCGAGAGCGGCACCGTCTACGTCGCCGATATATATAAGCATAGTATCCAATACTTCACTCCGACGGGTTCCTACCTCGGCCAGTGGGGGTCGGAAGGCCCGGGAAACGGCCAGTTCTACTATCCGTACGGCGTCGCCGTCGGGCCCGACGGTAAAGTTTACGTCGCCGACACCGGTAACAACCGCATCCAGTACTTTACGCCTACGGGTTCCTTCTTGGGACGGTGGGGTTCCCAAGGCTCGGGCGAAGGGTTGTTTTCTTTACCGAATTCCGTTGCCGTCGCCGCCAACGGGAACGTTTACGTCGCCGACACAAACAACAACCGCATCGAATATTTCACCGCGGCCGGATCGTATTTAGGCCGGTGGGGCTCAAAAGGCTCGGAAAACGGCCAGTTCGATTTTCCTTCAGGAGTGGCCGTTACTACCGGTAATGTCTACATAACCGACGTAAATAACGGTCGCGTGCAGTACTTCACTCCGACGGGTTCCTACCTCGGCCAATGGGGTTCGCCGGGGTCGGGTAACGGTCAGTTCTGGTTACCGTCCGAAGTCGCCGTCGGGCCCTATGGCGTAGTTTACGTCGCTGATGAATTTAATAACCGCCTCCAATACTTTACGCCTACGGGTTCCTACCTGGGCCGGTGGGGCTCGGCGGGCTCGGGCGACGGCGAATTTACGAATCCGTACGGGTTGGGCATAAACGACGCGGGCACCCGAGTCTACGTCTCCGATAGGGGCAACTGCCGTGTCCAATATTTTAAACGGAGGGAATAAGCCGTCGCGCCGGCCTCGTTGGGGCGCGTCAAGGTGTTGTTCCGTTAGGGCGTACTGATTTTGGCGATAAAAAACCCGGCCTTGCGGCCGGGTTTTACAATGCGCTAGTTTTACACGCTACGGCGAGAAGTCGAACTTGTACGTGAGGGAGGTGTCGCCTCCGGCGGGGCGGAAGCGGGCGCGCCGCGCCGCGGCCGTGACCGCGCTCTCCACCGCGGAGTTGCCGATGGTGGAGGAGACGACGTGCGCGTTCGTGACGGAGCCGTTCGCGGCTACCTTGATGCTGACGATGACGTGGCCCTCCAGCCCCGGATTCCTGCCCAGCTCGCGGCTGTAGGTGGAGCGGACGCCGCCCATGCCGCCGCTCAGGCCGGAGGTGATGGCGCCGCCGGAGCGCGCGGAGTCCTCCGCGCCCGGCCCCTCCGCCCGCAGGAGCCCCGCCAGTTTAGCTTTGCCTCGGGAGGTGGGCATCCGCTCCTCCGGGACCTCTTCCGCCAGCTTCTCCTTCTCGATGCGCGCCTTCTCGATCTCCTCCGCGATCTCCTCCGCCTTGGCCACGTCGCCGGCCCGGAGCGCCTCCTCCAGTTGGTCGGTCAGGGAGGCGATCCGTTTCTCCAGCGCCGAGATCTTGGTGAGCCGGTCTTGCAGCTCTTGCCGCGGTTTGTAGATGAAGAAGTAGTAGGAGGGGATGGTAACGGCGAGCAGGACGCCGACGATTATAGCCGAGATGATTAGCGGGAGGCGGCGCCGCCGGCGGATGGTCTTGCCCATGGAGGCGAGCTCGGCCTCCTCCTCCGCCAGGCGCGTCCGCTCGGCGTCGAGGCGTTCGCGCTCGGAGGCGAGGCGGGTGACCTCGCTGTCGCGCTCTTCCTGGGCGGTTTGGAGTTCCTTCTCGTATTGGGCGATGAGGCGGGCCCGCTCCGCCTCCCGTTCGGCGGCCAGGCGTTTGACTTCCTCGTCGCGCTCGGCCGTGAGCCGCTGGCGTTCCTCCTCCCGTTCCTTCTCCAGCCGTTTGAGGTCCTCCTCCCGCTCGGCGATTCCGCTTTCGAGCTGTTCGCGGACTTGTTTCTCCTGCTCCTCCAGTTCCGCGCGTTCCTGGGCGAGCGCCTCCCGCTCCTCGGCGATGCGCTTCTCCTCTTCGGCCCGGCCGACGGTCGAGAGGACCATCGCGGGCCGGCCCTCCCGCACCGCCTCCAGCCAGGAGGCGAAAGCGCCGCGTTCGCGTTTCTCCCGCGCCTCGTCGAACAGCGCCTTGAGATGGACCAGGTTCTCGGCCTTGACCCACGCCTTCGTATCTTCTGTCCGGAGGTAATCGGTCCGGTGAAACTTCCCCTCGTCGATCCACTCCTTGACCTCGGCGACGGTCAGCGGGCCTTCCTCGACGCCGTCGATGCGGAGATATAATTTTACTTCTTCTTTGTCGGCCATAACAAATTTACGTATTCGTGCAGTTACCTCCGCGGCACGCTAACATATGGGCCGCGCGAAATCAAGCGGAAAGGGCGGGGGTTACGGGTAGAAGAAGAGGCCGATCACGCCGTCGAACGCGGCGTAGTTATCCGCGTCCACCGGCTGCTCCCCGTACTCCGCCGCCTCGCCGCCGAAGGTCGCCAGGAAGCGGAGGCGGACGTCCACGCCGACGTTTTCGCGGAAGTAGTACTCCGTCCCGCCCTCCACGAAGCCGCCGAGGCGCGTACTCTTGCGGTCCTCGGTGCCCTCCGCCGTCGGAACCGTGGCGGTCCCGATTACGGCCGCGACGCCGCCGCCGGCGTACGGCATCAGCGGCAGGTATTCGAAGCGGTATACCGCGCCGAACAGCGCCGGGATAATCCGGTAGGAGGCCTCCTCCCACCTTTCGAATTCCTTGGGTTCGTGTTCCACGCGGTACGCGACCCCCGCCGTAACGGTGACGTTGGGCGTTATGCAAAACAGGCCGCGACCTTCGACGACGGGGGAGGGGGATACGATGTCTGTGTAGTCGATGGCGGGAATGCCCAATCCGCCGCCGACGCTCACGCCCCACACTAGCGCCGCGGCCGGCGCCGCCGCTATCAGTATGACCCAGATATAACGCATAACGATTAACCTCCGTGGGCGGGTAACCGAGTATTCGTACATTAATACCACACCCCCCGACGAAAAGCAAGAAGGCCTTAATTCTGCAAAGCGCTTGACTTTGCCGCGCGAGCCTAATATAATCTAGGAAGTCAGGCCGAAGTGGCGGAATTGGTAGACGCGCTAGATTCAGGATCTAGTGAAGGATTAACTTCGTGCGGGTTCGAGTCCCGCCTTCGGCACATCTAATTATGGGATCTCAAAAAGTTACCCTCTGGCGGAACGCGGTCGGGGCGCTCGCGGCCGCGGTTTTATTATGTTGGGGCGCGGCGGCGGGCCAAGGGACGGCCGACCTGGGCGATTTGCTGTTCCGCGGGCAGCAGGCGTTGGCGGCGCGGGAGTGGCGGGAGGCGGCGGAGCTGTTCGAGCAAGCGCTGGCCGTGGACGCCGCGAACGCCGAGGCGCTGCGCGGCCGCGCGGAGGCCTACGAGGGCGCCGAGGACTGGCGGGAGGCGCTCCGCGCCTACGAACGCCTGGAGGCCGCGACCGGCAAGTCGGCCGAGGTCTCCTATAAGATCGCGTTCTTCGCGGAGAAGACGGGCGACCGGACGCGCGCCATTACCGCTTACCAGGACGTCGTCCGCCTGGACCCCAACCACCTCAACAGTTGGCGCGCCCTCGCCGACCTGTACGCCGCGGCCGCCGACTACAAGAACCAGGCGAAGGCGCTGGAGGAGCTCGTCGCCCGCGTCGGCGATACGGCCTACCGCCTCGAGCTCGCGCAGTTGTACGAGGAGAAGCTCGGCCGGGCCGGCGACGCCCTCGCCGAGTACGAGCGGATCCTGCGGGCGGAGCCGCGGCACGAGGAGGCGCACCGCCGCCTCGCCTCGTTGTACGCCGGCCGGGGTAACTGGGTCAAGGCCGCGGAGCACTACGAGGAGCTTAGCCGGCTTACGCCCGACGACGCCGACGTGTTTTGGGAACTGGCGCAAGCGCGACTCGCGCTCCAGGACGACTTCGGCGCGACGAGGGCGCTGGAACGGGTGGTTGACCTCCGGCCGCGCGATAGCCGCGCGCTGGTTCTGCTGGGGACGCTGTACAATCGCGCGGAGGACTACTCGCGGGCGGAGCGGACGCTGAAAGACGCCGTCGACGCCGGCGCCGGCGAGGCGGAGGCCTACGCCCAGCTCGGCCGCGCGCAGTTCGGCCTGGGAGATTACCCCCAGGCCCGGAACTCGTTCGAAAAAGCGCTGGCGCGGGACGACACGCACCTGTTGACGTTGGAGTATTTCAGCGAGCTGCTCTACCGGGAGGGCGAGTACGCGCGGGCGTGGGAGTACGCCGACCGCTTGATAACGTTGGATAGCGGCAACATGCGGGGCCACCTCTACCGCGGGCTCGCGGCCGCGGCGACCGAACGTTACGAGGCCGCCGCCAAGAGCCTCGAGAAGGTGATAAAGGCCGAGCCCTCTAACGTAGAGGCGCGCGTCGGCCTGGGCCAGGCGTACGTCGGCCGCGAAAGGTACCGCGACGCCCAGCGCGTCCTGGAGCAGGCCGGGACGCCGGGCGAATTCGCCGACCGCGTGTACTTCTACCTCGCGCGCGCCCACGAGGGCCAAAAAGATTACGAACGGGCCTCCGAGTTCTACCAGCGGGCGGAGGTCGAAAACCCCCGCTACTACGAGGCGTTCTTCCACCACGGCCGCATGGAGCTGCGGCGCGAGAATTTCGAGGAGGCGGAGCGGACGCTGGAGCGGGCCACCGACCTCGAGCCCGAGCGGATCGAGGCCTTCCTCTTGCTGGGCGAATTGTACGAGACGACGGAGCGGTGGCCGGACGCGGTAGGGGCGTACGGCCGCGCCAAGAGCGCCGACGACCGCCGGGTCGAGTCCTACCTCGGCCTGGGCCGCTCGTATATCGCGCTCGAAGACTACAAGCCCGCCGAGCGGGAGCTAAAGCGGGCGGTCGAGATAAACGCGGAGTCGTTCGAGGCCCACTACCAGCTCGGCCGGCTGTACAAGGCGCAGGACAAGGTCGAGGAGGCGATCGTCGAGTACGAGGAGGCGGTTTGGCTCAACGGCCAGCACGTCCCGGCGCGCGTCGACCTAGGCTACCTCTACCTGCGGCAGGAGCGGAACGGCGACGCCGCGGCGGTGTTGGAGAAGGCCTGCGCCCTCGACAAGAAGGACCTCGACAGCCACTACCTCCTGGCCATCGCGTACGAGAACCTGGAGGCGTACCCGGAGGCGATAAAGTATTACGAACGGGCGCGCGGTCTCTCCCCGGAGAACTACAATATCCCCAAAGCGTTGGGTACGTGCTACCGCCACAACGGCGATTTGGATAAGGCGGTGGCCGTGTTCGACGGCCTGCGCCAGTCGGTCCCGAACGACCCGCTGGCCTACGAGATGCTGGGCGACATCTTCCGCATCAAGGGCTCGGAGGCCAAGCAATGGCGGCGCTTCGAGCGCGAGCTCGAGTTCTACGAGAACGCCTCCGATTACTACCGGCGGTTCCTGGCGTTGGCGCCGGAAGCTCCTAATCGGATGTTCATCTTGAAATTCCTCGACGGCTACGAGCACTACCGCCTGCTGCAGGCGCAGGAGCGGGAAGGCGTCGAGTTTTACGAGGAGTGGTAACCGGAACGGCCGCCGGCCGAAACCCGCGCGGGGCGGCCGAAACGTTTTTAAGGAGGAGGCTGGTATGCTTCGGAATTCGCTTCTGGGCTTCTTGGCGGTGGTCGTTCTCGCGAGCGGGGCGCCGGCCGGTGCTACCGATTACAATAACGAGGTCGACATCGGCATCCTCTCGCTATTCTGGGGCAATTTCAACGCCCGGTACGAACGCAACCTTAACGGCTACATCTCGTTAGCCGCCGGCGGGGGCTTCGCGCCCAACGGGTACTTATTCATCGACCACGACGACGTTGACTGGAAATATTACAACGTCAACGGCCTGGTCCGATTCTACCCGTTAGGAGGCTTCCAGCGCCTCTACGTCCAGGCGGAGGTAAACGCCGAGTTCCACGACTTGAAGGACGAATCGACCGGCGATACCGCTACCGCGACGTGGATAACGCCGGCGGCGGTCATTGGTTGGCGCTGGGTAGTAGCGGAGCGCGCGACTATTACGCTCGGCGCCGGATCCGGGTACGCCTCCGCCGATATTACCGTCGGCGACACGCATCTGGACACAGAGGGAGTCCGGCCCCGCTTCGACTTCAACCTCGGCTTCTTATTCTAAAGCGTTACGGTTCCATAAGAACAAAGCGCCCCGCGAGGGGCGCTTTTTCGTCGAGGGTGGGTCCCGCCTAAAAATCCCACCGCAGCCGCGCCGAAAATATAAACGGGTCCGGCAACATCGTCTTGACGCCCTCGATCTCGTACGTAAGCTTCACCTTCCCCATGATCGTCAGGTATTCGACGCCGGCGGCGAGGAGGAGCCGGTCCGCCAGGCGATATTCGAAGCCGAACGGGAGCGAGAGAACCGGTTTGACTTCGGTCCGGCTGTCGACAACGATTTTCTCCTCCGTGTGATACGCCTCCCACGGGACGACGGCCAGGCCGCCGCCGAACCCGACGTACGGCCGCCACCCGTCGACCTCCACGCCGAACGCGGCGTATTCGCGCAGCGCCGCCACCGCGAACGACAGCTCGTAGTTCCGGTAGAGGCAGTGTTCCACCGGTTCGCGCAGCGCGCCGTAGCCGGCCGCGGTTACGGCCTCCAGGTAGGGCGTCGCCTCCGCCTCGTACCGCCACAGCGGCACGGCCAACCCGCCCCCCGCCCACCAGGAAGTTCCCAGCGGCTCGCATTCCTTAAAAACGACCGGCCCGGCCTCGAACCGGACCTCCAGCGCGCGGAACGCAACGACGCCGCCGTCAACGTACAGGCCGACGGCGGCGACGACGGCCGGCCCCAGCAGGGCCGCGGCCAACGTTGTTACTCGAAACGGCAATGCGATATCGTGCGGCGAGGCGCGGCCGCTTAGAGGTCGAGGCGGACAGTACCCGTTACCAGGAACGGGTTCGGCATTGCGATACCGACGTTTTCCACCTCTATCTCCGGCGAGACCTCGCCGGTAACTATTAAGTACTCGGCCCGGAACCCCACCGCGACGGCGGGGGTGAGGCGAAAGTCGCACCCGAACGGGATCGCGAACGTCGCTTGGGTTTCGGTTTGGTTGTCGACTTCGGCGCCGGTGGGAGTATGCGTTACGGTCCACGGCACAACCGCGAGGCCGACGCCGAAGCCGCCGTAGGGCCGCGCCGGCCCCGCCTCCACGCCGAAGAGAAGGCCTCCCCGGATAGGGATCGTCGTCCACGCCAGCTCGTAGTCCTGCGCCTGTTCGTATTCCACCTGCTTGGTCTTCGAGCTGTGGCCGATGTCGGCCGTAGCCTCCAGCCGAGGCGTAACGTTCGTCGCCCCGTACCTCCACACCGGTACCACTACGCCGCCCCCCACGTAATAGGAGTTGCCGAGCCGCTCATGTTGCGTGATGACTAAGGGCCCCCACTCCACTCGGACTTCCAGGTCGCCGTAGGCGGCCAGGCCGCCGTTAAAGTAGAAGCCGACGGCGGCGGCGGCCGCAGGAATAAGAACCGCTACCCAAAGAACCCGGAGTCTCATGTCGGTTACACCTCCTACCGAGGACGTAAGCTAAAGAAAGGCGGCCGCCAACGCCGCCGCGGCCAGAACGAACGCTACCACGGGTGTTCCATTACCCACGGACGATACTTCCGAGCTAAAGTTAAACGTTTGCGTAGGCGGGGGTACGCGCCAGCGGTCGCCGCGCGTGCCCTTCGGCGACTCTCGCTCGCGGCCCACCGCGAACCACGCTCTCCCGTTACGTTCGTCTTCCTTACAGCGCGAAGCGGGCGCCGATTTCAACCTTGAAACTCGCCTCCGAGTCGTCGCCCGCGAAGAAAAGGCCGCCCAGGTCCAGATACGGCGATACCGGCGACTTGGGTATGTCGAAGTCGCAGCCGAAGGCGAGGTCGATGTACAAGCCGGTCTTGCCCTCGTCCCCCCGGGTATCTTCATTATCGAAGCCGTGGGCGAGGCCGGCGCCGAAAACCAGGTGCGGCTGGAAAATCGGATGCGTATCGGGTATTACGTAGAACCTCCCCGCGGCGCCGCCGTATATAGCGCCGCCGCCGCCGAATCCCAGCATAAACTCGGGTCCCAGGCAGACGTAGCGCGAAAGCAGGAAGTCGTATTCCGCTTGGACGAAGCCGTCCGTAAGGCCGCCGGCGCCTATGCCCACGGATAAACCGGACAACCCGGAAGGCGCGGCCAACGCCGACGCGGCCGCCGCCATTATTACGGAAAGTATTATAACGCATTTACGCATGGATAACCTCCGAGAAGAAATGTTGTGGCATTATTGCTTGAATAGAATAATATAATAAATCGCGCAGGTCGACGCTACAATTATATAACGTTAGCCCCGGCCGCTACTTCCCGAACCGAACGCCAAGCTCGATCTTGAAGTCGGCGTGGGTGTCGTCGGTGAGGAAGACTAGGCCGCCCAGATCGATGTACGGGGCGATGGCCGTGTTCGGGATGTCGAAGTCCGTGCCGGCGCCGAAGTGAATATAACCGCCCGGGTGGACGTCGGTGTCCTCTACCCCCGGCGGGGGGTCCGGTTCGTCGCCGGCGTCGAAGCCGACCGTGAGGCCGCCGCCGAAGACGAAGTACGGCTGCGCGAGGTAGTTATAGTTCGGGATAATGTACACGCGGCCCGCGACGCCGCCGAAGATCCCCACGCCGCCGCCGAACGCGAGCATCGCCTCCGGCCCCCACGAGATGTAGGGCGGGGAGGCGAAGTCTATTTCGCCGCCGACGAACGCCTGGTCGCCCAGAATGCCGCCGAAGCCGACGCTGGGGCCGGCGAGGCCGCGCGGCAGGCCGAAGGCCGCGGCCGCAATTAGTAGTAAACCGACGGTAATGACCTTTCGCATAGTCTTATCCTCCAATCATCTCGCTGAGTAATCGCTCCGCCTGCGCCAACGCCTCCTCCAGGCCCTCCGCCGTCTTGGCGCCGGCCTGCGCGAAGTCCGGTTTGCCGCCTCCTCCTCCGCCCAACGCTTTCGCGACGTCGCGGACGAGGTTGCCGGCGTGGGCGCCGGCCGCAATCGCCTCGGCCCCGGCCCCCGCGAAGATAGTCGCCTTGCCGCCCTCGTCGGAGGCGAACAGCGCGACGACGTCGCCGTGGGCCGAGATCAAACTGGAGGCGGCCTCCTTGACGGCGTCGGCGGAGGCGCCGGCCAGCAACCCTGTGACCAGCCGGACCGGCCCCACCTGGGCGGCGCTCGCCAGCAGCTCCGCAGCGTGCGCGGTGGCCTCCTGGGAGGTAAGCCGGCGGAGCTTCTTGTCCAGCTCGCGCCGGTCGTCGAGGGCACTCTGGACGCGGGAGGGGAGGTCTTCCCAGCCGGTTTTAATGATGGCGGCCGCCTCCGCCAGGACGCGGCGCATCTTGTGGGCGTACGCCAGCGCGGCCTCGCCCGCGACGGCCTCCAATCGGCGGACGCCCGCCGCCAGCGCCTCCTCCCGGACGAGGTAGAACGGCCCCACCTCGCCGGTATTGCACAGGTGCGTGCCGCCGCACAGCTCCAGGCTCAGCTCCTCGCCCTCGCCGCCGACGCAGACGACGCGGCCGCGCTCGCCGTACTTCTCGCCGAAGAGCGCCATGGCGCCGCGGCTCTTCGCCTCCTCCACCTCCATGTCGGTCCACCACACCGGCAGGTTGGCGACGACGTTCCGTTGGACGCGCCGCTCGACCTCCTCCACCTCCTCCGGTTCCAGCGCGCGTTTGGAGGCGTAGTCAAAGCGGAGGTAGGAGGGCCCAACGAACGAGCCGGCCTGCGTGGCCCCCTCCCCGACGACCTCGCGCAGCGCGGCGTGGAGGAGGTGCGTCGCGGTGTGGTGGCCGGCGACGGCCTGGCGCCGCGAGCGGTCGACGGCCGCCGTTACCGTCTGGCCCTCTTTCAATATCCCCTCCCGCACGACGCCGACGTGCAGGAATTGGCCCTGCGGCGCCTTGGTCGTCTCCTCCACGTCGAACGCGACGCCCTCGGCCGTCAGCAGGCCCGCGTCGCCCACCTGGCCGCCGGCCTCCGCGTAGAACGGCGACACGTTGAGCACGACGACGGCGCGGGTGTCCTCCTGGGCGCCGGCGACGCGGCCTTCGGCCGTAACGATCGCGAGGACCGTCGCCTCGTGCGACAGGTCGTCGTAGCCGACGAAGGTCGTCGCCGGAACGTCGTCGACGTTGCCGGTGAGCGGAAACTCGTCGGCGGAGGCCGCGGCCGCCCGGGAGCGGTGCCGCTGTGCCGTCATCTCCTCCTCGAAGCCGGCCGCGTCGACGTCTACGCCCTCCCACTCGGCCACCTCGGCCGTGACCTCCAGCGGCAGGCCGTAAGTGTCGTAGAGGGTGAAGGCGTCCTCCCCGCCCAGGAGGCCGCCCTTTTTCAGGGAGGCGAGCTTGCCGCGGAGGCGGTCCATGCCGCGGCCGAGCGTCGCCAGGTACTGCTCCTCCTCCTCCCGCAGGACGCCCTCCACGAACGAGCGCTGCGGCGGTAGGTGCGCGTACGTCCCGCCCATGACCGCCACCACCGGTTCGACCAGACGGTGGAGCGCCGGCTCCTGGAGACCCAGGAGGTAGGCGTGCAGCAGCGCGCGGCGCAGCAACTTCCGGACGACGTAGCCGCGGCCGTCGTTGGAGGGGAGGACGTTTTCGGCGACCGCGAACGTTAGCGCGCGAACGTGGTCGGCGACGATGTTCATCGACGAGCGCGTCCGGCCGTCGTCGCCGTAGTCCTTCTGCAATACCTCTTCCGTGCGTTGGATAATCGGGAGGAAAAGGTCCGTCCGGAAGTTGTCCACTACCCCCTGGACGGCGAAGGCCAGCCGCTCCAGGCCCATGCCGGTGTCGATGCCGGGGTTGGGGAGCGGCAGCCGCGTGCCGTCGGCCTGCTGGTCGAACTGCGGGAAGACGAGGTTCCACACCTCGAGGAAGCGGTCGCAATCGCAGTTGACGTGGCATTCCTCGCGGCCGCAGCCGTACTCCTCGCCGGCGTAGTAGTGGATCTCGGAGGAGGGGCCGCACGCGCCCAGGCCCCCCGCCGGCCCCCAGAAGTTGTCCTCGTCGTAGCGGCTCAACCGCTCGGCGGGGAAGCCGACCTCCTCCACCCAGATCGCGGCCGCCTCGTCGTCGTCCGTATGTACCGTGACGTACAGCCGTTCCGGGTCGAGCTTCAATACGTCGGCAAGGTACTCCCAGCCCCAGGCGATGGCCTCCCGCTTGAAGTAGTCGCCGAAGGAGAAGTTGCCCAGCATCTCGAAGAGGGTGTGGTGGCGGAGGGTGTGGCCGACGAGCGCGAGGTCGGAGTCCTTGCCGCCCGCGCGCAGGCACGGCTGGCAGGAGGCCGCGCGCTTAAACGTCAGCTCGACGGAGCCGGCGAAGTGGGGTTTGAACTGGACCATGCCGGCGGTGTTGAAGAGGAGCGTCGGGTCGCCGGCGGGGACGAGCGGCGCCGGCGCGACTATTTTGTGGTCGCGCTGCTCAAAGAAGTCGAGGAACGATTGGCGTAAGGCTTTAGAGTCCATAGCTGCTTTTGCGTGTATGCGGCGTTCTATCCGGCTCGTATTAAACGCGTACCGCTACTCGGGTCCCGGCTCCGGAGGATGCGGTTCCTCGCCGTGAGAAGGTTCTTCCCCGGGTCTGCCTTCGCCCGCGGGCCCGGGCTCGGGCGGCGGGTGGGGCTCGGGCCGGCCGTGCCGTTCTTGGCCGGGTAGGAAATCGACGAGCCCCCTAATAGCTAGGACCAAGGCGACGTAAACTACCACGGCCAATACGCGCGCGGTTATCCTCCGTCCTTTTTCCGTCCCGCCGAAAACGTCTTGTAGAATCTCGAGAAAAGTGGGCCGCGCCTCGCTTCCGGCCTTCGGCTTCGCCCATTTGACGGGGACGTTCGCTAGTATCAGGATCGCTACCCACGCGACCACGGCCCAAATAAACGCGGCCGGCCACGGGTACGTGGCAGTGGCTTCGATTAGGCGGACCTCGCGCAGCATGTCCCCCAAACCCCGCGACTCCTCGGAAGAGGCGGCGCACGACGCCAGTAACCCGGCAACAACCAAGAATAATGAAGCCAGCGTCGCCTCTTTGGCGAACTTCTTCATAGGGCGCCTCCCTTCGGCCTTTCCCCGTTAACTTACATCCCCCACTTGATCTCTTTCACCATCTCGCGAAACTCCGTCAGCGGCAGGAGCCGCGGCCCCTCCGCGAAGCGCGCCAGGTCCAGCTCGCCCTCCACGACGTCGGCCACGCCCCACCGCGTGTTCCAGAAGAGGTACGGCCGGTACAGGCCGCCGAAGTGCCGCTCCGCGAAGAGGACGTACTGCTCGCCCGGGCGGAACTCGAACGCTACGTCGTGGCCGCCCTCCCCCTCCGCGTCCGGGACCTCGTACGTCGGGTCCACCCACCCCTCGTTCTCGAACTCGCCCCAGTAGACCTCCCGCACCTCTACCCGCACCGGCCCCTCCTCCGGCACCTCCAGGATTTCGACGCGGACGACGTTGGGCGCCCGGGCCACGGCCTCCTCCAGCGTGGGCACCTCCGCCGGCGGCCAGCTCGCGCCGTGCGCGGAGGCGGCGATTAATAACGCGGCCGTCAGGCCGACGGTTTTACCGGCCGCCACGCCTCTCGCCCCCTTAGTATCCGCGCTCCTTGTCGACCGTCTGCGCCAGTTCCTCGCCCGCCACGAAGCGTTTGAAATTCTCGACGAACAGCTTGGCCATCCGGTCCCAGTAGTACGGCGTTACGCCGGCGACGTGCGGCGAGAGGATGACGTTGTCCAGGTTGTAGAACGGGTGGTCGGCGGCGAGCGGCTCCTTCTCGAAGACGTCGAGGCCGGCGCCGGCGATCCACCGGTGCCGGAGGGCCTCCAGCAGCGTGTCCTCCCGGACCAGGGGGCCCCGGCCGACGTTTATCAGGACCGCCGACTCCTTCATGAGGCGGATCTCGTCGACGCCGACCATCCCCCGCGTTTCGTTCGTCAGCGGCACGCACAGCACGAGGTAGTC
>CP070633.1:2314540-2323553 GCA_020356085.1 Candidatus Coatesiibacteriota bacterium | reverse complement strand
CGTGCGGCTGCCCCGGTTCGACGTCCCGGGGGGGCTGTCCGCCGCCGAGTACCTGGAGCAGGTGGCCCGGGAGGGCCTCGCGCGCCGGTTCCCGGGCGCCGGTGCCGAGATCGAGGAGCGCCTCGCCTACGAGCTGGGCGTCATCACGCAGATGGGGATGGAGGCGTACTACCTCATCGTGTGGGACATCGTCCGGCACGCGCGCGAGCGCGGCATCATGGTCGGCCCGGGCCGGGGCTCGGCCGCCTCCTCGCTGGTGGCCTACCTGTTGGGCATTACCGGCGTCGACCCGCTGGAACACGGCCTCGTCTTCGAGCGGTTCCTCAATCCCGAGCGGATCTCGATGCCGGACTTCGACGTCGACTTCGGCGACCAACGGCGCGACGAGGTCGTCAGCTACATTACGGCGAAGTACGGCCAGGACAGCGTCGCGCAGATCATTACGTTCGGGCGGCTGGCGGCGCGCGCGGCGGTGAAGGACGTCGGCCGCGTGCTGCAAATCCCGTTCGCGGAGGCCGACCTAATCTCGAAGGAGATCAACCCGATGGCGCCGTTGGCCGAGTCGCTGAAGACGAACGCCGTCGTCAAGCGGGAATACGAGGAAAACCGCCGCGTGCGGGAGTGCCTCGACCTCGCGCTCCAGCTGGAGGGCTTGACGCGCCACCCCTCCGTCCACGCCGCTGGCGTCGTAATCGCCCCGGACGAGCTTACGAACCACGTCGGCCTGTACCGCGGCCGCAAGGAGGAGGTTACGACGCAATGGGATATGAACGCGGTGGAGGCCATCGGCCTGTTGAAGGTCGACGTGTTGGGGCTGAAGACCCTCACCGTTATCGAGGATACGGTTAAGGCCGTCGCGCGGCGCCGCGGCGTAACCGTCGATATCGAGAGCATCGCCTACGACGACGAGGCGACGTACGAGCTGGTGCGCCAAGCCGACACGGACGGCGTGTTCCAGCTCGAGTCGGAGGGGATGCGCGATCTGTGCCGGCGCGTGGCGCCTCGGAACTTCAAGGAGTTAATCCCGATTCTGGCGCTCTTCCGGCCGGGGCCGATGGGGTCCGGCGCGACGGAGCAGTTCATCAACCGGAAACACGGTCGGGAGGAGACGGCGCCGCTTCACGCCTCGCTCGAGCCCATACTGGACGACGCGTACGGCGCCATCCTCTACCAGGAGCACGTCTTGAAAATAGCCAGCGAGGTGGCCGGGTACTCGCTGGGCCAGGCGGATATCCTCCGCCGGGCGATGGGGAAGAAGAAGCGCGGCGAGATGAAGGCCCAGCGCGAGTCGTTCGTCGCCGGCGCGCAGGAGCGCGGGTACACCTCCGCCGAGGCGGAGGCCATCTTCGATACGGTGGCGCCGTTTGCTGAGTACGGATTCAACAAGGCGCATACGACGGCCTACGCCGTCCTCTCCTACCAGACGGCGTACCTCAAGGCGAACTACGCGCCGGAATTCATGGCCGCGCTCTTGACCTCCGAGCAGGGGAACCCGGACAAGATCGTCCAGTATTTGAAGAGCGCCCGGCAGATGGGCATCGACGTGCTCCCTCCCGACCTCAACGTCTCCTGGTACAACTTCTGGGTGGAGGAGGACGACCGGATCCGGATGGGGATGGCGGCGATTAAAAACGTCGGCCACGCCGCCATCGACGAGATCGTGGCCGCCCGCGAACGCGGCGGGCCGTTCGCGAGCCTGACCGATTTTTGCAGCCGCGTCGACCTGCGCGCCGTGAACCGCGCGGTCATCGAATCGCTTATCAAGGCGGGAGCGTTCGACGGCCTGGGCCGGGGTCGGGCGCCGCTGTACCGCGCGTTGGAGGCGGCGTTGGAGGCGGGCAAGCGCCTCCACCGGGACCGCGCGGTGGGCCAGGAAAGCTTGATCGGCGCGTGGGGGGAGGAGGCGGAGGAGGTCGCGCCTCCGGAGGCGGAGGGGGAGGAGGAATGGCCGCCCCTGGAGCTGTTGCGGTACGAGAAGGAACTCCTCGGCGCCAGTCTCTCCGGCCATCCCCTCGACGGCTATCGCGAGCTGTTGGCGCAACGCCGCGCCGTTACCGTGGGCGACGTTTTGGCGGGCCGGGCGGGGAAGGAGGTAAAGGTCGGCGGCATGGTCGGCCGCATCAAGACCATCGCCGACAAGAAGGGCCGCGAGATGGCGTTCTTCACGTTGGAGGACGACGCCTCTTTGGAAGTGGTGGCGTTCGCCGATTGTTACGCCCAGGCCGAGTTCGTGATCTTCGTCGACCGCCCCGTTCTGGTGCAGGGCCGCGTCAAACGCGACGAGGGGACGTATAAGATTATCGCCGACAGCGTCACCTCGCTGGAGGAGGCGGAATACCGCTTCGCCCGCGAAGTCCATATCGTGTTGCCGCAGAACGCGGACGCCGAGCTGTTGGCGGATATGGAGAAGGTGCTCGGCCGCCACGCCGGCCGGTGCCCCGTCTTCTTCCACGTGCGGCGCAACGGCCGGGAGGTCGTACTGCGCGCGCGGCCGGAGTTTAGCTGCAATCCCTCCCGCCAGCTGGTACGTTCGCTGGAGCGCTTTACGGGTCGGGGGAGGGTGGAGTTGAAATGAGCGCGCGCCGGATCGGTATTTTCGCTTGCGTGGCGGCAGCGGGCGCGGCGGGGGCGGCGGCCGCCTTCTCTCCTGCGCCGACGCTGCTGGCGGTGGAACTCGCCCGACCGGCGGCAGCGTACGAGCTGCTGGCGCGCGGCGCGGCGGTCGTCGAGGCGCGGCCCTCCTTCGCGCTAGTTCTCGCCTCCCCGGGGGAGGCGGCGGCGCTCGACGGGTACGCGTACGTCGACCTGGGCCCCCCCGAGGCGCCGGTATATTTGGCTTGGCCGCGGCCGGGGGAGGCGTTGCCGCCCGCGGAGGGCGTGACCGTCCTCGCCGTTTTCGGCGGGGCGCACGTTGTGGCGGGGGAGGCGGCGGCCGTAGAGCCGCTGGCGCGGCGGGGCGTCGAACTGAAGCGCGTGACGCTTGAGCCGGTGCGGCCGCCGCGGCCGCGGGCGCTGCCGGCGCTGGCGTACGACCCGCTCGTGGCCGAGGTCGTACGCCGCGTTCGCGCCGACCGGTACTTCGACCATATCGAACGGCTGGCCGCCGTCGGCACCCGTTACTCGCACGCCGAGGAGATCGAACGGGCGACCGCGTATATCGAGGACCATTTCCGGAGCCTGGGATACGAGACGGCCCGCCGGCCGTACCTCTACGAGCCGATGGATAACGACTACCTCCTCGATTGCGTCTTTCGGGCGAACGGGAGGCTGGGGTGGCTGGTTTCGACGTGGGGTTATGTCTGGCGGAGCGGCGACGCCGGAAAGACCTGGACGGCGTACAAGTCGGAGGGCCGGCTGGCCCAGGCCAAGTTTATTACGGATACCGTAGGTTTCGTCGTCGGCGGCATAGGGTTTCTGGGTCGGACGGATGACGGCGGCCGTACCTGGCGCCAACTCCCCCTCCAGGACCCGACGGACGATTTGCGAGACATATATTTTTACGACACGCGACTCGGCCTCGCCGGGGGGCTTGACGGCGCCTTGTACCGCACCGCGGACGGCGGCGCGAGCTGGGCGAAAGTCGCGACGCCCACCACCAAGCACGTCCTCGGCGTGTACGCCGAGACGGCCGACCGGTGGTGGGCGCTGGGAGTCGAAGGTTTGGTAATGCGTTCCTACGACGGCGGCCGGACCTGGGCGGTAATAAACGTACCCGCGGCCGCGCCCCACACGATGCGCCAAATCGCGTTCGCGGACGCCACGCACGCGACGATGGTTGGGTACGACGGGACGATCCTATATTCCGAGGACGCCGGCGGGACGTGGCGCCGAGTGTCCGGGTATTTCCCAACGTGGCCCTATTTCACGGAGGTCGCGTTCGCCGACGCCTCCCGGGGCTGGGCCGTGGGTTCCACCAACCGCGTTTACGTAACCGAGAACGGCGGCGCGAGCTGGGCCCGACAATCGCCGCCTCCGAGCGATTACCGCACGTTCGAGGGGCTGTCGGTCGTGAGCCGCGAGGAGGCGTGGGCGGTGGGGTATCCCTCCGCCGTAATTCACACTACGGACGGCGGCGCGCGGTGGGAGGAGGTCCGGATAACCAACAGCGTTCCGATAATCTGGTATAACGTCGAAGCCGTGAAACCGGGCGTAACCCGACCGAATCAAATCTACGTGCTCTGCGGCCATTACGATTCCATTTCGGGCGACCCGTGGAACCTCGCTCCCGGCGCGGAGGACAACGCCTCCGGGACGGCCGCGGTATTGGAGGCGGCGACGGCGCTGGCCGACTACCGATTCGACGGCACGCTGAAGTTCCTCGCGTTTTCGGGGGAGGAGGAGGGCCTGCTCGGTTCCCGGGCGTACGTGCGGAAGGAGCACGCCGCCGGCGCGGATATCCGCGCGGCGTTGAATATGGATATGGTCGCGTATCTCGACGAGCCGGTCCACGACGTCGAGGTTCGCTACAACGATTTCTCGGAGGAGTTGCTGAACCGGTACCGGGCGGCGGCGCGGCTTTACGTTCCCTCCTATGCAATTTACCCCGCAACCGAAGGCCGGGGCGGCAGCGACCACGAGCCCTTTTGGGAGTTCGGGTATCCGGCGTTGTTGTCGGTTGAGCACCCGCGGCGGGAGTTCTACCCGTGGTATCACACGACGGAGGACCTCCCCAAGCACCTAACGGCCGCGTTCGGCGCGGACGTTACGCGCGTGAACGTCGCCGTGGCGGCGTCGTTGGCGGGGCTGCGGGAGGGTCCCTCGCCGTCGTCGGAGGGCGTAATCGCGTATCCCAACCCGGCCCGGCCGTCGGCCGGCCACAACCATATTCGCTTCGCCAACCTGGCGCCCGGCGGGTCGGTGGTCGTTTACAACCTGGCCGGCGAGGAGGTTTACCGCCTCGGTCCGGTCGCGGCGCACGGGTCGGCGGAGTGGCCGCTCCGGACGGCGGCGGGCGGGCCGGCCGCCTCCGGCCTGTACCTCTTCGTCGTGGAGGACGTCGACGGCGGGCGGACCTTCGGGAAGGTGGCCGTCATACGGTGAGAACCGGAGGAGGGCGATACGGAACGCTCCGGTAACTCCTCGCCGACGCTGGAGGCCCTGTTTTTCGCCGGCGTCGTGGCGCTCGCGCCGGCGCCGCTCTTCGCGACGTCGATGGCCTACTTCGGCCTCCTGATCGTCGCCGTGTTGTTCGTAATCCACCTGCTGCGCGGCGGGTGGCGCGACCTCCGGCCCAACCCGCTCGACCTCCCGCTAGCCGTTTTCCTCCTGCTGCGGATACTTTCGACGTTGACGTCGGTGGACCCGGCGCTCAGCTGGAAGGGGTTGGAGAAGAGCGGGCTGTTGTTGGCGTTTTACCCGCTGGCGCATATGCCGCTCCGGCCCGCGCGGCGGTGGGCGGGGATATACATATTCCTCGCGGCTACGGTGGCCGCGGCGGCGGCGGGGATCGGCATGTTCGCGTTGGGCGAGGTCGAGCGCATCAGTTCACCCACGGGAGGGTATACGACGTTTGCGCAGATCCTGGCGGTCGCGCTGTGTTTTTTAGCGGCGGCGGCCGTACTCTACTCCGGAAGACGGCGGCTCGGGCTCGCGGCCGCGGCGGTGCTCCCGTTCGGCGCGTTAATCCTTACGTTTTGCCGCGGCCAGTGGTTGGCGTTGGTGGCCGGCGTCGGCGTAATCGGCGCGCTCCACAACCGGCGGGTATGGGCGGTAGTGTTGGTCATCGCGGCGGCGGCGGCGGCCGCGGCGTACCTCCTACCGGCGGGCGTCGCCTCCGGCCGGTTCACGCTCGGCGATCCGGCGTTCGAGAATTACCGCGATATACTGTGGAAGGGAGCGCTCGAGATCGTTTTCGACCGGCCGTTGACCGGTTTCGGTCCGGAAACCATAAAAGTAGTGTTCCCCTACCAAACGCGGTTCTATTCGCCGGTAGCGGGAGTTATCGGGTGGCACAACGATTATTTGCGGTTGGTAATCGAGAGCGGCGTGCTCGCGGCGGCCGCGGCGATGTGGATCGTCGTCGCGGCGGTGGCGTCGGCGGGACGGGCGTACCGGCGCGGCGCGAGCGCCGGCGTCCGGGGCCTCGGCCTGGGCTTGCTCGCGGCGACGGCCGCGGTTCTCGTCAGCGGCCTCGTCGGCGACGTCATCTCAGACCCGGCAATGCTCGTCCTCTTCGTCGTTTTGTGGGGTCTCGCGCTCCCGCTGATGGCCGAGCCGGCGGCGGCTCGAAATGGAAATCGGGAACTTACTGATAGCGCGTAACGACCGGCTGGGCGACTGGGTCCTGACGTTTCCGCTGCTGGAGGAGATCCGGGAGGCGTGGCCCGGCGTCCGGCTGGCGGCGATGGCGCCGGCGGCGGTGGCGCCGCTGTTGGAACGGCGCCCGGAGGTCGAACGCGTGCTCCTCTCGCCCGGGAGAAGTTGGCGCGGGTTCCGGCGGGCGGTGCGAGAGGTGCGGGCCGGCGGGTTCGAAGCGGCCGTCGTCGTCCACCCCGACCTCGTCGATACCCTCGTCGTATGGGCGGCGGGGGTGAGGCTCCGCGTCGGCAACGGGTATCGGGCGTATTCGGTTTTTTACGACCGGCGGGTCATGGTCCACCGCTCGCCCTCCGACCGTCACGAAATCGAGTACAACCTGGAGTACCTGGCGGGGCTGGGGTTGGCCGTTCCGGACACGCCCCGCGAACCGCGGGTGGAGGTAACGCCCGCCGAGCGCGCGCAGGCCGCGGAAATTCTGGCGGCGCACGGGTTGAGCGAGGCGGAGTACGTCGTCGTCCACCCCGGCAGCGGCGGGTCCTCGCTTAACTGGTCGCCGGCGCGGTACCGCATCCTCGCCGCCGAATTGACGAAGGCCACCGGGTACGCGGTCGTCGTCACGGGTTCGGCGGCGGAAACCGAACTCGCCTCCGCCGTGGCGGGCGAGGGCCGCGGGCGGGCGAACGTGGCAGGCGAGACCGACCTCGGCGCCCTGGTGGGGTTACTCGCCGGCGCGCGGCTGTTCGTTTCCGGTAATACCGGCCCCATGCACCTCGCCGCCGCGGTCGGGACGCCGACGGTCTCGCTTTTCGCGCCGCTCCGGTCGGGTTCGCCGGGGCGGTGGGGGCCGCGCGGGAAGGCTGCCGCGGTGATTACGCCCTCCGGGTACGAATGCGAGAAGTGCCCGGGCCCCCGCTGTGCGCATTATAATTGCATGGAGGCGATTTCCGTCGAGGAGGTATTGACGGAAGTTCGCCGCCTCCTGGCGACAAAGGGGGATTAGGGCGTGAGTACCGGCGCCGGGGCTGCAATTCCCCTAAATAAAGTTGACGCGATTAGCCATATATGGTAGACTATCTAGTAATTAGGGTGCGAATCGAAATCCGTCGTTATACCTTAACTACGGCATAAATAGTAAGAGGTTTCAATATGCGGATGTCAACGCGAGGCCGGTTCGGCCTTCGGGCGTTACTCCACCTTGCCGATAATGCGGACGGCGTACCGGTATCGGTATCCGTGTTGGCGAGGGAGATGGGCGTATCGCCGGACTACTTGATGCAGCTGTTCGTAAAGCTGCGGCGGGCCGGCTTGATTAAAAGCATACGCGGCCCCAAAGGCGGGTTCCGATTGGCGCGTCCCGCCGGGCGGATCAGCGTAGGCGACATCGTACGCGCGGTGGAGGGGCCGATCGGGATAGTTCCGTGCGTCGCGCCGGAATCCTGCTACGGCGGCCGGACGCGACGGACCGACGGCCCGTGCCCCAGGAAGGACGGGTGCGCGGCGCGCCTGGTGTGGGAGAAGCTCAGCAGCGAGATCGAGCGGCTCCTGGACGAAATGAACCTGCGGCAGGTGTTGGTCGAATCCCAGCGGCACTACGTCCACCCCTCGTAGCGGAGGTCCCGACGGCGTTATGTACAGCGAAAAGGTAATGGACCACTTCTACAATCCGCGTAACGTCGGCGTGATCGACGACCCGGACGGCGTGGGGAAGGTCGGCAATCCCGTCTGCGGCGACATGATGGAGCTGTTCATCAAGGTCGACGGCGACGTCATCCAGGACGTAAAGTTCCGGACGTTCGGCTGCGGCGCGGCGATAGCGACCTCCAGCATGGTAACGGAACTCGTCAAGGGGAAGACGCTGGAGGAGGCGCTCAAGATCACCAACAAGACGGTGGCGGAGGCGCTCGGCGGCCTGCCGAAGCAGAAGATGCATTGCTCGGTGCTGGGGGAGGAGGCGCTCGACGCGGCTATCTACGACTACCTCGAGAAGAACGACCTCCGCCCCGACCTGCGCGAGCTGATCGAGAAGGCGCGCGCCCAGCGGAAGCCGAAAGTCGACGACCCGCATGGAGTTAGTGATTAACGGCGAGCGGCGCGGCGTCGCCGCGGGCCTAACCGTTAGCGCGCTGTTGCAGGAATTAGGACTCGAGGCGGGGCGGGTCGTCGTCGAGCTCAACCGCGACATCGTCCCGCGCGAACAATACGAGGCGACGCCTCTCCACGACGGCGACGCCCTGGAACTGGTGGAACTCGTCGGCGGCGGCTAAAGGCCGCCTTTAACGTCGAACGGCGGAGGTTGCGAATTGGCAGTTACTAACGAGGAGGTTATGGCGGCGTTGGGGACCGTGAACGACCCGGAGATCCCGGGGCTCTCCATCGTCGACCTGGGCTTGATTTACGACGTCGCGATCGACGGCGGCCAGGTGGCGGTCACGATGACGGTGACGGCGCCCGGCTGTCCCATGGGCCAGTTCATGGCGAACATGGCGAAGCAGGAAGTGGAGAAGCTGGAGGGTGTGGAGGAGGCGAACGTCACGGTCGTCTTCGAGCCGCCGTGGACGCCGGAACGGATGAGCGAGGAGGCCAAGAAGAAGCTGGGCTTCGAGTAGGCGCCCTAATACTCGGGAAATAGTCGCGGCGGCCGGAAGGCCGCCGTTTTTTTTGTTAGCCCGCGCAAGGATAAGTCTTTTTTCCCTGGACGTTGTGGTAGAATGAAGTAAAATATAGCCGGACGTCAGGGCCGAGAGGGGTTTAGGTG
>CP070633.1:2299037-2314440 GCA_020356085.1 Candidatus Coatesiibacteriota bacterium | reverse complement strand
CCAACTCTTGTGGGTGGGGCAGATCCCGGTGGGGGCTTACGTCCCGCCCAGCGCGCCGCTCACGGCCGCCGCCGCCGTGGGTCTCGCCGTACCGGCCGGAGTTCCCTTGGCGGTGCGGGCCGTACTGGCCGCCGCTGCCGCGATCCCGGTAGGCGTCGCGGCCGGGAAGCTCGACCTCTGGATCAAGGTGCGGAATGTGGGGATCCTGCATCGCGCCGAGAACGACTTGCTCGACAACCGGCCCCACGCTTTGGGAGGTGCCGTCGTCAGGGGCGTTGCGACCTTCTTCTTGAAGGATTTCTTACTCCTCCTGGTGGCGGTTTTCCTCGGCGCAGCGGTTCTCGGCGTCGTCCTCCCGCGGGTGCCGGAGGCGTGGTACCGCGGATTCGAAGTCGCTTTCGTCGTTTCGCCGGCGGTTGGCGTCGCCGCGGCGCTGCGGACGTATTGGAGACGCCGGAACGCGCTCGCGTTCGCCGTAGGGGCCGCGGCGGCGGCTCTCGCGCTCACGATATTTACGATTGCCTTATGACCGGCCAGCTAGCACCTCGCAAAAGAACGCTGCGCCTCTCGACGCGCCTCGAGATGATCGTTCGCTCGTTATTCATCCAAGCGACGAATAACTACGAGCGGATGTTGTCCTTCGGGTTCCTCTTTGCGTTATGGCCGGCGCTTAAATTTATATATCCGGACGCCGAGAGCCGGCGGCGGGCAGCCATCCGCCACCTCGCTTTCTTCAACACGCAGCCCTATTTCGCAAACTGCATTCTGGGCGTAGTAACGCAGGCGGAGCTTCGGGGAGGCGAGGATGTCGCCGGGGAGGTAGCGAGCATAAAAGAGGCCATGATGGGCGCGTTCGGCGCCCTCGGCGACGACCTCTTTTGGGCGGGGCTCATGCCGGCGGCGGCGTTGCTAGCGCTGATTATTTACGGCCTCGCGCCCGAGTACGCTCTCGTCGGCGCCGTCGCGGCGTTAGTCGCGTACAACGGCTTCCACCTGTGGGCGCGGGTCCGAATGTTCGCCGTCGGCCTTCGCCTCGGCCGTCACATTACGAATTATCTAAGATTGCTCCGCCTCCCGCAGTTCGTGGTAACGGTCAAAGTAGCGGCCGCCTTCCTCCTGGGAATTTTCGCGGCGGTCGTCGTGTGGCGGGGCGGCGTTTCCGCCTCCTGGGTAGTCGGGGGCGTCGCGGCAGCCGCGGCCGTGGGCGCGACGGCCTTCCTGCAATACCTCCGCCTCCGTCCCGGCCTCTGTTGGTACTTTGTCGTTGCGGCCGCCGTGGTCGTGGGGGCGTGGATCCGCTAACGCGCCAGCGATATGTTGCGAGAAGAGATAACGGTTAGATGCGATTACGGTTTGCACGCGCGGCCCGCGGCAGCGTTCGTGAAGTTGGCGCGCCGGTACAAGGCGGACCTCGTGCTCGAGAAAAACGGCGAGCGCGTGAACGCCAAATCGATAATGGGCGTAATGATGCTCGCCGTAGCGCGCGGCGAAACGGTATTCTTGGAGGCGGACGGCCCGGACGGCCGCGCGGCCCTGGACGAACTTAAACGGTTCTTGGAAAACGGAGCCCCCGGCCTGTAAGATGAAAGAATTTTCCGGCATAGCGGCGAGTCGCGGCGTGGCGAGCGGAGAAGTTTTCCTGGTCGTCCCGCGCGACTTGACTATAGAGCGTCGCGCCATCTCGGCCGAGGAGGTGGAGGCGGAATCCGCGCGGCTGGAGAGAGCCCTGGCCGTAACGCGGGAGGAGTTCGCCGCGTTGCGCGACCGGATTAAACAGCACGGGACGTCGGTCCGGGCCGAGATCCTGGACGCCTATATGCTTGTCCTGGAAGACGAGATGTTGACGGAGACCGCTGTCCACAAGATCGGAGAGGAGCAAGTATCCGCGGAGTTCGCGTTCAAGACGACGCTCGACGAAATGCTGGGCGTATTTGCGGCGATGGAGGACCCGTATTTCCGCGAGCGCGCGGTCGACCTCCGCGACGTCGGCAACCGCGTCGTCATGAATTTATTGGGCGTCGCCGCGCGGACGTATGAGGAGCTCGGCGCCGAAGCCGTTATCGTCGCCCATGACCTCCCGCCCTCCGACGCCGCCGCGCTGCCCCGCGACAAGGTGCGCGCGCTCGTAACCGAGGTGGGGAGCCGCACCTCCCACACAGCAATCATGGCGCAGAGCATGGAGGTCCCCGCGGTCGTGGGCGTCGCCGGCGTAACCGGGTACGTCCGCTCCGGCGATCCGATAATTGTCGACGCCGTAAACGGCCGCGTCATCGTCGCCCCAACGGAAGAGGTAACGGCCGAGTACGCCGCCATCGCCCGGGACTTGGCGGAAGAGGAAAAAATCCTCGCCCGGCTCGCCGAGCTTCCGGCCACGACGGTAGACGGGTATCGCGTGGAACTCTCAGCGAATATTGAAGTCCTCCCGGAACTGGAGGCGATCCGCCGCCACGGCTGCGACGGCGTCGGCCTCTACCGGACCGAGTTCCTGTTCCTGCACCGCCGCGACTTACCCTCCGAGGAAGAGCAGCTCGAGGCGTACCGCCAAGTAGCCGAGGCCTCGCTCCCGCACTCCTGCATTATCCGCACGATTGACCTCGGCGGCGACAAGTTCCTCTCGCTGCCGGAAATGCCGCGTGAGCTTAACCCTTTCCTCGGCCTTCGCGCCATCCGATTTTGCCTCGCCCGGCCCGACATTTTCCGAACGCAGCTCCGCGCCCTGCTGCGCGCGACGGCCTACGGCCGCGTCAAAATAATGTTCCCCATGATATCGGACGTGGAAGAACTACTGGCCGCGAAAGAAATTCTAAGAAGCGTCCAGGCCGAACTCCACGCCGAAGGCCACAATTTCGACTCCTCCCCGGAAGTCGGCATCATGGTGGAAGTCCCTTCCGCCGCGCTCCACGCGGACCGGCTCGCCCAGGAATGCGATTTTTTCAGTCTGGGGACCAACGACTTGATTCAGTATACGCTCGCGGCCGACCGCGGGAACGAAAAGATCGCGTACCTGTACGAGCCTTTTCACCCGGCGGTCCTTAAACTCATTCGGACGACCGTGGAAGCCGCGCACCGTAATCAACTCTGGGTCGGGGTGTGCGGCGAGATGGTTGCCGACCCAAAAGCGACGGTTTTGCTCCTGGGCCTTTCGTGCGACGAGTTTAGCGCCAGCCCGGCCTCCGTACCCGACATTAAAAAGACTATTCGCGCTGCGCGGTACGTCGAGGCCCGCCGCCTCGCCGAACGCGTACTCCAGATGACGTCGGTAACGGAAATCCACCGCACTCTAACCGAGGCGCTTGCGGCTATAGGCGTCTCCTCTTTCGAGAGTCGACCGTGAAGAAATTGATGATTATCACGTTGGCGTTGGCCGCCGTCTCGTGCCGGTCCGACCTGTTCTTCGGCCAGGTGGAGGGCGTAGCGGCCACGGTCCTCGCGCCGAACGGGCGGACCCCCGCCTACCGCGCCCACGTCGTTATTGCCGACCTGAAGCCGGGCGGCTATTACGGCGAAACGCATACCTCCGCCGCAGGCGCGTTTTCTTTTCCGACCCTGCCCGACGGCCAATACCGGCTGACGGCCACGTCGCCTAACGCTTTGTTCTCTACCGAGTTCCACGCCGAAGTGCTCGACGGCCACTCGCCGGGGGAGGTCGAGGTCGCCCTCCAGCCGGCCCGCGCCGAGGCCGTCGTCAACGTGGGGGGCCGCTACGACGATATGGGGGAGTTGTGTACTGACTTGGGATACCGCTATCGCACAACGTCAGTTGCCGCTCTCGCCGGGACGGAGGATCCTTTGGCGGGGGCCAAACTGGTTTTCATTAACTCCGGCGTAGAGGTGTCGGAGGCGCAAAACGACGTCGTCGTAGCGCGGCTGCAATCTTTCGTCGCCGGCGGCGGCCGGCTAGTGGTATCGGACCGCGCCTGGCCTTACGTCCGCGCGGCGTGGCCCGGTAAGATAGCCTGGTCCGCCCAACCCGAGATTGGGAACGGTGCGCAGGAGGTGGAGGCGCCTTTCGTCGACACCGACCTCCGAAAATGTGTTACGGTGCCGACGTGGCGCCTCCGCTTTGAACTGGGGGGCTGGGCGGTACCGAACGGAACGACGGGGACAGTTCTGGTGGAGGGCGCGGTAGAGACGGCGGCGGGGAGGCGTGCCGCGGCGCCGCTCCTTGTGGGGTTTGCCGCTGGGGCCGGATACGTGGCGTACAGCTCATTCGACTGGCAGACACAATACGAGCACGGCCGCCTCGCGGTGCGAGTATTTAACTACCTTCTCGCGAATAAATAACCCGGGGAGACGTCGGCTCCGCCCTTTCGGCGGCCGGCCCAGGTACGCCGGAGGGCGCGGCCTTAAAGCCCATGTCGCGCGTACCGGAAGTATTGCCTCTCCTCGGCGTGATCGCCTCTCCCGCCGCCCCCCTGGCCGAACTAGAGAGCGAAGTCCACGCCGAGCTGTTCGAGACGGGCCTCGCTACGCCCACCCTCCCGTTCGATTTTACCGATTATTACGAGGCGGAAATGGGCGCCGGCTTAGTGCGGCGGTGGCACGCGGCGACCTCGCTTCTCCCGGCCGACCGGCTCCCGGCGTTAAAAGAAGCGAGTATCCAGCTGGAAAGTCGGTGGAGCGAGGCTGGCCTCCGGCGCGTAAACGTTGACCCAGGGTACATCTCCGAAACCCAACTCCTTCTCGCGACGACGAAGCCGTTGCCCGCCGCCGTCTATCTCCGCGACGGCCTCTTCGCCGTAGTCGAGCTGTTGTATTACGGAGCGGCTTTCCGCGAACTCCCGTGGACCTACCCGGATTACGCCGCCGCGGCGGCCCGAGGGTGGTTCGAGCCGTTCCGCATTCTCTTCCTAAAATTGCGAAAGGAAGCGGCGCCGTGACGGCCGTCCACCGGATCGTTACCCGCTCCGCCGGGGAGACGCAAGCGCTGGCCGCGGCGGTGTCGGCCGTCCTCCCGCGGGGGACCGTACTGCTCCTCGACGGCGAGCTGGGCGGCGGGAAAACGACGTTCGTCCAGGGCCTGGCGCGCGGCCTCGGCCTACCTCGCGAACCGGTTAGCCCTACGTTTGTGCTGGTCCGGGAGTACGACGGTCTACTCCACGTCGACCTTTACCGTCTCGACGCCGCCGAGGCCGCCTCGCTCGCGTGGGATGACTACCTCGACGGAAAGAGGCTTGTAGCAGTCGAGTGGAGTTCGCGTTTGCCGGCGGATTTCCCGCTCGGCAACATCCCCCGCCTCGACCTCGCGTTTGAAATCGTCGACGCCCGCCGGCGGCGGATTACGGTGGCGTACGAGGAGGTTCCAGATCCGCTGCGCCGTCGGTTGGAGGAGTTGTGGTGCGGGTAATCGCGGTGGAGACGTCGACGGTCCGGGCCTCGGTCGCGCTGACCGAGGAGGACCGGGGCCTCGTCTTCCGGCGCGAATTCGAGGCGCGGGCGCGTTTGTCCCGCAACCTCTGGCCGGCGCTAACTGCGCTGGAGGCGGAGGCGTGGCCGCTACGGGAGGCGGACCTCGTCGCCGTCGCGGGCGGCCCCGGGTCGTTCACCGGTATCCGCGTCGGCCTAGCCGCCGCGAAGGGATTAGCGTTTGTAACGGGAGTACCTGTCGTAGCCGTTTCCTCCCTGGCAGCCGTCGCCGCCCAAGCTGGTACGGAGGGTAGCGTCGTCGCCGTACTCGACGCGCGCGGCGGATTGTATTACTACGCCGCCTACCGCGTCGCCCCGGCCGGCGTCGAGGAGCTCCTCCCTCCGGCGCTAGGCACCACGGCCGAAATCGCGGCTTTACCTTACGACACGTACGCCGGCCCCGGTGCGGCGCCGGCGGCTTGGCCGGACGCCAGCGCCAAAACGTGGCTCGAGCGGTGGCCCGACGCCGTCGCTTTGGCGCGCCTCGGCGCGAATACGTTTCGCGAGCGGGGAGGCGACGACCTGTTGACGCTCCGGCCGACGTACCTCAAGGGAGGGCAGGTTTGAAAGTCGCCCTCCGGCTTGCGGCCCCGGCGGACTTGCCCGCGATAGTAGCGATCGAGGCCGCCTCTTTCCCCTGTCCGTGGTCGGAGCGGACGTTCAGCCAGGAAATTGCTAACGAGTTTTCGACCTTCAAGGTACTGGCCGGGGAGGAGCAGGTTATCGGCTATTACGATTTATGGGTCTGCGCGGACGAGGCTCATCTACTTAACGTCGCCGTTGCGCCGGCGCACCGCCGCCGCGGGCTTGGTACGGCGTTAGTTCGAGACGCGGTGGAGGAGGCGCGCCGGGCGCGGTGTACGCGGATAATCCTCGAGGTTCGCCCGGCCAACGAGGCGGCGCTGGCGTTATATGCGGCGTTCGGATTTCGGAAGATAGGCGAACGGCCTCATTACTACGCGGACGGCGAGCGGGCCGACGTCTTGGGAAAGGAGTTGTGACCGGCCCCCGCGTCTTGCGCACTACCGACGAGAGGGGAGCCGTTTAACGGAGTCCCAATACGGAGTGGACCTGGGGGATGAGGCGAACGTCCGGGAGGAGCTTCGTGAGTTGGACGGCCAGGAGGAGCAACCGCTCGGCCTCGCCCGGAGGCGGCGGTTTCTCGTCGCGGCGCGGCTGGATAATAAACGGGATGTGACTTCCGACGTCGGCGACGAGGCGCGCCACATTAATGACCTCCGCCTCGCCGGTGTCCGGCCCCGCGACCACCTTTACGTAACACGTCTTCTGCTTCGCGATTTCCAGAAAAGCCCGAGTTTCCTCCATTGGGACCGGCCGCCCGGTGAACGACGGCAATTTTATGTCCGCAGAAATAACGTCGACGCGGGGCAGGACCTCCGCCAGTTCGCGATGGTGGAAACCGCGCGTCTCCAACAAAATGCGCCTCCCGGTTTCCGAGAGCCGGGTCAGGAGCAGCGAGAGGAACCCCGGCTGCTCCAGCGGCTCGCCGCCGGTCACGGCGAGGAACGGCAGGGTGCGAAGCTTCGGCGCAATCCGGGCGGTCAAGTCGGCCACTTTAACAGGATTGAGCAGCGTTTCCGGCGAGGGGCCGTGGATTACGAACTGAGACATTTGCGTCCGGGCGCGAGGCGTGTCGCAGCGCTCACACGCGGCCTGACACCCGCCGAAGCGTACGAAGAGCATGGGGGTCCCGACCATCGGCCCTTCGCCCTGTACGCTTACGAAGATTTCATCGATGTAGCCTTTTAACATACGCCGTCGACTTTGCCCAACGCCTCCCGGTACGTTTCGACTTCCTCCGCGTACCGGTTCAATATTACTTCCGCCAACTCGCGCTCGTCGATCCCCAAACCTTGCAAATCCGCCGCGACAACCGGCGCGCCGGTGGCGTCGACGTTGACCCCGAGGTGGATCAAAGCCGACGTCGGTGACACGGTAGCGATGGACACCGTGAGTTTCCCCTCCGCGGCGTAGACGTCGTCGCCGCGCCGTTCCACCGCCGTACCCGGCACGCGCCGGGCGACTTCCTCGGCCACCAGCGCCGCGAGTACGCGCTGCCGCCAGACCGCCTCGCTCAACGGTAGGCCGAAATGCTCCACCACGAAATGGAGCATCCGGGCAGCCACGATGAAGTTCCCCGCGGCGCGGTCGGCGAGGTCGACCAGCTTGTCTCCTCGGACCTCGCACGGCCCGACGAACGCCACGGCGGCGTCGCCGGCCAGGCCGAAGTTCTTCCGCGCGAAATGGCCGTAGAGTTCCGTGTACGCCCGTTCGGCGGAGTCAAAATGGGTTGTTATCATGTCCGTTCGGTAGAGGGTCGGAAAAGTTTTACCATCCTAATATAAGCGCCTCTTTTGTCAATCGCTTTATCTCGCGCCGGAAGGAAAGAGGCGGCCGAGGAGTTCATCGAGGCCGGCGGCCCGCAGCGCCGCCGCCGTCCGCCGGCACGAGGCGCACCGGCCGCAAGGCGCCGGGCCCTCGCCGTAACACGGATACACGTATTCGAGGGGCACGCCCAGCCCCACGGCGCGGCGCACGATCGTCACCTTGTCCCACTCGGCGGTGTAGGATTTCAGCTGCACCCGTCCCCGCGTCGAATAGCGCAGCGCCCGGTTGCTGGCGGCGACGAAAGCGGCGGAGTTGTCCGGGAAAGCGGCCGCCTCCTCCGCGTTGAAGCCGGCAACGACGACCGCGGCCCCCGCCGCCTCCGCCATCGCGGCGCCCACCGCGACGAAGACGCCGTTCCGGTTAGGCACCCATACGGCGTCGACGTCGCCGAGGCGAGAGGGGAGAGGCGTGCCAGGCCGGGCCAGCGCCCGCGGCAGGGCCTCCCGCAGCCACGGCAAGGCGAGGCGGCGGTGTCCGACGCCGTAGTGGCGGCAGAGCCGTCGCGCGGCCCGGAGCTCCCGCCGCGCGGCTCGCTGGCCGTAATCGAAAGTTACCGCACGGAGGGGCTTGCGGTAGCGGGCGGCCAGGGCGAGGTTGAGGGCGGAATCGAGCCCGCCGGACAAGAGAACGACGGCCTTAATCGGGCGGGAGGTAGGAGGCGGCATATTTGGGGGACTCTTCGACCGATATGCGCGCAATTCGCACCTCGGGGCTCTTAAAACGAGGCGCCAGCTCGCTGTAGATATACGTTGCGATATTTTCGGCGGTCGCGTTAGTGTTTCGAAAAGCGGCGAGTTCGTTTAAATCCTGATGGTCCAACGTCTCCAATACCTCCCTGAGAAAGCGGGCCACCTCTTTGAAGTCCAGACTCATGCCGACCTCGTCCAAGGCGGCGGCCGTAACCACCGCGGTAACTTTGAAGTTGTGGCCGTGGCGCCTCTCACACGCGCCGCCGTACCCGCGGAGGGCGTGGGCTGCGGCGAAATGGTCTTCGACTTTAATTTCGTACGGCATGGCGGTTCAAAGCTCCGTAGGGGAGGGGGGAAGCGGTTCGCCCGCCGCAAGGCGGCCCAGAATTCCCACCAGAGCTTCTATTTTAGGGCCCAATTTCTCTTCGGCGCCGGAATTATCAATTATAACGTGGGCAGCCGCCCGTTTCGCCTTGACGTCGAGTTGCCTTGCTTGGCGCGCCTCGAAGTCGGCCGGGCCGTATTTCACGCGCGAACGCTCGCGGCGTATCGCCTCGGGCGCCTCCACGACAACGACAACGCCGACCGGAACCTCCGCCTCCCATTCTACGATAAGTGCCGCGTCGATTACAATTATACTTTCCTCCCCGTGGATGGCGATTTCCTGCCGGAGCGCCTCCCACAGCGCCGGGTGAATCAGCTCGTTGAGGGCTGCGGCCGAATCCGCCGAGCGAAAGGCCTCCCTCGCAAGCGCCTTTCGGTCGACAGAGCCGTCGTCTTTAAAAATCGTCGCGCCGAACTCCCGCTCTAGCGCCGCGGCCGGGACCGCGCCCTCCTCGAGAACGCGCCGGCCTAGCTCGTCGGCGTCAATTACGGTGATCCCGCGGGCGCGAAGTAACCGCGCGACGGTGGTTTTCCCGGCGCCGATGGCCCCCGTTAGGCCCACCACGAGCGGCTTTCGCTTCTCAATCACGAGTATTTTGTAACATCCTACGCGCCAAAAGGCAAGTTTTTTCCTTGCTTTCCTGATTATTACGTGATAATATCCTTTAAGTGAAAAAAGAATTATTTCGGTGTGGTTTGATCGGGGTTTTATTACTTTTGCCGGTATTGGCAGTCGGGGCGGAGGAGATTTCCTTTCGGGACGATCTCTTCGCCGATATTAACGGCCTGCCGGTAATTGAGGAGAACGTGTTTCGCCGCCTAAACGAGGTCCGCGCGGAGGAGGGCTTTGCGGCTTTGGAATGGGATGAGGCGCTGGCCGCCGCGGCAAGGCAGCATTCCGACGAAATGACTCGACTATACTACTTCTCGCACGACTCGCCGACGCCCGGGCTCGAGCACGTCTTAGACCGCGTTTACAGCAGCGGCCTAACGGACATCGTCGTAGCCGAAAACCTCGCCTCGGAAAACAGCGTACCCGTCACGGCCGACGCCGCCGCGGTCGCCAACGAGTTCACGCGGTTATTTTTGGCCAGCGAGGCGCACCGCGAGAATATGCTCGACCCGCGTTATACGCACGCCGGCGTCGGGTGCGTCGCATCGGAGGAGGGAACGTTGTTCTGCACGCAAGTGTTTTCGCGCCGCTCGCTCCGGTTTAAATCCCTGGTTCTCCGCGAGGAAACCCGGGAAGTCCTTAACGTAGCGTTGACGCTGGAGACCGACGACGTCGTAGGCGTGTGGCTCGACGAGACCGACACGTTAATTTTCGAACCCAACGACGGGAAAGTATCCGTAAAACTGTGGTTTCCAATAGACGAGGGCACCCGGAAAGTGGTTTTTGCGCGGCGGGGGACGGAGGAGTACGGCGCGATGAAGGGTTTCTTCATGGGGAAATTCGACCCCCGCGATCCTTTCTCGTTCGGCGCCGGAATAACGGAAGTGGAAGTTCTGGCGGAAACGGCCTCCACCCGGGCGGAGACGCTCTACGTTTTGGAAGCCGAGGGTGAACTTTTAGCGAAGGCCAAGAGTTTTAAACTCGCGGACGGCGATACCCGCATCGGCTTAAAGACCCGGGGCAAGAAATTTAAAATTACCTATCCGGTGGTAGCCGGTACCGGCGTGCACGAAATATATTTCGTAGTGGATAGCATTGCCAACCACGGCCTGAAAATTGACACCGAGGCGCCGCTGGCGGAGGCCTTTCGGCAAATTACGGAGACGGAGTAGAGGTTATGACGAGGGGCAGTACGGCTGGGACCGAAGTCGACCTGCGCGCCGAGATCGCCGAGTTGAAGCGTGCGCGCAACGCCGTGTTCTTGGTACATAATTACCAGCTCCCGGAGGTACAGGACCTCGGCGATTTCGTGGGGGACTCGCTGGGGCTGGCCCAAGAGGCTACGCGAACCACGGCCGACGTTATCGTTCTGTGCGGCGTCAACTTCATGGCGGAAACGGCAAAGCTCCTCAATCCCGAACGAACGGTACTCTTGCCGGAGGCGGAGGCAAACTGCCCGATGGCCGACATGGTCAACCCGGGGGACGTGACGAATTTGAAAAAGGAGCATCCCGGCGCGGTCGTTGTCTCGTACGTCAACACGACGGCGGCCACTAAGGCCGTTACGGACGTGTGCTGCACTTCCGCCAACGCCGTCAAGGTCATCAACACGATTCCCGCCGAGAAACCTATCATCTTTACGCCCGACCAGCACCTCGGCGCGTACGTCCGGCGGGAGACGGGCCGCGAGATGATTATCTGGCCCGGGTGTTGCCCCACGCACGCTCGCCTTACGGCGGAGATGGTGTTGGAGGCTAAAGGCGAACACCCGGGGGCTAAAGTGGTCGTCCATCCCGAATGCCCCATGGAGGTCATAGAGTTGGCCGACGCGGTCCGTTCGACCAGCGGGATGTTGAAGTACTGCGCCGCCTCCGAAGCTTCGGGATTTATTATCGGGACCGAAAAGGGGATGTTGTATCCTTTGAAAAAACATTGCCCGGACAAGGACTTCTGGCCGATTACCGAGCAAGCCCTCTGCCCGACAATGAAGTTGACGAAACTTGCCAGCGTCCGGGAGGCGCTACTCCATATGCAATACGAGATAACGATCCCGGCCGATATCGCCGAGCCCGCGCGACGGGCTATCGAGCGGATGGTAGAGATCGGAAGGGACGGCGCGAACTGAGTAGGGCGAGGTGGCCGCGGGCGAGGTAAACTGGAGCGCGCTCGTCGCGAGCGCGTTGGAAGAGGACCTGGGGTCCGGAGACGTAACGAGTGCCGTGCTCGACATCGAAAACGTCCCGGCCCGGGCCGCAATCGTAGCCCACGAGGGGGGAACGCTTTTCGGCGTGGAGGCGGCACGTCAGGTATTCCGGCAGTTGGACCGTAAAATAGTATTTAAAAGCGTAATCGAAGACGGCCAGAAATTCACCGCCGGACGGACGGTAGCGCGACTTACGGGGCCGGCGGGGCCGATTTTAGCGGGGGAGCGAGTAGCGCTCAATTTTCTTCAACGCCTATCCGGAATCGCGACCTATACCCGCGCTTTCATCGAACGCGCCGGAAGCATCGCCGTCACGATCCTCGATACGCGTAAGACGACACCCGGTTTACGTGCAGCGGAGAAAGCAGCCGTGCGCGCAGGCGGCGGCGAAAATCACCGGCCGGGGCTATACGGCGGGATCATGATTAAAGATAACCACAAACGGGTTTGCGGCGGCATCGGCGAGGCTATCCGCCGGGCCCGCGAGAACCGCCGGCCCCACTTGCCGATCTTTGCAGAAGTCGAAACGCTCGCGGAGGCCGAAGAGGCCGCCGTCGCGGGCGCCGACGTTATCATGCTCGATAATTTCGACCCGGACGACGCCCGGGAGGCGTGCGCGGTAATCGGCGACCGCGCCGCCGTCGAAATCTCGGGCGGCGTCAAACTGGCAAACGTTAACGCTTACGCCCGTTCGGGCGCGAGCCGGATATCCGTCGGCGCGCTGACGCATTCGGCGCCGGCGTTGGATCTCTCGCTCGAAATAGAGGTTTAGAAGGCCGGGGTGAGGTGACGTCATGGCCGACGACATCTTAAACGACCCGCACAAAATATTCTATTCCATCGGCGAAGTTTCCCAGCTGACGGGCTTAAAAAGCCACATCCTACGCTACTGGGAATCGGAATTCCCGACGCTTCGGCCGGAAAAACGTTCCAACGGCCGCCGGGCGTATCGTAAAACGGACATCCTCCTAATCTTGGCCATAAAAAAACTCCTCTACGCCGAAGGCTATACTATTGCGGGGGCTCGTAAGAAATTGGCGGAGGCGAGGCGCCGCCCGCAGGGCGAGAAAAAGCTTCTCGCGGAGGTCCGCCAAGACCTGCAGGAGCTGCGGGGCCTATTGAGTACGCGGCAGAAGCGGGCCCGCTAACGGCCGTGCCGGCACGGCACCCCTTGCGTTCGCGCTGTGGAAAATGCTATAATAATGCGGTTCGAAGTTTCGGGGCGTAGCGCAGTCCGGTAGCGCACCTGGTTCGGGACTAGGGGGTCGCTGGTTCAAATCCAGTCGCCCCGAATATGGTAGGGGACCCTCGCGTAGGGTCCCTTTTCACAACCTGCTCCCTCGTCACCGCCGACTGCTGACGAGGATAAACCGTTCGGCCGTCGTACGGGGTCCAAAAAAATTAACTTGCCCCAATACCGGTTTTTTCATATTATTACCGTGTTCCGGGGGCGTAGCGCAGTCCGGTAGCGCACCTGTATGGGGGGCAGGTGGTCGGAGGTTCAAATCCTCTCGCCCCCAAATCAACAACCCGGCGGCGGTGCCGCGGGTCGATGGTGTGATATGCCCCTCCAGATTAGCGTAGTCGGCGACGCGGCGGCCGAGCCGACCCGCCTCGAAACCGCGTATCAAGTAGGGAGGCTCGCCGCGGAGCGGGGATGGATCCTTATCACCGGCGGAATGGGGGGCGTAATGGAGGCGGCGAGCCGGGGCGCGGCCGAAGCCGGCGGTTTGACCGTCGGCCTCCTTCCCTCCTACGAAGCCGCTACGGCCAATCCCTACGTAAAAATTGCGATTCCTACGGGCCTGGGACACGCCCGTAATGCTGTGGTCGTGGCCGCGGCGGCGGGCGTCGTGGCCGTGGGCGGCCGGTACGGCACCTTATCCGAAATCGCGCTGGCGCTGAAGTTGGGGAAACCGGTTGTCGGCATAAATACCTGGCCGGGAATCGAGGGCGTCGTTTTAGCGGGGGACGCGGCCACGGCCGTCGCGAAACTGTCCGAGTTAATCGGGGCGCCGGCCTGATGGCGGATACGGTAAGGCGCAAGCTGCTATTGTCGGGTGCGGTCCAAGGGGTAGGGTTCCGGTATTGGGCCGTGCGGGAGGCGGGGAAGTATGCGGTGGCAGGCTACGTACGGAACCTCCCCGACGGGCGCGTGGAGGTCGTGTTGGAGGGGCCGCCGGAGGAGGTGGCGCGGTTGGCGGGCGTCATGCGGGAAGGCCCGCCGTACGGCCGCGTCGACCACGTCGAGACAAAGGAGGAGCGGCCCCGCGAGGACCGCTCCAGCTTCCAAGTCGAATTCTAGCTATCGAAAGATAGCGACGGCGCCTCCGGGCGCACCGTAAAGGCATTGGATAATGACCCCTAAGAAAACCGAAACCCCCAAAGACGAGGAACCGCGCCCCGACGAACTCGAGGAAGAGGAAGAAGACGACCTCGGGCCCGCTCAAATTACCGAGGTTATTGACGACCTCGAATCCGAGAAGCGGTACGAGGCCAACCTGGTCCGAGCCTACCTGCAGGACATCTCCAAAATCCCGACGCTTACGAAAGAAGAGGAAATCGACCTCGCGAAGCGGATTGAAAAGGGAGACGCCGCGGCTCGGGCGACTATGATCGTCTCCAACCTCCGCCTCGTCGTCAACGTCGCGAAGCAGTTTATTGGGCGCGGCATGTCGTTTTTGGATTTGATCGAGGAGGGAAACCTCGGCCTAATCCGAGCCGTCGAAAAATTTTCGTATCTCAAGGGATGCCGGTTCAGCACATACGCGACGTGGTGGATCCGCCAGACGATTAATCGGGCGTTGATAAACCAAGGGCGAACCGTGCGCGTCCCCGTCCACGTCGTCGACATGACCAAGAAATATTTCCGCGCGCTCCAGGACCTGGCGCACGAGCTGGAGCGCGAACCGGCGCCGACGGAGGTCGCGGCCGTAATGGGGATCTCCCGGGAACAGGTCGAACGCATCCTGTTATCGTCCCGCCGGACCTACAAACTAGACGCCGAAGGGCCGTCGGAGGAGCGGTCGCTTCTGGAACGCGTGGAGGACACAACCGCCGAGACGCCCTACGCGACGGCCTACCTGTTAGTACAATACGGCCGGTTGACCGAATTGATGAAAAAACTCAATCCCCGCGAGCGCGAGGTTCTCCGAATGAGGTTCGGGCTCGACGGCCACGAACAACTCACTTTGAAAAAAACCGGGGAGAAACTCGGGATTACGCGCGAGCGCGTTCGCCAGATCGAAAAAGAGGCGCTCGGCAAACTCCGCCAGCTGGCCCAAGGCGAGGGCGGCCTCGCCGACGACGTTTTTTCGGAAGGTTACTAAACCCGGACCCGGAAAGGAGCACGCATGGTCGAGGAACGGCTCAAGGGCTTTATTCGCGACGTCCCCGATTGGCCGCAAGAGGGCATAATATTCAAAGATATCACGACGTTGCTGCGCGAGGCGGAGGCGTTCCAGCTGGCAGTGGAAACGCTGGCCGATCGCTACCGCGATCGAGGCCTCGATTACGTCGCTTCCGTCGAAGCCCGCGGGTTTATCCTCGGAGCCCCCGTGGCCTACTTGTTGGGAACCGGTTTCGTACCCATCCGGAAACCGGGCAAGCTCCCCTCCGATACGAAACGGGAGGAGTACGAACTGGAATACGGGACCGACGCCGTCGAGGTCCACACCGACGCCTTCGGCCCGGGCGATA
>CP070633.1:2285958-2298937 GCA_020356085.1 Candidatus Coatesiibacteriota bacterium | reverse complement strand
TTCCACGCGCGGGTGGGGAGCGAATCGGCCGGGACGCACCTCCTGACGCCGGGATACGAGGCCGCGGCCGCGGAAGAGGGTCGCTTCGGCCGCGCGGAAGAGCGGCGCCTCGACTACGTCGCCGCCACGCGCGCCCGCGATATTTTGATCCTACCCCGCCTGGCGGAGCCGGGGGAGGGCTCGCTCGCCGCCACCTCCGAGTCGGCGCCGGCGGGCCACCTCGCGACGGCGAAGGTCGATCCCGAACGGGAACGGAGCCGCCTCCGGCCTCCGACTCCCGGCCCGCCCCCTCCCGACTTGGGCGAGGGATTCGAGGAGTGGCGGCGGCGGCTTCGGGCCGACGTCGAGGCGGCGAGCCGGCCGCCGGCGGTTAGCGCCGCAGCGGCCTGGGCGCGGAGGGAGGAGGAAGAGGAGGAGTTCGCGGCGGCGACCGAAACGCCGCGCGCCGAGGCCCTCCGGGTGGGCCGGGCGCTCCACGCGGTGATGGAACGGGTCGACCTGCGCGCGTCGGCGGAGGTGGACCTCCTGGTGGCTTCTGCCTGCCGGGCGGAAGGGCTCGCCGACGAACGGTGGGAGCAGGTGCGGAGGGGGGTGGAGAATTGCCTCGCCTCCGCGCCCGCGCGGGAGGCGGCCGCGGCGCCGGCCCGCTACCGGGAAATGCCGTTCGCCGTCGTCGTCGGCGGGACGTTCGTCGCCGGGAAAATCGATTTGGCGTACGAGACCTCCGAGGGATTGGCGATTGCCGATTATAAAACGGGCCCGCTGGAGGCGGCCGCGGGGTACCGGGACCAACTTGCCGTTTACGCGGCGGCGCTGGGGCGCGTCACCGGCCGCTCGGTGGCGCGGGCGTACCTGATTTTCGCGGGGGAGGGGGGCGAAGCGGCGGTGGAGGAGGTCGGCGGGGGCGCGGATTTGGCCCGCCGGGGGGAGGAACTGCTCCTAAACCCGCCGGAACTTGAGGCTACATAATAGCTTGACAGCGCCGTATGAATCAGTTTAAAATTGGTTCGAAAGTCAGAAAAATTTGCCGTCGGGCTCAAAATCTGCTATAATAAGGGCATGAGCGTAACCTTAATGGTATTCTGTATTTATAACGCGGGAGATACGCCAAAATGACGAGAAAACGTGCCTCCCGTCGCCCGAAAGTCCTGATGGGTTGGACGCGTATCGCGAATTACCTCGGGTGCTCGGTAGCCACCGCCAAACGGCGGGAGTTCGAGGGTTTACCGGTGGTACGCGTTGGTGGAGTCGTGTGCGCTTTACCCGAGGACGTCGACGGTTGGTTGGGCGGCCGTAATGACCGCCGGTCGGTGAAATCGTGGTAAAGGTGGAATAGAACGCACGGCCGGTTCAAGGGACGGGTAGGCGGAAGTTTGCCGAACCAGTAAAACCCTGTTATAATATCTTATGAACAGGGTAATACGTCCACGCCTATGTCCATCGAGGGCGACATCGCCGATTTCTCCCTTGAGGAGGTAATGCAGGTTATCGGCCAGGGCCGTAAAACCGGCACCCTGGCCGTCGAGGGTACGCGGGAAACGATCTGGGTCTACTATAAGGAGGGCAAGGCGGTTTTCGCCACGCCCTCCAATTTACGTGAACAGCTGGGGACGATCCTGGTTCGGGAGGGAGCAATCTCCGAGGAACAGCTCGAGCTCGCCCTCCGGACGCAGAAGCGGATGCGGGCGGAGGGCAACCCTATCCGTCTCGGGATGATCCTCGTCGCGATGGGGGCTATCGACCGCGAGCTGTTGGATGGTAAAATCCGGCACCAGATCAAGGAATCGATTTACGCCGCGATCGGCGAACGGGCCGGCCGGTTCCGTTTCTTCCCGGACCTCGACCTGCAGGAGGAGGATATCCTCGTTTCGATGGACGTCCAACAGATCATCCTGGAAGGGGCGCGCCGGATCGAAGAGTGGAGCCAGATCAAGGACGTTATTCAGTCCTATAGCGAGGTCTACGCGATCAACCCCAACCCGACGACTAGCGGCGCCATCAACCTTACCTCCCCCGAATGGAAAGTTTTAAGTCTGCTGGATGGCCGGCGCCATTTGTCGGCTATCGCAGAGGCGGCCGCGTTAACGCGCTTCGACGTGTGCCGCATCGTCTTCGCGCTGCTCAACATGAATATTATCCGGCCGGTGGGGGACGGCGCCGACGAACCGGCCATCCCTCACGCGGCAAAAGAATAGCCGAAGAAGCGGCCGCTCCGGCCGCTTTTTTTATCCCGGCGCGGGACTCGACCCCGCCCCGGATAACCTCCACCCTCCCCCGTCCGGCGCGCGGGGCGTGGCATACCTGTCGTAGAAGCGACCGGGTCCCGATTGCGAATGGCGTTGACTTCGGCGCGGCGCCTCGGTAAAATTTTAAAAATTTACGCCGGGGTCGGATATCGTTGGTGCCGCCCCCCGTCGAAGGGATGTCGATATGGCGTTGCGTAGGATTTTAATCGTCGCGGTACTTTCGCTCCTGGTCGCCTCCGCCTCTGCCGCGCTCGAGGTTAGTTGCGGCGCGGAGGCCGACGTCGTCTCCGATTACGTCTGGCGCGCCATGGTCTTCAGCCCGGGTTTCGTATTGGAACCCTACGCGTACGTCTCGGCCTTCGGCGTTACGCCGGCGGTATGGGCGAACGTGCAACTCCAGGATGAACATAATACCCTGGACGAGATCGATTTCCTTATCTCTTATAACCGTTCGTTCGCGAGTTTGTACGTTGAGGCGGGGTACGTATATTACTACCTGCCCGAATATAAATACGAGGAACCGGAGGGGGGCGAGAACCCCCAAGTCGTGACGACGGACCCGACCGATACGCAAGACCTCTTCGTCGTCCTGGACTACGCCGTATTGCCGGTCCTGAACGTGTACTCCGACCACTACGTTACGGTGGCCGGGAACGCCGGCGGGTACTATTTCGACGCCGGCGTCGGGTTGGGTCACGCCGTTGAAGACTACCTGGGGCTGGAGGCGTATTGCGAGGCCGGCGTGGGGTCGTCCAACTTCAACGATTACAATATGGGCGAGCACAAGACCGCGCTTAACCTGATAGAGACCGGCGCCGCGGCGACGTTCGCCTTCGGGGGCGGGATGTACCTCCGGCCGCACCTGAGCTACACGACGCTCGTGGACGGCGATCTAAGGGAGGCCGCCGGCGAGGGCAACGAGAGCTTCTGGTTCGGCGGCGCCGCGATTGGGATTGAACGTTAACGCGCGGACGAAAACCGAGCGTCTCGGGAAGTTAATTTGAAGGAGAGGGCAGAATGAAGTGCCAATCCGTTGTGCTCATCGCTTTCGCCGGTTGCGTCGTATTCGCCTCCGCGGGCCGAGCCGAGGTGAACGATACGGGAGGTAAACTGGAAACGCACGCAACGACTGAATGGTGCGTCGAGCCTTCGCTCAAGTACGATACGCTGTGTTTCCTGAATATATTAACGGGGGACCCTTTTTACGTTCGTTTCTATCAGGACGAGTACGATAAGTTCGCGCCCGAAATAACGCCGGAGGCCGAAGACGCGCTCGCTAACATCAAGCGAGTTATTAAAGACGAAAACGAGGGAATCGTATCCGCGTTGTTGACCCTGTATTTCTCAGCTACCGCCGACGAGACTATCGACGATATGCTCGAGACCGTCGACGATAGTGAAACTATGCGCGCGAACCTGAGGCGAACCGAATATTACATTGAGGAAAGCTGGCAAGCGTACGAAGCCGTACGCGGCGACCTTAAAACCGCGTTGGAGTTCCTCCGGGACGACTTGCGTTTCGAGGAATACTGGGCGGCGGAGATCAAACCCATATTAGAAAAACGTATAGCGGAAGCCGAGGCGGAACTCGGGACGTACAATGTAGTTCCGGTGGTCGAGGAACATCTCGGGTTCCCGATCGCCTCGAACGAGATAACCGTTTACCTCCTTTATTACGTCAAACCCCACGGTATCAGGGTAACGGGTATGCGATACCTTGCGGACCAGAGCTATCCGCTAACAAACTACCCGAAAACGGCCGTCCACGAATTGATGCATCCGCCGTACGACTGGGAGGGCGACGAGGAATTGCGTACGACGATGGAGCGATTCAAGGGGGACGCGTTCGTCATGGACAAAGTCGAGAACCACGATCCGTCGTTCGGATATAACACCTTCGAGGGGTACGTGGAAGAGGACTGCGTCCAGGCGCTGGATATGATTATAAACGAGGAATTCTTCCCCGACTACGACCCGCGGGCCCGCTGGAAAAAAAGCGACGACGGCATGCACGTCTTGGCGGCCGCGTTGTATAGCGTAATGAAACAAGAGAATTACAACGAACGGGGCGAAGTGTTTCGGGACTTCCTGATCCGGATAATCGCGGAGGAGAAATTAATCCCCGGTAACGTGGTAAATATTTATAGCGATTTTTACGAAGGATGGACGGAACCGGAAGAATAAAGATAGCCTTAACACTCGCGGGATTGGATAATAATCGACGCCCGCTCCCGATATAAAAACGGCCCCTCTTAGGGGGCCGTTCTCCTTTGCCCGGGGCGGGACTCGAACCCGCACAGGAAAGTATCCCACATGGCCCTCAACCATGCGCGTCTACCAAATTCCGCCACCCGGGCGCACCCTATTTGTATCATATCCTCCCGGCCAAGTCAAACTAATCGCCTCCATACTCGATGCGGAGCAACGTCAGGCCCCGCGCCGGCACGGGCGGCCCCAACGCCGCGCGGTCCTTGGCCGCGAGCAGGCGTTCGACTTCCTCCGGCGCCACCTCGCCGCTCCCCACCCGCAACAGCGCCGCCACGATGTTTCGGACCATCTTGTAGAGGAACGCGTTGGCCGTTATGTAGAACTCCAGGCCGTCGAGCGTTTCCTCTAGCCGGAAAGCCGTTATCTCGCGGACCGTCGTGTCGACGTCGTCGGAGGCGTTGCCGAAGGCCGCGAAGTCGTGTTCCCCGACCAGCGGCGCGGCGGCCGCCCGCATCGCCTCCGCCTCGAGCGGCCCCGGAAGGTAATAGGCGTGGCGCCGCGTGAAGACCGAGTCGGTGAACGTGATCGCGTAGCGGTAGGTGCGGCTGCGGGCCGAGTACCGCGCGTGGAACTCCGCCGGGACTTCCTCCGCCGCCGTAACGCGGATATCGTCAGGGAGGAGGCTGTTGAGCGCCCGTTCGAACGCCTCCGGCGCCATTTCGGAGGTGGTCTCGAAATGGGCTACCTGGCCGGCGGCGTGGACGCCGGCGTCGGTGCGGCCGGCGCCGTGGAGGCGCGTCGGTTCTTTGAGAATGGCGGCGAGAGCCTCTTCGATTACGCCCTGGACCGTCGGCGCCTCCGCCTGGACTTGCCACCCGGCGTAGGCGGTGCCGTCGTATTCGAGCGTGAGTTTAATTTTTCGAGCCATCGCGCGGCGAGAGGTTTAGAGAGGGGAGAACCATTGCGGGTCGAGGTCGGGGAAAGGTCGGTCGCGTTGCTCGAGCTGCTCCAGGTACGCTGTCTCGTTCTCGGGCGCGGCGCCGCCCTCCCGCAAACGCGCCCCCAGCTCGAGGAGGCGCACGAGGGCTTCGTGGTGTCCGCGGAGGCGGTTCTCGGCGTAGTCGCGGGCGCTCCCGGTCGTTATCAGGAACTGCCAGTCGGAGGCGGCGAGCAACATGAACTCGCGTAGCGACTGCTTGAAAACCCGGTCGGCGAGGGGCGAGCGGGCCTCGCCGGCGGCGACCTCCGCGAGTTCCTCCTCCGCCTCGTAGAGAAGGCGCCACGACCACGCCGTGTCGTCGTTGAGCCAGATGTGGTGGAAGCCGCCCTCTCCCCACGACCCCTCGGGCAGCGCCGCGACCTCCTGCGGCGGGAAGCGTTCCAGGTAGGCGCCGCAGGTAACGAGTTCGACCGTCGGCGCGGCGTCGAGGCGGCGGAGGACCTCCCCCAGCCAGGAGGGCCCCTCGTGCCACCAGTGGCCGAAGAGCTCGGCGTCGTACGGCGCCACCAGGATCGGCGCCGACGCCTCCTCCGCGGCGAGCGTTTCCGCCACCAGCGAGGCGAAATGGTCGGCGTTCTCGGTAAGCCGCGTCGGGACGCGGGCGGGTTCGTAAACTTCTTTGGCCTCCAGGCCCGCGGCCGCCGCCGTTACGCGCCAGTAACGCAGGCCGCCGGGGAAGTGCTTCTTGTGAAAGTCGAGGTACCAGCCGTCGCCCGGGTAGCCGTGCTCGCCGGACCACACGACCAGGCCGGTCTCCGGGTCGCGGACGAAGCACGCCACGGCTGGGTCCGCCGCGCCGACGTAGTACGGGCGGCGCGGCGTCAACCCGGCGGCGCCGGTGGGCTCGGCCTCGGCGCGCATCTGGTCGTAGAGGCGCCGCAGCCCCTCGAAGCGGCTCGCGTAGACCCCCAGCGCGCGGCCGCCCGTCAGGAGGGGAGTATCGACGAAGAAGTACGACAGCCCCGCGCGGCCGAGAGCCTCCTCCAGGCCCGGGCGCGGCCGGGGCGGCTGCTCCGACCAAGGCGCAAGCGGGTTCCGCCACTCGTAGGCCGGGCGGTAGGCGCATTCCGGGAGCCAGACGCCGGCGGGGTCGCGGCCGAAATGCCGGCGGTGGGAGGCGACGGCCGCGCGTAGTTGGAGGCCTATAGACTCCTCGCGGGCCAGTAGCGGCAAATAGGCGTGCGTCGCCGCGCAGGTTATTAGCTCGAGCGCCCCCTCTTCCTGGAGCGCGCGGAACGCGCCGATCAGGTCGCCTTCCCAGCGGGCCTCCAAATCGGCGCGCGCGGCGCCGTAGAAGTCGCGCCAGGCCTCCGCCAGCGCGGCCAGGTCGCCCCGCCCCGCCGCCTCGAACTCGGCGGCGTTGTCGTGCGCGGCGCGGATTTTAATTTCGAGGTAGTCGTTGAGACCGGAGGTGAAGGCGCCGTCGGCGAGTTGTTCGGCCAGGACGGGAGAGATCCCCAGCGTGACGCGGGGGGCGAGGCCCTCCTCCAGGAGTTGGCGGAACGTCTGTAGGAGGGGGAGATACGTCTCGCACGCGGCCTCGTAGATCCAGTCCGTCCCGTGCGGCCATCCGCCGTGGTCCAGCACGTACGGCAGGTGGCTGTGCAAGACGAAGGTGAAGTAGCCCTGCGGCGCGGCGGCCATCTACACCCCCTCGCCGAACTTGCGCTCCAGCTCGGCCAGCAGCGCCGGGCCGTCGAGACGGTCGCTCCGGCGGAACGACAGCTGGTGATCGGCGCCGGTCTCGCCGGCGGCAAGGCGCGCGGCCAGCACCTCGAGATAGGGCGCCTCCGGCCCGCTCCGCGCGAGGAGGTGATGGAGCGTGTGGCCGAGGTACTCGCGGCGGTCCACGGCCTCGCCGTGCAGGTCGAAAGCGCCTTCCAGGCCGGAGCGCCAGGCGCCCTCCCGGTTGCGCCGCAGCTCGTCTTCGGTCATCGGAGGCAGGAACTCCTGGCCCAACAGGTCGCGGTAATGGCGGACCAGCGCCCACGCGTAGGAGGCCACGGCCATCGTCTCGGCCAGCGTTTGCTGGGTGTCCATTACGCGGAACTCGATGGTGGGGAAGCTGTAGCGGTGGCGGATGTCGCCGTAGTGGTCGCGCTCGCCCTCTACGCCGTACGGCGCGAACGACTTTAGGACCTCCGCCCACTCCTCGAAGGAGGCCAGCACCGGCGGCGGCCCGACCGTGGGCACCGGGTCGTAGTACTCCAGCCGCACCGACTTGACGTCGTGGTATTCGCCGAGGTAGAAGGGCGCGTTAACCGAAAACGCGACCAGGTCCGGGAGGTGCCACCGCAGGAAGTTGACGACGCCCGCGCGGGCCTCCGGGCCGTCCAACGAGACGTGGAGGTGCAGGCCGAAGTGGACGCCGTCCCCCCGCAGCGCGCCGCCGTCGATAAGGCGGCGGAAGCGCGGCGTCTCCACCAGGTTACCCTCCTCCATCGGCGAGGTGGGGTGGACGCCGGAGGAGATGACGCGTAAGTCCAACGCGGCGGCCGCCTCGCCCACGACGCCGCGCAATTCCCGGAGCGATTGTTCTACGGCCGGAGGCGAGTCGCACACCGGCGTCGCGATCTCCACGATACAGTAATGGAGGTCCTTTTTAACGCGTTCTGGTTTATAGGCCGCCGGGACGCGCGCCAGCAGCGCCTCGGCCTCGTTGGCCAAGGTACCGTCGGCGTGGAGCAGCGCGAATTCCTCCTCCACGCCGAAATGGAGTTCCGGGAACGTCGTCATGGGAAAAGTCGCCGGATTGTAGTAAATTATCGTGGCCAAGTAAAGGGAAAAGGGTGGAATTTTGCGGGAGCAGGGGCGTATTTTTTCCCTGGCAATTTTGCGGAAGGTGAGTTATACTGCTATTAGATTCGGCGAGGGCCGGATCGACCGTGGAGGGGCTGGATGATGGGGGAATACCCGAGGAGGGGTTTCCCTGGTAATAGCGCAGGGGCCGCGTTGTACGCCGGAAAGGCGGACGGCGCGGGTTTTTATTTTTAACGCGCCGGCTCGGGCCGGCGCAGGCCGAGGAAGCCCGCGCGGCGCAAATCGGCCAGTCGAAATGGGGCGCGGGGACGCTAACGAGGCGGTTTTCGCGCCGCAAGGAGGGCACGACATGAGAGGGCTAGGAGCGGTAATTTTTGCGGTGGCCGTGGCGGCCGGGGCGTGGGCCGCGGACTACGAGGTGGCGCGGCCCGCGGCCCCTCCCGCGACGACGGGGGACCCGGCGAGCGACGCCTCGATCGAACTAAAGTGGGACTCCGGGGTAGCGCAGTGGTTAATTTGTTACTACACCGGCGCCGGGACTTGGATGGGGAACGATTTCGACATTTCGACGCTATCGACCTACCGGGCGATCGAGAGTTTCAAGATGTATAGTTCGGCGCGGTGGCCGAACGGCCGCTGGGACGGCTTCCGCATCGGCATCTGGTCGGTGTCGGGCGGGGTCCCGGGTTCGATGCTGTGGGGGCCCAAGGCCGTCGTCGGTTCCGGGTCCGGCGATAGATGGATACAGTTCCGCGTAGGGTGGACGCTGCCGTCGGCGAACAACGCGTTCTGCGCCGCGTTCGAGCAATACTACAACTACCCGAACTGCGACCCGCATCTCGTCGACAACAACCGGACCTTCTTGCGGCATTCCTGGCTCTACTACGGCGGCCGGTGGCAGCCGTACTCCAATTCGACGGGATACTATAACCTGATGGTCCGCGTGATTGTGGACAACAGCACGCTGCCGGTTGTGCCGACGAGCTTGGGACACGTCAAGGCGCTGTACCACTAATCGGTCCGCCGGAAGGAGCGGGGACCGAGACCAATTAAATACGGCTAGCCTCAAGGGGGCACTACGATGAGAGTGTTAGCTATATTGGCGGCCGCCGGTGCGGCGGCTGCGGGCGCGGTGGACTACGAGGCGGCGCCGGCGCCGCGCGGAGGGGAGATCGACTTCCCGCCGGGCGCGGAGGACGGCGTCGTGGAGCTAAGCTGGGATTCGGGCACGCGGAGCTACCAGATCTGTTACTACTCCGGCGCGGGGACGTGGTTCTCCAACGACTTCGACCTGTCGCAGATCCGCGACTACCGTCGCGTAACGCGGATTAAGGCGTACGTCGACCCCCGGTGGCCCAACGGCCGCTGGGACGGCTTCCGGATCGGCCTGTTCGCGTATACGGGAAGTGTGCCGGGCACGCTGCTCTGGGGGCCGAAGTACGTAAAACCTAACCTCGCCAGCGCGGGATGGGCTAGTTTCGTCGTCGCTTGGACGTTGCCCGCGGCGCAACGCCGGTTTCTGGCCGGCGTAGAGCAACTGTACAACTACCCCAACTGCGATAGCCATAACGTCGACAACAACCGCACCTTCCTCCAACACTCCTGGCTGTATTACGGCGGGAACTGGGGGCCGTATTCCAACTCGACGGGGTACTACAACCTGATGATCCGCGTCCGCGTGAGCAACGATTACGTTTCGCTGGCGCCGACGAGCCTGGGCCGCGTCAAGGCGCTGTACTACTAAGCGCCCGGCTGGGAAGGCGAAGTTTACCAAGGGGGCTGGTAGGGCCCCCTTGGCCATTATACCGTTGACGCCGCCGCCGAGCCGGCGTATTATAATGGCGAGCGTCGGGAAGAACGACGGTCCCCCGAGGTAGTATCGAGCCTGGGAGGCGGCCCTCCGAGCGGAGGGATATCCGGAGGAAGCGCGCGATGATCTACTTGGTGTCCTACGAGATGGGCGAACCGGGGGCCGACGAGGTCCCGCTGGCCGCCACGATCCGCGAATACGGCGACTACGTCCATATCCACGGGAAGGTGTGGCTGGTCCGCACCGCCGAACCGGCTTCCCGAATCCGCGACAAATTACGCCGCCTCGCCGGCCCGTTCGACCAGGTCTACGTCACCCGCCTCCACGCCGACCGCGCGTGGCTCAACCTCTTCGTCGAGGTCGCCGAGTGGCTGGAGGGGCTGAAGGAGGAGGACTTCAAGTAGGCGGGACGTCCAATACGGACAGCGTAAAACGGGCGGCCTGGCGGCCGCCCGTCGGCGTCTACCCCCGGCACCCGTTTAGCCGCCGGGTCGGCACTCGTCGCAGGCTTTGTATCCTTTCTCCTCGGCCTCGGCGATCGTTACTAACTGCTTGTTGGCGCGGTGGATGTGGTCGCACCACCGGCATTTCGGTTGATGGTAGCGGTCGTCTTCGCGCCGGTCCGTCGAGATTAAAACCTCTGGGGTCATAGGCGAACCTCCCGTGCCGTGTATCTTTCGGTCAATCCTACCTTAGCTCCGCCGGCGTTGTCAATACAAATTGCTTGACCCAGATCGTAATAAAAAGGCCGGCCCCAGACGGGGCCCGGATTAGGGGTTGTGCGCCGCTAACTCGCTTTCGGCGTGGAGACCAGGCGGATAATTAACCATACTGCGCCCACGACGAAGAGTACGGGCGCGGCGTACCACACCCGGTCGTCTCGATTTATTGGGATGGCTGCCGGCGCGGGTTCGGCGCGGCGCCGGTAATCTTATACGAGGCGGCGGGCGCCGTGTAAACCGTCAAATCCGGCGGCCTAACCCTCCGTGGGCAGCGCGACGACGAAGGTCCCCGTGGCCTCCGCGAGGCGGGGTTCCAGGTCGGGATGGGGGGCCTGGGCGTGCGTAGCCATGCCGACCCAATTCCCGTTCTCCCGGTCGTACTCGCCCCACCAGTACCGGCCTTCCAACGCCGGAATCGTTATCCGGAATTGGACCGGGTGGGGCGCCCGGTTCAGCAGCTCCGGCGAGAGGCCGGTGTCGAGCTCGGCGAGGCTCTCCGCGACGACGGCGCCGTGGTCGACGGTGACGTCGACGAAAATAACCTCCGAGGCGCCAAGGCGGGCTTCGGCGGCGACGCCGGGCCGGGTGGCCAAGCGGGCGGCGAGTGCTTCCCAAGGTTCCATAAAATCCTCCGGCGGCTCGCCTCCGCCTTTTCCGGCCGCGCCGCAGGCGACGACCAGCGGGAGGGCGAGCGCGAGTAGGTGTTTTCCCATGCGTTCCTCCTTGGGGGTTGCGGGTCGCGCCCACTATAATATAAACGGGCCCATGTGTGCAATTTATCCTTGACTTTAGGGCGCAGTATTGTTATATTTTCTCCCCTCGCGGCATGAGCCGCGAGCGCTTAATAGGTACGGAGCGAAGCACGTGAAAGAGAAGACCTACATTCCGAAACTCGGTGAAATCGAGAGGCGGTGGTTCGTCGTCGACGCCGAGGGGAAGGTCCTGGGGCGCCTCGCGACGCGCATCGCGCAGATCGTACGCGGCAAGGAAAAACCCTATTTCACGCCTCACCTCGACACCGGCGATTTCGTCGTCGTCGTCAACGCCGACAAGATCCGCGTGACCGGCAAGAAGCCGGAGGCCAAGATCTACTATCGGCACTCCGGGTACGTCGGCCACCTCCGGGAGGAACCCTTGGAGCGACTGTTGGCCCGCAAGCCGGAGTGGGTAATCCTGCACGCCGTACGCGGCATGTTACCCAAAAACCGGCTGGGCCGCAAACTCCTCCGGAAGGTCAAGGTTTATCGGGGCCCGACGCACCCGCACGCGGCGCAAAATCCGCAACCTCTCGAGGTAGAGTAAGTTCGGAGGATTTCGTTGGAGGTAAAGAAATACTACGCAACCGGTAGGCGGAAGACCTCGGTCGCCCGCGTCTGGATCTGGCCCGGCGAGGGGAAGCTGATTGTCAATAAGCAACCCCTGGAGGGGTACTTCACGCTCGAGACGTGGCGGACGGATATCCTGAAACCTTTCGAGGTGACGGCGACGAGCGGGAAGTTCGACGTCTACTCGACGGTCAAGGGCGGCGGCATTACGGGGCAGAAGGGTGCGCTGCGCCACGGCTTGGCCCGGGCGCTGGAGCAGGTAGACGGTTCGTACCGGGCGGCGCTGAAGAAGGCGGGCCTACTCACGCGCGATCCGCGGATGAAGGAGCGCAAGAAGTACGGCCAGCCGGGCGCGCGCAAGCGGTTCCAGTTCTCCAAACGGTAGCTGCGGCCCCGGCGCGGGGAGGAGAGGAGGCGCTCCGCCGAAACCACACAATCCCAGGCTATCGCTCCAAAGGCCGCGCGGCTTTTCCCGCGCCCCTTGCCTGAGCGAACGCAGGTTACGGAGGTTCAGATAGTCATGTTTGACGTTACGATGAAGCAGTTGTTGGAGGCCGGCGTCCACTTCGGCCACCAAACGCGCCGTTGGAACCCGAAGATGCGCAAATATATCTTCGCGGAGCGCAACGGCATTTATATTATAGATCTCCAGAAGACGCTGACGCTGTTGCAGGAGGCGTACGAATTCGCGCGCGAGACGTCGCGGGGAGGGGGTCGCATCCTCTTCGTGGGAACCAAAAAGCAGGCCCAGGCCGCGGTGGCCGAAGAGGCCTCCCGGGCCGGCTGCTTCTACGTCACGACGCGGTGGCTCGGCGGTACGCTCACCAACTTCGAAACGATTAAAAAGAATATCGACCGGCTGCAGGCGATCGAGGCCATGGAAGAGGAGGGCACGCTCGCCCGTTATA
>CP070633.1:2250908-2285858 GCA_020356085.1 Candidatus Coatesiibacteriota bacterium | reverse complement strand
ACAACCGTGCCGTCGACGTAAATATTTAACCTCAGTCTCTTCGGAATAGACGGGACGGAGTCGAGGGAACGTATCGTACCTCGCATATGGCTATTTGTTATTTCGACGCCGTAAAGATAAAACTCATCGGTCCCCGAATTTAATACCACGATTTTTTCTTCGACGGGTATCCTCTTGTCTATCGGCAAAAGGAAGCGGTTGTGAGCGACACACGCGATCAATAAACACGGCACCAGCAATAACGATATGAAGCGCATAAGGCTCTTTTTATTCGTCATCTTCTTTTCTCCTCGTTTGAGCCCCGGCGCCCCCGGTTCCCGCCTTCTACGACCGGCGCCGAAGAGTGGGGGCGCGAACGCTTTGGCCTACGAGACCAAAGCGTTTGCAAGCGCGAAAACGAAAACCCTCCTTCCCGGCCTTTGGCGGGCTAGAAGCTGAACGAAGGGCCCGCTTCGAGGCGAGCGGCCACCCGGGAGGTCCCCCGGTAGTCGAGGTCGGCGCCGAATTCAACGCCGGCGCGGAGCGCGACCGCCTCGGTAAGGCTAAAGAAGTAGCGGTTACGTATTATGCCGTGCCACCAGTCATCTATGTACTTATAACCGCCGTCGAAAGTCATGTAGAACGGCGAAACAACCGAGTTTAAACGGATCCCGAAATAGATAGCGGCGACCGGGCGCATTTCCGCGCGCCCCCCCCTTTCTAAGTAGCCCAGGCCCGCCGCGGGCGTTATATACGGGCGGAATTTCCCTTTAATAAGATACATATTATATTCGTTTTCCCAGTTAACGTACGTCGCGGAAAACCCGTTACCGACGTATACGCCGCTGAGCCGGACCTCGACGCCGAACCACGAACTGTCGTATTGAGCCCAGAAAGCGGCTCCGCCGCCGCCCGCAGTAGTCCTCTCCACGTGGGGCCCGTGCTCGTCCCACCATTCGTACGACGACCTTTCGAACGCGCCGGTAAGTAGCGGCCCGAGCCGCACCACGTTCTTATCCAACGCGTCGGGTATGTTTGCGGCCCACGCGGCCGCCGCCGTAATTAGCGCACACGCCGTAATTAAAACGATTGCTTTCTTCATCCCACGCTCCTTCGCTCTAGGCTTCGGCGCCGGTTTCGGTAAAGGAAAACCCCAGGCCGGCCTTTAGCCAAACCTGGGTAGTACGGTACTATCCGTTGCCGGGGAGCGGCAACTGCCGGCCCTTCCCTTGTTTTCTCGCTTGCCGGGCATGCTCTCTCCCTTCCTGAACTTTGCCCGGATTTTAGCTTCCAATAGTCCCTTGAGCTCAGTATCACGAACCGCCTCGTATAAGTCAAGACCTAAATAAGCCTTTGCCTTTACCCTCGCAGGTTCGCCCCCCTCGTCCGATAAAATTAAGGGCCCGCGAGGGCCCTTTTTATTACCGGGTATTTCCTGCCGCGAATATCGCTACTTAAACAACGCCTTCACTCGGCCGAGAGAGGGGACCTCTTATCCCTCACGACTCACCATCGTCCCGTAGTAATGGAGGAATAGTTCCTGTGAGAATTCAATAAACCGGCCGGCCTTTTCAAATGAATGAAGTAGTGCAAGGTCCGGTTTGCCCTGCGGGTCCCTCAATACCTCGTAGTGGCCTTTGGTATGCAATATCGTCGTACGGGCGCGCCCCTCCGCCGCCTCGGGGGCGGGGAAAGTTAAAACCGCGTACTCGCCGATTTCGGGTTGCACGTAGTAGAGGCCGTCGTCGGCTCGTAGCAGGGGAGCCACGTCCCGGCCCGTTTCGTCGAAGGCTTTCGCCGGCAGAACGTTATGGATTTGCACCGGCAAGTCGGTGGAGAAGTCCATTGCGACGTAGTCAATTTCCCGGAACATCGGCCCGAACTCCAGCTTGACCTTTACCTTCCCCTTATCCGAGGCGGGGAGAGCAAATGACAGTACGTCCCGCTTGGCCGCCATGGGGCCGGCGATATGATAGTAGTCGACGAACCGCCACTCGCCGCCGTCCTCGACGTATACCGACAGGAGGATCCCCTGCTCGAGTGACCACTGGATGATTTTCTCCGCCCGGGCCTCTTTCTGCCCTTCGTACCACTCGTGATAACGGTCGCCGAAGAGTTCGCAAAATTGACCGTAGACATAATCCAACCAGAACGTATTCCTACCTTGAACGACCAATTTCGCTTCCGAGGCCTCCCGCGGCCGGTCGAAGGTCAGTACGACGCCGTCGACGTCGCCCTTCGTGTCCTCGGGCACGTCGCCCATATAGCACGCGTCATCCGCGACGGCGACGCCGGCGAGAACGTCCTCGCCTCCGAGCGTCACTGCCTTGGAGGGGGATTGCGGTTCAATCAGCGTGCGCGGAACGCCGTATTTGTCGACCAAGACCTCCGCGCCGACGGGATGGTCGATAACCAGTAGCTCGGTTAGGTTCGTGTGCTGGACCTCGCGGACCTCGTTCGCCAGTTTTAGGCGGTACGCGCCGTCGACGGCTTTCAACGCCGGCAGGGGTAAATAGTCGTGGCGCTCAAGAGGAGGATAAACGGTCCCGCTGAAGATCTCACCGGCGAACTCGTACCTCTCCCCGTCGAAGGTATAGATGAAAGGGCACGAGGTCTTAAGGAGTGCGATGATAACAGCCGCCACGGCGATCGCCGCCACCGTGATCGCGAGGCCTACGCATACGGTGTAGAAAATCGTCTTGCCGGTGCTGACGTCGTACACCTCAACCCTCTCGATCGCCGCGAACGGTATCGACGCCCGCGCGGGGAGCGGGTCGGGTAACTCGAGCGCCGGGAGGGCATAAATATGCAGCTCCTGGTCTTTACTGCGGGGAGGCTCGGCCCGGTCTTTATACGCCAACGCGTCTATTTGGCCGTTGGTTACCTTAACGTCGTGAAGGTAAAACGTATCGAACCCCCGGTGCAGGATGACGGCCTTCTCTTGGACCGGCAATTTTCCGTCTTTGGGCAAAACGACGCGGTTATAACCGGTGCAGGCGCCGAGGAAAATGGGGATTATCAATATGGAAATAAGGCGGACTAGGTTTTTTTGCATTTTCATCTTCTTATCTCCTCGAGGACTGCCTGGAGAGCGTGAAAGCTAAAAAGCGGTAGCCTAGAACGCCCACGACGGCCCCACGTAGAAGCGCCCTCGCCAGACCGCATATTCACTTCCGTAGTAATCGTTAACGAAGCCCCTCCCGAAGTCTATCCCCGCGTAAAGGGCTACCGTATCAGTAAGGCCGAAATAGCCCCGGCCCCGGAACGCGACCCACCCGCCCCACTCGTCGTCGCTTAAGAAAACGTACTTACCGCCGACGCTAGCCGTTAAATAACGTGGAGAATCCACCCCGGCCCACCGCGCGCCTACGTAAAGACCTACGGGTAAACGCGGGTCGCCGCCGCGTTCGCTTTGGGTGTGGCCGAATCCGAAAAGGGGCATTAAAAAGGGGCGGAGCCTATGCTTTAGTAAATAAATATAGTACTCGTTCTCCCAATCTATAACCGTCGACATCCCGCCGAAGTCGCCCATGGTGGCGCCGAAGCGCATTGCGCAGCCGATCCAGGTACGGTCGTACTGACCCCAAACGCCGACGCCGCCGCCCCAGCGCGTTTCGCTTTTCGCGCGCGGACTAGCCCAAGGCACGTAAGGATCTTCATAAAACACATTTGCCTCGAACACGGCCGAGGCCAAGGGGCCGAAGCGCATAACGTGCTCGTCGGCGGCGTTGGGGAGCGTTCCGGCCCCGGCTGAGGCCGCGAGCGTCGTTGCCATCGCTATAATAAAAACCGTTTTCATCTCTAACCGCCTATTTAATTGACGCCTTCATGCGGCCCGGCGAGGCGGCCGCTACGGCGCTCCCTTTTCTTAAGCACGGTCAGGTATCCCGGCTGCGGGTCGAAGTAGAACCTCCTCCGGCACACCTCCAGCGCCGTCCCCCGTATCAGCTCGGCGATCCGCCGATGGCTGAGCCAGTTGACGTGGATCTTGTAACCCTTAAGAGGGTTGCGGTAGAAGAACCACGCGTTCCTCATCGTCCCCATGCCCCGCCACAGCTCGCAGGGATAGTAGAGTACCACCTCGCCGCCGGGCTGGAGAATGCGGTCGATCTCGCGAAAGAGCGCCGGCAGGTCCGTGACGTGCTCGACGGTGTGGCTCGAGACGATCTTCGTGAAATACCCGTCGGGGAAGTCGGTCTTGCGGGCGTCCATCACGTGCAGCCCTTCCACCGCCGAGGCGCGTATTACTTCCGCGTTGACGTCTATACCGACGGTTCTCCTGCAAAACGGCCGCAGGTACGAGACCAAGTCGCCGTCGAAGCAGCCGACGTCCAGGACGACGTCGTCCAGCGTAAGCCGCAACTCCTCCCGGAGCTTATTATTGATCCTTTCCCGCCGGCCGGAGGTTCCCCACACCCCCGGGATGTCGCAACGGTAAACGGCAGAGTCGTACCGCGCGGCCGGCACCCGCGCGGGCCGGCCGTTGCCGTTCTTGCCCCATCGCCGAGGCCAAGACACGGTCTTGGCGAAGGAGTAACTTAACAGGCCGGCGAGCCAGCCGTGTCTTACGGCGACTTGGCGGCAGCGGTCCCCGGGCCGGGTGTTCGCAAACCACCACAAAACCGCCATATCGACCCAGTTGCGCGGCTCGAACCCTTTTTGCGTCACTACGTAACCCGAATAGCTGCACCCCGCGCACTCGCGGCGGTAGCTGAAATCGGCCTCCTTGAGCTTCTTCCTGAAATCGGCCTCCAGAACGTTAAGCGGGGCGCGCGGCGGAAGCGCTTTACAAAGCCAGAAATCGCCGTTGGGCTCGACCGCGAAGAACATACGCCCCGCCCGGCAACCCCATTGTGAAACCTCCGCGCGATACTGGCCTTCCAATTCCTCTTCGTAGAATTCGAGATGAAGCAACGTGGGTGAGCGGCTCTCCCGCCAATAATCCGGATCGGCTTTCGCCTCCGTCGGCGCGGGCCCCTCGTCGGAGCCTACGTGTGCCGGTTGCAGCCAGACCAGCGCGTTGGGAAATTCCCTCGCGCAGAAGGAGACGAGGTCTTCGACTTGCTCGCACCCGGCTTGGGCCACGGCGATTTTCAGCGTAAGCAGCTTCCCCGGCGGCAGATTATCGTTCAGATAGCGGATCTTGTCCAACGTCCCTGCCCGGACGCGACTGAAGGGCGTGCCGTTGCCCTGCACGCCGTCCAGGGAAAAAGCGATTTCCTCGACCGCCGAATCGAGCAGTTCGGCGTATCGCTCGAGAGGCACCTTGCCGGGAGAGGTAACTCGAGTATACAAACCTTTACGGGCGGCATAGGTCAGTAACGTCGGGAGGTCGGGGCGCGACAGCGGATCTTCGGCCCCCACGACGCTCAGCACCGCCACGCCCATCCGGTCGAGGATGTCGACGACCTGTTTCATCCCCTCCGCGTCCAATTCCTCGGGCCGGCCTCCCCGGGCGGCGCGGAACCCGCGGCGGTCGCCGCCGTGGGTGACCGTAAGATGGGCGAAGTACGGACGGTTCCGAAATACGACGTTCCGGAACGTCCGCAGCGCGAACTTAGCCGACATCTTGGACCTCCCGGGCCATTAGGATAATACGCTTACAGTCCCGAGATAGGCTATATCCCATTCCCATTTCCGCATAATAAAAAAACCCCCGGGCCGGCCTTTAGCCGAACCCGGGTAGTATCGTGCGAACCGTTGCCGCGGAGGCGGCAGCCGTTTGCCCTTCCCCTGTTTTCTCCCCTACCGGGCACGTTCGCTCCCTTCCCGAAAACAGCCCGGGACCTAGCCTACGATAACCCTTTAGACGTTATTGTTACGAACGCCGTCGCGTAAGTCAAGACTAATCTAAAGCGATTCCCGTTAACGGCCTGGGTCGGCGATTCGCCTCCCCCCTCGCCCAAAAGCCCCGTCCCTCCCGCGAGGAGAGGCGGGGCTCACGTCGCGCGCCGCGCCGTTAAAAAGCGTCGTTTATACCGTTACCTCTAACAACTTTGTATCAGTCCGTTATCTCAACGGCCCCCTCGACCTCGACCGGAAACGCGGTCCACTCGGGCGACACAACTACGTCGATATCGCTGGGTAACGATTTGACGTGGACGTCCATGGTACCCGACCCCGCTTGCGCGTAAAGGGGCTCCGGCGCGATGAGACCGCGGAGCGCGATTACACAAAGGGCCACCGCGATCACCGCGAGGACGATTTTGACGAAAGGAGAAACGACCAGGGTCACGGTCTCCTCTTTTCCGTCTTGCGCCATGATTGCCTCCTCATTCGGTCGTAACGGACTTTAACAATTTAGAATTGTCGCGCCCGTAGGCGCCGAGTTCGATTTATCCTAGCGCCGCGGGTCGTCGTCGCTTTACACCAAATCCGCTTTCTCTTCCCTCATCAGTTCCACCGCCCGCCGGACCCCCTGGCTGCAGCCCTGCGGGTAAATTAGCACGACGTCGCCGGCGTCGACGACGACGAGCCCTTCCGTTTCGATCAAGACGACCGGCCGCTCGCCGTCCGCGAGTACGACGTTTTCCCTCGCCTCCACGAAGTGGACGTCTCCGCGGCCGACGTTACCGGCCGCGTCGGCCGCGAGCACCCGCCCCAGGCTCTCGAACGAGCCGATGTCGTCCCACCCGCAATCCATCTCGACGATCTCGAACGCCGCCAGCTTTTCCACCAGCGCGTAGTCGACGGAGGTACGGGCAAGGCGGCCGTAGAGGGCGGCGACTTTTTCCGACTCACCCGCCGCCCACGCCTCCCTCATCGCGCAATAGGTATCGTGGTCGTCGGCGCAGTGGGCCTCGCACTCCTCCCAGAGCCGGTCGGCGCGCCAGGCGAACATGCCGCTGTTCCACAGGTACTTCCCCGAGTCTACGAAGGCGCGGGCCGTCGCCGCGTCGGGTTTCTCAGTGAACGAGAGGCCGCGGCGCACGCGCGGCGGCCCGGCCTCCACGATCTCGCCCGCGCGCAGATAACCGTACCCCGTTTCGGCGCGGGTGGGCGGGAGGCCGAACGTAACGACGGCACCGTTCTCGGCGCGAGCGGCGCCCGCGGCCAGCGCCTCCCGAAACGCCTCCTCGTCCCGGGCGGTCTGGTCGGCCGCCAGCGCCCACACCGTAACCTCCTCCCCCAACCGCCCGGCTATGACGTGCGTCCCCCACAGGCAACAGGGCCACGTATCGCGGCCGGCCGGTTCGGCAATGAAGTTCTCGGGCGGGAGGTGCGGCAGGAGCGGCCGCGCGCGGGAGAGGATTTCCTCCTCGGCGATAACAAAAACCCGCGACGGCGGCACGAGCGGCGCCACGCGGGCGTACATGTCTTCAACCAACGTCCGGTCGGTAACGAGGCGAAGGACCTGTTTAGGACGGTCGCGGCGCGAGAGCGGCCACAGCCGCGTCCCCCGGCCGCCGGCCATTATCATTGCCGCCCGTTCCGCCGCCATACTGTATCTCCCTGGGCCGTACTGAAAGACGCCGCGAAGCTCAACGGCGCCTCGCAACTCGCCGGTGCGGCCGAGTTACTTCCGCGCCGCGACGACCAACCGGGAGGCGTTTTCGTCGTAAACCCGGCCGACGAAGTCGCCGTACGCCGAGGCCTCCCGGAATCCGCACCCCCGCAGCAGCGCCATTAACTCCGCGGCCGAATAGAGGCGCTGCCGCACCGGAAACTCGCGGACGACGCCGTCCCTAATAACGATCCACCGATTTTCCAACCACGTCCACCCTTTTTGGATCCGCCCCTCCTCCAAAACGATTACGTCTTCCTCCTGCGTCCACCGCCGCGGCCGGAAGACCCGCGCCAAGATTTCCTTCCCCATCAAATCGAGTACGAACGCGCCCCCCGGCCGTAGCGACCGGTAAACGTTCGACGTAACCCTCTCGTCGTCGGCGGCCTCCTCGAAATATCCAAAAGAGGTATAGAGATTGATCGCGGCGTCGAACGCCTCCAGGCGAAGGAACTCCCTCATGTCGGCGCACACCCATTCGACGTTTAACCCCTCGTCCTCCGCTCTCCGCCGTGCCTCGTCCAAAAACGACTGCTTGCGATCGACGCCGGTAACGCGGAAGCCTCGACGCGCGAACGCCAACGCGTGGCGCCCCGGCCCGCAGCACAAGTCCAATACCGCCCCGCCGGCCGGCACTTCCACCAACGCCGCGATCTGGTCGGCCTCCTCGGCCGCGGCGGCCCACCGCGCCGGCGTGAAGAGCCGCGGCTCCAGCACCTCCCAGTAAGCCTCGTCCTCGAACCACTCGGGCATGGCCGCTCCTTCGCCCCCGCTCAACCTCCGGCCGCCAGCGGCCGCGACGCTCGCCATTATACTCCTGCCGCCGAAGCGCCGTCAAGGCCAAAGCTCCCGGGCCGCACTCGGCGAACGTTTTACGGCGGGCCGTTTCGGCCTTGACGCGGGGCCCGCGCGAAGCCATAATATTACCCCGTCTGGTAATTGACGAAGGGAGGTCGAAAGTGAGGAGGTACGTATTTCTCGCGATTTGCGCGGCGGCTTCGGCTGCGCCGGCGGCTCGGTTCGGCGAGATCCTAGCCTCGTTCCCCGCGCCCCGCGGGTTTTGCCACAGCTTGGGCTGGGACGGGAGGTACTTGTGGTCCCTGTACGACGACCACACGAATCCCATAACAGTCTTTTGCTTAGATCCGGGCACCGGGAGCGTCGTCGCCTCCTTCGGATACCGCGAGGCCCCGGTCCACGGCGAACCCGGGCTCGCTGCGGACGCCTCGTACGTGTACACGGCGCACGGCTCCCCCGACCATATTCATACCTGGACCCATACCGGGACGCTACTCAATACTTTCAAGTGGCCGTTTTTCGACCGCGGCTTGGCGTACGATGGTGCCTACTTCTGGTGCGGCGGTATGCCGAATTACGTTTTCAAGACGACGTTATCCGGCAGCGTCGTTGCCTCCTTCCCGGTGGGATTTCACATGTACGACGCCGGGTACGACGGCGACTTCGTAATCTGCACCACGAACGGGTATTTACACGCGGTAACGACGACGGGGTCGGTGGTCAAAACGGTAGCCGTGCCGGCGTCGCTGGGTTGCGACTGGGGCGGCGGCTACCTCTGGGTCGGCGGCGCCTACGTCTACAAACTCGGCTGGGAGAGCTTGATCGGCGTGCGTCCGGCTTCCTTCGGCAAAATCAAGGCGTTGTGGCGGTAACTCGGGTCTACGGCCGGAACAGGGACGTAAACGGAGAGGGGTATAAGCAGGAGATCGGCGGGGGTCCAAGTACCCCCTCGCCTACAAAAAACCCCGCCTCTTGCGCAAGGAGAGGCGGGGCTTTCTTCGCGGTTTGCGCCGTTACTCCGTCACCTTCGTAACGTTTGCGGCCTGCGGACCTTTCTCGCCCTCTACGATCTCGAACTCGACCTCCTGACCCTGGGCGAGGGTCCGAAAGCCTTCACCTTCGAGAGCGGTGTAGTGGACGAAGACGTCGTCGCCGTCTTCGCGTTCGATGAACCCGTACCCCTTGGCGTCGCTGAACCACTTAACGCGACCCTTCACGGCCATGGGACTACGCCGCTACCTGGTACTACCCGGCCGCCGTGCGGCCCGCGGGCGCCTCGACCTGCGCCCGGTTACGCCTGCTTGCACCAACCCTCCTACTCCGCGAATGAGCCGACCCCGCCGAAGGAACCGTGGAAGTAGCCGGGCCGTGCGCGCATAGGAAGACCAAGATTCTCGGCTATCACCTCCGTTCCGTAAGATACGAGGTCCTTTTCGACTTCATTTTAATTAAATACCCTCCCGTGTCAAGCTATTTTTAAGGCGGAGGCCGTTTCGCTTTGACGCCGCCTCCGCCGTTATGGTATGCTTCAGGGCGATGGTCCGAGCCGTACTCGCAGCGATACTACTTTTTTACCTCGGGGGCGTCACCGCCGCGGCCGAGGCGGAGGCCGCGCCTCCCCTCCCCGAACGCGGCCTGGTGTCCGAACTCGGCCCCGAACTCCCCCACCCGGAGGAGGAAGCGCGGTCCGACCCGCGCTTCGCCGCCGCCGCCCGGTACACCGCGGCGCGCCAGCTCTCGATGATGGCCGCCGCCCTCCTAATCGTCGCCTCCTTATTGGCGCTGCATTACGGCGTCGGCGCAGGGCTCGACCGCCTCGGCCGCGGCCACGACCTCCTCCGGTTCGCGATAACTTCGGCCGTAGTTGGAGTAGTGGTCGCCGTGTGGCTCCTTGCGGCAGCGGGAGTCCGCGTAGCCTTTGCCTCCCGGGCCGGCGTTGCGCCGGCTACTTCCACTTTCGCCGGCCCCGGCGCGCTAGCGTTGTTGGCGGCCGCGTTCACCTTCTCGGTCGGCGCCGCCCGGGCCCGATGGCCGCGGACCTGGTGGATCGCGATAACGTCCGCCGCGGTCGTCGGCGCCGTCGCTGGGATCCTGTTCCTCCCCTTACCGCCGGCGCGCGAGCCGACGTCGCCGACGGCCGGGCTCCTATTGGAACGGGTCCAGTACCTGTCGAGCCAGTATCGCCTCCCGCCCTACAAAATCGCAATCGACGACCGGCCGGGAGCGACCGGCCGCATCGTCGCGACGGCCCACCCGACGCGCCGGACGCTGGTCGTAACCGCCGGCGCCCAGGAGCTGGGCCGCTACGAGGCGGAGGTGTTCCTCGCGGCGGCGATCCTTCGGGCGGAGGCGCGGCGCACCAGCGTCGCCGGCGCCCTCGCGTTGATAACGTTTATGGCTTCGCTGATCGCGGCGGAACCGCTGGCCCGGCTGGTGGCCCGCCGGGGCGGCGCGGAGGCAAAGGCGCCGCCTCCCCTCCTGGTTTACGCTGCGGTCCTATGCGCGATATGGTCCGCCGCTGGGGTGGCGTTCGCCGGGTGGAACCGGCGACTGTGGTTGCGCGCCGACGCGGAGGCGATTACGCTCACGCGCAAGCCCATCGCCGCCATAACGCTTTACTACCGGGAGGCGGCCGCCAACCTCCGCGCCGCCGAACCGCACCCGGTCCTTCACTTCCTCGCCGACGCCGCCCCCTCTCCCGCGGAACGCGCCGCCCAGGCGCGCCGCCTCCGCCTTGAGTTGGCGGGGCGTAAATAAAAACGGCCCCGTCAGGAGCCGCCGCAACCTCCCGAACATCTTTTAGTTAATCGCGGTAGCGGTTCACGCCGCCGCCGAGCGTCCCCAGCCACACGTAGCCGTACTTGTCGGCCCACGCCGCGAGGATGTAGTCGGTCAACAGGCCTTCGTCGCGCGTGAAAGTCTCGAAGTCATCGCCGAGCCAACGGGAGGCTCCGCCCGCCGTCGCGGCCCAGAGTTCGCCGCCCGCGCGGTAGGCGAGGTCGTTGAGGAGGTTGTTACGCAATCCCGAGTTGCTGGCATTGTACGTCGCGACGACTTGCCCGGCGCGAAGGCGGCACACGCCGGCGTCGGTGCCGACCCACGCCTCCTCCCCTCGCGCAGCGACGGCGTACACGTTATCGGAGGGGAGACCCGCGCCGGCGGCCGTGTAGCGCCGGACGCGGCCGCCGTCGTAAAACGCGGCCCCGCCGATACACGCGACCCACAACCGGTCAGGCCCTAGGGCGTAGAGGTCGCGACAATCGTCCCCCGGCAACCCGGAGGCGCTCGTTACGACTGTAAAGCCGGGATCGTCGTAACGGGCCAGCCCGCCCTCCGTCGCGAACCACACCTTCGCCCCGTCGTAAACGACGGCGTAAACGCGGTTAGACGGCAGGCCTTCGGCCGTCGTGAAAACCGTTATCGCCCCGCCGCGGAGGCGCGCCGCGCCCGCTATAGTCGCCGCCCACACGTCGCCGTTCGGACAGACGGTCACGCCGAAGACGACGTCGGCCGGCATCCCCTCCGCCGAGCCGTATACCGCCCATTCGGCGCCGCTATTGTAGGCTAGGCCTTGGTCCGTCGCGAACCACGACCCGCGGTCGTCGACGTACACGCCGTAAACGTTATTGCTGGGGAGTTCGCTTTCTTGCGTGGTGATGTAGAACCAGCGGGGTTCGGGGGCCGCTTCCTCGCCGCACCCCACCAGCCCAACCGCCCCGGCGAGGCAAGCCGCGGCGGCCGCGAGGCCCGCGCGGATTTTACTTTCCCCCCACATAAACCACGGCCGCGATTTCCACCCGCGCCCCCCGGGGCAGCGCCGCCACCTGTACCGTGGCGCGGGCCGGAGGCGGCGAGCCGACGTACGTTGCGTACACGTCGTTAACGGGGGCGAAATCCTCCAGGTCGACCAGGAAGATATCAGTTTTAACGACGTCCTCCCAGGAGGCTCCGGCGGCCGCCAGGACGGCGGTCAGGTTATCCATAACGCGGCGCGTCTGCGCGGCCGCGTCGTCTCCGACGAGTTCCCCGGTCTCCGGCGCGAGGGCGATCTGGCCGGAGGTAAAGACGAAATCGCCGGCGTGAATAGCCTGAGCGTACGGCCCTATAGCCGCCGGCGCCGCCTCGGTTTTAATTTCCGCCCTCATCTGTCTCCGGCTCGGCCTCCGCGGCTCCCTCCGCAGCGGGAGGGGCGGCCTGGCGCTCGCGTTCCAACGTAATCATCGCCTGCTCAAGCTCGTCGTCGTACATCTCCAGGAGCGACTCGTCGTCCTTTCTCTTTCTCAGGATCGTATAGATAATCGTCTGGCCGACGGTGTTGACGTTCAAGCTATACGCCGCGACGATCCCCAGAATGACCAATAACCCGAGCGAAAGTAACGTCGCCGCGATCGCCTGCGGCCACGGGAGGGGCAAGGTCCCGCCGGCGGCCGGGGCCAACCAGGCCGCGACGCCCGATTCGGAGACCCATACCAACGGCGGGCATAAACCGGGATACGCCCCACGGTAGAAGCTCGGCATTACGCGCCAAGCCGCCTCGAACGCGACGGCGAATTTGTAACCCATCGGGAGGTAGAGGGCGATATATACGAGCTTTACCGCCGCCGCGGCGAAGGCCGCGAACACGGCCGCACCCGAGAACGTTAGAACCCGGAGAAGGAATTGGTATAGGATCAACCGCCACGGTTGGCCCGAAAGCGTTGAGAACAGCTCGAACGACGTTTCGAACGTATCGTCGCCGGTGGAGGCGACGATGGCCGGCGTGAGCCAAAACGAGACCGCGAAGACGAGGGCTAAGAAGAGGAATAGGAGCCCGCCGAGGAAGAGGGGGACGAACGAGAGGCCGGCCGCGACGTCGCCGACCCACGGAATCTTCCCGATCAGGCCGACGAGTAAGCCGCTGCCGAAGAGAAGTGCGAGCGAAGCCAGGAGGGCGAGGGGCGTGAAGACGACGGGCCGCCAATGCCGCCGTACGTATTGCCCCGCCTCTTTCCGCGATAAGAAATCGTTACCGCGGAGTTGTTCGATGGTTATCTTCGCGACGGCCGTCATCCCCAAAAAGGCGACGACGAAAAACGCTATCGTACCTGCGGCCCAGAGGAGGTACCCCGCCAAGGTCAGCGGATAGGCCAACGCCACGGCCACCGGCGGGAAAAGGTAATACGTGCTCCACAGGCGGTAGACGTCGGCACCCGACACGGCGAACGCCGCGTACGCGAAGAGGTTGTACAGGATTAGACCCAGCGCCAGCGCGCGGAACTGCGTCCAAATCTTTTTGGCGCTCAGCGCGAGGCGCGGCGCGCGGAAGATATCTATGAAGTTGAATCGGAACTCGATCATCTTCCCTCCTTCCGGCCGCCGCGAGAGGCGCCCCTAGCCCTTCGGGATCTTCGCGTAATCGTCGAGGAACTTCTTCATGCCGATGTCGGTCAAAGGGTGCTTAAGGAGCTTATCGATTACGTCTGGCGGGATCGTGACGATATCCGCCCCGATCCGCGCCGCCTCCAAGACGTGCAGCGGATGCCGGACGCTCGCAACGACGACTTCGGTATCGAAATCGTAATTCTCGTAGATCATAACGAGATCTTCGATGAGGTCCATTCCCGTGTGGCTAATATCGTCGAGGCGCCCGATGAACGGACTAACGAACTTCGCTCCCGCCTTCGCGATGAGCAGCCCTTGGGAGGGCGAGAAAACCAGCGTGACGTTGGTAGGAATGCCCTCCTCGGCGAGCTGCCGAACCGCCTTGAGCCCCGGCTCGAAACACGGGATCTTGGTTACGAAGTTGGGGGCCCGCTTGTGGAAGGCGCGCGCCTCTTCGACGATGCCGTCGGCGTCCTGGCTCACGGCTTCGACGTTGACCGGCCCCTCGCAAATTTTCGCGATCTCGTCGTATAGCTTGTCGGCGGGCATCTTTTCCCGGGAGACGAGCGTGGGGTTGGTCGTCACGCCGTCGAGCAGGCCCAAATCCGCAACGCGGCGGATGGCGTCCAAGTTCGCAGTGTCGATAAAGAGCTTCATCCGTTCTTAACCTCCGCTTCAACTACGATTGCGTAATCCCCGCTTCTCCGCTACCGGCGGTCGAACCGGCCGGGCTCGTCCCAAAACGTCGTCTCGGAGGTGTCGCCGGCGTCCTCCGCGTCGATCGCCAGGCGGTTCATATCGAATTCGGCGAACGAGGCGATGTGCCGGCCGAACCCCGGCTCCGTAGAGGCGAAGATATTAAATTCGCCGTCGCCCACTTCATCGAGGAAGACGAAGAGCATCCTCCGTCCGCCCGGGCCGCCGCGGTAATACTTCCACGCGTAATAAGGCTTCGTCGACCAGGTCGAACTTTCCATCCCGGCGAGGGAGCCGACGCCCGCTGAGTAATCCTCGATCTCGTCCGGCGTCCCGTAAACGATATACACTTTTCCACGGTCGGTCTGCAGACCCTCGCGGATGGGATTTGTGAAATGGGTTTGGACGTAATCGACGCGGCGCCAGAACTCCTTCTCGTACTCGTTCTCCGGCGTCTCGGGGTTGGGATCGCGCCGCACCCAAAACTTGTCCAACATCAGGCTCTTACCGCGCGGCGAGAGGAGGTCGAACAGCGCCAGCTCCTCCTGGGAGGCGATGAGCGTGAGCGCGCGACGCGTTTCCTTCTCAGTGGGCCGGGGCAGCTCGCGCAACTCGTCCGGGAAGAGGACGCCAAAGTTTTCGGCGCCGCTTAAGCCTTCAATCAAATCCTCCGTTAGTTGCCGGAGGTCGCGGCCTTCGGCGTCGGCGGAACCCGCCACTTCCTTCTTCCGAATGTCGTTAATCCAGATCTGGACGGAGTATTTCCCGTCGACGTAGTTCACGAATCCCGTTACCACCACGTCGTCACCCAACGCCTGGCCGACGCGGACGATGTCGTTCATTACGGACAGGTCCAGGCCGGCGTCCGTCGCCGCCGAAACGGCGTTATCCATGCGGCGGTACCGCTCAAGCTCGTAACCTTCGGCGCTATGGAACATCAGGCGGAGGTTGTCGGCGACGTCGACGCCGTTTTCCACGGTAGCCTCGCCGTAGGGTACGAAGTCGAAGATGGCCACTTTTTTGACTTCGGCCGCGCCCGCCGCGGCGACACCCAACGCCGCCAATATCGTTAGGCCCTTTAAATATCTCATCTTTTTATCTACCTTTCCGAGTTGGCTTTGGGGGTAAAGGGGTGACACAACGAATATAAATTATAATAAACGCTGGAAGTAAAAGCAAATAAAATCCGGGGCACCCGCCCCCGCGATTAGGGTTGACACCGCCGGGAGGTGCTAGTATATTAATTTCCGCTTACGTAAGCTTGAGATAGGCCTTAACTTATGGCCGCCAACGAAGAACGCGCGCCCGAAAAACCGCCGAGCAGCCGCACGCTGTGGCTCCGCCTGCAGTCGTTGTTGGCGGATAAGATAAGCTCGCTCCCCACGCTGGCCGCGAAAATCGCCGACGTGCGCGCCGGCCTGGAACAGTGCGGCGCCGCCGGCCTAATCTACCTCACCATCCCCCGCGCTGACGATCTGGAAGCTCTCTACGGGTGGCAGTACTACGACGAGTTCGTCGCCGACGTCGGTTCCGCGCTCGCCAAGTTCCACGGGACGTTCCTCAAGCCGAACGACGTCGTCGCCGTCCGCGACATCCAATCGTCGGAATTCTTGGTCTTCGTTACCCCCTCCGCCGAAGACCGACCGGAGGAGGTAGCGCCGGACCGGCTGGAGACCCTCCAAAACCAGCTCGTTAAATACCTCGCCTCCGAGCGCAACATGGACATCCTCCGCGGCCATCAACAGATAACCTTCCTCACCGCTACCGGCCGCATCATCCACAACCTCTTCTCCCGGCCGGAACGCCTCATCCTGGCCGCCGTCGACGAAGCCCGTCGCTCGGCCCTAGCCGCCGCCGAAACCGATATCCTCCGCCAAAAAGAAATGCTCAAACGGATAATTATCCGGGAGGAAGTCGACATCCTCTACCAACCGATTTTTTCGCTGGAGGATTTGTCGGTCTTCGGATTCGAGGCGCTGTCCGCGGCGACGGGGGGCACCGGAATCGAGGGCGCCGAGATGTTATTCGCGCTCGCGGAGGAAGTCGACTTGTCGACTCAGCTCGACCGCGTATGCCGGCGCCGCGCCCTCACGCAAGCGCACCGCTGGCTGAACGAGGCGCAGCTTTTCATAAATACCAACCCAAAGACGATCGAAGAGCTGGGGACGCGGGAGGACGCGTTGTTCCACCTCTTCGGCAACGGCGGCGTGGCTCCGGAACACGTCGTCCTCGAAATCACGGAACGCTCCGCCATCGGAAACCTGTCCCTCTTCGAGGCCACGCTCAACCGCTTCCGCGATCACGGCATTAGCGTCGCGGTAGACGACGCCGGAGCTGGGTACGCCAGCCTCAACACCATCGCCCGCCTTAAACCCGACTTCCTCAAATTCGACATGGCGCTGGTGCGCGACATCGATACCGACCGCGTCAAACAGGAGCTACTCGCGACGGTCCAGGATTTGGGGCGGCGCGTCGACGCCCGCGTCATCGCGGAGGGGATTGAGACGGAAGGCGAACTCGACACGTTGCAACGGGCCGGCGTCGAGTTCGGCCAGGGGTACCTGTTGGCCCGGCCGAAGCCGGCCCCCGCATTGGAGCAGCATTTCCCGCACGAACCCGCGCGCGTGCTCGAGTATCGGCGGCCGGAGGTGCGGCGCGAGGAGCCCGGGGAGGTTAGCACCAGTGCCTAAAAAGATCCTCGTAGTGGACGACGAGGAGAGCATCCGGCTCGTCGTTTCGTTCACGCTAGAACAGGCCGGATACGAGGTCGAGACCTCTTCCAACGGCGACGATTGCCTCGAAAAGGTCTATTCCTTCAGTCCGGACCTTATCCTGTTGGACCTCATGATGCCGATGCTCGACGGGTGGGAAGTCCTCCGGCTGCTGCGGTCGAACCCCGAGACGGCCGAGGTCCCGGTGATCCTGCTCACCGCCAAGGGCGAGATCCGCGATAAAATGTTCGCGCTCCAACAAGGCGCAACGGATTTCGTCACCAAACCGTTCAGCAAAGAAGAGCTGTTGGAACGCATCGCCCAGGTCCTAACGTAATACCGCCCGCCGCCCGTAAAAAACCCGCCCTGGCCCGGGCGGGTTATTGTCGTTGGTCGGGACGAGTTAGACTTCTCGGATAATGACTTTTTCGTACTTTTTCGGATCTTCGAGTACCTTGCCGGTTCCGAGCACGATGCAGGTTAGTGGGTTCTCGGCCAGATGGATGGTCAGATTGGTCTCTTTATTGAGGGCCCGGTCGAGGCCGCGAAGCAACGACCCGCCGCCGGCGAGCACGACGCCCTCGTCGATGATGTCGGAGGCAAGTTCGGGAGGCGTACGCTCCAGCGTATCGCGGACGGCGCCGATAATTTGACTTACGGGCTCGCGGATCGCGTCCCGCATCTCCCGGGAGGAAATCGTCAGCGTCTTGGGAATCCCGGCGACCAAGTCGCGGCCCTTGACGGACATATTCTCCTCCCGCTCGAGCGGGTACGCGGAACATATCGTCTTCTTAATATTCTCGGCCGTCTGCTCGCCCACCAGTAAGCTGTACGCCTTCTTGAGATAATTATCTATCGCCTCGTCGATTTCGTCGCCGGCGACGCGGATGGAGGTACTGGTCACGATGCCCTCCAACGCCAAGACGGCGACCTCCGTCGTCCCGCCGCCGACGTCGATGACCATACTCCCGCGCGGCTCGTGGATGGGAAGGCCCACGCCGATGGAGGCAGCGATGGGTTCCTCCACCAGGATAACCTCCCGCGCGCCCGCGTGGAGCGCCGAGTCGCGCACGGCCCGCCGTTCCACGTCGGTAATCCCCGTCGGCACGCAGATCGCCACCCGCGGCCGGAAGACGCCCCGCCTCCCGCGCGCCGCGCGGATAAAATGTTTGATCATCTCCTCCGCCAGGCGGAAGTCGGCGATAACGCCGTCCTTCATCGGGCGCATGGCCCTTATGGAGTCCGGCGTCTTACCGAGCATCTCCTTGGCGGCGTGGCCCACCGCCATGACCTCCCGTTTCGCCCGATCGAGCGCGACGACGGAAGGTTCGTTGATCACGATTCCCCGGCCGCGGACGTACACCAACGTGTTCGCGGTGCCGAGGTCCATCGCGATGTCGGGCGTCACGGAGGTAAAGAAATGCTGGATCCGAGCGAAAGCGTTCAACGCTACCTCCCGCGTAGGCGTACGCGCCGGATACTAACACACGGCGGGGAGCGTCGCAAGTTTAATTCCCCCCGCGGCCGCCGCCCGCGCGGTCTGGCCTTGACTAACGCGCCGCGGAGAATTATCATATTGCAAGGTAGCTTATGGATCGCGTGGCCGTAGTAGCTGACTCGCACGACAACCTCCGCATGATCGAGCGGGCCGTCGACGTCATCAACGAGTGGGGCGCCCACCTGGTGCTGCACGCCGGCGACTACGTTGCGCCGTTCACGGCCCGCGCGTTCGCGAAGCTCCGGGCGCCGTTGCGCGGCGTCTTCGGCAACAACGACGGCGACCGCGCCGCGCTCATACAAGCCTTCGCGCCGTTCGCCGAACTTCACTCCGACCCGTATCGCTTCACCTTCGAGGGCCTCTCGATCCTAATCACGCACAAGCCCCGCCTCGCGCGGGAGGCCGCCACCGCGACCGGGTACGACCTCATCGCGTTCGGCCACGACCACCACGTGCGCGTCGAACACGGCGAGTCGCTCGTCATCTGCCCGGGTGAGCTCGGCGGGTGGGTTACGGGCCGGCCCTCGCTCGCGCTGGTCGAAGTTACTGTCGGCAACGTCGACATCGAATACCTCTAACGTGCTGCGCGCCGCCTCCATACTCCTTAGGGTCGCCGCGGGTGCCGCGGCGGCGGGCGCTCCCTCCGCGATCGCCGCGACGGACGACGCCCCCGCAACGGATATCCTATCCCGCCTCGCCGCGTTCGAGGAGCGGTGGGAGGAGACGCCGGCGGTTCGGGGCGCGGCGACCGTAAAGGTTTACGGCGAGGAGGAGAGTAACTTCACGTTGGCGTGGGGTCGCCTCCGGCCGGACCGGACCCGCCTCGAGGTGTCGGCGCCGTTGTACGGCACGGCCGTCGTCCTGACCGCGCGCGGCGAGGAGATGCTGGCCTATTACCCGCATGAAAACGCGGCGGTGGTGATGACGGCGGAGGAGTGGAACCCCTCCGCCGTACTGGGCACGGCGTTTGATTATAACCTGCACGAGCTGGTGGACGGCCTTCTCGGCCAGCCGCCGCTTTATCTCGTCGACGGTACCGCGGCGGCGTTGGAGGTGGAGGCGACGCCGGGCGATTCGGGAGGCGAGAAGATAGTGTGGCGCCGGGCGGAAACGTCGTCGCGGGTGCAAGAACTTACGCTGTCGGCGGCATTTGCCGGCGGCGAGCGCCGCCCGCTCCACCTCCGGCTATTCGAAGCCGACGCGCCCGTCGTCGACGTTACGTACGCCGAGTGGACTCCCGCCGTTGGCGAGGGGCCGGCGGCGCCACGCGCGGTTACACTCAAAACCGAAGACCGCGTCGCGGAAATCCGGATAACCAAACTGGAATTCGACGTTGCGTTCCCGGAGGGGGCGTTCTCGACTACGCCCCCCGCCGGCGCTGCCGTATACGAACCGGCGCCGGCCGCCGAACGGTATGACGAAATTGACTAAGACGACGCTGGAGGTCGAGGCGCCGGCGAAGGTGAACGTTTGCCTGGTCGTCACGGGGCGGCGGCCCGACGGGTACCACAACGTCGCGACGGTGATGGCGCCACTCGCGTTGGCCGACCGGTTAACGATTACGGTCGACGCCGGCCGCGGCCTCACCGTTCGCGGCGACGGCCCGGGGTGCCCGCCGGACGAAAAGAATCTCGCCGGCCAGGCCGCGCTCGCGTTTCTCGCGGCGGCGGGCGTCGAGGCGTGCCTCGACCTCCATCTGGTTAAAAACGTCGCCGTCGGCGCGGGCCTGGGAGGCGGCTCCAGCGACGCCGCCGCCACGCTCCTCGCGCTAAATGGCCACTTCGGCCGGCCGCTGGGCGACGATAAGCTGTGGCGGCTGGCCCGCCGCCTCGGCAGCGACGTGCCGTTCTTCTTGGCCGGGGGATGGGCGTTCGCCTCGGGCCGCGGCGAGTACGTAACGCGCGTGCGCGGGCCGCGCGAGGTCCAGCTCCTCCTAGCCTCCCCCGACCGCGGCATCCCGACGGCACGGGTTTACCGAGCGCTTGAGCCCTCCGACCTGGCCGCGAACGCCGACCCCTGCTGGGAGGTGCTGGCGCGGTTAGAGGAGGAGGCCGAGGCGTGGTGGGAGGCCGGCGTTAATACGTTGGAGGCGCCGGCCCTCCGCCTCTTCCCGGTTTTAGCGGAACTCAAAGCGGCGCTGGCCGAACTCGGCTACGAGAACGCGCGCCTGAGCGGCTCGGGAGGCACGTTCGTCGCGCCGCGCGGCGAGGAGCGGACGGCGCGAGAGGCGCAGGAGGCCTTAACCGCCCGCGGGTACCGCGTCGCGCTGACGGCCACCCGCTAAGGAGAGAGGAAAGTGTTCAACGCCCGCCTCCTCACGACAATCGTTCTAGCCGGGCTCGCCTCGGCGCTGGTCGCGCTGGACGTCACCGGCCACCTCCAGGCGCGGGCGCTGTTGGTCCGCGCCAAAACGCCGGCCTATAACCTGGTCTCGCTCGTTACCGAGCTGCGGGAGGGCGAACGGCGGCGCGCCGAGTTAGCGGAGCGCCTCGCGCGGCGGTCGGCGACTTTGGGACGGGCCGAAAGTTACCGGCGCGAGAACGAGGCGTTGCGCCTCGGCCTGGGTTACCGGCTGGAGATGCCCTACGAGTGGGCGTACGCGCCGCTTCTCGAGCGCCGGCCGCGGACCTGGCTGGAGACGGCGGTCGTTGGCGCGGGTCGGCGGGAGGGCGTCGCGGAGGGGATGCCGGTCGTCGGAACCCGGGGGCTGGTCGGCCGCGTCGTCCGCGCGGCGGCGACGACCTCCGAAGTCGAGCTATTGACCTCCGAGCGCCTCCGCCTCGCCGTGCGCCACGCCTCCACCGGCACGCTGGCCGTGTACTATGCCGGCGCCGAGGGGCCGGGCCGCCTGGCGTACGTTCCCCGCACGGCCGATTTTAAAGTGGGAGACCTTATCGTAACGTCCGGAACAAGCCGTCTCTACCCGCCCGGGTTGATCGTAGGGTACGTCCGCGCCGTCGACCGGCCGTTCGACTCGATGTTCCTGGAGGTAGAGGTCACGCCGGCGGAGGATATGGCGGCACTCGAGAACCTCCTCGTCGTGAAATGGCAGCCGCCCGCTGAGTAAACGCGCGGACGGCTTTTCTCCTACCTCCAGCCGGCGGTTGATTTCAGGCCGCCGGTTTTGTTATAATAAGGTAAACTTATTGCACCCCCGGAACGGTAAATCGGTATGAGACGTACGCCTTTCGTAGAATCCTGTCTGGTCATAGGCCGGTGCGCGGCCAACTGGTTCGAGCGCCGACCGCTCGTCGTCTCGTTCGAGGTGACGAACTCCTGTACGTGCCGCTGCCGCCACTGCGATCACGGCGGCCCGGTGGAGGAGCCGAACCGCATAACCGCGGCCGACATGCGCCGCTGGATGAAAGTGCTGCACCCGGGCGCGATCCAGATCTCGGGAGGCGAGCCGCTCCTGCGGGAAGATATCGTGGACTGCGTGAAGGCGACGCAGGGCTTCGGCGGCTTACCCTACACCGTCTTCGTCTCCAACTTCTCGCTGATGACGGAGGAGAAATACCTCGCGCTCCGCGCGGCCGGCGTCGACCAATTCTCGGTCTCGCTCGATTTCCCGGACGAACGCCACGACGACTTCCGCCGCCACCCGGGGCTCTTCGCGCACCTTGGCGAGCTCCTTCCCCGGCTGGCCGCGCTCGGCTACGACGACGTCGTCCTCAACACCGCCCTCACGCGCGAAAATTATACGTGCGTAAACGATATCGTCGAATTGGCCGAGAGGTGGGGCGTCAACGTCTCGTTCAGCGCGTACTCGCCGCGCCGGACCGGCGACATGTCGTACATGATATCGGCGGCGGAGGAGCTGGCCGAGTTGCGGCGGCAGTTCGACGGCGTGCTCGCGCGCAAGGAGAACGACCCGCAAGGCCGCATCGTCAACTCTTGCACCACACTCGACGACACCTATAAATATTTCGAGAACGGCGGCACGCCCGACTGCACCGCGGGCCTGCGCTTCCTCGTCGTCACCGCGGACGGCTACCTGCAGCCGTGCTCGATGCAGTTCCACAGGCACCTCGACCAGCGCGAGCTGGTTCGGGAGTTTACGGCCAATAACACCTGCGACCAGTGCTACGTCGCGATCCGCTCGTACCTGGACAAGGGGTTCTGGCGCTTGCTGCGCGAAAACGTCGGCGACCATTTCTCGTTCCGACTGAAACGCGACGCCGCGCGCGCCTAGCGCCCGCGTCGGTGGGCCGCATAAAAGCGCTTTTCCGTTAAACGCGACGAAGCCGCCTCCTCGGAGGCGGCTTCTTTATAATATTATCGATCGGAGGGAGGCGTTAGCGATACCACAGAAACGCGCCGTTGTTGCCTACGGCCCACCCCTCCGTATCCGAGACCATGTGCATCGCGTACAGCTCCCACAGGCCGCTGGGCGTATCCTGCTGGATCTTCCACGTGCCGTCGACGTACTTCACGACGCGGACCTTGTCGCCGCCGGCGAAACCGGCGTTCGGCCCGATGAACGTGCAACACTGATAATTGATATTAACGTCCGGGCTGGGGAACTTCGTGAAGGTCGAGCCGTCCCAGTGGTACAGCGAGGCAACGGCGCCGACGACCCACCCGTCGTCGTCGCCGAAGAAGTAGAGGTCGCGGAGGTCTATGGTCGGTAAGAACGTTGCCTCCCGCCAGCCCGAGCCGTCGTAGCGCAGGACCGTGCCGCGGTCGCCGACAGCCCAGGCCGACGTCGCCGACAGGACGTGGACGCGGCGCAACGTTTCCGCGGTCGGCGAGGCGACCTCCGCCCACGCGCCGCCGTCGAGTTGCAACAGGAGGCCGCCCTCGCCCACGGCCCAGCCGTTAAGGTTGTCGACCAGGTCCAGGCCGTAAACCACCTTGCCTCGGGCGGGGTGCGGCCACGTCTGCCACTGCGACCCGTTCCAATACAAGAAGTACTGGCCGCCGCCGGCGGCCCAGACGTCGCCGCTCGCCTCGTCGGCGGCCACGGCGTACAGCGGCCCGATGTTCTCGGCGGAGGGGAGAGCGATGATATCCCACTGGAACGCCCGGAAGCGGAGGACCGTACCGCGGCCGCTGTCGTCGATGCCCACGGCCCACACGTCGTTCCGGGCGGTGGAGGCCAGGTCGTGGAGGTCGGAGGCGGTCGGGCCGTTATGCCAGTACCACATCGGCGGCGGCGGTTCCTCCGGCGGCGGTTCGTAGCACGCCGCGCCGACCCACACGGCCGCCGCGAGTCCCAACGCGAGGGATCTCCTCATAACGTACCCCCTGCCGCCCTCAGCAATCGTCACCGAGGCGGCTCGTCGTTTTAAAGTGGACCTTCGCGAACTGCGGCAACGCCTCCCGGCCCTTTTCCGCAATCAGCCGCCGCGCCGCCTCCTCCACCGAGGCGGAGGCCCCTTTGGGCAGCGGAAATCCGGCTTGCCGCGACAGCCGTTCCAACCGGCGAAGGAATTCCGCCCGCGCGAGGACGGAAGCGGCGGCCACCGCCCGGTCCTCCTCCGCCCGGACGCGCTGTTCCAGCTCGATCTCGCGGCCACGTTTCAGGAGCGCGCGGCGGACGTACGAGTCGTCACCGAACTTATCCGTTACGGCCCGCCCCGCCTCCGGATGTTTCGCCAGAACGTTTTCGAGCGCGCGCGCGTGCGCCCACGCCAGAAGGCGGTTCAAGTTGCCCACGCTGGCGTAAAGCTCGTTATAGCGGGCGGGGCCGATGGCGACGTGCGCGTGCGGCAGCCGCCTCGTGAGGACCTCGGCCAATTCGACGACGCGGCGATCCGAGATCCGCTTCGAGTCGCGGACGTTAAGCTCCGCCAAGAATTCTTCCTCGGCCGCCTCCCGGACATAGACCGCCGCCACGACCAGCGGCCCGAAGTAGTCGCCCTTCCCGGACTCGTCCGTCCCGATGCGGCCGGCTTCCAGCGCCCCCATCGCGTTAATACCCAAGCGCGCTGAAGGGCAGGTCGAAGTCGTCCTCGCGCTCGCCGGGGGTCGGAGGCTGGGCCCCGAGGTACAGGCTGAGGTTATTCTTGATGCGGGCCCGCGAGACGAGGTCGCGGTACCACTCGGCCAAGATTTGTTGCCGCCTCGCCTGGAGAATGCGCGCGCGGTACTCGTCGCCCCGCGTGGCGAACAGCGCCGGATCGGCGGGGGTTTTCTCCAGCACGCGAAGGACGTAGTACCCCGCCTGGCCGCGGAGCGGCCCCACCGTCTCGCCGGCGCCGGCGTCGAAGGCCGCGGCGGCCACGCCGTAGTCGCCCCCCAGCTCCGGCGCGGGCCGGTGCCGCGTGAACGCCAGCGTCTCGCCGTACGACCACCCGGAATCCTCGGCCGCCGCCTCCAGGTTGCCGCCCGCGCGGGCCGCCCGCGCAAACTCCGCGGCGGCGTCCGCGACGCCCTCCAACGCCGTTTCGCGCCGCCAATCCCGCTTAACCGCCTCCGCGACCTCACTGAAAGGGGCGGGTCCCGGCTCGAGCCGCGCCGTAACCTGGTAGACCAGGTATCCGCGGAGCTCCACGCCGCCCCGGCTCCCCTCCGGGCCGAACTTCGCCACCGGCAGCGCCGAGCCGACTTCGCCGACGTCCAGCGTGAACGCCTCCTCCGCGAGTCGCCGCTGCAGGCCCAGGTCGCCGACCTCGCCGTCCGCCTCGAACGGTGCGGGCTCCACGACCTCCAACGCCGCGGCCGCGGCCTCCGCCGCCAGGTCGCCGCCGTCCCCTACCCGCTCGGCGAGCTCCATCGCGAGCGTCATGGCCTGGTCTTCCGCCGCCGACTCCAGCAACGCCTCCCGGATCTCCTCCACCTGTTCCTCGAACGGCGGGATATCCGGCTCGCGTTTAAGGACGTGGTAGCCGTACATCGTCTTGACCGGGTCGCTGACCTCGCCCTCCGGCAAGGCGAACGCGGCGGCTTCGAAGTCGGGGTCCATCCGGCCGCGCCCGAAGAAGCCCAGGTCGCCGCCCCGGGAGGCCGAGCCCGGGTCCTCGCTAAATTCTTCGGCCAGGGCGGCGAAGTCCTCCCCGGCCCGGGCCCGGGCGGCGACGGCCTCGGCTTTACGGCGCGTCGCCTCCCACCCGGCTTCCGACTCGCCCGGAGGTGCGGCGAAGAGGATGTGGCGGACCCGGATTTCGCCGGCGTCGAAGTAGATCGTCTTGTGCTGTTCGTAGTACTCCTTGACCTGGGCGTCGCTGACGTCGGTCTTCTCGCGCAGCGCCTCCAGGTCGAAGAGCACGTACCGGAGCCGCACGCGCCGGCCGAGGTGGTAGCGCTCCAGGTGCGAGGAGTAGTAGGATTTCAGCCCCTCTTTCGTCGGCTCCGTCTGGAGATCCGGCGCCGCGGGGAGGTACGCGTACGCTACGCGTATTTGTGCGCCATCCCGCTCGTACTGGCCTTTAACCTCCTCCGGCGAGAGCCGCGCTCCCTCTGCCACCATGCCGAAAACGCGGTTGATCAATACGGCGTCGCGCAGCCAAACCTCGTATTCGCCCGGCGTCATTCCCTTCTGCTCGGCCAGGAAGCGCTCGTAGACGCCGGCGTCGAAGCGGCCGTCGATCTGGAACGCCGGGTCGTTCTCGACGAGGTAACGAATCTCCTCGTCGGCGACGCGCAGGCCCATCCGCTCGGCCTCCGCCAGGATCAGCTCCTTTTGGACTATCTGGTTGAGCGCCGCGCCGGCGGCCATCATGCGGAGCTCGCGCTCCTCCTGCTCGGTCATGGGCCGCTGCGTTTCCCGCTGCCGCTGCAGGTACCGGAGGCGGACCTCGCGGTAGAAGACCGGCTCGAAAACGTTGGCGCCGATCTTCTTGCCGTTAATCTCTACCACCATCGGCCCCTGGCTCTCGCCGCGGACAATCTTGCGGAGCGTCGTTGCGCCCACGAAGAACAGCGAGGCGACGAAGGCCACCGCCACCGCCCACATAACGGGCTTCATGCCCTCGCGCATACCTTTAATCGTCGTAACCAACTTGTAACCTCCGCGGGGCCGGCGCCTCCGGCCCGGATGTTTATATTTTAATCGCCGTCCTCGCCCAGCAGACGCCGGAAGTCCGGGTCGTTACGGTAGGCGTCGAAGTCGGGGTCGGTTTTCGCATGTTCACGGCGCTCTTCTTCCAAGCCAATAGCTTTGCCTAAATCGGCAAGCATTTTGTCCTTTTTACCCAAAAGCGCGTACGCGCAAGCCCGGTTGAAGTAAGCGAGCGCGTCATCGGCGTTCAGGCTAATCGCTTTATCGCAAGCATCGATCGCTTCTTCGTATCGCCCCAAACTGGTAAGCGCCACACTTTTATTAGCATAGGTGGTCCCGTCATCCGGCTCAAGTTCAAGAGCCCTGTCGTAGTGTTTTATTGCTTCGTCAAACCGTCCGAACTCTGCTAAGACGACCGCGTTATCGGAAAGATATAAAGAGTTGTTAGGTCTTCTCCGGACTAAAATGTTTATTATATCCAGAGCTTTGCTTTTCTCGTCCCCGAAGTAAAGGCTCGAGAATATACTATATAAAGTATTCTCGTCGGTAACATCGCCTTTGACCGCAGCGTCGTATAAGAAACCAGCATTCCTTTTTAAATCCGGGTATTTTTTTAAAATTTCTTCGACTAATTCCTTTTTGTGCTCCGCCTCCGAAATAGGGGGGAACTCCTCTGTCACAGCTTCTAATTCTTCTTCCTTCTCTCTTCGAATTACGGCTAATTCGTTTTTCGCCTGGTCTTTATATATTCTAGCCTGGTTTGCGTTATCCTTGGCTTCGTTAACCGTACGTCTTGCTTCAAGTTCAATTTCTTTAAATATCTTTATTTCTTCCCGTACAGTTTCCCTCAACTTCCTCACGTCTAACTCATGTTTCAAACCAAAAAAAGTCGTGAGCGCTACTAAGAATATAGTTATTATAGCTATAATTATACTTAGGGCCGTGAAATTATGGGTTATTGTAGCGTGTAATCCGTCTAGCCGTTTTTCTAAATCGCGGCTCTCGTCCGCTATCTCGTCCCAAAGCCGCTCGTCCTCGCGTTCTAGGTTTTTAATATCGCGGTCGGGATCGCTGTTATCTTCGAGCGTAGGTGCCGGGACCTCTTTCTCCGCCGCAAAAACCCCAGCCCCAAACGCTAGCGTTAACGCTAACGAAATAAAAAGCATTATCACATATACTCGGTTTTCCATAAGGTACCTCTTTTTATATCATACCCCTAAACCGAGTTAAATATACGCGCGTCCTACTACAATTACAAACGATTTTTAAAGGCGCGCTTTTCGGCGCGCCCGAACCTTCCTGCGAGGGTGCTTACTCGGCGGCCTTAATCGCGGCCTGCGCCGCCGCCAGCCGCGCCACCGGCACGCGGTACGGCGAGCAGGAGACGTAGTCGAGGCCGATGCGATGGCAGTATGCGATGGTTGCGGGATCGCCGCCGTGCTCGCCGCAAATGCCGATCTCGAGCTGCGGGTTGGCCACGCGGCCCTTCTCCACCGCGATCTCCATTAACAATCCCACGCCGTTTACGTCTACCGTCTCGAACGGGTTGTCCTTGAGGATCATATGGTCGACGTAATAGCGGAGGAAGACGGGGGCGTCGTCGCGCGAGAAGCCGAAGGTGGTCTGCGTCAGGTCGTTGGTCCCGAAGGAGAAGAAGTCGGCGACGAGGGCGATCTCGTCGGCGGTTAGCGCGGACCGCGGGACCTCAATCATCGTGCCCACCTTGTAGGGGATGGTGACGCCCTCCGCGTCCATAATCTCTTCGGCGACCCGCCGCACGACCAGGATCTGGTTGTAGAGTTCGTTGACGTGGCTCACGAGGGGGATCATGATCTCGGGGCGGACTTCCAGACCCTCGCGGAGGCAGTCGACCGCGGCGCCGATGATGGCGCGGGTTTGCATCTCCGTTATTTCGGGATAGACGATGCCGAGGCGGCAGCCGCGATGGCCCAACATCGGGTTCTGCTCGCGGAGCGTCCGGATCTTCGCGACGAGTTCCTTTTTCGGGACGCCCATCTGCTCGGCCAGTTTCTCGATCTGCGCGGGCTCGTGGGGGAGGAACTCGTGGAGCGGGGGATCCAGCGTCCGGATGACCGCCGGCCGCCCTCCCAGCGCGCGGAAGATGCCGGCGAAGTCCTCCTGCTGCATCGGCCGCAGCTCCTCCAACGCCGCTCGCCGGCCGGCCTCGTCGCGCGCCAGGATCATCTTCCGCATCGCGGTAATGCGGTCGCCGCCGAAGAACATGTGTTCGGTGCGGCACAGGCCGATGCCCTGCGCGCCGAATTTCACCGCCGCCGCCGTTTGGTCCGGTTGGTCGGCATTGGTCCATACCATGAGGCGTCGCCTCTCGTCGGCCCAGGACATAAACTCCGCGAATTTCCGGTAGAGAGGCGAGTCTTCCGGCGCGAGCGTCTCGTCCAGCAAGACCCGTTTGATCTCGGAGGGCTCAGTTTCGAGCGCCCCCAACAGGACTTCGCCGGTCGTACCGTCGATGGAGATCTCCTCGCCCTCTTTGACGACGACGTCGCCGGGAGCCGCGAACCGGCGTTTCTTATAATCGATGTGGATGTCGCTGCAGCCGACGACGCATACCTTACCCATCTGGCGGCCGACGAGCGCCGCGTGGGAGGTCATGCCGCCCCGCTCGGTTAAAATCCCTTGGGAGGCCGACATACCCTTGATGTCCTCGGGCGAGGTCTCCGCGCGCACCAGGATGACTTTCTCGCCGCGCTCCGCGAACTCCAGCGCGTCGGCGGCGTTGAAGACGACCTTCCCGGCCGCCGCACCCGGCCCCGCGTTCAACCCCTTCGCGATAACCCTCCCCTCCCGGACGGCCGCCTCCTTTTGAACCGGATTGAAAACGGGCCGGAGGAACTGGTTGAGTTGCTCCGGCTCCATGGAAAGCAGGGCTTCCTCCCGGTTCATCAGACCCTCCTCCACCATATCGATCGCGATCGTGAGGGCGGCGTGGGCCGTACGCTTACCGGCGCGCGTTTGCAAGAGCCACAGGCGGCCGCGCTCGACCGTAAACTCCAAGTCCTGCACGTCGCGGAAGTGCGTCTCGAGCTTGACGGCGGCCTCGTCCAGCTCGCCGTAAATGTCGGGCCACTCCTCCGCTAGCGCCGCAATCGGTAAGGGCGTCCGGATGCCGGCGACGACGTCCTCGCCCTGGGCGTTGACCAGGAACTCCCCGTACAAGCCTTTCTCGCCGGTGGCCGGGTTACGCGTAAACGCCACGCCGGAGCCGGAGTCGTCGCCCAGGTTGCCGAACACCATTGATTGGACGTTAGCCGCGGTTCCCCATTCGTCGGGGATATTGTTGAGTTGGCGATAGGCTATAGCCCGCGGGTTGTCCCAAGAGGCGAACACGGACCGGATGGCCCCCCACAGTTGTTCCCGGGGTTCGGCCGGGAAGTCGCGCCCCTTCCGCTCCTTGACCGCCGCCTTGAACTGTTTGACCAACGCCTGGAGGTCCTCCGCCGTAAGTTCCACGTCGAGCGCGACGCCCCGGTCGTTCTTCATCCGTTCGATAATTTCCTCGAACGGGTCGACGTCGTCCTCCGTTTCCGGCTTCAACCCCAGGACGACGTCGCCGTACATCTGGACGAACCGCCGGTAGGAATCGTAGGCCGGCCGGGGGTCGCCCATGTCCCGCGCCAACCCGGCGGCCGTCTTGTCGTTGAGGCCGATGTTGAGGACCGTATCCATCATCCCCGGCATCGAAACCCGCGAGCCGGAGCGGACCGATAACAATAGCGGCGTGTCGACGTCGCCAAAGCGCCTTTCCAAGGCCTGCTCGACGCGGCCGAGATGGATTTCGACCTCCTCCTCCAACCCGGGCGGGAAATCGCCGTTCTGATAATAGTAGACGCAGGCCTCCGTCGTGATCGTGAATCCGGGAGGGACGGGGATGCCGACGTTCGTCATTTCGGCCAGGCCGGCGCCCTTGCCCCCCAGCAGGTCCCGCATCTTGGCGGTGCCTTCGGTAGCGCCGTCGCCGAAAAAGTATACGTACTTCGTGTCCATAAATTCCTCCAGGCCCCTAAAGCGGCCCGCATCGGATAGTTATTAATCTTTTCATTTTATATTAAAAACCTATTAATTTCAAGCGGCCTCCGCGGAATCCAATGCTATAATGGAAAAAAACGTCATTTCTATGTATCCCGGTTACGAAATCATATTACCGCTAGTCGAAAAACCGGCCCGGTACGTCGGCGGCGAGACCGGCGCGGCGCCTCCCCCCGCCCCGGGCGAGCTCCGCTTCGTTCTCTGCTTCCCCGACGTGTACGAGATCGGAACGAGCTACACCGGCCTCTCCCATCTCTACGCCGCGTTGCGCGCGGCCCCCGGCGTGGCGCCGGCGCGGTGTTTCGCGCCCGCGCCCGATATGGCGGAGGAGCTGAGACGCCGAGACCTACCGCTCGTCGCGTTGGAGAGCGAACTCCCCCTCCGCGAGGCGGACGTTCTCGGCTTCTCGTTCCCTTCCCCCCTAAACTTCTCCACGGCCTTAACGATGTTGGAGTTGGGCGGCGTCCCCCTCCTCGCCTCCGATCGCGGCGCCGATGACCCGCTCGTGGTGGCCGGCGCCCAGGCCACGTTCAACCCGGAGCCGATGGCGGCGTTCCTCGACGCCGTCGCCTTGGGGGAGGGGGAGGCGGTAATCGTGGAGATCGCCGCGGTCGTACGGGAGGCGCGCGCGGCGGGGGCCTCGCGGGAAGCGACGTTGGCCCGCCTCGGCTCTCTCCCGGGAATCTACCTCCCCTCCTGGTACGAACCGAAGTACGAAGGTCCCTCCTTCGCGGGAATGGAGGCACGGCCCGGCGCGCCGGCGCGCGTGGCCCGGCGCCGCCTGACGGCCGCCGAACTCCTCCCCCGGCCGCCGGCCGTGGTCGCCAATCTCCCGCCGACGCACGACCGCCTGGCCGTGGAGGTCATGCGGGGGTGCCTCTGGGGGTGCCGCTTCTGCCAGGCCGGCATGGTAACGCGGCCGGCGCGCGAACGCGACGCCGCACTATGTTGGGCGGAGGCGGAGGCCGGCCTGGGGGCGACCGGCGCGACCGAGATGTCGTTCCTGGCGCTCAACGCCTGCGACTACTCCGCGCTCGAGCCGTTAATTGCGCAGAGCCGGCGGCTCCGCCCGGAAGTTAAACTTTCGCTTCCGGCGGCGCGGATCTCGTCGTACCGCGGCGCGGTTTCGGAAGCCCTGGCCGGGCCGAAACGGAGCCAGCAGACTTTCGCGCCGGAGGTGGGGACGGACCGCCTGCGGCGCGTGATTAACAAGGAGTTTACGAACGCGGATGTCGTAGCGGCGGTGGAGGCGGCAGGCCGCGCCGGTTGCCAAAACGTTAAGCTCTACTTCATGGTCGGCCTGCCTACCGAGACGGACGACGACGCCTCGGCGATCGGCGAGCTTATCGCGGCCTGCCGGCGGGCGTTGCGGGAGGGGCTGGGCCGGTGGGGTAACCTTTCGGCGTCGATATCGCCGTTCGTCCCCCAGGCGCACACGCCGTTTCAATGGTCCGGCCTGGCGCCGCCGAAGGTCCTGCGACGCCGGCTGACGCTCGCGAAAAAGGCTACGCCCCGCCGCGTCAAAGTCGAGGGGGAAGTCGGCTCGCGCGTGTTGGAGGCTTGCCTGGCGCGGGGCGACCGCCGCCTCGGGCCGGTGATCGCGGAGGCGCGCCGCCGCGGCGCCTCCTTCGACGCCTGGCGCGACCGGTACGAGGAGGCGGCCTGGCGCGAGGCATTCGAGGTCGCCGGCCTGGACATGGAGGCGTACGCCGGCCGGGAATTGCCCCCGGAGAGGCCGCTGCCCTGGGGCCACCTCGACGCCGGCGTAACGGACGAATTCCTCGCCGCGGAACGGGAGGCGGCGCTCCGCGGCGACGTTTCGCCGCCGTGCGCCGCGGCGTCCTGCCGCCGCTGCGGCGCGTGCGACGACGAGTGGACCGTCTCCCTGGCGCCGGCCGCCTCTTTCCCCCCGCCGGCGGAAGCGGCTCCACCGCCTTTGACGACGAAGCGACAGCGCCTCCAGTTTACGTACGCGAAAACGGGCCGTTGGCGGTGGCTGTCGCACCTGGAACTCCGTCGGCTCGTCGTGGCCCAGCTTTGCCGGGCGGAGATACCGCTTGCGTGGTCCGGGGGGTTCTCGCCGAAGCCGCGCGTAATCTTAGCGGCAGCTCTGCCCGTCGGCGTGGAGGGCCTTGCCGAATACGGCGAAGCTTATTTATGCGAACCGCTCGCGCCGCAAGACTTCTTGAATCGAGTAAACCGCGCCGGGCCGTTCGAATTCGCCGCCGCGGAGGAACGGCCGCTGGCGGCGCCGGCGGTGGAGACGACCGTCCGGGGAGGCCGGTACGACGCAGTTTTTAACTCGCTGGCGGCCGCGGCCAAGAAGGAGACGGCGGAGGTAGCCGCGAACGTCACCGCTTATCTCTCAGGTCGGGAACTGCCGGCGACGATCCGCGTGGGCGACGAAACCGCGAAGACGATGACGATCACCTCCTGGGAACCGGAGGAGGGCCAGCTCACGTTCGAACTCCCGGTAGAAGCTTGGGGAGCGTTGTTCGATTTTCTCGGCGAGTTGGCGGGCGTACCGGCCTCCGAGGCGCGGGCTGCGCACGTTCGGCGCCTCGGCCTCTACCGGGGAGAGGCGCCGCCGGGACCTTAGCGGGCGCGCGGTTTTCCTTTGCCTCGCCGCCGCGATATTGCTATAATTATCGCACGCGTCGGCGACCACGCGGAACTTTCCGGAAGACAAGCGATGCAAAAAGAAATCATTGTAGACACGTCGTTGGGCGAAGTCCGAATCGCCGTCGTCGAAAACGGCAGGCTTGTGGAACTCTACCTCGAACACGAGGACGCCGAACACTACGCCGGCGACATCTACAAAGGCCGCGTCGAGGACGTCCTCCCCGGCCTGGGTTCGGCGTTTGTCGACATCGGACACGACAAGCGCGGCCTCCTCCACGCCTCCGACGTCGTCGTTACCGGCATCGAGGACATCGACGAGCATTTCCTGACCGAATCCGGCGCGCCCCAGGAAGCCGACTTCTCCTCCCCACAGGGCCAGATCGCCGATATCCTCCAACCGGGCCAAAGCGTCGTCGTCCAAGTTACGAAGGAGTCCATCCGCGACAAGGGCTCCAAACTAACGACGGCGCTCGCCATTCCGGGCCGGTACTTGGTACTGACGCCTCTCGTCGACCGCGTCAACCTCTCCTCCCGCCTGGAAGAGGAGGAGGAGCGCGAGCGGCTGCGGCAAGTAGTGGAAGAGGCCAAGCCGAAAGGCCACGGGTTTATCGTCCGCACGGCGGCCCGCGGCGTGGAACCCGAATTCCTCGTCCGGGATATGGAAGACTTATTGGCCACCTGGAACCGGATCCAGGCTAAGAGCCAGCGCAAACGGGCTCCCGCATTGCTCTATAAGGATAAAGACCTTCTGGAGCGCGTGCTCCGCGACCAGTTTACGGGCGACGTCGACGTTTTAATCTCCGACTCTCTCGCGACCTACGAACGGGTTTCTACGCTGGCGGGCAACTACGCGCCGGAGCTGGTATCGCGCGTCCGGCTCTACGAGGACGACCTCCCTATTTTCGACGCGTACGGGCTGGAGGCCGAGATCGACCGGATGTTCCGCCGGCGGATCTGGCTCCGGAGCGGCGGGTATATCGTCATTGACGAGGCGGAGGCGTTAGTCGCGATCGACGTTAACACCGGGCGGTTCCTGGGCCGGGAGGATCAGGAAGCTACCATTTTAAAGACGAACTTGGAGGCGGCGGCGGAAATAGCCCGCCAGGTTCGGCTACGCAACATCGGCGGCATCATCATCTTGGACTTTATCGACATGACGATACCGGCGAATAAGGAGCAGGTGCTGGAGACGCTGCGGGAGCTTATGGCCCGCGACCGCGCTCGGTCCAAGATTCTGGAGCTCTCGGAACTCGGCATGGTCGAAATGACCCGTCAGCGCCAGCGCGGCAGCCTGGTCTCCTCGCTTAGCCGGACGTGCCCGTATTGCCGCGGCCGGGGAACCGTCCTCGACTTCGACGTACTCGGCGCCCGCCTCGAGCGGGAGCTCGCCCGGCGCCTCCGCGAGCGCCCCCGCGAGGAAATAACGGTCGTCGTGCACCCCCGCGTTAAAAATTTCCTGGAGACATCTTACGCGGAGCGCCTCAACCGCCTCGAACTCGAACACGAAGCCGAAGTGACCGTACTAGCCAGGGAGGATTTGGCGCTGGACGACGTCGAGATCCTCGATCCCCAGCGCCCGGAACGGAAATACGTCGACCAATAGGCTTTTTTACGTGACGACCTCATAACCCCATAAGGAGGAACGGCTTTGCCTACGGAAAACGCCGACGAGAACAAACGCGACATCAGCGTCGATCTCGACATCCTGCGGGAATTACGCAACATCGACCACAGCCTCGTCTCGTTAAACGCGGCGTTCGAAAGGTTGAAA
>CP070633.1:2245146-2250808 GCA_020356085.1 Candidatus Coatesiibacteriota bacterium | reverse complement strand
GTCGCCATGCTGGGCATGGGCGTCGCTGCCGCCGTCGATATCGACATATTCGGCCTGGTTGCAACGGCGATTCTCGCCGTTAGTTTTGTGCCCCTCGGCGTCCAGATTATTAAAAAAGATTTCTAATGCGGCTCGTTGACGTCGAGCTACTTTTATGGTAACGCCTCCGGGGGCGCCGCGACCCATATAGTAGCCCGGGCAACGTTTCGCATTATTAATTTATCCCGCAATACGCACCCCGCCTCCCAGGAGGAGCCATGAACGTTATAATCAAAATCCCCGCGCTGGCGATTGCGGCCGCGGCGGCCCTCTCTCTCGCGGGCGCTGGCGCGGCCTTCGCCGAGGCCCTCCCGACCTACCTCGCCGACCGCGGCCTGGGCGTCCCCTCCTCGATGTTCGGGACCTACATCGAGCCCGGCCGCCTCCACTTCTACCCGTACTTCGAGTATTACTACGACAACGATTTGGAGTACGAGCCGTACGAGTTCGGCTACGGCCTGGAGCAAGAATTCCGGGCGAAATACCGCGCCTCGGAGGCTCTAATTTTCCTCGGGTACGGTTTCACCGATTGGTGGGCTCAGGAGCTGGAGATCGCCTGGATCTCCGCCGAGCTGACGAAGGCCGACGACGACCCCTCCCCGATGCCCGAGGCGATCGAGGAGTCCGGTATCGGCGACATCGAAACGCAGAGCCGGATCCGCTGGCTCAAGGAAACCGAGAGCCGGCCGGAGGCGTTCACCTACGTCGAGGTCGTCTTCCCCAACGAGGGCGACCGGGGCCTGATCGGCACGGCGGATTGGGAGTTCAAGCTGGGGACCGGCGTCACGCGCGGCTTCGGCTGGGGGACGTGGACCGCGCGCGTGGCCGTCGAGTACGACCGCGCCGAGAAGACGGCCGCCCTCGGCGAGTACGCGGTCGAGTATTTAAAACGCCTCTCGCCTTCCTGGCGGATATACGCCGGCGTGGAGGGCTCCGACGACGAGGTCGAGCTTATTCCCGAGGTCCAGTGGCATTTCAGCCGCTATGCCTTCGCGAAATTTAACAGCGCCGTCGGCCTGACCTCCAAGGCCACGGACTGGGCGCCGGAGGTCGGCGTCATGTTCGTAATCCCGACGTGGTAATACGTAACGTAGGGCCGTACCAGTTAAAAACCCCGCCTCTCTCGAGGCGGGGTTTTCGCATACGCGTTAGCGTCGGTCAACGTTTGACCTGGCCGAAATCCTTCCCCAGCTGCCTCTTCAACTCCTTCTCCGTCACCCACCCCCACGTGCTGTCGCGCGTGCTGATGTGATACCACCCCTGCGACTCGCTCATCACCTGGAACTCCGCGCCGGCCTTGACCACCGCCTCCAGGTCGGCGTCCTCCCGCGGCGACTCGTACAGCCGCATAATCGTCCGCGTCTTGAACCAGGTCTCGGGCATCGGCTTCCGGCGGCTGGTCGCCTCCCAGGCGGCGGAACCCTCCTCGGTCTTGGCGTACTCCTCCTTCCGCTGGTGCTCCTCCCGGCATTCGGAGACGACGGCGATGATGGCCGCGACGATGCCGACGGCCGCGCCTATGATCGGGATGATGCACGCGCCCCATTTAACGCCCCGGACGGTCCCGCCGATGCCGGAGGCGTACACCACCCACCGGCCCTCCTCCTTACGCAGTCTCCAGCCGAAGGGGACCGTCATGTGGTTCACCTGTCCCGAGCTGAGCCAGATGAAGGCCTCGATGCTTACGATTACCTCCGCCTTCTCCGCCGAGAGCATGCGGAAGTCGGCCGACACCGTGTAGCGCTTCATATCGGTTTGGACGAACTGCGCGTTGGCGCCCATTTGCGCCTTGGCCCGGAACTTCTTACCCGCGGTGGTAATGCAAGACATGTACAACTCCATGTCCTCGCGGTTGATGGCCTCCTGCGTGCGGCGGACGACGTCGAGAATGGCGTCGGCCTCCGCGCGCAGCGTCCCGGTGGGCTCGCCTCCCTTCAGCCGCGCGAAGAGGACTTCGGGCTGAAAGGGGATTTCCTTCGTCTCGCGCTTGATCTCCACGCCGGGCAGACTCTTGAAGAAGTACGGCGGCTTGACGCCGACGTCCACGCCGGCCGTGCCGAACTCGCGCTTGACGGCGCGGAGCTGCTGGCGGTCGCTGAGCTTTACCTGCAGCGCGGAGCCGCAGTAGGGGCAGGTTACGGCGCCGGCGCCGCGGACGGAGCCGCCGCAGTTGGGACATTTTATGGATTCGACTTCGGGCATGGCCTTTCCCTCGCGGTTGCGGTTTCGTTGGGCGGGAGCCAACTTTAACAGAGCCGGCGGCCGCGGCGCAACCGGAAAGTTAGGCTCCGCGGGGCGGGAGGGGTAGTTTGTAATCCCTGGAGGGCGGTTCGGGCCCCGGCCGGCGTGGCCTCCAATTTCGGCGGGTCGTGTTTTTAGTATTGCATTTGCGCGTACAACGGCTATAATTAACGTAGGTGGGTGGAACCGGCCGCGCCTCGCGGCAGGCTCCGCGGTATTATACTCCATGGCCAGGTTTAAAGATATCGGCGACCGGTTGGCGCGTCGCCTCGGCGCGGGCGGCAACGACGGCTCCTCTGCGGAGCCTAGCGGGCCGTACCGCGACCTGCACGACAACGTTCCGCTCGGCCTTTTCCGAACCACCGTCGACGACGGCGGCCGCTTCCTTTCGGCCAACCCCGCCTTGGCGCGGATCTTGGGGTACGGATCGGCTGAGCAGCTCCTGGGCCTCCGCATGATCGACTTTTTTCTCGACTCCCGCGAGCGCGTGACGTTCGTCGAGCGGGTAACCGCCGACGGCGCCGTGGCGGGATTCCGCGCCCAGTTCCGCTGCCGCGGCGGCGAGTATTTCTGGGGGGCGATAAACGCGCGCGCGGTGTCGGAGGGGGAGGGCGGAAAGGTCCGGTATATCGACGGCTCGCTGGAGGACGTTACTGACCTCGTCCGGCTGGAGATGGCGCGGGAGATGCAGCGGGACCGGGCGCTGAGCGCGCTCCGGCGGTTCCAGGCGATGCAGGACGACGCCGACGTCGAGCTGTGGAAGCGGACCTCCTCCGCCGTCCGCGACCTGCAAAGCGTTTTGGACCACGCCGGCGTGCTGTTGTGGGCGCTGCGGGAGGAGGAGGGGGAGCTGGTGTTCGAGCAAGTCAACGACGCCTTCGCCGACGTGGCGGGCCGCGACCCGGAGTACTACGCCGGCCAGGCCGTCGCGGAGGTCGTAACGCCGGAGCAGCTCGACGTTATAACGCAAGCCTATGCCTCCGTCAACGAAGGCGAGCCGAAAACGTTTAACGCGGAGTGGGGCGAGGGGTCGGAGGCGCGGCAATACATCGTCCGGATTATCCCGGTCTCGGATACCGGGGGTCAGGGCCGCCGCTTCATAACCTCCGCTACCGACGTCACGGAGCTCAAGCAGGCGGAGGAGGGGCTGCGGGAGCTGCAGCGGGCCAACGATACCTTGACCGACCTCGTCGTCCACGACATCAAGAATATCTCCTCCACCATGTTCGCGTGGCTCGAGCTCATGCGCGACGGCGACCTCGGCGCGCTGACCCCCGACCAGCGGGAGGCGCTCGCGCGGATAATCGAGCGCAACGAGGAACTGGTCTCGTTGAGCGAGGAGCTGCTCGACATAGCGCGGGCCGCCGAAGGCGGGATCACGGTCGATACTAAACCTTACGTCCTCGAAGACCAGGTCCGCGAGATAATCGAGGAGCTCGAACCCGCCGGCGCCAAGGAGGGGAAGGTCATCCGCCGGCGCGTCTACGGCGGCCCGGTCGTCGTCCAGGCCGACGAGGCGCGGGTGAGGCGCGTCCTCGCCAACCTCCTCAACAACGCGCTGCGCTTCATCCCGGCCAAGGAAGGGCGCGTCATGGTGACGCTGAAGAAGGAGGGGGCGCGCGGTTTCGCCGTCGTGCGGATCACCGACAACGGCCCGGGCATCCCTAAGGAGTTCCAGGATATTGTTTTCGAGAAATTCCGCCAGGTCGAGCTCCGCGACAAGGGGTTGAAGAAGGGCACGGGCTTGGGCCTCACTTTCTGCAAGATGGCGGTGGAGGCGCACGGCGGGACCATCCGCGTCGAGAGCGACGGCCGCAACGGCTCCTCCTTCATCTTCACGCTCCCCCTCTACCACCCGTAAAGCCCGGCGCTCGTCGGCTTCCAGCCCCGCCGCCCGCGGCGGCTTTTTTTATTTGCGCCCGCGAGGCGAGTTAACGTACTATGGCGCCGTGGAAATCGCCGAACCCCGCGAGCTGAGATGCAACGCCTGCGGCGCCAAGCTGCACTACGAGGAGGGCGCCGCCGTCCTTACGTGCGCCCACTGCGGCACGGAGTACGCCCTCGACCTCCCGACGGAGGGTTTCATAGAATTCACCTTCGAGGAGGCGGAGGAGGAGGCGATACCCGACGTCGCGGCGGTTACCGCGGAGGCCGCGCCCGCGTACGAGGCGGAGGCGCTGGCGCTGCTCCGGAGCGGCCAGAAGATCGCCGCCATCAAGTACGTCCGCGCCTATACCGGCCTGGGCCTGCGGGAGGCGAAACAGGTCGTCGAGAAGCTGGCTGTCCGGGAGGGAATCGTTCTTCCGGCCGGCGGAAATAAGGCTTGCGTGGTGGTCGTCGCCGGCATCATCTTTTTAGCCGCCGTCGGCGCCGCGGCCTTCGTCTTCCTGGCGCGGTGACGGCCGGCCGCCAGGCGAACGGACTAGGAGGAGGATTATTATGGTTGCCGAACCTGTGAGCGCCCGCCCCGCGTTACCCCCCGCCATGAAGGTCGTCGTCGCTTACTTCATTCTGTTGTTCGTCGCGATCATCGGAATGCAGACGACTACCGTAATAGACTACGAGTTCGCGCGCTCCCTCGGATTTCAGGAGGACGACCCGGCGAGCGCCGACCGCTTCGTCGCCGGACGCGCCCGCCTGGAGCGCGCCACGGCCCTCGCCGACGTAATCATCCAGGGGTTGTTGGGGTTGGGTGCGATAATCGGGTTGCTAAAGCGCCGGGGTTTCGGCCTGGCGTGCGGCTTCGGCTTGCTGGCGATAAGCGTGTACTGGCCGACCTTCGACATGTTCAACGAGGCCGTGCTCGGCCGCACCGGCTTCGGCGAGGGGCTGATCCCGGCGCACGTGATAATCGAGAGCGTGATAATCGTTACGGCGCTGGCGGCGGCCCTCACGCTTTACCGTCATCGGCGGTTGTTCGTCAACTAAATAGGATCCGAAAAGGGGGAGCCGGACGGCTTAAATTGCGGGTTTCTTAGGGCCGTACCCTCGGGTGTAGGCCTAACGTGAGCCTTGACAACCTGCTCGTTTTCTCCTAACCTCCTGGGTACCTAACGCAGGAGGTTTCATCGTGCGTAACGTAGCAGTAGCGATCGCGTTAACGTTAATCGCGGCCGTCGCCTCTTTCGCGCTGGAGGGCGTCGAGGCCAAGGAGGCCGCCGCCGAGAAGAAGGGCGACGCCCTCAAGCTCGAGCGTGCGGCCGAACTCGACGCCATGCGCGAGTTCGAGAACGTCTCGCCGACGCTCGCCGTCGGCGTCGAGAGCTGCGTGCTCCGGCCCGTCGAGGCGCCGAAGAAAAAGGAGAAGGAGGGCGAGGGCGTGGCGGTAGAGGGCGGCGACTGGGGCTCGTTGGCCGGCGCGCTCTTCCGCGCCGTCGAGCGC
>CP070633.1:2239593-2245046 GCA_020356085.1 Candidatus Coatesiibacteriota bacterium | reverse complement strand
GTGCCGCGCCGGCTCTCGGGTCGCCTCCGGCTACTTCACCTCGACGCCGGTCGCCAGGAGGAGCGGTTCCCCGGTTTCCCGATCGAGCTCGACCTTCCCCTCGGCGATCGTGTAATGATACTTCGCCCCCGCGGCAATTTTAAAATCGCCGGCGGCCTTGACGTGGATCATACTGCCCAGGCCGTTGTCCAACATAAAACCCTTGCCGTCGTCGTCGACCTGCTGGATCTGGCCTTTAATCATGACCGTCTTGCCCGCGAACTCCCCCGGATTATCCAGGATGTCGTTAATGGGGGTCTCCTCGGTCGCCACGACGGCGTTTCCGAACTTGCCGGAGGCGCTGCAGCCCAATATGCCGAGCCCGACGGCGACGCCTACCGCCGCCACGCCCGCGACCCACTTGTTCCACCTCATCGTTGTGCCCCCTTCATCCTACGACTTCGGCCGCGGGATGTTGGCGCCGAAACTCGTAGAGTGCCACGGCCGCCGCGGCGGCCACGTTTAATGACGATAGTCCACCCGCCCCCGGGATACTCAATACGGCGTCGCATTCTTTTCGCGTCGTCCGGCCGAGCCCCATCTCCTCTCCCCCGACGACGAACGCGGCCCGCGCGTCCAATTCGACCTCCCCCAGGACGGCCTCGCCGTCGGCCTCCAGGCCGTAGCGCCAGATCCCCTCCTGCTGGACCTGCTTCAAAAACTGCGCCACGTTGCTGACCGGGACGAGCGGGACGTATTCCATTCCCCCCTCCGCGACTTTCGACACCGTCGGCGTAACCGGGACCTGCCGCCGCGGCGGAAACAGCACCCCTCCCGCGCCGAAGACCGCCGCCGACCGAATTACGGCCCCCAGGTTCCGCGGGTCCTCGACGTGATCCAACACCACGAGCGGCCTTCCCGCCCGCGGCGCGGCCAGGAGGTCTTCCCAATCGGGCGGCGGCGTTTTATCCACGTACGCCGCCACGCCCTGGTGGAAATCTCCTCCCACGAGCCGCGCCAATTCGTGGCCGGAGGTCACGTTAAGTTCGGCGCCCGTTTGCGTCGCGAGCGTCCGGATCTCCTCCACTACTTCGCCGGTGGCGGTCCGGTCGACGACGACGGTCGCGACTTTCCGCCTCCCGGCGACGAGCGCTGCGCGTACGCTATTGCGGCCGGCGATAATGTCGAACGGCAGCGGCGCCCGCCGACCCCGCCGGGCCATTACTTGGGAACCTCCGCCCCCCGGCCGTGATCCCACAACCACTTGACGGCCGCGCTCCGCCGCGTCGGGTCGGCGCCGCCGTGGCGGAGATACTTGACGTAATTGTCGCCGGCGGCCTGTTCGTCGTCGACGTAGCTGTACGCCTCGCCGAGACCGAAATAGGCGTCCGCCATGTCTGCCTCCAACGTTAAAGCCTTCCGGAAGGAGGCCATGGCCGCCTCCGCCTCCCCCTGCCGGAGCTGAACGTTGCCGAGGTTGACGTAGGCGGGGGCGTAGCCGGCGTCGAGGGCGATAGCCTTGTCGGCCGCCTCCGCCGCGCGGACCACTTCGCCTTGCCGGAGATACGCGAGCGAGAGGTTATTCCACCCTTTACAGTTGCCCGGGTCGGCGGCTACGGCGCTCGACAGCGTCTTCACCGCCATATCGACGTCGCCAACGCGTAAATAGGCCAGCCCCAGGCTGACCTTGGATTCCGTCGAGGGCCGGCGGGCGACGATCTTTTGGTACCGTTCGATCGCGCCCTCGTAGTCGCCCTGCAAAATCAGGATGTGGGCGATCCACTCGTGCGCCTCCACCAGGTTGGGATCGGCGCCGAGGCTTTTCTCGAACGCGGCTATAGCCTCCTCGTACTTCCCGGCGTTAGTTTTCGCCACGCCGTCCTCGAAGAAGGCCGCGGCCTCGGGCGTCGTCTCCGTCGCCCCGGCCGCGGCCGCCGCCGCTATTATCCCGCATGCGATTAACCGTCTCATAGGCTCTCGCCCGCCTTGGTATCTCCCGCCTCCTTGACGTACGGCCTTCCCCCCGCCGTTTACTTCCGCGCCGATTTATCTTAACATAACCGGAGCGCGAATGGTAATAACAATTATATCTTAAAAACTACCCGCGAGGTCGAAAAATGAAAGGTTGGAACCGGTTTCTATACTTAACCGCCGGACTCGTCGCGTTGTCGGCCATTCTATACGCCTTCCACTTCTTCCTCTTCCGCGACACGCATCATATCTTCATCTACCTCGTCGGCGACGTCGCGTTCGTACCGATCGAGGTCCTCCTCGTCACCGTTATCATCCACCGCCTCTTGACCTACCGCGAGAAGCGCACGCTCCTGACCAAGTTAAACATGGTAATCGGCGCGTTCTTCGGCGAGGTCGGCACCGAACTATTGAATATATTCGCCGCCCACGACGCCGACTTCGACCGCGTCCGCCCCCAGGTGCTCGTAAACCAGAACTGGGCCAGCCGCGACTTCCTTGGCCTCCAGGCCGCCCGGAAGATGGCGGCGTACGACTATACCGTCGAGTTCGACGCCGCCTCCCTCGACCAACTCCGCGACTTCCTGCTCGCCCGGCGCGAATTTCTCCTCCGCCTCCTGGAAAACCCCGCCCTCCTCGAACACGAATCGTTCACCGACATGCTCTGGGCCGTTACCCACCTTACCGAGGAGTTGGCGCACCGCGCCTCCCTCCACGATCTGCCGGCCGCCGACTACGCGCACCTCGCCGGCGACGTCACGCGCGCCTACGCCCGCCTCCTGGCCGAATGGCTCCGGTATATGGAACACCTCCAACGGACCTACCCCTACCTCTTCTCGCTGGCGCTCCGGACCAACCCGTTCGACCCGCAGGCCGAGGTGTCGCTAACCTAGCCGCCCTTCCGCCTCTCGATTACGATCCGGTACCCCTCCTCCGTCTCCTCCAACGAGACCAGCTTGTGGCCGGTTACCTTGCACCAACTGGGGAAATCATTCTCGACGCCCGGGTCGTCCGCCAGCACCGTTATCCGTTCGCCCTCCTCCACCTCCTGGATCGCCTGGGCCGCCTGCGCAATCGGCACCGGGCAATACAAGCCGACGCAATCCACTATTTTTTCCGCCATATCACTCCCGCGTTGACCCGCCCGCCCGCGGGCAAGGGGGTTAAATAAACAGGGGAACGTCGCTCTCGAGCGCCTCCGCCAGAAAAGAGGCGACTCCGGCGAACTCCGTGACCTCCGGCCGCAAGCTGTCCCGCGGAATCCCCAACGCCTCCAGCGACGTCGTGCACGCGATGAACTTCACGCCCATCCCCGCGGCGAGCGCCAGCAGCTCGTCGAGGTTGGCCATCCGCGAATCCCGCATGAGGTACGCCATCAATTTCCGGCCCAGGCCGCCGAACGAAAAACGGCTCGGGTTCATGTATTTCCCGCCGCCGGGATTGAGCCACGCGAACGCGCGCCGCAGCGCCCGGGCGCCGAACAGGCCCACGCGCTTCGGTTCCTCCTCCGGCCGCGGCGCCGGCGCGACGCCGGCCCGCCGGATCGCGTTCAGCCCGAAGAACGTGCAGAATACCGTTACCTCCATGCCCAGCGAGGCGCCGCCGACGGCGATGTTCATACAGGCCAGCGCGCGGTCCAACTCACCCGCGCACAGTACCAATACCATCTTCTTTTTTGCTTCCGCCATAGTACAACCCCGAATGAAGTGCGTCGTTTGCGTTCCGGTAAGGGGTTATTATAACATATATATGACAGTAGTTCTCATATATACATTCCGTTCCCCCCGGGGAGACGAAACGCCGGCTTGCGGCCGGCGTCTCCCGTTCGGTTTATTATCCTCCTTCTAAGCCGGGCCGGCGCCCGAGGCGAAGCTCAATCCCAATCGAGCCACTCCTCCTCCCGCTCGCGCCTCCGCCTCGCCGGCGAAGCGGCGCGGGCGGGAGCCGCCGGCCCCTGCGCCAGCGCGCGCTGGAGCGCGGGCCAATCGATCCGGAGGTCGGGGAACCGGCGTTCCACCTCCGCGATTACCTCGGCGTCGATTCGCGGGCTGCGGCCGAGGTAATACAACACGCGCTGACGGACGTGGCTGGCGCGACCTTCGCGGCGACGCTCGTTCTCCACCAGGTACGCGTAGGGGCCTTTATACCGTATAAAAGCCACCGCCGCGGTTACCCGACGCCCAGGCTGAACATGAATCCCGGGTAGGCGCTTTTGAAATCCCCCGCGTCCGGCACGACGTACTCCACGCCCAGGCCCAGGCCGAAGGATTCGCCCGCCTGCAAGTCCACCCCCGCGTGCGTGGCGAAACCCCACATGTTCTTTTCCCGCTCCTCGAGCGGCCCGGACCACCATTTCCGTGCGTAGACCACTCCGGCGCCGACGAAGGGGTCGACCGACGTCGCCGGCCGGAAATGATAGGTAACCCCCGGGATAACGGGCAGGTAGTTGAACGTCGTGTCGTCGATCGTGTACCGCGCGTACCCGACCCGCAGCGAGGGAACGACGTTCCGCGTCGCCCAGTAATGGGCGCGGAGATTGTATATCGGCGTATACGAGGACCCCTCGTCCCCCGGCTTGTAAAACCCGACCCCCAAGCTCAGGCCGAACCGGCCGCCCCACGCGGCCGAGGCGCACGCCACGACTAATACGATTATCGCCAACCGCCGCATAATTCTTCCTCCTGCGTTTGTCGTTTAATCCCGTGGCCCGACCCAGCGAGGCGCTAGGCCGAGGCGAATAGGCTTTCCCACCCGGGGTCGCCCGCCGCGGCGCGGTCCTCCAGCGCCTTCAACGCCGCCGGGATCGCCTCCCCCACGTCCCCCGCGAGCAGCGAGCGTTCGCCCGTCACCTCCGCCGCCACGTCGCCGGCCAGGCCGTGCAGATAAGCGCCGGCGCGGGCCGCCTCTCCGGGCGTCGCCCCTCCCGCTAACAACGCGACGATAAGCCCCGTCAACACGTCGCCGGTACCGCCGCTGGCCAAGCCGGGGTTGCCGGTCGGGTTGAGCCACGTCTCCTCTCCCGGGGAGGCGATAACGCTTAGATAACCTTTCAGGACCACGGCCATTCCCGTCCGCGCCGCCAATTCCCGGGCCCACCGGAGGCGGTCGCGTTGGACCTCCGCCGCGCTTACGCCGAACAGCGCCGCCATCTCGCCCGGGTGGGGCGTCAGTACGCCGCGGAGGCGGCGCCGCGTTAAACCCTCCAGGCCGAGGAGGAATAACCCGTCCGCGTCGACGACCACCGGCCGGCGGAGGCGCCGGACGACTTTCGCCAGTAGCGAGGCCGTAGCCTCCTCCCGGCCCAAGCCGGGGCCGAGGGCGACGGCGTCTGCGGCAGCGGCCCGCTCGTAAATTTCCTTGGCGGCCTCCGGCGCCAGGCCGCCGCTTTCCGTCTGGGGCAGCGGGTGGGAGAGGGCCTCCGGCGCGGCCGCACTGAAGATAACGTCGAGTTCGACGGGCAGGCCGACCTCCACCAGGCCGGCGCCGGCTCGCAAGGCCGCCTG
>CP070633.1:2233194-2239493 GCA_020356085.1 Candidatus Coatesiibacteriota bacterium | reverse complement strand
AACAGCGCCTTCACGCGGCCGAGCGAGCGTTAAAGCCTCACCGCGTTACCACCAGGCGGCGGGCGGCGCTGCCGCACGAGGCCCGCAGCCAGTAGAGGTATACGCCCGGCGCCAGGCGGCGGCCGGCGTCGTCGCAAAGGTCCCACTCCACTTCGCGGCGCCCGGGCGCGCTCGGGCCGGCGGCGACGGTCCGTACCTTGCGGCCGGCCAGGTCGTAGACGAGGAGCGTATAATCGCCCTCCACGCCCCTCGGCAGCGAGAACGCGAAGTTGACGCGAGCCCTCGCCGGATTCGGATAGCCGGGCTCGAGCGCGAAGCCGTAGGCGACCTTGGCGCCGGGGGTCGCGGAAGCCGGCCCGAACAGCTCGGCCTTGCCCGTCGTCGGGATCACCTCGAGCCAGTATTCGTAGGTCGTCGCCGGCGCGACGTCGCGGTCGACGAACGCGAAGGGCGGCCGCCCCGTTATCAGCTCGGCGTTGAGGCGCTCGCGGCCCTCCGCCGCGTCTTCCGGTCCTTCCCGGTACAGGTTGAAGCCGGCGTAGGCGCCCGGCTCGCAATCCCAACTCAGGCGAACGCGATCGTCGAGGCCCGCCGCGCGGAAGTACTCGAGGTCGACGCCGATGGACTTAATAAGGTGCTGGAGGGCCTCGTACACGTCGATGCGGCCGGCGCCGTAGTCGTTTTCCTTCCGGCCCTCGGTCTGCCCCACGACGGCGGCGGCGGTAAGCTCGAACGCCTTCTGGAGCTGGGCGGGGGGCAGCGTGTCAAGATAATCCAAGAGCAGGGCCGCGGCGCCGGCGACGTGGGGCGTCGCCATCGAGGTGCCGCTCTTCAACGTATAGCCGGAGGTATTTTCGTAATCACAAGACTTAATGTTTCGGCCCGGGGCCATGACATCCGGTTTGATGAGGCCCATGCCCGGGTTCCAGTGGTAGTCGTCGTAGGGGGGGATGTTGGCGTGGCGGTCTTTATCCCAGGACGCCGGGCCCCGGCTACTCGAAGATACGCGGTAGTCGAAGTCGTCGGTGGAGCCGACCGCGACCGTCCCGGCCTTGCCCCCGCGCAGGGTTTGGTCGGGATGGCGCCAGGGGGGCGGGCAATTGGCCGGCGCGCCGACGTTAAAGGGAAGGGGATAGCCGTATATATTGTCGCCTTCGTTCCCGGCGGCGTTGGCGTGGAAGATCCCCGCGGCCAACAGCGCCTCGGAGGCCTGGCGGTGTTGGGCGTAATGGGGGGACATAACATACGTCCATCGGAATGATTCCGTAATGATGTCCGCACCTTCCGAGATAGCCCATTGCCACGCGTTGAACTGCGTAAACTCGCCGTTCCCGATTTTGGCGATCATGATCGTGGCCTCGGGCGCGACGCCGCACTGCGAGCCGGCCGTCCCGTCCGAGGCTACGGTCCCGGCGACGTGGGTGCCGTGGCCGTCGCGGTCCATGGTATCGTTGGGGTCGCCGCCGGCGAAGTTGCGGCCGTGGTTCGGGTACCCCGCCTTGTTCCACATATGGTCCTTGAGGTCGAGGTGGTTGTAGTTGACGCCGGTGTCGCACACGCACACGACGACGCCGCTCCCCTTATAGCCGGCGTTCCAGACTTTCGGCGCGTTGATCTTATTAACGCCGTACGTTATCTCGTCGGCGTGGGGGCCGTCGACAATCGCCAGTAATTCCTCCAGCGGGACCTCTTTGTCCCAACCCACGAACCAGACGCCGGCCATCCCGGCCAGTCGCTCGACGGTCTCGCGGTCCGCCCGGGCGGCGACGGCGTTCACGATCCAGAGCGAAGTTACGTCCGCGGCGCGGCCCGCCGCGGCGCGTTCGTTCAAATACGCCAGGACCTCGCGCTGACTCTCCGCGGCGAGGCGGGACAGCTCCTGCGCGACGACCAACCGCCGCTGGGCGCGCGGCAAGCCCTCCGTCAGCGCCATCATCCGCTCCTGCGGCATTTGCGACTCCATGACGACGAGGATCCGCACGAGGTCGTCCGGGCCGACTTCCTCCAGGCGGGAGGCGAGCTCGGCGGTAACCCTCGGCGCCGCCGCGGCCGATGCAACTACCGCCGCGCAAGCGAGCGCTACGATGAACGTTAGCGTTTTCATGATATATCTCCTCCTGCGATGCGGGGGGGCGGGTGCCCGCTACCGGAACAACGCTTTGATTTCGCCCAGCGAGGCCGGCGCGACGGTTGGGTTCACCTGCTTAAAGTATTGAACGCGGCAGTTGACGCCGTCGGCGACGTAGAGGCGTTTGCCGTCCGACGTCAGTTCCACGCCGTTGGGCGTCTGGAACCGGCCGTTGCCGGTGCCCGGGCCGCCGAAGGCGCCGAGGTACGAACCGGTCAGGGTAAAGTATTGGACCCGGGAATTGTCCCATTCGCTGACGTAAACAATCCCCTTCCATATCGCAACGTGATCCGGCCCTCGGAACTGCCCGGGGCCGACGCCGTAGGAACCCCACTTGCCGAGAAACGAGCCGGCGGAGGTGAAGTATTGGACGCGGTGGTTGCCGAAATCGGCTACGTAGAGGTTGCCGTTGGCGGCGAATTCGGCGGAGAACGGGGCGGTGAATTCGCCGTTGCGCGAACCGGCAGAACCCCAGCTCCCGAGGAAGGAGCCGGTAGAGGTGAAGTATTGGACGCGGTGGTTGCCGGTATCGGCCACGTAGACGCGGCCGGTGGAGGCGATGGCCAGGCCGACCGGTTGTTCGAACTGGCCCGCGCCGGTGCCGTTGGAACCCCACTTCCCCAGGAAGGAGCCGGCGGAGGTAAAATACTGGAGGCGGTGGTTTAGCTGGTCGGCGACGTAGATGTTACCGTTAGGAGCGACTTCCAAGCCGGTGGGTTGGTGGAACTCGCCGTTGCCGGACCCGGCGGAACCCCACTTCCCGAGGAAAGAACCGGTGGCCGTGAAGTATTGGACGCGGTGGTTCTTCCAGTCGGTCACGTAGAGGGTCCGGGCGGGGTTTAACGCCAACCGCGTCGGGTACAGGAATTGGCCGTTCGCGATGCCCGGAGTACCCCACTGGCCCTCGTACTCGTATTGGGGGGGCGAGGCCCAGGCCGCGGCCGCGAGGGCCGCCGCTACTGCGATAATAAAAACCCGCTTCATCTCTCAACCTCCTTCACGGTAAATAAAAACCCAGGCCGGCCTTTAGCCGAACCTGGGTAGTATCTCGCACCGGGCGGCGCCTCGGGCGCCGCGCCCTCCGCTTACCGCCGTTTCCTCCGAACCGGGCATACCCTCAACCCCTTTGGGAAGTGCGCCCGGTCAAACGTCCCTTATCCCCCTCGCGAGCCATTATTAAATAACGTGCTATTCGAGTCAAGCTTAAAATATTACAAGCGCAACTATTTTGGTAATGTATATAATTACTCGGGCTCTCGCGGCGGCCACGGCCGGGAGACGAAAAAGGCCGGCCCGAGGGCCGGCCCCGCGTTAAACTATCGGGAAATTGCTTTCACGACGCCACGCAGCTAAGGGAGGCGCGACGGCGAAAATGCTAGGGCGGTCACCCTACTTGGGCCACGGCCGCCGCTCGCTCTTTTCCGCCTTCGTCTTCTTTTTCTTGCGCTTCTTCTTCTTTCCGCCTTTTTGGTCCTTGCCTCGGTCTCTTCCTTTAGCCACAGCCTATCCTCCAGGTTTCGAGGGTTAAGTTCTTTATCTAAACAGCGCCTTCACGCGGCCCAGCGAGGCAGGACGTATTTCTTAGCTCCGGTATAATCTATAATATTACGGTCCGATTAGAATGGGCGCGCGTTTATTGTAAAAGGCCCTTATCCATTTTTAAATCTCGGTCACGAACCCTCGCGATAATATTGCGGGTTATACCTTCGCCCGGGCTTGGTTCAAACTGGAAACAGTATTCAGCTGGTTCGGGGACTTTAGTTTCAGGGTCGTAATAGAAGGTTGGCGTTTCCCCTAATTCATAAGTACATAAAACTTCGTCCGTTTTAGAAAGTAGTTCGATCTTATAACTAGTCTTAGGTATTAACCTCAATTTATATGGTCCGTCTTCCTCGAAATCATAAGGGCTAACAGAAATTTCGTACTTTCCCTCCTTAATCTCAGTCACCCTAATAGCTTTTATATCCCAAATACTAAAGGTATCTCTATTGACCATAATGCGCCCTTTAATCGAGGAAAATTCCTCGTTGATACTCACCACCGATGCGGGAGATAACAACCAGAACGCGCCGGCACGGCCTCGGCCGGGATTGTCTCGGGCCCAGCGCACCCTTAATTTCTCCTAGTAGAGGGCTTTGATTCGCCCGAGTGAGTTTGCGCGTACACCCGAGACATTCCGCACCAAGACGTGAATCATCAAATCTTTATTCGGACCCCAAGGGGCAAAGCGGATCGTGCCCGTAGCTGGCGAACGGAACATTTCGCCGCCGTGATTAGGTGCTTCGTTATCTACTCCTAGTCCATCCCGTAGCATGTGGGGTTCTACGGCGATTAAGGCGTACCTTTGCTCGGTATACCGCGTGTCGAGCGTGTAGGTATTCCAGCCGACATAAGCAATAATGTTGCGCTCCTGGAAGTAAACCTTGTGCGGCCATTCGTAACCGAAGACGGTTAGGGAGTAGTGCCCGGCAATCGTAAAATATACATAGGAGTCAACGAGATGCCCATAGGAGCTTAGATCGTAGCGTGCGGCGAACCAGTAAACCCCTACCACGTCCTCCTCCGCCGTATAATCGCTCCACCCTAACCGGGTATCGGCTCCCGCTAGTGATACAGCGATTAATAATAACGACATCACTACCGTTTTCATATGTATCCCTCCTTGTCCCAAAGTATTAAACCTAATTTGAAATTAATAACTACCGTTTACCTAAACAGCGCCTTCACGCGGCCCAGCGAGCAGGGCGCGACGGCCGGGTCGGACCAACGGAAATACTGCACCCGGCACATGCCGTACTCCAGGACGTAGAGGCGGCCGTTCGGCGCCAGCGCGACGTCCACCGGGAAGTTGAACTCGCCGTTGCCCGAACCCTGCGAGCCGAAGGTTCCGAGAAAGGCGCCGTTCGCGGAAAAGTATTGGACGCGGTGGTTCGACATGTCGACGACGTAAACGGTGCCGTCGGCGGCGACGGCCACGCCGCACAGCCCTCGAAACTGCCCGGGCCCGGAACCGCGGTTCCCCCACTTGCCGAGGAACGACCCGACGGAGGTGAAATACTGCACGCGGTAGTTCGTCGTATCGCCGACGTAGACGTTATTGTTCCGCGCCACGCCGAGGCCGCGGGGGTAATCGAACTCGCCGTTGGCCTGCCCCCATGAACCCCACCGGCCCCGGTACGATCCGGCCGCGGTGAAGTACTGGATCCGGTCGTTGCCGGAATCGGCTACGTAGAGAAGGCCGCGGGGGTCGAACGCCAGATGGGTGGGAAAGGAGAAGAAGCCGGTGCCGGTGCCGTAGGAGCCCCACTTCCCCACGAAGGAGCCGTTCGGCGTAAAGTATTGGATCCGGTGGCTCCGCGTGTCGCACACGTAAACGCGGCCGCCCGAGGCCACCTCCACCCCTCCGGGGCAGTCAAACTTCCCGTTGATGGTACCGGGGCCGCCCCATTTTCCCAGGTAAGAACCGTTGGGGCCGAAATATTGTATCCGATGGTTGTCGGTGTCGGCCACGTAAACGCGGCCGGAGGGCGCCACGGCCAGGCCGTCGGGCGAGAGGAACTGGCCGTCACCCCGGCCGTGCGAACCGAACTTCCCCTCGTACACCCAACCGCCGAACGCAGAACCCGCCGCCAGCGCCAGCAGCGCCGCCGTAGTTACCGCGTACTTATTCATTTCCCTTGCCTCCTCCGACCCGAGTTAGGACAAGGGGCTTAAGCCCCTTGCCTCCCGTTTTATCTGAACAGCGCCTTCACGCGGCCCAGCGAGGCGGGGGCGACGGCGGGCGCGTTGGCGACGTCAAAGCAGTAAACGTACCGGGAATTACCGCCGACCCATAAGTGGTTGTTTTCGTAAGCGCAATCGTACATTGTCTGCCCGACTTCGAAAGTAGCCACTACCGTCCCGGAGGTATTAACCTTCGCCGCCCCGAAGAAGAAGGGTATCCGGTAGTTATCCTCACACGAGAGCCAAAAGAAGTCGCCCTGTTTCGCGATTCCCCGGGCGCCGCCGTGTTTCCACGCCATGAATGACGAGATGACCGACCCGGTCTCCGTTAACTTATAAATTTCGTTCGTGGTTTTCATGGGTCTGACCACCCAGTAATTAACGCCGTCGAACGTAAGGCTCGAGAAGTAGTCGGAGGTCGCTCCGGGGAGTCTAACGCGGACCCAAT
>CP070633.1:2209365-2233094 GCA_020356085.1 Candidatus Coatesiibacteriota bacterium | reverse complement strand
ACCACCAGGGCCTTTTCAACGCTCTCCCTATGATACGCGAAAAGTCGCGATTTTTCAACGGCCCGGGGGAACATAAATTATAAATTCCGGTCGTCCCGTCGTTATCGATCAAGAATTTTACGGCGTTTATTTCGTCGTCGTAGTGGATCCACGAGACCCACTGCCGGCCGCCGGCCAACGGCCCGCCTGCGAAAAGCCTGAACGGCCGGGACAACCGCGGTAGAACGCCGCCTTCGCGGCCCAAAACTACGCCGCTCCGGATAACAACGCGCCGCACGCCTTCGCGCTCTACGGCTGCGGTCGATTCCTCCCACTTACGCGCGACTTCGGCTAAATACCCTTCGCCTGGGGGCGCCGATTCGTCTAGGACCTCCTCCCCGCGGGAGCCGTAGATGCCGACCGCGGAAGCTTGCACTAATACCCGGGGTTTGACCTTGGCGGCCGAGATGGCTTCGGCGACCGCCTTTCCCGCGGCCAGGCGGCTGTTGAGAATTAATTGTTTGTAATCGGACGTCCAGCGCCGGCCGGCGATGTTCGCGCCGGCGAAGTTAACGACGGCCCCGGCACCGTCGGCGAGCGCTCCCCACCCGGCCGGCGTACGCCCATCCCAAGTAACGTACCGGAGGCCGCGTTCTTCCGCGGTGGGAGCCGGGTCTCGTCGCGTGAGCACGGCGACGCCGTGGCCGGCGGCGAGGAGCGCGCGGCTCAAGCCGCGGCCCAGAAACCCCGTTCCGCCCGTAAGGATAACTCGCATCGCGTGGTCGGTTCCCGCCGCGCTAGGAGGCGGCGAAGGAGAGTCTCATAAACTCGAAGTTCAATGCGGCGGCGAAGCTGACCCACGCCCAGTACGGTACGAGGAGCAGGGCCGCGGGTTTGGATACGCGATAAAACGTTAACGTCGTAATCGCGATGGCCAACCACAATACGACGATTTCGACGAATGCGAGCCACGGCGAGCGAAGGCCGAAGAATAGCACTGACCAGAAGAAGTTGAGAACTAACTGTGCGAGGAAAAAAGCCCCTGCGACTTTAACCTCCCGCCGGGCCCATCCCTTGTCCCAGACCAGGAACGCCGCGATTCCCATTAGCAGATAGAGCGTTGTCCACACCGGCCCGAAGACGGCGTTGGGGGGGGTAAAGGCGGGCTTGGGCAGCGAGGCGTACCACGTCCCGACGGAGGAGGCAGTGAAGAAAGAACCGGCAATGCCGGCGAGTTGACAAACCGCGACGGCGCCGACCAATTTCAATATCTTTTTTAACATGGAGGGCTCGCTTTCGCGTGGAGGTAACGGCTGGAAAAGTCCGCGCCGGGGTCCTTCCGCGGGCGACGTCATAAGCCCATTCTCTCCCGAGGGGGCGTTGGGCTATCATAGCATATAAACGGCGGATTTCGGGCGTGGTTTTCAGGTGCAGGCTACTAGATGGGGCCAATTACGTCGGAAGCGGAGCTGGCCTAAAAATCAAATTCTAAAATTATTTATTGACAATTTGCGAATAACTATGTTATAAGTTCAGCTTACTGGGGCGCCTGGGCGCGCTCCAAATACGCTCACGAGAGGAAGATCTAATTAATGACGAATGAAACCTTAATAACCCCTAACCCGGAACCCGCCGAATCCGAGACGGCGGAGTCGGAAACCCCGGACAAGGAATCTTCACCTGCGAAGGCGCGCGTCGAACACCGCATGGAACCCGTGGTGGGAGATACGGAAGGTTTTAACGCGGAGGAGTTCCAAGAACAGGCGGAACTTTACGAGGATTCCTTCCGCGATATCGAGGAAAACGAAATCGTAGCGGGAACCGTCGTCGCCGTTACCGACGACGAGGTATTGGTCGATATCGGATATAAGTCGGAGGGGACAATTAATCTCAACGAGTTCGCGGAGGAGGGAACGGTTAACGTCGGCGACAGAGTCGAGGTCTATCTCGAGAAAAAAGAGGACCAAGACGGCGTTATCGTGCTTTCGAAAGAGAAGGCGGACTTCTATCGTGCCTGGGACCAGGTCCGGGAAGTCTACGAGACCGGCGGAGATATCGAGGGTAAAATCGTGAATCGCGTACGCGGCGGATTCATCGTCGACATCGGCGTCAAGGCGTTTCTCCCGGCCTCCCAGCTGGACTTGCGGCCGGTGCGCGATTTCGGCCCCTACCTCGGCGAATCGTTTCAGATGAAGATTATCAAGGTCAACAAGAGGCGCCGCAACATAGTCCTCTCGCGTAAGGCGCTCTTGCTGGAGGAACGCGAGGAGAAGCGGAAGCACCTCCTCGAAACGCTCGAGGTCGGCCAGGTACTTGAGGGCGAAGTAAAAAACATTACGGATTTCGGCGCGTTCGTTGACCTCGACGGGCTCGACGGTCTTTTGCATATTACCGACCTCTCGCGCGGCCGGGTTAACCACCCCTCCGAGGTAGTGTCCGTCGGCCAGCAGCTGGAAGTGTTGGTTACGGACTTCGACCCGGAAAGCGGCCGCGTCTCGCTCAGCCTCAAGGACCTACAGGACGACCCTTGGGAATCGGTGGCGGAACGCTACCGGGAAGGCGACCGCGTTGTCGGCAAGGTCGTATCCATTGTCGATTACGGCGCCTTCGTTGAACTGGAACCCGGCGTCGAGGGGCTAGTTCACGTTTCGGAAATGTCCTGGACGCAACGGGTGAAACACCCCTCCAAGATCTTGTCCGTCGGCGACGAGATCGGCGTCGTTATCCTGAAAATCGACGAGAAAAACCGCCGTATTTCCCTTGGCCTGCGCCAGACGATGCCCAATCCGTGGGACACGATCGAAGAACGTTATCCTACCGGGATTCGGCTGCGGGGCGTGATAAAAAATATTACCGAATTTGGCGTTTTCGTAGAGTTGGAGGAAGGCATCGACGGCCTGATCCATATTTCCGACATCTCGTGGCGCAAGCGCGTGCGCCATCCTTCCGAGGTCTTCCAGCGCGGCCAGGAGGTGGAGGCCGTCGTCCTAACCATCGATTCGGTAAATCGGCGGATATCGCTGGGCGTAAAGCAGCTCGAACGCGACCCCTGGACCGAGGTAGAGGATAAATACCCCATCGGGGAGTATGTCCAGGGCGACGTCATCCGCGTCACGCCGTACGGCGCGATCGTCAAGCTGGAGGACGACATCGAGGGCTTACTCCATATTTCGGAAATCGCCGGACGGCGCATCAATCGCGTCGAAGACGTGCTCGACCTCGGCGACCGCATTATGGTTAAGGTCATCAACGTTTCGCCCAAGGAGCGCCGGATCAACCTGAGCCTGTGGCAATACCAGAACGAAACAGGCGAGAAGGGGATCGAAAAGGGCGGGGGTTTGGAAACCCTCGCGGCGGAGGAGGCGCGCGCCGAAGAGGAGGCCGTCGCCCGCGGTGAATTAGAGGACGAAACGGAAGTAGCCAAACCCTCCGAGGGGGCGGCGGCGGCCGCCGAAGAACCCGAGCCGGAGGCCGAGGCCCCGGCCGAAGAGAGCGTAGACGAAGAGCCGGAAACGGTCGAACCCACCGAAGAGGAAGTAGCTGCGCCGCCGGAAGAAGCGGCCGCCCAAGAACCTGAACCGGAGGCCGAGGCCCCGGCCGAAGAGGGTGTTGAAGAAGAGGTGGAAGCGGCCGCGTCGGAAGAACCCTTAGCCGAGGCGTCCGAACCGGAGGCTGAGGTCGAAGCCGAAGAGGGGCCCGGAGAGGAAACGGAAACCGACGAACTTGGGGCCGAGGAGCCTGAACCGGCCGAGCCGGCGGCGGAAGAAACTGAAGACGAGGGGGAGGAGACCGAAACCTCCTAAGTTGAGTTGGCGCGAGTGGAGGCGGCTTCTGGCTTACGTGGAGCCGCCTTTTAAATTAGAGGGACCGTCGTGACGCCGAAGGCCGGAATCCAACGTGTAATCTTACTCGGGCGGCCGAACGTGGGGAAGTCCACGTTGTTTAACCGCTTGGTGGGGCGAGGCGTGGCGATGACGGATGCGGCGCCGCACACGACTCGCGACGTTCTGGCGGGGATATGCCGGTACGGCGACACGCGGTTCGAACTGGTAGACGCGGCCGGATTCCTGACGTCGCCGGAGGATAGTCTTTACCAGAGCCTGCGGCAGGGATTGGATGCGGCTGTAGCCTCGGCCGACGTCGTCGTTCTCCTGTTCGACGCCCGGGAGGGATTGCTTCCGTTGGACCGCGAGTTGGCCGATTACGCCCGTCGTCTCGACAAACCCGTTATTCCGGTCGTCAATAAAATAGATTCCCCCTCGCTCGAAAGCGCCGTGGCGGACTTTTTCGAGCTGGGATTCGACCGCGAACCGCTTGCGATAAGCGCGGCCAACGGGTACCGGTGTGCCGAGCTCCTCGCCGCTATCGGCGCCGAGCTGGGGCCGCCGGTCGAGGCGGAGGAGGAGGCGGAGGAGAAGCTGTGCGTGGCGATTGTCGGGCGGCCGAACGTGGGGAAATCTTCTCTGTTGAATTGCCTCGTCGGCGCCGAGCGCGTCGTGGTGCATGAGGTGCCCGGTACGACGCGGGACGCCGTCGACGTCGAGATTTCTCACGCCGGCCGGCCGCTGTTGTTCGTGGATACGGCGGGTATCCGGCGGCGCACGCGGGCCAAAGGACGCCTGGAGCAGTGGAGTTTGGGGAAATCGTTCGCGGCGATAAGGCGGGCGGCGGTCGTCTTCTTGGTATTGGACGGTGCGGAGGGCCCTACGGCGCAGGACGCCAAAATTGCGGCCTACGCCGACGATCACGGCCGTGGATTAATAATATTCACTAACAAAACGGACCTTTTGGCGGGGGAGCCGGAAAAGCGGCGGGAGGAACTTTTGGCCCGGATTCGCGCGGAACTCAGTTTCGCCTCCTACGCGCCGGTCCTCTCCGGGTCGGCGCTGCGAGGTTTGGACACCGGGTCGTTGTACGAGGCGTTATTCGAGACCGAACGGAACTGGAGCGGCCGCGTCGGGACGGGCGAGTTGAACCGTTTTTTGCGAGAGGCTATGGCTCGGCGGAAATTCCGCGCGGACGGGAAGGAGATTCGTCTCCTCTATGCCGCCCAGGTCCAGGCCGAGCCGCCGACATTCCAGCTGTTCCTTAACGTAACCCGAAGGCCGCCGCCGGCGTTCGCGCAATTCCTCGAAAACCGCCTTCGGGAGGGATTTCCGCTGGTTGGCACGCCGGTGCGCCTTTCGTTTCGCCTGCGCCGGCCGCGCGGTCGGTAAAAAATGGTTGTTGCCGGCGGCGCGGAATGTTATGGTGTTCTGCCTATGACGGTCGGGATATACGCCGCCGTAATATTGGGAGCGTTCCTGGCGGGGGCGGTCCCGTTTTCCTGGATTTTAGGTAAAATCGCGGGATGCGACCTCCGCGCCTGCGGGTCCGGCAACCCGGGGGCGGCCAACTTGTACCGGACGGCGGGGCCGGCGTGGGGCATTTCGGGCTTGGCCTTGGACGTCGTCAAGGGCGCGTTATCGGTTCTCGCCGCACGGGTACTTTTCCCGGAATTGACCGCCGGCGTCGTCGTCGCGGCCGCCGCGGCCGTCGCGGGCCATATGTGGACGCCTTTCCTCGGGTTCCGGGGAGGAAAGGGGGTCGCAACGGCGGCGGGTGCCTTCTTGGCGTTAAGCCCGTTCACGATTATGATAGCGTTCGGGTCGTTTATCGCGGTCGTGGCGGCTACGCGCTATATTTCGTTGGGCTCAATGGTTGCCGCGCTCGTAGCCTTCGCGGCCTCCATCGCGGTACCGTTGATTGCCGGGCGGCCGGTTGACCCGTATTTCGTAGGGTTGTGCGGCGTGGCGGCCACGGCCATCGTCGCGGCCCACCGCAAGAATATTAAGCGTTTGTTGACGGGGACCGAGGGCAAATTCGGGACGCGACGCCGAGATGAACCGTAAATACCGATCTAGGGTAATCGCGGTCTTGGGTTCCGGCTCATGGGGCGTAACGTTGGCGCGCCTCTTCGCCGACAACGGCCACGACGTGCGCCTCTGGTGCTTTCTACCCGAGGAGTACGAGATGTTGCGCGAAGGTCGCGAGCGGCGCGACGTACTTCCCGGGCTGGTACTTCCCGCGGCAGTGGAAATATCCGACGACGCCGTCGCCGTTGCGGACGGCGCGGACCTCGTTTTCTTCGTCGTGCCGTCGTTCGGCATCCGTGCCACGGCGGAACTCGTAAAACCCGCGTGCGACGGGTCGCAGATTCTCGTCTCGGCCGCGAAGGGCTTGGAGGAGGACACGCACCTCCGGATGACCGAGGTGTTGGAAGAGGTTGCCGGCGGCTGCGCCAGGGGGTTAATAGCGTTTTCCGGGCCGAGCCACGCTGAAGAAGTGGCCCGGGGGATTCCGACGTCGATCGTAGCGGCGGGGGCGCAGGAATCGTTAGCGGAGGAGGTCGCGGCAGCCGCCCGGGGGCCGAGCCTCCGCGTATATACCAACGACGACACCGTCGGCGTGGAATACGGCGCGGCGCTAAAAAACGTAATCGCGATCGCCGCGGGCGTGGCCGACGGCCTGGGATTCGGCGACAACACCAAGGCGGCGCTCCTCACGCGAGGCTTAGCGGAGATAAGCCGGCTCGGCGTCGCTCGGGGGGCGAACCCGTTGACGTTCGCGGGGCTCTCCGGCCTGGGCGATCTGGTCGTCACGTGTATGAGCGCCCACAGCCGAAACCGCTACGTCGGCGAGGAATTGGGGCGAGGGCGGCCCCTCGACGATATATTAAAGTCGATGAAGATGGTTGCGGAGGGAGTTCGGACGACGAAAGTGGCGTACGCTCTAGCGGCCGAGTCGGGGGTCGAAATGCCCATTACGGCCGAGATGTACCGGGTGATGTTCGAGGGCAAGGAACCCCGCGCGGCGGTGGCCGATCTGATGGCCCGGCCGCCGCGGTCCGAGGCGTCCGCGGCCGCCCGGTAAAGACGAATGAGGCTTGCAAAACGGCCGTATTTCGATTATATTAAGGCATGAGACTTGGCACGGTCGTAGGCATGGTCGTATCGACCGTGAAAGAGGAAAGCCTCCAGGGGTTAAAACTCCTGGTAATCGAAGATTGCGACGTAGCCGGCCGGGGAAAGGGTAGCTATTACGTAGCGGCCGACGCCGTCGGTGCCGGCAAAACGGAGGTCGTACTGACGGCCCACGGCTCTTCGGCGAGGCAGACGGAGGCTACGAAGAACCGCCCGGTGGACGCCGTAGTAATGGCCATTGTCGAGATGATAGAGGCCGGGGGCGAGGTTACGTACAACAAAACGCAGGGGGAGGCGTAATGCGGGCCGGGCGTGTCGTGGGCTCGGTGGTCGCGGCGCGCGCGGCCGAGGGGCTGGAGGGTAAGAAGCTACTCCTCGTCGTCCCGGTGGGCGAGGACGACGCCGTGGAGGGCGACGAGTTCGTCGCCTGCGACGTCGTCGGCGCGGGTCCCGGGTCCCGCGTGATATGGATCGGCGGCAAGGAGGCCGCGCTGGCGTTGGAGCCCAGCGTCGTCCCCGTAGACGCGACGTGCGTGGCGATTCTGGAGCGGCACGGCCTTCCGGAGGAGGACCCGGCGTGGAAATAGGTCGGGTCGTAGGCCCCGCGCCTTCCACCGTTAAGCACGCGGCGCTCGCGGGGTTGAAGCTCGTGACGGTCCGGCCGGAGGGGAGCCGATGGGGAGGAGTCGTCGTCGCTTGGGATTTGGTCGACGCCGGCCCGGGGGACCGCGTTCTAATAATGAGAGAAGGAGGCGCGGCGGTACGGCTGCTGGGTCGGGGGAAGGCCCCGATCCGAACGGTAGTCGTCGCGCACGTAGAAAGAGTTGATGGCCTCGAATAGAGCTAGATCGACGGGTGTTACGATCGAGCGGGCCGTGGGGCGCGGCGTGACGTTCGCCTCGATTTCGGGCCGCGTGGGGATTGAGGAGGCCAACGAGCTCCAACGCCGGTTCGAAGAGGTCTTTAAGTCGGGCCGGCCGTGGGTCGTTATAAGCATGAAAGACGTGGAGTTCATTTGCTCCGCGGGGATGGGGACGTTGCTCTCGGCGGTCGGGGAGGCGCGCAAGGGCGGCGGCGAAGTCATTTTCACGGACGTTTCGCCGAAAGTCCGCACGATATTCGAGTTCCTGGATATATGGGATTACATTACGACGGCGGCGAGCAAAGAGGCGGCGCTCGAAATGGTTTCGGCCGGGAAACGGATGCAAACGCGGCAGACCGCGGCTGTCCTTTCCCCTTCATTTATCGCCGACGATTTAAAAACCAAACTCAACGCGGGGATTAAATTAAGCAAAGAAGGTAAGCTCAAGGACGCGTTGGCCTATTTCAACGCCGTAATAAAAGCTGATCGGAACCACGTCGGCGCGTTAACTTGGAAGGCCAATATCCTGGAGCGGTTGGGCCAATTTGGCGAAGCCCGACGGTTGTATAAGCGCGTTGTCGAAATCGGCCGCGGCGACCGGCAACTCCTGTTCTACGCTCGCGACCGCCTCGAAAAACTCAATCGTAAATTGCAGCTAGCCGCCGACCGGGACCGCGTTTTCGAACAGCTCAAAGTCAGTACGCGCGGCCTGGCCGAACGGTCGGCCACGGCCACGGCCTTTTTGGCGCCGGAGCGGACGATTGACGAAAGCCGGCCGCCGTTCCTCCGGTGCTGCCGAACGTGGGACGCGGGGGCGTTGTTCGGCGCCGCGGACTCGGCCCGCATCTTCTCGCGGGGCGGCGGTTACTTCTTGTGGCTCGGAGGCCGGGGCATTGTCGTCGACCCGGGGAAGAATTTCGTGGCGCGGTTTGCGGAGGCGGGGCATCGCTTGATGGACGTGGATGCGATAATCGTCACGAGTATCGCGTGGGACCACGGCGCGGATCTGGAACTTATCTTGGAGGCGTTAGCCCGGTACAATCGAACCGGGAAAGGGCCCGTTAAGCGCGTAGAGGTCTACGTTAACGGCGGCGTGTACAAGAAGAACTATTCGTGGTTGTCGGCTCAGAAGACCGTTGTTTCGAAACTTACGGTTTTATACCCCGGCCACGCGTATCGTCTCGGGACCGCGGCACTCGACGTGAAGGCCGCGGACGTTCCGGAGGACCGCGCCGACGACGTGCTGGGGTTGTTATTCACGGCGGGGACGGCCACGTTCGGCTACGTCGCCGACGCTCCCTCCTTAGACGTCGACGTGTTAGCGGCGCAGTACCGCGGCGCACGGGGCGGGATCCTTCTCGCACACGTTGGGGCTATTGGGGAGGCGGAATCCGCCGACGGCGTCGGCGAATCGCTCGGCCTGGAAGCCGTAGGGCGGTTGTTGGTGGAGGTGCGGCCTTCGACGGCGTTGTTGAATAAACTGCTAAACGTAACGGACCCGGTCGCCGTGAGCGCGGCCGTTTCGAAAGCGACCAACGTGCGGTGCCTCCCGGTCGACGCTGGATTCGCGATTGACCTCGAAACGGCCGAAATCGCAACCGAAGCGGGTTTAGCGCCCGCCTCGGAGGTGGAAATTTACGTCGGCGACAACGGCCGGTTAGGATATATTGCGAGCGGCGCATAATCCGGAATAATCCCTAACGCAGCACGGTACACCCGCGGGAAGGGCGCTATGAAAGATTTCAGTATCGCAAGACTCGACGACGCGGACGACGGGATCGTAGTCGTTTCAGTCGAAGGTCAGGTCGGCATCGAAGAGGCGGCCCAGGTGTCCAAATTCTTCGAGGAACTGGAACGCGAAGGCGTGATCTGGGTCATCGTGAGTCTCAAGGGCGTCGATTTTATAAGCACCGCCGGCGTAGGGGCGCTACTCTATGCTGTCGGCGGTTCGCGCAAGCGCGGCGGCGAGATCGTTTTCATCGAATTTTCCCCCAAAACGAAAGCCGTGTTCGAATTCCTCGACCTGCACGATTTTATCGTAACGGCCGCCGATAAAGAGGGAGGGTTGAGCATCATCAAAGAAATTAAAAGCGGCGCCCGGCCCCGCAACGGTTAGGGGCCGGCCGCCGCTCGGGCGGGGGCGCCTCCCGGAGACGCCTCCCTCCCGGTCGGAGTCGGCTAAAGGCGTACGCGGTACGTAACGCCTTCGAAACGCACCGCGACCTGTTCTCCCAAGGAGAAATACGGGGCCAGGCCGGGGTGTTTTTGTATTAACGCGAAATACTCCTCGCTCGCGAACTTCACCGCCACTTCCGGCCCGCCCGGGCCGTCGTCCAGCTGAACGTCGCGCCATACCCCGGCCGCCAAACGGAACGTTTTGCCGCCAACGTAGCGGGCGGCTTCCCCCTCGCCGTACGCCGACCGCGCCACCTCTGCCCGTTTCATGCCGCCGATCGCCTTCGACTCCCGCACCGATAGTTCGTCGGCGCTGGCGGGGGCGGGGGCTCCGAGGCCGCTCCCCATCCACTCGGCCGCGGCGCCGGCGCTTTCCAGCGAGAAACCGCGCCCGGCGACGCCGTCCCACACAGTGGGGGAGGGTTTACCGATCGCTGGACCGGTGTCTTTCGCCAGGTAGGAGGTATACGGCGTCGGGATGCCATAGCGCTTCGACAGTTCGACGATGGTTTCGATCAGCTCGGCGTCCTCCCCCTCCAATTTTATTTGTTCCAGCAGGAAACCTATTTTACGGGTAGCCCATAGCGCCGGGACGAACGGGTGGTCGCGGCTCTCGGCAGCGATACCGGCGAGCCGGTAGGAATACCGCTCGGTTTTCCCGGCCCGTACGCCGCTCAGCGTTAACGTCGCCTCCGGCCCCTCGTCGCGGTACCGCGCGAAGACGGTCAGCTGCGTCCCGGCGAAGATGTCCGGAACCGAGGCCGGATAGGGGTCGTAAACCTCCACGTTTTCCCACTCCAGTTCGACGTCCGCCAGCACGGGCTTTGCGATCTTGTCGTAGAACGACGTAACTGCGAGTTCGAGGTCCTCTCCCGGTTCGACGTATTGGGCCGTGCCGCCGTTGCGGCGCGACAGGCCGTCGAGAAGCTCGGCCTTGACCTTGTACCCTACGCCGAACGAGAACAACCGCGCATTTAAGTCCTCGTTCGCGGCGATGACGTTGGCTACGATATCGGGAACGTTACGTTCGTCGACCGTCGGCTTGCCGTCGGTCAGGAACACGACCATCGTAGGGCCGACGGGTTCGGCGGCGGCGGAGGCCAAGCTTTGCAGCAGCGCCGCGTTGATATTCGTCCCGCCGCCGGCGGTAAGCTTCTTCACGAATTCCGACGCGGCGGCGACGTTGTCCGAAGTCGCCGGGACGGTTGCTTCGCGGAAGAGCGTAGGCCGTTCGTTAAAAGATATAATATTGAAGCGGTCCGCGGGCCCCAACTGGCGGAGGCAATAACTAACCGCCTCTTTGACCTGTTCGATCTTGTCGCCGGCCATCGAGCCTGAAACGTCGACGACGAAGAGGAGCTCTTTAGGCTCGGCCGGGGCGGGGGCTGCGGGGGGCGGCGTCACGGTCAGCAGCGCGTATCCGTCCTCGCCGGGCTCCCGGTGGGCCAGGACGCTGGCGCCGAACTCGACCTCGCCGACGCCGTAGTACAGAACGAAATCCTGGGCGGGTTTGGCGTCAGTAACGTGGTATTTTACGGTCGTGCGGTTGGGCGCCTTGCGTTCCAGCTTGATTTCGTGGGAGGGGGAGAACACGTTAGCGAGAGGACGCTCCGTATTGATTTCGACTTGGACGTCGACGTCTTCAATGGGTTCGCGGCTGAAGCGTTCCGTGTCAAGGGGGTAAACGAATTTTACGAGGCCTCCGTCGTACGGGAGGAATTCGGAGTACGCGATCTCGACGCGCTTCTTGCCCTTCGCGGGAATCGGATAAATCCGGGCTTTGACGGCGCCTCGGCCCAGGTACTCGAGCAGCGCCGGGTCTTTGTTCTGGTTAATGAGGCGGCGGTATTCGAGAGCGGCCTCGTCGGCGTCGAGCATCTCCCCTTCCACCGGCTTACCGTCGACTTTGAGCGAGAAGCGGTCGACGGCCGCGCCTTTGGGCAGCGGGAAGATGTAAACTCCCTCGACGTCGAAATCGTACGGGTTTTCGAAACGCTCGTCCACCTGCGTGGTCGCGATTTGGCCGTCGATAACGGTCCGGACGCGGTGGTATTCGATATTGAGACTGTACCGCTCTATCTGCGGCTCGGGCCGGGGGTAGGGAGGAAGGGGATAGATAATAATAATGCCGTCGGCAGTAGCCGTCGACGGCAGTAAGGGGAGTAACGCTCCGAACCCGGCCGCGAGAAGAATAAGTGCGCGCTTCATAGTACCACCTTTATTTAACTGAAAAGCCTGGATTTTCGAACGTTTAGACGCGCGCGCCACCTCCAGCGTTTAAAGCGCCGGCCGGGGCGGCCGGGGGTTACGGTTCTTCGGCGCGTAAACGCTCCATCGTAAGGCGCACCGCCTCCCGGACGAGTTCCTCGTCAACGCCGCTCTCCGGGGAGGCGTCGGCATCGCATACCTGGCACGGGAGGTCGAGCGGCGCTTTCCCCGGCGTTACCTGCGTCAATTTCGCGACGTCGTCGCGGGTAAGGACCGAGATGCGGCCGAGTTGGCGCGCCACGAGCAAAACCTGCGCGAACTGTTCGACCTTCTCGAGTGCGAAGTACGCCTCCTCCAGCGTTTCGCCGAGCGTGACCGTCCCGTGGTTGGCCAAAAGGAAGGCGTTGTGGCTGCGAAGTTGGGGGCGTATACTTTCGGGCACCTCGGCGGTCGACGGCGTCGCGTATGGGGCCAGCGGGACGTCGCCCAGGGTAGCCACGACTTCGGGGAGCACGCATTCGGCAAGCGGCATCCGCGCGACCGCGAAACCCGTCGCCGTGGGCGGGTGGGCGTGGACGATGCCTCCCACGTCGGGCCGCTCTTTGTATATTTCGAGGTGCAGGAGGATCTCGCTGGACGCTTCCCGTGCGCCCTCCAGGCGTTTCCCGTTGGCGTCCAACACCACGACGTCCTCCGGCTCGAGCCGGCCTTTGCACATCCCGGCGGGCGTGGCGGCGACGAGACGGTTGCTGAGGCGGCAGCTCATATTACCGTCCGTGGCGGCGACGAAGCCGCGCTCGTAGCATCGGCGGCCAATATCGACGATCGCGTTGCGTGCTTGCCAAATATTCATATCAATCGCCCCATATCGTTAGCACTATCAGGGTGTTGTCGCAATACGTTAACAAACTACTTTAACGGCTGGCAGGCATCGCCTTGACCGTAAAGAGGCGCCGGCGGTAGCAACGGCGTCCGCCGTTCCCGGAGCCGGAAGCTGCCGTACTATAACATTCGCTTAAAAAGTATGCAAAGGAAAACCCGCCGCGCAAGGCGAGGCGGGTCGGCGGGATAGTTGTGGTGGGTTACGGCGCTACGACCATCGTTTTCACCAATCGTTCGGTGGCCGCCTCCAGCGCGTACACGTAGACGCCGGGGGCTACGTCTACCGGCGTCCATTGGACCCTATGGATTCCCTGCGGGTATACCCCCTCGGCGAGGGTGGCGACGCGGCGGCCGGCCACGTCGTAAACGGCGAGTTCCACCCGTACCGAGAAAGGACATGCGAACTCGATGCGGGTGCTATTCGTTACAGGGTTAGGGCGATTCTGGCTCAGGTTAAAAGTAGTGGGGAGTTTAGGTTTGGGGGGAGGGCCGGTCGCGAAGATCGCGCGCGCAGTGTCGGCGTTTTTCTGCAGCGCCTCCAAGTCGGCCCCGGCCACCAGCGCAAACGTTACTATCAACGTTTGGGAGGGGCGGAGGTAATACGGCCCCACACTCAGTAGGAAACGCCAATCGTAAGGAGTCGTCTGTTCGCATTCGTCGAATCCCGGCGTCGATATATAGAGATACTTGTGGAGGCTCGTTACCGGGTCGTTCATGATATCCCACGAACGAGCCGTCCGGACCGTGCCATCGAGGCAAAGGAGGCCCAAGTACGAGTTCTCGGTTTCTCCGTCGTACATGTAAGGCATCACGCGGTCCGCGTCGAAGCCCACGTAGTCGTCGATATAGGAGAACGAGCCGCCGATGTCGAAGTCGTAGGCGAGCGCGAGGTAGGTTTTCTCAAGGGGGGTATTGCTATCGTTGGTAAGATGGTATCGCAAAGCGATGAAGTCGTCCGCTTCGTCCAGATCCCAGCTCATACCGTGGAAGTCGCACGTTACCGGGATCGGGCCGCCCTCTCGGGCGTCGGCGTCGTCCATCCGGTAGTACGAGTCGAGCGTACCCTCTCGCTTAATGTAGGGGGGGACTTCCGACCAAGCGGGCTCGTCGGACATGATTACCTCGGTTAGAGGTCGCCAACCGAAAGACGGCTCGGCGAGGTGGAGACGACCGTCTTTTAAGCCGCCGAACCAGGTCTCGCCGAGATAAAGGTTCGCGGGCCCCTCGGGGGCTGGATAGATCGCCGAGCCGTACTGGCGGTCGCCGAACGAGCCAGTATTCCACACTTTTAACCACAACAGGCCGTCGTCGTGATGACCGGAGGGGCCGGCGTCGGCGTACGGGCCGGCGGTGCCCTTAGCCGCGATCGGCGTAGCGGCTACGGCGGCCAGCATTATCGTAATTACGTAATTCCGCATCTCTATTGTACCCCCATATAGGGCGGCGGCGCCTCCCGGAAGAGGCGCCGCCCGTCTTTACCGTCTAGTTATCTGGTTACGGCCAATTTACGCGTTGCCCGTTCGGTGGCCGTCGTCAGCGTATAGAGGTAGACCCCCGCGGTGAGTTTACCCGTGTCGAACTGAACTTCGTGCGGGCCGGGTTCGTAATACCCCTCCGCCACGGTCGCGACCTTACGGCCGCTGAGGTCGTAAACCTCCAACGCGATATTCCCCGCCTCCGGAAGCGAGAAGGCGATTGTGGTCCGTTCGTGCGCCGGGTTGGGGTAGGTCGACGCCAGCACGAAAGACTTTCGCGGGGCGCTCCCGCCGGCCTTGACCTCGACCGGGCCGTACCGCTCGCGGCCGCCGCTCAGTCCCACGGTCTCCAGCTCGTAGCGATACGTAACGGCCTCCTCTACCGCGGCGTCCAAAAAGCGGAACGGCGCGCGGCCGGTTATAAGGCGGTCGTTGACTTTAATCTCAGCGCCGGGTTCGGTGGCTGCCGTCCGATACAGGTTGAATCCCGCGTACGTCGCGTTCGGCTTCCAGTTTAATTCGACGGCTCCTCGTACGGCGCGACCCCAGAACGTGTCTACGCCGGTGAAGATTTCCCAGTATTTATTGTAGGCGGCGTCGGCGTTGGTGCGGAGGTGGGCCAGATTCCTCCCGGCGACTACCGCGAACGCGACGCGGAGCTTGTCGCCGTTCCGGCAGACGTGGGGGCCGCTAGAGAGGCCCACCCGCCAGTCATCCTTTTCCGATTGACTTTCCCACTTTCCGGAAGTCATCATCGCCCACTTCTTAGCGTCGGTGTCGGGATCGTTCAAAATGTCCGCGGTGCAGCCGGTGTGAGGCTTGCCGTCCAGGACGCGGAGGCCGACGTAAGGGTGGTCCTGTTCGTCGTCGTACATGTACGGCATCTTCCGATTTAAGTCGACGCCCACGTAATCGTCGATATACGACAACGACCCGCCGACGTCGAAGTCGTAGAAGAGGCAAACGAATTCGTCGGAGAGGTCGCGGCCGGAGTTGTTGAGGAACCGGTATTGGAAAATAACGTAGTCGTCGTCGCGGGCGTTAGACCACTGCATGCCGTGTTGTTCGGCTACCAAGCCGATGGGGCCGTTCTCCTTGGCGTCGCGGTCGTCGACGCGCAGGTAGGAGTCGAGGGCGCTTCTTTTTTCGATGTGCGGCGGTCGCTGGTTCCAGCTTGAACCGTCGCTCCATAACAAGCCTTGAAGCCTGTACCACTCATTAGCCACGTAGGGAAAGTCGCCGCTCACGCGCGGCGTACCCCACGCGTCCGTGCCCACCCACACGCTACCGATGTAAACCGTAGGCACGCCGTTCTGGCCGGGGTAGCTCCCCCCGCCTCCTTGTCGATCGCCGACGTAGAATTGGTAATGGAGTTTCAACCAATACAGGCCGGCGTCGTGGATGCTATTCGTCTCGCCGTCAACGGAAGGGGCCGCGCCGCCGTACTTGGCGTCCGCAGCCCCTATCACGCCGGCGACGAGGAGGCACACTACCCCCGTCGTTGCCGATATGATCTTCATGACATCCTCCAGTAATTAGCTGAGCTAGTACTTCCCGTTTCTCTCCTCACCCAATTAAATCTCGAAATAATCCGTAAGTCAAGCGGAAAAGTTGGTCGGCGGCCGGCGGCCGCGGGGCATGCCTTTTCGGTAACTCAAAATACGCTCTTTTCGTGAAATAGGGTGCTATCGCGATTTATGGTATATATGTTTACCAATAACGCTGGTGTGGGATATTAGCGGCCGGACGCCGTTCCGGCGGAGGAGGGCGTCACCACCGCCGCTGCCGGGCTCCGGCTTTAGTTGTTAGAGGGGGAGGAGGGGAGGGTGAATGTGAAGGGGTAGCGTACGGTAACAGGCTCGCCGGAGGCCGGGCCGAAGTCCCACTTCGACACGGCCGCCGCCAGGGCCTCTTCGAAAAGTCTGCAGTCGGTATCGGCTTCGGCGACTTCGCTGGCAGTGACCGCGCCGGTCCGAGCGATAGTGAACTTCACGACGACCGTGCCCTCGAGTTCCAGGCCGGCGTCGAGGTACGTATTGTAAATCGTCGTTATCTCTTGTTTGTGGTGGTCGATAACGGCGGCGATATCCGCGGGGTCGCGGCCGCTTTCGACGGCGAGCGCGGCCGTTACCGCCCAAACTCCGGCCGCCAACGTAAAGTATTTCCGAATCGGCATAATCGATGTACCGTTACTCGATTATTGCTTGCGATAGAAGATAAAGGGATAAGTCAACGTCACGTCGCGGGCGGCGGGGGTGAAAACCCACCGGTTAATAGCCCGCGTGAGCGAGACTTCCAACGGCTTGACGTTAATCGTCGTCTCGACCACCTCGACGGCGTCGACGTCGCCCGAGGCGCGGATGGTAAAGCGGACTTTGAGCTTCCCGGCCGCGTGGGGAAACCGGGTTAGGAAATCCTCGTAAATCCCTTCCAGTTCGCGCTGTTTAATGGCGACTTCGGCCTGAATGTCGGCGGCCGTCCGTTCACCTCCGGGCTTTACCTTAACGGGCGGGGCCGGCCCCTCGCCGATGTTTACCGTCGTCGCGATCGTTACGGCGGCGCGGGCGAGTTCGTTGGCGGGCGACACCCGCCCCTCCTCCTTGTCGAAGAGGAATATAATTTCGACGTCTTGGGCGTCCAACAAGAAGGAGTACCGTACGTCGAAGTGGCCGGGAAGGGTTTCGGAGGCATCCCACGCGATCGGCTGGACGGAATGCCCCTCCGCCTCGAACCCGGTGAGTAAGCCCTCGACGGCGCGGCCGAGGTCCATATAGTAACCGGTGTCCCGCCAGCTCTTGACGATGGCGACGGCCTCGTCTTCGCCGGCGGCGCCGGCCGCCGCGGCCGTCGTCGCGACCAAGGCTGCGATCCTGGCTATTCTTCGCATCGCGGGAATTATATAACAGGACGGCGCGCCGCGAAACAAAAAAGGCCGCCGGAGGCGGCCGGGTCGCCGGGAAAATTCCCCTAAAATTCCTGGGGGAAGGCTAAAACTTGTTCGTAGGTAAATACGGGGCCGTCCTTGCAGACGTACGTCGAGCCGATGTTGCAGCGGCCGCATTTCCCCAGGCCGCACTTCATCCGCATCTCCAACGTCGTCCAGATTTGGGCGGGGTCGTACCCGAGGGTTTCGATTAGCGTTTTGGCGACGAGTTTGATCATAATCGGCGGCCCGCAGGTGATGACGACGCGGTTCTCGGGAGAGGGGCGCTCCTCTTCCAGGATGGGCGGGACGAAGGAGGTCCGGCCGCGCCACCCGGGAATGGGCTCGCCGGGGCAAACGGGGTCCAACGCCAGCGTTACGCCCATGTCGTCTCGCCCCTCGAAATCGACGAGCTCGCGCTCGTAAACGAGCTCGCACTCCTCGCGGGCGGCGTAAATCAGGTCGAGCTGTTCGAAATCGCCGCGGTTCTCGAGGCACGTCCAGAGCAAGCCGCGGAGCGGCGCCTGGCCGATGCCGCCGCCGATGAAGAGAAGCTTTTTGCCTTTGAGTTCCTCGTACGGGAACCAGTTGCCGTAGGGGCCGCGGAACGTTATCTGGTCGCCCTCGTTGAGATTGTGGAGGGCGCGCGTAACCTTTCCTACTTCCTTGACGGTAATCTCCAAACCCTCCCAATGGGGAGGAGAGGCCAAACAGAAAGTCGCCTCGCCGGCGCCGTACAGGCCGAACTCGCCGAATTGGCCGCACTTGAAGTCGGGCCGGGGCCCGTCCTCGAACGCGAGCTGGAACGTCGTCGTCGTCGGCGTCTCCTCGGCGAGGCCGGTAACGCGCAGGAGGCGGGGCTCGTAAATATGTTCGGTATCAGGGGGCATGGCGTCGGCCGCCGGGCGGCGCATCACTCAGGCCGCCGAAATACTCGACCAGTTCTTTAATGTTTATTTTAACCGGGCAGTGCGTAATGCAGCGGCCGCAACCGGTGCACAGCACCGGCCCGAAACGCTCCGGATAGTACCAGAATTTGTGAAGGAGCCGCTGCCGGTAGCGCTTGTATTGACGGTCGCGGGGCTGGTGCGCCGGCATGGCGGTGAAGGTGCGGCCGGTGCAGTGGTCCCAGGTCCGGAGGCGGCGGCCGCCGACGTACCCGCCCTCGTCCTGGATGTCGAAGCAGTGGCAGGTCGGGCAAGTGTACGTACAGATCCCGCAGCCGATGCACGTACTCGCCAGTATCTCCCAGTCGGCATGCTCGAACGCGCCGGCGAGGCCACTTTGGGCGGTCTCAAGTAGCGGTTCTCGTTTCGCGGTGCCGGCCTTTTCGAGGAACGACGTAATTTCCGTCTCCGGGTCGCCGTCCGCCTCGGCGAAGAGGTTTCGGTACCGTTCGACTAGGCGGCGGCCGTTATCGGTCTGGATCTTAACGAGGTAATGCCCCTCCCGCGGGTAGGCGACCGCGTCGACGCCGTCCTCCGCGTACGATATCCGGTTGCAGAAGCAGTCGCGTTGCAAGGCCGTGCAAGCGAGTGCGAGCTGCGTCGTCCGCTCGCGCCTCGCCAGATACGGGTCGTCAAGGTAGTCCCATTGGAAGACGCGGTCTATGATATCGAAGGCCGCGGCGTCACATACGTTAACGCCGAAAAGGAGGAGGTCGCGGGCCGGCGCCTCGGGGGTTTCGGCGCGGATTTCGCCGCCGCCGCGCTCGTAGCGGACCAGCGTCTCGTTCTGGGGGAGCGCGAAAGCTTTGGCCGACATCGGCGGCTGTTCGTCGACGAACGCGACGTCTTCGAAGGAGACGGGGCGGCCGTAAACGAGGTTCCCGTTGGCGTCGCGCGTTTTCGCGACGACGTCGTAGTCGGCCCGGGCGCGCTCGAAGAGCCCGGCCGCGTTTTCTGCGCTCAACTTATAATACTCGGCGTCCATCGCTTACAATATGAAGTCTTCCGGGTCGTCGCGTTCGTACGCGACGAGGGCCGGTTTCGTCTCGGCCGTCTCGCCGGAGGCGTAGCCGAAGCGGGAGGCGAAATCCCGCGAGAGGACGTTGTTCAAGACGTCGACCGGGATTCCCACCGGGCACACCCGCGAGCACTCCTGGCACTCGATGCAGCGGCCCGCAAGGTGTATCGCGCGAATAATATGGTAATGGAGGTTGTTTTCCGCGCCGACCGATTTATCGAGCCATTGCGGCTTGTTGTCCTCGACGAAGCATTGGTGGCAGTAGCACAGCGGGCAGGCCAGGCGGCAAGCGTAACAGCGAATGCAGAGGGACATCTGCTCGCGCCACCACGCCTCGCGCTCCTCGGCCGGCTTCGCCTCGACCTCTTCGAGCAGCGGCCATCCCTCCGCCGGCGTCGGCGTGCTAATCTTTTCGCCGACGAAGAGGTCCGCGGTGGGCGTATTGCGCTCGAGGCAGCGCCGGCACTTCTCCTGCCACAACGCCGGGTCGTCGCTTCCGAGCTCCGCCTCGTCCGCCGAAAGTTTACGCGGGTCGATCATGGCCGGGCAGGGAACGCCGACGACGACTAACTTTTCCCGCTCGAGCTGTTCCTCCGCGGCCAGGACGTTAAGCGTCCGCACCTCGCACTGCTTACAGATCAGGCCGAGGCGGGAGCCGCGGAGTTCCGGCAGGAAGGCGGCGAGATTGTTGTACGACTTCCGGTCGAACGTAAGTCCGCTAAGGTCGGAGTCCTTCGTCAGGATCGCCGGGAAAGTGTGGCCGTAGTCGTCGACGTAACCGAGGAAGTAGTCGATCTTGTCGTCCTCGAAAAGCCGGCGGACGGCCGCCTGCAGTTCTTCTCTAATCGTCGCCATCGCGGTCGTAACGGTAAGGCCCGATCTCCAAGAGTTCTCGCGTAACGGTTTCTACGACCTCCGCCCATTTCCGCCCCTCGGAGGCCGAGACCCAGGAGAAGCGGAGGCGGCGGGGGTCGACGCCGACGTGGTCGAGGAGCTGCTTCAGCGCGATGAATTTCCGCCGCGCGTAGTAATTCCCCTCGATGTAGTGGCAGTCGCCCGGGTGACAGCCGGAGACGAGGACGCCGTCGGCGCCCTCGCGGAAGGCGCGGAGGATCATGAGGGGGTCGACGCGGCCGGAGCACGGCACGCGGATGATCCGGACGTTGCAGGCGTACGGGATGCGGCTCGTCCCCGCCAGGTCCGCGCCGGCGTACGAACACCAGTTACACAGAAAGCCGACTATGTTCGGCTCCCAGGCGGGGGCCGGGGTCGACTCGTTAGGTACGGGGGGATCACTCATGAGTTAAGGCGGCGCGGAGACGCTCCAGATAGCCGCCTAGTTCGGCGTAGACCTGATCGTCGCTGAAGCCGCGCTGGTCGATGCAGTTGCCGGGGCAGGAGGCGACGCAAAGGCCGCACCCCTCGCATTTGCCCTCGTTTATTTCCGACACCGGCCGCGTCACCTTCCGGCCGTCGATGGTCATCGTAATCTCGGATTTCTCCGGCGCGCCGAACGGACAGACGGTGACGCAGTTCCAGCAGCCGGTACAGATGAAGGGGTCGACGACGGCGACGGTCGGTTCGCGCGTTATCTCCTCTTTGGTGAGTAGGCCCAGCGCCTTGGCGGCCGCCGCCGAGCCCTGCGCCACCGACTCCGGGATATCTTTCGGCGCCTGGCATGCCCCCGCCAGGAAGATGCCGCCGGTGGCGGTATCGACCGGCCGGAGTTTGGGGTGGGCCTCGTTGAAGAAGCCGTCCTTGTCGGTAGAGACGCCTAGAATGCGTGCCATTTCCTCGGTGCCCTTGGCCGGGACCATGGCCGTGGCCAGGACGACGAGGTCCGCGACGACCTCTACCTGCTCGCCCGAGAGCGTGTCCTGCCCCTCGACGATGACCTTGCCGTTCTCGTCGTAGAGGCGGGAGACGCGGCCGCGCAGGTACTCCGCGCCCTCCTCGACGCACGCCCGCTTCCAGAATTCCTCGTATCCTTTGCCGCCGGCGCGGACGTCGATGTAAAACAGGTACGCCTGCGCGTCATGGATGCGGTGTTTGAGAATGATCGCGTGCTTGGCGTTGTACATGCAGCAGATCTTCGAGCAGTATTCCTTGTAATTCTCGTCGCGGGAGCCGACGCAGTGGACGAAGACGACCACTTTCGGCTCCTCGCCGTCGGAGGGCCGGACGATTTTGCCCTCCGTAGGACCGCTGGCCGACGACATCCGCTCGAACTGCAGACCGGTGATGACGTCCGGGATGGCGCCGTAGCGGAATTCGGCCATTTCCGCCGGCTCCAGGATGTCGTAGCCGGTGGCGACGATTATGGCGCCGACGTCGATTTCCTCGAACTCGTCCTCCTGCTCGAAGTCGATGGCGTTGCGGAGGCAGACCTTCTCGCAGGCGCGGCATTTCCCGGTCTTGAAGAAGACGCAGGTCTCGCGGTCGATGACCGGTTTGTTGGGCACGGCCTGCGGGAAGGGGACGTAGATCGCCGTCCGATTCCCGACGCCGTAGTCGAACTCGCTCGGGATTTTCTTGTAGGGGCACTTATGAAAACAATCGCCGCAACCGTTGCAGAGCTCGTGATTTACGTACTTGGCCTTCTTCCGGAGCGTTACCTTGAAGTTGCCGACGGAGCCGTCGACCTTTTCCACCTCGCAGTAGGTATAGAGTTTAATAAATTCGCTGCGCGAGGCGTCCACCATTTTCGGCGTAAGGATGCATTGGGAGCAGTCGAGAGTGGGGAAGGTCTCGTCCAGGCCGGCCATTTTCCCGCCGATGGAGGGCGTCCGCTCGACGAGTATCGTCTCCACGCCGCCGTCGGCGACGTCCAGCGCGGCCTGAATGCCGGCGACGCCGCCGCCGATGACCAGCGCCCGGCGGGTGACGGGGACTTTAATGGGCTCAAGCGGCTCGCTCTGGGCGACGCGCGCCACCATCATGCGGATCGCGTCCAGGGCTTTGGCCGTCGCCTCCTCCCGGTCGGCGTGAACCCAGGAGCAGTGTTCGCGGATGTTGGCCATCTGCATCCGGAAGGGGTTTATACCCGCCTCCGCGGCCACCTGGCGGAAGGTCGGCTCGTGCATCCGGGGAGAACACGCCGCGACGACCAGGCCGTCGAGCCGGTGCTCCTGGGCCGCCTCCAGGATCGCCTTCTGGCCCGGGTCGGAGCACATGTACTTGTAGTCCGTCGCGAAGGCGACGCCCGGGAGGCGGGAGGCGGCCTCCGCGACGCTTTCCACGTCGACCGTGGAGGCGATGTTCGCGCCGCACCAACAAACGAATACGCCGATCCGAGCCATTATCCTTCCGCCTCGGCGGGAGCCTCCCGGCCGGCCTCCACCCGCGCGAGCAGGGAGGAGGTATCGACCATTATTTTACGGAAACCGAGCGCCTTCGCCGAATGGCCCAGCGCCAGGCCCAGGAGCTGAGTGAAATATACGGCCGGAACCCGCTCCCGGACGCCGCGCTCTTTCAGGATCGCCGGCTGCCGCAGGTCGAGGTTGGACTGGCACATCGGACACGCGACGACGACGGCCTCCGCGCCCGCCCGGAGCGCCGACGTTAGCAGCTTCCCCGTCATGTGGCGGACGATGTCGGTCCGCGAGAGCGAGAACGCCGCGCCGCAGCAAACGACGCGGTGGGGCCAATCGAGAACCTCCGCGCCGCAGAGCTGCATCAGGCGGTCCATCGACCGCGGCTCCTCCATGTCGTCGAAGGCCGCGACCTTTTTCGGCCGGGTCAAGAGGCAGCCGTAGTAGCACACCACTTTCAGGCCGCCGAGGGTGCCTTGGAGTTTGGCTTGGATTTCCTCTCCCGGCACGTCGTTGGCGATTATGTCCAGGAGGTGGCGCACGGCGACGCCGGCGCGGTACGGCCGGTCCAGCGCTTTCTCGACCTCCGCGCGGAGGGAGGCGTTCTCGCGAAGATTGACGTCCGTGTAGCGGAGCCGGTTGTAACACGCCGCACAAGGCGCCGCGATCGCCTCCTCCGTAGCGTTGGTGATCGTGTGGGCCGGCAGCGCGTAAGCCAGGAGCTCGTTGACGGAATGGGCCGAGGTCGCACCACAACATCCCCACCCGGGGATCTCGACCAGCTCGATCCCGAGCGTGTGGCATACGGCGCGAACCGACTGGTCGTACTCGGCGCCGGTGGAGTGGAGGGTGCAGCCGGGGTAGTAACTAAACTTCACCGCGCGGCGCCTCCCGCCGGCTGTATTTAAAGATCCGGCGAATCGCGGCCCGGTCGGCGCCGCGAGCGGGGAGTATTTTCAATTTGAGCTTGAGGAACATGCCGGGCGC
>CP070633.1:2184218-2209265 GCA_020356085.1 Candidatus Coatesiibacteriota bacterium | reverse complement strand
GATCGTTCTCGGTCTCGCCCGGATTAAACCGCGTATTCTCCAACATCAGGACGTCGCCGTCGGCGAGGGCGCGCGCCGCCTGCTCGGCCTCCGGGCCGACGCACGGGCCGGCGAACGCCACCTCCCGGCCGAGCCTCTCGGCCAGCGCCTCCGCGACGGGCCGCAAACTCAGCTCCGGCCGGACCTCTCCTTTGGGCCGGCCCAGGTGCGAACATAGGATCACCCGGGCGCCGCGTTCGAGCAGTTTCTTCACCGTCGGAAGCGTTTCGACCAGGCGGGTGTCGTCCGCCACGCGGCCCTCGGCGAGAGGGACGTTCAGGTCGGCGCGCACGAGCACGCGCTTCCCCGCAACCTCCACGTCGTCGATCGTTTTAACCGTCATCCGCTACGCCACCTTCTGCGCCAGGTCGACGAGGCGTTCCGAGTACCCCCACTCGTTGTCGTACCAGGCGATAACCTTCGCTAGCCGGCCGTCGAGAACCTTGGTCAACTCCGCGTCGACGACGGAGGAGGCCGAGCTGTGGTTGTAGTCGATGGACACGAGCGGCTCGGTCGATACTTCGAGAATGCCCTTCATGGGCCCCGCCGCCGCCTTCGTCATCGCCTCGTTAATAGCCTCCGCCGACGTCTCTTTCTCCAATATCGCGCTCAGGTCCACCATCGACACATTCGGCGTCGGCACGCGAATGGCGAAGCCGTCCAGCTTGCCCTTCAGCTCCGGAATAACCAGTCCGATGGCCTTGGCGGCGCCGGTGGTCGTCGGAATCATCGAAACCGCCGCCGCCCGCGCGCGCCGCAAATCCTTGTGGGGGAAGTCCAAAATCCGCTGGTCGTTGGTGTAAGCGTGGATCGTCGTCATAATCCCGGTGCTCAGGCCGAACTCGTCCAGGAGGACTTTCGCCACCGGCGCGAGGCAGTTCGTCGTGCAGCTCGCGTTGGATATAATGAAATGTTTATCGGCGTCGTACTCGTCGCCGTTGACGCCCAGGACGACGGTCCAATCGGGATCCTTGCCCGGCGCGCTGAGAAGGACGCGTTTGGCGCCGGCGGCGAGGTGCTTGGAGGCGCCTTCCCGATCGCGGAACTTCCCGGTCGACTCGATTACGATCTCGGCGCCCAGGTTCTTCCACGGCAACTTCGCCGGGTCTTTTTCCGACATCACCGGCACCCGGTCGCCGTCGCAGACGAGGTCGTCGCCGTCCACCTTAACGTCGGCGTCGAAGCGGCCGTGGACGGAGTCGTATTTTAAAAGGTGCGCCAGCGTCTTCGCGTCGGTGAGGTCGTTGGCGCCGACGACGTCGAAGCCGCCGCGCTCCTTCATGATCCGGAAGACCTGCCGGCCGATCCGGCCGAAGCCGTTTATCCCGATTTTAATCGCCATTCCGTTACGCCTCCTTGTAAAACGTGGTCGCTACGCGAACTACGAATATATCAAAAGCGGAGGGCGCCCGCAACGATAGTTAGCCCGCGCCGTTCGGTCTCCGCGCCCGGCCAGGCCGGCCGTCGGTATCGATTTGGTACGCTTATCCTATAAGGAGCCGCCCGCACTCAGGCCGCGGGCTTCCGCCCTTTAAAAATATAGAAAGTGCCGCCGCCGGTCGCGAAGAGTTCTCCCCGCTCGAGCGCCGCGACCATCTCCCTCCCCCGCTCGCCCCACTTTTCCCAGTACCGTTCGAACTTTTCCTCCTCGCCTCCGCCCGCCAGGTAATCTTCGCGAACCTCCTCCCGCCACTCCTCCCGGCGCTCGAAATTATCGCAGATCATCCGTTTAAAATGTTGTTGCTGCGGCGCCTCGTACGGCGGCACGAGCATCCAAACCTTCTCGTTTTGACGCGCCTCGACTTCGACCAGGCCCGCCCGGTCCATCATTTCCGGAACCCGCGAGCCGACGGCCATGTCTCCTCTTCCCCGCGCTTGGCGGCCGTAATGGGCGCGCCATTCGAACGCGGCGGCCTCCATCCGGTCGTCGAAGTCGAAATCGAAAACGGAGGCGTAGAACGCGGCGCCAGGGGAATTGTCGGGTTCAATACAGACTACGACCCCTCCCGCTTTCGTCACCCGGACCATCTCGGCCAGCGCGCGTTCCGGCTCAGCCAAGTGCATGAGGAGCGTTTGGCAAAACGTCGCCTCCGCGGTCTCGTCGGCCAGCGGAACGGAGTAGGCCTCGCCGCCTACGAAATCAAAAGTGCATTCGCCCGGCGCTTTCGCCGCCCTCGCCCGGGCCTCCTCCAGCAACGGCCCCTCCCGGTCGACGCCGATTATCCGGCCGCCGGGCGACATAAACGGCGCGTACGTCAAGCCGACGTAACCGTAGCCGCAGCCGATGTCGACGATCGTCCATCCCGGCTTAAAACCGATCCAGGAGGCGAGCCGCTCGACTTGCTCCGGCATCCACAGGAACTTCCGCTGTTCCTCGATAATGCGCCGGTGACGCTCGTCGGCCCAGTCCGTGCGGTCATCAGCCATAATCCCCCACCCCTTTCCTAGTTAAACTGCACCGGGTCCGCCAACTCCCGGCCGCGCGCCAGCGCCTTCTCGCGCGTGAACGGCTTAAAAGCCACCGACACCATCACGGCGTTGCCGTACCCGCGGCCGAGTAGGAGGAAATACTCGCCGTCGAACCCCTGCCGTTCGCGCTCCGGCGCCGTGTAGCGGTAGCACCCCTCCACGCCGACGTCCGACAGGCTCGTCTCCAACCGGGAGGGGCCCACGTACGCCAGCGGCGTCGCCTCTACCGCCGCTTTCCCGGCGAGGCGCTCCGCGTAGGCCTGCGCGCGCGCGAACAGCAGCTGCCGATCGCCGCCGTACCAGAAATGCTCTCCCGGGACGTCCTCCTCGCGGCGGAGGCGAATTTGCGTTTTCCCGTCCGCGGCCAGGAAAAAGTACTGGAACGGCGGCGCCTCCGCCGAGCGGCCCTCCGGCGTTTTCACGCGGTATCCCGGCGGCAGCGGGAGCGAGAACCCGCCGCCGGCGAAATACCCGGCGCCGTCGTCGTCGAACGACAAGTCGTAGGTCTCGTTGACGGCGAACCCCTCTTCCCCCTCGCGCCCGATATTACCGGCCTCGCGCCAGGCCTCGCCGGTTATCTCGCGGCCGAGTTCCGACAGCGTGAAACCGGCCAGCAGGCAGGACCCGATCAAACATATGACGAGTACGGCGAATACGCCGAGCCAAAGGAAGAACTTTTTCGCGTTCATTGTTCACTCGCTTCCGTTAAACCCGCACCCGCCACGGCCACGGCGACGACGGTCGTCGCCCCCGTCTCACATAACACCCTCGCGCACTCGGCTACCGTCGCGCCGGTCGTTATCACGTCGTCGACCACGAGCACCGTCCGCCCGGAAAAATCTTCCCGCGCGGCGAACGCGCCGCGCACGTTGGCCCGCCGCGCCTCGCCGTCCAATTCCACCTGAGGCCGCGTGTACTTGAGGCGAGCCAGGCCCCGCGGTTTAAATTCGATTCCCACGGCGGTTGCTACGCGGCGGCCGATATCTTCCGATTGATTGAAGCGCCGCTCGCGCCGCCGCGCCGGATGGAGGGGCACCGGGACGGCAGCCTCCACACCGGTGGCGGCTTTGAGCACTTGTACCAACGGCGCGAGGCCCGCCGCCAGCAGCGCGGCCATCCGTCTTTTCCCGCCGAATTTGAGCAGCCGCAAGGCCTCCCCCGCCGGCCCCTCGTACGGATGCCGCGCCCAACGGCCTACGGCCTCCTCTCCCAAATCGCAGCGCCGGCGCCACGTCTCCGGCAACGGCGCCGTAAGGTAGTCGCGGCACCGCCGGCAAATCAACCGCGCGCCGGCGAGGTCGGCCCCGCACGCCCGGCACGCCGACGGGAACAGAAGCGACTCTAGGCCGCTCGCCAGCTCCCGAACCAAATCCAACTTTACCCCCGCCACGACCTCCCCTCGTCACGCGCCGGACAGGTACGCGTCGATGCCGCGCGCGGCCTTCTTTCCGGCTCCCATCGCCGAGATAACCGTGGCCCCGCCGGTCACGATGTCGCCTCCGGCGAAGACGCCCGGCAAGCTCGTTTGGCCGGTCTCCTCGTCTACCTTGATCGTACCCCACTTCGTCAGCTCGAGTTCGGGGGTCGTTTCCGGGATGATGGGATTGGGGTACGTCCCGACGGCCACGACTATCATGTCGCATTCGATCTCGTACTGCGACCCCTCGCACCGGACCGGCCGGCGCCGGCCGCTGTCGTCCGGCTCGCCCAGCTCCATCTTACAGAGTTCCATCCCCCGGACCCAGCCGTCGTTGGTTCCGAGGACGAGGTCGGGCGCTACGAGGAAATTGAATTCCACGCCCTCCTCCCGGGCGTGGTGGATCTCCTCGATCCGCGCCGGCATTTCCTTCTCGCTCCGGCGGTAGTAAATAGTCGCGGTCTCGGCGCCCATCCGGAGCGCGGTTCGGACCGAATCCATGGCTGTGTTGCCGCCGCCGATGACGGCTACGTTTTTCCCGGCCCAGATCGGCGTGTCGAACTCGGGGAAATCGAACGCGCGCATCAGGTTGACTCGCGTCAGCCACTCGTTGGCGGAATACACGCCAATAAGGTTTTCGCCGGGGACGTTCATCCAGCGCGGCAGGCCGGCGCCGGTGCCGATGAAGACAGCGCCGAAGCCGAACTCGCCGAGCAACTCGCCAATGGTGAAGACCTTGCCGATGACCATGTTGCACTCGACCTTCACGCCGAGGCTCTGGACGTAATCTACCTCCTGGTCGAGTATAGCTTTCGGGAGGCGGAATTCCGGGATGCCGTAGCGCAGAACGCCGCCCGTGGCGTGGAAGGCCTCGTAAATCGTGACGTCGTAACCCATGCGCGCCAGGTCCCCCGCCGCCGTAAGGCCCGCGGGCCCCGATCCCACGATCGCAACCTTCTTTCCCTTCGCCGGAGCGATCTCGGGCGCCGGCGCAATTCCGTGCTCGTAGTCGTAATCTGCAATAAAACGTTCGAGTCGGCCTATGCCGACCGGCTCGAATTTCTTACCCAACAAGCAGACCTCTTCGCACTGTTCCTCCTGCGGACAGACGCGGCCGCATACTGCCGGCAAATTGTTGTACGTTTTCATAATGCGGATCGCCTCCGGGAAATCATCCTCGGCGATCGCTTTAATGAACCCCGGAATATCGATCTCGACCGGGCACCCGTCAATACATACGGGCTTCTTGCACTGCAAGCACCGCTCGGCCTCTTTAATCGCGGTCGCGGCGTCGTACCCGTACGGGACCTCCCGGTAATTACCGACTCGCTCCTTCGCCGGCTGCTCCTCCATCGGGTACTTTTCGGGAATTATCTTCTTCTTGGCCGGTTTCTCCTTTTTGCTCTCCGCCATTACTTGTGACCTCGCTCTCGCTCGAACTTTTCCAGCGCCTCTTTCTCCTCGGGAACGTAGCGTCCCTGGCGGGCTTTGGCCTCGGCCCAATCGACCTGGTGGCCGTCGAAGAGCGGGCCGTCGACGCACGAGAACTTCGTCTCCTCGCCGACGGTTACGCGGCACGAGCCGCACATCCCGGTACCGTCGACCATGATCGTATCCAGGCTTACGAGCGTCTTCAATTTATGTTCCGCCGTAAGGCCGCAAACCGCCTCCATCATCGGGATGGGCCCGGCGGCGAGACAGGCGTCGAATTGGCGGCCCTCTTCCAATAATAAGCGAAGTTGGTCCGTAACGAATCCGTGCAAGCCGTACGAACCGTCGTCCGTCGTGACGTACAGCTCGTCGCTGTACGACCGCATCTCCTCCTCCAGGATGACGAGGTCTTTGCGGCGGGCGCCAATAATAGAAACGATATCGTTTCCCCCCTCTTTAAGCGCGCGGACCTTCGGGTACATCGGCGCTATCCCCAAGCCGCCGCCCAGGCACGCCACGGTGCCTATCCGGCCGAGGTCGAGATGGCGGCCCAGCGGCCCGACGAAGTCGAGGATTTCGTCACCCACTTGGAACTCGGCGAGGTGGTAGGTACTTTTACCCACTTTCTGGAAGATTATCGTTACGGTCCCCGCCTCCCGGTCGAAGTCCGCGATGGTAAGGGGAATGCGTTCGCCGCGCTCGTCGAGCCGGTAAATAATGAATTGGCCCGGCTCGCACTTCCGCGCGATAAACGGCGCCCCGACGACCATCCGCACGGACTCGGTCGTTATATCGTCACGCGCGAGGATCTTATAGCCCATATAGAACCTCTACTCCTTTGAAATGGACTTTTAAAGGGAAACGCTACGTTCGCCGCCTCTCGCCCGACCGCATCACCCGGTATAAGTCGTACGCGTACGACGCCGAGGAGACGATAAGCGAGGCCAGGACGATCCACAAAAAAACCGTCGTCACCGCCGAGGCGGGGGCCGCGACGGCCGCAACGGCGTACACCACCATAACCATTGCCGCCGTCTTTCCCCAAAAATTCGCCGGCACGACGACGTCGCGCCGTTTGATTACCACCGCCGCCGCCGCCAGGATCGCGACGTCGCGGACCACGGCCGCCGCGAAAATCCACGCCGGGACGTCGTACTTCAGCACCAGAATTACGCCGACGCCGGCGATGACTATTTTATCGACGACCGGATCGACCTTCTTACCGAAATCTGTGACCGTACCGGTAGCCCGCGCCACCCACCCGTCCAAGATGTCGGTGAGGGCGGCGGCCACGAGAAACGCCACCGCCAGCGGCAGGTGTTCGCCGCGCGCCAGCAAGTAGGCCCCCGGCGCCGCCACCGGGATCCGTAGGAGGGTTATAACGGTTGCCGCGTTCCACCGGGAAGCCGCCACCTCACGACTCCCCGAAGACGACGGCTATCTCGCGCGCCGCCGAGGCCGGGCTGTCCGAGCCGTGGCACGCGTTACGCTCGATCGACTCGCCGTATTTCCGGCGAATCGTGCCGGAGGCGGCCTCGGCCGGGTCGGTCGCCCCCATCAGCTCGCGGACGGCCGCAATCACGCCTTCTCCCGCGAGCACCATGGGAACCACCGGCCCGGACGTAATATACTCGACGAGGCTGCCAAAAAAAGGTTTGTCGCGGTGGACGTCGTAGAACGCCTCCGCCTTCTCCCGCGTGAAGCGTTGGAGTTCGAGCCGTTCGAGGACGAATCCCTCGCGCTCCACCGCCGCAATTAACTCTCCGATCAGGCCGCGCGCGGTCGCGTCGGGTTTGATCATAAACAGCGTCTTTTCCATGGGTATCCTTCGCTAAACGATGTCGTAGTCCTGGACCGCTTTGGCGCGCGCCGTCGCAGCCTCCCGGCCGGCCTCAAAGCCGACCTCCAGCGCCTCTCGGTTGACATTTAACGCGGCCGGGGGAATCCGCTGGGCGAGCGCTTGCGCGAGGGCCTCCTTGGATACGAGGCCCTGGAGTTCAATCAACGCGCCCAGCGCGACGACGTTCGCGACAATTTCCCGCTGGAGCTTCTCGCGTGCGAGCTGCGTAAACGGGATTAAATAATAATCGGGGAAGGTCACCGTGGTTACGAACGTCGCGTCCGCGATCAACGTCCCGCCTTCCGCCAGCGCGGAGGTATATTTATCCACCGAGAGCTGATTCATCGCCACGAGGAGGTCGAGGCGATCAGGCTTGGGGAAGACTATATCCTCGTCGGAGATTATTACGTCCGACCGCGAAACGCCGCCGCGCGCCTCCGCGCCGTAGCTTTGCGTCTGGATGACTTTCTTCCTGTCGTACACGGCCGCGGCGTCCGCGAGGATTAACCCGGCCGTGAGGAGCCCCTGGCCACCGTACCCGGCGAATCGCACCGCTACCATTATTTCTCGCCTTCTTTCGCGAGGTCGGCGATTAACTTATCGTACAACTCGGTGAACTCCGGGTATTCGTGGTCGGCTAACACGCCCCGCAGCAACTTCCCCTCCAATTCCTCGGCGGCCATCTTGGGCGCGGCCTTAACGTTCACCGTATTATCCCGTTGCCAGTATAACATTTCGACCGGGGACTTGAATTTGTTGAAGCGGCCGAAATAGGTCGGGCACTGCGAGACGACCTCCACGAACGCGAACCCCTTTTTCCGAATCGCCTGGGCCGCGAGTTTCTCCAGCTGGCGCGCATAGTAGACCGCGCCGCGGGCGACGAACGAGGCGCCGGCCCCGGCCGTGAGCGAACACAAATCGAAGGCGCGCTCGAAGTCGCCGTACCGCGCCGTCGTCGCGATTTTACCTTGCGGCGTCGTGGGCGAGGCCTGCCCTCCGGTCATACCGTAAATACTGTTGTTGATACATATCACGGTCAGGTTAATGTTGCGCCGGCAGGCGTGGATGAGGTGGTTCCCGCCGATAGCCGCCACGTCGCCGTCCCCCGTTACGACTATTACCTCCAACTCCGGCCGCGCGACCTTAATCCCGGTTGCGAAGGCCAGCGGCCGACCGTGCGTCGTATGGAGCGTGTTAAAGTCCACGTAGACCGGCATCCGCGAGCTGCAGCCGATCCCCGAGACCATGACGACGCGGTCGCGATCGACCTCGCACTCAGCGATCGCGCGGATAATCGCGCCCATCGTCGTGCCGATACCGCAGCCGGAACACCACAGGTGCGGGAACTTCTTCTTCGGCCGCAGGTACTCGTGCATTAGCTCGGAGGGATTCAGCTCCCGGGGTTCCGCCATCAGGACTCCTCTCCCGGCCGCGCCAGCTCCGTCACCACGTCGACGATTTGGCGGGGCGTTATCGCCTCGCCGTCCACGCGGTTAATGGGGACGACCTGCGTTTTGCCGCATACTGCGCGGTCGAATTCCCGTACCAGCTGGCCGAGATTCATCTCCGGAACCACTATGGCCCGTGCCGTTTCCGCGACGCGTTGGATGAGTCGGAAGCAGAACGGCCACACCGTCTTGAGGTTGATGTAGCCGACGAGGTATCCCCGGTCTCGCGCCTCGCGCACGGCGGCTTCCGCGGAGCGGGCGCAAATGCCGTATGCGGCGACAACGACCTCGGCATCGGATAGGTTCCAGTGCTCCACCTGAATTATTTCGCGCCGGAAGCGGTCCATCTTCCGTTTTAGATTCCGGACCGCCCGGTCTATCTCCGCCGGGACGGTCGTCGCGAAGCCGGCGCGGTCGTGCGTCAGGCCGGTGACGTGGAACCGGAACCCGGTCCCCACCGGCGCCAGCGGCCCCACGTCGGTCGTCGAATCGTCGTACGGATAGTACCATTCGTAAGGCACCGTCGGTAATTCCCGATCGCAGACGTCGATTTTCTCCGGGAGCGTCACGTCCTCCCGCATGTGCGCGACGACCTCGTCCGGCAACAGGATAACCGGCGTCCGGAAGCGCTCGGCGAGGTTCAACGCCCGCACCGTCAGCCGGTAGCAGTCCAACACGGAGGAGGGGACGAGCGCTATCGCCGGGTGGTCGCCGTGCGTCCCCCAGCGCGCCTGCATAACGTCCCCTTGGGAGGGGTGGGTCGGAAGGCCGGTGCTCGGCCCGCCGCGCATCACGTTGACGATTAAACACGGCACTTCCGTCATGTAAGCGTAGCCCAGGTTCTCTTGCATAAGCGAGAATCCCGGGCCGCTCGTAGCCGTCATCGCCTTCACGCCAGTCAAGGAGGCACCGATCACCGCCGCCAGCGAGGCGATTTCGTCCTCCATCTGCAGAAACTTCCCCCCGACCTTGGGAAGCTCCACCGACATCATCTCGGCAATCTCGGTCGACGGCGTAATGGGATACCCCGCGAAAAAACGCACGCCGGCGTCCAGGGCCGCACGCGCAATCGCCTCGTTGCCTTGCATTAGAACCATAGAAAAAACATCCACCGGTTCTCCCGCCGGCCCGGCGGGAAGAACTTTACCGGTGCTTCGCCCACTCCTCCTCGGTACCCCGCTTATGGGCCTCTTTTAGGTCCTCGTCCTCCAACGGGTCCTCGTACCACCCGATCGCGAAATCGGGACACATAATTTCGCACGTCCCGCAGTTGATGCAATCTTCGGGCCGGGCCACGATCGGCTTCCCGTCCGGGCCCGTATCGAAGACGTTTTTCGGACACAACGCTATGCAGATGCCGCACGCCTTACACCACGCCTCGAAGTATCCGAGGTGCTTTCCCCTTACATTTATAATTTCTTTAACCGTAAGCTTACCAGTCCTTTGCGTCCAATAACTTAAATAAGTTTATCAAGCACGGCTTGGTACGGCGCCGGGATTACAGCGGTGGCCACGAGCAGCCCCCGCCGCTCCGCCTCCGCTGCGCCGGCCGCTACCGCCGCCCGTACCGCCGCGGTCTCTCCCACCATCGTCGTGAACCCCTTGCCGCCGATCCCGGTGCCGAGGCGAACCTCGACCAGCGTTACGGGCGCGGCCTTGACCGCCGCGTCGGCCGCCCACAACGCCGAGGCCAGCGAAAAAGTCTCAATTATGCCGAGGGCGGCCCGAGTAGGTACGACGACCGTACCCGCGGCCGCGGCCAGAACCTGATCGTGGACGTTGGGGATGACCATCTCGTCGACGTAGTGCCCCGCGCCCCGGGCGACACCCGCGGCCACGGCCGACTTCACGGCCGCCACCGCACCCGCCACCAATCCGAGGTATTTCCCGGAGCACGACGTCCGCGACGCCAATAGCCGGACGTCGGCCTCTTTAACCATCGCGTCCACGGCCTCGATGCCGCGCGCGATGGAGGAGAACTCTACCAGGCCGATGGCCTCTTCCATCGGCACTTATTTTCCCTTCTTCTCGTCGAGTAATTTCTGTTTGTATTCCTTGGCGCGATTGACCCACTCCGCCTGGTCGGGATCGCTCCCTACGACCTCGATAAACTTGTCGTACGCCGCCACCGCCTCGTCTATTTTTCCCAGGTCTTCATACGCTAGCGCCATTTCGTAATGACAGTCGACGTACCGGGGGTCCTTCGCCAGGACTTTCTCGAATTGAGACACCGCCTCTTTCGGGTTACCCAAATTCCGCAACGCCTTGGCCAAGTTGTACCGCGCGATGACGTCTTCAGGATCCTGCTTTAACGTTTCCTTATACTCGTACGCGGCCTTGTTATATTCTTCCCGCCGGTAGTGAACGTTGCCGAGTTCGTTGTGCGCCTCGTATAGCTCGGGATTCAACGTCAACGCCTCGCGTAACGAATCCTCCGCCTCGTCGAGGCGCCCCAGCCGTAAACCCATCCGGCCGAGGCCGTATAGCGCGTCCGGGTACGCCGGGTAAATCTTAACCGCCTCCCGGTAAGCCTGGCTCGCCGAAACCCACGATCCCGCTTTCTCGTACTCCACGGCTTCAAGATAAAAGGCGTACGCCTCTTTAAATTTCGCCAAGTCCGCCTCGTCGATATCGGCCCGCTCGAGCTCGGGCTTCGGGTAGTCGGCCGCCGCCAGCGACGCCGTCGCGAATAACAAACACATCATCTTTTTAAACATGGTCGTTCACCCCTTAAGCGCCGGCGTAGCCGGCGACTTGCGTACGATCGATTTCGACCGTCCGGTCGTTCGCGGCGACCACCCGGCCGCCCAAACTAGCGTGCACCGGGACGCCGCGTTCGTCTCCGGCCGCCGGCTCGGCTACGGCCTGCCCCGGTTCGACTACGTCGCCCTCTCGCACGGCTCCCTCCAGCGGCCGCGCGTACGCCTGGACCAGGTTCAAGACTAACCGACGCGGGGCCTCCCGCAGATCGCGCGGCGGCGCGCCGCCGTCCCAGGAGGCGACATCGAGCCGCCGGCGAAGCCGGCCGCCCGGGACCCGCCGCCCTCCCCGCTCCGGGTGAGCTTCCCCCAGGCCCTCCGCCGGCATCGTCCCCTCCAGTCGCCCCCGGAGGTAGTTTTGGACGCGGCGAGGCGCAATTTCCATCGGGCACGCGTACAACTCGCACAGGCCGCAGCCCGTACACCCGGAGGCGGGGGCGAAGAACGCGGGGTCCGCCTCCTCCCCCCAGCTGAAAAACCGCCGCATCGACAGGTGGGGCTGTACGTCGTAGCCCAATAAATATCGCGGACAGAGTTCGGTGCAGTCGCGACATTGCGTGCACGCGCTGCCGGCGACGGTCCGCACGTGCTCGAGCGGCAGCCGCGCCTTCACGGCCGCGGGGCTGTCCCACGGTAATACCAGGATCAGGCCGGTCGTCTGTTGGACGCCGAACGCCGCCGGGTCGTTTATCTCCTCCCCCATCATAGGCCCGCCGTCGAACACGACGTAGGCCGGGACCGTAGGGCCGCCGGCTTCGGCGATCAGAAACGCCGCCGTCGTCCCCAGCGGAACCTCCGCCGTGAACGGCTCGGCAACGGCGCCGCCGACCGTAACCCACGTCGTCGTTACTTTTTTACCGCGCCCCGCGCGGGCCACGTTCCAGATGGTTTCGGCGTTCGAGACCACGACGCCGACGTCCGGGGGAATCCCCGCGGCAGGCATCCGCCGGCCCGTAACCTCGTACACCAGAACCGCCTCGTCCCCCGCCGGGTAAAACTCCGCCAGCGGATGGATCTTAACGCCGCCGTAGAGTTCCTGGAGAGGCCCGCTGCGGCTTCCCTTTACCGCGATAATGACCTCCCGGGCGCCCAACTCCTCCCGGAGCGCCGCGACGGCCGCCACGACGTCCGCCGCCCGCTCCGCTAATATCGCCTCGTCTTTGTGCGCCAACGGCTCACACTCGGCGCCGTTGACGATTAGGATTTCGGCGTCGCGTTGGTACTTCACGTGCGCCGGGAAGCCGGCGCCTCCCGCGCCGAGCACTCCCGCCTCCCGCACTGCCTCCGCGAGGCCCATAGCGGTTTACTTCTGCAGCTCGTAGGAGTCGACGACGCCGATTACCGCCGCCGAGACTGCGGCGTTGTCGTCGTCGACCGCGAGCCGCGCCGCCCGGCCCACCGCGACGATGACGCGGTCGCCGAGGCCGGCGTCGACTACGTCGGCTGCCACCAACAACTCGCCCGTCGCGTTCAACTCCGCGTCCAACACTCTTACTAGTAACATCTTGAGCGAACGCACGCTCTCGACCTTGCGCGTCGCCCACACGTTACCCACGACTTCTCCGATTTTCATCATAGCGTTACTTCCGCGGCCGCCGTAGGGCGCCGAATTTTAAATTATAGCCTATCTTATCTTTTCGAGCAACTCCGGGAAGTATTTACGGATCGCCTCCCGCGCGTACGGCGTGAGAATCGCCCCCGCGACAACCGGCTTCGTCCCGCGGCGATGGGCGACGACGACGTCGCCCTCCGTCAGCAGACGCCGGTTTCCGGCTGCCGCGCGGTCGCGCTCCGCGGGGCCGCCGGCCCCCGGCCCCAGGATCGCCGCCCGGTCGCCCGTCCGCGCGCCGCACGCGTTCGCCTCGTCGCGGTCGAGGTGAAGTTCGAACGCCGCGGTTGGCGCTACGCGCACCCACACGTCTTCGAACACTACCGCCCGGCCGGGGACGCCGAGGCGCGCCCGCACGGAGGCGCCGTCGGCCCACCCGAAGGCGCCCGCCTCCTCCGGCGGCACGTGCAGGTGGCGGCGCGCTACAACGCCCCCCTCCGCCACGCGGACTACGCCGGCCGGACCCGCCAACACGACCGGAAACGGCTCCCCCGCCCGGACCTCTTCGCCGCCCAGGCCCAAGGTAACGACGTTGCCTGCCGTAAGCTCGGCCATCGTGCGGTCCCGGATGGGGCCGACGATGCGGACGCCGGCCAGCGTACCGGCCGGCCCCACGACGGCGACCGTCTCGCGCGCGGCAAACTGGCCGGGTTGGCGGAGCGGCCGGGCCTCCGTCAACGTAGCCCCGGCCCCGAAAAGCGTCGCCAGGTCGCCCGGCGTCAGGTGGAGGTGGGGCCCGGATACGCCTAACGGCACCTCACACACGACGGTTTGTTCCGCCGGCCGGGCCGTCTCCCGCGCCTCGGTCGCCGCCCGGACCTCGGCCTCTCGGTCGTCGGCGGCCATAAGCTACCGAACTCCCGCGTTAGCCCTTTTTACCGGGGCCGACTTCCTCGGGCAGGACGAATTCGACCGCGTCGTCGGGCCGGGGTATTACGTGGACCGAGATAAGTTCGCCGACCCTGGCGGCGGCCGCCGCGCCGGCCTCGGTCGCGGCCTTCACGGCGCCCGTCTCGCCCCGAACCATAACCGTTACCAGGCCGCCGCCGACGCGCGTTTTGTCCATCAGCCGTACGTTCGCGGCTTTAACCATCGCGTCCGCCGCCTCCACCGCGGCCACCAAACCGCGCGTCTCGATCATCCCGAGGGCCATCTCCGTCTTCGAGGGCATCCTCGCTCCTTTCTCCGTATGGATTTTAAAAGACCGATCCGCCGCCGGATTACTGTAATCCCGGGCGCAACTCTATCTTGCGCAACCATAAATACAAAATCATGACGACGCCCACGACGGCGTAGATCGAGTAATACGCCATATAAGCCGTAAAATAATAATACCGCGTAAAATCCTCCACCGCGTCCACGCCGAACCGCCGCGCAAGCGGGAAGAACAACAGCCCCTGCATTCCCATATAGGTCAATACCCCGCCCAGCACAAACCCGATCCGCCTCCCCCAATCCCGCAACAACCAAATCCCGATGGCCGCGGCCACGAGAAGCGGCGACCAGGCCAAATCCGTGAGCAGCGTCATCCCCGTCAACGCTTGGAAAACGGGCGTTCCCTCCAGCGGCACGCGGTCCGTAATAACGACGTCCCAAAACACGCTGAACTGGTAGCCGAATACGAACACGGCCCCCACGACGAACAGGACCAGGCAAAAAATATGTAGATCCAGCGGCCGCCGGCGAAAGGCGTTTACGAGGCGCCGAATCGCCAATACCACTACGGCCCTCCTTTATAGAGTTGCCGCAAAACCTCCTCTACCACCCGCGCGACGACGCGCGCGTCGACGGCCTTCGCCGGCCGCGGAGCCGCTTCCTCCGCCCGCCCCTCCTCCCCGCCGTCCCGGCCGTGAGCTACGCGCTTGCGGTGAAGGAGGTGCAGCGGCGTAATATTGTCCGAGGTTATATTCCCGCCTAACGTCCCGCAGCCGAGCGTGAGCGCCGGCGCGAGGTTAGTAGTAAGGCCGATAGCGCCCTGGGAGGCGGGCGTGTTGACGACGACCCGAAAGACCGGTTTTCGGAGGCCGAATTCGCGGATGACGTTTTCGTCGCGCGCGTGCAGCGCCAGCGTATGGCCCATGCCGCCGTAGGCCAGGATCTCCAAGCAGCGCTCGCACCCCCGGACCCAATCCGGCACGTCGTACCACGCGAGCACCGGCGAGATCTTCTCCCAGGAGAACGGCGCTTCCCGGCCCACGCGATCCTCGAAACCGATCAAAATCCTCGCCTCCGGCGGGACGTCGAAGCCGGCGAGCGAGGCGATACGCGCCGCCGGCTGCCCCACCACCGCTGGATTCAATTTTCCGCCGGCGTCGAGTACTTTCGCAACCGCCTCTTTCTGGCCCTCGGTTAAAAAGACCCCTCCGGCGCGCTCAAACTCTTGGCGCGCCTCCGCCCGGACCGGCGCGTCGCATACTACTCCTTGTTCGGAGGCGCAAATGACGCCGTTGTCGAAAGTTTTGGAGGCTACGATGTCCGCTACCGCGCGAGGGACGTCCGCGCTCCGGTCTATATACGCTGGGACGTTGCCCGGGCCGACGCCGTACGCGGGTTTACCGGAGGAGTACGCCGCACGCACCATGGCCAGGCCGCCCGTCGCGAGCAGCAGGTCGACGTCGGCGTGGCCCATAATCTCGCGCGCCGCCTCCGGCGTGGGGTGCGCCAGCCAAGTTATAACGCCTTCCGGGGCCTCCGCGGCGACGGCCGCCTCCGCCAAGAGCCGTGCGGTCTCCCCCGAACAGTGCGCCGCCGCCGGGTGGGGCGAAAAGACGATCGCGTTACGCGCCTTCAACGCAATGAGCGCTTTATAGATTACCGTGGAGGTGGGATTGGTGGTAGGGGTAATGCCGGCAATGAGCCCGACGGGAGAGGCAATTTCGGTCAAGCCCCGCGCCGGGTCTTCGGCGATGACGTCGCAGGTTTTAAGGTCCTTTATATACTCGTATACGTCCCGCGCCGCGAAGAGGTTCTTTTGGACTTTATGTTCGACCACGCCGAACCCGGTATCCTCGACCGCCAAGCGCGCGAGTCGGTCGGCCGCCCCCTCCGCCGCCTGCGCTACGGCGGTTACGACGCGGTCTACCGCCTCCTGATCGAAGGAGGCGAACGCCGCGGCCGCGTTCTTACCGCGGGCGAGGCAATCGCGCGCCTCCTGAATCGATTGCAAGTCGAGATCCATTTATTCGGCCGTTCCGGCCGTACCCGGCACCTCCTCTCCCAGCGCCATCTCGGCGATCTCGTCCGGAATCCGTTCCGGGTGCCGCTCGATGTCGGCCGCGGCCACCAGCTCCTCGCCTATCTCCGCGGCTTTCGCCCGCCACGTCTCCACCTTCGCCTTTTCGCGCAGGCTTTCCATTCCAATCCCTGCGGGTAGCAGGTAATCGCCCGGTTCGACGTGGTCCTCGACCTTAAGGAGGATATAATATTGCGCCACCTTGAATGGTCCGGCGACCCCGCCCTCCTTCGTCTTCGCCACCGCATCGCGGTAGATCGGCGAGAGGTCCTCCAGGCGGCGGTATCCCTGGTCCCCGCCCCGCAACTTCTCCGGCGTAACCGATATCGTACGGGCGAGAGTCTCGAAATCCTCGCCTCTCTCCAGGCGCTCTAAGACAGCGTCTGCGTCTTCTTTCGAGGGAAGCATTATGCGCCGCAACCATACGCCGGACATCTTCGCTTTGAACCGCTCCTCCTTATTCTCCTCGTACCACACCAGCGCCTCGTCTTCGCTCAGCTCGGGGATCTTCTCGTAAAGTTCCAACTCCCAGAACCGTTGGATTACGATCCCTTTACGGCTATTGAGCAGACGCCACGCGCACTCCTCGTCCCGGTCGACGCCCTCTTCCAGAGCGTTCTGGTACAGGACCTCGCTGCGGATCCATTCCGCCATTAACTCCTCTTTCGACAAGTACGCCGGCAACTTGACTTTCCGCTGGTCCCGGTCAAGCCGGGCCAGGTCCTCCGCCGTTAGAACGGCGTCGCCGACCCGGGCTACGATCTTTTCCTCTTCGACCGCCGGCCCTTTCTGGCACGCGACGAACGCGAGCGTCGCCGCTACTGCCATCGCCGCGAATGCTAGGGTACTTTTCATGGTTAACCTCAACTCGTTATCCAAGGCGGCCCGCCACCGGGGCAACCACCTTTTGGTTTTCGGGTTCGACGCCGAGGACCTCCCCCAGCGCCGCGGCGAATTCCTCCACCGTCACCGTCCGGCCGAGGATTTCCGCTAACGTAGCCGAGCGCGGTTCCTCCCACAAGCCGAGCCGGCGCAGCGCCGGTGGCGGTTCCGCCGCCGCAATAGAGCCGTGGTGTAGGAGGGCGTCGCGCAGCCGCCGTTGGGCGCACCCGGCGATTTTCCGGCCACGCCAATGAACGTCGTACGGCGCCAGCGAGGCGAAGCACCGCTCGGCCGCGCCCGCCGGCGCGCCGCGCCATACCGCCGCCTCTACGCCAAGGCCGCGGAGAGCTTCCGCTACCGCCTCCACGACATCCTCGTAATTATCCGCGCCAGACCTCCGTTCGCGTACGAGACAGTAGGTGAAATCGGCGCCGTGCGGTACCAAGCCGCCGCCGCTCAACCGCGGGACGACCGCCACGCCGCCTCCTTCCGGAGGAACGCGGAACCGCCGTCCGTAAGTAATCGCCGGTTCGCGCCACGTGTACAACCGCCACGTCGGCGGCATTTCGCCGCGCCGGTAAGCCTCCAGCAGCGCCTCGTCCCGTGCCATATTCTTCCGCGCGCCGCCGGCCTCGTCGACGAGCAAACGGTATCCGCGCCAATCGGCCACGCCTCTGTTACTCCCCCTCCGTCTGCGCCATCATCTGCGTCAACACCGGCTTCCGCGCCGCGCCGGCCTCGTCGAGCCGCCGGACGGGCGCCTTTAACGGCGCCTCCGCGTACGCGTGCGGGTCGCCTTCTAAATCCGCGACGATCCGCTCCAGCGCGGCGGCGAAGGCGTCGAGCGTCTCCCGCGTCTCCGTCTCCGTCGGTTCGATCATTAACGCCTCCGGAACCACGAGCGGGAAGTACGTTGTCGGCGGGTGGAAGCCGGCGTCGATTAACGCCTTATCTACGTCCGCGGCCGAACCGCGGCCGTACTTGGCGGTAGAGGCGACGAACTCGTGCATACAGAGTGCCTCCCCCGCCACCTCCAGAAAACGCGCCACGCGCGCGCGGAGGTAGTTCGCGTTCAACACCGCGACGTCGGCCACCTCGCGCAGCCCCGCGGCGCCGAGGTGCCGGAGGTACGCGTACGCTCGAACGAGTACGCCGAAGTTGCCCGCGAAGGAGCGAATGCGGCCTATAGAGTTAGGCAAATTAGATTCAAACCTATAGGCTTCGCCCTCCTTCACGAGGCGCGGGATCGGCAAGAACTCCACCAAGCGGTCCGCGACGCCCACCGGCCCGGAGCCCGGGCCGCCGCCGCCGTGGGGCGTCGAGAAGGTCTTGTGGAGGTTGACGTGGCAGATGTCGAAGCCCATGTCGCCCGGGCGGGCGCGCCCCACGAACGCGTTAAGGTTGGCTCCGTCGTAGTACAACAGGCCGCCGGCGCCGTGCACCGCCGCGGCGATCTCCAGGATATCCCGTTCGAATAACCCCAACGTGTTGGGATTCGTAATCATCATGCCGGCGAGGCGCTCGTCCAGCTTGGCCTTCAAATCGCCCACGTCGAGGAGGCCCTGCGGCGTGGAGGCGACGGCGACGACGTCGAAGCCGGCCATCCGGGCGGAGGCGGGGTTGGTCCCGTGGGCCGAGTCCGGAATCAGCATGACGTTGCGGCCGTCGTCGCCCCGGCTCCGGTGGTACGCCCGCGTCATCAACATCCCCACCAGCTCGCCGTGGGCGCCGGCGGAGGGACAGAGCGTAAACGCCTCCAGGCCGCAGATCTCGCAGAGGTACCGCTCGAGGTCGTACATCAGCTGGAGCGCGCCCTGGGCGTCGGCGGCCGCGGCGTACGGGTGCAGCGCGGCAAAACCGGGGAGGGCCGCCGCCGCCTCATTAACCTTGGGATTGTACTTCATCGTGCAGGAACCGAGCGGGTAGAAGCCGGCGTCGACGCCGAAGTTCATGGCCGCCAGCCGCGTGTAGTGCCGCACCACCTCGGGCTCGGCGACGTCGCACAGCGGCCCGAAGTCGTCGCGGACGAACTCGGCCGGGTAGAATTCCTCCAACGCCACGGGAGGCGTATCGGCCTCGCCGGCCTCCCAGCTCTTACCGCAGGGGATTTCGAATATGTTCCGGTACTCGTAGTTCATGCTCGACCTCTAAAAACGCCTAGAGCCACTTGCCGAAAATTGCTTGCGCCGCGAGACCCGCGAGGGGAGGGACGACGAGCGTCGTGGCGAAACGCGCCAGCGCGAGCTTGGGGCCGACCAGCCCCATCTCCATCGGCAGGCGGTGCACCGCCCACACCGACCACGCCGTCACGAAGGCGACGACCGTCCCCACGGAGGCGCCGGCCTTGTAGAGCGAGGCCACGATGGGGAACGAGACGAAGGGCCCGCCGGGCGTCAGGCCGCCGGCGAGCGAGCCGATCAGGATCCCCTTGAACCCCGCCTCCGCGCCGAGCCATTTCGCAATAAATTCCTTCGGGATCAGGACTTGCACCAGGCCCGCGACGGCGAAGGCGATGACGAGCAGCGGGAGCGTGTTCAGAAAAGTTTTCCCGCCCGAGAGGAGGCCCTTCTGGAGGGACCCGCCTCCCCGCCAGAGCGCGAAGGCTACCAAGGCCGCGAGGAGTACGGCCATCGCTATGGTTGCGGCTTTCATATTGGTCCCTACGTTACGCCAGCGCCAGCGCCTCGCACAGGCGGTCGACGTCCGCTCTCGTCTTCGTCTCGGTGACCGTTACGAGGAGGCAATCGTCGTATTCCGGGTAGAAGCGGCCGAGCGGCAGGCCCGGGTCGACGCCTTCCGCCAGACACGCCTGGCGAATTCCCTCCGCCTCTTTGGGGCCGCGGAGAACAAACTCGTTGAAGACCGGTTCCTCGAAGACCATCTTGTAGCCGGCGAGTTCCGTCGTCCGGTACTGCGCGTACGCGCAATTCTGGACGTTCTGCCGCGCCAGCGAGACCAGGCCGGTCCGCCCGACCACCGAGAGGTAAATCGTGAAGATCGTCGCGCCCAGCGCGTGGTTGGTGCAGATGTTGGAGGTGGCCTTCTCGCGCCGGATGTGCTGTTCGCGCGTCTGCAGCGTCAGGACGTAGCCCGGCTTGCCTTCCCGGTCTGTCGTCTTGCCGATAAGCCGCCCGGGCATCTGGCGGAGGAACTCCTGCCGCGTGGCGAAAAAGCCTACGCCCGGGCCGCCGAAGGAGAGCGCGCCGCCGAAGCTCTGCCCCTCCCCCACGACGACGTCCGCGCCGAAGTGGCCGGGAGGCGCGAGCGCGCCGAGTGACATCGGCTCCGGGACGGCGACGACGAGCAGCGCCCCCTCCGCGTGGACGATTTCGGCAATCTGCGCCAGCTCGGTCTCGACCAGGCCGAAGAAGTTGGGCGACTGCATAACGAAACATGCGGCCTCGCCCAGCGCCCCCGTCAACCGGTTGAGGTCGACGCGGCCGCCCTCCGCGTAGGGCGCGCAGCACTCGAGCGTCGCGGCCTCCACCCCCGGGATATTGGATAAGTACGTCTCTACGACGGCCCGATATTCGGGGTGGAGGTTGGGCGCGACGACGACGCGGGACCGCCCGGGGTTCAGGCGGAGACACATGAGCGCGGCCTCCGCCGCGGCGGTCGCGCCGTCGTACATGGAGGCATTCGCGATTTCCATGCCGGTGAGCGCCGCGACGTAGGTTTGGAACTCGAAAATAACGGCCAGCGTCCCCTGGCTGACCTCCGGCTGGTACGGCGTATAGGCGGTGTAGAGTTGGCTCTGGGAGGCGAGGTGCGTTACGGCCGCCGGGATAAAATGCTCGTACGCCCCCGCGCCCAGGAAAGACAAGCGGTCGACGCGGTTCCGGGCGGCGAGTTCGGCCAAGTGGCGCGCCAAGGCGGGTTCCGCGAGGGGCTCCGGCAAATCGAACGCCGCCCGCTCCAGCTCCGGCGGGACGGGTTCGAAGAGGTCGGCGAGGCGGGCGACGCCGATTTCGGCCAACATGGCCTGGAGAGTATCGTCGTCGTGAGGTACGTACGGCATGTAGTACTCCTGAAGGAACCGGCGTTAGGCAGAAAACGAAACGAGGGGCCGCCACCCCTCGTCGGTGAGGAAGCGCGGCCAGCCCGGGGCCGACCGGCGCCGGGCACGTCGCCCTAGGCGCCGATGAATTCCTGGTACTCGGCGGCCGTCTTTAAATTCTCGAGCTCGGAGGGGTCCTTCAATTCTATCTTAACCAGCCACCCCTCGCCGTAGCAGTCGCGGTTGACGAGCGCGGGGTCGTCGGCGGCCCCCTGGTTAACCTCTACAATTTTTCCGGATAGCGGCGCGTAGAGGTCGGAGGCGGCTTTGACCGACTCGACGACGCCGAACTCGCCGCCCGCCGTCACCTCCGTCCCCTCCGGCGGCAGTTCCAGATATACCATGTCGCCCAGCTCAGACTGGGCGTGGTGGGTCAAGCCGACCGCCACGACGTTGTCCTCGACTCTTGCCCATTCGTGACTCTCGGAATACTTAAGTTCCTCCGGGTACACCCGCGGCTCCTTTCCCGGACGGGCCGTTAATTCCCGCCCAGCAGCTTTAAAAACGGCGTTTCGACCACGCGCGCCAGGCGCGGCTTCTTCCGAATGTCGACCAGAATTTCGGTCCCGACGTCGTCGTGCGGCCGCGCGAGATAGCCCAAGCCGATGTTCTCGCGCAGACTCGGCGAGTACGACCCGGAGGTCACGCTTCCGAGATCGTTGCCGTCGACGTCTATTATCCCGCAACCGGGGCGCGGTACGCCCGGGTCGATCATGACGAACCCGGACAACGCCCGCGTTATCCCTTTCTGTTTCTGTTTCTCCAGCGGCTTCTTACCGTAAAAATCGCCCTTGTCGAATTTCACGGTCCACCCCAAGCCGGCCTCGAGAGGCGTAGTCGTCTCGTCGATGTCGTTGCCGTAGAGGCAATACTTCATCTCCAGGCGGAGCGTATCGCGCGCGCCCAAACCCACCGGGACGCCGCCGACGCCGTACGTCAGGTCGTACAACGCGTCCCACACCTCGCCCGCCCGTTCGGCCGCGACGTACACCTCGAACCCGTCCTCGCCGGTGTACCCGGTCCGCGAAACCCGCACCGGAACGCCATCCAGGACGTAGAACCCGAACTCGTAGTACTCGATCTCCGACAGTTCCTCCCCCAACGCCTCGCCTACGATCGCCTCCGACTGCGGCCCCTGGACCGCGATCAACGCCGTTTCCAGCGATTCGTTTTCGACTTCTACTGCGGCGGGAAGGTGCTTCCGGAGCCACTCGGCGTCTTTGGCGATATTGGAGGCGTTGACGACCAACAGGAACTTCTCGTCGGCGTCGCGATACACCAACAAATCGTCAACGATGCCGCCTTTCGGCGTACACATCGGCGTGTACAGGGCTTTCTCGGGGCGGAGTTTCTCGACGTCGTTGGTAACGACCCGGTTGAGCGCCGCCGGCGCCCCTTTACCCGAGACGTAAATCTCCCCCATGTGGCTCAGGTCGAAGATGCCCGCCGTCTCGCGTGCCGTTACGTGCTCGTCGAGGATGCCGGTATACTGGAGGGGCATTACGAAACCGGCGAACTCCACCATTTTGGCGCCGAGGGCTACGTGTTTGTCGTAGAGGGGAGTAGGGTGAGCCTGGCCCATGGGCCTCGCCTCTTACATCGCCTTCAAGGCCTCGGCCATGCGGGTTACGGCCTTCTCGAGGTTTTCGACGGAATTGGCGTACGAGAACCGGATGTAGCCTTTGCCGTATTCGCCGAACGAGGTCCCGGCCAGACACGCCACGCCCGCCTCCTCCAAAAAGTAGTCCGCGAGCCACCGCTCGTCCTTGCCCGTTCCCGTGATGTTGGGGAACACGTAGAACGCGCCCAGCGGTTTCTTACACGTAATACCCTCGAGCGAATTGAGGCCGTCTACGATAACGTCGCGCCGCTTCCGGAACGCCTCCACCATCGCGTCGGCGTCCTCCTGCGGGCCGGTCAGGGCCTCGATTCCCGCTATCTGCGAGAACGAGCAGGTACAGGAGTTCGAATTAGTCATGAGGCGCGTAATATGCGGGGCGAGGTCGGCCGGCATCGCTCCCCAACCGAGACGCCACCCCGTCATGGCGTACGTCTTGGAATAACCGTCGATGAGAACCGTTCGTTCTTTCATCTCCGGGAAGCTGACTACCGAATGGTGTTCGCCCTCGTAGAGGGTACGACTGTAGACTTCGTCGGAGAGAACGATTAGGTCGTGCTTCTTGGCGAGGTCGGCAATGGCCTCCAGGTCCTCCACCTTTAACACTCCCCCGGTGGGATTCTGGGGCGAGTTGATTATTACCATCCGCGTTTTATCCGTCACCAGCGAGGCAAGCTCGCCCACGTCGAGGCGGAAGTCGAGCTCCTCCTTCAAAACGGCCGGCACGGCCTTCGCGCCGATGTATTCGATCATCGATTCGTAGATGGGGAATCCGGGATTGGGGTAAATAACCTCGTCTCCCTCCTCGATGCAGGCCAGGATCGTGAAGAACATAATCGGCTTCGCCCCGGGCACCACGACGATCTCGTCCGGGGAGTACTCGAGGTTCCACCGTTCCTTCATATAGTTGGAAATCGTCGCGCGGTGTTCAGGCAACCCGCCGCTGGGGCCGTAATGGGTCCACCCCTGATCGAGCGCCTTTTTGGCCGCCTCCCGAATATTTACGGGCGTATCGAAGTCGGGTTCGCCGATCTCGAGGTGGATAATGTCGCGCCCCTCACTTTCGAGCTTTTTAGCCTTCGCTAAAACCTCAAAAGCCGTCTCGGTTCCGAGCCGGCTCATCCTCCGGGCAAGATACATAAGGCTCTCCTAGCGTTAAAGGAACTGAAAGGTTTAAGGAACTCGGGCGATTTTCAGAGTTGAGCTGACGCTAGCACAGCGCTTGGGGAAAGTCAAGATTGATTTTGGAACGCCCTGTGGTGCCCAAAATTTCCCGGCCCATAACGGCACTCACTTGAAAAATGGATTATGGGCCTTTTCGGCCGCCACGGTAGTAGGCGGGCCGTGGCCGGAAAAAATCTCCGTCTCCGGCGGCAGCGAGAGGATTTTTTCGCGCACCGAGGCGAGTAGCGCACGCTCGTCGCCGCCGCACAGGTCCGTCCGGCCGACGGAACCCGCGAATAACGCGTCACCCACGAACGCTACGCCCTCTCCCAGTAAGGATATACTGCCCGCGGTGTGGCCTGGCGTTTCGACGACCCGCAATCCGCCGCCCGCGATCTCGGCGCCCTCGGTCAATAAAACGTCGGCGGGAGGCGAGGCCGCGTAGTACTCCTGGAAAAGGGCCCGGGCTTCCGGGCCGATGATAAGGGCGTCTTGCCGGTGAAGGGCCTCTGCCCCGGGCCCGAGGTAGGGCGCGTCCCGTTCGCCGATCAAAATCGGGACGCCTAGCATCTCTTTCAATACCGCGTTGGCGCCGGTGTGGTCGAGGTGTCCGTGGGTGTTAACCAGCGCCACCGCCTCCAGGTCGAGCCCCCGCAAGTGGCCGATGATTTCCTCCGGCTCCGCCGCGGGATCGATAACCACCGCGTTTTTCCCGTCGGCCGAATACAGGTAGCAATTCGTACTGACCGGCCCCACCGTCAGCATCTCGATTAACACGGGGCGATAATACAACACCGGCGGAGGCGTTGTCAACCAACGCCTCTCGGCCGGGCCGCCCCTCCCCTCGCCCCCCGCTCTATAAAAAAAACGGGCCGCCGGGCCCGCTAAATCTACCGCGCTCCGCCGCTGTGTAATTAGAGCGGCCAATCCCGCGTATACTTCGAATAGTTGTATTCGTCGAAAAGCTTAACGAGCGTATACCGGGAGGAGGCGACGAATTCCCTAACGTCGGCGTCTTCGGCCAACCCATCCACCAGCCGCTGCGTTATCCGGCAGAACTCCACGTACTTCCCGGCGCTGTC
>CP070633.1:2171570-2184118 GCA_020356085.1 Candidatus Coatesiibacteriota bacterium | reverse complement strand
TCGCGGCCGACGTGTGGTCGGTGGATGTAGTGGAAGACGTCGACGGCAACGACAAGTGGGAGGCGGTCGGCGGCTCGCTGGGGAGCGGCAGCGGCGTCGCGAAGTGCTACTCGGACGCGGGGACGGAGCTTTGGAGCCGTAACTTCAGCGAGCGCATCTACGACGTCGAGAACGTCGGCGACGTGACGGGCGACGGCGTGAGCGAGGTCTGCGTGTGCCTGCAGGATAAAGGCAACGAGGCCGCGCACGTCTTCCTGTTCGACCTCGTGGGCGACGTCGGCGTCGGCGAGCGGCAGCCGCGACCCGAGCCCGTGCCAAAGAAGGGGTACGCCTTCGCGCTGGGCGCGGCGCGGCCCAACCCGGCGCGGGACCGGGTACGCCTCGCCTTTACGCTGGCGGAGGGAGCCTCGGCCGCGCTCGAGCTTTACGACCTCTGTGGCCGTAAGGTCCGGACGCTGTGGCGGGGAGAGGCGGCCGCCGGCGAACACGAGGTGAGCTGTGAGGTGGGCGGCCTGGCGCCCGGCGTCTACGTTTACCGCCTGACGGCCGGCACGGAGAGGGCCGCGCGGCGCCTCGTTATCGCGCGGTAACGCCGGCCCCGCCGGCGGCGGAGGCCAACCAAGGGGGTAGGAACATGCGAGGGCTAATTCGGATTATCGCGGCGTTGGCCGCGGCCGTCGCGGTGGGCGCCGCGGCCGCCGGCGCGACGGCCCAATTCCGGGGCGAGGAGGTAACGATAACGATCGCGCCGCCCAAGGTGACGGTGGAGGGAAAGTACCGCTTCTACAACGGCGACGACGAACCCTGCACGCTCGAACTCAAATACCCCTTCGCCCGCGGGCCGGAGTTGGGCGAGCCCGAGAACGTATCCGTCCGCGACGCCGCCGGCGAAAACCTCCCGTTCTCCTGGAAATATCACCGTATAACCTTTGAGGTGGTTATTCCGCCGCAGGCGGAGGCGGAGTTCTCGGTCTTGTACGAGCAACCCTGCCGCGGCTGCGAGTATAAGTACGTCCTAGCCACCACGCGGAACTGGCAGCGGCCGATAGCCGAGGCGACGTACGCCGTCGACGTTCCGCGGCAACTCGCGCCGTTGGAAGGCTCCTACCGATTGGAGGAGGTCGCCTCCTCCCGGGAAGGCGTCGTCCGCTACGAGCTGCGGCGCGAGGACTTCTACCCCGACGTCGACCTCGTCCTGCGCTGGGAGCGCCCCGACTTCTACTTCGGCTCGACGGCGCTGGAGGCGCCCGCGCCGTAACGGCCGGCGGAAGACGATAACCCAGGGGGTAGGGATATGCGAGGGTTATTTCACGTAACCGTTGCGGCGGCCGCGGCCGTCGCCGTAGCGGCCGTCCCGGCCGCGGGCAACCCGTACGCGGAAGAGGAAGTGGCGATCCTCGCGCACGTCGCGCCGATAGCGATACTAGGCGGCCTGACGGTCGGGTTCGTTATTTACAAGCTCTACCAAAGCCGCGCCGCGGGCCGGCCCAGGTTCGTCGGCGAGGAAGTAACGATCGCGCTGGGGCCGGAAAGGGCGCGCGTAGCCGGCGTCTACCGCTTCCACAACCCGGGGGATAAGTCGCGGACCCTCCGGCTCCGGTACCCGTTCGCGCGCGGGCCGGAGTTGGGCGAGCCGGAGAACATCGTCGTCCGCGGCGCCGCCGGCGACGACCTCCCGTTCACCTGGAAACGTCACGACATAGCTTTCGAGGTAACGATACCGCCGCAGGCGGAGGCGGAAATCGTCGTCGCCTACGAGCAACGCTGCCGCGGCTGCGAGTTCACATATATATTAACTAGTACCCGCAGCTGGCGGCGGCCGATTGAGGAGGCGACGTTCGCCGTCGACGTTCCGCCCCAACTCGCGCCGCTGGAGGGCTCCTACGAGCTGGAGGAGGTCGCCTCTCCGCGGGAGGGCGTCGTCCGCTACCAGCTGCGGCGCGAGGACTTTTACCCCGACGTCGACCTCGTCCTGCGCTGGGAGCGCCCCGACTTCTACTTCGGTTCGACGGCGCTGGAGGGCAATCCCTAAACAAAAGGCCCGGTAGGTAGAAGAAAAAGGGCGGCCCGGAGGGGCCGCCTTTTTAAATCCTCGCCTTGCCGCCTCCTTACCGCTCGCGCGGCTGATAATCGGCCCGTTGGAACGAGTACTCGAAGCGGTCCGGCAGGTCGTACGCGCCGTCGAGCAAGGCGACGGTATCCTCAATGAACACGCGCTCCTCGTCGGTCGGGATCACGAGGACCTTGACCGGCGAGTCGGCGGCGCTAACGTCGACCTCCCGGCCCCGGGGGGCCGCCTCGTTCTTACCCTCCTCCAGGATTATCCCGAGAGGTTCGAGCCCCCGCAGCGATAGCGCGCGGACCTTGGGCGAGTTCTCGCCGACGCCGGCCGTAAAGACGACGGCGTCCACGCGGCCGAGCGCCGCGGCGTACGCGCCGACGTACTTCTGGAGGCGGTAGCACTCCACCTCCAGCGCGAGCTTGCAGCGGTAGGGCGAGCCCGGTTCCTCCGCGCCGGCGTCGTCGCTGGAGGCCGCCTCCTCCATGTGCGCGAGCACGTCGCGCCGATCGGCATACTTCCCGGTCAGGCCCAGAACGCCGCTGCGCCGATTCAGCAACATGTAAATCTCCTGGAGCGCGAGCGGGATGCTCTGGGGGAGTTGGAACGGGATCGCCGGGTCGACGTCGCCGGAGCGCGTCCCCATAACGAGGCCCTCCAGCGGCGTCAATCCCATGGAGGTATCGACGGATTGGCCGCCCCGGACGGCGCAGGCCGAGGCGCCGTTGCCGAGGTGAAGCGTGATAAGGTTGACTTCCGACGGTTGTTTGCCGAGCAGGGCCGCCGCCCGACGGGAGACGTAGAGGTGGGAGGTCCCGTGGAAGCCGTAGCGCCGCACGCCGAGGTCGTGATACCACTCGTAGGGCAGCGCGTATATGTACGCGTAATCGGGAATCGTATAGTGGAACGCGGTGTCGAAGACGGCGATTTGCGGTACCGCCGGCAGCATGGCCCGGGCCGCCTCGATGCCGGCGACGTTGGGAGGATTGTGCAGCGGCGCGAGGCTGATGTATCGGCGGATGACTTCCACTACGCGTTCGTCGATAATCACGGAACGCGTAAACTCCTCGCCGCCGTGGACGACGCGGTGGGCCACGGCCGAGATCTCGCCGGGGTCGCTTATCGCCCCCGCCTCCTCCCCGGTCAAGGTCGCCAGGACGAGGTCGATCGCCTCCTTGTGCGTGGGGCAGGGGTGCTCCCGCCGGAGCGGCTTCCCCGCGCGCCCCGCGAGGCGGTGCACGATGAACGCCTCGCCGATGGTTATGCGCTCGACGATGCCGTCCGCGAGCGTGGCCGCCGCGGCCGTGTCGAAAAACGTATACTTGAGGGAGGAACTTCCACAGTTGAGGGTAAGTATTTTCATGGCGCCTTAAAGAACGTCGTAAGAACACACTCGTAAGAGGAAATCCGGTCCGGGGAGGGAAACGGCGGCGGAGGCCGCCGCCGTTTAATACTATATTCAGGCCGCAAGGTCAAGCGGTATTAGAAGACGAGCGCCGGAACGAGGCGGAAGGTGACGTCCGTCCGGGCGCCGCTAACGCCCTCCAGGTCGAACCCGCCGCCGAGCTGATAGAGGTCGCCGCGGAGGCCGAACGCCGCCTCTACCCGCACCGGCCCCCAGGAGTACCACGTTAACTGCAAGGCCGCGGCGGCCGCGAGGAAGTCGCGCGCCAGGTTGTGCTCGTAGAAGACCTTTCTCGGAGGTTCACTTTCCGAATAAGACTTCTGCCATTTGCCGCCGGATTCGTGATGCGCATCGTACCCCGCCGCGACGAGCAGGCGCCACCTCACCGGTTCCGTCCAGAGCTCCGCGCCCGCCGCCGGCGCGACGAAGAGGTCGTTTACGGACCACCCGTAGAGGGCTACCGCGGCATCCTCCTCCGTCCACCAGTCGAGGTCTCGACGGTCGTAGGTGGCGTGGTTCCACCAGAGACCGGCACCGAGGAGGGGCGTCACGGCGCCGGCGCCTAGGCGCCATCCGCCGTGCAGGCCGCAGTTGAACTCCTCGTACGACGTCACTTTAAACAAATTACCCCATCCGGACAGTCCGGCGCGGTCGTCGCCGCCGGGCAGGAACGAGACGTCGCCGGCGAGGTAAAACCCCTCCGCCTCCCAGCCGCCGGCCGCGCCCCAGAACGAGGCGAGGCGGCCCGTATCCCGGCCGTCGGTTTCCGCGTAACCGGTGGAACCGGCCGCGCGCGTATAACCTCCCGCCGGCCCCAACCAGACTTCGCCTCCGGCAGCCGCCGCTCCCATTAACATCAACGTTATTACGTGGCGCATATATACCGCCCCCTTTCCGAACGATTATAATTCCTTCCTTTTGCCCGTACAAGGGGAAAACGACCCGCCCCGCCGTTCCGGACGAGAGAGGGCCGGCGCCGTTCAGCGGGGAGCGTCCGGCCCCGGGTAGAGCCGCGACAAAATCTCGAGTTCCCGCGCCGCCTCCTCTTCTTCGCCGAGGCGGGTATAAAGCTTCGCCAGGTCCTCGCGCGGCCGGCGATACGTCGGCTCGAGCGCCAACGCGGCCCGGTAGTGCGCGGCGGCGAGCGCCGGGTGCCCCTTCATCTCAGCGTAGGCGCCGAGGTTGCGCTGAACCTTCTCGGCGCGGCCGCCGAGGCGGCGCGCGAGGTCCAAACAAACGGCCTCCCGCTCGTACCGCCCTTCCCGGTACCGTTCGCGGGCCTCGTCGACGTACTGGACGCCGAGGAAGGTCCCGGTCCAATAGTCGACGTAGGGGGGCGGCTCGGGCTCGACGCCGGCGCGCAGGTACAGCGCCCACCACTCGCCGGGCCGCGGCGCCTCGCCGGGCGGCCGGAGGCGCCAGAAGCGGCCGCGCTTCTCGTAGCTGTAGCCGAAGTCCTGCACCGGCCGGAACGGGTACAATACGTAATAATCCCGGCTCCGGTCGCCGACCACGGCCATAAACGCCTCGACGTATCGGTCGGCGCACGCCTCGTGGGGGAGCCGCCGATACCGGTCGCCGACGTAGTCGAAGAAGTCGTCGAATTGCCGCGTCCCGGCGGCGTCGACGAGGCGGACGTCCGGCCGCGCCCCCTCCGCCGTTACGATTGTCGCAAGCGGCCCCGTTACCGCACTCCCCTCGTAGCCCAGGATATAGGTCGCCTCCGCGCCGGTTACGCGAAATAGGTTCGCCGCGGCCTCCTCCGCGTACGGGAAATAGGAACGGTCGGCGGGGCCGAAGCGCGCAACCGCGAGCGCCGCGGCGACGACCACGGCCGCGCCGGCCGCGGCCACGCCCGCCGCCGGCCGGAGGCGCCCCAAGCGTCGGCAGAGCCACGCGAGAAACGCGCCGGCCGCGAGCGCCCACACGAAGTACAGCGAGGCGTACCAAGTGCGCCAATTCGCGGAGTAGTAGTTCAGGATGAACGCGACGGCGACCGCGGCCCCGCCGAACGTTAATACCGCCTCCCGGAGACGGCGTCGGAAAAGCCATATCGCACCGAAGGCCCCCGCGGCCAACCCCGCCCACCCGAACTGGCTCTGGAAGAGGTCCGCCGCCAGCCGTGCCCGCGCCGCCACCAGCGCCGGCGAGGCGGTGAATAATTCGGATCGGTACATCTCGCCGCTCAAATGGTAGTAGAAGTCGGCGAGCGTGGACGGCTTTCCCCAGTCGGGGAGGACGCCGGCCGCCGACCGGAGCGGGAGATAGAGGTAAGCCGAGAACGCCGCTAAAAACGCGGCCGCCGCGAGGGCCAATGCCTTCCCGTCGCGGAGCCGCCGGCCGCCCGCCCACGCCACGTACACCAGGTAGGCCGGCAGGAACGCCGCCTGCTGTGGGTGAACGCCGCACGCCAGGCCATAGGCGAACGCCGCGGCCGCCAGCGGCCGGCCGTCGACGCCCCCTCCCCACACCAGCAGGAGGTATATCGTAACCGCGGTCAACGCGAGGCTTAACGTATATACCTCCGCGGCCGTAGCTTGCGCCCACACCGCTGGCGCCGTCCCCAGCAAGAGCGCAGCGGCGACGCCCCCGGCCGCAGCGTAGCCGTCACCTCCCAGGAGGCGAATACAAATCAGCACGAAGAAAAAAGCGAGGGCCGCGCCCGCCGCGGCGCTAAAGAGGTTCAGGCCGGCGACGGCGCCGACGCCCGGGAGAGAGGCAAACGGGCGCGCGAGGCCCAGGTACGTGGGATAGCCGGGGGGGTAGCAGTTGCCGAGTTGCAATACCGAACGGACGTAGACGCCGGAATCCTGCCAGTAGGCACCGGGGCAGCACGTCTTTGCGTACAGCACAAAAAAAAGGGCCGCCGCCGCGGCCGCCACGAAAGCCGGCCGGACGACTTTCGTCGGAGCGGAGGACTGGGACGCTAATTCCACCCCATCGCCTCGGCGTACTGCTCGAAGAGCTTCTTCTGCTCGCGGTTCATCTTCTTGGGTACTTCCACGGCGACCTCGACATAGTGGTCGCCGACGCGGCCGGTCCGCTCGTCCTTGACGCCTTTCTTCTTAAGGCGAATCTTTTTGCCCGCCTGGATCCCCGCGGGGATTTTCACTTTAACTTTCCCCTGGACGGTATCGACGGTCTTGTGGGTCCCCAGCAGCGCCTCCGCCAGATTGAGCTCGACGTGGCCGTAGGTGTCCAGGCCGTCGCGGCGGAACCGCGCGTCCTTCTTGACGTTTACCGTGACGTAGAGGTCGCCGCGCAGGCCGCCGGCGCCGACGTTGCCCTCGCCCTTGACGCGGATGACGCCGCCGTCGTTGATCCCCGCGGGGATGCGGACTTTTAACGGCCGCTTGGCGCGGCGGACGCCCGCCCCCTTGCACTCGGGGCAGGGCGTCTCGACGACGGTGCCCTTCCCGGCGCAGGTGGGGCACGCGCGCGTCACGCCGAACTGGCCCAGGCCGACGGTAACGGTCCCCTGGCCGTTGCACTGCGGGCAGCTCTTGGGTTGCGTCCCCGGCGCGGCGCCGGTACCCGCGCAGGCGAGACACGGCTCGTCGCGGCCGAGGTTGATCTTGGCGGTCCCCCCTTTAACGGCCGTGGAGAACGGGACCTCGATGGCCATCTCGAGGTCGCGGCCGGCCGTCGGCTCGGCCTTCCGGTCGCCGGCGGCGCCGCCGCGGAAGATCTGGTCGAAGAGGCCGCCCAGCCCGCCCAGGTCGCCGAGGTCGAATTGGAAGTTTTGGCCTCCGCCGGCGCCGGCCCGCGAGAAGTCGAATCCGCCGGCCCCCGGGCCGCCGGCGCCGGCGAACGCGCCGTACTTCCGCAACATATCGTATTCCTGGCGCTTCTTGGAGTCCGAGAGGGTCTGGTAGGCCTCGTTGACGTCCTTGAACTTTTCCGCCGCGCCGGCCTCCTTATTGCGGTCGGGGTGGTACTTCATCGCGAGCTGCCGGTACGCCTTCTTGATCTCCTCGTCGGAGGCGGTTTCCGAAAGGCCGAGTATCGCGTAGAAGTCTTTGGTGGGCGCCATACGGACTTATCGGGAGGAGTTACGGCCGGGGTTTACGTTCGTCCCGCGAGGCGGGGGCTTCTCCGGAATCGGAGCCGGCCGCCGGGACGCAAACCTCGACGCGGACGGGTTTCAACAACACGCCGTGAAATTTATAGCCCGGGTCCAAAACGGAGGCTATGACGTTGGGCGGAAGCGTGGGGTCGCAGGTCACGGCCACGGCCTCGTGAACCTCCGGGTCGAAGGCGTCGCCCCGCGCGGCCGGAATGGCTTCCAACCCCTCCTGGCGCAACGTGTCGTAGATTTTACGGTCGAGCATGCGGATGGAATCCACGTGGTTTTGAGGGACGGCCTCGTCGGCGTCCGCGGCGTCGATGGCGCGGGTGAGGTCGTCGAGCACGGGGAGGAGTTTCTCGACGATGCCCCGGGCCGCCGCGGCGCACGCTCGTTCGTGATCGCGCAGGAGGCGCTTCTTGGTATTGTCGAGGTCGGCGGCCCGGCGGAGGAGCTCCTCCCGGGCTTCCGTCGCCGCCGCCTCGGCCGCGGCCAGTTTCGCCTCCAGCGTCGCGACCGAGTCGGTCTCGCCGGTAGCGGGGGGTTCCACGCGGACCTCTACTTTTTTATCCGATTTATCTCGCATAGACACCTTTTCGGTAAGGGAGAGTATACGTAGGACTATTATATATAATTTCTCCCGGCGCGTCAAACGACGCGGTGAGCCGTTTTCCCTTTAACCGGGCATAATTATCTGCTAAAATAAAATATTCGGACCACGGAGAGCTAAATGACGATCCGGTTTTACAACACGCTCAGTCGCCGCCTCGCGCCCTTCGAGCCGCTAACGCCGGGCCGAGTCCGCATATACACTTGCGGCCCAACGGTGTACAACTACGCCCATATCGGGAACTTCCGGACCTACGCTTTCGAGGACCTGCTCCGGCGCTTCTTGAAGTGGAAAGGGTTCGAGGTTGTCCAGGTAATGAACGTGACGGACGTGGACGACAAGACCATCCGCGGCGCGCGGGAGGCCGGCGTCACCCTGGACGAGTATACGCGGCCGTACATCGACGCCTTCTACGACGACTTGGATACGCTCCGCCTCCAACGCTCCGAACACTACCCCCGCGCGACCGAACACGTCCCGGAAATGTTGGAGTTGATCGAGCGCCTGGAAGCCAACGGCCACACCTACCTTTCGGAGGGGGCGGTCTACTACCGGATCTCCACTTTTCCCTCCTACGGCAAACTTTCCGGCGTGGACCTCGATTCGCTCCAACCCGGGGCGCGCGTCGACGTCGACGAATACGCCAAAGAGGAGGCGCGGGACTTCGCGTTGTGGAAAGCGGCGCGCGAGGGTGAGCCCCACTGGGAATCGCGCTGGGGCCCCGGCCGGCCGGGATGGCATATCGAGTGCTCGGCGATGTCGATGAAGTACCTGGGCGAATCCTTCGATATCCATACCGGCGGCGTCGACAACATCTTCCCGCACCACGAGAACGAGATCGCCCAGAGCGAGGGAGCTACCGGTAAACCTTTCGTTAAGTACTGGCTCCATTCGGCGCACCTTATCGTCGAAGGCCAGAAGATGTCGAAATCGCTTGGCAATCAATACACCCTGCGCGATCTCCTGGCCAAGGGGTACGACCCCCTCGCGATCCGGTATTTACTGCTTGCGACGCACTACCGCCGCCAACTCAACCTCACGTTGGAGGGGTTGGAAGCTGCTGCCGCCGCGGTAACGCGGTTGGCCGACTTCTACCGGCGCGTCGGCGAATACGACGGCGACGGCCCGGACGATTTCGAGGAGCCGACCGGAACCGCCGGGGGGAAGTTCGAGGCGGCGCTCGACGACGACCTCGGCGTCGCGGAGGCGCTGGCCGCGCTCTTCGACCTGGTAACGGCGGCGAATCGGGCGATGGACGCGGGCGAACTTTCGGCCGCGGGGCGGAAAAGCCTCCACGCGACTCTCGATTCCTTCGACGAGGTTTTGGACGTATTCCACCCGACGCCCGTGGTCCTGGACGAGGAAATCGAACGGCTTATCGCGGAGCGGGAGGAGGCACGCCGGGCCCAAGATTACGCCCGGGCCGACGCGCTACGAGCCCGCCTCGCGGCGGCGGGCGTCGTACTGGAAGATACCCCCTCCGGCGTCCGTTGGAAACGGGGGGCGGCGGGCGCCTCGGATTAATTAAGTGGCGCGCCCCGGAATACCGGAGCGAGACGGAGCAAGGCGCCGCCGTCAAGTCATTTTTCCCTTGACAACGCCTACCCCGTAATGGTAAAAGAGTAGATAGGAGCCCCGGCGTTCGCGGCCGGGGGAAATTTTCCCGAGACGGCGTTAGCTGCCGAGCTAACGATATTGAAATAGGAGGTTATTTCATGAAGAATTTCGCTTTAGTGGCCGGTTTGTTGGCGTTAATCGCGGCCGGGGCGTGGGCGGCCGATTACGAGGTCGAACCGTTCGCTGGCGGCCCGACTGTCGTCGAGACGCCGAATTACGACGGCACGGTCGAGCTGGCGTGGGATAACGGCCAAGGGCGTTGGCTCATCGCTTACTATACCGGCGCCGGCACCTGGATCGGCAACGACTTCGACATCTCGACCATCAAAACGTACCCGCACATCGCCACGCTCAAGATGTACTCCAGCGCCCGGTGGCCGAACACTGCCTGGGAAGGTTTCCGCATCGGCGTATACAGCTTCGGCGGCGGCGTCCCCGGATCGTTAATGTGGGGGCCGACGTTCGTCCAGGGCACGGGTGCTGGCGACCGGTGGGTCTTTTTCTCGGTCGGTTGGACGCTGCCCAGCGGCGTCCGGAAGTTCCTCCCGGCGTTCGAACAGTTCTACAACTGGCCTAACTGCGACCCGCACCTGGTCGACGGCAACGCGACCTTCCTGCGGCACTCGTGGCTCTACTACGGCGGCCAATGGCAGTCGTACTCCAACTCCACGGGGTATTACAACGTCATGCTCCGCGTCATCATGGACAACGACCACAACCCGGGGGTTTCGCCCTCCAGTATCGGCCGCGTTAAAGCCCTGTACTACTAGACTAGCCTCGACCTAACGAACCCTCGAAGGGAGCCCTTAGCGGCTCCCTTTTCTTATCGCGCTCCTCGCTTATTCGTTTGACATCTTCACAGGCCCTCGCTATAATGGCTCGTGCGGCGTAACGCGCCGTGGGAGGTGGTTACGTGAAGCGATTCGTCTTGATTATGGCCTTCGCGGCGGGAACGGTAGCCGCCGGGGCTTTCGCGGACCAAGTCGAGCTCCAATACGACAACGGCGTGCGCGCCATGAACCTGGCGTGGTACACGGGCGCGGGCCACTGGGTCGGCAACGACTTCGACCTCTCGACGCTCAAAACGCGCCACAACGTCGTTCGCCAGATAAAGTTCTTCACCTCGCCGTATTGGCCGGACAATAACTATAACGGCTTCCGGCTGGCGCTCTTTTCGTTCGCGGGGGGCGTTCCCGGCTCGCGGCTGTGGCCGGCCGCCGGCCCCCGCTTCGTGAAGCCGACTGGAGGCGAGGGCTTCAAGGAGTTTTGGGTCGACTACTTCTTAAAAACGCCTAAATTCGTCGCCGCCGTCGAGCAGTACTACGATTACCCGAACTGCGACCCGTACTTCTGCGACAGCAACCCGACGTTCCTGGGCCGCAGCTGGCAAAAAGAGGGCTCGGCCTCCTGGAAGAAACTTACGGGCATCGAACCCTACCCTTACCGGAATCTCATGTTGCGCGTAATCGTCTTCCTCGATTATTCGGAAATCGGCGTCATGCCCTCCAGCCTGGGGCGCGTCAAGGCGCTGTACTATTAGCCCAGCAAGGATTACCCGAGGGCCGGCGCCGCGCCGGCCTTTCGTTTACGGTTTGACCGCGCCTCGCCGGTTGTGTTAAACTTCCCGCCGCCTCCGGAGTAGGAAATGGCCGAACGATACCTAGTTACCAGCGCTCTCCCCTACGCCAACGGCCCGCTGCACGTGGGCCAGCTCGCCGGCGCCTACATGCCGGCGGACTCTTACGTCCGCTACCTACGCCTCGCGGGCAAAGACGTAATTTACATCTGCGGCTCCGACGAGCACGGCGTTCCCATCACCGTGAACGCGGAAAAGGAAGGCGTTACGCCGCAGGAGCTCGTCGACCGCTACCACGCCGTACTCCAACAGGCGTTCGCCGGGTTCGCCTTCACTTTCGATAACTACAGCCGCACGACCCTCCGCGAAATCCACTATCCATTGGCGCAGCAATTCTTCACCAACCTGTACCGGGAGGGGTGCGTTACCGCGCGCGAGACCGAACAACTGTACTGCGAGAGCTGCGGCCGGTTCCTGCCCGACCGCTACGTCGAGGGCACCTGCCCCGACTGCGGCGCCGCGGACGCCCGCGGCGACCAGTGCGAGAGCTGCGGCCGGTGGCTCGCCGCCACCGAGCTCGGCGACCCCCGATGCAAGATTTGCGGTTCCCGACCCGTCGTCCGCAAAACGACCCATTGGTACTTCGAACTCCCGCAATTCGCGCCGCGGCTGCGGGAGTGGCTCGCCGGGAACACGCACTGGCGGGACAACGTCCGCAACTTCTGTCTCCGCTGGTTGGAGGAAGGCTTGGCCGACCGCGCCATAACGCGCGACATCGATTGGGGCGTGCCGGTGCCGTTGGCGGAGGCCGTGGACAAGGTCCTCTACGTTTGGTTCGACGCGCCTATCGGCTACATCTCCTCCACCATCGAATGGGCGCAAAAGCGAGGCGAGCCGGAGCGGTGGAAGGACTACTGGCTCGACCCGGATACGAAGCTCGTCCACTTCATCGGCAAGGACAACATCGTCTTCCACGCCCTGGTTTGGCCGGCTATGCTCATGGGCCAGCCGGAGGGGTTCAACCTCCCGTTCCAGATCCCGGCCAACGAGTTCCTCAACCTGGAGGGGCGGAAGATATCGACCAGCCGCAACTGGGCGGTGTGGGCCCAGGAGGCGGTCCAGGACTTCCAGGTCGACGCGCTCCGCTATTACCTTACGGCCAACTCGCCCGAAACGCGCGACGCCGACTTCTCGTTCGCCGAGATGGCGACGCGG
>CP070633.1:2156818-2171470 GCA_020356085.1 Candidatus Coatesiibacteriota bacterium | reverse complement strand
CATTTCCTCCAGATCCGTTACGCCCGTCCGCGGCGCCAACATCCGCACCGGGCCGCCCACCAGCGCCATCAGGTCCTTGTCGCCCGAGAGGATCAGAACCTCCTCGAACTTCCCGGCCGCGCCCCGCGCCAGCGAGGCGACGACGTCGTCGGCCTCCATCCCCTCCTGCTCTATTACGGCCAGGCCCAGGAGGCGCGCGAACTCCTTGACCGGCTCGATCTGCGCCACGAGGTCGGCCGGCGGTTCCTTCCGCGTCGCCTTATACTCGGGGTAAATCTCCTCCCGGAAGGAGGGGCCGCCGCCCTCGAGCGCGACGGCGACGTGCGTCGGCTCGTAGTCGGCCAGCGCCCGCAGCAGCATCCGCGCGAACCCGAAGAGCGCGGAGGTATTGCGGCCGTCGGTGGTGCGGAGGGGCCGGGAAATAAGCGCGTAATACGCGCGGAAAACCAGGTTCATCGCGTCGACGACGAGAAGGCGTCTTTTCCGAACCATCGGTTAAAGATAAACGAAGGGGGTCCCTAAGTCAATAGGGAAGGCTGCGACGGTGAACTTCCGAGCGCAAATACATATATAACCGCTTAAACAGAATTAAACGTTCTACATTTGGGTCGGCGCCGGGAACTTGCACCGTATTTGTGTATACGAGACCGTCGGCGTAGCCGTTACCCCGACCTCCCTCGGCCGCGTAAAAGCCCTCTTCCGTTAGAACGGCACATAGGGTACGGGAAGGCCGCCCCGCCGGGCGGCTTTTTTATTCGGAGCGGCCCGGCTGACGTTGGCCCTTCGCCGGCGGCGCGCGGTATACCGCGAGGCGGTTGATGAACAACAACCGATCGCGACCCGTCGCCGGATCGCGGAAAGGGTTGCAAAAGCGGACGTCAATCTCGTGGGGCCCGGCGGCGAGTTCGGCCGTAACCTCGTAAAACCGCCAGAAATTAGTATCGGCCGGCAATATCGCGAGCCACCGGCCGGCCTTAGAAATTTCCATGGCCGGCCAGGTCCCCGCGGCGGGTTCGCCCCGCGCCTGGACGCACAATACGTACCGGCCGGCCCGGGGCACGACGACCTGGAACTTCACCGAGCCCGTACGATCGTACAGGAAAACGTACTCTTGCCCGGGCTCCCTCTCGGCCTCGTATAGCCGGAGGTCCTCGAATCGCCGGCGGCAATTCCGGCAGCGGAGCAGCGTCGACAAACGGCGCGGGAACGGCACGACCGTAACGGCCTCCGCGCTCAGCACGACCGGGAATAGCGCCGCCCGGGCAGCCTCCGCCTCGGCGTCGATACCCAATCTGGGATTGTCGAGCTCGGAATCGAACACGTAGATGGCGTTCCCTTCGGCCGCGGCCTCCCCGGGAGGGGCGGCCAGCGAGGCGGCGAGGTCGCTATAGGAGGGGGGATCGAATCCCGGGCCGGTTTCGACCACCTGGCGGGTGTTGCGGCTTAAATTCTTCACCCATATCGCTACGTCGCAGTCCTCCACCCAGAGGGTATCGCCCGGACTCGTAACCTGGAGTACTACACGGGCCGCCCTCTCCTTGGGATTTCGGCCCGGGCACGACGCGGGTGATATCAAACGGCAGAAGTTTATACTGGCGGCGGCGAGAACCACCGCAGCCGCGGTGATAACGAAGGCCGGGCACCGCGGCGCCGCCAGACCGAACAAGAACCACAACGGCATTACGGTCGCTACCCACCATTCCGGGTTGCCGTAGTCCCACCACGAGAAGAACAGCTGGTAGCCAACGAACCACGTCGCCCCGGCCACGAGCCACTGCCGCTTCTCCCGCCAGAGCCGGGGCGCCGCCGCGCCGACGGTAGCGACCGCGGCCCCCAAATAAACCACGGCCGGCGCGAGTCGGGTCGCGGCGAGGGGGAAGTTCATACCGGCGACGTCCCAACAATGGTCCCGCCCCGGCGACACCGTCGTACACAAAACCCGCACCAGGCCGGAGGTGAACCTGCGCGCCTCCCACACCCCCCACGTATCGAACGTTTTCTCGTAGAAATTTATCCACGCCCATAAACCGGCCACGCCCCTATGGCCGTAGACGAATTGGCTTATAATCACGTAGGGCGCTGCCGCTACTACCGCGTATACCGCGCCGAACGTAGCCAGCCGAAGCCACCGGTTCTGCCGCGGCGCCGCCAACAAAATCGCGGCGACGGGGACGAACAACAGTACTGTAATGTGGAAACTAGTGGCCGCGCCGAGCCAAACCGCCGCGGCCGCCGCCCGTCCCCACCGGTGCGACGGCGACGCCAAAATATATAGGCCGCCGGCGATAAAGAACGACAGGCATGAAACGACCTCGACCTCCGCCGCGAAAAACCACCACGCCGCCGAGAACGACGCGGCCGCCGTCGCCACCGCCGCCGGCGCCGCTCCGGCCCCCAACCGCCGCAACGCGAGATAGAAAAAGGCCGCCGCCCCGGCCGCCAACGCGGCCGACACCGCCGCCCCCGGCACAAACGCCGAGCCCGCATAACCGCACACCCGGAACGCCCGCACCGCTAACCACACCAGCGGCGTAAACAGCGGGTGGTTCTGGTGAAACATCCGGCCTACGGCCGGAACGTCCGCTACCGCCGCATACGCCACGGCGTCGTAGCCGTGAAGGTCGGTGCGCGAAACGTAGTAGAGTACCGCGAGCCCTACGCCCGCGCCGATCCCCACGAGCCGTTGGCGCCACGCTGACGTGGCCGTTACCTTCCCGCCGGCCTCCACCCCATAATCCTCCCGAGCGGCAGTACAACGCGGAGAACTTCTGCTCCAACGCCAACCCGTAATATTAACATCAACCGGGCTAGAAAACCATAAAATCGGCGATATCAATGTCGGGAGCGGTCGGCGTTTCCCCTCCCGCCCGCGGGACGCACTTTAACGTTAACGCCGCCGGCGAAATATGGTAACGTGGGGAAGGCCCGCGGAGGCGAGCCTACCTTGGAGGCGCGTCATGGATAAATGTCCCGAAGAGCTACGGATCGACGCCGAGCTGGTAAAACCCGTGCTGGAACGTTTCCTCCGGCGCAGGGTCGAGGCCGCCGGACTGCAAGGCGTCGTGTTGGGGATTTCGGGGGGCGTGGACTCCGCGGCGGCCGCCGGCCTGGCCGCCGCTGCGCTCGGCGCCGAGAACGTCACCGGCCTCTGGCTCCCCTACCACGACGCGAGCGACCGCGACGACGCCTCGGCCGTCGCCGAGCGCTTCGGCGTTAAATTAAAAGAAGTACCTGTCGCGCCGATGGTCGACGCCTATCTCGCGGAGGCGGGGAAGGTCGACGAGGTGAGGCGCGGCAACGTCTGCGCGCGGGCGCGGATGATAGTGCTCTTCGACCAGTCCAAGGCGGCGAACGCGCTGGTCCTGGGGACGGGCAACAAGACCGAGCTCCTCCTGGGCTACTTCACGCTCTTCGGCGACGGCGCCTGCTCGCTCGCGCCCCTCGCCGACCTCTACAAAGGCCAGGTCTACCAGCTGGCCGAGGCCCTGGGCGTCCCCGATCAGATTATCCAGAAGACGCCCTCCGCCGGCCTGTGGCCGGGGCAAACCGACGAGGGCGAAATGGGGATCTCCTACCTCCAGGTCGACCGGTATTTATATTACCTCGTCGAGCAGGGAGAGAGCCCGACGAAGCTGTTGGAGCGCGGCTTCGACGCCGACTTCCAGCGCCACGTAATTACGATGATTAACCGCAACCTCTTCAAGCGCCACGTCCCCGTGATTGCCGCCGTCACCGGTAAGACGATAACGAAGCCGATTATTCTACCGCAGAACTTTTAACCTTTTCCGGTCCATGACGGGCAAACTCCTCCTCCTCGCCTCGCCCATCGGCAACCTGGCCGACGCGAGCCCCCGCCTGCGGGAGGCGCTGGCCGCCGCCGACGTCGTCGCCTGCGAGGACACCCGCCGGACCGCCAAGCTCCTCGCCTCCCTCGGCCTTAAGAAAAGCCTGCTTATCTACGCCGACCACAACGAGGCGGAGGCGGCCCGCCGCGTAATGCGCCGGCTTCGGGCCGGCGAGACCGTCGCCCTCCTAACCGACGGCGGCACGCCTCTCGTCGCCGATCCCGGCTACCCCCTCCTCCAAAAAGCGCTGGAGGCGGACGTGGAGGTAGACTTCATCCCCGGCCCCTCCGCGGCCCTGGCCGGCCTCGTCCTTAGCGGCTTGCCCCCGTATCCGTATCTATTCCTCGGATACGCACCGCGACGCCGAGCCGAGCGGTTAAGATTCCTGGAGAAATACGCCTCCCGGGAGGCGACGCTCGTCCTGTTCTTGACCCCCCACCGCCTCGGCGCGGAGCTCGCGGACCTTATCGAGGCGTGGGGAGACCGGCCCGCGGCGCTGGCGCGGGAGCTGACGAAAGTCCACCAAGAGGTCGTGCGGGGGAAGCTGAGCGAAATCCGGGCGGAAGTAGAGGCGCGGCCGCGCAAGGGCGAGATGACGCTCGTCGTGGCCGGCGCGGAGACGCCGGAACCGGACCAGGCCGCAGCCTTGCGCCTCGCGCGGGACCTTCTCGCCGAGGGACTGCCGCCGGCGCGAGCGGCGGCCGTGGCGGCGCGAGCCTTCGGCGTACCGAAAACTTATATATACCGCGAGATCCGCGGCGGCTAACTCCTCCGCGACCTTTGCGGTTGAAACGGCCGGGGCGGTATGTTAGACTAACGCTCTTTGAAATTTGCCGGCGACCGGCGGCTCTATGTTCTTGTTATTATGGTTTGAGCGGTTCGGGCGGGTAATAATATACCTGCTCAACGACATCGGCGGCACGACGATCCTGTTCGCCAAAGCCGTCTACTACGCGTTCACGCCTCCGTTCAAACTCCGCCGCATCGTCGACCAAATGGTCCGGATCGGCGTCGACTCCGTGCCGGTGGTAATCCTGACGGCCGTCTTCACCGGCATGGTCTTGGCGATGCAGGCCACGTACCAAATCGCCAAGTTCGGGGCGGACATCTATATCGGCGGTATCGTCGGAATCTCGATGACGCGGGAGTTGGGGCCGGTTTTGACGGCGTTGATGGTCTCGGGGCGCGTCGGCGCGGCCATCGCCGCCGAGATCGGGACGATGAAGGTCACCGAGCAGATCGACGCCCTCGAGACGCTCGCTACCAACCCGGTCCAATATCTGGTCATGCCTCGCGTCGTCGCCGCCGCCGTCATGTTACCCACGTTGACGGCGATGGCCGATTTCGTCGGCATCGCCGGCGGGTACGGCGTCTCGACGACCTTGCTCGGCATCAACCCGCAGGCCTACATCGAGAAAATGAACTTGTTGGTCCATGTAAGCGATCTCTTTATCGGCTTGTTAAAAACCGTCGTCTTCGGCATTATCATCGCCTCCGTCGCCTGCAACCAGGGTTTCAAGGCCTCCGGCGGCGCCGAAGGCGTGGGCCGCGCGACGACCGTCTCGGTCGTAACGTCCTGTATCCTGATCTTGTTGTCGGACGTTTTCCTGACCGGCTTGTTCGTCGGCAGCCACTACTAATATAAATTGATACGATTACCCGCGACGCGATAACGTGCGTTATACTCCGGCTCTCCTCGCTCGGCGACGTGCTGTTGACGTTTCCGGCGGTGGGGCCGGTGGCGAGAGCTACGGGGGCCGCGCTCGCGTTCGTAACGCGGGCGGAGTGGGCGCCCCTGGCGAGGCGGCATCCGGCGATCGATACGGTATGGGAGGCGCCGCGGCGGGGAGAGAGCGCGGACGGCGCCGTCGCCGAACTCCTCCGGCGGCTCAACGACGACGTCCGGCCGGAAATAGTCCTGGACTGGCACGGCGTCCCGTTGGCGCGCCACCTCGCCGCCAGCCTCCGGGCCTACGAAAAGGTCCGGTACGAGAAATACGGCGTGCGGCGCGGGCTCCTGGCCGCGACCGGCCTCGACTGGCTGCCGCGGCCTACCCGCCGGGTACCGGAGCTGTACGCCGCCTCCGCGGCGAAATGGGGAGTTAAAGGGCCGGACTGGTCGTTCCGGTTGCCGGAAGACGAGGCCGCCTCGGCGCGACTGCGCGAGCGCTTCGGCCTGACGCCGGGCCGCCTCGCGCTCGCCCCCGGCGCCCGCCACGAGGCGAAAACGTGGCCGCGGGAACACTGGCTCGAGCTGGCCCGCACCTTGACCGCGGAGGGGTATAAGTTACTGTTGCTCGGCGACGCCTCCGAGCGGCCGCTCTGCGAGGCCGTGGCCGCGGAAAGCGCCGACGCCGTCAACCTCGCGGGCCGCGTGGCCGTGGAGGAACTCCCGGAGACGCTCCGGGGGGCGGCGCTTCTGGTGAGCAACGACTCGGCGTGGAACCACGTGGCGCCGCTCGTCGACGTACCGTGCCTCGCTCTGTTCGGGCCGACGTCGCCGCGCTTCGGCTTCGCGCCGTGGGGGAGTGGCGACCGCGTCGTGTACCTGGGGCTCCCGTGCAGCCCGTGCAGCAAGCACGGCCGGCGCCCCTGCTGGCGAACGCGGCGCCATTGCCTGGCCGACGTCGAGCCGGGGCACGTTTGCGGCCAGGCCCGGGAAATGCTGGGGGAGGCGTGAACGAATCCCCCCGCCTCCTGGTGGTCCAGACGGCGTTCCTGGGCGACGTCGTCTTAACGACGCCGCTGCTCAAGGCGCTGAAAGAACACCGGCCGGGGGCGTACCTCGCGGTTTTGGTAATTCCCGAGACCGCGGCCGTGCTCGAAGGGGCGCCGTTCGTAGACGACTTAGTGGTCCACGATAAACGGGGCGGAGGGCTCCGGGAATTGCGGCGGGTAATACGCGAGGTCCGCGCGCGGAAGTTCGACGTCGTCGTCTCTCCCCACCGGTCCGCGCGGTCCGCGATAATAGCGTGGCGGTCGGGAGCGCCGCGCCGGCTCGGCTACCGCGAGAGCGCTCTACCACGGCTCTACACCGAGCGCGTGCCGCGGCCCCGCGAGGGGCACGAGACGCGAAAGATCCTCGCGCTGGCGGAGGCGCTCGGCTGCCACGACTCCGAGGCGCGGCCCGTACTCGTCGCCACGGAGGCCGAACGGGGGGCCGCGCGGGAGGCTGCCGGCGGCCGCCGGTACGTCGTAATATCGCCGTCGTCGGTTTGGCCGACGAAGCGGTGGCTCCCGGAGGGATTCGCCGCCGTCGGCGACCACCTGGCCCGGCGCGGATACGCCGTCATGTTGACGGGCGGCCCCGCGGAGACCAAACCCGCCGCAGCGGTGGCGGCGGCCATGGAGGCGCCCGCGACGAACGTCGCCGGCCGGACGACGCCGCGCGAGCTGGCGGCGTTGGTGGCGGAGGCGGCGCTGGTGGTCGCGAACGACAGCGCGCCGGTGCACCTCGCCTCCGCGTTCGACACGCCGACGGTGGCCGTCTTCGGCGCCACGGTCCCGGCGCAGGGGTTCGGGCCGCTGGCCTCGCGGTCGGCGGTGTCGGAGGTGGAGGGATTATACTGCCGGCCCTGCGGCGCGCACGGCGGCCGCCGGTGCCCGGAAAAGCACTTTCGCTGTATGAGAGAACTAACGCCGGCCGGAGTTATCGCAACCGTAGACCGCGTAGCGCGGTAGCGGCCGGCGACCTCGCCAAGGAGGTCTCTACTTGCCGAAAAGAACATATCAACCGTCGCGGCGGCGCCGCGGCCGCGTTCACGGCTTCCGACGCCGGATGGCTAAACCGGCCGGTCGCCGCGTCATCAAACGGCGGCGCGCCCGCGGCCGCAAACGCCTTTCCGTGTAGCGTTGGGGTGGCCGGCGACCAAAGCCGACGCTTCCGATTTCCCCGCGCGGCCCGCCTGCGGCGGCGCCGGGATTTCGCGCGCGTCTTCCGCGCGGGGCGGGCCGCTTCGCGGCCGGAGTTCGTTCTGCACGCGCTCGCCGTCCCCGGCGAAGGGCGCCGGCTCGGCGTCGTATGCGGGAGGCGCGTCGGCACGGCCGTCGTCCGCAATCGGCTCCGCCGGCGCCTCCGCGAAATCTTCCGAACGCGCCCGGAGGTCTTCCGCGACGGCTGTTGGTTCGTCGTCGTCGCGCGGCCGCCGCTCGCCGCGTGGGACTACCGAACCCTCGAACGGGAGGTGCTGGCCGCCGCGGCCGAAATCGCCGGCGGCGCCGATGAAGAAGCTCGGTAACGCCCTCACCGTCGCCGCGCGCGTCGTCTTCGTCGGCCTCATCCGCGCGTACCAGTACACGCTGGGACCCCTTATGCCCCTCAGCTGCCGGTTCGAACCGTCGTGCTCGCGGTACGCGGTGGAGGCCATCCAGCGGCACGGCCCCTGGCGGGGAGTGGTCCTCGCCGCCCGCCGGCTGTTGCGGTGCCACCCCTTCCACCCCGGCGGCTACGACCCGGTGCCCCAAAAGGAACGCTAACCCGCTATGAATCTTTCGGGCCAACAACGACTCGTAATCGCCATGTTCCTCATGGCGGCGATAATGTTCGTGTACTACGCGTTTTTCGCGCCCAAGCCCTCCCGCGAGGAGAAAGCCGCCGAGGAACCGGCTACGGGCGAGACGGCCGCGCCCGCCCCGGTGGCCGAGGAGCCCGCCCCGGCGACCGTTGAGCCCACGCCTCCGCCGATCCGCCCGGCCGAAACCCCACCGCCGGTCCGGACCGGCGCCCGGGCCGTAGTGACGACGCCTCTCTACACCGCCACCTTCGAGGACGCCGGCCTGGTCGGACTCGAGTTGGCCGCGTACCCGCCCGACGACGACCAGCTCCTGCTCACCCGTCTGGCCGAGGCTCCCGCCCCCGCCTACCAGCCGCTCATCCCCGGCAGCGAGAACGCGCGATGGGAGGTAGACCGGAGGAAGCTGAACCTGGGCACCGGCGACCGCGGTAAACTCACCTTCCGCCTCGTCGAGGGGGAGGCGACGCTGGCGCAGGCGGAGTACGCGTTCCGGGGCGACGACTACGAGGTCGCGGCGCGCGTTTTCGCCGGCGAGGAGGAAGCGCCGGTCACGCTCTCGCTCGGTTCGTTCGCCTCCGGCCCTGACGACCCGCGGGAGGTCAAGGACATCTCCGTCGAGGCGTTGATCGACACGAAGAAAAAGCGCGACAAGCTCTCCGGCAAGGACGAAGTGAAAGTCTACCCCGGGGACGTCCCGTGGGCGGCGCTGCGGAGCCAGTACTTCATCGTCGCCGCCATAGCGCCCCAGGGAGGCGAGATCACCGTCACCCGGACGAAGAACGTGTCGATCGCGGGGACGTACTTCTTGCGGCGGGGCGGCGACTACCGGCTCTACTTCGGCCCGAAGCGCTACGACCGCCTCAAGGAGTTCGGCGTCGGCCTCGAGCGGACCGTCGACCTCGGTTGGTCGTTCATCGGCATCATCGCCGCGCTGATGCTGCGCCTCATGCACCTGCTTAACCGCTTCATCGCCAACTACGGCGTAACGATCCTCGTCTTCTCACTGATAATCAAACTCCTGACCTACTGGCCTACCGCGGCGCAGCTCAAACAGTCGCAGCGGATGCAGGTAATCCAGCCGGTTTTAAAGGAGTTGCGCGAGAAATATAAAAATGACCCTCAGCGCCTGAACGCCGAGATGATGGGGCTGTACAAGAAGTACAAAATCAACCCCCTCGGCGGATGCCTCCCGCTCCTGTTGCAGATGCCGATCCTGTACGGCATGTTCATGGCGCTGCGCAACGCCGTCGAGTTGAAGGGGGCGCCGTTCGTCCTCTGGATAACGGACCTCTCGCAGCCGGACGTTCTGTTCGAGTTCCCGTTTACCATCCCGCTGGTAAACATCAACTCGCTGAACGTCCTCCCCCTCCTCATGACGGCGTTGTGGCTCCTGCAAAACAAGTTCATGTCTCCCGGCGGAGCGGTGCGCTCCGAGCAGCAAAAGTTAATGACCTGGTTGCCGGTCATCTTCCTGTTCTTCTTCTACAACATGCCCTCCGGCCTCGTGCTATACTGGGCCTCGAACTCGCTGTTCTCGATGCTGCAAATGTTGCTCATGAAATTTACCGCCGGGTCCAAGGAGGCCACAGCCTAATATGCGTACCGTGGAGGTAGAGGGAAACTCCCGCGTGGACGCGACGCGCCGCGGCCTGGAACTGCTCGGCGCCGACATCGACGACGTCCGCGTCGAGGTCATCCGCGAGGAGCCGCGGGGCCTGCTGGGCTTCCTCGGCTTCAAGCGGGTTACCGTCCGCGTCTCCCTCGTCGAAGAGAACCCCCTCGAGCTGGCCGCCGAGGTCATCAACAAGCTCGTCTCCTTCCTGCCCGTCCCGGTGGAGGCCCAGGTTCAAATGCGTAAGCATACCGTGTACCTGGAACTCTCCGGCCGCGAGCTGCGCGAATTCCAAAAGCAGGAGGACGTCGCCGACGCGCTGGGCCACATCCTCGAGCTCTTCCTCAACCGGAGCGCCAAAAACAAAATCGTGGTCAAGGCCGGCTTCGCCGAGGACCACCTCTCCCGGGAGGAAGAACTCCGCCGCCTCGCCCGCGCCGCCGCCGACCGCGTCGCCTCCCGCCACCGGGAGGAGGCGCTCCCCGCCATGTCGCCGCGCGACCGCCGCACCGTCCACATGACGCTGGAGACCGACGACCGCGTCGTCACCGAGAGCGCCGGCAAGGGCAACAAGCGCCACGTCGTCGTCTATCCCGCCCGCGCCAAGAAGCCGAAGGGCGAGAAGCCCCCCGACCGGAAGGCGGATCGAAAACCCGAACGTCAGCCCGACCGTAAGCCTGAGCGCCAACCCGACCGCCCGGCCGAGAGCCGCGCCCGGCCGCCGAGCCGGCCGCGTTCGCAGCAGCCGAAGGATAAGGATAAAGGCGACCCGGCCGCGCCGAAGAAGGCCAAGAGCCGTCGCCGGCGCCGCCGCCCCAAGAAAGGGCCCGCCGGAGACAAGAAACCGCCGGCGTCGTAACGGCCGGCGAGCCGATATGCAATAAATACGTGTCCCGCCGGCCCGCCGGCGGGTTCGTTGTCTCCCCCGAAGATGTTCCGCGCCGACGACACCATAGCCGCCCTCGCCTCCCCCCCGGGGAGAGGCGCGCTCGCCCTCCTCCGCGTGAGCGGGCCCGCGACGCGCGACCTGCTAGCCGCCCTCTTCCGCGCGCCGGCGGCCGTCGAACCGCGCCGCGCCCGCCTGGGTGAACTGGTCCACCCCCACTCCGGCGAGGTCCTCGACCGCGCCGTCGTCGTCTTCTACGAGGAGCCCCACTCGTACACCGGCGAGGACCTGGCGGAAATCACCGTCCACGCCGGGCCGGCCGTCGTGGAGGGCGCGCTGGAGGCGCTGTGCGACGCCGGCGCCCGCCCCGCCGAACCCGGCGAGTTCACCTGGCGCGCCGTCGCCAACGGCAAGCTCGACCTGACGGAGGCGCAGGCCGTGGCTGACCTGGCGGAGGCGCGGACCGCCGCCGCCCGCGGCGAGGCTCTCCGCCGGCTGGGAGGCGAACTCTCCCACCGCGTTAACGGCCTCCGCGAGAGGATAGTCGCGGCGCGGGCGCTGGCGGAGGCCTCGCTCGAGTTCCAGCGGGAGGTCGACGTGGAGGAGGTGCTCGCCTCCACCGCGGCGGCGGAGCGGAGCGCCCGCAAACTCGTCGCCTCGAGCCGCGACCGGGAGACGCTCCACCGCGGCCTGACCGTCGCCCTCGCCGGGCCGCGCAACGCCGGCAAGTCCACCCTCTTCAACCGCCTCCTGGGCGAGGACCGCGCGATAGTCACGCCGCATCCCGGCACGACCACCGATCGGTTGGAGGCGCCGTACCTCGCCGGCGGCTTTCTCTTCCGCCTCTCCGACGGCGCCGGCTTGACGGCGCGCGGGGGAAGAGGCGCCGTCGAGCGGGAGGGGATTCGCCGCGCCCGCGCCTACCTCGAGGAGGCGGCGCTGGTAATCTGGCTCGACGACCTGACCTCGCCTCCTCCCGCCGAGGCGCCGCCGGTCGCTCCCGAAAAGCTGATCTGGGCCGCCAACAAGGCCGACCTCGCCTCCCACGCCGGGTGGGGGCCGGCGGACAAGTCGGCGCGGTTTTTGCGCCTCTCGGCGCTGACGGGGGAGGGCGTGGAGGTGCTAACGTCTGCGCTGGTCTCGCGCGCGCGGAAAGCGGGAGGCGCCGCGCCGGAGGAAGGTACATTGACGCTCTCGGCGCGGGAGCGGCGCCTCCTGGAGGAGGCGGGGGAGGGATTGGCGCGGGCGCGGGATTTGATCCGCGCGCGGGGGATAGAGGAGCTGGCGGCGGAGGAGCTGCGGCTGGCGGCGGAGGCCCTCGCGAAGATAGTGGGCGAGATAGGGATCGAGGAGATCTACGGCGAGATTTTCAGTAGGTTTTGTATTGGGAAATAAGGTGTGGACCCATCCTACATCATATGAGCTCATCGTCGTCGGGGGCGGCCACGCCGGCCTGGAAGCCGCCCGCGCCGCCGCGCTCATGGGTTGCCGCACCCTCCTCCTCACCGGCCGCCTCGACACCGTCGGCCTGATGTCCTGCAACCCCGCCGTCGGCGGCCTGGGCAAAAGCCAGCTCGTCGCCGAGGTCCACGCCCTCGGCGGCGCGATAGGCGCGCTGGCCGACGCCGCCGCTCTTCAAGGGCGGATCCTCAACCGCTCCAAAGGTCCCGCCGTCCGCGCGACGCGGCTGCAGTGCGACCGCGACGCCTACCGCCTTCGCGCCGGCCGCCTCCTCGAGCGCACGCCCGGCCTCGACCTCCGCCAGGCGACGGTCACCGCCGTCGCGACGGACGACGCCGGCGTGCGAGGCGTCGTAGCCTCCGGCGACGTTCTTTTTCCCGCCTCATGCGTCATCCTCACGCCGGGGACGTTCTTGAGCGGCCTGTTGCACTTCGGCCTGCGGCAGGAGGAGGGCGGCCGCGTCGGCGAGCCGCCGGCGACGGGGCTCTCCGCCTCCCTGCGCGAGCTGGGGTTAGAACTCGGCCGCCTCAAGACCGGGACGCCTCCGCGTTTGCGCGCCTCCTCCGTCGACCTCGCGCGCACGCAGGAGCAGTGCGGCGACGAGCCCTGCCCCGCCTTCACGCGGCGCCACCTCAAAATCAAACAGCTCCCCTGCTACATCGCCTACACCAACGAGGTGACGGCGGCGATTCTGCTGGACAACGTCGACCGCTCGCCGCTCTTCCAGAAGGTTATCGTCGGCGTCGGGCCGCGGTATTGTCCGTCGGTCGAGGATAAGGTGGTGCGCTTCGGCCGCGAGCGCCACCAGCTCTTCCTGGAACCGGAGGGGCGCGGCCGCGACGAGTTCTACGTCAACGGCTTCGCCACCAGCATGCCGCTCGACGTCCAGGAGGCGGCGCTGCGGACCGTCCCCGGCCTGGAGGAGGCGTGGATGACGCGCCCGGGTTACGCCGTCGAGTACGACTTCGTGCCGCCGCATCAGCTCCGCGCGACGCTGGAGGCGAAGGCCGTCCCCGGCCTCTACTGCGCCGGCCAGCTCAACGGCACCTCCGGCTACGAGGAGGCCGCGGCCCAGGGGCTGGTCGCCGGGATCAACGCCTCCCTCGCGCTGCAGGGCGAGGAGCCGTTCATGCTCCGCCGGGAGGAGGCGTACGTCGGCGTCATGATCGACGACCTCATCTCGAAGGAGCACGTCGAGCCGTACCGCATGTTCACCGCGCGCGCGGAGCACCGCCTCCGCCTCCGCGAGGACAACGCCGCCGACCGCCTCCTGGAGTACGGATACAAGTTCGGCCTGGTGAAGGAGGGTAGGCGGCGCAAGCTCCGCGCCTTCCGCCGGGAGGTCGAAACGTTGCGGGAGGTACTGGAAAATGCCAAGGTCGGCGCGGGGGCGGACCGCCAACCGGCGCTCGAGCGGCTGCGCCGGCCGGAGGTAACGCCGGAGACGCTGGCGGCGGAAATCCCCGAAATCGCCTCGTTTTCCCTGGAAGCGCAGGAGCGCCTCGCCACCGACGTCAAATACGCCGGATATTTAAAGCGCCAAGAGGAGGAGGCCGCCGCGCTGGCGGCCTACGAGGAGGTCCCGCTCCCGGAACCGCTTGATTATGAAAGCGTTACGGGCCTCTCCCGGGAGGCGGTGGACACGTTGGGGCGTTTCCGGCCGCCAACGTTGGCGCGCGCCGCGCGGCTGCAGGGCGTTACGCCCGCCGACCTCGTCGTTTTATTGCGGTTATTACGCGGAAAACGCGGTTGACAGCGGGAGGCGCCGTAGTTAATATGCCGACGTGGAAGGCGAGGAAACAGGCCGCGACGTCGGCTCTTTTTTGGACCAATACCTGCCGGAATTGGCGGCCGAACCCCGAGAAAAGCTGAATAAATTGGCTGCGCTGCACGAGCGCTACCGGGAGCGGGCCCGCCTCTCCTCGGCGCTTTCGGCCGAGGCGTACGTCGTCCATTTGGTATTAGACAGCTTGAAACTGGCGGAGTTGGCGCCCCCCGCGGGAGGCGAGGCGGTGGCGGACGTGGGCTCCGGCGGCGGTTACCCCGGCTTGCCGCTCGCTATAATCCGCGAAGATTTAGCCGTTACGCTGATCGAGCCGGCGCCTCGCAAGGCCGAGTATTTACGGCTCGCGGCCGAGGAATTGGCGCTCGCGAACGTGGCGGTGGAGGGCCGGCCGGCGCAGGAGCTGCCGTCGGAATCGTTCGACCTGGCCTGCTCCAAGGCGCTGGCGGGGAGCGAGATCGCGTTAAAGCTAATGCTGCCGCTGGTGCGGCGGGGCGGCCGGGCCGTCCTGTTCCGGGGGGATTTTTCCGAGGGCGCGCTGGCCTCGTTGC
>CP070633.1:2120237-2156718 GCA_020356085.1 Candidatus Coatesiibacteriota bacterium | reverse complement strand
TTGCCGAGCGGGAGGCGGAACGGCCCCAGCCGGAGGGAGCGCCGCGGCGGCCCGATCCGCGCGGAGGAGAGGTCGGGGAGGTAGGAGGCCCGGTCGCGGGTGAGAAAGTCGAAGATATTGTGCCGCGCCGGCGTGGCGCCGGTTTGGAACGACGACCACGCCACCGGCGAGACGGAGGGTACGGTCGTCGCGAGCGGTTTAAACGTCCCCTCCTCGGCCAGCTGCGAGAAATGGGGGAGCTTGCCCGCCGCCATCATCTCGGCCGCGATCTTGGGCGACAGGCCGTCCAAACCCAGGATTATCACCCGGCGGACCCGCGCCGTGGCCAGCGCGCGCCGCCGCCTCAGCGCCCGCAGCAGGCGCCGGATCGGCAGGCTGAGGAAAGCGAATACCGCCAGGAAGAGGCTGGCGAAAATGGCGAAGAACGACGTTACGACCGCAAAGCCCGCGCCCGGGCCAACGTAGCCGTGGGCCGAGGCGGCGAACGCCAGTACCGTCAGGCCGATAAGTAGGAGGGTGGTTGAGCGGCGCATGGTCAACGACCTAATAATTCGCCAGAATGAGGTCCGCCAGGTCCGTGATGTGGACGTTGGCCGGCGGCGCCTCCGCCGACCAGAAGACGGCGTCGTCGTAGGTGTGCATGCCGGTGAGGTTGGTCCGCGCGAAGACCTCCGGCTTGGCGAGATGCGCCTTGACGTCGAAGCCGGGGTAGGCGACGGCGACCAGGTCGGGGCCCTGGGCGGCGTGGGGCCCGTCGTAGATTTCTTCCCGCGCGAATACCTCCCGGAAGACCGGCCGGCCGTCGTAGGAGACGCCGCGCAGGCGGTCCCGAAGTTCGGCGCGAAGCGCGGCGACGTCGCCGGGCCGCACCGCCCCTCGCGGATATTTGCCGGCGGCGTGGACGTAAATCCGGTTCGGGTCGAGCGCGAAAGCGCGCGTCCGCGGCGCCATCGCCTCGAACGTATCCTGCGCCTCGCCGTCGAACGCCAGGTAGCCTTCCTGGGCGAGCCAAGTGTTGAGGTAGAACTCCTGTCCGACGCCGCAGAAGCCGTGGTCCGACAACAGGTAGAACGCGCACCCGGCCTCCGCCGCCCGTTCGTAGATTTCGCCGACCAGGCGGTCCACCTCCCGGTAGTACTCCCGGCAGAACTCGTGCCGCGGGTGGTTCGGGTCGGCGACGGCGTCCCACAGGTAGTGTTGGAGGCGGTCGGTCCCCGTTATAACGAGTTCGAAGTAGTCCCAACTCTCGTGGTCCCACAGGTAGGCGGCGGCGCGGCGCCGGCCGTCCAACGTCTCTCGCAGCTGCGTTTGGAGAAGGTCGTGGTCCTCGCGGCACTTCACGGTGTCGACGTCGATCTCGTAGCCGAGTTCGCGCAGGCGAGGCCGGAGTGGGGGCGGCATGACGGCGCGGTCGAAGTCGATAGCGACGAAGCCGGCGATAAGGGCGCCGTTTATGGGCCGCGCCGGGTAGGTGGAGGGCTGGTTGATGACGACGGCGCGCTTGCGGCTCCGCCCCAGCCGTTCCCAGATCGTGGGAGCTTTGACGTCGGCCGAGCTAGTAAAGCGCAGTTCGTACGTCCCGGCCTTTAAATCGGTGAAGCCGAAGACGCCGTGGCCTCCCGGGTCCAGGCCGGTGGCGAAGGAGGGCCACGAAACGGCCGAGATCTCGGGGAGCGTAACGGTCATCCGCGCGAACGGGCGTTCCCGGCCCAGCGAGGCCAGGTGGGGCATGACTTCCGCGGCCGCCAGCTCCTGGAGCAGCGAGTACGGCATCCCGTCCAAGCCGACGACGACGGCCCGCCTTTTCTTCTTTCCGAAAAGAGGCATAACGAAAAAGCCCGGTACCGGGCGAATAGACCTATTATTATAAGCTAATATCCAATATATGTCAAATCCTATACGGGAAACGCCCGCTGGGGCGCGGTTAAAAGAGACTTGCGTGAGTTACCGCTATAGAAAAATACGCCCGCCAAAAGGCGGGCGTCCCGTTAAGAGAGGAGAGGAGGGGAGAAGGGGCTAGGGGGCTGGAATAGATTCAATAATAATGGCGTCGGCGGGGTACGACGATATTATGATAGCGTTCGTATGCTGCGAGGCGGCGGCGACGGCTGCGGGGCCGACCTCCGCCAGATCCGGCGGGGCGGCGCGCGTCAAGATTAAAAACGATAACGCCAGGGCCGCAAGCGTCGTCAGAATATTTATGATATTGGCCTTCAACATCTTTTAACCTCCTGCCGTTTAAAGCTTCTTTCACCCGATAATACGTGGGCCGGCCGGGAAAAGTTGCATAAAAAGACCGGGCCTCACGGCCCGGCCCGGTTACAAAAAAACCCGCGCGGGGCGCCGGGTTTTGCTTTTTAGAGGGGGAGTGGGGTTTAGAAGACGAACATCCGTAGGAGGAGAAGTGCGCCCAGCGTGCACGTTACCAGGCCGACCGAAATCTTGAGCTGGACCGGTTTCAAGACGCGGACGGTCAAGGCCGAGAAGGGGACGGAGGCGATGGCGCCGGCGGCCATATACGGCGCGAGCCGCCAGCTGAAATCGCCGCCCCCCACGAAGAACGTTACCGCGCCGGCGACGCACGCGAAAGTCTCGGCCAGTTGCGTTATCGCGACGGCGTTGGCGGGCGGCACGCCGGCGAGTAACTGGCCGCCCGTCACGACCGGGCCGTAGCCGCCGCCGGTAGTGCCCTTGTTGAACCCGGCGAAAGCGCCGAATAAAAGCATCTTTGGCCACGAGAATCGGAGGTGTCTCCCGTACGAGGCCAGCGTCGTGACGCCGATCGAGAAGACCAGGATGCCGATCCAAGCCTCGAGGATATTTTCGGAGAGGCGGAGGGCGAGTAACGCGGCGAATACGGTTCCGACCGTAGACGACACGCCAACCGCGACGGTAATCCAAAAGGCGCGGCCGCCCGGCCTCAAATCGACGTTGCCGATAGTGTGATGGGCCACGGCGGCGACGAGGTTGTTGCCGAATTGCGCCGCCAAGACCGCGGGGACGACGTCGAGGGGGTGGTAGCCGAGGATAAGGAGTATCGGCGTCAGCGTAAGGCCGTAGCCCATCCCCAAGGTCGCGTCCACGTACCCGGAGGCGAAGGAGAGCCAGAGGACCGTCAGCGCCGGCCCGGCGACCAACCACCGGTTGAACGGGAAAGGCCACCAGATGCTCAACGCGGTAGCAACTCCCATGAGTAGGAGCGCTACGAAGATCGCTTGGTATTTGCGGCTTAGGGCCATGGTCCGAGGGGCCGCTCGCGCGGCGAAATCTGGACAACTTTTATTATAATTAGCCGACCGCGTCAAGCGAATTCGTACCGCGGGGCGGTTTCCGCGCTGGACATCCGCCGTCGGCTAATATATAGTCTAAACCTACTTTCCCGTAGTTTTGAGAGGAGGTAACGACAGTGCGGAACGTATACTTGTTCGGAGTGCTCGCGGTATTCGTCTTGGCCCTCGCCGCGGCCGGGTGTCAGAAAAAGGTGGAAGAGCCGGCGACCGGCGAGGAGACGGCCCTGACGGCCGCAACCGAGGAGGAGCCCGAAATGCCTCTCGCTTTATCCGAGGAAGCCGATAAGCTCGCCGCGGGGACCAAGGTCGCCGTTATGGAACTGGAGGCGGGGCTCGTCGAGATCGAGCTGTTCACGGACGAAACTCCGGCGACCGCGGGAAATTTCGTCGCGTTGTGCGAGGATAATTTCTATGACGGGATTATCTTCCATCGCGTCGAGCCGGGATTCGTCGTCCAGGCGGGCGACGCGACGTTGGTCGGGCGCGCCAACCCCGCCCTCGCGCTCGAGGTCGAACCCGACAAACGGAAGTGCCTCCGGGGCGCGATCTCCATGGCGCGCGGGTTCGACCAGGCAACCGGCGAGTACCTCGATACCAGCCCGACGCAGTTCTTCATCCTGCTGGGCGATTCGCCCCACCTCGACCCGGACTTCTGCGTCTTCGGCGTCGTCGTGACCGGGATGGATATCGTGGACGGGATTAAACAGAACGACGTGATCAAACGTTTCCGCGTACTTACGGTCGGCGAGGAAGAGGGGCCGACCGAATAAGCTCCCTTCCGGGCGGGGGAGCCGAAAACGGACCCGTGGAATGAAAGAGGTGGACAGGATGAGGGTTCTCGCTTACGCGGGCCTGGCGGGGGTCTTTCTCGCTACGGCGGCCGGCGCCGGGGAGGAGCTATACGCCGAGACCCACGTCGCGGCGCCGTTTGAAGAGGAGCCGGTTACCCTCTCGCCGGAGGCGCGCGCGCTGCCGCCCGGAACCAAGGTCGCCCGTATCGAGTTCGCGCGGGGGAACGTGGAGGTCCAGCTGTTTACGGAGGAGACCCCCGTTACCGCCGGCAACTTCATCCGCCTCGTCGAGGAGGGGTTCTACGACGGCATTCCGGTCCACCGCGTCGAGGATTTCGTCGTCCAGGCGGGAGACCCGACCCGCGTCGGCCGGGAACTTCCGGACCTCGAACTCGAGCTGGAGCCGGACGCGCGCGAGTGTAAGCGGGGCATTATGTCGATGGCCCGCTACGCCTGGTACGACGAGGAGACCGGAGAGCGGGTCTACGGCGCGACCAGCCCGACCCAGTTTTTCATCCTTAAGCTGGATACTCCACGCCTGGACCCCGACTTTTGCGTCTTCGGCGCGGTCGTCGCGGGGATGGAGGTCGTCGACGCGGTGGAGGTGGACGACGTCATCGAGCGCCTCCGGATCGTGACCGTCGGCGCGGAGGAGGCCCCCCCGGCAACGGTCGAAGACTAAAAAAAACCCGCCGGACGGCGGGTTTTTTCTTCGGGTCGGGAGTTTACTTCGCCTCCTGCCACTTCTCCTCCATCTGCTCTAGGGAGGCCTCTGCGAGCTCGACGCCCTCCGCCGCCAGCGCCTCCTGCATGGCGTGGAACCGGCGCGTAAACTCGTCGTTAGTCCGCGTGAGCGCCTCCTCCGGGTCCAAGTCCCGGTACCGGCACAGGTTGATGAGCGAGAAGAATAGGTCGCCCATCTCGGCCGCCAGCCGGTCGCGGTCGCCGCGGCCCAGCTCCCGCCTCAGCTCGCCGACCTCCTCCTCGATCTTCTCGAGCACGCCGGCGGCGTCTTCCCACTCGAAGCCTACCGAGCGCGCGCGGTCCTGGATGCGCCGGGCCCGCATCATCGCCGGCAGGCTTTTGGGGATCCCGTCGAGGAGGCGCCGGCCCGCCTCCTCCCGGCCTTTGATCGTTTCCCAGTTCGTGACGACTTCCTCTGGTCCCGCGACGTCCGTCGAGCCGAAGACGTGCGGGTGGCGCCGCACGAGCTTATCGGCCACGTGGGCGGCCACCTCCTCCAGCGTGAACGCGCCGCGCTCCTCCGCCATTACCGCCAGGAAGAAGACGTGGAGTAGCATGTCGCCCAGCTCCTCCCGGAGCGCGGCGTCGTCCTCCGCGGTGATGGCCTCCGCGGCCTCGTACGCCTCCTCGATTAAGAAGCGGCGCATCGTCTGCGGCGTTTGTTCGCGGTCCCACGGACATTCTTTTCGGAGCCGCTTTACGATTCCCCATAGCTCGCGGAGTTTTTCGTCCATAATTATCCGCCTTGACCGGAGCGTCGTTCCGGCTTAGTATATCCTCCGCCGTGGCCGGAGACCAGGAAAAACTCGCCCGGTTGTACCGCGCGTTGCCGCGCGGCGGCCGCCGCGCTGCGGCCCAGCTGGCTGCCGCGGCTGCGTTACTTCCGGCCGAGCTCGAGGCGGCGTTGGAGGGCCTGCGCGCCGCCGGCGCCGCCGTCGAGGGCGACGCCGCACAGGGATTCGGCCTCTCGCTTCCGCCGCCGCTGGAGCGGGAGGCCCTCACGGCGCTCGTTACGACCGGCGTCGGCCGCAATTTCTTCCTCCGCGAGACCGTGGCTACGACGATGGCGGCGGCCGAGGCCGCGGCGGCGGTCGGCGCGCCCCACGGGACGGCCGTGTTGGCGGAGGGCCAAACCGCCGGCCGGGGCCGCCGCGGCCGGAGCTGGGCCTCGCCTTCGCGGCTCGGCCTCTATCTCTCCGTGGTTTTGGAGAGGCGCCGCGCGCCTCCCGAGATAACGGTCCTGCCGCTGCTGGCCGGGGTCGCCGTCGCGGAGGCGATCGCCGCCGAGACGGCGGTCGCGGTCGGAGTGAAATGGCCGAACGACCTGTTGGCGGGCGGCGCGAAGGTGGGAGGGATATTGGCCGAGGCCCATCGCGACCCGGGGGTCGTAATCGTCGGCATCGGCGTAAACTGTTGGCACTGCCTGTTCGACTTTCCCCCCGACTTACCTTATCTGGCTACGTCGCTAGCGATGGCCGGCGCCGCCTCCCTCGACCGGACTGCACTCGCCGCCGCCATACTCAACGACCTCGGTCGCTGGCTGGAACGGTGGGCGGAGGAGGGCGTCGAGACCGTCCTGGCGGCGTGGCGGGAGCGTAACGTCACGTTGGGGCGGCGGGTGCGGGTGGCCGATACGGGCGTCGTCGGCCTTGCCGCGGAAGTCGCCGACGACGGCGCGCTCGTCGTCGTCGAGGACGACGGCCGGGAGTACCGCATTCAAGCCGGCGACGTTATACCCCTCGATTGAACGGCCGTTCGGGGTCCCTCCTTTGCGATTAGCGGTTTAATCCTTCCAACGCGCACCCGGCGCAGCGCGGTTCGCCTCGCCGGCACCGCTCGCGGCCCACTCGCACCAGCAGCGCGTGGTATTGATTGTACAGCGCGACCTCCGGAGGGAGGTGCGCCTCGAACAACTCCTTGAGTTCGTCGTAGGAGGCCGCCTCCTCCGCCAGGCCGTGCCGAAAGAGAACGCGGTACGTATAGGCGTCCACGACGAACGTCGGCAGGCCGCAGGCGTAGAGCAGGATGGAATCGGCGGTCTCCGGCCCGATCCCTTTGACGGCGAGGAGTTTCTCGCGGGCGGGGGAAAGGCCTTCCTCGGCGAGCGCCTCCACGCGGCCGCCGTACTCCGCCCCCAGGAAATCGAGAAAGGCGGCCAGGCGCCGCGCTTTCACGTTGTAATACCCGGCCGGTTTGATTAGCGGCGCAAGGGTCTCCGGCGGCAGCGCGGCCAGCCTCTCGAACGTGAGACGATCGGCTTCGCGGAGGCGGGCCAAAGCCTTCTCGACGTTACCCCACGCCGTGTTCTGCGTCAAGATGGCGCCGACGGCGATCTCGAACGGCGTCTCGCCCGGCCACCACTGCTGGTCGCCGTACGCCGCCTCCAAGCGGCGGTAAATTTCGCGGAGAAGTTCGGCGGCCGTATTCATTTTAGTTCGCCCGTTTCGACGAAGGATTATCCTTGCGAACCGCCGCGACCTCAAGTAAAATCGTGCTGGTGCGTTTGTATTCCCCAAAGGGGTTGAGGCTTATGAAGAAAACGTTATGGACAGTCGCCGTTGGTACGGCGATGCTGGCCGCGGCCGCCTTCGCGGCCGAGCCCGGCGAGGACCCGACACTCGCGTACTCGGATACGGTCCAAGACATCGTGGCCCGGTTTAACCAGAAGCTGATCGAGTCCCAGCCGTACCTCGTGTGGCCCGGCGCCGACCTGGACCAGGACGAGCGCGACAAGATCGCCTGGAAGCTGGAAGTGCTTATCGGCGACCTGCGCGACATGCAATTCGAACTCGATAGCCTGGCCGTCCCGGAGGGTTTCGACGAAGCCCATAAACTCATCTCCGGCGCGTTCGGCCTGTACATGACGGCGTTGAGTCGGTGCGGGACGGGCATCCAACGCGACTACGTCAAGACCTTTAACGGCGGCGTGCAGGACTACAACGCCGCCGGCACCTACCTCGATTCCGGGTTCGGCGAGTTGGAGGCGTCGCTCCGCCGCGCCGGGTACGCGATCGACTAAAACCCCGGCGTAAGTGAAAACCCACAAGCTATTCACGAGCGCGGCCGCCGGGCGTGCCCCTCCCGACGCGCCGCGCCGCTCCTTGTAGGGGCGCGTCCGCTCCCCGGTAGGCTTAATGGCGGCTCCTTTTCCGGCCCAACGGATCGAGCGATACGCGAGGCGGTTTAAGTCCCGTCGCCGCTGGGAGGCCGTGGCGGGGCGGCTCGCCCGTCCGTTCGTCGCGGCGGCGCGGCCCGTGGCCCGGCTCCGGCGCCCGCGCGAGGACCGCCTGCTAGTAGTCCAGCGGATATTGCGCCTCGGCGACACGTTCGTGGCGCGGCCGGCGCTCGCGGCCCTCCGCGGGAGGTTCCCCGGCGCCGAGCTGGCCGTCGTATGTCGGGAGGCGTGGGCGGCGGTGTGCGAGGCGGATTCCCTCGTCGACCGCGTGATACCGGCCGCCGCGGGCCTCGCCGGGTTCCGGGCGGCCGCGCGGGAGGCGCGCGCGTTCGGCGCCGCGACCGCGTACCTCCTCGTTCCGGATCGCTGTTCGCCCTATCTCGCTTGGCTGGCCGGCGCCCGCGAGATAGTGGGATACGACTACGCCTCGCGCGGCGGCGCGCTAACGCGGCGGGTACCGCCGCCCCTCCGGGCCAACGTGCCGACGTTCCTCTATCCGGAGGGAGCGCCGCCGATCGGAGCCGCGGACATCTGGCTTCGCCTCGTCGAGCCGGCGGCGCCTACGGCGGAGCGGTATCCGCCGTTCGACCCCGGCGCGGAGGCCCGCCGGCGCGCCGGCGAACGGCTGGAGGCGGCCGGCCTGGAGGGGAGGCGACCTCTCGTTATTCTCCACCCGGGCGCCGCGAATCCCTCCTACAAATGGCGGGAGGAGGCGTGGGCCGAGGCGGGAGGGGAGTTGCTGCGGCGCGGCGCGGGCGCCGTCGTCGTTACCGGCGGCCCGGCGGAGGGGCCGGCGGTTGCGGCGTTGGTCGAGCGGCTGGCGTCGGAGCGGGCGGCCTCGGCTGCCGGGGCGTCGGTCTTGGAAACCTGCGCGTTAATCGAAGCCGCCGACGTCGTCGTTTCGTTGGACACGGCGCCGGTGCATGTCGCCTCCACGATGGGCACGCCGGTCGTCGCGCTCTACGGCCCGGGCGAGGCGACGATGTGGGCGCCGGTGGGCGTACCGCACCGCTTGGTACAAGACGAGGAGGCGCCGTGCCGCGGCTGCAAGGCCGCGCGGTGCTTCCAAGACCGGCACTATTGCATGGAGGCCATAACGCCCGCAGCGGTAAGCGAGGCCGCGACGGAACTGCTGGAGGGGAGGAACGCGTAAATGTATTTCCCGGCTGGAATAGTCCCGACGTGGCTCGCGGCGCTGGGGTGGGCGGCGGCGGCGGCCTCGGTGGCGGTCGCGCTCCTGCGACTACGGCGGGAGGCGCCGAAGTGGCCGGCGTTCGTGGGGGGTGCGGCGCTGGTGGCGGCGCTCCGCCTCCTCGAATTCCCGCTGGGGAAGGAGGTGCCCCACGGCGCGAGCGTGTTGGCCGTCGGTTTCGCCGTCGTCGTCTTCGGCCCGGAGGTAGGCGTATGTGCGTTGGCGGCCGCGACGGTTGTAGCCGGCGTTTTAACCGTCGATTCCAGCCTATCGGCGACGGCGGCGAATCTGTTAGTCTACGCGGCCGTTGCGCCCTGGCTCTTATGGGCAGCGTACGCCGGTTTAAAGCGGGTTTTCCGGTCGCGGGTCTCGGGGTACGTTCTGGCGTTCGCGCTGGGCGCCGCCGGCGGGCCGTTGGTTGCGGCGGCCACCGCGGCGGTAGCGGCGGCAGCCGGCGCCTTGGACGCGGCGGCGGCGAGGCGGCTGTTCCACGCCGGCATGGCCGTAATGGCGGCGGAGGGGGTCCTCGCGGCGTGGGGGTATGCGTTCGCGCTCAGCCCCGATTACGAGGGGGACGGCCGCGCGGTCGGGTGGCGGCCGCGGGCTTGGCCGGGAGGCGGCGTTTTGATAATTGCCGCGGTAGTTCTGGCGGCGGCCGCCGCGCCGTGGGTCCCCGTCTACGGCGGCCCGCTCGGGCCGCTGCCGGCGTTGGCCCGCGCTGCCGGCGTGGCCTTCGGCGTACGCGTCGCGTTGGGCGTGGCGACGACGGCGCTGGCGGCGGCCGGGGCCGCGGCGTTGTTCCTGATAGCCCGAACCCTCCGGCCGCGCCGACGGTAAAAGAAAACCGGCGCTTCCGAAGGGGCGCCGGCGATACTCTCGCCTCCTGCGATCGTTTCCGGTTACTCCGTTTCTATCAACAGCCGGGAGGCGGCGACGCCGAAGAGGTCTTTTTCGGCCAGCGCCGCCGAGACCTCCGCGTTGAACTTGGCGCGATATTCCTCGATCTGCGCGGCGAAGACGGAGGTCGCCATCCCCATCGACTTCGCCTCGCTCAGCATATCGGCGTCGAGGGAGGCGACCATTTCGGCGGCTAATTTATCGGCGAGCGCTTCGGCTTCGGCTTCGTCGTCGATGGGCATACCGGCCTCAACTTCCCAAAAGTTCGAAATCCGTTAAACCCCCGCCGGCGAATATCTTGGCCAGCTTCTCGGCCTCCGCGGCGGACACGCGGAGCGCCACGCCGCACCTTCCCGTCCGTCCCGGCGGTTGCGGGATAACCTCCGCCTCGTACCCCCGCGCCGCCGCAAGCCGTTCGGCGGCGATGGTGTCGTGGGTGGAGGCGAAGTCGAAGACGGCGTACTCTTTTCGGACGGCGCCTCGCGGAGCCGGTGGATTTTGCCGCCGGGGGTTCATAGTTCGGCTGCCTCTACTGTAAGAAAGCGGGCCGCGGCCGTCAAGGGAAATGCGGGCCGTAACCGCGCGCGTAATGAAAAGCCGCCCCGAGGGGCGGCTTTTTTACCAAGGGGTTAAACCGTTAACGGAAAAGGGCTTTGACGCGGCCGAACGATTCCGGCGTTACCGGTGTGTCCGTTACGCGGATCGTCCCTCTCATGGCGGCGTGGTACTCGCAGTGGTAGGGGAAAGTTCCGGTTTGATTGAATTTCCGCTTGTAGAATTGGTTGGGTCGAATGTCGCCGGAATCCCAGATCTGCGTGTCCGAGGTCGAGGTGTGGACGACGGCGCCGTAGTTGGTCCATTTGATCATCTCGCCCCTCGGTACTACGGCGTTGGCCGGGACGAACTTGTTGTCCTCGATCCTAATCTCGGTTTCCGCCCAGGCCGCGGCAGCGAAGGCCAGCGCGACCGTAGTCATTAAAACCAGTGTCCTCATAGCGTTACCTCCTACCCTATATTGTAGCGTCCCAATGTGCTTAAGTCAAGGTTAACCTCCGGCCTAGGCGGTTCCTGCCTCGGCCCGCGGGCATAAAACCGTACTTTAAACCGAAAAAAGCCGCTCTTGCGAGCGGCTTGTGAGTGGCGGTCGTTAGCCGGCCTAGCGGAAAAGCGCCTTGACGCGGCCGAACGAGGCGGGCTCCACCGGCGTCTCCGTTACGCGTATCGTACCCTTCATCGCTATGTGGTACGTGCAGTGGTACGGGAAACTCCCCGTAGAATTAAACCGGAATTCGAACGACTTGCCGTGGGTGAGATCGCCGGAATCCCAGATTTGGGTATCCGACGTCGACGTGTGGGTTACCTGGTCGAAGTTGGTCCACTTGACGTTTTCGCCCTTCATTATTACGGCGTTCGCCGGGACGAAGGCGAAATCCCGGATTTGGATCTCCGTAGCCGCCAGCGAGGCGGCGGCGCAGGCCGCGAGCGCCAACATTATAAGCGTTACTCTTCTCATTTGATTACCTCCTTGGATATATATTACCAAACTTCTCATATATAGTCAATACTTTTTTCCTCCCGGGTATTTAGGCTTGCGGTTGGCCCGCGTTAATTATATATTCACGGCGTGGCGTCGTTTTCGCTCTCTGCCTGCGCGCCGGCCTTCAACGAGGCCGGCAATATCGAACGCGTCGTTCGCGGCTTCGACGAGTCGCTCCGGGTGGGCGGCGTCGAGTACGAGATCGTGATCGTCGACGACGGTTCGCGCGACGGGACCGCCGACCTCCTTGCCTCGTTACGAGGCGAAATCCCCGCGCTGCGTGTCGTTACCCACTCGAAAAATGAGGGTTACGGCAAGAGCCTTCGCGACGCCTTTGCCGCGGCGAGGATGGATTACGTCTTCTATACGGACGGCGACGGCCAGTTCGACCTGGGCGAAATGCTAGCCTTCCTGCCGCTCCTCGACGGCCGCAACGCCGTCGTTGGCTACCGGCTCGGCCGGGCGGAGGGAGCGCTCCGGAAATTCTTATCGTGGGGTTACAACGCGCTGGTCCGTCTCCTGTTCGGCTTGCGGGTCCGCGACGTCGATTGTTCGTTCAAATTCCTCCCGCGGCGCGAACTCCAAAGCTTGGAGTTGTATTCCGATAAATTCTTCATCGATACGGAGTTGATGGTAAAGCTCCGCCGGCTCGGCGTACCGCTTCTGGAACGGGGCGTGCGCCATCTACCCCGCGAGCACGGCCGTTCGACCGTATCGGCGGGGCATATTTTTACGACCTTGAAAGAGATCGTTGGCCTTATAAGGGAACGGGGAACTAAAAAAACGGGCCCCCGGGGGGGCCCGCGTAGAAGCGAACAGGTCGATTAAACCAAGCGGCCGGTCCCGCGAGAGGAGGCGCCTGCGCTGTTTTCCACCACCGTCAGGCGCCGTCGCGGCCGGCCCGCTTCGTTACGTGTAGAAATCTTTTTCCGGTCTCATATTCCAGATGAATTCCGCTTATTTAGACGAGAAAGAACCCGTCGGCGTTTAGCCTCTAACGCCTTTTTCTACATATATTATAACAATTATCATGATCGTAGTCAAGTATAGGCTCGGCGGGAAGAAACGGGAGTTTGACACCGGCGCGAGGGGTTGTTATATTGGGGTCGCGTTAAGGCCGCCGCCTTGATATCCGGCGACGGTATGCTTTCGATTCGGGTAATAGCCCCGCCCCATGTCGGGTAGGAAAGGGGAGGCTGCGTATGAAGAGGTATGCCTTAAAGGCGTTGGCGGTTGGCCTGGTTGGCGCGCCGGCGGCGTTCGCTACCGGCAGCGAGGTTTACGTCAAGTACGGCGAGGGGATGAACGCCATTCCCTGGTGGCCTCACCCCACGCTGACGAGCATGCGGTGCCAGATGCTCTACGACAGCTCTTACATAAACCACGCCGGTACTATTACGGATTTCCAGCTGGAGAAGAGCGACGGCAATTCGGCGGAATTCTACAACGTAAAGTTCTACCTCTGTCATACCAATCTTACCTCGCTCACGCCGGTGTTTAGGCAGAATTACGGCGGGAACACGCCCACGATGGTGGCGAGCTTCGCCACCTACAAGGTCCCCGCGGTGGTGGGGCCGTACCCTCTTCCGATGGCGACGACGTTCGCATACAACAACGTCGATAACCTCCTCTTCGAGATTACGTGGGAGTCGTCGGACAAGTCCAACGTAATGTGTCGGGTGAAGAACGGGTCGGTGGCTAACCACCGTTGTTTTGCGTGGGACTACCAGGCCGAGGCCGGGACGCCGGATATCATCGCCTACAACGCCCTCATCGTCTTCGACAAGTACCCGGCCGTCACGCCGGCGTCTTTCGGCCGCCTTAAAGCGTTGTTCCGCTAGCCGGGAAGCGCTTTCTTGAGAGAGGAGGTTCGTGCGTGCGAAAGGTACTATTAACGTTTGCGGCCGGGTTGGCGCTCGCCTCCGGAGCCTTCGCCACCGGCCATACGGTGTACATATTCAACGGGACCTCCGGGTCCATCTATCCGTGGTACTCCTCCAACGACGGCATGCGGTGCCAGATGCTGTTCGACCGGGCCAAGATAAACTACGCCGGGACGATCACCGAGTTCGAGCTGGAGAAACACGCGTACGTTGGCGAGTACGGCACCGTCAAATTTTACCTCTGCCATACGCCGCTCGCCGCTTTGACGACGGATTTTAACGGCAATTACGGCGGCAACACGCCGAAGTTGGTAGCGAGCTTCGCCACTTACCGCCTCCCGGAGGTCGAAGGCGTCTACCCGATTCCGATGGCGGACTCCTTCGCCTATAACAACCGGGACAACCTCCTGTTGGAAGTAACGTGGGAGCTCGGCAAGAACCAGAAAGTGAGTTTGGTCTCCGGAACGGTGACGGCCCACGTGTGTTACGCGTACGACGCCCGGGCCACGACCGGGACGGTCGCCGACGTCGGCCTCAACGCCCGCGTGCACTTCGATACCGGCCCGGCCGTGACGCCGGCCTCCTTCGGCCGCGTCAAGGCGCTATATCAGTGAGGGGTGCTTCCTGCCGACCGCTCCAGGAGGTTATGGGATGAAGAACCTAATTTGTATTGGGGCCACGGCGTTGTCGGTCGTAGCGGGGGCGGCGGCCACAGGTCGCAACGTCTACATCCACGTGGGGAGCGAGAATGCCCTCCAACCATGGCACCCCTACAACCCGGGAATGCGGTGCCAGATGCTTTTCGACCGCGCCAAGATAAATTACGCCGGGACGATCACCGAGTTCGAGTTGGAGAAGACGGTAAACGTTTCGACGTTTCAGGAGGTCAAGTTCTACCTATGCCACACGCCCCTCTCGGCGCTAACCGCTAATTTCGAGGCTAACTACGGCGGCAATACGCCCAAGCTGGTGGCCAGCTTCGCGACGTACGAGTTGCCGTCCCCGGAGGGCGTCTATCCCATACCGATGGCCGAGACGTTCGAATATAACAACCGCGACAACCTGATTCTTGAGATTACGTGGACGTCGGGGACCGGACAAAAAGTGTGCTTGCTCGTCGGTAAGTTGACGGCACACCAATGTTATGCCTACGACGAGCGAGCTACGTCCGGGACGTTACAGGACATGGGCTACAACGCGCGGATATTTTTCGATGCGCACCCCGCGGTGGCGCCCGCCTCCTTCGGCCGGGTGAAAGGGTTGTTTTACTAATCCGGAAGAAGCTGCCATGAGCGAAGGCCGTACCCGCCGCGCGATGCCCCGAGCCCTTTTTTTCGACCTCGATAATACGCTCTACGACCATCGTCGCGCGGCGCGGGAGGCACTGGCCGAGGTGTACCGCCGCTACGACGTCGGCGCGACCGGTACGGCCGTCGACGAGTTCGCGCGGTTGTTTTTCGAAATCAACCAGCGGCTGTGGCTGGGATTGGCCGGCGGCGAGATCGACGTGACGACGCTCCGGGACCAGCGCTTCGCGGAACTTTTCGCGCGCGTGGGCGTCGCGGCCCCTTTCGAAGCGCCGGTCGTGGGAAGGGAATACCTCGCCGTTTACCTGGAACGTAGCTATCCGCTCCCCGGCGCGGAGGAGGTGTTGGCCGCGCTCGCGCCCCTCCTGCCGCTCGGCCTGTTGACCAACGGCTTCACGGACATCCAGCGACCTAAAATAGCACGCTTGGGCTGGGATCCTTACTTCACCTGGGTGGCGGTGGCGGAAGAGCTGGGGGTGTTTAAACCGGACGCCGCGATCTACGCTCAAATCTGCCGGATGGCGGAGGCGTCGCCCGCGGAGATCATCTACGTCGGCGACTCGCCGGTGGAGGACGTCATGGCGGCGCGGCAGGTAGGCCTCCGTACGGTGTGGGTGCGGCGGGAGGGGCCGGAGGTGGCGCGGTGGGCCGCGGAGGCCCAGGCCGACTACGAGGTCGCCGACGTCCGCGACGTCGCGCCGTTGGTCCGGAGCCTGGTCGGAGTTGCCTGATGGCTCGCCCGCGATTCGTCGGGCCGCCGAGGGGCCGTTGTTGGGTAAAAAAGCCGTGCCGCTGCGGCTTGCCCCCGGCGGTTTAGCTTGTTATAATTACGGTTAAATATGACCAGAGTCGGAATAGGATATGACGTCCACGGGTTCGGCGGCGAAGGGCCCGTAATCCTGGGCGGCGTCGAGATCCCTCACGAGCAGGGTTTGGTGGGCCATTCGGACGGCGACGTTTTGCTCCACGCGATTATGGACGCGATGTTGGGCGCCGCGGCGCTCAAGGATATCGGCCACCAATTCCCGGATACGGACGTGCGGTTCGCCGGCGCCGACAGCGCCAGGCTATTCGCCGAGGTCCGGGCCATGGTGGAGGCGGAGGGGCTTCGCGTCGGGAATCTGGACTGCGTCGTCATAACGGAACGGCCGCGGATGGCGAAGTACGTCGACCGGATTCGCGGCCGGCTGGCCGAGTTGTTGGAATTGGACGTCGGCGCCGTCGGCGTAAAGGCCAAGACCAACGAGGGCTTCGGGTATATCGGCGAGGGGGAGGCGATCGCGGCGTGGGCCGCGGTCGTGCTCGTCGCGGCCGAAACCTAACGGCCCCGGCGAGCGGCTGCCTCCGCCATGGGCACGATCCGCTACCTCGCACATACCGCCGACGCGGGCGTCGAAATCGTCGCCGCCTCCCGGGAGGAACTCTTCGTCCTCGGCGCGCGCGCGGTATACCAGCTCGTTCTCGACTACGACGCCGTCGAAAGCCGAGTGGAACGCCGTCTGGAGGTGGCGGGGCCCGACCTCGCGGAACTCTTCCACGAGTGGTTGGCGGAGCTCTTGTACTGGCTCGACGCCGAGCGATTGGTGTTTAGGAAATTCGGCTTCGTCTTCGCGGAGGACGACCGCCGCTTGGAGGCGACGGCGGAGGGCGAGGAATTGGACGTCGATCGGCACCGACCCCACGGCGAGGTAAAGAACGTTACGTACGCCGACTACGCCGTGGAACGCGACGAGAACGGGGACTTCGTCGCCCGCGTGATCTTCGACCTCTGACGACGCCGGCGCGCGGGACGTCGTTGCCGCCGCCGAGGCGGTTTTTTATCACCTCGCCGGTTCGGCGGGAGGGAACGCCGAACTGGGGAGGGAATGCTATACGGTATTGGAAAGACCGTGCGCTTAAAAGTCGTAGTTTGGCTCGCCGCCGGCTGCACCCTGGCGGGGTCCTCTCTCGCCCAAGAGGAGGCGGGGGAGAGTACGTTCGTTGTCACAAAGATCGCCGTCGACGGCAACAAGTACTACAACGATAACTATCTCCGGGACCTGCTGGGGATCGAGAAGGGACAACCGTACGAGCGATACCTCTTCGACTACATGCTCGAGCGGGGGTTGGAGGCCGTAAAAGAGGCCTATCGGGGGGAGGGTTTTGAGGAGGCCGTCGTCCGGTGGGGTTTCCGGGACGTCCGCGACGGAAAGCGTAAATTGGAGCTGCGGATTGAGGAGGGCCCCCGGGAGGTAATCGCGGACATCTTGCTGGAGGGCGTGAGCCGCGAGCATTACCTCGCCGTTCGCGAGAGCTTGGGGCTCGACGTCGGCTCGCCCCTCTCGGCCCGGGATTTGAACGAGGCGGCGTTGAAAATAGGCCGGTATTACGGCGATCGGGGGTACGTGTACGCCTCCGCGACGCTCGAGATCAACCGCGAGACGGGCGTCGTCGTTTTCAAAGTGGAGGAGGGCGACGTTTACCATATCGGCGAGATAATCGTCGCCGGCAACGAGCGCACCCGGCCCAAGATAATAACCCGCGAAATCGAATATAAAATTAAACCGGATAGGCTATGGCGGGCCTCTAAAATAGACGAGAGCCGCGCCAATATTTACCGCACCGGCCTGTATCGCGATTTACGGGTGGAGCCGGCGGATTCGAAGCGCGACCCGACGCTCGTCGACGTTTTCGTACTCGTCCGGGAGGATAAATTCCGGTGGTATAAGCTCGAGCCGGGCTACGAATCGCCGGACCGCGCGGCGTTTACCGTAGGGTGGGGCCACAACAACATCTTCGGTAATAACCAGCGCCTGTCGACGGAGGCGTCGGTGAAGTACGGTTTCGCCGCCGAATATTCGGAATTTCGGACCGAGGCGACGTACGTGGAGCCATGGCTGTTCAGCTTCCGGTACCGGGGCGCGGCGACGCTGTATTTCGAGCGGGATTCCCAAGAGAGCAAGCGACATTGGGAGGTCGGCCTGGAGCCCCGCGTAACGAGGGAGATTACCGAATATTTGGAAGTCACGGGCGGGATGAACGTTAAGCGGGCCTATACCGAATTCGGCCCCCGCGGCGACGACGTCACGGTTATCTGGCCGGTCAGCCGGTTGACGGAGCGGTACCTGGGGTTGGCGGGGCCGCAAAACATTACCAGCTTTATCTTCTCCTCCACCGTCAATACCCGCGACGATATCTTCAATCCGTTGCAAGGACTGTACCTTTTCGGTTCGGAGGAGACGGCCGGCGGCCCGCTCTGGGGCGAGGATTTCTGGCGCGTCATCGCCGACGGCCGGCAATATATCCGCGTAGCGCCGGCCGCGACGGTTGCGGGCCGCCTCCGCGGCGGCTACGCTTCGGCTTACGGCCATACCAAAGACGTACCGTTCGCCGCCAAGTTCTTCTCGGGAGGGGCTTACTCCGTCCGCGGGTACGGCGAACGGGGGTTGGGGCCCCAGGCCGACGACGGCTTCGCGCTGGGCGGGAATATTTCCTTTACCGGCAATATCGAGTTCCGGTTCCAGCTCCCGTTTACCGCCGGCCGCCGCGTCCCCGGGATCGGCTTGAACCTGGGCAATTTCTGGGCGGGGATGTTCGCCGACGGCGGCAACGTCTGGGCCGACTGGGACGAACTCCGGAAGACGCGGCACGCGAACCAAACGCTCAAATACGGGGCCGGGTTCGGCCTGCGGTATAATACGCCGGTGGGGCCCATCCGCTTCGACTACGGCCGGCCGATAATGACGCGGGAGGTCGACCGCCCGGGTAATTTTTACTTCGCGTTCGGCCACGCGTTTTAACGGCGGGGGTACGGCGGGTGGTAAAATTTATTAGAAAAGTTTTCGGCGTTCTGCGCGACGCGGTCGTCATCTTCGGCAAGGTCGCGTGGGTCTTCGTACGCGCGCTGGGATTGGCGACGGTATTGGTTGCCGTCGCCTCGTTCGTGTTGGCGTTCGCGCTCTACGGCGCCGGATACTTCCACTCGCTCACGCGGTGGGCGATCGAGAAGTACATGCGGCAGTACACGCGGACCGAGTGCCGCGTAGGCCGCGTGGAGGGCACGCTCCTCACCGGCCTGGACATTTACGACTTCCGCCTCGCCGACGGCCCCTCGCTGGAGCGAGACGGCCCCGCCCTGCTGATCGAAGAAATCCACGTCCGCTACAACCCGATCCATTTTATCAAGCGGGACGCGACGATCGATTATATCCACTGCGTACGGCCGTGGTTGGTCTTACGGGAGGACCCGGACGGCCGGATCAACCTGGACCGGATCTTCGGCCCCAAAGGTCCCCCCAAAGGGAAGGGCGTCTACTTCGTCATTACGAACGTTTTCCTGGAAGACGCCTACTTCAAGATGGAGCTCAACAGCCCGCTCACCGAATTCTCGGAGGCCGACGTCCGGTGCACCTTTACCAAGGCCCGGGGCGCGGTCTTCATCGATTTACGCCATTGTAGTTGTTACTTCCCCGAGTTCGATCAGCGCATTCCCCATTTCGGGTCGGGGTCGCTCGCCATCAATGCGCGGTTGATGCATTTCGCCGGCGTGGACGTCGCCTCGCGCAGCTCCACCATCTCCACCTACGGGACGATTAAATTCGAACCGGATACCTACCTCGACCTCCGATTCAAGGGAGATCCGTTCGACGTGGGCGAGGTGGCGCAGGGCGTTTTCGACGACCCGCCCGAGTTTTTTGGGACGGGCCGGTACACCGGCACGTTGAAGGGGCCCCCCGAACGCCTCGTGCAGAGCGGGACGCTGCTCCTTCACCGCGGCTACCTCTACGGCTTCGACGTCGAGCGCGTTACCGCGTTCTACGATTTCGACGTGGCGCGCAAGCAAATCAGGCTGCGGGGGTTCGAAGGCCGCCTCAACGGAACGCCCGCGTACGTCAAGATGACGTTCGACCTCTCGAACGATAAGCCGGTCTATTGGGGGGAGGCGCGGCTCTTGCGGATGGACCTGGCGGATTACCTCCACAGCGGATATTTTACCACCGACGTAGACACGAAAATCGTCTTTTCCGGCGTCGGCTTAACCGCCGGCGATTACGCCCTCGACGTATCCGCCTCCTTGGGCCCCGGCCAGCTCGGCCCGGTGCTCATCGACGGCGGGATCGCCGACTTCCGGTACGCCAACGAAAAAGCGTATATTTCCGGGCTCTCGCTCCGGTTGGGCGAAGGCGGGGAGCTTTTCTTGCGGGGGAGCGGCGATCCGGAGGCGTTGGACCTCGAGATCGCGACGCGAGAGGTGCCCCTCGAGCGGTTCGGATTGGAGGACGAGCTCAGCAAGTTGCGCGGCGCGGTGTCAATCGACGGCCGGATCACGGGCTCGTACGCGGCGCCGTCGTTCCGGGGGAGCGCGGTGTTTAAACGCCTGGCGTACGAGCGGCTGAGCGTTGGGACGGCGCGGGCGGAGGGCTACTGGGAAAATATCGGCGGCGACGAACGGGCTCACCTTCGGCTGATGGCGTGGGAGGTGCAAGTGGGGCCGGTGGCGTTAGCGCGGGCCCGCGCGGACGTTACGATCGAAGAAGATTCGTACGTCGTCGAAAACGGCTTATTGGAGAACGAGGAGGGCGATTACGTCCGCTTCGATTTTGCTTACGACCGGCCGGCGGACCGATGGGAAATAAGCCGGCTCGACGTCAACCTGGGCCTGATGCAGGCGGAGCTTGTCGAGCCTCTCATTTTGGCGCGCGAGGGAAGACGGTACGCCGTGAGCGGCGGCCCGCTGCGCTACCGGGGAGGGGAGTTCGCCCTCCGCGGTACGTTCGGCCCGGAGGACGAGCCGCTGGCGCTGACGGCCGAGGCCCGCGGCATTCCGCTGGAGGACCTCTTGCCGGCGGAAGTCGGGCCGACAGTAGGGGGGCGGCTCGACCGGATCACCTTGGACGTCGGGGGGACGATGGAACATCCCGAATTGTACGCGAACCTCGCCGCCTCGAATTTGATCGTGAACCGCCAGCCGATCGACTACATCCACGGCGAGGCCTCCTACGACAATCAGCGGCTGATTATCCCGGGTTTGGTCGCGGGCCTGTTGGGCGGGACGTTGCGGGTCGCGGCCTATTTGCCGCTAAACGCGCTGGCGGGCGAGGGCGAAGAGAACGTCGACGTCACGTTATGGTTCTCCCGCTTTAAAATGAGCGCCGTTACCGGCCTGTACAAACAGGGGTTCGTGGACGAGGGTTACCTCGACGGCGTCATCACCGTTTCCGGCACCGGCGCCTCCCCGGAGATTCGGGCCAACCTACTGCTAAGCGAACTCGCCTGGGGCGGCGTGCGGTTCGACCGCGGCCGAGCCGACTTCACCTATCGGGACGGGGTCGTCGATATCCGCGAGCTGTCGTTGGCGGAGAAGTCGCTGCCCAACGTCATGGTTACGGGCCGCCTGCCGTTGGCGCTGCGGCCGGGGGCGCCGGAGCCCACCGGCGAGATCGACCTCGCCGCGGAGTTCGTCGATCTCGACCTCCGCGCGCTGAACCTGTTGACGGAGGAGGTCTTGATTACGGGCGGCGTCGTCCGCGGCCGGTTGGAGTTGACGGGTTCGTATCAGGACCCCGTATGGGCCGGCCGCCTCGCGATCCTCGACGGCGAGGGCGTCGTCCGCGTACTTCGGTCGTCGTTCGCGCGGCTCACGGGCACCGTCGAAACGGCGCGCGAGCGCGTCACGGTCTCGCCGGAGGCGCCGCTCACCTTTCGGCTCGACGAGGGCGGGGGGCAGGCGTGGGGCAGCCTGGCCTTCGAGGGCTTCCGTCCCCGGGAATTGAGTTTAAACGTCGCCGTCGAGGATTACGTCATTCGGGCCTTCCGGGGCGTTCAAGCTTTAGGGGATATCCGCGCCAATATTTCCGGGCCGTTGGACCGCTTGGAGGCGGTGGCGGAAGTCGAACTGACCAGTGGGTTAATCACGACGGATTTCGGCGAGGCGGCGATCGGCGGCGGCTCGGCTTCGCCCTCCGGGCTGGCGTACGAAGTCCACGTTACGGCGCCCGGCAACCTGTGGCTCCGCAACCGCGACGCCGAGATCGAATTGGAAGCCGACGTCACGGCTCGCCGCACGGGGGCGGTCACCGTATATACCGGCGAGCTCCACGCCCGGCGCGGCCATTACTATTTCCTCCAGCGGGATTTCCAGGTCTTACGGGCCGATATTTCGTTTACCGGCACGCAGGAGCTAAACCCGGTCGTCGCGCTGCGCGCCAAACGGGTCATCCGGGCCCTCCGGGCCGGGAATTCTGACGCCGTCGTGTACATTGACGTTACCGGAACGCTGCGCGAACCCGTGGTGGCGCTCAGCTACGAGACCATTACCGGCGAAACCGTCGGCTTGAGTCGGGAGGAGATAACGCGGGTGGTGGCGCTCGACCTGACGTGGGACGACTATAACGCCCTTAGCGCCGGCGAGCTCGCCACTAAGGGCTCGAGCGATTACGTCCGCCGCTACGCGGAGGCGGAAGTGGCGCGGGCCGTCCGCCGCGAGACCGGCGTTGACGTCTTCGAGTTCGACGCCAACGTTTTTACCGGCACCGAGGAGAACCCGTACGCGGAGGTAACAGTCGGCCAACACTTGACGCCGGACCTCTTCGTCTCGTATACTGGCCGGTACCGGGAGGTGGGGCCGGAGGCGGGCGAACTGGTCCACGCCGCGGAGGTCGACTACGAGCTCCGCCGGAACCTATTCGTCGTCGGGAGCACGTACGAGGACAACGAGGAACTGGGGACGCAGCGGTACGGCCTCGGCCTGCGGTTCATCCACAAGTATTAACCGAGGGGAGCAGCGGCCATGGTAGACAAGGAACTGTTGGAAATCTTGGCGTGTCCGGAGTGCAAGGGCGACGTCGAATACGACGAGGCGAACGAGCGGATCATCTGCTGCCAGTGCGGCCTGAAATATCCCGTCCGGGACGGCATCCCGGTAATGTTGGTGGAGGAGGCGGAGCGGGATTAGGCGCCGCGCGTTCGAAAAAATCCCCGCCTCCCAAGAGGCGGGTTTTTTTATTCCTCGTAAATACTGGATTTAGGGTTTGGCCGGTTCGACGGCGTGGGGTGGCGCTTGCCGCTGCTGTTCTTGGACCAGCCGCCGCAGCCGGAGGTTGAAGCCGTGCTCGAAGAGGAGGAGCTTGGCGTATTGCTCCTCCGACAATAACTGGCGGAACTCCGTCCGCAAGCGGTCCTCCGAGCCGCGCGACTCGGCGTCCACGGCGTCGACGTCGTCGAGGATCTCGCCGAGCGGCCGGGAATCCGGCGTCTCGGTCAGCGCCGCGCGGAGCTCTTCCACCAGGATGTTACGCCGCTCCCGGTAGGCCCACCGGACTTCCTCCCACCGGTTGTAGACGCCCAGAAACGCCTCCTCCTCGCCGTTCTCCAAAGCCAGAACGTCAACGACTTTCTTCTGCTTTAGCTCGTTGACGGCGGCGCGGACGGCCTCCAGGTCGACGTTGTCTTTCGGGGGATCTTCCGCCCCGGCGAACGAGCCTCCCGCGGCGACCGCGGCCCCGAACGCGAGTAGCAAGAATATCCGTTTGTACGTCATACGCATACCCCCGGCCGGCGTTAATGGAAGAGGAAGGTTTCCGCGGGCGGGGCCTCCTCCGCCTCGCGCCGCAGCCGGCTCAGCAATTCCTCTTGCTCCTCGGCGGATAATTCGTAGAAATAGGTCATCAACGTGGCGTCGGGCGTGACGTAGTCCAATAGCGCGGCGTCGTCTTCGCCCGTTAACAGCTCGACGTCCGCCTCGAAGCGCGCGTCCATCCACGCCTCCACCTCCGCCGCGGTCACGACGCGCGTGTGCGGCGCGGCGAACCCGGCGTAGCCGGCTCCCGCGAAGGGCGCCTCCTCCCAGAGGGCCTCCTCCGCCGGGGCGGCGAAGCCGGCGCCGAAGCCGACGCCGCCGGCGCTCTCCCGCGCCCGCGCCTCGTCCCGGCGGCCCGCGCCGGCGAACTCACCTTCCGTTTCACTTGCCGCTAATAAGGCCGCGACCTCCGGCGTCGGCGCCGGCGCCGCAACGCCGTCGTCGACGACGTCCGGGGATTCCGCGAACTCCTCGCCCCGCACGAGTTCCTCGCCGGGCGGCGTCTCGGCCGCCGCGAGGGCCGACGTATCTACTTCCCGGGCCGCGGCGTCGTCTTTTTCGGCCGGCGCCGGCGGCGCGGTATCCCGTTTCTCGACCGGAACCGTCGCGGTCTCCTTGGCCGGCGGCGGGAGCGGCGCCGTCGCCGTATACGGTACCCACACCTTAAGGTAGAGGACCGTCGCGACGACGGCCAGGGCCGCGGCCCCGGCGGCCGTGGCGAAGGCCGGCGAACGCCACCACCGTCCGAGCTCGAACCACCGTTTCCGCTCGGCGCGCGGCGCCTCCAGGCCCGCGGTTTCTCGCACGGCGCGGTCCACTTTGGCGGCGAAGAACGGGCTCGGCTTGGCGAGTTCGAAATCCGCCATCGCCGCGTATATCTTTTGCGTCTCGGCGAGCCGTTTCCGGCAGTGCCGGCACTGTGCCAGGTGGCGTTCCAGGCGGGCGCGGTCGCGCGTAGAGATCGTGTCCAGCGCGTACTCGCCGAGCAGGATCTGCCAGTTACGGCACGTGGGTTTTTTGGTGGGCGTGGCCATGGGGAATCACCTTAAGTTACGTACGTTTTCAAAGCCCCTTTGAGTTTCTGTACTGCGTGGAAGAAGTTGGCTTTTACGGCTCCCTCCGTTATGCCCAGCGTTTCGGCGATTTCGCGATGCGTCATTTGCTCGAAGTAATGCAAGAGGAAAACCTCTCGTTGTCGCGGCGGCAGGTTGTGAACCGCTTTTTCTATTGCCTCCCCCAGTTCGGCGTTCGCGGCTTTTTGCGCCGGGTTGAGGCCGCGGGCTTCCAGGATCGGCGCCACGTCGTCGAAGTCGACCGGGGAGAGCCGTCGCGTTCGGCGGAGGTGGTTGTGGGCGGTGTTTACGGCTATCCGATACAGCCAGGTATAGATGCTGGATTCGCCCCGGAAACCGCTGATATTCTTATACGCTTTTATAAACGCCTCCTGAACGATATCTTCGGCGGCGTCGCGGTTTCGAACCATGCCCAGGGCCAGGCCGAAAAGGCGGTCGCGGTACTCTTCGACGATCAGGCCGAAAGCCTCGGCGTCGCCCCGGCGCGCGCGTTGTACGACTTCGCCGTCCACCCCGGCTCCGCCTGTTTCCCCGCCTCGCGAATTAGACGCCATAACGGGCCGGAAAGTTTAGTCCGGCATGAATTCGATGCGGTAAAGGTTGAGTCTGGGATACGCCACCGCGGTAACGTTTATCCACCGTCGGCGGCTTATATTTAACGTCCACGATTTCAGGAATTCGAGGCGGAAGACTGTCCCCTCGTCCTGATAGAGGCCCAGCCGGTCCGGCAGCGGCCGAATATCGTGCGTGTCGGCATCCATCATGGCGAGGTAGTGCGCGTTTTTTTTCTTCAGGTATTGGCTCATGGTCCGTTCGCGCAAGTAGGTATAGGATTCGCGGTCGAGGAGGCCGCCCAAATCGACGATATAGCGGTCGGCGTAATAGCCGAAGATGCCGATATCGAACGCGGCTACGCGGGCCTCTTCCGCCAGGTTTTCGTTGACCCATTTCCCGGCCGCTTCGTGGACGGTCGTAATGTGGTGAATATTGTCCGAGTACATGTTACGCCAAACCAGGTACGACCCGAGAGCGGCGATGAACGACGCGACCAAGAAAACATACGGGATTATCCGGAGCCATTTGCCTTTAATCCACTCCAACAGGAAGAGGGCGCCGTAAACCGAGGCGAGGGCGAACAACGCGAAGTTACACCCCTGGTACCGGCCGGCCGTGCCGAAATTCGGGAGAACTAGCGCGTAGAACAGATTATGCGCGAGTACCCAGATGAAGAAAAACGCGAACGCCCGCGGGAGGCGCCGTCGGAGGAGCTGGATCGCGGCCGCCCATAGGCCGATTTGGTAGAGTACGGCCGAGTCCGTCAGGATTTTCATGGTATTGGACAGGTCGTGTTGGCCCAACATCCATACCTGGATATAGCGGAACCAGTAGAACGCGACGGCCGGGACGTCTTTCCACATGACCCGTATTTCGGGGCTCACGCTGCCCAAGTAGAGCCAGTGTCGGCCGAAATACGTTGTCGGGAACGGCACGCCCGTGACTATCCAGTTGTGGATAACGAACGGCAGGCCGAACATAAGGGGGAAGGCGACGTAGCCGACGACCTCGGCCGCCGTAGGCCGCCGTTTTTCCCGCGCGAGGCGGTAGACCCACCACCCGAATACGAATACGATGAGGAGGGCTCCCTCCGGCCGGACCGGGAACGTGGCGGCCGCGGCGAACCCCGCCAGCGTGGGCCGGTCGCGGGCCCACGCGGCCGCCGCCAGCGTCGCCAGGCCGAAAAACAACGCCGTCTCCATCCCCGAGACCGCGAACCACATTACGGGTCCGAGTAGGCTAAGCAGGCACGCCGGCGCCGCCGCCCACCACCGCGACCGGTCAGGCCATATCGCCCGCCCCAGCCAGTACAGCGCCCCGGCCCACAGGATATGGCTTAGTACCGTAAGCGCCACGGCCGTTACCCGCGGCGGAAGGCGGAAGAAATACGTCTCGCTTAAGAGCAGCGTCCAAAGCGGCGCGGTTACGCCGCAGGACCGTTCGCCGACGTTATATTCGTATCTCCCCTCCCGGGCGAGGTTGCGGGCGAAGACCTGGTGGATCCACGCGTCGTCGGAGGGAAGGTTCAAGCCCTCGTCGACGGCCACGGTAACGACCCACGTCAGCGGCGCGGCCGCTGCCAGGAGGAGTACGATTACGAGCGGCATCTTAGGGCTGGTTAGTATTTTCTTCATAATTACGGTTGCGGGTTTGAAACGTAAACGGCGGCGCGCCACCGGATCGCCCCGAGGCCCCGGTCAATAATATAATAAGCGGCCGGCAGCTTCTACGGATTTCGCTTCTCTGCTACGGCGAGGGTAGCCGCTCAGCCTCGCTCTCGGCCGCAAACGCCTCCGCCGCGCGGACCAGGTTTTCGCGGCGGGAAATCAGCCGGATATCCGGCTGGTCGGGGTAAGCCTCCAACGAGGCGCGGTACGCCGCTTCCGCGCCGTCGACGTCGCCCAGGTGGAGGTGCGCGACGGCTTTGTTGGCCCACACCTGGGCGTAGTGGTACCGTACCGCCGGAACGCCCGCGCCGCGGCGGGGATAGGCTTCCAGCGCGCCGTCGAAGTACCGCAGCGCCTCGGCGTAGTGTCCGTTCAGGGCGTACACGTTGCCCAGCTCGAGCAGCGGTTCGGTCATGCCGTAGGCCAAAGGAGCTGCGGCCTCGAGCGTCGCGAACGCTTTCTCCTCGTCGCCGGCCAGAAAGTAGTCGCGGGCCAGCATCGTCTTATATTTCACCAGCGCGACGCGGATCCACTCCTCCAAGTGCATCCGCGGCGCCTCCGGGTCCGCCTCCGCCTCGGCTACGCCCCGCATGGCGTAGCGGCCCCAGACCGGAGCAATCGGCCGGCGCTCCCGCGGGGGCAGGTGGACCTGATAGAGCATCCCCGCCGGCTCGAGCGTGAGGCCGAACGCTCTGACGTCCTCCCGGAAAATAGTGTAGTAGATGTCGCGCCGCGTCGCCGAGCTCAGCAGGTCCCGTTCGAAAGCCTGTTCCCATCTCCGGGCCGCCATCGGGTCCCCTTCGTCCAAGCGGCCTTTGGCGAAGAGTTCGTATTCCTTGTACACGCTGCCGGTCGCGTCCACGAAAACGTGGTCCGGCCGGTACCACTCCACTTTCTTCAAGTACGCCGTTTCGAAAGTCCCCAGCGACCCGCGTTCGAACATGATGTTCAGGCCGCCATACGATATCGTTCGGAGGAAATTCGCGCCGTAATCCTCGGCGTAGTAGTAGTCGCGATAATCGTCCCAGTAGAAGTTGGTGAGCGGCGGCGCGACCACGGCCGCGGCTAAGGCCACGTATCCCAGACCGCGGAGCCACCGCCGCCGAGAGGCGGCGAGCGAGAATAGCGTAAGGCCCAGAAAGCACGAAGTGAGTAGGAAGAAGGGCAGGTACCAAACTTGAATCCCCGGGAGCTGGTGCGCTTGGAGTAAGAGTACCAACGCGAACGTGGCCACCGGCCCCGTCGGGAGTAAGAGCAACGCCAGGAAGCTCCAGGGTTTGGCCCGGCGCACCACGCCCAGGACTACGCCGACCGCCGCGGCTGTTAACCCGGGCGCCGCGAACTCCGCCCAGAGGAATTTCCCGAGCTCGTATAAATGGTAGGGGAGGAATTGGAGCCGCGCCGTTTCCGGCCCCCCGTACATCCGCCGCGTAACGTGGGCGTACATCGCGGGGAGGGTCCGGGGGTCTCCCCAGTTGATTGCCGGCCCTTGCGCCGCGCGGAGCGGGAGGTATAGGTAAACCGTCGCGCCCAGCGCCACCAGCGCCACGGCCAGGAAGAACCCGCGATACCCGGGCAATTTCCGGAACCGCCAGATCACGTAGCCGGCGACCGGGAGCGTCACGATTACCGAGGAGGTGTGGGCACCAAGGGCCAGGCCCGCGACGAACGCGCCAAGGTAACCCCACCTCGCCCGGCGCGTCCGGATGAAGTTCAGCGCGGCGAACAATACGGTCGCCAAGGCCAACGCGTTGATGGCGTACGCCTCCGCCACCACCGCTTGGCTCCAGAAGGACCGGCTGAGGCCGAAGGCGATCGCGGCCGTCGCGGCCGCGGCCGCCGCGGCTCCCCGCGCCTCGGCCCGGAGGTCCAAAAATAGGCGGCGAAGCAAAAAGAACAGGACGGCGCAGCACGCGGCGGCGGCGACGGCGGAGGCGAAATTGACCCGCGCCGCCATACGACCCACCGGGATCAACGTGAAGAGGTGGCCTACCAGCGCCGCGAGGGGGTAACCGGAGGGGTGGGAGACGCCCAGCCGGGCCGCGGCGGTAATGAGCTGGCCCGAATCCTCGAATGTAATCGTCGGGGGGAGCGTGATTGTGTAAAAAAGGAGGGGAACCGCCGCGGCCAACAGGCCGCACGCGAGTTCGAATTTCGATAAACGGTTTGACGTCGTCATAGGGCGTACCGGTTACCGGCTTTCGTTCGGGGCCGCGATTTCGCGGGCGAGGCGTTCCAGCTTGGCGCGTTCGGCGAGCGGCGCGAGGTCGGGTTGGTCCGGGTCGGCCGCGAGGGAGGCGCGGAACGCCGCTTCCGCCGCCTCCACCTCGCCGGCGTAGAGGTGGGCCCACCCCTCGCTCTGCCGCACCCGCGCGTACAGCAAACGGGAGGCCGCCTCGCCTCCGCCCGCGCGGGGGAAAGCTTCCGCCGAACGGCGGTAGAACTCGGCAGCCTCTGCGTAATACCCATTCTTGAAGTACACGGCGCCGATCTCGGCGAGGGGAGAACTGAGTCCGGCGGCGATCGGGGCCGTCTCGCTTACCGTCGCCAAGGCGGAGGTCTCGTCACCGGCGAGGAAGTATTCGCTCGCCAGCATGAGTTTGTAGCGGCACGTCGCGTCCCGGACCCATTCGTCGGCGGCGTACGGCGGCGCCTCGGGGCGGAAAGCGACGTCGGCGACGCCGCGGAACGAGTAACGATCCCACACCGGCGAAACTTCGTGAGTGTCGGGCGGCTGCTGGGCCGCGCGGTACAGCATTCCCTCCGGGACCAGCACAAAGCCGTGGGAGGCGACCTCCTCCCGGAAAGTGCCGTAGTAGACGCCGCGCCCCGTAGGCGACGACAGGAGGTCCCATTCGAAATTATGGTCCCAATAGGCCGCCGCTTCGGCGTCCGGCGCGGCACGGCGACCTACCGCGAACCCCTCGTAGTCTCGGAACACAAAGCCGGTGGCCTCCACGAAGGTGTGGTCCGGCCGGCGGCCCTCGACTTTCTTGAGATACGCGACCTCGTACGTGCCCAGCGAGCCGCGGAGGAAGCTGAGGTTGAGGCCGTTATAGTTAATGGTGCGCAGGAAATTGCCGCCGAAATCTTCCGCGAAAAAATAATTTCGGTAATTATTATGCTGAAAATGGAGCCCTAAGGGAAAGGCGACCACTGCGGCGGCCGCGACGTAACCGGACAGGCGAACGAGGCGCCGGCGGTGCCGCGCGAGTTCGAAGAGCGCCCACCCGACGAAGGCCGCGGCCCATATAAAACAAGGTATATACCATACGTTTATCCCGGCGGCTTGCTGCGATTGGAGGAGTAAGACGAGGAGCACGGCCGAGAGGGGTCCGGTTATAATTAGCAACGCGACCAAGAAACCCCACGGCCGCTCCCGCCGCGCCAACGCCAAGATTATCCCCGCCACGCCGCCGGCGGCGCCGACCGGCGTAAATTCCCGGGCCAGGAATTTACCCAGCTCGAGGAGGTGGCCCGGGAGGAACGGCAGGCGGGCGACCTCCGCGCCGCCGTACATCCGCCGCGTGAAGTGAGCGTATAACGCCGGGAGCTTCCGGGGGTCGCCCCAGTTTATCGCCGGCCCTTGCGCCGCCCGCAGCGGCAAGTAGAGGTAGACCGAGAAACCGAAAGCCGCCAGGGTGCCCGCCAAGAACAGGCCGCGAACGCCCGGCAATCGGCGGAAGCGTATTATCAGGTACACGGCGGCGGGTACCGTAACGACCACCGAGGAGGTATGGGCCGCGAGTGCCAGCCCCCCGAGGAACGCCGCCGCGTAACCCCACCGCGCCTCGCCCGTAGCCGCGAAGTTGAGAACGCAGGCCAGCGTCGCGATCAGCACCAGCGCGTTCAAAGCGTACGTCTCGGCGACGACCGCCTGGCTCCAGAAAGTGAAGCTAAAGCCCAGGGCGACGGCGGCGGCCGCGGCGGCAACGGAAGCCGCGACCTCCGCTTCGGCGGCGGCGGCGCGGAAGAGGCGGCGGAGCAGAAGGTAGAAAACGCCGCAGGCGGCGGCGGCCGCGGCCGCGGAGGCGAGATTGACTTTCCACGCCCAACCACCGAAGGGCAGCAGCGTGAATAGCTGGCCGACGAGCGCGAACGCGGGATAGCCCGAGGGGTGCGATATCCCGAGCGTCGCCGCCGCGGTGATCAGTTGTCCGGAGTCCTCGAAGGTGATCGTCGGCGCCAACGTGAGAAGGTACAGCCCGGCCGGGAGGAGGACGCTCAGGAGCGCCCCGGCCGAAGCGCCGGTGAAGCGACGTGTGGTCGCGAAGGTTTTCATAACGCCGCGGCCGCCGGTCCCCCGGCCCCCGGAACGGGAACGGAGCCGGGGGTCGAACCGGCGGCGAGAGACGGTGCCCGCAAGGGGGACGCCGTCGCAGGCCGCGCCGGGCGCCAAGTTTCGCGAGCGCCCGCCCGGCCGGAGGGGGTTAAGGTTTGGCCCGCCCGGCGCCGATCAACTCGGCGGCGCGTCCGGCCGTGGGTTGGCGGCCTTTGAAAAACGAGATGACGTACTCGCGCCCGCGGGCGGCGAAGTACAGGCGATCCAGCAACGTATTCTCGCCCACGTACACCTCGCCCAACTCTTTATAGTAATAATTAAGTACCTTCGGCTTTACGAGCCGCCGCACGGACAGCGCGAGCCGGTCGCGCCACAAGACCAGATGGGCGAAGCGCCGCCGGCCGTACGGCCCCTCCAACACGCGGGCCGCCGCTACCGGCTCCTCCGCCAGCGCTAGGTCCTCGAGGGCGGCCGGCAATCGGACACCTTTTTCCCGGGGCTGCCATTCGCGGTTGATCCAGCGCCGGAATTTCACCCATAAATGTCGTATGAAATTCGTCGCCACGGCCCAGTTTATCCGCGCGGACCGGAAGAGTTTGGGGCCGAAGAGCGCGGCCAGAATTAGAATTACCAGGACCAGTGCGCCCAACAGAACGGGGTAGAACGCCGCCAGGAGAGACCCCAGGATGACGAACACGTCCTCGACGCCGCTGACGACGGCGTTGGCGGTCGCGGCCGTGGTTTTGGTGGAGGCGGCGCGGGTCGTAGCCTTGCCGGAGTGCGCGACGAACGACACGCCGCCGGCGACCAGGATAGCGATGACCTGCCACGTCAGGTGCTCGCCCTGCATCATGATGCCGATGACGACCATCGCGCCCGGCGTGCGGATGAACGTGTGGATTGTATCCCAAACGTGGTCGACCGCCGGGACCTTGTCGGCGACGATCTCGACGACCAGCAGCACGCCGGCAACGATAAGGACGGGCCAGCTGGCCAAGACCTCGAACTCCGGCCCCAACACCGTCGCGCCGGTGAGTTTCTTTATCAGTCCCAGCGCGAAGACGGTGAGGTAGAGGTTGATGCCCGCCAGGAAGGGAATCCCGAGCGCGCGGGCCGCAATTATAATCGCCGGAGGGATAACTCGCCTCCTCGCCCCTATTTCTTATCCCACGGCGTCCGAACGCCGTAGTTGGGGGCTTCTTTCGTAATTTGGACGTCATGGGGATGGCTCTCGGCGAGGCCCGCGGGCGTAACGCGCAGGAACTCCGCCGTCCGCCACAACGTCTTGACGTTTTTAGCGCCGCAGTACCCCATGCCGGCGCGCAAGCCGCCGACGAGTTGGTACACGACCTGGGCCAGCGGGCCGCGGTAGGGCACCCGTCCCTCGATTCCTTCCGGGACGAGTTTGGAGGCCTCGACGTCTTCCGGTTGGCTGTAACGGTCGCGCGACAGGCCGGACCCGCCCATCGCGCCCATGCTGCCCATCCCCCGGTACGATTTGTACGAGCGTCCCTCGTACAGGATGAGTTCGCCGGGGCTTTCCTCCGTCCCGGCGAAGAGCGAGCCGATCATGGCGCAAGAGGCGCCGGCGGCCAGCGCCTTGGTGATGTCGCCAGAGTATTTAATGCCGCCGTCGGCGATGAGCGGGACGTCTTCTTTGTGACATATCGCGGCGGCGTCCATAATGGCCGAAACCTGCGGTACGCCGGCGCCGGCGACGACGCGGGTGGTGCAGATGGCGCTGGGGCCGATGCCGACCTTCACGCCGTCGGCGCCCGCCGCGATCAGCGCCTCCGCGCCTTCCGCGGTACCGACGTTCCCGGCGACTACCTCCGCCTCCGGCGATTTCTTTTTGAGCGCGCGGACGGTATCCAGGACGCCCTCCGTATGGCCGTGGGCGGTGTCGACGACGATAACGTCGCACCCGTTCTCCCGCAGCAGGTCGGCCCGGGCCAGCGCGGCCTCGCCCACGCCCACCGCCGCCGCCACGCGGAGCCGGCCCTGGTCGTCTTTGCAGGCGTGCGGGTGTTCGATGGCCTTGATGATGTCCTTGACGGTGATCAGGCCTTGGAGCGTTCCCCCCTCGTCGACGATGGGGAGCTTCTCGATCCGGTGGCGGTGGAGGAGCTCTTTGGCTTTCTCCAGCGATGTCCCGACGGGCGCCGTTACCAGGTTTTCCTTGGTCATGAGCTCGGATACCGGGATGTCGCGGCGCCGCTCGAAGCGCAGGTCGCGGTTCGTGATGATGCCGACCAGGGCGCCGCGCTCGTCAACGATGGGGACGCCCGAGATCTTGTAGTTGGCCATGATCGCCAACGCCTCCGCTACCGGCGCCTGAGGCGCGAGCGTGTAGGGATCTACGATCATGCCGGAAACGTAGCGCTTGACCTTATTGACTTCCTGGGCTTGGGCCTGGGCCGGTAGGTTGCGGTGGAGGACGCCCAGGCCGCCCTCCTGCGCCAGCGCTATCGCGAGCGCGGCCTCCGTAACGGTATCCATCGCCGCGGAGGTCACCGGGATATTGAGCTCGAGGTGGCGGGAAAATTTCGTGCGGAGGTCTACCTCCGCGGGAAGAACCTTGCTGTGGCGGGGTTTTAGAAGGACGTCGTCAAAGGTGACGGCAATTTTCTTGGGGTCGAACTTGGCCATGACCATCTCCCTTTTAATCGGTAATATAGCATAAAGCTCGGCCGCCGAGCAAGGTTATTGCGGCGAGGGCGGGCCCGGCCGGTGGCGGCGGATCCGGCAATCCCCCATAAGCGGTTGACAAGGCCGCCGCCGTGATTTAGGATAGTAGCGGGAGGGCGACGGGGGCGGCGGACGTTCAATACCGACGTTAACGCGGCCGGCCGAAAGGGGGTGGCGTCAGTGCCGAAGACCGGCGAACAACCCGGAAGCGGATTATACGTGTGCTCGAGCTGCGGCACGGTCGTACGGCTCGACGAGCGGGAAGACGCGTTGCCGCCGTGTCCCACCTGCGAGGGGACGGAGTACAAGTAGCCCCCTCTCCGGGCCGGGGTAGTCATTGGCCGTAACGGAAAAGCCCCGGCCGTTACTAATAAGCGGCGGGTAGCTTGCGCTTCGCCTGAAGCGGCCCGAAACGACGATAACGGGGGTCCTCGCCGCACCCGGTTTTTGCTTGACAAAAATCGACCGCTCTGCCATAATGGTTAGGGAGTGGTGAAGTGTAAGATGCGACCCGTTATCGCCATATTGGTCTTAGGGATGCTTGCCGGAGGCGCCTCCGCCCGGGATTCGGTGGAGTTGGTGTATATCTCCGAGGTGCTTTACGACGCCGGGTCCAACTCGCCGCCGCCGTTTATCGAACTCTACTACGCCGGGAAAAAAGGAGACAATCTCGATATCTCCGGGTGGAGAATTCGCATTAAAGTTAAGGACACGGTCGAAACCGTAACTTTACCCGCCTCCGCGAAGATTCCCGGGTGCGGGTTTTACCTTATCGGGAGGGAGGCGGATCGGGGGACGTGGTCGAGTTCGAGGTTCCCCTACAAGCCGGATTTTTACTGCACCGCTTCGATGGATTACAAACCAGGCGAAGGCGGCGTCCAGTTGATTCGGAGCGGCGGCGGTGCCGACGCCGTCGGTTGGGGCCGCGTAATTATCCCGTTTTACGAGGAGGTCCCCCATCTCGGCGTGCGGGAAGGCCACAGCTTGGAGCGCAAATCGGGCGAAGCGCATAACGAGACGAAGGGCAACTCCTACGACACCGATAACAACTTGAACGATTTCCGGGACCGGTCCTCGCCGCAACCGCAAAATATCCATAGCCCCCTCGAGTACCCCGCCGCCAGCACGGAAAACGACGCGTGGGGCCGCATCAAGGCCATGTATTACGGCTAACCGGGCCTCGCCGCCCAGGCGGTGGGGCATAGGGCGTTCCCAAGTCCTATGCCTTTTTTATATCCGCCGCCGGCCAACTTCAGGAGTCGCCATGGCGACGAAAGCCGACGCTAAAACCGAAGCCGAGGTCGAACGCCAACTCGAACTCCTCCGCGAGGGCGCGCTGGAGATAATCACCGAGGACGACCTGCGCGCCAAGCTCCGGACCTCCCTTACCACCGGCCGGCCGCTCAAGGTCAAGCTCGGCCTGGACCCGACCGCGCCCGACATCCACCTGGGCCACACCGTCGTGTTGAACAAAATGCGCGACTTCCAGGAGCTGGGCCACGTGGTCGTCTTCCTCGTCGGCGACTTCACCTGCAGCATCGGCGACCCCTCCGGCCGGTCCAAGACGCGGCCGGTGCTCACCATGGAGGAGATCCGCGCCAACGCCGAAACCTACTGCGACCAGGCCTTTAAAATCCTCGACCGCGATAAGACCGTCATCGACTACAACAGCCGGTGGCTCGCGCCGCTGACGTTCGCGGACATAATCCGCCTCGCCGGCAAGTACACCGTGGCGCGGATGCTGGAGCGCGACGACTTCGCCAAGCGCCTCGCCGAGGGGTTGCCCATCAGCCTGCACGAGCCGCTCTACCCGCTGGCGCAGGCCTACGACTCCGTCGCCTTGGAGGCCGACGTCGAGCTGGGCGGCTCCGACCAGAAGTTCAATCTGCTCGTGGTCCGCGACATCCAGCGCGAGTTCGGCCAGGAGGCGGAGGTCGCCGTCATCACGCCGCTCCTCGTCGGCACCGACGGCAGCCAGAAGATGTCGAAGTCGCTCGGCAACTACGTCGCCATCACGGAGGCGCCGGAGGAGATCTACGGCAAGTTAATGTCGGTCTCCGACGAGTTGATGTTCGACTATCTGGAGATACTTCGCCTCGAGACGCCGGCCGCCGTGAAGAAGCTCAGGAAGGAGCTGGCCGCCGGCAAGGCCCACCCCAAAGAGGTCAAGATGGCGATGGCGCGGCGCCTGGTAGAGCGGTTCCACGACGCCTCTTCGGCGGCCGCCGCGGAGGAACACTTCGAGCGCGTCCACCGCGAGAAGCTCGCGCCGGAGGAGATGGCCACCCACACGCCCTCCGCCAACCCGATTGCGGTGGCGACGCTGCTGGTCGAGGCCGGCCTGGCCCCCTCCAAGACGGAGGCGCGGCGCCTTATCTCGCAGAACGCCGTCGCCGTCAACGACGAGCGCCTCGCCGACCCGCAGGGGGAGATAACGCTCGCGGGCGGCGAGATAATCCGCGTCGGCAAGCGCCGCTTCTGCCGCATACAACTGTAGCGAAAACCCCCGCCTCCCGGAGGCGGGTTTTTTATTGGGTCGTACTTCGGGTGCGCCACCTTTCCCCTTGCCCCCTCGCCGTTTTATGTTAAATTAGCGCCATGCCTTGGCGCCGCCTACCGATTTTACCGGCCGCCGTTTGCCTCGCCCTGCTCCTGGCAGCCTCCTGCGCGCGGAAGGCCGAGTGGCCGCCCGCGAACGAGCAGGACCGGGGCGACACTATTTACGTCGCCGCGACCACGGCCGACGGCGCGGAGGTTATCGCCGTCTCCGCCTCCGGCGAGGTCCGGCGCCTCGGCCTGCGCTGCGACGACCAGAGCGGCGTCGCGCTGGCGCCGGACGGCCG
>CP070633.1:2091601-2120137 GCA_020356085.1 Candidatus Coatesiibacteriota bacterium | reverse complement strand
CCTCTTCGGCGTCGGCGGGATGGACGCCGATATGCTCGAGCGCCTAATGGCGGAGGGGCGGCTACCGACCTTCGCCGCGTTGGCGGCGCGAGGTACGTTCGCGCCGTTGGCGACGACGACGCCGGCGGAGGCGGAGGTGGCGTGGGCCACGTTGGCTACCGGGAAGCTGCCGGCGCGCCACGGTCTCTTCGGCCGCTTCGGCCGCGACGTCGGGACGTACCGCCCGTACGTCGCCGACGTCGAGTTGCAAGCCGGCAGGTATTTGGGGTCGTGGGCCGTGGTGCCGCCTAGCTGTCGGTCCGCGCTCGCGGCCGAGCCCTTGTGGCGGCTCGCCGCCCTCCGCGGAATAGCAACGCTCGCGCTGTGGGCCCCCGGAGAGTTCCCCGCCTCGGAGGAGGTCCCGGGAAGCTCCTTCTTGGCCGGCGGCACCGTCCCCGACGCCTCGCTGGGCGCGCGCGCCTACTATTATTTTTGTACAGACGCCGATTTCCCGGATCGCGAAACCCTCGCCGGCGGCGTTTGGCGGCGGATCGAGCGGCACGGCGGCGGCGGCCGCGTCGAACTCCCGCCTCCGCGCTACCTGGCCGGCCGCCCGGCGGAACTCACGTTCGAGCCGGTCTCGCCGGTCGAGCTTAATCTCCGCCTCGGCCACCAACAACAATTCGTCCGCGCGCGTACGTTTAGCGATTACTTCGCGATCCCCGCGGGCGCGGCGACCTTCGTCGGGCGGTTTTACGTCGTTTCCGCCGCGCCGGAGATACGGGTATGGCTGGAACCGCTGGACTTGGACCCGCGCGCGCCGTTGTTCGAGGTGGCCGCGCCGCGCCGGTTCGGCCGCGAGTTGGCGGCGGAGGGGCCTTACGGAACGCGGGGAAGACCGCTCGCCGTCGCCGCGCTGCACGACCGCGTCCTGGGGCCGGCGGCCCTCGTCGCCCAGTTTCTCCTGCGGGCGGAGGAGAGGCGGCGGCTGGGCCTCCGGGCTTGGCACCGGCACCGGCCCGATTTGTTCCTGCACTTTGACTGCGGCCTGAACGACCTCGCCCAAATCTTTTGGCGGCACTACGATCCCGACCACCCGTACTTCCGCGGCGAGCGGTTCTATTCCTACGCCGACGCGCTGGAGGCGGCGTACGTTTACCTCGACGCCACGGTGGGGAAGTTCCTCGCCGGGCCGGGAGGGGAGGAGGCGGCGGTACTCGTCACGTCGGCGCACGGCCAGCGCCCCTGGCGCCGGAGTTTCGATTTGAACCGGTGGTTGTGGGAGAACGGTTATTTGGCGCTGGGCGGGCAGGCGAAGCCGTGGGGCATCGACGCTCCCTCGCCGGAGGCGGCGCTGGCGCGGGGAAGGTACCGGCCCGCGATAGCGTGGGAGGCGACGCGCGCCTCCGCGCAGGGCTTCGGCCAAATATACCTCAACGCGGCGGGCCGGGAGAGGCGGGGTGTGGTCCCGCCCGGGGACGTTGTCTCGCTTAAGAAGGAACTCCGCGCGCGGCTCCTCGCGGTGCGGGACGGCGGCCGCCAACCGGTCGCGGCCGTGGATGACGGCGCCGAGCTTTTCGCCGCCGAGCCGCGCGCCGGCGCGCCCGACCTGGTCGTATCCTTGGCGGAGGGGTATCGCGTTTCGTGGGAGTCGGTTCTGGGAGGGATGGCGGCGCAGACGTTCGCCGACAACGACGGCGTCGTGTCCGGCGCCCACGCCTCGGTGGCGGCCGCCGCCGTGCCCGGCGTGCTGGTGTCCAACGTTAAATGGGAGGCGACGGCGGCCGGCGTGCAGGACCTGGCGCCGACGATTATGGACTTGCTGGGGGTGAGCGGAGACTTTCGCTTCGACGGGGGGCCGTTGGCGAGGAGGGATTAGGCGGCCGCCTCGGCGGCGAGTACCGCCTCGGCGCGCGCAAGATCTTCCGCGTACGTCACCTTAAAGTTGTTGACGTCGCCCTCCACCGTCACGACGCGGCCGCCGGCGCGCTCGAGCACCGCCGCGTCGTCGGTTACCGGCCACCGCTCGCGGACCGCCGTGCGGTACGCCTCGGCGATAGCGCCGAGGCGGAAGGCCTGCGGCGTTTGGATCGCGCGGAGTTCCTCGCGCGGCAACGTCGCCAGGACCTCGCCCCCCTCCGGGGCGACTTTTTTTATGGTGTCCGGGACGGCGACGGCCGGAACGGCGCCGTCGGCCTCCGCCAGCGCCTGCACTAAGCGCCGGATCGTGTCCGGCCGGGCGAACGGCCGCGCGGCGTCGTGGATCAGAATCGCGGCGTCGGAGGCGAAGAAGTGCTGCGCCGAGAGCAGGCCGTTCGCCGCCGAATCTCGCCTTTCCTCGCCGCCGGCGACGATGCCCCGAACCTTTTGGCATCCGTACTGGTCCGCCAGTTGGCGCAGCTTCGACTCTCCCCCCGGCGCCGTCACGGCGACGACACCACTTACCTCCGGCGTTTCCTCGAAGAGCCGGAGGCTATAAAAAACTAAAGGGCGCCCGCCGAGGGGCGCGTATATTTTATCGTGGCCGCCCATGCGTCGGGAGGCGCCGGCCGCCAAGATTAGCGCCGCGACTTCCTCCCCGCCTTCCCGCCGTTTCGCCGCCACCCGCGCTAACCTCCGCTTACGAAGTCCTCCGGCCCCGGGATCTTGCCGAAGATCATCCGGCCGGCAGCCGTTTGGAGAACGCTCGTCACGAGCACTTCCAAGCCCTCGCCGATGCGGCTCCGGCCGTTTTCGATTACGACCATCGTCCCGTCGTCCAGGTACCCCACGCCCTGTCCGGCCTCTTTGCCCTCCTTGACGACCTGGACCGCGAGCGTCTCGCCCGGAAGCACGACCGCCTTCAACGCGTTGGCGAGGTTGTTGAGATTGAGGATCTTGACGCCTTGCAGTTCGGCTACTTGGTTAAGGTTGTAGTCGTTGGTGACGAGGCTCGCCTCCAGGTCCTTGGAGAGGCGGAGCAGTTTCTCGTCCACGGTGAACACGTCGGCGTAATCTTTTTCCAGGATCTCCACGCGGGCCAGCGCCGATTTCTGGATCTTGTTTAAGATCTCGAGGCCGCGGCGGCCGCGGTTGCGCTTCAGCGGATTGGAGGAGTCGGCGATGAGCTGTATTTCCTTTAAAACGAAGCGCGGGATTATGACCGAGCCGGGGAGGAAGCCCGATTCGATGACGTCGGCGATGCGGCCGTCGATGATGACGCTAGTGTCGAGGACGTTGAGGTTCGCCCCGCCCGAGGACCGTCGGCCGAGGGTGGCGAAGAAGGGGAGGTCGCGGAGCTTGGCGGCGCCGAGCATCGTCCCGGTGTAGCCGAAGACGAGGACGATGAGCGCGTAGAAGTATTCCGGCGCCTCGACCGTTTTCGACAACGCGTACGCGAAGAGGTTGCCGGTAATAAGGCCGGCGATGAGCCCCCCGGTGGCCGCGATAAGCGTGGGCGCCGAGTACCGTTCAAGTAGTATTTCGGCCAGCACGATGATGCAACCGACGGCGAACCCGCCCGCCACTCCCCACAACGGCGCCGACGCCGCCTTGGAGATGAACGGGGCGAAGAAGTAACCGACGATGGAAGTCGCCGCGATAAGTAGAAATCGTAACAGGTGGAGCATAACGTTTTAAACCTCGGCGCTGCCGGCTGCGAACGCCTCTTCTACGATTCGGCGCGCCACCTCCACGCCGAAACCCCGGCGGGCTAAAAAGGCCGTCGCCGCCCGGCGGCCCGGGCCCTCGCCGCGGCCGCGGTACAACTCCCGGCGCGGCGCCAACGCGCGGCGCGCCACCTCCTCTTCGGCCTCTTCGTCCGCCTCCGCTAGCGCCGCCGCGACGTCCTCCGAGACGACGCCCTTCTTCGCCAGCTCCGCGCGGAGGGCGCGGCGGCCTTTGGGCCGGAGGCGCAACCGATCGCGGATCCAGGCCTCGGCGAATGCGCGGTCGTCGACATACCCCGCCTCGGCGAGGCGGGAAATTACCGCCTGTTCGACGTCGCGGCCGTAGCCGTAGCGCCGCAGCCGCTGCTCAATTTCGTGCCGGCTCCGGAGGCGCGGCCGTAAATAGCGGAGCGCGCGGTCGTACGCGCGATCCCCCTCCGCGGCGACGCCCCAGGATTCGATCTCGGCGGCGTCGAGCTCCCGCCCCACGTACAGGTCCAGCGCGCGCGCCGTCCGCGCCGACAGCCCCAGCACGAATTCGCCGTCGACGAACACCGATATCCGGTCCGGCCGGCGTTTTTGCGGCGCGAGCGCGGTGATAGTGGGCACGGGAAACTAGGCGGCCTCTTCGACGGCCTCGGCCTCGGCTTCCTCCGGCGGAGCTTCCCCTTCCCCGGGGAGGCCCAATTCGGCGCGGACCGCCGCCTCCACCTGTCGGGCCATGACCTCATTTTCCTTCAAGAATTTAACTGCGTTGGCCCGGCCTTGGCCCAGGCGCTCATCGCCGAACGAGTACCAGGTGCCCGCTTTATCGACTATTTTGCGCGCGGCGGCCAGATCGAGCAGGTCGCCGAGCGCGGAAATGCCCTCGCCGTATACGATGTCGAACTCCGCCTGGCGGAACGGCGGCGCTACTTTATTCTTCACTACTTTGACGCGTACGCGGTTGCCGACGGCGTTTTCGCCCTCCTTAATCGTGGCGATGCGCCGGATGTCGAGGCGGAGCGAGGAGAAGAATTTAAGCGCGTTCCCGCCCGGCGTCGTCTCCGGGTTGCCGAACATAACGCCGATCTTCATCCGGATTTGGTTGATGAAGACGACGATGGTTTTCGTCTTCGAGACGATCCCGGTGAGTTTGCGGAGCGCTTGCGACATCAACCGCGCTTGCAGGCCGACGTGGGCATCGCCCATTTCGCCTTCCAGCTCGGCGCGCGGCACCAATGCCGCGACCGAGTCGACGACGACGACGTCCACGGCGTTCGAGCGCACCAATTGCTCGACGATGTCGAGCGCCTGTTCGCCGGAATCCGGTTGCGATACCCATAGCTCGTCGACGTCGACGCCGAGGGTCCGGGCGTATTCGAGGGGGAAGGCGTATTCCAGGTCGACGAGGGCGGCGTGGCCGCCCATCTTCTGCGCCTCCGCGATAACGTGCAGCGCGAGCGTCGTTTTACCGGAGGCTTCCGGGCCGAAGATCTCGACCAGCCGACCCCGCGGGACCCCTCCCACGCCCAGCGCCGCGTCGAGGCTCAGGCATCCCGTCGGAACGACCTCGACCTCCGCCCGGGATTGCTCGTCGCCCACGCGCATCAGGACCGTTTCGCCGTATTTTTTCCGAATGCCGTCGACGGCACTGCGGAGAGCGGTATCGCGTTCGTCGTTTGCGGTTGCCATATTATCTCCCTGGGGCGAGGTTAAGTACATTTCGCTTCGTTAATACTAACATAAAACGGCGCCGGCGAGAAACCGTTTAATCGGCGCCGAGCGGCAGCCGCGCCAGGACGTCGTACACCGCGCCCTCCGGCGTGAGCGTCGATTTGACGAGGGCGAGCACCTCCGCCGCTTCCGCCGGCGCCTCGAACCCCCTTAAATGCTCAATTTTATCGGCGGCGGAGGCGGCGCTCTCCTTGCCTCCCTTCGGCCGGCCGATGGTGAGGTGCGCGCGGAAGCGCCTCTTTTCGCGGGAGAAACCGAGCGGCCTCAGCGCCCGGTCCACCGCGGCGGCGAGCGCGGCGGCCTCCTCCGCGCCGGCGCCGACGCCGACCCAGACGACCCGCGGCGAGCGCGGCGAAGGAAAACAGCCGCCGCCGGCGAGCGAGAGACTAAACGGCGCCGCCTCGGAGGCTACGGCGGCCAGGGCCGCCTCGATCTCCGGGAGGAGCGTCTCCTCGACCTCGCCCAGGAATTTCAACGTGAGGTGGACGTTGGCCGCCGGAACCCACCGGACGCCGCCTCGCCTCCCCTCTTCGCACACGCCCTCCAGCGCGGCGCGGTGGCCGGCCGGCAGCTCTAACGCGACGAATAGTCTCACCGCTATCTCTCTCCTTCCCGGAGGTGGCGCCGCAACATCTCGAGCGCGTATTGCGAGGCGCGGCGCCGTACCCATCCGCGGCCGCCCCCGAACGTTTGGGTAGTGCTCGCCACGCCGTCGGCGCCGGCGAGCGCGAGGCACACCATGCCCACGGGTTTTTCGGCGGTCCCGCCGCTGGGGCCGGCGATCCCGGTCGCGGCCAGCGCGTACGTGGCGCCGAATCGCTCCCGCGCCCCCGCGGCCAGCGCGCGGGCGACTTCCTCGCTCACGGCGCCGTGGGCGACCAGCGTCTCCTCCGGTACGCCCAACAACGACGTTTTCGCCTCGTTCGCGTACGCGACGACGCCTCCCAGGAACCACGCCGAGGCGCCCGGGACGTCCGTGAGGCGCTTGGCCAGCAGGCCGCCGGTGCACGATTCTGCGACGGCCACCGTCTCGCCTCGCCTCCCGAGCAGCTCTCCCACTACCTCCTCCAAGGAAGTCCCGTCTTCGCCGAAGATATATTCGCCCAGTTCGCGCCGCACGGCCTCGATAACCGGCCGCGCCCGCTCCGCGAAATTCCCCTCGTCCGACGCCGTCCCCCAAATCCGGAGGTCGACTTGCGCCGCCTGCGGCAGGAAGGCCAGGTGGAGGCCCGCGGGTACCTCCACGCCGGCTAGCCGCTCCGCGACGGCCGATTCCGGCAGGCCGGTAGCGTGGAGCAGCTTTTCTAACACGCGCTCGCCGGCGTAACCTTTCTTTTCCAGGTAGGGGAGGAAGCCGTGTTCGAAGATGTATTCCATCTCCGCCGGCACGCCGGGAAGCAGGCAGAGGAGGAAGCCCTCCTCCTCCAGGATAAGGCCGGGCGCGGTCCCGAGCGGGTTGCTCAGGACGCGGGCGCCGGCCGGAACGCTGGCCTGGCCGACGTTCACCGCCGGCATGGTCAGGCCGCGGCGCGCGAACCGCCGCTCGATTTCCCGCAGCGTCGGCTGGTGCAAGACCAGCTCTCGCCCCAGGTGGGAGGCGACGGCGGCGAGCGTGCGGTCGTCTTCCGTCGGCCCCAGGCCGCCCGTGGTGACCGCTATCGCCGCGAGTTCCCTCGCCGCCTCTAGCGCGGCGACGATCTCGTCGTCCCGGTCGCCGACGACCATCTGCCGGCGCGTCCCGATTCCCACGGCGGCGAGGCGAGCGGATAGGTAGGCCGCGTTGTTGTTCACGGTTTTTCCGAGCAATAGCTCGTCGCCGATGGCGATAATCGTGGCCTCCATAATAATACCTCGGCGTTAGCGCAACTCGAAGTCGGGGGGCACCGGCGAGGCGAAGCGCCGAAGGGCCGCCGCCTCCCACGCGCTCCTCCGGGGGTCGTCGAGGGCGGGTTTGGCGAACGCCTTCTCCAGCGTGAGCGTCGGCGCCTCGACGTAAAGGTAATCGAGCCGGAGGTCTGCGGTGCCGGTCGGGTAAAGTAGAAATCCGTAGCGCGTTTCGGGCTCGGCCGTGAAGGTTACGGCCGTCCAGCCGTACGACCCGTCCGGCGGGAGGTCCGTCGGCAGAACCGGCCGGACGGCTACGGGTACGGTATCTCCGGCGGCGTCGACGGCGACGACCGCGAGACGGGCCGCGGGGCGGAACGGTTCGGCCGGCGCCTCCTGCGCCAGGCGGTAATAAACTTTTACGGGACCGGCGGGCCAATGCCGCGGCGCGGTGCGCGCCGCCGCCCCCAGCGGCCCCTGCGCGGCGCTGCAATACAGCGCCCGGCCGTTGCGGGCCCGCGGGTCGTATACGGTTACGCCGACGTTGGCGTCGAAGCCGTCCTCCTCGATCGTCTGGTAGGTCCAGGCGAACGCCGTCGCGGCGGGAACGGCGCCGTGCGCGCCCCGCCGCAGGAGCACGTAGTTGCCGTCCGCGTACATACAGCCGTAGCGGCGGTTCCGGAGGAGTCGGACGAGCTCGTACGTCGTCCGGCTCTCGTCGCCGCGCCGCGGCTTAAGCCAGGGTTCGTCGAGGCGCGCCGTCCGGGCCAGGACCTCGTGGGGGAAGAGGAAGTAGACGCGTTCGAACTTCTGCGGGAAGAGGTATATCTGCTGGCGCGCCGAGAAGTGGGGGAGTTCGAACATCGACGCCCCCAGCGACCGCTCCGCGGAGACGAGGCGCGCCACCCGCGGGAAGCGGGCGCCCTCCGCCTCGGGCCGATACCAATTGGGGTTGTACTTCAGCCCCAGCGGACCCCACAGGGCGCTGCCGGCGACGCCGGCCACCACTAGGTACGCCGTCGCCCCGGCCCGGGCCGCCGCCCGCGCCGCAAGCCCGCGGGAGGCGAGAGCGTCCCGGAGGCGGCGCCACCCGCGGAGGGCGAAGTAGAGCAGAAACGGTACCAGCGGCAGTGCGTACTGGTGTTGCAGGCTGTGATGGCTCGGTACGACCGAAAACAGCGCGTAGCCGGCGGGCAATACGTACGTGAGCCACCCCCAGCCCGCGGCGAGAGGGAAGAACGCCCAGGGCGTCACCGCATGCAGGAGGTACGCCCACCGCGCACCCTCCGCTGCGCGGCCGAGGATTTCGCCGGGGTGCCGGAAGAGGTAAGCGACGAACCCCGCCGGCGAGGCGGCGACGCCGAACGTGTTCAGTATGGGGTTCGCGCCGGGATCGGCGACGTTCATTAGGTGCGGATAGACGACGTAGGTCGCGGCGAGGAAGTAGGCCGCCGCGAAGGCGGCGACCGCGAACCCTAAGGCCCGCCGGCGGAGGCCCAGCGCCAAGAACAGGCCGGCGGCGCCCACGTAGATCGCCAGTTCCTCCAGGATTAACGTGGCCAGGAAGAGGAAGAGCAGGCCGAGGCGCGGCCGGTCGGAATCGACGCCCCACAGTCCCATCAGCAGGAGAAGGGGCGCCAACGCTCGCGGATGGAAGTCGTAGAGCGCGGTCCACTGGAGAGGCACGAAGAGCAGCGGCGAAACCGCGAACGCCCACGCGAGGTAGGGGGAGGAGGTATGGCGGCGCGCTAGCAGGTAGGCCGGAACGGCGGCGGCGGCCAAGGCCGCGCTCTGCAGCACCAGCAGCGCCGACGGCGCCGGCCAGAGGAGCGACAGCGGCGCGAGCAGCTGGTTGAGGAGGGCGAGGTGGTTCAGGTGAGGAATGGAGAAAAGTACGGTTTGGTGCAGGAAGCCGCCCCGGGCGCCGGCCCAATAGACCTGGTGTTGGAGGCCGAGATCGACTGCGGCCGCGTGGCCCGTCGCGAATTTGCGGAGCGCAAGGTAGGCGAAGAGCGCGGCGAAGGAGGCGACGGCCGCGCCGAGCAGGACGGCCGCCCGGGCGCCGGAACGGTCGAGGGAGGAGGGGGCGTTTTTACGGCGGGCCGCGAGGCGCGAGGCGAAGGCGGCGACGGCGCCCGCCCCGGCGACGACCGCCAGTTGCAGCAGGATGTCGCTAATCGCCGCCGACACTGCGGGCCCCCTTAGCTAAAGACCTCGGGTAACAGGCCGGTCGCGTTCGATACCGCGCGTACGGCCTGGAGAACAAGGTTCGCGTAGAGGGAGGCGACGACGTCGTCCGCCATGATGCCCCATCCGCCGCGTAATCGTTGCGAACGATTGGCCGGGAACGGTTTGAGGATGTCGAACGCCCGGGAGAGAATGAAAGCGCCGACGAGGTAGGGCAAGGTTTTAGGCAGGAACGCCACTGCGATGAAGTAAGCCGCGAACTCGTCCAGGCAGACGCGGCGCGGGTCTCGCTCGCCCCAAACCTTTTCGGCGACGCCTCCCGCCCAGACGCCGACGGCCGTAGCGACAACGGCGACGACGACGACCCAGTAGCCGGCGGGGACGAACCACCAGTAGACGGCTACGGCCGCCAGCGTCCCGACCGTCCCCGGCGCGATCGGCGAGTACCCGAGGTAGCCGACCGAGGCGAGAAAAGTCGCGAGGCGAGAGGTGAGTTTGTGACCCATGTTCGCTACCGGAGGAAGATGCTGGCCACCACTTGGCGGTTTTTCCAAAGATACCAAACGCCGGTCACGAGCGTCAGAACGACCGCCGCCCAGAGCGTGAGGTTCACGGCGCCGTCGAGTATCGGGTCGAGCGCCGCCGGCCACTCCGCGCCGAGCCAATACGGCGCCACCGAATGGCCCAGGATGCCGACGATGGCCGCCATCTGCAAGGCCGTTTTCCACTTGGCGAGCGTCGTCGCGTAAATGTAGATGCCGCGGGCCGCGGCCACCGCGCGAAATCCCATGATGAGCAGTTCGCGGCCGACGATGGCCAGCACCATCCACAACGGGACAGCACCCAAGCTCGCGAAGCTAACGAGCGCCGTCACGACGATGACCTTGTCGGCCAACGGGTCCATCACCTTGCCGAAGTCGGTTACGCAGTTGAGCCGCCGCGCCAAGTACCCGTCCAGCATGTCCGTCACCACCGCGCCGCCAAAGAGCGCGAAAGCGATGGTGTGATCCCGCGGCGAGTTGGAGAGGAGGAAAATCAGGAACACCGGCGCCGCCAGGATGCGCGAGACGGTGAGGAGGTTCGGCCAATTAAGCACCGCTTCTCTCCTCCGCCCGGCGCGCCAGGAGTTCGTATCCGTCGTTTCCGGTAATCTCGGCCGCGACGAATTGGCCGGCGCTAACGTCGCCGGCGTCAGCGACGATCGTCACCGGGTCGCCCTCCGGCCCCTGGAAGTACGTCCGGCCGACGGCCGCGCCCTCCGGCGCCACGCCGTCGACCAATACCTCGTACCCCGCGCCCACGATCTCCCGGTAACGGGTCGCCACAATTTCTTGCTGGAGCAGCATAAGGCGTCCGCGCCGGTTTTCGGCCTCCTCCGGTGCCGGCCGTCCTTCAAGCGCCGCCGCCGGCGTCCCCTCCTCCGCCGAGAACGTGAATACGCCGACGTGGTCGAGGCGAGCCTCCGCCAGGAAGTCGGCGAGCAGGTCGACGTCGGCCTCCGTTTCCCCCGGGAAGCCGACGAGCAGGCTCGTGCGGAACGCGGCCCCCGGGACGATTTCGCGGACCCGGGCGAGCCGGGCGAGCGTCTCCTCCGGCGTCCAAGCCGGCCGGCCCATCGCCTCTAGAAGACGGGGAGAGGCGTGCTGCAGCGGAACGTCGAAATAGTTCACGACCGCCGGCAGCTCGGCGAAGGTCGTGGCCAGTTCGTCGGTAAGGCGTTCGGGGTGTAAATACAACACGCGAATCCAGGGTACGCCGACGGAGGCGAGGTCCCGCAATAGCGCCGCCAGGTTGGTGTCCTCTTCCAGGTCCGCGCCGTACCGGCTCGTGTCCTGGGCCAGAAGCGTGAGTTCGGCGACGCCGTGCGCGGCGGCTAGTTCCGCCTCCCGGAGGACGTCGGCCGGCGGCCGGGAGCGGTGCCTCCCGCGCAGGCGGGGGACCGCGCAGAACGAGCAAGGATGGTCGCAGCCCTCTGCAATCTTGAGAAACGAGGCGTGGGGGAGCGTGAGGCGCGGCCTTTCCGCGAGGCCGGCCAGGGGGGGCCGCGGTGGCCCGACGCGGATTACTCGTTGGCCGAGGCGCGCCTCCCCAATTGCCGCCGCCACCTCCGCCGCCGCGTCGACGCCTAGAATGACGTCGGCCCGGGCGAACTCGGAGGCCAATTCCTCCGCCGCGAGCTGCGGGAAACAGCCCGTGACGGCGAGCACGGCCTCCGGCCGCAGCCGTTCGGATACCTCCATCAGGACCGCCCGCGCCTCCTCCCGCGCCGGGCCGATGAACGCGCAGGTGTTGACGAGCACTACGTCGGCCTCCTCTTCCTCGGCGGTTAGCTCGTACCCCGCGGCGAGCAACGCGCCGACGGCGGCTTCCGCGTCCACGAGGTTCTTCGCGCAACCCAGAGAGATGACGGCCAATTTGCCGTTCATGGCCGGTAGGAGCCGGCCAGCTCGACGACCTCGACGCCGGCCGGCACGTCGAAGCGGAAGAGGCTCGGCGCCAGGCCCACGTTCAAACTGTACGCCGAGAGGCGGTAGGAGGTGACGTTGCCGCCGCGGTCGTAGAAATCGGCCCGCCGCGCCAGCGACGTTTCCGGGTCGACCCACACGCGGATTTCGCGGAAGGCGAGGGCCGTTTTTTTGGCGGTGAGTTTTAACTCGTACGCCTGGCCGCCGGTCTCGGAAACCAGCACGACGTCGTAGTCCGTCGCCAACGATTCCAGCGTCCCGGGCAGGTCGACCAGGTAGCCGACGTCGGCGCCGGCGTAGCGCACGACCTGGTCGGCGCCGGCGACGTAGGCGTACAGGTATTCGCCGTCGAAGACGACGGTCTGCTCGTACGGCGTGCTGAATTCGACGCGGAGGAGGTTGGGCGTTTTGGCGTAGAGCTTTCCGGAGCTGGAGGCGGTTTCGCCCAGGAAGGCGGAGGAGGTCACGACCGTGAGTTCGGCCCGGAAGTCGGCGAGCCGCTCGTACCGTTCGGTAACGCGGGCCAGAAGTTCGTCGGCGTCGAGGGAGGGCGGAGCATCGTACGGCCACCCGGCCGCGGCGGGGGCGGCGGCCAGCGCGACGAGCGCGGCCGCATACACGGGATTACATAAACGCCTCTTCACCGTCGTCCGTCCCTCCTCCCAACGCCTCCTCCAGCGACTTGACCAGGACCTTGCGCGGCTTGGAGCCTTCGGCGGGGCCCACGATCCCGCGCCGCTCCATGAGGTCGACGAGGCGGCCGGCCCGGGCGAAGCCGATGCGGAACCGCCGCTGCAGCATCGAGACCGAGGCCTGCTTGTGGGATATGACGAACGCGGCGGCCTCTTCGAAGAGCTCGTCTTTCTCCTCCAAGTACGGCCCGGCGGCGACCTCCTCCTCCGGCGGTTCGTCGAGGGAGGTGGGTTCGGCGGGGGGCGAGAACGCCGCCCAGTAGTCGACGACCCGCTGGACTTCCGCCTCGCCGACGTACGCGCCCTGGACCCGTTCCGGTTCCTGCGCGCCGCTGGGCAGGAACAACATATCGCCCTCCGGAAGCAGGTGTTGGGCGCCCGGGCGGTCGAGGATGGTCCGGGAATCGATCTGGGAGGAGACGCTGAACGCGAGGCGGCTGGGGAAGTTGGCTTTTATCACGCCCGTGATGACGTCCACCGAGGGGCGCTGCGTCGCGACGACGAGGTGGATCCCGACCGCGCGCGCCATCTGCGCCAGCCGCACCAAGTGCTCCTCCACCCGGCGGGCCTTCTCCCGCACCATCAGGTCGTTTAACTCGTCAATAACCACCACCAGGTAGGGGAGAGGTCGCCCCTCCTCCTCGTCGGTGCCGGGGACGATTTGTTCCGCGAGTTGGCCCCGCCCCTCCTGGGAGGCGAAGAGGGCGTTGTACGCCTCGACGTTCCGCGCGCGCACCGCGGCCAGCAGTTTATACCGCCCCTCCATCCGCCGGACGACCGCGCGGAGTACGGAAACGGATTCGGCCACCTCTTTGAACAGGACCTCGTCGAAGCGCCGGTGGGGGAGGCGGTCGAATACGGCCAGGTCGACCTTTTTGGGGTCGATGATGACGAATTGGACTTCCTCCGGCGTGGCCGTCATCAACAGCGAGGTGACGACAGCGTTGAGGAAGACGCTTTTACCGGAGCCGGTGGCGCCGGCGACGAGCAGGTGGGGCATCTTCGTGAGATCGGCCGAGACGACCTGGCCGTCGTGGCGCCGCCCCAACGGGACCGTCAGCGTGGAGCGCCGGCTCTCTTTTTGGAAAGTTTTGGTGGCCAGCAGTTCGCGCAGGCCCACGCGCCGCGCGACGGGGTTGGGGACGTCCACCGCCACCGCCCCCCGGCTCGCCAGGCTGGTTACGGTAACGCCGGGGACGGCGATGCTGCGCGCGAGGTCCTCCTCCAGCGACTTCATCGCGCCGAACTTTTGCCCGGGCGCCAGCTCGACCTCGAACCGCGAAATGCGCGGGCCGACGTTTATCTCTCTTACGCGGCCCTCTACGTTGTACGACGACAGGGCCGCCTCCAACCGTTTTTTGCACTCCCGGAGGTACTCCTTGGATACTTCCTCGGCCGGCGGTTCGGGCGGAGCCAGGAGCTTGGCGGGAGGCAGCTTGTAGTCTCCCCGGGCCGGGCGCGGTAGCGGCGGGGCGGGCCGTTCGCCGCGCGCCGGTTCGACTTCCGGCGGCGGAGGGGGTTCGAACGGCGGTTCCGCGGGCGCCTCCTCCGCGGGGGGAGGCGGCGCGAGTTCCTCCTCCTCCAGGTACGCTTCTTCTTCCTCCGCCTCCCGTTCGAAGACGGCGGCCACGCTGCGGCCGAACCACCGGGCGACCGCTACGGCGCCGGTTACGAGACGGGCCGGCGTTACGCCCGCCACCGCCCACGCGCCGGCGACCACGAAAGCCGCGAGGAGGAGGGCGAGGCCTAAAAACCGGCCGACGGCGTGCTCGACGGCGTTGCGCAGGAACAGGCCGACCGCGCCGCCGCGCCGTACGATTTCCGTAAACGCCTCCTCGTCCTCGCCGCCGACGGTGAGGCCCAGCGCCGCCGCGCCCAGGAATATCGCCAACAGGAATACGATCAGGCGAAACTCGCGGGCTAGCGAGACGCCGCCCCAGAACTGGAAGACCGCCCAAAGCCCCAAGAACAACGGGAGCGCGAAGGCCGCGAGGCCCAACGTCTCGAAGAGCCAAAACGAGAGCCACGCGCCGAAGATCCCCAGTTTGTTGTGCAGGGGTTCGCCCGACGCGGCCAGCGTCGTCGGGTCATCGGCGTCGTGCGTAGCGAGACTCGCCGCGCACACTACGGCGACGATAACCAGGACCACGCCCAGCATCTGGCGGCCGTATTTAAACCCGCCATCGGCTTTTTTCTTGCGACTCCCAGAGGCCATTGCTATGGAGCTTCGCAGGTATAAAGGTTGTTATTCCGGGTGAAGACGACGGTCGTCCCGTCGGCCGAGTACGAGGGATGACGGTCTTTGTGCGCCCATTTGTCGGGTGCCCGCGTCAGCCACGTCTCTTTGCCGGCCAGGATCTCGTAAGCCCACAAGCCGTCGCGATGAGGGTAGACCGCGTATTTCCCGTCGGGCGAGATCGTGAGCCCTTCCAGAAACGGTTTATCCGTGTTGAGCAGGAGCTTGGGGGTACCCGCCAGGCTCGCGTTGGTTTCGTTGAGGTATTCGGTGTGCGGTTGCGGGTTGAACGGGATCATCCGTTCGATGAAATATATCCGCTCCACCCCGGGTTTGGCGACCGGGTCGGCGTGTCCGTATCCGCGCAGGTGCGAGTTGGTTAAGTTGAGCGTCTCGCCGGTTTGCAGGTCGAGGCGCCGGATGAAGTAATCGGTTTTAATCGTGAAATAAACGTAACGGCCCGTCGCGTCGCCGCCCAGCGAGGAATCCTTGTCGACGTCGACGTCGAAGCGGGTGACGGTGCCGCCGCCGGCCGGGACGGTCCAGATCCGGTGTTCGAAACTCGTCTCGTCTTTCCGGACGAAGGCGACGGTATCTCCCGCCAGCCACACGGGTTGTTTAGGGCAGTATTCGGCCGAGCCGAACTCCTCGGTTATTATGGTCTTCTGCCGCGTTACCGTGTCGTACACCGCGAGGTGGTGGGCCTCCACGAAGACGAGTTTCGCGCCGGTGGGCGCGTAACAAGGGTCCCAGGCGTTCGAGATTAGCATTTGGACTGTGTTTTCTTTGGTGGGTGTTGGCCCGGGCGGGGGCGTTTCCTGTTCCTCGTCGCACGCCGGAAGAACCCAGCAAATAACGATCGGTAGCAACCACCACCAACGTTTCATGTCGGTACCGCCTTAGTCAGTTGGAGCGTTATATTAATAGCGCGGCGATTCCTACGGCCGCGCAGTATGCGCCGAACCAGGTGAACCGCCGACCGCGTACGGTTGCCAAAACGACGTAGATCGCGGCCAAACCCGCGAGAAAAGCGACGACGAAAGCCGCCGCCAGCGCCGGCCAGTTGCCCGTGAAGCTTTCTATTTTACGCGCCTCCAGCAGCGCGGCGCCGCCGATCGCCGGGACCGACAGCAGGAACGAAAACGTAGCCGCCTCCGCGCCGGCTAGGCCGACGAGTAAACCAGCCACAATCGTCATTCCGGAGCGCGATACGCCCGGAGTAATCGCCAGCGCTTGCGCGAAACCTATCGCTATCGCCCCGGCGAAGCCGAGGTCCGCGACGCGGAAACGGCCGCGCCGGATAACGGCCGACAGGAATAATACCGCCGCCGTGAAAATCAGCGCTGCGCCGACGAGGCGGGGGCTCTCGAAAATCGCGGCGACCTGGTCTTCGAGTAAGAGACCGACGGCCGCGGCCGGGATCGAGGCCACGACGATCAAGGCTAGAAACCGCCCTCCCCGGCCGGGCTCGCCGGCGGCCCCCCGGAAGATATCTACCAACCGCCGGCGGAAATAAATAAGGATCGCCAGCGCCGTCGCGAGGTGCAGCGCCACCTCCAAGATAATGCCCGGCGCCTGCACGCCGAGGTATTCCTGGGCCAAAACCAGGTGTCCCGACGACGACACCGGTAAAAATTCCGTTAGGCCTTGAACCAGGCCTAACGCCGCATATCGTAGTAATTCGGCCGTATAAACCTCCGGTAATTCGCTATTTTAGGAATACTATCAACTCACTGGGGCGAAGTCAATAATCAATAACGAGTTGCCGGAGGGGCGGTCGCGGCGGGAGGCGGCGGGGGGCAGGCGGCCGATTACCGCACGTAGCCCAGCGCGCGCAGGTCCGAACGGACGTCTTCTTGCTCGTCCGTAACGGCCGGGCCGCCGACGGCCGTCTTCCACTGGCCGAGTACTTCCCGCAGTTCGCGGGCCCACCGATTGTCTTGTGGAACCCAGGGGTCGGTCTCCTCTGGATCGGGCCGCAGATCGTAGAGCTCGCCCAGGAAGGCGTAATTGTGCGCCGGGAGGATAAGCTTCCAATCGCCGGCGATGACGCAGTCGCGGCGGTTGGGCTTGTACTCGAAGGATTCCGTAAACTCGCTGCCTACGTAGATAAACTCCGCCTCCCCCTCCGGCCGGAGTAGCGTTCGGCCGGCGAAGTTCGGCGGCGGCTGTACGCCGGCGAAGTCGAGGAGGGTGGGGCCGAGGTCCAACAACGTTACGGGGGTTTTAAAATCGGCGCGGGGGCGCTCGCCCGGCGGTACGATAACCAACGGCACGCGGAGGACCGTCTCGTAGACGGATTTGCCGTGTTCGTACGTCTTGTGTTCCCAGAACTCCTCGCCGTGGTCGGAGGCCAGGACGACGGCGGTCCGGCCGTCGGCGACCAGCTCCTCCAGCCTCGGCGCCAACAGGTCGTCCAGGAACCTGCATTCGGCGTCGTAGAGGCGGCGGTAGGCCGGCGCGCGCTCGCGAAGGGCCGGCCGGTATTCGTCGACGTATTTTTGGTCGGCGGCGTCGTAGTACTCCGGCGGCGGCGCGTACGGCGTGTGGGGGTCCATGAAGTGCACCCAGATAAAACGCGGCCGGCGGCCGCGCCGGTGGAACGTCTTCTCGAGCCGGGAGGCGAGCCGCTGACTGGTCGTGAAGCTGGGGTCGGGGTTCAACAGATTCCGCGCCGCGGGGCCGTACCAGTTCGTATCGTAGAAGTGGAGGAGGCGCAGCGCCGGCACGTCGTCGCCGTAGTAGAAGTCGTCGAAGCCGTCGACGATGTAGGAGAACCGCTGGAGAAGGCGGTTGCCGTTTACGGCGCGCGTATCGTATCCGGCGTCGTACAGGAGGCGCGCTACCGTCGGCGGCCGCCGCCACGGCGCCTCCAGGTACCGCCGCGCGTGGACGTCCGGGTATTCGCCCGTGAAGACCGACCCCATCGACGGCGCGGTCCAGGAGGCGGGGGCGCGGGCGTTGCGGTAGACGATGCCGTACCGCTGGGCCCACGCGAAGGTCTTCGGCATAAGCTCGGCGTTGAAGTTGTCGGCCCGCCAGGCATCGAGTACGATGAAGACCACGTCGGGGCCGGAGGCGACGGGCCGCGCGGCCGGCGCCAGCAGGTGATATGCCAGCAGGCCGCCGAAGAGCACTACGCCCCCGGCCCGAAGTACGCTTCCGGCGACGAAGAGGCGGCGGCGCAGCCAGCCGAGGAGAAAACCCAACGCCGCCGTCGCGCCGACGGCGCCGGCGAGGAACACGCCCCAGTACGTGGCGAATCCGCCGGGCTCCCGCACGTCGAACGCTAAGAACCACCATCGGAATTCGAATTCCTGGGTCAGCGCCAGAACGAGCCACCCCGCGTTGACGGCCACGGCCAGCGCCGCGGCCGCGGCCAGCCCCCACGGAGCCGCGCGCGCCGCGGCGGCCCTCCTCCGGCGAAAGAGTCGCGCCGCGCCGCCGACGACCGCCATTACGACGGCCGCGACGACGAGATACCACACCGCCCGGTCGAACGCCGACTCCCAGAAGTCTACCGGTCGCCACGTCGCGCGCAAACCCCACAGCCGGTTAATCGCCGCCTCCGCCGTGCCCCACGCGGCGGCGAGGGCTACAGGCGTCAGCGCGTACCGTAAAAATCGGAGTGTTCTTTTCACCATAGACGAGACAGGTTCTATTGGATGTAGCCGAGCGCGCGCAGGTCCGCCTCGCTTGCCCCCTCCGCCTCCGGGAGGACGGAGGGACGCCGGCTTTCCGTGTCGTGCTTCCACCGCTGGATTCGTACGCGGAGGAGGGAGGTCGTTTCGTTATGGGAGAGAGGGTGCCGCTCGCCGGCGTCGGCCGCCAGGTCGTACAGATCGCCGCCTCGGCTCATATCCTCGTGGTTGACGATGAATTTGTACGGCCACGCGACGAGCGCGTCGGCGCGGGTTTCGCGGCTGCGCGGCGGCGTGAAGGGGCTTCCGACGAACACCGGGGTACCCGCCTCCGGGCCGAGGGCCACCGGAAAGGGGCGTCCCTGCATGGCCGCCGGGATCTCCAACCCCGCCAGGCTGAGGAGCGTGGGCGCCAGGTCGACGTGGCTTACGGGCGTCGCCAAGCGCGCCGGCGCGACCCCCGGGACGGAGATTATCAGCGGTACCCGTACCGCCGGCTCGTATACCGACTTGCCGTGGTCGAAGTTTCCGTGTTCCCAGAACTCCTCGCCGTGGTCGCTTGTGATCACTACGATCGTGTTGTCGTCGGCGGCGAGCGTCGGGAGAATCATCGGCTCAAGCAGGTCGTCGACGAAGGCGCATTCCCCTTCGTAGAGGCGGTGGTGGGCGAAGCGCCGACTTTTCATTTTCGGGTAGTACTCGCGGATGTAGCGCTCGTCGCCGGGGAGGTAGTAGCCGGCCGGCGGCGAGTACGGCGTGTGGGGGTCCATGTAGTGCACCCACAGGAAGTACGGCCGCCGGTGCTTTCGTTTCAAGTAGCGTCCGAACTGAACCGTCAGTTCGCGGCTCGTGGCGGGACTCAGGCGCTGCTGGAGGAGGGTCCGCATCGCCGGCCCGTACCAATTGGTATGGTAAAACCCCAGCGCGCGGAGGAGCGGCGACCAGTGCCAGTAGCGGTAATCGTCGAAGCCGTCGACGATCGGGCTGAAGCGGTCGAGGAGGCGGTTGCCGACGAGGGCCGCTGTGTCGTACCCGGCCGCCCGGAACGCCTGCGCCAGCGTCGGGCTGACGTCGTCCGCCAACGGCCCCGACCGGAGACGATGCGTGTCGTAGTATTGGCCGGTGAACAGCGAGGCCATGGCGGGGGAGGTCCAGGAGGCGCAGGACCACGCGCGCCGATAAATAACGGCGTTCTCCTCCGCGTACGAGTGGAGGTGGGGCGTTAGGCCGGCGCGGAAGGCGTCCGCCCGCCACGCGTCGAGTATCACGATTACGACGTTCGGGCCGTGCGGGACCGGCCGGAACGTCCGCTCGGCCCACCGCGCCGCCGCGACCGCGACGAAGCCGACTACGCCGACGACGGCGAGGAGGCGCGCCGTCTTTCGCCACCACCTCCGCCCTCCGACCGCCCGGACAAGCCCGACCGCCGCCCCTACGCCGAGCGCGGCGACGGCCCCCCACCAGAGGAGGAAGGGCAGCCGTTCGCCGAGGTCGAGCGCGCCGCGGCCCAGGCGCGAGGCCGCGAACCACCCGGCGTTGGAGACGGCTACGGCGGCGACGGCGACGGCCGCGCCCGGTCTCCGGCGGCCGCTCCGCGCGCCCTCCCGCTTTCGGATAATCCGGATGAAGAGACGGCCTGCGCCGAATAGCAAGACGGCCGCCAGCGCCACCGCCGCGTAGAACACCTCGCGGCCGTACGCCGATTCCAGGAGGCGGTCCGGGTGCCAAGTCGCCCGCGGGGGCCAGAAGTAATTTACCAGGGCCTCCGACCCGCCCCAAAAGAAGCCGGTCGCGGCGGCGGCGGCCGCGGCGGCGAGGGCTGTCGTTAGGGTTTTCTTTACCATACGGCGGCCGCTACTGTACGTATCCCAGCGCCCGCAAGTCGGCGGGCGCCGCCGTATCCATCGGCGAAAGGTCCGGCATTTTCCGCCGGCGCGTCGTACGCTTCCACTCCTGGAGGCGGGACCGGAGTAGAGAGGCGGTTTCGTCCTCCGGGAGGGGCCGCGTTTCGCCCGGATCCAGCGCCAAGTTGTAATATTCCCCCGGTTTCGTCATGTCCTCGTGTTCCAGGATCAGCTTAAGCGGCCACGCGACCAGCGCGGCTTTCCGGGGGTGAGGGTCGCTTTCGGGATAGGTGAAGTTGCTCCCCACGAAAATCGGCCGGGGCGGCCGCTCCTCCCGGCCGAGAGTGAGGGGCTGCCCCTGCATCGCGGGGAGGAGGGGGATTCCGGCGAGGTCGAGGAGCGTGGGGCCGAGATCGACCAGGCTAACCGGCGCGTCGGAAACGGCGGCCCCCTCCCCCGGAATCGAGATAATTAACGGAACGCGCGTCGCCGTCTCGTAAACCGATTTACCGTGTTCGAGCGTCCCGTGTTCCAGGAATTCCTCGCCGTGGTCGCTGGTAATAATAACGACCGCATCGCGGCTCGCGGCGAGGGTGGGGAGGACCAGGGGTCCCAACAGGTCGTCGACGAAGCGACATTCGGCCTCGTACAACCGATGGTGGGCGTAGATCCGCTTTTTGTGGTGGGTAAGCGGTTGCCCTTTAAGGGCCTCGTCGCGGGGCAGCGCGTACCCGGCGGGGGGGAGATAGGGGCCGTGGGGGTCCATGTAATGCACCCATAGGAAGAGGGGCCGCCGGCGTTCGCGTGCGAGGTGGCGGCCGAACATTGCCGTTAACCGGGGGCTAACGTCGGCGCCCAGAGGCCGCTGGATAAGCCCCCGCACCGCGGGCCCGTACCAGTTGGTATGAAAGAAACATATTCGTTGGAGAAGGGGCGGCCAACACCAATTGACGTAGTCGTCGAATCCGTCGGTAAGCGGGTGGTGGCGGTCGAGGAGGCGGTTACCGACCACCGCGGCGGTTTCGTATCCGGCGGCGCGAAACGCTTGGGCAATGGTGGGGCTGACGGCGTCGGCCCGGGGGCCGGAGCGCGCGCGATGGGTATCGAAAAATTGGCCGGTGAAAATAGACCCCATGGAGGGTACGGTCCACGGCGCCGGCGCCCACGCCCGCGTATAGACGTGCCCGCTCTCGGCGGCGTAGGCCCAGAGGTTCGGCGTCAGGCTTTCGCGGAAGGCGTCGTAGCGCCACGCGTCGAGGATAACGAGGACGACATCCGGCCCGGGTGGGACCGGCCGCCACGCCCGCTCGGCGTGGCGCGCCGCAGCGACGGCGACGAAGCCGACCGCCCCCGCAGCGAGGGCGTACCGCGCGGCCCTCCGCCACCACCGCTGGCGAGTTAGGTGGCGGCCGAGTAGGAACGCAAGCCCTCCGCCGAGCACCGCGAAGACCGCCCAAAAAAAGAAGAAAGCTAACGGTTTAAACAAATCTGCTTGGATAAAGCCCAGGTCCACGGTGCCGCGGCGAATCCGAGACAAGACGAACCAACCGGCGCCGGAGGCGGTTACGGCGGCTGTTGCCGCCGCGCCGCGCCACCGCCCCTCCTCCCCGCGAGAACCACGTTGCCTCCGCCGGCGGGCCAGCGCCGGTACGGCTCCGGCCGCGCCCGTTATCACTAAGAGTACGACGGCGTAAAAGATCTCCCGGCCATAGGCCGACTCCAGGAGGCGGTCCGGCTGCCACGTGTAACGGGGAGGGGAAAGGCGGTTGAGCAGCGCCTCACTCCCGCCCCAGAAGAAAGCCGCCGCGGCCACGAATGCCGCTCCGGAAATGAGCTTTTTGAGCAGCTCTTTAAACATATAAGCTGATCGGTGCGGGCCGCCGTTATTGGATGTACCCCAACGCGCGCAGGTCGGCCGAGGCGGCGCCCCCGTACAGTTCCGGTTGATCGTGCGCCCGCTTGGCCATGCCGCGCCAGGTTTTTAGCCGCTTCCGGAGTAATTTCGCGGCGCCGTTTTTCGGCAGAGGGTACTTTTCCCACGGGTCGGAGGCGAGGTTGTAGTATTCGCCGGGCCGGGCGGGTCGGTTATGGTAGAGAATCAATTTATGGGGCCAGACGATTACGGCGTCCCGCCTCTCGGGTTTGCCCTTCTCGAGGCGGAAGAAGTTGCTACCGATATATACCGGTCTGGCCTCCTCTTCCGCCACGCCGCCGGCGGGCGTGAAGAATGACTGCCCTTGCATCGTCGGCGCCGGCGCCTGGCCGGTCACCGTCAGGATCGACGGCGCGAGGTCGACATGGCTGACGGGCGTTGTAACCTTGGCGGCCGGCGTATCCGGAAGCGAGACCAGAAGCGGGACGCGCGCCAACGTGTCGTATACGGATTTGCCGTGGCCGAAGGTGTGGTTCGCGTGTTCCCAGAACTCCTCGCCGTGGTCGGAGGTGACGACGACAACGGTACGCGGCTCCGCGGCCAGGCGGGGCAAGAGCGGGCCCAACAGCTCGTCCATGAAGACGCATTCGGCGTCGTAGAGGCGTTTGTAAGCGCGCCATTGTCTGCGGTCCCACGGCGTATAGTCGTCGACGTACTTCTGGTCTTCCGGGAGGTAGTAACCCGGCGGCGGGATATAGGGGCCGTGCGGGTCCATGTAGTGGACCCATAGGAAGAAAGGCCGGCGGTGCGGCCGCGCGACGAACGAGCGGAGCTTCCGCGTAAGCGTCAGGCTGTCACGGTAGGAGGGAGGGCCGTGGAAGAGGCCGCGCGCCGCCGGCCCGTACCAATGGGTATAGTAAAATCGTATGGCGAACAGACCGGGGTACCAATCGGAGAAATAAAACTCCTCGAAGCCGTCGGTCATCGGGCTGTCGCGGTTGAGGATGCGGTTGGCGGAGAACGCCGCGGTCTCGTAGCCGGCCCCGTACAGGATTTGAGCCAGCGTGGGGCTGTGCCGATCTACTTCGGGCGCGCGCCGGAACATGTTCGTGTCGTGGTATTGCCCGGTGAACATCGTCCCCATGGCCGGCAGCGTCCACGTCGCGTTGGTCCAGGCCCGTTCGAAGAAAAGCGTCTTCTCGCGGCCGAACCGGTACGTCCGGGGCATGAGCTCGGGCCGGAGGGCGTCGGCGCGCCAGGCGTCGAGCACGATCAGGATTACGTTGGGCCCGTCGGCGCGGGGGCGGAGCGCCTGGCTTACGTGATAGGAGGAGGCGGTCACGACGAAGAGCGCCGCGCCGGCGAGGCGTACGCCTCGGCCTACTTTGGCCGCCCAGGCCCGTTTGCCCAGCGCGAACGCCAGGCCGAGGGCCAAGCCGACGGCGACGGCTGCGAAAAATCCCCAATAAGCGAAAAACCACGCCGGCGTTTGAATATCCAATGTAAAGAGGCCGACGTCGATTTCGTACCCCTCGACCAGGCCCAGGACCAGCCACCCGGCGTTGACTGCGAGTAGGGCCCCCAGCGCCACGGCGCCGCTCCACCGCCGGCCGCCGGTCGGCGCGCCTCGGCGGGCCGCTCGCCATATCGCCCGGGCCCCCGGCGCCAGCGCCGTCGCGACGGCGACGGCGACCGCGTAGAAGAATACCCGATTATAAGTAGAGGGGAGCCAGAGGTCCGCTTGCCACACGCCCTTGGGCGGCCACCGGTAGTTGAGGAACGCCTCCGTCGCGCCCCAGAAGAACGCGACGGCGGCGACGTACGTAGCCCACGGGAGGAGGGATCGTAGCGCTTTTTTTATATCCATGCAGCGCCCGCGCGCCGTCTTAGCCGAGGGCGGTGCCGAGCATGTCCGGCGCCGGCGGGAGGCCGAAGGCTTTAAGCACCGTCGGCGCGACGTCATAAATCTTTAAATTGTCGCGGCGGCCGGCAGGGACGCCCGGGCCGGCCCACGCGAAAAGCCCCTGTTGCGAGTGATTGGCGTCGTCGGGGCCGGTGTCGTTTTCGTGGACATGGATCGTCGGATTCCCCACCGAGCCGATGGAGCGCCAGTCGAGGTCGCCGAAATATACTACGAGGTCCGGCGCGACGTTGTTGACGGACTGGTAGATATCCTCCGGCCGGAAGGCCCGCGTGCCGATATTAACGCCCTGCTCGTCCGTTATCGTCTCCAGCTTCGCTTTGAGTTCGGTGCGGACTTTTTCGTAGTCGTCGGCCGGGATAATACCCTGGGGTTCGCGGCCCGCGACGTTGAGGAAACACCGGCCGTAATAACCGCCGTCGCCCCAGGCCGCGGTCTTCTCCCAGTCGACGAGGTCGTACTTGAACTTAGTCTTCCCGGCAAGCGGCTCCTTCAGCGCTAAGTAACCCTCCTGGATTAGCCAGTCGTTGAAGCAGATGCCGCCGGCCATCGGCTTGATGCCGTGGTCGGAGACGAGCATGACGTGGGCCTCGTCCGGCAAGACGGCCAGGAATTCGCCGACCTTACCGTCGAGGTAGAGATAGTACTCCTTCAGCTTATCCGTGTACCGTTGGTCAGCCTCGTAGTTGGGGTGCGAGGGGTCGAAGTACTTCCACATGCCGTGGTGCAGGCGGTCCGGCCCCATCTCCACGAACATAAGGAAGTCCCACGGCTTGTTCGTCGCGAGCCACCGCGCGACGGCGAAGCGGTTGGCCGTCATCTTCCATACCTGCTCGAGCAGGTACTCCTTATCGTCGGTGCGGAAGTCGCCGACGTCGATGATGTACTCGCCGAACTCCTTTATTATTTCGCCCTTGAGGGAGGCGGGGTAAGTGAACTCGCTGTCGGCGTCGGGCGTGAGGAAGCAGGAGATAAGGTGGCCGTTGACCGGTTTCGGCGGGTAGGACGGCGGTACGGCGACGACGATGACCTGCTTATCCTCGCGCCCCAGGATATCCCACGCGGCGTCGACGCGCACGGCCTGCGAGTTGGCGAAGAACAGGCCGTCGTAGGAGTGGTCGCGGCGGTTCCGAAAGCCGTAGAAGCCGAGCTGGCCCGGGTCGCGGGAGGTCATCATGCACATCCACGCGGGGACCGTAATGGCCGGGATGGTGGACTCCAACGGCCCCCACATTCCGCGCTCCACTATGGATTTGATGTTCGGCAGCTCGTCGAGCCACTTCTCGAATACGAGAACCGGGTCGGCGCAGTCGAGGCCGAGAATGGCTAGTTTGGCGTCAGTCGTCATCGTTCGCTCCGGGGGCGGAGGCGTTGCCGCCGCCGCGGCGTTTTTTGTCGAGCCGCTCCGAGATCAACAGCCCCACCAGGCCGCCGACGAGGATGGCGACGTAGAGGACGCCGAGGATCGACTCCAATACCGCCACCACCTGCGTAAGGTGCGTCAGCGGCGTGATGTCGCCGTAGCCGAGCGTCGTCAGCGTCGCGAAGCTGAACAGGACGAAGTCGGAGTAGTCGACGAGGTTGTTAGGATTGGTTTGCGCGGCGATGTGGAAGGAGCCGGGTTGGAGCAGCTCGATCCAGAGGTACAACATGCTGAAGAACAGGCCGAGGAGGATGTACGCGCTGATCGCGCCCGCGATCTCGTCTATAGTAATCCGCCGGTAGCGGCTTACCCGCGACAGGACCGCGACGACGCCGAAGGCGTAAAAAGCCGCCCATCCCGGGATGATAATTAGTAGCAACGTCTGGTTTTTAAGGTACAAGAGGTCGAGCCAGGACAGCGCCGCGAAGAGCGAGAAGACCGTGGCGACCGGTACGAACTCTTTCTTCTGGCGGCATACGCAATAAATCGCCACCAGGAGCGCCGCCGTTTGGAACAGGTTGAATATGCTGAAGACGGCCGGCCGGTGGACGAAGAACGGGTACGCGACCAAGAGGGCGACCAGGACGGCGAGCAGCCAGATAAGCCGGCCCTCGCGCCAGCGCCTCGGCGGCGCGGCTTTCGCCTCGGCCTCCTCTATCGGCGGGGGATTTTCCATTTCGTATTTAGGGCCGCCGCGGCCGTTACGCGGCTCCCTTTGCTGCCTCTAACAATAAATTCGCTATTTCCGGCCGCGTAAACTCGGGAGGCGGGAGTTCGCCCTCCCGCAGCATCTCGCGGACCTTCGTCCCGGAGAAGAAGACGTGGTCGTCCTTGCCGTGGGGGCAGGTTTTGGTGGAGGCCATGTTGCCGCATTTCGTGCACCAGAACGCGTGCTCGAAGAAGAGCGGCGTTATCTCGAGTTTAGCGGGGTCGAACTCCTTAAATATGTATTGGGCGTCGTAGGTCCCGTAGTAGTTGCCCACGCCGGCGTGGTCGCGGCCGACGATGAAGTGCGTGCAGCCGTAGTTCTTGCGGATGAGGGCGTGGAAGATGGCCTCCCGCGGGCCGGCGTAGCGCATCGCCGCCGGATTTACGACCAGGCATACGCGGTCGGCGGGGTAGTAACCCTCCATCAAGGCGGTATAGCATTGCATCCGCACCTCGGCCGAAATGTCGTCGCTCTTCGTCTCGCCGACGATGGGGTGGATCATCAGGCCGTCGACTATCTCCATGGCGCACTTCTGGAGGTATTCGTGGGCGCGGTGGATGGGGTTGCGGGTCTGGAAGCCGACGACGGTGTTCCACCCCTTTTCGGCGAACAGCGCGCGCGTCTCCGCCGGCGGGAGGCGGTGCTCGAGGAAGCGCCGATGGGGTATCGGCCGCGGCAGCGTTACCGGCCCGCCCAGCAGCACGTCGCACATGTTAAGGGTCGCGGCCACGCCCGGGTGGGCCTCGTCGTCGGTTTTGAATACCGCGCGGCAGCGCTCCGGTTTGTCGTAGGTGTACTTCTCCTCGACCGTCATGACGGCGAGGACGTCGCCTCCGGCGTTCGCGAGCGCGATTTCCGCGCCGAGCGAGAGGGCGTCGGCGGCCTCCGGTTCCACGCCCAACGTGATGGGAATGGTCCACGGCAGGCCGTTGGCCAGGTGCATATCGGCGATTACGGCCCGGTAGTCCGCCGCGCTCATAAAGCCGGTAAGCGGGCTCAACGCGCCCGTCCCGATCATTTCCAAATCGGAAGTAGTACGGCCGTCGATGGTTACCCGGGGGAGGGAGGCGGCGCGCGCCAGGAGGGCCTCGCCCTCCTCCGGGGAGGCGAGGCGGGAAATTAATTCGCCGCCGTGCGGAGCTATCGGCATAGCGACCTCGTTTCTAAACCTGGTTAAAGAACGTATATTTAAAAATCAAGCCGTAACGATAACATATTCCGCCGAGGCGGTCAACGAACGTTTGGCACGGTTAGGGGATTTATAGAAATCCGACGGCCCGCAGGCCGTCGGGGCGTAAAAAAGGTTAATCTCCCGCATGCGGCGGCAAAACGTCGTGACCGAAGGCCGCCGCCGAGCGGTTAGCGGTAGAGGGTCTTAATTTGGCCGAGCGTGGTCGGGCGGACCGCCGTCGTCGTCCCCTCGACGTCGACTTCGTAACACCAGATGGCGCTGGCCGTTATCCACGTCGCCCAATATACGGTGCCGTAGCGGGCCGGTTTCGACGAGCGGCCGCAGCTCGAGCCGGAGGCGAAGTACGACGGCATCGAGAAGGTATTGACCAGCGAGCCGCTGCCCGTGGTGGTGAGAATGCAGCTCGGTTGGCCGTTGGTCCGCGAGCTGGCGACGAGATAGGCGCCGGATTGCCCCGCCGCCGAATTCGTGTACGTTACGGCGCCGGTGGAGGTCATCGCGCTCGGCCACCCGTTGTAGGTTACGGCGCCGACAAACGAACCGTTCGAGGTATAGCGGTTGAACCGGCCGTTGCTAAGGTGGTCCGCCACCTCGTAATACGTGCCGGTCCACATCAGGTCCTGGAGCTGTCCGCCGCGAGGAGCCGTTACGGCGAACGAGGCGACCGGGTTGCCGCCCCGGGCGCGGTAAATATAGACGCGCGACCGCTCCCGGTCCACGAACGATAGGTACCCGTTGCCGAGGTGGGCGGCGTCGCCGCCGCGGGGCGTCCCGCTGGCGTTCAGCGCATACGAGCGGACGAATTTCCCGTTGGGCTGGTACCGGTAGACGTAGTCCGAGCCCGACGTACAGAACAGGACCGAGAGGAATTGCGGCCCCGCGTAAATGCCGTTCGCGTAGGGGTCCGTATACCCGCTCAGGCGGAAGGAGCTGATAATGGAGCCGACCCCCCACGCGGCGCTCGCCGCCAGGCAGAAGGCCATACCGGCCACAACCCATTTGGTCGCTGTTTTGGTTAAATAAATGCTGGCCACGACATCCTCCTTCAACTACACTCGTACCACCTCTTCCCCTCTAATTATGGCAGAAATCCGCCGCCGCGTCAAATTGGGCCCCGGCGGGTTGTATTGGCCGCGGCGCTATGCTAAACTCCGCCCGATTTTCACCTCCGGGTCGGCATTCCTCTG
>CP070633.1:2088569-2091501 GCA_020356085.1 Candidatus Coatesiibacteriota bacterium | reverse complement strand
GCGGGCCGCAAGGGCCCGCCCTCGATTCTCCGTGCGAGGAATTATCTCACGACGGCCAGGCGCCGCGCCGCGGCGTGTCCCTCCGTCTCCAGCCGCAGCACGTACACCCCCGCCGGCAGCCCGCTCACGTCCAGCTCTACCACGTGCTCGCCTTCCGCCCGCGGACCCTCCGTCACCGTCGTTACCTTCCGCCCCGCCAGGTCGTACAGTACCACCTTCACCGCCGCGCTACTCGGCAGCCCCAGCGTCAGCTTCGCCGCCGTCCGCGCCGGATTCGGCGCTACCTCGAACGCGAACCTCGTCGGCACCTGTCCGCCGACCCGCGCCGTCCCCAGCGCCTCCGACCCCCGCGCCAGCTCCACCTCCAGCCGGTACTCGTACACTCCCGCCGGGACCCCCGTATCCACGTACCGGTACGGCGACCGGCCCCGGATCGGCTCCGCGTTCACTTTCGTCCAGCCGTCCTCCCGCGCCTTCGCCGCCGCCGGCCCCGCCCCCGCCGAGCCGCTACTACCCGCCGCCGGCGCCGCCGCCGTCGCTACCGGCCGCCGGTACAGGTCGAAGTGCGCTATCGGCTCCGTCGCCGTTACCGTCCAGTTCAGCGCGATCCCGGCCGGCGTCCGCCGTCCCGCAAACGACGTCAGCGTTACGCTGGTCATCGATACTGCGATGTCGACTTCGAACGTCTTGGCGTTGTGCGCCGACACCGTCAGGAACATCGTCCCCGTTGTTTCCGGGTTGATGTCGAACGAGACGTTTCCGCTGGCGTCCGTCTTCCCGGAGGCGTACACCTCCGAGCCTTTCCACACGCACACCAGCGCGTTCTCGACGTTCCCGTCGGTCGAGTCCGCGACGTGGACGTCGTACGACTGCTCCCCGGTGGGGATCGTCGACTCGCAGTCTACCGTCAGCGTTGCGACGTTGGCGCTTGGGATCCAGATATCCGGGTCGCCGGTGTGGATCAGCTCAAAATAAATATAGCGGTAAATCCACTGGTCGAGGTAGCTCTGCAGGGTGTGTTTGTGGAATGCGTTCAGCTTCCCGGTTTCGTACACGTCGGCGACGCCGAACTGCTTGAAGTATTCCTTGATGAACTCCTGGGAGTAGTAGTTCAGCGGGTCGCCCCGCGAGTACCACCCGTAGCGCGTGTTACAGCAGAAGCCGACGCCTCCGCCCTCCGGCGCCGCCACGAAGTAGGCCGCGCAGTTATCGTCGTAATCCGTATTGCTCGCGTAGCAGCCGACGCTGTAGAGGACCGCCATAAACTTCGGGTGGTTCGCCAGCGCGCGTAACGTCGTATTGGATACGGAGCCCGAATTCGTCCCGAGCACGTGGGTGTTGCAGTGGGCCATATGGGCGACCAGGCCCGTACCCTTCTCCATTTCGGCGGTGAAGTTGGTGGAGTTGAACCCCGAACCGCCGGGGTAGGTGTCGTCCCACAGCTCGGTGAAGGACCAGTGCGAGGAGGTGAGATAGTTATCGCGGATATACTCCATCATGAGTTTGAGGTTCGTCGAGGAGTCGGCCCACCCGCCGGCCAAGATGACCTGGTGCTGGTAATTGTAGGGGTTCCCCTCCGAGGAGGCCGCCGCCCCCTCGTAGCACAGCGTCTTGTCGATCACCTCGCCGAGGTCGGAGGGGGTGGACACGTGGATCCGCCCTACGAAGACATCGTACACCCAGTCGACGTCGTCCTCCCCGTACTCTCCCCAATAACCGTCGCCGTCGGCGTTGAAGGTGCCGTCCAAGCAACCGTAGTAGTTATCCGTCGGAACGAGGGAGTCGCCCTCCGCGACGATGTACGAGGGGTCGTACACCTTGCGTACGGGAACGACCGTACTCGTCCCGATTAAGCACACGTACTGGGTGCCGTACTGGGAGTAATAATCCTTTATGCAATTCCGGATCTTCTCCTCCGTATCGGCGCCGGAGTAGTTGGTATCGATAAAGGAAGTCGTCACGACTTTGGCCTGGAGGCCTTTCTTGGTCTTCCAGGTCGCCAACTTCTGCGCCTCCGTCTCCAGCGCCTCGTTCGTAATAATCAGGTACGGGAAGACATTTTCGTCGTAGGCGCCCGCCTCCAGGAGCCGGACGCCGCTCGGCCGCCGGATCTCCCAGGGGTTAATGACCGTCGCCGCCAGGCTCCCGCGCAGGTCGCGGTCGATCCAGGCCAGCCGGAAACGCGGATACGTTACCTCGCCGGAGGCGTGGCGGAGCCGCAAGTCGAAATCCATTATCGGGTAGAACAATAACTTCCCGGTCGCGGGTACGTATTGGACCGGCGCCAGCAGGACGCTGCCGACGCCGTAGCCGCCCATATTCCCGCTCTCGAAGGAATAGGCCAGTTTCCCCGGGAACGGCTCCGCCGAGGCGTAGGCCGCCGCGTTCGGAGGCGTCGCGCCCGCGTTCTCCCCCCACGGCGTCGGTTCCTGGACCGGCATTACGCGGTAGGTCCCCGGCAAAACGATCGGCTCCGCCGTCGAAACGTCGACCGCCTCGATCTCGGTGCCCGGCGGGAGCGCTAAGGCCGCTACGACCGCCGGAAGCGCCGGCTGTCCGGGGGCCGCCGGAAGGACGCCCTCCCCCGCCAACCGGACGACGTCGTAACCAACGAACGCCGGCTCCGCGGCCGGCCGTATTTCCAGCTGCGCGGGGTCGATTTCGACCCTATAAGCGAACGCCGACGCGGCCGCTACGAGAAATACGAATAGGACCTTCTTCATGGTAACGCCTCCTGGCTAGCTCGCCCCGAGGAAATCACTTTTCTTAGCACAAAATCCCTGTAACGCGATTATAATACATTTCACGCCGGGTGCCAAACTTTTTATGCCCCGCTCCAGGCCCGATTTCGCCCCGGCCAGCTATAAAAAAAGGGGCGGGCCGCAAGGGCCCGCCCTCGATTCTCCGTGCGAGGAATTATCTCACGACGGCC
>CP070633.1:2075734-2088469 GCA_020356085.1 Candidatus Coatesiibacteriota bacterium | reverse complement strand
TAAGCCCAGGGATAGAGCATGGAACGGCCGTAGGCATGGTAATTAAGCGTATACTTGAACTGGTGGTTGTCGTCGTTAATCAGGTCGCGGATCGCCTTGAGTTCGGGCTCCGAGAACGCGTTGGGGCCGCGGTACACGTTCGAACGGGGGTCGCCACTCGAGCCCGGGCCGCCCCAGTAGTAGTCGTAGTTGCGGTTGAGGTCGACGCCGTAGACGCCGCCGCCGTTGTCGCGCCGGTTCTTACGCCACATGTTGTAGACCTTGAAGACGTGGTTGTGGCCGTCGGGGTTGAGCATGGGAATGATCCACGTCTCGACGTTGTCGACGATGAGCTTGACGTCCGGGTCGCCGGGGTACTTCTCGCACAGATTCTTGGCGAGGTAGAGCGGAATCTCAACCGTCATCACCTCGCGGGCGTGGTGGTTGCCGTCGATCAGGATGTCGTTCTCGCTGGCCTCGTGGGTAGCGACGTTATCCGAGATTTTGAGCGCCCAGATCTCGCGGTTCTCCCACGTGTTGCCGACGTCGTAAAGCTTACAGATGTTGGGGTAGGTGGAGGCTAGGCCCTGGAGTATGGGGATCATTTCGTCGTACTCGGTATACTCGGAGGGCGGGGCGTCCGTGGTGTCGATGGTGCCCAGGATCTCGTACGGTACCCCCTCCCGGGTCAACGTCGCGAGTTCCTCCGGCGAGGCGATCAGGTCGAAATACCCCTCCGCGGAGGCGGAGGCGACGTCGAAATCGTACCTCTCGAGGTCGGCCATCAAACGGGCGGGATCGGCCTGGGCCCGCGCCCAGTATACCGTTTCCGCGCCCGCGCCGGCGGCGAAAACCGCCGCGGCACACGCGGTTAATAGCAGCGCTCGCTTCATATTCGTCGTCCTTTCGCCGTTATATATATCCTGAAAACGCATGTATAGTATAGGATAATCCCGTGGCCTTGTCAATCGATTCCGACGTTTCAACTTGCGGCCGGCCGTTCCGACCTTATTCATTGTCAACAAAGGCTCTGCACGTCCCGCAAAACGCGCAACTCTTTATTTATCAAATATAAGCGCTAACAACGCGCCCTTTTTTCCACAGCGTTTCAACAACGGCCCCCTTTCCCGGAAATCCCTAATTAATATAGGGTTGCGCTAATTATATCTTATAGGTGCTTCGTTGTCATAAGTCAAAATCGTATCGTGGGCGCACCCTCCGTCCGTTTCGGCGTGGTCGACGTTGAAGTGCAGGCCGCGGCTTTCCGGCCGGGCTTGACCCGAGCGGACGATGAGTTGCGCGACCGTCACAATATTACGGAGTTCGGCGAGGTCGTAGTTCGGGCGGGCGGCGGCAAACGTCTTGTCGACGTTGCGGTGAATCGTCGCCAGGCGCTCACCCGCCATTTCGAGGCGGGGGTCGCTCCGCACGATGCCGACGAAGTCGCGCATCGTCCGCCGGACCAGGTACCAGTCGTGGGCGACGACGACCGGCTCCAGGTCGCACCCTCCGGCGCCGTTCCAGGGGGGCGGTTTTGCGGGGGCCGGCAGTCCGGGGATGTCCTCCGCGGCCGCGTCGGCCGCGCGCTTCGCGAAGACGGCGGCCTCCAAGAGCGAGTTGGAGGCCAACCGGTTGGCGCCGTGCAGGCCGGTGCACGCGACTTCCCCCACGGCGTACAACCCCGGGATTCCCGTCCGGCCGTGCTCGTCGGTAAGCACGCCGCCGCAGCAGTAATGGGCGGAGGGGGCGACGGGCGCCGGCTCGGAGGCGAGGTCGATTCCGTACCCCAAGCATTCGCCGAAGATATAGGGGAACCGCGTTTCCAATTTTTCCTTCCCCAGCCCGGTCGCGTCGAGGAAGACGTGGTCGGTCCCGGCCTGCTTCATCTCCTGGTCGATCGCTCGGGCCACGACGTCGCGGGGCGCGAGTTCCGCTTCCGGGTGGTACCGCAACATGAACCGCTCGCCCTCCCGGTTCAGGAGGACCGCGCCTTCGCCGCGCAGCGATTCCGACAGCAGGAACGAACGTTCGGGAAGGGTCTTCGCGCCCGGCCGGAACAGGCAAGTGGGGTGGAATTGGAAGAATTCCATATTGGCGACGGCCGCGCCGGCCCGCCAGGCGGTAGCGATGCCGTCGCCGGTGCAGACGTCCGGGTTGGACGTTATCAAATATACTTTGCCGGCGCCGCCGGTGGCCAGCACGGTCGCCGGGGCCCGGACCGGTAGGATTTCGCCGGTCGCCTCGCTCAGCAGGTACGCCCCTTGGCACCGCCGGCCGCCGTTCTCCGCCGTTACGATTAAATCGAGCGCGAGGTGGTGTTCGAAGATGTCGACGTTGGGCCGGCGGTTGAGCGTGTCGATCAACGCCTCCTCGATGGCTTTCCCGGTCAGGTCCGCGGCGTGGAGAATGCGCCGCCGGGAATGGCCACCCTCGATCGAGAGGTCGTAGTCGCCGTTTTGTTCTTTGGTGAATTCGACGCCGAGCTGGGCCAGCTCCGCGACGCGGCGGGGCCCCTCCCGCACGACCGCGGCGACGATGTCCTCGTGGCACAATCCCGCGCCCGCCCGGATCGTGTCCTGGGCGTGTAGCCGGACGTCGTCGTCCGGCGAAGTTACGGCGGCGATCCCGCCCTGGGCCAGCGCCGTGGCGCCGTCGGTCAGGCCGCGTTTGGTTACGAGGCCGACGCGGCCGCGGTCGCCGAATTGCAGCGCCGTGTACAACCCGGCTAAACCGGAACCGATAACGAGGAGGTCGAACTCCATAATTTATCTATTATACCACCGGTTCCCGTAAAACGCAAAACGAATGGCAACGGGGCGGCCCGAAGGCCGCCCCGTAGGTCGTTCGCGGAGAGGGTTATAGCTTGATAAAAGCGTCGTACGTAAGGGTGAAGTACATGCCTTGCGGCGTCATCGTGCCGAAGACCGGGTAGAGGAATTTCAGGCCGATGGCGTTGCGCTCGTCGAGCTCGTATTTCGGGTAGAGACCCAGGTACATCGAGCTGGTTTCGGAATCAGCCACGTCGTTTCCGTCGGACTTGGCGGTCATTGACGTCTCGTATCCGATGGGGACGTAGACCTGGAACGCCTGGTCCGAGCCGGTGCCGATGCCCGGCTCGAGTTGGGTGTAGATCATCAGGCCGGGCGTATAATCGACTTCGGCCGCGGCCGTTTCGTCGTAGGCTTTTCCTTCCAGTCGATAGCGGAAGCCGAGCTGGCCGCTGAATTTAAACATCGTTTCGCCGCCGTATTTGCCGGCGACGACGCCGACGTCAATGTCCGTCTGATTGTCGCCCAGCTCCGGCTTTTCGTCCATGAACTCGACTTTCCCGACCGGGATCTTCACCGCGAGGCGCGGGCCGACCCAGAAGTCGGGGCCCGTTTCCCAAATGCCGCGGGCCTTAATCCACAAGTCGCCCAGCCCCATCGCGTTGTAGGTCGACTCCTCCGTCGTAATCGGGTCGGTATACGTATAGCTGGGGCGGAGGATCTGGAGCGTGATGTCCGCCAGGTAGTTTTCGTCGAACGCGTACCCGACGTCCAACGGTACGGCCAGGAAGTTGGGGTTAGTCTGAATATCCTTGCTGTCGCCGTCCTTGTTGAACCCCTTATCGGCGCCCCAGTAGCCGGCGCCGACGTTCACGTGCAAGGTTTCGGGGACCAGCGGCAGGCCGCCGCGGTCGATCGAAATCAGGCCGTCATACGGCGCGTACCCGGGCATCGTATAGGCGAATGCCGCGCCTACCGCGACGAGCGGCAGCGTTAACCAGACTATAAATCGCGATAAGTTCATACTTCGCTCCTCCTTAGGTTAGGATTATTCGTTTGCCGTTATACTAAAAAACATCCGGGCCGAAAGCAAGGTTTTTTTGTACCCGGACCCCTTCGACCCAGTGTCGGAAAACCCTTGACACTTGGGCGGCGCGTTATTAAAATCTAAGTCGTGGGGAAGGAACGTTTCCCCGCCGCGCGGCGGAGGGCATACGGTTTTAATAGGATGAATTTTTTCTGCGCCGCGAGTCGGGGCGCGACCGAAGTTCTCACGGAGACGCGCCTTCTTCCATGTTCGAACGGCTTAAGTCGAATCCATACGGAAATGCGAGGTATCGGGGCCGTCCTCGGGCGGACGTTTTTTTTTCGTACCTCGCCGCTACCGCTACGCGTAAGGCGGGTCGATCCCTCCTGGGCCTAGCCCTGGCGGGATTGTTGTCCTGTACCTGCGGAGACCGCGGCGCCGGCGTATTCAACGTCGCAGTGGTTACGGACGCCGGCGGCCTCGGCGATAAAGGGAAAAACGACATGGTCTGGCGCGGCTGTCAGCGCTTCGTCGAGGACGGCGGCGTCGGGGCCGAAGTCGAAAACTACGAACCCGCTACCGAGGCGGAGGGGCGGGAGTTCCTGAAAAAAGCGAGCGAGGCGGGGGCGGAAGCCGTCATCGTCGCCTCGCCCGTATGGGAAGGTTACGTCCACGCCCTGGCGCGCGACCATCCAGAGACGGCGTACCTCCTCGTGGGCGGTACGCGCGGTTCGGAGCGCGTTAAGGCGTTAACTTTTCCCGCGCGGGAGGCCGGCTACATGATGGGAGTTGCCGCCGCGGCCTCGGTCCCGGCCGGGAACTACGCTTTTCTCGGCGGCCGCAGCGACGCCGAGACGCGCGCTTTGGCCGCCGGATTCGCCGAGGGCGTACGCTCCGAGAAGCCCTCCTCCCGCGTGGCGGAGGTCTACCTGGGAGAGGAATTCGAGGCGCCGGTGGATATCGCTGCCGCGACGGCCCGAGCGGCGGCCTTGTTCGAAGAGGGCGCCGCGGTAATTTTCGCGGCCGCGGGTCCTGCCAACGCCGACGTCGCCGCTGTTGCCAAAGACCACGACAAGTTGATTATCGGCTACGAGTCGAACCAAAACTACCTCGAGCGGGGCTACGTTATCACCTCGCTGAACATCCGGTGGGACGACGTCCTCTTCGAGGAATTGTGCCTCGTGGCGGCGGGCAAATTCGCCGGCGGAACGCGGGAGCTCGACTTGGCGAGCGACCACATTTGTTACCCCATCGACGACAATAACCGGTCGTTAATACCGGCCGCGGCCGTCGAAAAGATCGAGGCGGCGCGGCAGCGGCTCGCCGCGGGGGGCGTAGGGGGATAGCGGCGGTGACGGTTGCGGCCGCGGAGGCGGCGAAGGCCGAGGTGGAACGGGCGGCCCGGGCCGGCGGCGCGGCGGTCGTGGGCGTGGCCGCGGTGGCCGGGGAAGTGCCGGTGCCGTTCGGCGATTACCCTCGCGCCGTCGTGGCGGCCATTCCGTTGGCCCGCGGCGTGCTGGCGACGTGTCAAACGGAACCCACCCGCCTCTACGCTCACCACTATCGCGTCGTGAACGCGGCGTTGGATAACGTCGGCTGCCGGATAGCGGCGGCGTTGGAAAGTCGCGGCTACGAGGCGTTAGCGGTTCCGGCCTCTCAGGTCGTCGACTGGGAAAACACGCGGGGGGCCGTCAGTCATATCCGTTTGGCCCAGGCGGCGGGCCTGGGGTTCGTCGGGCGGCACGGCTTGCTCGTCGCGCCCCGGTTCGGCGCCGGCGTTCGGTTGACGAGCGTGTTTACGACCGCCGAGCTGGCGCCGGCCGAGCCGGTCGTCGGCGACTGCGGTTCGTGCGAGAGGTGCCGGCCGGCGTGCCCGGCCCAGGCCGTGGGCGCCGAGGCCGCGGAATGGGACCGCGAAGCCTGCCTCGCCGTCCTCCGCGATTTTAAAAAGCGCATTACGAACCAACATATTTGCGGCGTGTGCGTGCGGGTATGCGCCGAGGCGGCGCGCCGCTGAGATATGGCTCCGGAAACCCCCATCGCCGGGCAGAGGATTTACCATCGCGTCGTAGGCCTGCTTAAATTGGCAGGCGACTTCCTCCTGTTAAATCTCGCCACGTTCGTCTTCTTGTGCGTGCGGGAGAAGATATTCGGCGCGGCCGAGTTCCTCCGCGAACCGTTGGCCGGGACCGCCGGCGTCCTCTCTTTCAGCGCCGAGACCTACTTAAAGATTTCCCTCCTCTACAGCCTGGTATCGCTCGCCGTGTTCTTCAACCGCGGCCTATACGCGCGGCAGCGCTCGATGGCTCGCCTCGACGAGCTGTATCTGGTGATGAAATCGCTTATCATCTCGGCTTTCGTGATGATGGCGATCACTTTCTTGTTCCCCCACTTGCCCTATACCCGCGACGTCGTAATCGGCAATTTCGTCGTCAGCTTGGCGTTGGTCGATTTGTGGCGGATTTCGCTCCGCAAAATAGTCGGGTTCTTGGCCCAGCGCGGCGTCGGGATGAGGCGGGCCGTAATCTACGGCGCCGGCAAGAGCGGCCGGATTCTCCATAACCAGATAAACCTTCACCCCGAGTTCGGCTACTCGGTCGTAGGATACGTCGACGACGATCGCGCGAAGCGAGGCCGGAAGTACGACGGCGCGAAAGTCCTGGGGACGTTCGAAAAATTACCCGCCATTATCGTAAAGCACGACGTCGACGAGGTTCTGGTGGCCATTCCCTCCGCCCCGCACCGCCATCTCCTCAACGTCGTCTTCGAGTTGCGCGAACGGCAAATCCCTTTCCTGGTCATCGCCGACCTCTTCGAGCTCGTTACCCGCCGCGTCTCCGTCATGCAGATCGGCTCGATCCCGCTCTTGCGCCTTTGGCGGTCGCCGCTGGAGGGTTGGCAAGGTTACCTCAAACGGGGATTGGATATTGCCGGTTCGCTCGGGGGTATCGTCGTCCTATTCCCCCTGTGGTTCCTAATCGTAATCCTCATAAAAATAGATTCCAAGGGACCCATCTTCTACCGCCAAGACCGCCTTGGCAAGGACGGCCGGCCCTTCCGGATCTTTAAATTCCGCTCCATGGTCGTCGGCGCCCACGAGATGCTGCCGGAGCTCGCCGAGTACAACGAGATGGACGGGCCGATTTTTAAAATCAAGAAAGACCCCCGCGTGACGCGCGTCGGCCGCCTGTTGCGAAAGTTCAGCCTCGACGAATTCCCGCAGCTCCTCAACGTCCTCAAAGGCGACATGTCGCTGGTCGGTCCCCGGCCGCCCATCCCGGAGGAGGTCGAGAAGTACGAGCGGTGGCAGCTCAAGCGCCTGACCGTTCCGCAAGGCTTGACGGGGCTCTGGCAGGTCAGCGGCCGCAACCTGCTAACGTTCGAGGAAATGGTCCGCCTCGACATCTACTACATCGAGAACTGGTCGCTGTGGCTCGATCTTAAAATCCTGCTCAAGACGATCCCGGTCGTCTTGCTGCACCGCGGCGCGTTTTAAGCTTGCCGGAACTAAAACGGAACCCGCCCTCGAGAGGGCGGGTTTTTTTGAGGGGGCGTCGCTCAGGCCGAGGCGCGGCGGTTAACGGCCGCCTCTTTATTTCCCAGCGCCGCGGCCGCGCCCGCCAGCGCCAGCTCGACGACGACCGTCGCCAACCGGCTCGCGACCGCGAGAAAGGCCGCCTCCCCCGGCGGCAGGTATTGGTGGAGGAGTAGCACGACCAGGCCCTCCCGGACGCCCAGGCCGGAGGGGGTGAACACCGCGGCGTACCCCAAAACCGAGGCCGCGACGTACGCCGCGCCCACCCGGACCGCCAGGCCGGCGTCGAGCGGGACGAATGCCGCGGCGAAAAGAGCGAAGAATACCCCCGATATCACGCAGTAGGAGGCGTAGGCCAGCGCGAACGCCGTCGCCTCTCCCCGCCCCAACACCCTGCCGGCGTCAAGTTCGTCCCGGCCGGCCCGCCGTAGCGCCCACCCGAGGAGGCGTTTTAGTACGCCCGGTTGGAGGAGGACAAGCAGAACCCCGACGCCCGCCGCCGCCGGGAGGAGCGCCCGCCACGATAGGAGGCCCGCCGCCACCGTGGCTACCGCCGCCGCGGCGACGGCGAAGCCGCCCACGGCGGCAAAGACGTTCTCGTACGCCAGCGCTAGCGCCGCCGTCAAGCGCGGAACGCCGCGCCTCTCGTACAGGTATATCTTACCGACAATAACGGCGAAACGGCCCGGAATGTACCGCCCGAGCAGCGAGTAGAAGAACGGCCGGAGCCCCCCCCGGAAGCTTAACCGCGAGCCCACGCGGCGAAGCACCGCAAGCGAGATCTGCAGGAGGTAGAGGTAGGAGAGAATGAGCGCGGCCCCGGCCGCCGTTACGTACGCCGGCCGCGGCGGCCGCCAGCCGGCGCGGAACTCGGGCCAATGGTCCGCGAATATCTTGACGACGAAGAGGAGCGCCGCCGCGGCGAACAGTATTCTCGCGGCGCCCCACAGGAGGCTTTTCCAGCGCGTTTTAGAGCGAGGCGTCGACACGTTTCCGCAGTACGAATATCCTCGTCGGCGCGAGGCCGGGCGCGAGGCGGACGGCCGCCGCGAGCGCCCCGCGAAGCGCCCGCCCCGGCGGCAGGGCCTCCTCCGCCGCGAATTTCGCGGCGTCGGCGACGACCGCGGCCGTATATTCCTTTACCTCGAACGGAGCCAGCAGCCGGCGGAGGCGACGGTAACTGAGCAACCGGACGTCGTACCTCCGGCCGCGGCCGCTCAATTTTAAATAGGCCGTCGCGGCCCGCGGCGGCAGCCACGACAGGAACGGGAGGTAGTAGTGGGGTTCGACGACCTGGTATTTCCCGGCGGCCGCCAGATAGACCCGGCCGGCCGGGCGCAATACGCGGCGGACCTCCGCGAACAATTTCCGGACGTCGGCTACGTGTTCGTAGACGTGATTCAAGACGACGACGTCGAACGCCTCCTCCGCGAAGGGCAACGCCGGCGAGGAAATTAACCGGAATTCGACGTTGGCGGCGCCGAACCGGTCCCGCGCGAGCGCCAGCGCCGCCTCGTCGACGTCGACGCCGACGAACGCCCCCGAAAGCTTCGCCAGGTACGCCGTTATCGTTCCCGGGCCGCAGCCCACGTCCAGGCCACGTAAACGGGGCCAGGGCGCCGGCCCCAGCTCCGCCTCCAACACGCGGCGGATCTTCCGCGCCTTTCGGACGCCCCGGCGTAGATCGGCCATCCGCGCCAGCTGGTCCGGCGGCGAGGCGTACCCTACGATCTCAGGCGTCACCTTTGCGCGCCTCCAACACCCAGTTAAGCGCGAACCGGCCGCGCCGGTCGAGGAGCCGGTCGAGCGCCGCACCCGCCGGCGACAATAGCTTCGCCGCCGCCCGCGCCAGGCCGCCGAATACGGGTATCGGCCCGAATACGGCCAGGCCGAAGCTGAAGAGGTTGTGGCCGAGGAACGACAGCAAGCCGCCCGCCCGTTCGGTAGTTTTGACGTCGAAGCCCGCCGCGGCGGCCAGCGCGCGCAGCCCCTCGTCGGTGAACCGATAATAATCGTGCGGGAGATCGTGGAGGCGGCTGAGGTGGGGCGCCGTCAGGAGCAGCTTCGCCCCCGGCCGCAAGACGCGGTACAACTCCGCGACGACGGCCGCCGGTTCGCGCTCGTGCTCGAGCACCTGCGCGCAGAACGCGGCGTCGAAGGCTTCGTCAGCGAACGGGAGTTGTTTAAGGTCGCCGGCTACTTCCGACCGGGCGGCGGAGGCGAGGTCGACGGCGACGACGTCGCCGTATTGCGCGAGAAGCGGCCGCCACGCGCCCTCTCCCGCGCCAGCGTCGAGGAGGCGGCCGCGGAGGCAGGTCGGCGCGAGCCGGCCTACCGTGCGGTAAAGGGCGTACAGGCCCGGCGTCAAGCGAAAGTAATCGCCGCGGCCTATCGCGCGGAGGCGGACCTCCCGCCATCTCGCCGCCAGGTCCACGGCTAACCCTCCGCGGCCGCGGCGTACAACTCGGCCAGTTTCCCGAAGTCGCGGCCCGCGGCGGCCTCCCGGCACGCCGCGGCGAACGGCTCCCGGCCCCGGCCCAACGCCTCGACGAGCCGGGAGGCGAGGTCGGCGGGAGAGCGCGGCTCCGCCAGATATCCCGTCTCGCCGTCGCGGACGAACTCCGGGATGCCGGCGACGCGACTCCCCACCACCGGGCAGCCGGCGGCGAACGCCTCCAGGATCACCGTCGGCATGCCCTCCGTCTCGCCGTCGCGCGCGACGATGGAGGGGACGGCCAGGACGTCCGCGGCGTTGTACATCGTCTTCAGCTCGTCGTGGCCTTGAGCGCCGACGAACGTCACCGCCTCCTCCCCCAACGCGAGTTCCTCCGCCTGCGTGCGTACCGCCCCGGCCAAGGGCCCGTCGCCCGCGATTACGAGGCGCGCTGCCGGAATCGCGGCCCGGACGGCCGGCATCGCCTCCACCAGGTAGCGTAGGCCCTTTTTCTCGACGAATTTGCCGACGAAGAGTACGGTGGGGGCGGCGGGCCAGCCGAGCCGCGCCTTGGCCTCCGCGGCCGTAAACGCCGAGGCGAAGCGCGAGGTGTCGACGCCCGCCGTAGCCGCCACGCCCTCCACGTCGAAGCCGACGAGGCGGCTCGTCTCCTCTAGGATGAACTCGCTGTCGGCGAAGATAGCGTCGGCGGAGGCGACGACGCGGGAGGCGAGGCGCCTCCCGCCGGGGAGGCGCCGCAGGAAGAAGACGTCCGCGGCGTGGATCGTCAAGAGGTGGCGGTGGCCGGTCTCTTTGGCGGCCAGGCCGGCGGCCCAACCGGCCGGCACGATCCAGTGCGTGTTGACGGCGTCGAAGTGAGAGCTGTTTAGGAGGCGTTGCGCCGCGCGGCGGAAGGCGACCAGCAGAAACGGCGCCTGGAAGAGCGCGAGGGGGTGGCGTTTAATCTGCGCCAGTATGCCCGTGCCGTCGGCGAGGCGCTCGGTCGCGGAGGGGAGGAAGTATTCGAAGCGGCGGACCTCCACCGGCCCGAGCTTCTCGGCCAGCGCCGCGCCGGGGTGGTGGGGAACCAGCGCCGTCACCTCCAGGTGCGCACTAAGCGCGGAGGCGAGGTCGTAGACGAAGCGCGCCGTCCGCCGGTCGTCCGCGGCGAGGGGGAAGGTCGAGGAGCAGAGGAGAAGGCGGGTCATCGGCGGCCGTACTGTTGTTCCTTGATGCGGTACAGGACGTCCTCCAGCAGGCGCCGGTTGGCGGCGACGAGGTCGGCGAGGAGCGCGATTACCAATACCTGGACGCCGAGCAAGATCAACACGCCGCCGACGAGGAGCGATTGGACGTGGCCGGTGGGGCCGGCGACGGTGAAGTAGAAGTAGAGCCACCGGCCGAGGAGAAACAGGCCCGCGCCGAAGATAACGGCCGCGCCGATCCCCAGCAGGCGGAGCGGCCGGAAGAGGAGATAGGCGCGTAATATCGTGTTGACCGAGCGGCGCAGGTATTGGGGGATGGAGGAGAAGAGGCGCGACGGCCGCGTCGGCGCGTTGACGCGGACCGGCACCTGCGCGACGGTGAGCCCCTTGTAGCCGGCCTGGATCAGCGTCTCGAGCGTGTAGGTGAACTTCGACAGGACGACGAGGCGCATGGCGGCCTCGCGGTTGTAGGCGCGGAAGCCGCTGGTCGCGTCCGAGACCTTTATCCCGGAGAGGGTGCGCACGACGAAGCTCCCTAACCGCTGCAGCATTTTCTTAATTAGCGAGAAATGGGGGATAGAGGCGACGTCCCGGCAGCCGACGACCAGGTCCGCCTCGCCGGCCAGGAGAGGCGCCACCAGCTGCGGGATGTCCGCGGCGGCGTACTGATTATCGGCGTCCGTCCCGACGACGACGTCCGCGCCTCGCGCCAGCGCCGCGTCCACCGCCGTCCGGAAGGCGGCGGCCAGGCCCAGGTTGCGCTTGTGCCGCACGAGGTGGGTGACGCCCAACTCCCGCGCGACCTCGGCGGTCCCGTCCCGCGAGCCGTCGTCCACCACCAGCGTCTCGACGACGTCGACGCCGGCGAGGGTGCGCGGCAAATCGGCGAACGCGGCCGGGAGCGTCTCGGCCTCGTTGTAACAGGGGATGGCTATTATTACCTTCACGAGCGAATGTAATACTATACGGCCGGAATGCCGGCCCGTCAAGGCCGAAACCCTCCGGCCCCCGAGGCGTTCCCGCGTTGACATCGCGCGAGGGACGTGTTATTTTACGCCGGACCGAACGGCAAAGGAGACGTTATGGAGCGAATAGGCCGGATCCTGTTGGTGGGCGTCGTCGCCGGCTTGGTGCTGTCGATCCTCGGGACCGTCAGCCGGCTCGCGTTGACGCCGTTGGCCGTCGACATCGAGATCTTCCTGAAAGAGCAGGGATTCCAACTCGTCCTGCTCGGCTTTTTCTTCGACCTCGCGATCGGCTTCCTGTACGTGTTGGCGTTCGCCCTCTTCAAGCGCGCGTGCCCGGCGAACTTCGTCAGCCGGTTTCTACTGTTCTGGCTGATGCTCGTGCTACTGGGCGTGGTCCCGAAGGTGGCCGACGTCTACCGCTTCTTCAAAGCGCCCGACTTCCTCGTCCTCGCGTGGCTCGCGTCGTGGGCGTTCCAGGCGCTGGTCGTCGCCGTCGTGATCGCGCTGTTGTACCCGAAGGATAAGAAAAAAGTGGAGGTCCGAGGCGAATAACGAAACAGCGTACGGCAGGACGGAATCCAATAACGTTAGAGGCGCCCTTCTCGGGCGCCTTTTTTTGTATCCGGCGAAAAGCCAATCTCCTTTAGCTCGGCCTCCCCCTCCCGAAAACCGCCCGCGCCGACAGCGCCGCCAACACGGCCGCCAGCGCCAGTAGCGCCGCCGCCAGGACCAGCAGGACGGCGTTGAACTCGACGAACAGGTACCGGTAGATCTGCCAGGCCAACGCCGCGAGCGTTACTACGAACATCAATATCATCG
>CP070633.1:2060671-2075634 GCA_020356085.1 Candidatus Coatesiibacteriota bacterium | reverse complement strand
GCTACCTCCCCCGCCGCGGCGGGGGCCTTACTTCGTTCGTCGAAGATCCGGATGCACTCCAGCAGGAGGTGCTGCGTGTCGACGTTGACGCCCGGCAAGATCCCCTCCAGCGAGACGGCGACGTCGTCGGGCGGCCCGGCGCCGGCCCCCAGCTCGAAGACGAAGTCGCCGTCGAGCCACAGCACGAACTCGCGCACCGCCGCCTCGATCTGCTCGACGACGGCCGCTTTGACTTCCTCCTCCTTCAAGCGGCCCGTCTCGATCAGGACGCGGCCCAGCGGCATCCCCTTGTATTTCGTCCGTTGAGCGGCTACCGCGCCGGCCAAATCCTTCTCGCCGACGAGCTCCTTGGCGAGCAGGATGTTGCCCAGGTTATTCTCCGGGGCGTTGGTGGAGGCCTGGACGACGTTCCCCTCCCGGAAGACCACGAACCCGCGGCGGCCGCGGCTCTCCAGGTGGAGAGTACCGCTGCGCCGGCTCGCGTAGATGAATTGCAGCACATCTACGACCGGCATGTCCTCGAGTTTACCTTGCAGCGCCACGCCTAATCTCCGGACTCCGCTCCGCCGAACGCCCGCCGGACCTCGGCCCACAGGCCCTCCGCCTCCAGGACGATATACTTATCGGCCGTCACGCCGGCCACCGCGCGGCCGCCGACGTCGCCCGGGCGGACCTCGCTCGCCGGTATCGGGCGGGTGGCCTCGACGGCGTCGACCATGAGCGCCACGCGCGACTTCTCCCCGGTTAAAACGAGCGCGTCGCGGTAAGTACCGTTGTCCGCCAGGCCGAGCAACCTTTTCGTACTCAACGCCAAGTATACGCCGCCGCGCCGATGGAAGAGACCCACGATCGTGGGAGGCGACTGGGGAACCGGCGTCACGCGGGGGGCCTCCAGGACCTCGCCGACGACCGCAGCCGACAGCGCGTACCGTTCCTCGCCCAGCCGGAACAACGTGTACACGTCGCCGGCGTCGACGCCCACCTCCTCCTCCGGCCGGGCGAGCAGGCGCGCCCGCACCGCCAGGATATCGACGACCATCTCCTCCTCGACGCGATCCGACATCGCCTCGAAGAGCGCCGACCAATCGACGCCCTCCCGGGGCCGCTCTTCCGGCGCCGGCTCGGCAGATTCTTCCTTTTCCGTCGTTTCCCGTTCTTCCGGCTCTTCCGCCATAGCCTCCGTCACAGGATTTGGTTAACTATTTCCCGCAGCCGGCCCACGGTCAGGCCGTCGCCGGCGATTTCCTCCTCGTCCCCGCGGCCTTCCAGCAGGCGGAGGACGTTGCGATAGGAGCGTTCGGCGCGGTCCTCTTGGCGCCGCCACCGGTAAAGATTGGCCATCGAGAAATGGCCGAGGACGAAGCTCTTGTCGACGTACAACGAGCGGCGTAAATTCTCGAACGCTTCCTCGTACGACCCCATCTCCTCCTGAACCAGCGCCGCGATATAATAACCGTGGGGGTCGGTACGGTTGAGTTCAATGCCCCGCCGACACCAATCCAACGCCTCTTCGTAGCGGCCGAGGTTGCCCAGCACCCGGCCCATCCGCCAGCACGCCGCCGCGTCGTCGCGGGCGGCGGCGATACTTTCCAACTCCTCCAGGGCCTGCTGGTCCTGCCCCCCGGCTACGAGCCGGTCGGCCTGGGCGAGTCTGTCGGCGGGGCGCCGCGCGCGCCGGGGAGCGGGTTTCCGTTCGCGGGGAGGCCGCCGCCTCTTCGCCGGGACCTCCTCCCCTACCTCCCGCCGTCGATATACGATGGCGCCGGGGAACGTCACCGCCTCGAAGCCCTCCTGGAACACCACGGGCTCGACGTGGCCGCCGACGTACCATCCGCCTGGCGCGAGATACCGCCGGAAAAACGCGGCCACCTGGGCAATACTTTCGTCGTCGAAGTAGATCAAGACGTTGCGGCAGAGGATGAGGTCGAACGGCGCCGGCCCCGCCGCAACGACGTTGTCGCGCTCCTCCCGCAGGTTGGCCGTTGCGAAGCGGACCATGCCGCGTATGCGGTCCGCCACTTGCCACTCCTCCCCGCGCCGCGCGAAGTACTTCCGGCGCCAATACTCGCCGACCTTCCGGAACGACCACTCGCGGTAGCGCCCCTCCTGCGCGTCGGCGATGAAGTCGGTGTTGACGTCCGTTGCCAGGAGGTCGATGTTCCACGACTCCGGATCGGCCAACGTCTCCAAGATCAACATCGCCACGGAGTACGGTTCCTCGCCGGTAGCGCAACCGGCGCTCCATACGCGGAGGCACTTCTCCTCCCGCCGTTTCCGGTACAACCCCGGGAGAATAACGTTCTGGAGGGCGTCGAAATGGGCCTGGATGCGGAAAAAGTACGTCTCGCCGACGGTCAGCTCGTTGACGAGGCGCTGGAGGAGTTTCCCGTTCGGGCCGGAGGTGACGTCGGCGCAAAATTCGGCGGCGGAGCGCCCGGCGGCGAGGCGGGCGCAGGATTTTTCCAGTTCGGCCTTTTTGAGGGGAGGGTAGTCCAGGCCGTAGCGGTCGCGGAGGAAGCTGCTTAACCGTTGGAAATCGTGGGGGCCGAGCTGGAAGTCCTTGGTCATTTCTTGGAGCGGGGGGACTTCGTCCCGCCGACGTCCGGCAGGAGCGCGGCGGGTTCGAGTAGGCGCAGGAGCGTACCCCCCTGGTCGTACGCGCCGAGGAACGGCCGCCGCGGCAGGCCGGCTTCCCCGGCCGGGATAACCTTCTCGCCGTCCAAAGTCTCGACGTCGATAACGGCCGTTACGGCCAACGCGACGCGCCGGCCGCCGGCGGAGAAATATATCACGTGGTCGCCCAGCTCCAGGTCGCGACTCTCGGCGCCGAGCGCCAGGGCGGCGTCGAGCACGGGGACCATCTCGTCGTGGTAATTGATTACGCCCAGGTACCCCGGCCCTAATTCCCCCTCCTCGATGATGGTCACGGCGCGGGATATCCCCTTGACCGCCCACAGCGGCAGCGCGAAGTTTTTAGGGCCGAGGCGGAACGTCACCACCGCCAAATCGCCCCGGGGTAGGCGCAATTCGTCGAGGGCGGTCCCGAAATAATCCGCCTTCAACGCGAGCAGCTTATCCTCCAGCTCGCCAATCCGCGCCTCGACTTTCTCGTCGATTTTCTTCTTACGGGGCACCGGACTCCTCCGATTCGTACTTTATGCCTTGTCTCATAACTATACGCTTTAATCCCTGAATTCGCAAGTGTTATCTTAAATCGCTCGAAAAAAAAGCCCGCCGGGGCGGGCCGCCTTTATGCCGGGGGGCTTTTTCGGAACCACAACAGCGTCGATTCCTGGAGGTATACGCGGACGGCGATTAGCACCGTAAAAGCGATCCACAAGATCCAGAGGTACTTTACGGCCGCGTCTCGTTTGTAGGTCAGGCCGCTCGACTCTTCGTAGGAGAGGAACGTAACGTCGTGGCCTTTCACCTCCGTCGGCGCGCCCAGGTCGAGGCGGGTGCCCGGGCGGATGTCCTTGGCGAGCCGATGCCACTTGTCCTTCGGCATCTCCTTAAGTTCGACGTAAGGGCCGAGGGGCCGCGGGCCGTCGTCGGCGAGCATCGTCCCGCCCTTCACCGTCGAGACCATCAACATCTCCTCGCCCACGGCAAGCGGTTCGCCCATTCCCAGCTCCTGCTCCTCGCCGTCGACGCTAAACTTGATTTTCTGGTCGAAGAACGCCTGGTAGAACTTCACGCCGCCGTACACGAGGGGGTCGTTAACCTCGATCCGCTTCGCCTTTACGACCTCGCCGCCCTCCAACACCTCCAGGTCGCTGATCCAATCCTTGACGAAGGTCCGGCCTTCTTTTTCGACGTACGTCGTCTCGAAGCTCTTAAGGCGCAGCTCGTAGGAGGATTCCTCGTTGCGCGGCGCCTCCAGGCCCAGCCGCGGCGCCAGCGCCGCCCAGTGCGTATCCCCTTTGTTGAGCGGGACGCGCACCGCCTCCCCCGGCTTAATGGTCAACTCGCCGCCGTAGGCGAAGAGGAAGGTGGCGAAGAAGCCGACGAACATCGCGAGCATCGCGAGGTGGTAGAGCGCCGAAACCGTAAACCGGGCCGTAATGCCCTTCGGGAAGAACTGGCGGAGGATGTCGATCGAGCAGCACAGGATATTGAGCCCCAACAGCAGCGCCGGGACGACAAAGACCGGGCTGCGGAAAAGATTTAGTATGCCCAGGTCGCGCAGCGTTTCGTAAGTGCCCTTCTCCCACGCCTTGAGGTAAAACTCCTCGCCCATATCCTGGGGAATAAGCGCGCCCACCACCTGGAACGCCGTCAGGAGGAGGATCAGGATGACCGCCACCTCCAGGGAGGTGAGGAGTTTCCAGACTGTACCGAGTACTCGCTTCACCGTCGCCTCCTCCTTAAGTATACGCGTGCGCCGTCGGCAAGCCGAGCAGCTTCGCGACCAGGTTAAAGCCGAGGAACGTGAACATCATCGAGACGAAGCCCAACACGTTCAACACCCGCGACGGCGCCCGGGCGAAGCGGGGCGAGCGCGAGGCGTGGATGTACGCCGCGTACACGCACCACGTCACCAGCGAGGCCGTCTCCTTCGGGTCCCACGACCAGTAGGTCCCCCACGCCTCCTCCGCCCAGCCGGCGCCGGAGAAGACGCCGAAGGACAACAGCGGGAAGCCGAAGAGGATAAGCGTTCGCGAGAAGTAGTCGAGGCGGGCGTTGCGGGCGCGCGTAACGAGGAACTCGAACTCGAAAGCGAAGGCGGCCACGAAGAGCGCGTAGGAGGCGAAGGCCGGGATGACGTGGACCTCGAACCAGAAGGTATCCAGCGCCGGCGACAGCGGCCGGACCGTCGGGTCCTTCGTCAGGCCGTAGCCCATCGCCGCCGCCATCAACGCGAAAAGGACGACACCCGACCACCGCAGCCGCTCCTTGCCGAACCGGTGGACCATCATGTAGGTTAGGCCGCCGGACCAGGCGAAGAGCGAAAGACACTCGTACAGCGAGGCAAACGGCGTCCGGCCCATCTCCACCCACCGCAGCGCGATCAGGCCCGTATGGAGCAAAAGCACGGCCCACCCGAAATAGGGTACGCCGTGCCGCCGCACCAGGAACGACAGGGCCAAGAGGCCGTATAGGATGACGAGCGCGGTATAGATCCCTTGGTCAATCGCGAGCATAGGCGTCCCGCTTTCGCTCTGCCGAGCGCCGCCGCCGCGGCCCCGGCCTTACCGTTTCTTCCGCTTCCGAACCTTCTTCTTAACCTGGGCCCTCGACACTTTGGTCTCGATCTGCGCCCGCCGCCGGCGGGTCCGGAAGCGATCGATTTCGTCCAGGAGCGCCGCGCACACCCAAATCGAGGAGTACGTCCCCCAGACGATCCCCACCCACAGGATGAACGCGAAGCCGCGGAGGGCCTCGCCGCCCAGGAAGAATAGGATGAGCAACGCGACGAGCGAACCCGCGCCCGTAATCAGCGTCCGCGAGAGGTTCTCGTTGATGGCGCGGTTGAGGAGTTCGCGGTAAGTCTCCTTGCGGCCCTGCCGCGTATCCTCGCGGATGCGGTCGTACGTGACGACGGTATCGTTGATGGAGTAGCCGACGACGGTCAGGAAGGCCGCCACGACGGTGAGGTCGATCTCGATGCCGACGAGGACCGCCAAGCCGAGGGTTATCAATACGTCGTGGATCAGGCTGATAATGGCGACGATGCCGGAGGTGATTTTAAAGCGGATTGCGATGTAGGCCAACATCGCCAACAGCGCGAACCCGAGCGCTTTCATCGCCAGGCCGATAAGTTCTTGGCTCACGCGGGGGCCGATGTTCTGGGTTCCGCGAATCGCGAACGTCCCGGCGTAGAAGTGCTCCTGGAGCGCCCTGCGTGCTTCCGGCGAGACCGTTATGCCCTCCGTAGCGGCCTCCAGGGAGGGGAGCAACGACGTGGCCTCCGCCTGGACGCCCAGCTTCCGCACGCGGCCGATATGGCGCGCGATTTTACCCGCCTCCGCCGGCGATATGTAGCGGCTCAGTTCCTCTTCGATCAGTTCGACGTCCTCCAGCGAATTGAGGTCCGTCTTGCCCTCCCATCCCGCCGGGACGCCGAACACCTCGCCCAATACGGCGCGGATATTGGCGACGGTTTTATCGACGATGATCTGCTGGACGCGCTCGCGGATGTTGTCGGGGGCCGCGGCGTTAATGTCGATGCGGAGCGTACCCTTGGCCCCCTCCGCCTCCTCCGCCGTGACGGCGAAGACGGTCGCGAGCTCCTCCTCCGTTAAATCGACGCCCGGCAGCGCGGCCACCTCCGCCAGGCTGCGGAACTGGCCGGCCTCCCGGCGGCCTTTAACAATCGCCTCCGCGTACTCCTCCGCCTTCTCCAAACCCTTTTGCGAGATGAGCATCTCGCGCTCGGCGGCGCCGATGGAGTGAATCTCGACCGGCGCGGCGGCCCGGATCTTCTCCAAATCGGACACCGTAACGCGGCGATTCGTGAGGACGTCGATCTTGACGCCGCCGGTGAAGTCGATGCCGAAGTTGGGCCCTTTTACGAACAGCAACACGGCGCTGGCCACCATCAGGCAGGCGGAAAAGATCAGCGCCGGCCGGCCCAGGCCCAGAAAATTATAGTTAGTGTCTTGGAATAGGCGCATCGTCGTCGAGGCCTCCTCCGCCGGGGCCTAGGTTACCACCGGAACTCCCCGGCCCAGCGGGCGAGGTCGCCGCGGGCCGCCTCGTCGGTGAGGTCGTAGTGCAGGGGCGTTATCGAAACGTACCGCTCGCGCAGCGCGGTCATATCGTCGTCGTCGTGCGGGTCCGGCGCGGTCAGGCGTTCCGCGGCGAGCCAAAAGTAGCGGTGGCCCCGCGGGTCGCGACGTTCCTCGTAGCGGTCCTCTAAAATCGCGCCGCTCTGCCGCGTAACGCGCACGCCGGCTATATTCGCCGCCGGGACCGCGGGGACGTTGACGTTCAGCAGTACGCCCCGGGGGAGCCCCTCCGCCAGCAGCCGGCCGGCGACCCACGCCGCCACGCGGCCGGCGGGGCCGAAGTCCGGATCCTTGAACGTATCCAGCGAAACCGCCGCGGCCGGCACTCCCAGGATGGTCGCCTCCGTGGCGGCCGAGACCGTCCCCGAATAGATAACGTTGACGCCGGCGTTGCCGCCGAGATTGATGCCCGACAGGACGGCGTCGGGGCGCTCCGGGAGTAGCGCCTGGAGGCCGATTTTAACGCAATCGGCGGGCGTTCCGCCGACGACGCAGACCTCCCGGCCGTCGGGCCACTGCTCGCGCCACGCGCGGAGGGGTTCCGTCATCGTCACGGCGTGCCCTACGGCCGAGCGCTCGCGGTCCGGCGCGACGACCGCGACCTCCGCGACGGCCTCCAGCGCCACGGCCAAAGCCTTCAACCCCGGCGCGTTGACGCCGTCGTCGTTCGTTACCAGGATGCGGGGACGGTTCGTAATGCGAGTATACTATAATATCCGCGAGTGCGCGTCAAGAATTTTCCAAAGCAGCGCCTATCCCAACGCAAAAAAGCCGGCCCGGAGGCCGGCTTTAATCGTCGTGCGGCTTTGTCCGTTACCGGTACAGCGCCCGAATCCGACCCAGCGACGTCGGCGCCACGGCCGGGTTATCGTAAGTTACGCGATACCGGTTGACGACGGTGCCCAGGCCGCCCGTGGCGCCGTTATACTCGCGCGTCTTGAGCATCCGCGCCGCTTTCGTATCGTACGCCCAAGTGTTAACCTTAGCGCCGGTCGACTCGTTTTGCCAGCGGATCTCTACGATAAGGTTGTACGACTGGTCGTAATCGAAGGGCTTCGAGAACGTCAGGCCGAACCACTCGTCGAGCTTGGCGGTGATAACGAAGGGATCGGCGGTGGCGACCACGACGGGCGTGTGGCCGTCGTAATTCGTGGCGAAGGTGTCGGTGAGGGTCGTCCGCGAGGTGTGACAGAGGCGAAGCTCGCACTTGCTAAACGGTACGTTATTCCATACCCCCGCGGATTGGTACTCGAGACGCGTTATCGGCGCCGTAAAGCCCAGCTGTTCCTTCAGGACCAGAACCTGGACCCGGTAGGAGGTGCCTCAACCCGCGCAGAACGGCTCGTCGATCGTCGTCTCCCTCGGCCCCACCCTCTTGAGGCCCGCGAACGCGGAGACGGCGAACGTTACCGTTAATATCACGAATAAACTTTTCCGCATGTGACCTCCACGTAAACCGTTAAACACGATTCCAACGCCATTATAGCGGCCTCCGCGCCGAGGCGCAACCGTAATCTTCGGTCGCCCTCGCCCTACCGGAACAGCGCCCGCACGCGCCCCAGGGAGGTGGGCGCGACGGCGTTGGGCGTCAACGTAATACGCATGTAGTGCATATAGCGCGAGGTATACCCGGAATCGGGGTAACCGCCGTAGGGATTGCCGTTCAGCAGACCCGAGTAGAGTTGGCGGTTATCGCCGCCGGCGTTGCCGTAGCGGGTGGGGCCGCCGGCGCCGTTGTCGCCGTGCCACCACACCTCGACGATCAGGTTTTCGCGGCCGTCGTAGTCGAACGGCGCGTCGAAGTCCAGGCCCCACCAGGTTTCCTGGGGAGTATAGGTAACGTTCAGGCGACTCCGGCTGAACACCGTCCGGGGCGTGCGGCCGCGGTAGTTGCCGACGTAGCTGTTGGTGAGGGAGGTGAGGTCGGTGTGGCAGAGCGTTATTTTAAAGGCGTCGAAATACCCGGCCAGAAACGCCTTGGTAGCTCCGGTCCGCCACTCCCACCGCGTAATGCGGCCTCCCGGGAGGGCGTCGCTTTGCAGGACCAAATTCTGGTCCCGGTCGGCGTCCCAGCTTCAACACCCGGAGAAGGGGTGGGCGAAGTCGCCGGAATCGACGCCGACGATAAACTCCGCCGGCGCGGCCGCGGAAGCCGCTACCACCGCGGCGAGGACCGTTAGATATGCGAGCTTCATTGGCGACACCCCCTAATCGGATTAACGGTAAAGCGCGCGGAGGCGCCCCAGCGACGTCGGCGCTACGGCGTTCGGCGTCAACGTGATGCGCATGTTGAAGTTGTAGCCCTCCACCTTGCCGCCGTTCGGGTAGCCGTTCTGGGGAACGCCGTTCACGCGCGAGGCCACGCACGCCCGGTCCGAGCCCGAAACGTTCGCCATCCAGCAGTTCGGGCCGCCGTCGTTGCCGCCGTCCCACCACGTCTCGACGAGGAGATTGTCGCGGCCGTTATATTCGAAGGAGGGGTTGCAGTCAAAGCCGAACCAGGTATTGGCCGGCGCGACGATTGTTACGGGGTTGGCCGAATAGACGGTGAGGGGCGTGTTGCCGCTGTAATTGGAGGCGAACGGCGTCGTGAGTTTCGTGCGGGGCGTATGGCATAGTTTAAGGGAGAAGTCGTTCAGTACGGCTCGCAGCGTGCTCCCGGTCCCCATGGCCGCGTACCACTCCCAGCGCGTGATCGTTCCGCCGGGGATCGCGTCGGTTTGCAGTACCAGTCCCTGGTACCGGTAAGCCTGGATCCCTCAACACGCGGAGAACGGCGCTTTGACCGAGCTGTCCCGGCCGCCGACGGTATAAACGTCCGCCCAGGCGGCCGCCGCCGCCAAGCTGCAACAGATTATCAACGCTACGTATTTCATAGCAGCATCTCCCTCGGGATTTTTTCTACTCTAATAATATATCTCCCGCGCGACGGTGTCAAGGGCCGACGCGGCCGGGCAAGACACGACGATAATCGAAAAGCCGGCCTCGCGGCCGGCTTAAGGGCGTAATAACTCGCTTAGCGGTACAACGCCTTAACGCGGCCGAGCGACGTCGGCCCGACGGCGCTGGGCGAGATCGTAATCCGCATGTAATGGAGGTAGTTTACGACCTGTCCTTTATCCGGGTAGCCGTAGTACGGCGTCGTCCCCTTGATGTAGGAATAGACGTAGCGGCCGGTTTTAGTCGCCCAATAGGTATAAGCATAACCGTTGTCGTCGCCCTCCCACCATACCTCGAACAACAAGTTACTGGACCCGTTGTAGGCAAAAGGCGTATCGAAGTCGAAGCCGAACCACTGGTAGGCCGTGGCCTCAATGCGCGCCGGATCCCGATAGTAGACCTGGACCGGCGTATTGCCGTCGTAGTTGTTGGCGTAGGTGTCGCCGAGCGTCGTCAGCGAGGTATGGCAAACCTTAAAACGCAGCTTGTTGAAATTGCCGGGCTTTTGGCTTTGGGAGGCGTACCATTCCCACTTGGTAACGTCGCCGGCGGGAACCGCGTCGCTCGCCAGGACCAAGGCTTGGCCCCGGTAAGCGTTGTCTCAAGAGCCGCAGAAGGGATAGTTAGTGGGATACGTCTGGCCGCCGACCACGATCTGGTCCGCCGCCGCCGTCCCCACGGCTAGAAGGTAGAGACCCGCTAGGATTACGCTTCGCATAAGTTGCCCCCTTGGATGTCGTCACCGGTTTTTTACGCTTATCTACGTTAACGATTCTACCCCGGAATCCCCAATAAATCAAGGCCGATATTGCTACCGGTAAAGCGCTTTGACCCGCCCCCACGACGTCGTCCCCACCGTGATCGGCGATATCGTTACCCGCATATAATGGAGCCAATTAAACGCCTTCCCCTGGTCGGGATATCCGTTGACGGGTTGCCCGTCTTTGCGGTAGGCGAGGAGGCAGCGCGCCTGCGCGGGGACGTCGGCCGCAAAGACGCGGCCGCCGGTGTTATCGTCCCCCTCCCACCGTACCTCCACCAAAAGATTGAGTCGGCCGTCATAAGAGAATGCGGGTTGGCAGTCGAACCCAAACCATTCCCGGATCCTCATATTGACGGTCACAGGGTCGGCGGAGAAAACGAGCGTCGGCGTACGGCCCTCGTAGTTGGAGTTGAAGGGCGGCGCGGCTTCGGCGCGCGAGGTATGGCAGAGGTGAACTCGGAACTTACTAAATTTGCCGAATATCTCTTCCGTTTCGCCGCCGGACCACTCCCACCGTTTAACGTCGCCGGCGAGCAGGCCGTCCGTCTTCCGCACGACCTCCAGACACCGCATCGCCTCGTATCCGCCGCCGCCGTAATAAGGAAAATCGACACGGACCCCCGCGTCGCCGACTAGAACGCGGTCGGCCCAGGCCACAGCCGCCGTAAGCATCAACGCCAACGCGAAACGTTTCATCCGTTACGGGCTCCGGGACGAAGACCGCGATTACTGGAATACGGCTTTAACGCGGCCGAGCGATGTCGGTTCGACGCCGACGAAGGTGAGCGTCACTCTCATATAGTGTACGAAATCGAACACCGCCGGGTCACAGGGGACCGGCCCGGCGTACATGCAACACCGGCCCTCCGCCGACGTCCAATACGTTACGACTCCCGGCGCGCCGCTTCGCTCTTTCCAGTGGACCTCGATAATAACGTTGTCTTTACCGTTGTACGCGAAGGGGGGCGAGAAGTCGAAGCCGAACCAGGTATAGGCCGGCGGCGTGATCCGCAACTCGGGATCGGAATATACTTGCAGCGGTGAGTTCCCGTCGTAGTTCTTTTGGAAGTCGGCCACGAGCGTGTCCCGCGAAGTGTGGCAAACCTTAACCCAAAAATCTTTAAACCCGCCGGAGGTGATCATAGAGCTCGCGTACCACTCCCACCGCGTGATAGTACCCGCGCGGAGTCCATCTTCCCTCAGTACCAGGTCTTGGCACCGGGTGGTCCGCGTATTTCAACACCCGTAAAACGGGAACTTCGACATGTACGTTCGGTAGCCGATCGGGATCTTTTCGCCGGAGGCGAGCGCCACGGCCGCCGCGAGTGTGGCTACCACGATTGCTATTTTCATCACGCTACCCCCTGCGAGGTGGACGCTACTTTCCCCAGATATATTACTTAATAAATCGCAATAAGTCAACCGAAACGGTAAGAAAAAGCCGGCCTTCGGGCCGGCTTTCTGTACGGCGCGGGCCGCTACCGGAAAACGGCTCTGACGCGCCCGAACGACGTCGGCGTTACCGCGTTCGGTTCCAACGTAATCCGCATATAGTGGAGGTAGTTGGCGAGGTAGATCGTACCGCCGTTGGTGTTGTAAACGCATCGCGCCGTGGCCGGGCTCCAGTAGGTATACGCCGTACCGCCGCTGTCGCCGGCCCAAGAAACGTCGACCAGGAAGTTACGCCTTCCGTCGTACTCGAAGTTAGTCTGAAAATCGAATCCGAACCAAGTCCGCGGCGAAGGGTTAAGCGCTTGGACACTCTTCTTATAGACCTCCACGGGCGAGTTACCGTCGAAGTTGGCCGTGAAGTTCCGGGCGAGCGCGGTGCGGGTCGTATGGCACAACTTGATCGAGAAGTTGTTATAGGTGCCGTTCTCGCCGGAATAACACCGCCATTCCCACTTTTTTATCGTACCGCCGGGAACGGCGTCCGATTGCAGAACCAGATCCTGGGTCCGCACGGAATCTATGCCTCAACACCCGCGCCACGGATACAGCGCCTGGCCGCTCTCGCTCCCGACGACGTACGTATCCGCGAAAGCGGCGGCGGCGAGAGCGCAAAGCCCCGCGACTAGCCATAACCTCATCATATTACCTCCTCGTATGCCCCGGCGCGCCGGGGACACGCTTGTCTTTAAATCCATTAATATTGTACCGCCGCCGACGCCGAAAGTCAATAGCCCTCCGGCCGATTTTCGGCGGCCGCCGGCCCCCGGCCGGGTACGGTAATCGGCCCCGAAAAAGCCGGCCTGGCGGCCGGCTTTAATCAACGCAGAAGCGAAAGTCACTCGAACAGCACTTTGACGCGGCCGAGCGACGTCGGCGAAACCGCCATCCCGCCCGGCGTAATCGTTATGCGCTGGAAATGTAACAGATTTTGCAGGTAGGGGCCGCTGCTATTGTACCGATACACGAACCGCCCCGTTGCAGTGCTGGCCCGGCAGTAAGCGTACCCGCCGGAGTCCGTGCTCCAGTCTACCTCCATGATGAGGTTGTTCTTGCCGTCATAGTAGAACGGCTTGTCGAAGGTAAATCCGAACCACGTATTGGCCACCGCGTTAATGTACTGCGATTTGGGACCGTATACGGTGACCGGCGTATTGCCGCCGTAGTTAGTGGTGAAATTGGTCGTTAGGGTCGTCAGCGACGTGTGGCAGCATTTAAGCGAAAAGTTGTTGAACGTCCCCGAGCTCCCGGTATAGGTATACCATTCCCATTTCGAAATGCTCCCCGCGGGGACGGCGTCAGTCGGCAGAACCAGACCCTGGCTCCGTACCGAATCGACGCCTCAACATCCGCGGAACGGATAGTAGGCGTATGTGCTTTGGCCGCCAATAGTAACGGTATCCGCAAACGCGGCGCCGACCGCTAAAATACACACCGCCCCAATGACTACGCGTTTCATATCCTCGCCACCTCCGATTGAGTCCCCGATTAGGGATGTGTTATGTGACGCCATAATACTACCTAATAACGTACTCTGTGTCAACAAAATAAAAACAATACATTACTTATTAGGTCATTTTTACGGCCGGAACGCACTCGGCGCCGGCGCGGCTGCGAAAGCTACCGGCAAAACACTTCCGCTCCGGAGTCCGGATATACGGAAGTTCCTATTGACAAAAGCCCCGCGGAAAATTATGATTAAAATACTCCAGTTCTATGAGGAGGTGAAATTGTGATGACCCACGCGTTCTGGAAAACGTGAGGCCAAAGGCGCGAGAGGCGCCGCGAGGTCCGGATCGGGCCCGGTTGCGAAAAATACTCGGAGGCGACGCGTGGGCGTACCGGCTTGTAAGACACAGCCTACATGCCGACGTTGCGTTCGGCCATGCCGCCCCAGCGCCGCCCCCCCGGGATTAACGGACGCTGGTTTTTCTTTTAGGAGGATCGTGATGGCGCAAGATTGGACCGGCATGTGGGAAAGCCTCGGCCTCGATTTGGAAAAGCACGACGTGCTCCTTAACGCGCTCGGCCCCCTATACCTCGACTGGTTTACGGAGCAGCCTAACCGGCCGGAGGCGATGCAGTACTGGGACTTCGTTATCTCGGAAGTCCACGGCCTGCGCATCAAGGAGCTGCTGGAACACAAGGCGAACGGCGGTACCGTCGTCGGGACGTTTTGCCTTTTCGTACCGGAGGAAGTGGTCGTCGCGCTCGACGGGATCGCCGTCGGCCTGTGCGCCGGCGCCGACTTCTCCGTTCCGATTGCAGAGGCGCAACTCCCCCGCAATCTCTGTCCCCTGATCAAGTCGTTCTACGGTTTCAAGCTCGGTAAGATCTGCCCCTACTTCGAGTCCGCGGACGTCGTCGTGGGCGAGACGACCTGCGACGGCAAGAAGAAGGCTTACGAGCTTCTGGGGGACATCCACCCCGTTTACGTAATGGAGGTTCCGCACATGAAAGAGGCCACGGACCGGGACCTCTGGCGCGCGGAACTCGATAAGTTTATCGCCGCGATGGAGACGCAAACCGGCAAGAAGTTGACCGCGGAAAACCTTGCGGCCGCGATCGAAAGAGTTAACGCCAAGCGGCGAGCGATTAAACGCGTCCACGAGCTAAGGCGGAACGACCCGGTACCTATTTCGGGCAAAGACGCGCTCCTAGTAATGCAAGTCTCGTTTTACGACGACCTCGACCGGTTCACGCAGAAGGCCAACGACCTGGCCGACGAACTCGAACAGCGCGTGGCGGCCGGCGAAGGCGTCTTCGACCCGGGAACCCCGCGCCTGATGGTCTCCGGCACGCCGATGGCGATACCCAACTGGAAAATCCACCATCTCGTCGAGACTTCCGGCGCGCTCATCGTGGCGGAGGAAATGTGCACGGGCTTCCGGTATTACAAAAACACGGTGAACGAAAAGGCGAAGACGTTGCAGGAGATGAAGGAGGCACTCCTCGATCACTACATGGGGATCAACTGCGCCTGTTTCACGCCCAACGAGGCGCGCCTCGAAGACCTCGAATACCTCTACCGAAACACCCACGCTCAGGGTATAATTCACGCGACGCTAGCTTTCTGCACG
>CP070633.1:2053327-2060571 GCA_020356085.1 Candidatus Coatesiibacteriota bacterium | reverse complement strand
AAATAGCAAATTTAACTCGGCGAAACACGCGATTAAATTATAGCCCCTTTTCGCGCAGGCGTCGGTTTCAATTCAAGTCATAGTAGGCCAAAACCCTCGGCGGGGCTTATAATTAAACGCCGGCCCGCGCGAGGCGAGCCGGCGCCCTATTTACACCTAGCTGGCGTTACTTGACGACGACGACCTTCCCCGTCTCGGCCTGCCCCTGCCCCTCCACGCGGTAGAGGTAGACGCCGGGCGAAACGGACTCGCCTCCGGCGGCCGCCGGCTCCCAGCAGCACTCGTCGCCTCCGGCCGCGACCTCCTCCCGCGCCACGCGCCGCCCCGCCAGGTCGTAGAGCTCGACGGTGGCCGGCGACTTGACGCCGACGAAGTGTACGCCTCCCGTCATGGAGGCGAGGCCATACGGGTTGGGGTAGACGGCGAAGGGCCGCGCGTAGGGGACGGCGCCTCGTCCCGGCTCGGGCTGTTCGATGAGCTCGTCGCCGACGCCGGCGAGGTGGGCCAACATGGCGGCGTAGTCGCGGACGAAGCGGACGCCAAACTCCGGGTGGAGCTTGTCGAGGGTATCTTCGGAGGAGTGGTACCAGGGGTAATCCTGGCCGCCGCCTTCGCCAGCCCCCCCTTCGATGACGCCTATCGCTGCGTACCCTACGTCGTCGAACGACCAGTCGTCGCTGATCGGGCCCCGGCCCAGGTCATAGACCAAGCGGTTACCGTACAAACCGCCCACAATCGTTAAGTAGTCGAATAGCCACTCGCCGTTATCCCCGAACCCGGCGGTGAGATCGTCGCGCGCGCCGTGCTCCTCGTCGTAGGAGACCATATCGGCGTTCAAGACGGCGACGATTTTCTGGCCCTCCTCCGCGCAATGGCGGGCATACGCCCGACTGCCGGTAAGGCCGCGTTCCTCGTCGCCGAAAGCCATATACCGAACCGTCCGCTTGAAGGGCACGTTGCGGAAGGCACGCGCAGCCGCCATGGCGCAGGCGGTTCCGGAGGCGTTATCCTCCGCCCCCGGCGCGAGCAATAAGGGATCGTCTGAGATTGAATCGTAATGGCCGCCGATAATTACTATTTCATCCGGCCGTTCGTAACCTTGCCGTTCCGCAACCACGTTTTCGGCGCATAAATCGATATCGCCTTTGACGTCGACAAACGTCTTGGCGCCGTCGTCGGTCCGGTAAAGGTACTTGCCCCAATAGCCGCCTATAATACCGTGGTTTTTATCGGCAAACGCAACCGCCGTATAAACCGTTTTCGGTAAACCGGATACGTACCGCCACGTCTCACCGCCGTCGGCCGTAGCGACCAACTCCGCGTGCGAGGCATAACCGTGCCTTTCGTCCGGGAACTCAACCTGGCTAAGGCCTCCGCGGGCACCGATAACTACGCTCTCCCACGTTAACCCGTCGGTAGTATGGAGCAGGTTCGCGGTGCGATCCGCGGCCCAAGCCGCGGCCGGCCCCACGGCCGCGATATCCCATACGCTCCGGTTTGTAGCGGGCGTCGTGCACTCCCGCCACGTCGCGCCGCCGTCGGCGGTGTACAATATCCTCCCCGTCCGCGACGACGGTACATATTCCGCGACCCAGCCGTGCCGCCGGTCGAAAAACGCTATCGTGTAAGCGTAAAAATCTCCCGGGATAGGAAGACGCCGCCAACTCCGCCCACCGTCCGTCGTTTTCAATAAAACCGGTTTCCGGTCGGAAGGCGACCTCGCTCCGTGCTTCCTGAATGTCGCGGCGACGTAACCTACCTCGGAATCCACGAAATGTAACGCCGTTGGATTGTAATCTCCCGACGTCCCGGGGCAGCGGATTTCGCGGCTCTTCCACGTATCGCCGCCGTCGTCGGTCGCCGCCAACCGATTCCTCGAACCCGCAGCGAATCCGGCGTCGCTACTCGGCCAAGAGACGTACCCTACATACCCGATCCCGGGAATCTGGATGACCTCCCAGCTCCGGCCGAGGTCGCGCGTGCGGTACAACGTCCAATGGTCCGTCAGGACGTAAATATTCTTCCGGGGCTCAGGATAGAAACCCGCTTCGAACTGCGTGCACTCGAACTCGAACAACGACGCCTCGAGACGCTGGGAGGCAAAGAAAGTGCGAAGCCAGTCCCGCGCCCGGTCGCAACCCTCCGTTTCCGAACACCTCGTCTTGAAATCTTGCAACCGCTTAATGTACGAGGCGTACTCCTCCGCCGTGATCGTGTTCACGGCCGCCGCGATCCGCGGGTCTTTCTTGCGAGGCGGCGCCTCGCCGTCGTAGCTCCAGTCGACCGGCGTTACCGGCGCGAGCTTTATCAGCTCTATCCGGTGCTCGACCGCGCGCAGGTCGGCCGGGCCGAAGCCGCGCTCCAGCCCTACGAGGATCTCGTACTCGGAAAGCCGGACCGCCTCCCCCAGCGCGGCAAAATCCTCCGGCGCGAGCGGCACCCACTCCGGCGCCCAGACGATATAATAGTCCTTGGCCTGGGCGTCCCGGTCGAGGAGACGATACGGCGCTACGGCCGCCAGCGCCGCCGCGGAGCCATTATACAGGTAGCCGCCGCCTCCCTGCCCCAAATAGTACAGCCCGGCCGCCTCGTCGGGCCTTACCTCTTTTTCCGATAAGACGACGAGATCGCCGGGCAAGCTGTACGCCGCCGCGCAAATAAAGCCTAGCGCGACCGCAAGTATTATCCGCCTCACGGTACCCCCCTTCTAAACCTACCTCGTTATGGCTATTTTCCCCGTTTCCTCCTGCTCCCGGCCTACGAGACGGTAAATGTAAACGCCCGCGGCCAGCGGCCCGCCGTCGGCCGCCGCCGGTTCCCACGTACAACTATCCGCGCCGGCCGCGACCTCCCAAGAGGCCACGCGCCGGCCGGCGAGGTCGTACACCGTAACGGTCGCCGGCGACGACACCCCCTCGAACCGCAACGCAGCCTCGCCGTAGCGATACGGGTTGGGGTAGACGTTGACGGCCGTCCGCGAACGCGGCACGCCGCCCCGGCCGTGGCCGGGCCCCTCCTCGATTCCCGTCAGCCGCGCGCCGGCGAGGTGGGCGAACATCGCCCCGTAATCCCGCGCGAACCGGACGGCGAGGTCCGGGTGGAGCTTGTCGATCGTGTCCTCCGTCGTGTGGTACCAGGGGTACACGGTCCCGCCGCCGGAGCCCACGCGGCCCTCGATGGCGGCCATGGCCGCGTACCCGTACGCCCAGAAGTAATAGTGGTCGGAGCCGTTGAACTCCTGGTTATCGAAAATCAGGTTATATCCGTACAGCTCGTCAACGGCGTCGAGGTACGTCAACAGCCACGGATTCGCGCCGTGCGACACGGTGTAGTCGTCGCGGCCGCCGCTCTCCTCGTCGTAGGCCACCATGTCGGCGTTCATGACGGCGATTAAGTTTTGGTTGTTGTTCCGGCAGTACAGCGCGTAGGCCCGGCTGCCGTAGAGGCCCTGCTCCTCGCCGCCGAAACCGATATATCGCACGGTCCGGCCGAACTCGAAATCTTTGAACGCCCGCGCCGCCGCCATCGCGACGGCGACGCCGGAGGCGTTGTCCTCCGCGCCGGGCGCCAGCGTCTCGCGATTGGCGCGCTCGGAGGTGGAATCCAGGTGGCCGCAGATGATGACGACCTCGTCGGGTGAGACGTTCCCGGTACGCTCGGCGACGACGTTATGGTAGGTCACGCCGCGGTAGTCGAACGGGAAAAGCGTAACTTGGAGTCCTTGTTCCTCGAAAAAGGTCTTCAAGTAATCCCGCGCGCCCGTATATCCCGGCACGAGCGTATAGCGCGTAACGAAATCCTGGAGGCCTTGGATATACCCGGCGTATTCCGCCGACGTTACGGTGGCCAGCGCGGCCTCGACGTCCGGGTCCTTCTGCGTGGGAGGCGACTCGGCGTCGAGCCGCCGGTCGAGGGGCGTCACCGGCGCGAGCTTGACGAGCTCGAGGCAACGTTCGACTTCCCGGAAATCCGCGGCTTCCACGCGCGGCGGGACGCCGACCAAATACTCCGCCTCCGAGAGAGGCGCTACGGTCCCCAGCGTCTTGAGGGCCGCGGCCGAACCGAGCGCCCCCTCCGTCAACCACACGAGGTAGTAATCCTTGGTCGTCGCCTCGCGGTCGAGGAGGCGGTACGGCGCTACGGCCGCCAGCCCCTCCTCCGAACCGTTATACAGGAAACCGCCCGGCGCCGGGCCGAGGAAATACAGCCCCTCCTCCTCCGCCGGCATAACTTGCCGCGGCGACAGGACTACCCACTCGGCGGGCAGCGCCCATGCCGCCGCCGCCCAGGCGGCCAGCAACAAAACCCCGAACGTCTTTCTCATCATGCTCCTTTAAGATATTACTTGGTAACAGCTATCTTTCCGGTTTCGGCCTGGCCTTGCCCCTCCACGCGATAGAAGTAAACACCTGGAGGGACCGCGGAGGCGGCGGGCCGCCACACGAACTCGTCGGAGCCGGCGGCCACCTCCTCCCGCGCCAGGCGCCTCCCCGCCAGGTCGTAGAGCTCCACCGTGGCCGGCGTTTGCAGCCCTACGAAGTTCACGCCACCGGTAATTATACCATAACGGTAAGGATTCGGGTAGACCGCGAACGGCCGGGCGAAGGGGACGGTCCCGCCGCCGGGCTCCGGCGGTTCTGCGATATCGTCGCGAGCGAGGGCCAGGTGGGCGAGCGTAGCCGCGAGGTCGCGGGCGCAACGCGCGCCGAACGCGGGTTGGAGCTTATCTAGGGTATCTTCTGTCGTATGGTAATATGGGTATTCGAGAATACCCCCCCTGCCAACCTCGCCCTCGATGACGCCTATCGCCGCGTAGCCCACGTCGTCGAAAGGCGCGTCGTCGCTTACGGACCAATCGGCGCGATCATAAATTAAACGATTTCTGTATAAACCGCCGACGGCATTCAAGTACTGGTACAGCCAAAAACCATTCGTCCCTGTGCCAACCGTTAAGTCGTCACGCCTCCCGTTCTCCTCGTCGTAGGAGACCATGTCGGCGTTCAGGACCGCGACGATCTTTTCGCCTTGTTTGGCACAATAATCGGCGTACGCCCTGCTCCCTTTTAAACCTCCTTCCTCGTAACCGAAGGCGACGTAACGTACCGTCCTCCTAAAACCCATTTTCCCGAAGGCTCGGGCCGCCGCCATCGCGCAGGCGGTACCGGAGGCGTTGTCCTCCGCGCCGGGCGCGAGGGAAGGTATCTCGTTAGAGTACGAATCGTAGTGGCCGCCGATAATTACTATCTCCTCCGGCGCCGTGAGGCCGCGGCGCTCGCCGACGACGTTATATTCGTTAAGGTCCGCCGCTTCTCTAACGTTTGCGAACGTCGCGCCGCCGTCGTCCGTAACGTACAGATGTTCGGCCTCCTCGTCGCCGAAAACGCCGTGGGAGGCGTCCGCGAACGCCATCCGGTCGTAATCGAACTCCGGCGCGTTGCGTATCTCCCGCCACGTCGCGCCGCCGTCGACGGTTGCTACGAGGTTGGCGCCGGCAGCGTATCCGTGCGCGGAATCCGGAAAATCGACGCACCTTAGCGCCTCACCGACGAGCGTATCCGCCTCCGTCCAGTTGACCCCGTCCGTTGTCCGGCGTAATTTTCCGCCGTATCCGGTGGCCGCCCACGCCTCTTTTGGCCCTGCGGCCGCGATATCGACCACGCCCGTTACGGCCCCGGTACACGTACGCCAAATCGAACCGCCGTCGTCGGTGTAGAATACGCCGTAATGTGAGGCCGCCCAGCCGTGTCGTTCGTCGACGAAATCAACCATATCGATCGCAGCGACCGAGGGAATATTTTGTGGAAACCACGTTTTACCGCCGTCCTCCGTCTTTATTAAAAATGGGGGACGCGTCATGCCTGTTGCCCAACCTATTTGGTAGGTAATAAAATGTACGGCCCTTACACCTCGCGCCACCAGCGGCATAACCTCCCACGTGTAGCCGCCGTCGCGCGTCTTCGCCAAATTCGTACTGGGTTCGTAACAGCCAACCACGAAACCTACGTTCTCGTCGAGCCAAAAGGCGGCCACCGGCGTATTAGTACCCTCGGAGTGTATAAGAAGCCACGTCCGCCCGCCGTCCTCCGTCTTCCTAAAAGAGTACCGGTCGGTCTCCGCGTAAATGTGGCCCGGCGCGCCCGGGTAATGTAAGCGCCGGAATTCGAAACACTCGAACGGGAACTCCGTAACCTCCAAACCTTGCCGGCCGAAAAAACCGGCAATATAGCGAGAGGCGTCGCGGGCGTTTTTCGTGCCAGCGAACCGCGTTTTGAAACCTTGCAATACTTCGATATACGAGGCGTACTCCTCCGCCGTGATTGTGTTCACGGCCGCCGCGATCCTCGGGTCCTTCTTCCGGGGCGGCGCCTCGCCGTCGAAACTCCAGTCCACGGGCGTCACCGGCGTGAGCTTGATCAGCTCTATCCGGTGCTCGACCGCGCGCAGGTCGCCCGGGCCGAAGCCGCGCTCCAGTCCCACCAGGATCTCGTACGCCGTAAGCCGGACGGCCGCCCCCAAGTGTTCGAAATCCTCCGGCGCGAGCGGCACCCACTCCGGCGCCCAGACGATATAATAGTCCTTGGCCTGCGCCTCCCGGTCGAGGAGGCGGTACGGCGCCACTACTCCCAGCGCCGCCGCCGAGCCGTTATACAGGTAACCGCCTCCCGCCTGCCCTAAATAGTATAGCCCGGCCCCCTCGTCGGGCCGGACCTCTTTATCCGACAACGCGACGAGCTCGCCGGGTAAGCCGTAGGCCGCCGCGCACGTGAAAGCAAGCGCGGCCGCCCGTATTAAGCGTCCCATGATTCCCCCTTGGGCTCCGCTACTTAGTTAGTACTACTTTACCCGTCTCCTCTTGGTCCTCCCCCTCCACGCGATAGAGATACACCCCCGGCGCGACGGCGGAGGCGGTAGGCCGCCACACGAACTCGTCGGCGCCGGCCGCAATTTCCTCCCGCGCCAGGCGCCTCCCCGCCAGGTCGTAGAGCTCCACCGTGGCCGGCGTCTGCAGCCCTACGAAATGCACGCCACTCGTTATTATGCCATACCGGTAAGGATTCGGGTAGACCGCGAACGGCCGGGCGCGGGGGACGGCAACGCCGCCGGGGCCGGGCGGGTCGGGCAAATGCCCGGCCACGCCGGCCAGGTGCGCCAACGTCGCCGCCAGGTCGCGGGCGCACCGCGCGCCGAACGCCGGTTGGAGCTTGTCGAGCGTATCCTCAACCGTGTGGTACCAGGGGTATTCC
>CP070633.1:2045937-2053227 GCA_020356085.1 Candidatus Coatesiibacteriota bacterium | reverse complement strand
GCTGCGCCAACTCGACTATTCCGCGGTGAAGAACATGGGCGGCCGCAACTTCCCGACGGTATGGACCATGTCGAATAAGCGGAAGGCTGGCCGCGTCACGACCGTCCGAGTGACGTACGCCGTATTCGACAAAGCCGTCGACGGCAGCACCTTCACGAAGGCCAACCTGCGGAGGGCCGGCCGGTGAGGCGGCTGCCGCTGTTCAAAATCGCGCGCCGCAACGTATGGCGGAACAAGCGCCGGACCGCTATTACGGTTGCGGCACTCGCCTCCGCCGCAGGCTTCGTCGTCTGGTTCTCGGCCTTCGGGGAGGGCTTCGGCGAGAAGATGGCGGAGGACGTCGTCCGGAGTGGCTTGGGCCACGTCGTCGTCGAACCCGCCGGCTTCGAGAAAAATCCCCAGGTGGAGAAATTTCTCCGTTCGCCGCGCGAGGTGGAGCGGCTGGTCGAGGGCCGGCCCCGCGTCCAGGCCTGGTCCCCCCGCGTCGAGATGCGCGGCCTGGCCTCCTCCCCCGAAAATTCCATGGGCGCCGTGATCTACGGGGTCGACCCGCGGCGGGAGCCGCGTATCTCCATCCTGCCCCGGCGCCTCGCGGAGGGCGAGTTTTTCCGGGAGGAGGAGGAGAGGGGCGTCATCCTCGGCTACAAGATGGCGGAGGTGCTCGGCGTCGAGCTCGGCGACATGGTGGCCGTCATGGTGCAGAACGTCGACGGCGAGGTGGCGGCGGAGGCGTACGAGTTGGTCGGCTTGCTCCGCATGGGTAACCCGGCGTTCGACAACGGCGCGGTCCTCTTACCGTTGAGCCAAACGCAGCGCCTCTTGGGGTACGAGGGGGGTTATAACAAGATCGTAATCCTGGCGGAATCCCGCGCCGACGTGGAGAACATACGGGACGGCCTGGCGGCCGAGGTCCCGCCGGGGGTGGACGTGCTCGCCTGGTTCGAGGTCTCGCCCCAGGCTTTCCAATATTACGGGATGATGGTGGGGCTATTGACGTTCATCCTGTTGTTGTTGATCGTTTTGGCTAGTTTCGGCACGACGAACACGATCTTGATGTCCGTTTTGGAACGGGTGAACGAATTCGGCGTGATGGCCGCGCTCGGCCTCCGGCCCTTCCAGGTTTTCCGCCTGATCCTGTACGAGGCTACCGTCCTCTCGGCGTTAGGTATCGCCGTCGGCCTGCTGGGCGGAGGCCTCGCGAGTTGGATCAACACCGTCTACGGCGCGGACCTGGGCGCGTGGTCCGGGAGCGTGGGTATGATGGGTCTGCTCGACCCGGTAGTGCCGTTCGTAATGCGGCCCGCCCATTTCGTACTCGGCGGGGTGACGGTATTCGTTATCGCTATGGTATCGGCGATTTACCCGGGCGTCAAAGCCGCCCGGCTGCGGCCCGTCGCGGCCATGCGTCGGGTCTGAGGCGCGATTACGAGTTCACGGAGAATAGCGTTATGGATAACGTGGTAGAGATTCGGGACCTCCACAAGGTTTACCGCGACGGCTTCGACGTCCACGCCCTCCGGGGCGTCGACCTCGACGTCGCGCGGGGCGAGTTCATGACGATCGCCGGTCCCTCCGGCTCGGGGAAGACGACGCTGCTCAACCTCCTGGGCGGCCTCGACCGGCCGACGGAGGGCCGCGTGTTCATAGAGGGCCAGGAGGTTACGGCCATGAGCCGGAGCGAGCTGGCCGACATGCGGCGGCGGCGCCTCGGCTTCGTCTTCCAATCGTTCAACTTGATCCCGGTTCTCACGGCGCGCGAGAACGTCGAGTTCGCGTTGATCCTGCGCGGCGTGGGGGCCGAACGGCGGCGCGCGCTGGCCCAGAACGTCCTGGAACAGGTGAGCCTCGACGAGGGAATGAGGGAGAGGCGGCCCCTCGACCTCTCCGGCGGCCAACAGCAGCGCGTCGCGGTCGCCCGGGCCATCGTCGGCGAGCCGGCGGTGGTTTTGGCCGACGAACCGACCGCCAATCTCGACACCGAAAACGCCCTCGCCCTCCTCGACCTCATGGAACGTCTCAACGAGGAGCGCCAGGCCACCTTTATCTTCTCGACCCACGACCCGCGCGTGATGGAGCGGGCGCGGCGGCGAGTAACGTTGCGGGACGGCGAGGTCGTCTCGGACGAGCGCGTGGCGTGAGGGGAGGGAGCGAGGCGTGGCGGCGGTGCGAATACCCTACTTAAAACTCGCGTGGCGCAACCTGTGGCGCAACAAGCGCCGGACAATCTTGACCCTCGGCGCCATGACGCTCTATAGCTGGATGCTGTTGTGGTTCCTGTGGTTCGGCGACGGCGCCCACGACGGCATGATGGACAACTACGTCCGGATCCTCACCGGCCACGTCCAGATCCACGCGCGCGGGTTTAGCGACGACATGAGCGTTATGAAGCGGATCCGCGAGCCGGGGCCGATCGTGGCGGCGATCGAGAGTACCGAGAAGGTGGCGGCGTACAGCCTCCGCGTCAAGACGTACGCCCTCGCCGCGGCCCACGGCGACTCGGCGGGCGCGCTGATCCTGGCGTTCGACCCCCGCCGGGAGCGCGGCGTAAGCTACATGCACCGCTCGCTGCGGGAGGGGCGTTTCTTGGAGGCTCGCAACCGAGGGGAAGTGGTTATCGGCTACGTCCTGGCCGAGAACTTGGGCCTGGCGTTCGGCGACCAAATCGCGCTCATGGTCCAGGCGGCGGACGGTTCGATGGGGGCGGACAAGTTTACGGTAGTCGGCCTGGCCGACCCCGGGATCAGCGCGATGAACAATTCGCTGATCCTGATGAACCTCGCCGACGCGCAGGAGCTCTTGGCCTACGGCGACGCCGTCAACGAGATTGTCGTTATGGCGGAGGACTCGTACGACGTAGCGCGCGTCCACGGCACCCTGGAGGAGCAGGTCGACCGGGAGAGGTACGAGGTCCTGACCTGGGCGGAGGCGGCGCCCGAGATGGAGGAGATGATCGAGCTCGACTGGGCCTCCTTCCTCCTTATGATGGCGGTCTTTACGGTTGTGGCGCTCCTGGGGATAATGAACACGGTCGTCATGTCGGTATTCGAGCGCGTACGCGAGTTCGGGATCATGATGGCGTTGGGCTTGCGACCCGGCCAGCTCGCCCGCCTCGTCGTTACGGAGACGACGCTGATGACCTTCGTGGCGATGGCGATCGGCTTCAGCCTGGCGGTCGTCACGACGTGGCTCAACACCGAGTACGGCTTCGACATGGGCGTTTTCGGTGCGCAGGAGTCGATGGCCGATTGGGGTATGGCCAACACGCTATTCTTCGCGAAGTTTAGCTTGAAATTCTTCGTCGTGGCTTTCGCCTCCGTCCTCGGGATGTCATTCCTGGCAACGTTGTACCCGGCCCTGCGGACGGCGGCGATGAGGCCGGTGGAGGCGATCAAGTTCCAATAACAGCCGGCGGACTATGAGCTGCAGAAGGGTATTTACGACTGTCCTTTCGGCGTTGGCGCTGTCCGGCATAGCCGGCGCCGCCGAGTTCGGTTGGGGCGGATATTTCCGCGACGACGTCACGGTGACGGACCGGCGCTTCGGCCTCGTGACCGGGACGCGGTTGGGCAACTACCTCCGCCTCCGCCTGGACCTGGAGGCCTCGCTCAACGAACACGTATCGGTTACGGCGACGCCGCAATTCATATACCTGGCCGGCGACGAGGCGCGCGATCCATACTTCGGCCAGCCGCTCGACCGCGACTACGACGTCGGCCTGGCCCGGGCGCAGGTGGATTTTTTCTGGGACCGCCTGGAGTTGACGCTGGGCAAGCAGCGCCTCGACTTGAGTACGGCATACTTCTACAGCCCGCTCGACATTTTTAACCCCCCCGACTACACCGAACCCAAAAGCGAACGAGAGGGCGTAACGAGCGGCCGCCTCCGCGCCTACTTCACCGGTTTCTCCGGCGTGGGCCTCCTCCTGGTGCCGGAGGATACGTGGGAGACCTCGCCCAAGGCCGGACGGCTGTTCGCGACGTTCGGCGAATTCGACGTCGGCCTCTCCTACCTCGAACCGGGGTACGAGCGCCTGGGGACGGCGGGTTTCGATCTGGCGGGCTCGGTGGGCGACTGGGGGATGTACCTGGAGGCGGCCGCCGACGTCCACGGCGGCGAGCTTCTTCCGCGGGCGGCCGCGGGCGTCAATTACGGCTGGCGCCGGGGCCCGAATATCACGCTGGAGTACTACCGCGACGAGCGGGGCGCGACGGACGTTGCGGACTACGACCTGAAGGATTATTACCTGGGGAGGCGGCTTACGCTGGGCCGTGACATGGCCGGTCTGGTCGCGACGTATTACCCCCACCCGATGTGGCTGGCCGGCCTGGCGACTCTAGTAAACCTCCACGACGGTAGTTACTATCTGAACCCCTCCGTTACGTGGAGCGTCTTCGAGGACGTCGACGTGAAGGTGGAGACCGACTTCTTCGACGGCGCCGCCGGAACGGAGTTTTACTACCAGCACCCGGTTTACCGCCTCCAGGTGATGGCGTATTTCTAAATCTCGGTGGGGGTAGTGCGGCCGGGGTAGGGAGCTGGAATACCGCTACTCGAAGTGGAACCCTCGCTCCTCGAATAGGTCTACGCAAATCGCTACGACGTCGGCGTCGTAGCGGCTTCCCGCGTAGGCCTTAATCTCCTCCAACCCGCGCGATACGCCGAGCCGGGGTCGATACGGCCGGTGGGAGGACATAGCCTCCACCACGTCGGCGACGCACAGGACGCGGGCTTCGTCCAGGATGTCGGTTCCGGCCAGGCCGGCCGGGTAGCCGGTGCCGTCGAGGCGCTCGTGGTGCTGCAGTACGGTGTCGGCTATGGGCCACGGGAAGTCCACGTTTCCCAGGATGTCGCACCCTACCGCCGGGTGGCGCCGGATCATACTAAGTTCAACCTCGTTCAACATTCCGGGTTTGCTCAGGATCTCCCCCGGGATCGAAATCTTGCCTATATCGTGGGCGACGGCGGCCACGACGACGCCCTCTACGCGGTCTTCGGACCAACCTAACTCGCGCGCGATGGTGCCGGCCAGTTTGGCGACGCGCTGTTGATGGCCGGAGGTATAGGGGTCGCGCTCCTCCACTATTCGCGAGATCGCCTTAATCGTACCGTAGAGACTCTGTTGGAGTCTCTCGTAGGCCCGCTTCCGTTCCGTGATGTCGCGGACGATCCCTTGGATCACTTCGCCGCGGGCGATTTCGAACATGCTCGACGAGACCTCGGCCGGAAATACCTCGCCGTCCTTTTTGCGGAACTCGATCTCGAAGCGGACGGCGCCCTCCCGGGCGATGAGGGCGAAGGCCTCCCGCGAGGCCGGGAGAGCCTCCGGCGGGTGCAAGTCCTCGATGCGGAGGGAGGCGAATTCCCCGGGCGAATAGCCGAATAGGCCTGAGGCCCGTTTATTGGTGTCGAGGATTCTCCCCTCCCGATCGTGGAGGATGATCGCGTCGCGCGAGCGGTGGAAGAGGTTGCTGTATTTTTCCTGGGACTCGCGCAAGGCCTCTTCGGCCTGTTTCCGGGCCGTAACGTCCAGGAATAAGGCGGCCATTTTCCCCGGCGCCGTTTGGAACGCGGTAACCTCGAACGTCCCGGCGATCCGGTCGTCCTCGTAGACAACGTGCTCCGCGTGCCACCGTACGCCCTCCGCGGCGGCGTGGCGGTAGCGGTCGGGGATCTCGGTGTCGGCCAGGGGAGGAAAGGCCTCCTCGATCGTTAGGCCGACGAACCGCGAGTTGTCCACGCGCAGGATATCGTCGGCCGCCCGATTGGCGCCGATAAAAATTAGCCGCCCGTCGGGCTTCAGCTCGTACATGTGAATGCCCATGGGCGACGCCTCGACGACGTTTTGGAATTGGGCTTCGGCCTCCGGGGGTGCCTCCGCCCGCGCCTCGCTCTGCGCGGCCCGCCTCTTCTCCCCCGCGGGGAGAGAGTTCCGCGCAGTCTCGAGCCCTTCCGGCCCGTCGCGCTCGCTCTTCTCTCTTGCCGCTCCCATCGTTGGCGCTCGTTTCGTCTCCGGCACGTTCGCTGGTTCGCGGCCGGTCCCCCCAGCCTCCGTTCCCGAAGCCTTCTATTATACCATACCGCTCGCGATTTGGGAGGTAGTATATCGGAGGGGCGGCAAGGCCGCAGCTTCGCCCCACTTCCTCAAAACGCCCTTGGGGGAGGCGCCGGATTATGGTACATTGCGGGAGGTGTTGTCGTAAGTAACAAGTAAGGCCCGGCCGCAACCGTGACGAACGTACTCTTTCTGTGGCCCCCGGAGGCCCCCCTCCGCGCCTACCTCGCCGACGGCGTCGCCTCGGTTCCCGAGCTTGACCTGGTGTTTCCGCCGGCGGCGAGCGAGGAGGCGCTGCTCGCGTTGGCGCCGCCGGCCCGGGTTATGGTCGGGTGGCGGCCCACGCCGTCGCTGCTGGCGGCCGCCGATAACCTCGCGCTCTTCATCAACCCCGGCGCCGGCGTCCAACATCTTATCGCGCCCTTCCGGGAGTTGAACGAGCGCCGGCCCGTAACGCTGGTCAACGGCCACGGCAACTCCTACTTCACCGCGCAGCACGCCGTCGCGCTCTTGCTGGCGCTTACGAACCGCGTTATACTCCACCACAACTGGATGGCCGGCGGGGAGTGGCGCCTGGGCGACGCGGAGGCCGCCTCCCTGCCGCTCCGCGGCCGGCGCGTGGGCCTGCTGGGCTACGGCCACGTTAACCGCCAAATCCACCGGTTCTTGGCCGGCTTCGACGTCGAGTTCGCCGCGCTTCGCCTCGCGTGGCCCCCCTCCGGCGAGGTGGAGCCGCCGACGCCGCTCCGGAAGTTCGCGGAGGGCGAGCTGCACCCGTTTCTCGAGTCGGTCGACACGTTGATCCTCTCGGTTCCCGAGACGGCGCGGACGCGTGGCCTGATCGGCGCGTCCGAGCTGGCGCTGCTCGGTTCGGAGGGGCTGCTGGTAAACGTCGCGCGCGGCGCCGCGGTCGACGAGGAAACCCTCTACGAGGCCTTGCGGGCGGGGACAATCGCCGGCGCGGCCCTCGACGTATGGTACGATTACCGGCCGGAGGCGGATAAGAGCGGCCGGAAGTACCCGTACTATTACCCGTTCCACGACCTCGCAAACGTAGTTTTGTCGCCGCACCGCGCTGCCTCCCCCTTCGGCGACCTGGCGCGGTGGGAGGAGGTCGTGGAGAATTTAAAACGCTTCGCCTCCGGCCGCGACGACCTGTTGAACGTCGTCGACCTCGGCCGCGAGTATTAAATCGGGCGCGGGAAGAAATCGTATGGACGCCGTGGTGGATAAATTGC
>CP070633.1:2036243-2045837 GCA_020356085.1 Candidatus Coatesiibacteriota bacterium | reverse complement strand
AAGCCGCTCGGACACCTCTCCGCCGCTAACCGATTTCGCGTTCAGTTTTTCAACGCCTGCGCCTCGGCCTGTAGCGCCTCCCGGACCTCCTCCGGCGTCTCCGGCGCCTCCTCCGCCTCCGTCACGCGGACCGGCAGGAGAACGCCTCCTTGGCTCACCAGACACGGGAAGGGGCGGCCGAACGGCCGCTCCTGGCGGGGCTCGGCCGCCCGCGGCCGGCGTTGCGACAGCGCCGCGAGGCGGGGCCGCGCCAGCAGGCCGGCCAGAAACAGACGTATGCTGCGAGGAGCCGTAATTCGGAGAGGGTGGGATTCGAACCCACGGTACCCAGAGGGTACAACGGTTTTCGAGACCGCCCCGTTCAACCGCTCCGGCACCTCTCCGTCGAAAACGCGCTATTCTACACAAAAGGGGTCGCCGCGGCAACCCCAAAATCGTCCCAACGGCGGTCTGCTCAGGGCCCCTCGGCCAAGGCCTCGCCCGGGCAGCAGATCAGGCATTCGCCGCACGCCGTACAGGCCTCGGCCTCGTACCGCAGCGCCGAGCCCTCGATCCGCAGCGCCAGCGGCTCACACACCGCAACGCAGGCGCCGCACAGGTCGCAGCGGGAGGCGTCGACGACGACAAACCCCTCCGCCACGACCACTAGAAATCGTACCCCAGCGTGAAGTGGAAGCGCGGCGGCGTCTCGACGTGGCGCAGATTCGTCCGCCAGCCCCAGTCGAGCTTGACGTCGAAGGAGCCGAGCCACCACCGCAGGCCGGTCCCGAACGCCATTTTGGCGTGCACGAGGTGCCACCCGCCCTCGTCGGAGGCGAAGGTGAAGCGGTCGTACTTCTGGTCCTCTTTATCCGTAAACCATTGCTGGTCGTCGGGGTATTCGGAGGCGTTGTCGTAGTCGCCCCACGCGCTGCCGAGGTCGACGAAGAACAACGTCCGGAACCCGCCGAGGACCATGCCCTCCACCGGCCAGACGAGGTAATCGAGAATGGGCATCCGGAACTCGAAACTCCCCAGGCCGAAGCGGGTACCGTAAATCTGGTAGTAGCTGTAACCGCGCAGCGTCGAGCCGCCGCCCAGAAAGAAGTTCTGGGGGTCGCGGCCCAGGCTCGCCCCTCCCACCGCGCGGAACGCCAGGCTCACGCGGTCGGAGAGGCGGATGTAGCGCCTCACGTCGAGAATTTGTTCGGTATACAATAGCGAGTCGGCCGTCACGGGCGCCGTCTGCCGGACGGTGTAGGACAGGCGCGTGCCGGCCGTCGGGTGGTAGTAACCCCACTGGCTCGTGTCGCGGACGAAGCGCCCCAACGCGCCGATCATATTGTCGTCGCGCTGCAGGAATTCGGGTTCGTAGAAATAATCCCGGCTGCGGTGGTATCCGTACAAGCCGCCCTCCAGCCGGTTCCGCCAGTCAAGGGGGTACGCCGCCAAAACGGACCCGCCCGATATCCGCTGGTCGAACGCAATATTGCGCGCCACGTAGTAATCCTGCCACGTAATCCCCGAAAACATGTACCAGGTGCGCGGCGTAATGTAGTAGTAATCGACGGCGAAGTCGAGGTCGCGGTAGGACCCGATAGTCGTCAGGTCGAACATGAGGTCGAGGCGGTGTCCGCCCAGGATGTCGCTCAGGCCGAAGATGCTGTAGTTGGTGAACACGCCGCCGGTAGTGTAGGCGAAAGTCGTGTACAGGTAGTCGGGGCTGAACTTCGGCCGGTAGCGCCGGGTCTCGGCGGTGAGGTCCGTCGGGCCCAGCTCGCGTACGGACGCCGGCGCGGAAGCCTCCTCGCCCGTCTCCGCCGCACCCTCCTCGCCGGCCGCCTCTTCGCCGACGAAAGCGGTCGCCACCCCGGCGGGTTCCTCGCCGATCGCGATTTCGATCTCCTCGCCCGGGCCGGGGTTGGAGCCGCCTCGCGCCAGCCACCACTCGTAGCCGTAGTCGCCCGGTTCCGGGCGTTCCAGCACGAGGGGCTGCAGCGGCTCGTCGCGCCAGGGCATCGTCCAGATCGAGTAGGTCATGTTCTCGTAGGAGGTGAACGCGACGGTATCGCCCTCCGGCGACCAAGCCGCGTCCATAACGCCCGTCACGACGTCGGTATACCGGCCGACCTCCCGCGTGGCGAGGTCAAGCGCGAAGAGGTTGAAGACGCCGTCCGCCCGGTTCGAGACGAACAACAGCCGCGCGCCGTCGGGCGAGACGGCCGGCGAGACGTTTTCGTGGTCGCCGAAGGTGAGCTGTTCCTCGCCGGTCCCGTCGGGGCGGATGCGAAACACGTTGTGGAAGCTCTCGCGCTCGGAGGCGTAGTAGATATACTCGCCGTCGGGCGACCAACTCGGGTACCCGTCGGAGTAGAAGTCGTTCGTTACGCGGCGCACGTCGCCGGAGGCCACGTCCAGCACGAATATGTCGCGGCGGTCACTTTCGACGCCGGCGAACGCGATTTTCTTTCCGTCGGGCGAGTAGGCCGGCGCCAGGATATCCTCGAAGCGAGGATTGTACCGGCGGACGACCTTCCGGTTAAAAATATTTAAGACAAATATTTGGTCGAACGTATCCTTTTTGCCGACGAAGGCGATGTAGTTGCCGTCCGGCGACCAGCTCAGGCCGTTCTGGAGATACATGAGGTAATCGTACTTCGACAGCGCGTACCCTTTGGTCAGGTTCTCGAACTTCTCGCCGGTCTCGGCGTTAACCAGGAAGATGTCGAGGAACCGCTCCTTGACCGTCAGGCAAGCGACCAGATCGCCGGAGGGAGACCACTTCGGCTTGAGGTACGAGATGTATTCGCGGCGGTCGTCTTTCGGCGTCAGCTGCGTCGCGAAGTCGCCGAGTTGGGCCTTCTCGCCGATGGCGGGCCAATACCGCTGCCGGAGCCATACTTGCCACTCCTCGTCCAGGTCCGCCAGTTTGATGCCGAACGCGTCGTCCAGCGCGCTGTCCGAACGGCGGAGCGTCGTCCCCTCGAACGCGTGGAGGAGGCGGGCCGGCGCGTCCGCGCCGTACTTCTCGACCAGGAACGCGATCACCGACTGGCCCAGTTTATACCCGAGATAGGGGTTCGGCAGCATCCCGAAATCGTGGAGGTTGGTCAGTCTCGGGACGTTCGCCGTCATCACGGCGTCTCGCAGGACCATCTCGCCTTCCGGCGCCTCGTCCTCGCACGCGTACTCGGCCACCCCCTCCATAAACCAATCGGGGGGGGCGTTCAACGTAAACAACGACCCGAACGTAGGGAAGAGGACGTCGAATTGGAAGACGTGGCCTATCTCGTGCGTCAACGTGATCTCGTACTGCCGCTGCGAGCCGTTGTACGGCATGACGAGGCGCCCCTTGAGCGGTTCGGTAAACCCTCCGATCGCCTCGCCGCTTACCGGGCTGATATTGTTCTGTTCGAAATGCCGCGCCGACATGAAGATGACGACCGGGTAACGCTTGGACAAGTCGTGCTCCAATTCGTCGGACATTTTATCGTAGGCCGCCTCCACCAGTTCCGCCGTCCACTCGAGCAGGAACTCCTCCTCCTCGTAATAGTAGATATCGAAATGGTCGGTGGCAAACACGCGCCACGCGAATTTCTCGTTGTGGACGATGTTTTTGCCGAACGCGGCCGCCGGGTGCGGTGCGGCTAGCGCGACCGCGCCGACGACTATCGCCGCTGCCAAACTAGAACGGTATGACGCCACGGGCCTGGGCCACCTCGTGTGAGCGGAGGGTGGAGACGAAATCTTCCACGACCTCCTCCAACAACTCCTCGAAAATTTCCTTCTCCTCGACGGAGGCGACGTTGACTTCCCGCTGTTTATACGTCCGGGTCGACGTCGCCTCGAACTCGCGGCGCCGCATCAGCCGCCCCGTCCGCACGTCGAGGGCTTTGACCGTCAGCCGGAGCGTAAACTTCACGTGAACGTCGAGGTGCCGCGTCGCGTACGCCGTCCCGAATTCGAAGGGCGGCATCGTCTGCCGGTCGGCCGTGTAGAGTTCGTTGCGGATGTCGCCCTCCGGGCTGTAAGTCCGCGGGATGAACTCGGCCTCCCCGATCAGGACGGCGTCGACGCCCAAATCCTCCCCCACGGCAACCGCGGCGTCCCGATCCGTCGGCTCGAAGACGTCGAGCCGGTCGAGCGCCGCCTCTACCGTCTCCGCCGGCTCCACCAAGAAGTTCTCCTCCGCCTCCAGCTCCTCCCGCACGCCTTTGGCCGCGAGCAGGCCCTCCTCCCCCTCGCCCTCGAACGGGAGAACGGCCACCCGGCGGTAGAGGGAGGGATCGATGTCCGGCGGTTTATTTACCGGGATGACCACGGTCGTGGTCCGGCAGGAGGCGGCGATTAAAAAGGCGGCCGCCGCCGCGCCGACGAGCGCGGTCCCCAGCCGCAATCCTTGAGTTTTCATCTCACTACCCGGGAAACGGCCCCTCAATCGAGGCCGTATTTCTTTTTATCGCTTTGGATTCGGCGGTTGAGCTCGGCCCGGAGCTCCGTGCTCTCGGCGACCAACCGCGCCACCCGATCGCGGCGCTCGGCGCCGCCGGCTTCGCGGTACTCCCCCGCCACCATCAAAGCCAACAACATCTTGTCGAGGTACAAGAGGTACCCCTCGTTCAGCTCGTTCGTGCGGTCGTCGTAGGTGAGAAGCGAGGCGAAGCCCTCGCGCGCTTTGACCAACTGCGCCTTCATCTCGGCGGCGACGTCCTCCGAAAAATCGCCCGTCGTGAGCGGCAGCCGTTCCAAATCGGCCGCCACGGCGTTGAGGGCGTTGATCAACGAGGAGGCGGAGGCGTAGTAATCGACGAAGGCCTCCTCGCCGCCGGCGCCGGCCGGGCCGGCGACCGCCAGTAGCGCCAACATTGCGAGGGAGGCGCCCCCCGCCAATTTTACGCACGACTTACACATTTACCCTTAATTTTAACACCCCCGCCGACCTTTTGCAATCCCAAACGCGACGGCCTTTAGACGGCCCGCCGCGCCGCGCCGTTTAACCAGCCCCGCAACAAGCCAACCACGAGAAAGGGCGGGCCGCCCGGCCCGCCCGCATTTGCGTGAGAGACGAGGCTTTACCGCGCCACGACTAGTCGGCGCGCCGCCGTCTCGGTCGGCGTTTCCAACCGATAGAAGTATACGCCGGGAGGGACCGAGGCGCCGCGGTCGTCCGTCAGGTTCCAGACGACCTCGCGCTCGCCCGCCTCCAGCGCTCCTTCCGCCAGCGTCGCCACGCGCCGGCCGCTCACGTCGTACACCGTCAGCCGCGCCGGGCCGGCCTCCGGCAGCGTGAACGTTATCACGGCCTCCGTTCGCGCCGGGTTGGGGTAACTCGGCGCCAGCGCGAACGTCGCCTTGAGACCCGGCATACTAATGCGCACCGGGCCGAACCGCTCCTTGTGGGAGTTCAGGTCGACGGCCTCCAACAGATACTCGTACGCGACGCCGCCGACCACGTTCTCGTCCTTGAACGTATAGGGCGAGTTGCCGATTATTAGCGCCTCGTTCAGCTTGACGTACTCGGCGCCGAGGCCGACGTCCTCCCGCCGGTACAGGTTGTAGCCGGCGTGGTTTATCTCCACCGCCGCCTCCCACGTTACGACGACGTCGCCTCCGTTGGGACTTGCTTTAAACTCGTTCAACCTGACGCCCGTATTGGGGTAGATATAGCGGATGCCGGCAATGTCGTCCGCATGCAGCGTGCGCTTCTTCGTCTCGCCATAGCTGCAATACCCGTACATCGTGTAATCTCGCGCGCCCGAGTTGTACAGGTCGTTCAGACACAAATTATGGCCGAACTCGTGGGCCGCTATGTTCTGGACGTCCATGCGGCCGGACGCGCCGCTATCGGACCAGCTGAAATTGTAGTTATTGAAACACACGTCGTTGTGTACGATGAGACTTCCGGAATACCAGTAGACGTTTACGGCGATGGCGCCCGAGCCCCACCGCCACGGATTTTGGCCGTAGGACCGATAGCTGGAATGATACCACACGGCGAGGACGGAGGAATCATAACCGTAGTTCAACTGTGAAGTATTCGCGCCGCGCACCTGGCGGTACCACTGGCCCGAGACGTTGGACCACGTCGCCAGCGCCGTCGTAAGCTGGGCAAATTCGTTAGCGCAGTCGGGCGTGCCCCGGCTGTTGTAGTTAAAAGTCCACGGCATCTGACCCTGCGAGTGGCAGCGTCCCGAGTAACTGAATCCGAACACCTGCGAAGCCAACGCCGCGGCCAAGGCAATACCTATAATTTTTTTCATCTTTTATCGCCTCGCTTTATTTAGCCGTTCCGCCTTAGCGGCCTGCGGCTTCGGTGACTTCCGCCAAGAATTCGGTTAACGTCACGCCGACGGGAAGAACCGTCCCCTCGACGACGACGTATTTACTCTGGACGCCGTCCGGACAGTGGTAGCCTCCCCCCTCCGCCGGCGCGAGGAAAAGGACGACCTCCTCGTCCAAAGCGAAGGTGGGTTGGTCTTCGACCGCCACGCCCAGGTCGCCGTATTCGCCGCCCCAGGCCCGTACCGTAATGACGTCCTCGGCCGTCGCGCCCACGACGGCGTCATTCACCCGTACCGTAACCTCCGTAAAAATCATCCCCTGCGCGTCGGGGGGTAGTGGCCGCATAGCTTCGACCGTACCCGTTACGACCAAGGTCGCGTGGTCTACGAGGTCCGCGGTCGAAAACTGGACCATCGACGCCCCCGCCGCTGCGGCCCATGCCGCCACCCAACACCCGACCGTAAATAGCCTTCGTTGCATAGCGTACCTCCTCGCGATTAATAAGTAACTCCGCCTCTTTTTTAAAATATAGCCGTCCGGAGGGCTTTTGTCAAATTAATTTTCCACACCGCCCCGCCGCGCGGACGGCCGCGGCCCCACGAAAAGCGGCGGGCCGGGCGGCCCGCCGCGTTTGCCGTTCGTATGTCACTGTGGCTCAGCGCGCTACGACGAGGCGGCGCGCGGCCGCGCGGGTCGGCGTCTCCAGCCGGTAGAAGTATACCCCCGGGGGGACGGAGGCGCCGCGGTCGTCGGTCAGGTCCCAGACGACCTCGCGCTCGCCCGCCTCGGCCGGCCCCTCCGCCAGCGTCGCCACGCGCCGGCCGCTAACGTCGTACACCGTCAGCCGGGCCGGGCCGGCTTCCGGCAGCGCGAACGTTATTACCGCTTCCGTCCGCGCCGGGTTGGGATAGCTCGGCGCCAGCGCGAACGCAAGTTTAGTACTCGGGAGCTGGACCCGGACCGGCCCGTACCGGTCGCGGTGGCCGTTCAGATCTACGGCCTCCAGGAGATACTGGTACGCCGTGCCCGCCGCCGTGCCCTCGTCCCGATACTCGTACGGCGAGCGGCCCACTATGAGGCCCCGATTGAGCTTAACGTAACCGGCGTCGCCTCCCGCGTCTTCGCGGCGATACAGGTTAAAGCCGGCGTGATTTATCTCCGCGGTGGTCTTCCACGCCACGCGAATTTGACCCTCCCGCGGCGTGGCCGTGAACTCCTGGAGCGTCACGCCCGGGTAGCCGTAGATAAACCGGATGCCGTCGATGTCGTCCTGGTGCAGCGTACGTTTCTTCGTCTCGCCGAAGGAGGCGTAGCCGTACATCGTGAAATCCCGGGAGGCGTAGTCGTACAGGTCGGCCAATACGAGGTTGTGGCCGAACTCGTGCGTGGCGATGTTGGCAACGTCCATCTTCCCCCCCTCGCCGCTGTCGGACCAGGTATAGTTGTAGCCGTTGAAGTTGACGTCGTTCTCGACGACCTGTACGAAAGAGCCGACGTCCTGGAGCCAAAAGATATTGACGGCGATGGCGCCGGCCGACCACGGCCAATTACCCTGGCCGTAGCTGGTCCGGTACTCCGGCTCGTACCATACGCAGAGGTTGATTCCGTCGTAGCCCCGGTTCATCGTATTGGTGTTCGCGCCGCGGGCGTGGCGGAACTTCTGGTTGGATACGTTGGACCACGCGTTCAGGCTGTTGAGCAGTTGTTGGAACTCGTTGGCGCAGTCCGGCGTGCCGTATTGGTTGAACCGCATCGTCCACGGCAGTTGCGAGTCGCCGTGTTTGACGATCTTGCCGTTATACGTGAAAACCTTGAACGCGAGCGCCGGCGCCGCGAGCGCGACGACTAGAAGAACAATTAGGCCTTTTTTCATAATGTGGTCAAGCCTCCTCTACCGGCTCGCGGCCGCCTCGATCTCGTTAATGAAGGATTGCACCTCTTTGCCGCCCGGGAACGCCGTCCCGTCGAGGAGCGTGAATTTTCCCTGCGCGCCGTCCGGGCACTCGTACGCGCCGCCTTCCGCGGGCGCCAGGAACAACAGTACCCCCTCCCCCTCCGCGAACGTCGGTTCGGTCTCTACTACGAGAATCAGGCCGCGATCCTCGCCTCCCATGTAGCGCACCGTCACGCGGTCAGCTACCGTACTCCCGACGAGCGTGTCGCGAAGCCGAACTTCCGCCTCGGAATAGATTATGCCGTCGCTGTCCGGCGGGTAGGAGGTCACCTTCTCCACCTCGCCCGTAATCACCAGCGAGGCGCGGCTTAATAGCTCCGCCGTCGACTGCTCCACCATCGCCGCGCCGGCACCTCCGGCAACCGTTAACGCTACCAGCGTTGCCCCCATCAGCATTCGCCTCATCGCATACCTCCTGTGATATTAGTTATCATTATCATATAATTATACCTTAAAACTTAGTCATTGTCAAACGTAAACGGGCTACGCCCCTGATAATACGACGGCCGCCCACAACCCGCAAGCGAATATTCGGGAATCCGCCGCCGCCGTTACCGCCGCCTTTACGATATTCGCCGGCGCGCGACGTCGACGAAGGTCTCGAGGCGGAGGCGTTGTTGAGCCGACAGCGGCCCGGGTCGCTCCCCCTCCACCGTCAAAATCGGTAGCTCGAGTTCCCGGCGGAGGAGGATATCGTGGATCCCGCGGTAGCAGAACGACTGGACGTAGTGTACCAAGCCGTGGAGGTTGCGCCGTTCGGCCTCGGCGCGGAGGTCGGCGAGGCGCAGCCCCACGCCGTAGGGGTAGGTATAGGCCGCGTAGGCGCCCGCCAGGTCGTCGCCTCCTCCCAGCAGTGCGAACTGCCGCGGTAGTTCGTTGTAGACGACCGCCGCCCCCAGCTCCTCCAGGTACTCCAACAGGTCGCCGTTAATGGAAGGTACGCCGGCCAGGCCGAGGCGGACCCCCGCCTCCCGCGGCGGCCGGGCGAGCGCCTCCTCCCGGAACGTTCGCGCCTCCGCCTCGAACGTCTCCACGCCGGGGGCGAAGTCGCACGCCCGGAGGAGCCAGTCGAAGTTCTCGCGGCCCGTTACGCGTCCCTCCCGCCACGTCAGCTCGTCCAGCTCGGCGAGGAGCGCCCGCGTCGGCGCGAACCGGCGGTACACGGCCTCCGCCGCCTCGGCCGTGGTGCCGACTGCCTGGGCCAGCTCCGCAACCGCCTCCGCCACCGCTGCGGCGTCGGGCCGCGGCGGAAACGAAAACGTAATGACGTCGAATCCCTCCGCCTCCCACACCTCGCCGAGCGCGGCGGCGTTCGAGCAATCGCCGCCGGTTACTACCAGGAGGCGGCGGAGCCCGGCGGCGCGCGCGGTATCGTAGAT
>CP070633.1:2021423-2036143 GCA_020356085.1 Candidatus Coatesiibacteriota bacterium | reverse complement strand
GACCTGGTCGTCCTTTCGGTGGCGGCGCGCCCCAACGAGACGGCGCGCTCCCTGGCCGACGCCCTCGGCGTCGAGCTCAACCGGTATGGCTTCTTCCGTAAGCGGGACCCTGATTCCTTCTACCTCGAGACGACGCGCGACGGCGTTTACCTCTGCGGGTCGGCGGGCGGGCCGCAGGTTATCCCGGACTGCGTGGCCCAGGCCTCCGGCGCCGCCGCGCTGGCGGCCAAGCACGTCACCGCCCACCGCCTCCCGGACGAGGTGGAGGAGGTGGAGCCGGTCGATCCCTCCGGCGAGCCGCGCGTCGGCGTCTTCGTGTGCCACTGCGGCGCGAACATCGCCGGCCTGTTGGATATCGAAAAACTCGTCGCCCACGCCGCCCGTCTACCGGGCGTCGTCTACGCCTCCGACGAGCTCTTCGCGTGTTCCGACTCGAGCCAACGCGTGATCCAGGAGGCGATCGCGGAGCACAAGCTCAACCGCCTCGTCGTCGCGGCCTGCACGCCCCGGACCCACGAGCCGGTTTTCCGCAAGGCGTGCGCGGCCGTGGGCCTTAACGCCTACCTCTTCGAGATGGTGAATATCCGCGACCAGTGCTCGTGGGTGCACGTCGCGGAGCCCCAGGCCGCGCTCGCCCGGGCGCGCGACCAGATCGCGATGGCGGTGGCGCGGGCCCTGCGGCTGGCGCCGCTGGAAATGATCGAGGTACCGGTGGAGGGGACGGCGCTGGTCGTCGGCGGAGGGGTGGCGGGGCTCCAGGCGGCGCTCGAAATCGCCCGCCAGGGGTACCATACGGTCCTGGTCGAGAAGGCCGACCAGCTCGGCGGCCGGTTGAACAAACCGTCGCTGACCAAACTGTATCCCTCCGGCCGCGACGCCGAGAAGCTGATCTTCGAGAAAATAGGCCAGCTGGAGGAGGCCGGCGTAGAGGTCATGCTCGATACGGAGGTAGCCCGCGTCGACGGCTTCGTCGGCAACTTCGACGTCGAACTCGCCGACGCCTCCGGCAAGAAGAAGGGGGAGGCGAAGCGGCTCCGCGCCGGCGCGATTGTCCTGGCGACCGGCGCCGACCTCTACGACCCCGCCGGCGAGTACCGCTACGGCGAGCTCCCCAACGTCCTGACCAGCCTCGAGCTCGAGCAGATCTTCGCCGCGCACGACGGCCGGGCCGTCGTCGACGGCAAGCACCCCGAGAACGTCGCCTTCATCCAATGCGTCGGCTCGCGGTGCGAAGACGGCAACCCGGGCTGCTCGCGGTACTGCTGCCCCACGGCGATAAAGCAGGCGCTCCTGCTCCGCGAACACGGCGCCAACGTCACTATTTTTTACAAGGACATCCGCACCATCAGCGACGGCGCGGAGGAGATGTACCGGACGGCGCGGGGCAAGGGCGTACTCTTCGTCAAGCTCGCGGAGGAGGACCGCGCGGAGGTTGTGGGCGCGAAGGCCGCGGAGGCGGTAGAGGGGTACGACCTACTCCTGCGGTCGCGGGTGCGCGCGCCGGCCGACCTGGTCGTCCTCTCGACCGGTATGGTCCCGCGCGAACCGGATACCACCATCCTGCAATCGATCTTTAAGATCCCGCGGGGCGAAGATAAGTTCCTCATGGAGCGGCACCCGGAACTGGGGCCGGTGGAGACGACGACGGACGGCGTCTTCATCATCGGCTGCCTCCAGGCGCCGAAGGACATCGCCGATTCGCTGTCGCAGGCCTCCGCCGCCGCGGCCAAGGTCGCGCGCCTCCTGGCCCGGGACAGCGTCACGCTCGAGCCGACCGTCGCGGAAGTGAACGTCGAGCTGTGCCGCGGCTGCGGCCAGTGCGCCGAGATCTGCCAATTCAACGCGCCCGAGCCCTTCCAGCTCGACTCCGGCGCGTACGTAACGAAGATAAACGAGGCCGTGTGCAAAGGCTGCGGGACCTGCGCCGTGTGGTGTCCGACGGGCGCTATCGTGGCGCGGCACTTCACCGATCTCCAAATCCACACGATGCTCGAAACCGCGCTCCCGGAGAAGGGTAACTCATGACCTCCTCTCCCGACGAATCGACGGCCGAAAAGAAAGAGAAGGCCTCTTCCGCTCCGAAGGGAGGAGCGAAGGCGAAAGGCAAGGCCGCTCCCAAGGCCGCTAAAACGGCCGGCCGCAAGAAAGCTGCCGCCAAGAAGGCGCCATCGGCCAAAGCCTCGGCCCCCCGCCGAGCGGCACGGAAAAAAGAGGGGGCGAAAAAGGCCGCGGCGGCCTTTACGCCCCGGATCGTCGTCTTCGCGTGCAACTGGTGCTCCTACGCGGGCGCGGATACCGCCGGCATCTCGCGGCTCCAGTATTCGCCGAACTTCCGGATCATCCGCGTCATGTGCTCCGGCCGCGTCCACCCGGCGTTCGTGCTGCGCGCCTTCGAACTCGGCGCCGACGGCGTCCTAGTTTCGGGATGTCACTTCGGCGATTGCCACTACATCTTCGGCAACGAGCGGGCGGTCGAGCAGTTCGAGAAGACGAAACGCCTCCTCCAGATCCTGGGATTGGAGGAGGGCCGCCTCCGGCTCGAGTGGATCAGCGCTGCGGAGGGCACCAAGTTCGCGGCGGTAATAAACGAGTTCGTCGCCCAGGTTGGGGCGCTCGGACCTTCCAAACTCGCGCCGCGCGAACTTGAGCTGCCCCAGGAGGCCGAGGAGTTCGCCGACGCCGCCTCGCTGGCGAAATAACGGATTGACCCGCTATGGCCCCTGAAGCGACCGTCAACGAAAAAACGCTCCAAGCCGCCAACGTTCGGCTGTGCTTGGAGTGCGGCAAGTGCACGGCGACCTGCCTCGTCGCGCGCTACAACCGCTCGTATTCGCCGCGCCGGCTGATCAGCCAGGCCTTGTCGGCCGGCCGGCCGCCGGACCGCCAAGCCCTCGCGATTTGCCTGACGTGCATGTCTTGCGACGAGCGGTGCCCCTCCGGCGTGCACTTCGTCGACCTCATCCGCGAGTGGCGCCGGGCGACGTACGACCGCGAGTTCGCCGGCAACTGCAGCCACGGCGGCGCGTTCCAATCGCTGATGAAGTTAATGACGGCGGAGGACCTGGAGCAGGACCGCCTGGCCTGGGTTACCGAGGACTTGAAAATCGCGGAGCGAGGCGAGGTCGGCTTCTTCATCGGCTGCACGCCGTACTTCGACGCGTTCTTCACCGAGCTGGAAGTCGACACGCTGGCCGGCGTCAAGAGTACGGTGAAAATCTTGAACGCGCTGGGGATCGAGCCGGTCGTATCGCCCCGGGAGAGGTGCTGCGGCCACGACCTGTTATGGGGCGGCGAACAGGATAGCTTCGAAACCCTCGCGCGGAGGAATGTCGCGCTGTTCGAGGAACTCGGCGTCAAGACCCTTATCTTCAACTGCCCGGAAGGTTATTACACGTTCAAGGAGGATTACCCCGCGGTCGTCGGCGCGTTGCCGTTCGAGGTCAAACATATCAGCGAGTTCCTGGCGGAGCGCGCCTCCGATTTGGCCTTCGACGGCACACAAGGGGAGGCGGTAACGTTCCACGACCCGTGCCGGTTGGCGCGATTCAGCGGGATCGTGGAGGCGCCGCGGCAGGCGCTCGCGGCCGCGGGCGTCGAAGTCGCGGAGATGGTGCGAGCCGGGAGGCGGGCGCTCTGTTGCGCCGGCAACGGCTGGCTGAACTGCGACCGCTTCTCCAAGGAGATCCAGGTGGAGCGGCTGCGGGAGGCGCTCGCGACCGGCGCGACGACGCTCGTAACCTCTTGCCCCAAGTGCGAAATCCACTTCCGCTGCGCCATGCACGACCCGAACCTGGGCGACGAGATCAAGATGGAGATCCGCGACCTGGCCACGGCCGTGGCGGCGCGGTTAACGGAAAAAGAAACGGATAACAAAACGGAAAAACCGACCCCGAAACCGAACGAGGAATAACCACCTGTCCCTGCGAAAGGGGGTGACGATAATGTCCGAAGAGAAAACAACGGCGGTCGCGACGGAGGAGGACCTCCGCATCGGCGTCTTCGTGTGCGACTGCGGCCTGAACATCGCCGGGACGGTCGATACGGCGGCGGTAACCGAGTACGCGGAGACGCTGCCCCGCGTCGTGGCGGTGATTCGCAACCGTTACACCTGCGCCGACCCCGGCCAGAACGAGATCAAGACGGCGATCAAGGAGCACAACCTGAACCGCGTCGTCGTGGCCTCCTGCTCGCCGCTCATGCACGAGCCGACGTTCCGGGCGTGCGTTGCGAGCGAGGGTCTGAATCCGTATCTGATGGAGATGGCCAATCTCCGCGAGCACTGTTCCTGGGTCCACGGCGACGACAAAGAGGGCGCGACGCAGAAGGCGAAGGATTTGGTCAAAAGCGCCGTGGCGCGGGCGGGCCGGCTGGAGGCGCGCGAGGAGTCGAGCGTCCCCGTGGCGCAGGCCGCGTTGGTCATCGGCGGCGGCGTCGCCGGCATCCAGGCCTCGCTCGATTTGGCCGGCGCCGGCTACCAGGTGTACCTGGTGGAGAAGGAGCCGTCCATCGGCGGCATTATGGCCGCGCTCGACAAGACCTATCCCACGATGGACTGTTCCATATGAATTCTCGGTCCTAAAATGATGGATGTCGGTAGGCATCCCCGGATCGAGTTGTTCGCGTACAGCGAGGTCGCCGAGGTCGACGGCTACGTCGGCAACTTCAAGGTCAAAGTACGCAAGAAGGCGCGCTACGTCCGCGAGGAGGACTGCTCCTCCTGCGCGGAGTGCGCCGAGGTCTGCCCGGTCGCCGTGCCGGATGAATTCCAGATGGGCTTATCGTCGCGCAAGGCGATTTACCTGCCGTTCCCGCAGGCCGTGCCGGCCTCCTACATCATCGACATGGAGGCTTGCCTGGGGACCAACCCGATAGCCTGCGGCAAGTGCGAGGAAGTCTGCGAGAAAGTTTGCATCGACTACGACATGAAGGACGAGATCGTCGAGCTGGAAGTGGGCGTCATCGTCGCCGCCACCGGCATGGACGTCTACGACCCGACGGAGCTCGACGAGTACTGCTATACGCGCTACGACAACGTCATCACCTCCATGGAGTTCGAGCGCCTGATCTGCGCGGGGGGTGCGACCGAGGGCCACTTCGTCCGCCCCTCCGACCACGAGGTGCCGCAGCGAATCGCCTTCATCCAGTGCGTCGGCTCGCGTAACAACGCCGGCGACAAGGGCAACGCCTACTGCTCGAACATCTGCTGCATGAACACGGTCAAGGATACCTTGCTGTTGCGGGACCATTACCCCGACTGCGAGTGCACCGTCTTCTACATGGACATCCGGTCGTTCGGCAAGGGCTTCGAGGACCTGTACATGCGCTCCCGGGAGGAGGGCGTCAAGTACATCCGCGGGATCCCGGGCGAGATCCGGGAGGACCCCGCGACCAAGAACCTCACGCTCACCGCCGAGAATACGCTCACCGGCGAGGTGGTGGAGGAGGAGTTCGACCTGGTGGTGCTTTCGGTGGGCGTCATTCCGCGGCACGACAGCCCGACCATTAAAAAGCTGCTCACGCTGTCGACGACCGGCGACGGTTTCTACATGGAGGCGCACCCGAAGCTAAAACCGGTGGACACGCCGACGCGCGGCGTCTACATCTGCGGCTGCGCGGAGTCGCCGAAGGACGTCAAGGACTCGGTGACGCAGGCCTCGGCGGCCGCGGCGCGGGCGATCGCGCTGCTCAACGCCGGCGAGGTGAAGGCGGAGGCGATTACGGCCGCGATCGACCCGGCGGCCTGCACCGGCTGCGGCCTGTGCGCCAAGGTCTGCCCGTTTAACGCGATCGAGGTCGACAAAGAGCGGAAGACGGCCTGGGTCATCGGCGCGATGTGCATGGGCTGCGGCAACTGCGGCGCGACCTGCAACCAGGACGCGGTGACGATGGGCCACTTTACCGACGCGCAGTACTACGCGCAGATGGACGCGCTCATCGACGAGACCGCCGCGGATAAGATCTTCACCTTCGCCTGCAACTGGTGTTCCTACGCTGGCGCCGACAACGCCGGCATCTCGCGCCTGCCGTACCCGCCCACGGCCCGGCTGGTTCGGACGATGTGCTCGGCGCGGGTGACGGAGGACTTCGTCCTCTACGCGTTTATGAAGGGGTCGCCGATAGTGCTGGTCTCCGGCTGCCACTTCGCGGACTGCCACTACATCGACGCCAACCGCCAGACGGTGAAGCGCGTCTACCGGCTGTGGGACAAGCTCGAGAAGCTGGGGATTAGGCCCGAGCGCCTGCAGCTGGAATGGGTCAGCGCCGCGGAAGGCCGAAAGTTCGCGCAAGTCATGCACGCCGTGGAGGAGCTGCGGCAGCAGGTGACGGCGGAGGAGATCGAGCACACGGTGAAGGTCCTGACGGAGGAGTGGGAGAAGAAGCTCGCGCGCGAGGCCAAGCGGAAGAAGAAGGCGGAAACCGATGAGTCCCGAGACGAAGTTCACGTGTCTTAGGTGCGGCCACGAGTACGTGGAGGAGTACGCGCCGGACGACGACGTCGAGCGGGCGTGCCCGAAGTGCCGCTCCAACAGCGTCCGCCCCGAGAAGGTGAAGAAGAAAGCCGATGCCGCCGAAGAAAAATAAACCCCCGGGGGGCGACGGCCCGACGATAGAGCTCGACTTCGAGTTCAAGAAGCGGGTCGAGAAGGTCGTCGACGGCGCGCTCGTCAACTACTGCTACCAGTGCGGCGCCTGCGTCGGCGACTGCCCCAGCGCGCGGTACTTGGAGGGGTTCAACCCCCGCGCCATAATGCTCAAGGTCCTGTACGGCTTCGGCGAGGAGCTGGTGGGGCCGGACTCGCCGGCGTGGCAGTGCACCAACTGCTACAACTGCTACGAGCGGTGCCCGCAGAACGTCAAGCCGGTCGAAATAATCATCGCGCTCAAGAACCTGATGGCCGAGCGCGAGATCTTCCCGGAAAAGGCGCAGGTCGGCGACCTGGTGAACACGGTCCTCGAGACCGGCCGGACGGCGCCCGTTACGAGTATGACGAAGAAGCTCCGGGAGGAGCTGGGTCTCGACCCCCTCCCGGATATCGATACGACGCCGCTCAAGAAGATTTTGGAATAACGGAGGCGGACCGGACGCTATGGCCGCACTACCCGCAAAAAAATTCGCGTTCTTCCCGGGGTGTCTGATCCCGGTGCGGTACCCGCAGATGGAGGCCGCGATCCGCCGGACGCTGCCCCAGCTGGGGATCGAGATCGTCGACCTCGACGGCTTCACCTGCTGCCCGGACCCGATCTACTTCAAGTCGTACGACAAGCTGGCCTGGCTCACGGTCGCCGCGCGGAACCTGGCGCTGGCGGAGGAGGCCGGCCTCAACCTCTTCACCATCTGCTCCGGCTGCACGGCCACCCTCTCCGAGACGTACCAGCAGCTCAACGCCAACAAGATTCTAAGGGAGCAGATCAACGAGCGGCTGGCGCGCGTCGGCCTGGAGTACCGAGGGACCTCCACCATCCGCCACGTCGTAACGCTGATCCGCGACGAGGTGGGGCTGGAGGCGATCGGCGCCTCCGTCGTCCGGCCGCTGGAGGGGCTCAAAGTCGCCATCCACTACGGCTGCCACCTCCTCAAACCCTCCCACGTCATGAAGGTGGACGACCCCGACGACCCGCGGATCCTCGACGACCTGGTCGCGGCGGTGGGCGCCACGCCGGTTCGCCACGGCGAGTGGATCCTGTGCTGCGGCAAGGCGTGCAAGGACGAGGAGGCGCCGGCGCAGATGATGTACGACCTGCTGAAGTCGGTGGCCGCGGTGGAGGCGGACGTCCTGGGCGTCGTGTGTCCCTCCTGCTTCAACGAGTTCGACCTGGGCCAGGTTCGGCTGGCGCGGCAGTACGAAGACGAGAGCGTCAAGACGCCGGCGGTGTACTTTTTCCAGCTGCTGGGTCTGGCGCAGGGGCTGTCGCTGGAGGAGGTGGGGTTGCACCGCCACAAGGTCAGGGCGCCGGCGCTCGAGAAGTACGCCGCCGCCGAGGTGTAACGCCTCCGCCTCCGAGCGCGAACGCGAAAGGCCGCCGGAAACGGCGGCCTTTTTTTTGCGCGCGGGCGGGGGGGGACGCGGCTACGTGACCTTGGCGAGGATCGACTCGATCTCCGCGGCGACCTTGGCGGTCGTACGGTCGAAAGCCTCCCGGACCTGGCGGCCTTGCTCGCCGGCCGCGGCGCCGTCGAACCCGAGTATCTCGCCGACGACGTCGGCGTGCTCGAAATCGAGGTTGTCGTCGAGGCACACCGCCAGCCGGTAGACGTCGCGGAGATTCTTCAGGAAGCACATCGAGTTGTAGAGCGACCGGAGTTCCAGGCCGGCCTGGGGGTAAACGCGGCCTATGCCCTCCAGAATGTGCGACGTCACCGGGTCGCGGATGCCGAAGCGCGCCTTGCAGATGAGCATCGTCATGACGATATCGCGCAGGCCGCCCACGCATTCCTTGACGTTGTTGGGCAGGAAGACCTCGCCGACCGCGCGCTGGCGGGAGGCCATCTCGGTTTTCATGTCGGCGATGTAATCTTCGGCGCGGTCGAAGACGAACGGTTTGATGATGCGCTCGTAAGCCTCCTCCTCGAACGTGGAAGTTCCGATGACGAGCCGCGACTCCAGCAACTGCGATTTCTCGATGAAGTCGGTGGCCTCTCCCCGGCGGAAGAACTCCTCCAGTTGGCGCACCGGGATCACGTAGCTGCCGAAGTGCTCGATTAGGCGGAAGTGGGGCATCATGCCGCGCTTGGAGATCTCAGCGCTCATGGCCGAGATGACCGCGCCGCCCAGCTCCTGCAGCTTCTCGTCGTCGCTGTCGATGAGGACCAACAAATCGTAGTCGTCGTTGAAGGCCCACTCGCGGGCGTGGCCGCCGGCGGCGTAGAGGGCCATGACGTCGAAGGAGGTCACCCAGCGGCCGTACTCCTCCGCGAGCTCCTCCCGGCACGCGTCGAAGAGGTAATTCAAATAGTCGTCGGAGAACTCGGTGTAAGCGGCGTTGGTCTCCTCGATAGTCGCGCCGCGGAGCGTCATGAGGCCGATACGGAGGAGTTCGAGGTCGTAGTAATCGCCCAGCAGTTCTTTTTTAGCCGCCGGCGTGGGGACGAGGGCCGACTCCGCCAGGATTCCCTGCGCCTTTTCGGCCAAGCCTTCCATGTCGTCGAGCAGGTATAAACAGTCGGCGTATTTTTGCAGCGTCGTCCCCAGGTACCGCCGCAGGTAGGCCGAGCCGTAGTAGCGTAGCCGGCACAGCTCGCGGAGGGAGGCGGCGGCCGGTTGGAGGGAGGGGATCGTAACCTCGCGGGAGGTGAGGTCCATAAACTCCTTGGCGGCGTCGTAGTCGATTTCGGCGAGGTAGCGGTGGACCAGCGTCGGCTGGACGGCGAAGAGGTGCGCGCCCTCCCGCGCGGGGTTGTAGAACGTGCCGAACTCGCGCAGGAACGCACGCGCCAGCGCCTCGAAAAGCTCGTGGGCGTCGACGTCTTCGCGGTTCTCGCCGAGCAGCACCAGCAGTTTGATGAACAGCTCGGCGTTGCGTTTGACCAGGCCGACCAGTTCGTTTACGCGGCGCTCCCGCTTGGCGGGGGGGAGCGAGTTGAAGTCCGCCACCAGCGCCCGCAGGAGTTCTTTGTCGGAGGCGAGCAGCAGCTCGAAGACGTCGTCCCAGAACGCGACCCGCGCCAGGAAGCGGATGAGCCGCAGCGTTTGTTTGAGCAGCTCGCCCGGTGGGCGGGGCTCGGCGGAGGCAAGGTTCAGGAATACGGACCCGGTCCGGAGGTTTTCCTCCACCTCCCGCGCCAGGTCGCGCGCCACCGCCCGTACCCGATCCACCGAGTCGTAGTAGTGGACCAGCAAGCTGTCCTCCGAGCCCACGGCGCCGCGGCGGCGGTATCCCATCGCCGCCGCGACCCGGCTCAGGTTCTCGGTCATGACCGGCGTATCGAGGATGACGACCTCGTCCTGGACGACGAGAAGTTGGTAGAGGTACCGCAGGACCTCGAAGAAAACGAGCCCCCGCTCGAGAAGGTCGTTTTTCTCCGCGTTCCACGGCTCGATGTCGGCGAGGCGCTGGAGGTTGTGCCAAATGTTGGGCTCGCGCAGGCCGTGGAGGGAGCGCTTGATCTGGACCAGCGCTTTGATGATGCGGAGCGCCTCCTCTTTGGGAACGATGCGGTCGGCGTCGAAGTCGCGGGTGGCGAGGGCGACGACGTCCCCCAGCGCGCCGCGGACGAAGCCCTCGTGGTATACGGGGTCGGCGTCGCTGTCGACGTAGTACCGTTCCGTAATCTCGCGCTGCAGGCGCTCGAAGAGCGCGCGGTCGCCGAAAAGCGGTTCGGCGTTGAGGAGCTCCGAGATGATTATGTAGTCGCCGGGGTAGGTTTCGGCGTAGGTGCGGTATTCCTCCAGGGAGGTGGCGAAGCTCTCGGGCGAGACGCGCTCCGAGAGGTAGAAGTGGAAACGCGTCGCGTAGCGCAGCATGATCGAGCTGAGTTTGCTCAGCACCGAGTTGAGCGGCTCCCGGCCGCTCTCCTCTTCGACGACGACGGCGATGTCGACGTCGTCCTGGTCGGTCATGGTCCCGACGCCGCAGATCACGAACGGCGGGAGCTCGGCGCCGGCCAGGAGAATATCGAGGACCTTCCGCATGAACGTGACGACGAGCTGGGTGTAGCTCGAGCCGAGGCTGGTGAGGAACTCCCGGTACACCTCCTCTCGGCTCGCCCCCGGGACGACGCCGGCGCGCAGCGCCTCGATGGCCTGGATGTTCATGCGGAGGTACTGCAGGCCGTAGTAGCATCCCAGGAAGCGGACTCGCTCGGCGCCCTCCGGCGCGACGTGGGATACGATATCCATCTCGCGCTCGAGGTTCCAGGCCGGCTGCCACAGGTGCACCTCGTCGCGCAGGCCCGCCTGTTCCAGGCGGGTGTTGAGCTCGTCGAAAGCGGCGCCGATCTGCTGGAGATACTTCGCCGTATAATTGCTGAACTCGCCGGCGAGCTCGACCAATTTGTCGTAACGGCGGGGCATATTACAGCAACTCGTTCATTTTCTTGAAGCCTTGCTCGAACGCCTCCCGGTGGTGCGCCTCCGTGCCCGGCGCGACGCGGGCCAGCAGCGCGTCCTCCACCGCTCGGCGGTTGTGGGCCGGCGACAGCGCCGTCACCGCGCCGAGCACGACGATGGAGGCGAGGCGGGCGTCGCCCAACTCGCGGGCGGCGGCCACGAACGGGAGGCGGTAGGCGCGGAACTTGCCCTCCGGCGCCTGCGGCACCGCCTCCTCGTCGAGGAGGAGGTACCCCTGCGGCGAGACCTCGCCGGCGTACCGATCCGCCGCCTCTTGCGTCAACGCCACCAGGAGGTCGACCTCCCGCGCCTTGGGGCGGTATATTTCCTGGTCGCTGACGACGAGGTCCGTGCGGGAGGCCGCGCTCCGCGCCGCCGGGCCGTACGAGATGTGCTGCACGACGTTTTTATCCTCGTACACGGCGAGCGCCTCGGCCAGAATCTTGGAGGCGAGGTGGAGGTCGATCTCCGCGCCGCCGCTCAGCCGGATCTGGTAGTAAAACGCCATACGCTCTCCTTCGCGGGGGGTCTCTCCGTGCCGTCCCCCGAGCATACGATTTTAACAACGCCGCGCCTCGGGGGCAACCGAAAAGCCGCGGCCGGGCGGCCGCGGCTCGTTCGCGGGAAGGGCTCTCTTACGCTAGATTTTCGGCGATCCGGGCGCCGTAGGCGCTCGTCTTTACCGTCGTCGCCCCCTCCATCTGCCGCGCCAGGTCGTAGGTCACGTGTTTCTCCTGGATCGTTTTCGACATGGCCTCCACGACGGCGTCGGCCGCCTCCTGCCACCCCAAATACTCCAACATCATAACGCCGGAGAGGATGAGGGAGGAGGGATTGACCTTGTCCTGCCCCGCGTATTTGGGCGCCGTCCCGTGCGTGGCCTCGAACAACGCGACGAAATCGCCCATGTTGGCGCCGGGGGCCATCCCCAGGCCGCCCACTTGCGCCGCCGCGGCGTCCGAAATGTAGTCGCCGTTGAGGTTGGGCGTCACGATGACGTTGTACTCGTCGGGCCGGAGCAGGATCTGTTGGAACATGGAGTCCGCGATGCGGTCCTTGACGACGATTTTGCCCTCCGGGGCGCGGCCCTCGTATTTATCCCACAGCTCGGCCTCGCTCACGGTGAGGTCGGCGAACTCCTCGCGCGCCAGCTCGTACCCCCAGTCGCGGAACGCCCCCTCCGTAAACTTCATGATGTTACCCTTGTGCATGAAGGTCACGGTGGGCAGTTCGCGGTCGCGGGCGTAGCGAATAGCTTTCCGCGCGATGTTCTTAGTCCCCGTAACGCTGATCGGCTTGACGCCCACGCCGGAGTCGAGGCGGATGTTGCGGCCCATCTCCGTGTTCAGGAATTCGAGCACGCGGCCGACCTCCGCCGTTCCCTGCTCCCACTCGATCCCCGCGTAGACGTCCTCCGTGTTCTCGCGAAAGATAACGACGTTCAACTTCTCGGGGTGCTTCACCGGGCTCGGGACGCCGCGGATCCACCGCACCGGCCGTACGCACGCGTAGAGGTCGAGCTTCTGGCGCATGGTGACGTTGAGGCTGCGATAGCCGCCGGCTACCGGCGTCGTCAGCGGCCCCTTGATGGCGACGACGAACTCGGGGATGGCGCGCAGCGTGTCCTCCGGCATGACGACGCCCTCGCCGTAGACCTGCTGCGCCTTGTCGCCGGCGAAGATCTCCATCCAGACGATCTTACGGTCGCCGCCGTACTTCTTGGCGACGGCGGCGTCGAGCACGTGTTGCGTCGCGGCCCAGATATCGGGGCCGATGCCGTCGCCCTCGATGAACGGGATGACGGGGTCGTCGGGGATGCGGAGCCGGTCGCCGTCGATCGTGATCTTCTGGCCTGCGGTCGGAACTTGAACCTTCTCGAACATGGTCTCTCCTAGGCGTTGGGACGCTGGAAGTTGAGGAGGCCGCCGGCCCGGAGAAGGGCCAGCTGCCGCGTACTTAAATTATGGTCTACTTCGAACGTGTAATCCTGGGTGAGGTTGGCGACGGTGAGCGGCGTGTCCGGGGCGAGGGCCTCCGCCAGGTTCTCGAAGCGGAGGCGGTCTCCCGCCGCCAGCCGGTCGTAGTCCGCCGCCTCCCGGAAGGTCAACGGCATAATGCCGAAGTTGACCAGGTTGGCGGAATGGATGCGCTCGAACGATTTCGCGATTACGGCTTGGACGCCCAGGTGCCGCGGGCACAGCGCCGCGTGTTCGCGGCTCGAGCCTTGGCCGTAGCTCTCGCCGGCGACGACGACGTTGGGCCGGCCGGCGGCCGCGTTTTCGCGGGCGCGCGCGTCGAAGGTCGCGTCCACGCCCTCGAAGCAGAACTGCGAGTACCTCTCGACGTTCGAGCGGTATTTGAGGTACGGCCCCGCCGGCATGATATGGTCGGTCGTTATTTTATCGCCGACCTTGAGCGCTACCTCCGCCTCGAAGGCGTCGACAAGGGGGGCGAGGACGGGCGGCTCGCCGATGTTGGGGCCGCGGACGATTTCGTCGTCGGGATTGTGGAGGTGGGTGATCAGGCTGTCGTCGACGGCGAACTTCGCCGGGGGGGCGACGCGCGGATAGGCGAGGCCGACGTCGCGCGGGTCGACGAGTTCGCCCTTCCAGGCGGCTACGGCCGCCGTTTCCGGGCTCACCAGGTAGATCCCGGCGGAGGTCGTCCCCGAGCGGCCGAAGAAGTTGCGGTTGTTGGTGCGGACCGAGACCGCCTCCGAGGGCGGCGCCTGGCCCAGGCCGATGCAGAAGCCGCAGGCCGCCTCCGCGATCCGTGCCCCCGCCGCCACCAGCGAGGAGAGATGGCCGTCGTCGGCGATCATCCGCAATACCTGCTTGGAGCCGGGCGCGACGACGAAGCTAAGGTAGGGGGCAATGGTTTTCCCTGCCAGGATTTCGGCGACGGTCGCGAGGTCTTTGTAGGAGGAGTTCGTACACGAGCCGATACACACCTGGTCCACGGCGAGCCCCGCTATTTCGCGTACCGGAACGACGTTGTCGGGGCTGTGGGGCTGGGCGACCATGGGTTCGACCGCGCCCAGGTCGAGTTCGAGCACGCGGTCGTATTCGGCGTCGGCGTCGGCGGCGAGTTCCCGCCACGCCTCTCCCCGCTCCTGCGCCTCCAGGAAAGCGCGCGTGACGTCGTCGGAGGGGAAGAGGGAGGTGGTGACGCCGAGCTCGGCGCCCATGTTCGTGATGGTCGCGCGTTCCGGCACGGAGAGGGTGGCCACGCCCGGGCTGAAGTACTCCATAACCGTTCCGACGTTCCCCTTCGTCGTCAGCTCCCGGAGCAGCGTCAGGATTACGTCCTTCGCCGAGACCCAGTCGGCCAACGCGCCGGTGAGTTCGACGCCGACGACGCGGGGGTAGGTGAGCCAGAACGGCCCCCCGGCCAGCGCGACGGCGACGTCGAGGCCGCCGGCGCCGATGGCGATCATGCCCAGGCCGCCGCCGGTGGGCGTGTGGCTGTCGGAACCCAACAGCGTCTTGCCGGGCGCGCCGAAGCGCTCCAGGTGGACCTGGTGGCAAATGCCGTTGCCGGCGCGCGAGAGGTAAATACCGTATTTCTCGGCGATCCCCTGGAGGTAGACGTGGTCGTCGGCGTTCTCGAAACCCATTTGGAGGGTGTTGTGGTCGACGTAGCTGACGGAGAGTTCGGTCTTGATTTCGGGGA
>CP070633.1:2010083-2021323 GCA_020356085.1 Candidatus Coatesiibacteriota bacterium | reverse complement strand
GGCCCTTCCGCAGCCCGCCGCCGCGCACGCGGCCAGGCCGAGAGCCAGCGCCCACCATTTTCCTCGCATATTCTCACCCCGTCGTCCTCGCCCCGTTATAACATGTCGACGCCGTTGATAACCAGGCTGAAGTTGCACCCGAGCCGGCGCGCCGCGCGCCGACACATTATCATACGCGATAGGAACGTTTCGAAATATTCCATTACCTGGGAAATCGCGGTATCGATTTCGAGGCGGAGCGTGATTATTTTAGCCTCGGCGTCCACCTCCAACTCGCTCTTCTTGGCCGCGTAGTTAACGCGGTCGTGGATGTCGAACGATATCATGGAGGGGTTCCGGACGCGGTCGCGGCGGACGTCGGACTTGTCGGCGAGCGTGAGCGCCGCGCTAATCACGCTTACCGGTTCCCCGGAGCCCTCGTCGTGGTTGCCGATCGCCGTCATAATCGGCAATATCTCCTCCAGCGGCATGCCGAGCCGCTCGAGCAACGGCCGGCTGAGCAGCGCCGAGTAGGCCTCGTGGTCGGCGCGGTTCACGAGATTGCCGATATCGTGGAGGTAGCCGGCCACCGCGGCCAGCTCGGCCCGCCGTTCCTTGTAGCCGAGCGCGGCCACTATCTCCCGGGCGCGCTCGGCGACCCGCGAGGCGTGGACGTCGCCGTGCTCGGTGTAGCCTAGTACGGCCAGGACGCTGTCCGCCTCCGCTAGATAGGCCGGGACTTCCGGATCGGCCCGCAACGCCTCCAGCGTTACGGGCGGGCGCTCCGGCTCCTCCGGCGGCTTCTTCGGGGGCGCCTCGGCCATTCCGCTCAGCGGCGCGGCCGCCGCGGCCCTTTGTCGTCCTTGGCCTTTTCGCCCCGGCGCGCCGGCTCGGCCACGGCAAGTTCCTCGCCCGGAGGCGCGGCGGCCTCGATCTTCGCCAACGCCACCTCCACCTCCACGCCCTTCGCGATGGTCACCGTTAATATTTTTTCCTTGTCGTGAACTTTCGCGACGGTCCCGCGGATCCCGCCGGCGGTGATGACGCGCCACCCCTTCTTAACGGAGCCGAGCATCTCTTTCTTCTTTTTCTCGGCGCGCTGTTGGGGACGGAGCACGAACAGGTAGAAGATGACCATGAAGGCGAGCAGCAGGAAGAAGATGGAGTAACCGCCTCCTCCTCCCTCCTCGCCCCCGCCGGTGCCGCCCATGGCGTGGGCCGTTGTCGCTAGGAATAAAAGCAATTCGCCACCTCTTTCGTTAACCGTTTACGTCGACCGCGTCCTCGTACCGGAGGAGGCTGCGCGTGCGCTCCGCGTGGCTCTCGAAGGCCAAATCGACGAGGCGCCCGATCAGGTCGGCGTAGCTCAGGCCCGCGGCCTGCCATAACTTCGGGTACATGCTGATGGGCGTGAAGCCCGGCATGGTGTTGAGCTCGTTGACCAATAGAACGTCGCGGTCGGGGAGGTAGAAGAAATCCACGCGCGCCAGGCCGGCGCAGCCGTGGCTGAGGAACGCCCGGAGCGCAAGGTCCTGAACCCGCCGGCTCAACGCCTCCTCGATATCGGCCGGCGCGTGGAGCTCGGCGTCGTCGCGCATGTATTTGGCCTCGTAGTCGTAAAAATCCCCGGCGGGAACTATCTCCCCCACCGGCGAGGCCTGGGGCGCCTCGTTCCCCAAGACGGCGCACTCGAACTCGCGCGCGTTGACAGCCTGTTCGCACAGCACCTTGGCGTCGTACCGTGCCGCCTCCGCCAGCGCCTCTTTCAGCGAGGCGCGGTCTTTGACCTTACGAATGCCGATGCTCGAGCCGAGGTTCGCCGGCTTCACGAACAGCGGATACCGCAGCCGTTGCTCGACCTCCAACGTCACGTGGTCGCCGTCCTCCTCGAACGCCCGCCGCGAGACGGCGTAGTAGTCCACCGTCGAGATGCCGTTGGCGCGGAGCATGTTCTTGGACAATTCCTTGTCCATCGCGAGCGCCGCGGCCAGCGGCCCGGACCCCACGTACGGCAGCGCCGCCAGTTCCAGCAGCCCCTGGATCGTCCCGTCCTCGCCGTACGGGCCGTGGAGCAGCGGGAAGATGACGTCCGCCGTCAGCTCGCCGCTCCCGTCGAGGCGGACCAGGAACGGCCGCCGGCCGGGGTCCGCGACCGGCGTATACGCCACCGCCTCCGGCCCGGGGCGCGCGACGCCCTGCAGGAACCCGGCCCAGAAATACCAGCTCCCCTCGGCGGAGATGTAGATCGGGAGAACCTCGAACTTCTCGCCGTCCACCGCCGCCATCATCGACCGGGCCGAGATCACGGATATCTCGTGCTCGCCGGACCGGCCGCCGAATAACACCGCCAATTCTATTTTATCGTTCTCCGGAGCCACGGGCTCCACCGCCTCTCGGCCCTCCCGACCGGGTTACGCCTCTTCGCTCCTACTCGCCTCGCGCTGCGCCACGACCTCCCGGAGGCGCGCCACGATCTCACGCCAGGCCGCCGCGGCCGGGCTGTCGCGGTCCGTCAACAACAGCGGCTGGCCGCGATCCGACTCCGGCACCGCCTCCGGGTCGAACGGGACCGATCCCAGAAACGGCACGCCGAACTCCGCGGCCACGCGCGGGCCGCCCCCCTCGCCGAACAGCTTCATCTCGTGCCCGCACGCCGGACACGCCACCGGCCCCATATTCTCGACGACGCCCAGGATCGGGATGTTCGTCTTGACCGCGAAGGTGAGGCTTTTGCGGGCGGAGGCGAGGGCCGCCTCCTGCGGCGTCGTTATCATTATCAGGCCGTCGACGTCTTTAATCCGCTGCGCCAGCGACAGGATCTCGTCGCCGGTTCCGGGAGGCGTGTCGACGACGAACCAGTCGCGGTCGCCCCAGTTGATGTCGGCGAGGAAGTTGTCCACCATCGCCATCTTGAGCGGGCCGCGCCAGATGACGGCGTCGGAATCGCCGGCGAGCAGGAACGCCATGCTCATCACGACCAGGTTGTCGTCGTACGCGACCGGGTTGATCCCCTCCTCGGTGCCGGTGGGGCGAGCGCCGGCAAGGCCCAACATCAGCGGTACGCCCGGGCCGTGAATGTCGGCGTCGAGGAGCGCGACGGAATCGCCCGCCTCGGCCAAGCCGAGCGCCAGGTTGACGGCGGCCGTCGTCTTGCCGACGCCCCCCTTGCCGGAGGCGATCAGGATCTTGTGGCCCACGCGGCCCATCCGCTCGCCGATCCGCTTCTCGAGCGCGAGCCGCTCCTTGAAACGCTCGAGCTTCGCCTCCTCCTCCGCGGAAGGTTCCTTGGTCGATCCGTCGTGGTTGGGCATTGAGCCTCCGGAAACTTACGATAGAATTTTAATCGGCGCCGGGATGAACGTCAGAATCGCGACGGCGAAAGCCAGCCACCCGACCAGGCGCCTCCCCGGCGTTAATCCTACCGTGTCGTCGACCGGCGGCGGGTGCCGCAGGCGGACGACGAGCAGGATCAGGAACGCCCAGAAAAACCAGCCGCTCCAGAAAAAGCCCAGCGGGATCAGCAGGAGGAAGGCCGCCCGCGCCACCCAGATGCTGTACTTGCCGAACAGGGCGTAGGAGACGTGGCCGCCGTCGAGCTGGCCTATCGGCAGCATGTTGACCGACGTGACCCACAGGCCGATCCACCCCGCCAGCGCCAGCGGGTGCAGCGTAACGTCGAGGTCGCCCAGCGGCCCCTTTATAAGGTTCGTCAAGAATTGGAATATCAACGAGTCGCCGAGGATTATCGTTCCCGCCGCGGCCGCGCCGGGTTGTACCACGTCGGAGTAATACAACCCCACCGCCGCGAGCGGCAGCGCGACCAGGAACCCCGCTATCGGCCCGGCGGCGCCGATGTCGAGCAGCGCGCGGCGGTCCGGGATCGGCGACTCCATCTTGATGAGCGCGCCGAAGGTCCCCAGCAGCGGATGCGGGACCGGCAGGAAATACGGCAGCGTCGCGCGGACCTTGTGGCGCATCGAGGCGAAGAAGTGCGCCATCTCGTGGCACAGCAGGATCGCCATGATCGACGCCGAGAACGGTATCCCCAGCAGCCAATCCGCGGGTCGCAGGAGGCTTCCGCCGCGCTGCATCGTCCCCGCGGCCAGCGTCGTCCCGATGGTCGCGACGAAGAGCCCCGCGTTTATCAACACGCGCCACCGCGGCTTCTCCAACGTCTTGGGGCTGACCTCCAACAGCCACGTGGAGGCGTTGAGCGGCGTGGCCTTGGTGTAGTAGCCCAATTCGCCGAGCCGCCGCTCCAGCGGCGAGGCGGTGCCGGGACCCTCCTTGTACCGGCCGACCAACACGACGCCCGGCGGCCGGCCGTAAAACTTCTCGACGTCGAAGTACGGTTCGACCTCGGCCAGGACGTTGCGGAGAATTACCTCTATGGGACGCGGCGCCATTACAGCTCGGATTCTACAAGTATTTGGCCAGCAGCGGCCGGAGCCGTTCCACGACCTCCGCCGGGACCAACTTCAAATCGGTGAGTATCGCGCCCTCCAGCGCGCGGTGGCACGCGCACGCTTCGAGCGCGGCCACCGCCGGCAGCGCCTCCGCGATGACGGCCTTGACGTTCGCGACGTTGGCCCGCATGTTCTCCAGCACCATGCCGATCGTGACGTCCTCCGCCTCGAACCAACAGTCGTAGTCCGTCACCAGCGCCACGGTCGCGTAGCACATCTCCGCCTCCCGCGCGAGCTTGGCCTCCGTCGCGGAGGTCATGCCGATGACGTCGAAGCCGAGCTGCCGGTAGGCGTTCGACTCCGCCCGGGTCGAGAACTGCGGCCCCTCCATGCACAGGTACGTCCCCTGCGTGTGCGCGGGAACGCCGACGCTTTCGCACGCCGCGCCGACGGCTCGCCGGACCTCCTCGCAGTACGGGTCCGCCAGACCGACGTGCGCGGTCGGCGTATCGTCGAAGAACGTAGCCAGGCGGCGTTTCGTGTTATCGTAAAACTGGTCCGGAATAACGAACTGGCGCGGCTCGATCTCGGCCTTTAAGCTGCCGACGGCGGACACGCTCAGCACGCGGTTGACGCCGAGCGCCTTCAGCCCCCAGATGTTGGCGCGATAGTTGACGGCGCCCGCCGGGTGGCGGTGGCCCGCGCCGTGGCGCGGCAGGAAGACGATCTGGGCGCCGGCGAAGGCCCCGATCACGAATTCGTCGGAGGGGTCGCCGAACGGCGTTTCGACTTTCCGCCGCTCGCGCACGTCGAAGCCCTCTATTTCGTACAGTCCCGAGCCGCCGATTACGGCCGTCGCCGCCTCGCTCACCGCCGCGACCTCCGTCGTTGCAGGGGGGAATTTACCATGAGGTGGGGATCACTGATTGGACGCCGAGATAGCCCGTCGTATAGCGCGGGACGGGATAGGTATACGCCTCGATCCGGTAGGATTGGCCCCATACCGGCTGGAGGACGCCCGCCTCCAGGCGGACGTTGCGTTCGACCACGTATTGCAGGCGCGGCCCCAACCAAACCAGCGACGTTTTAATCGTCCCCAGGCCGGCGTAACCGCCGAAGGAGGCGCCGACGATCCAGCGGTCCTCCTCCCCCAGCGCCCACGCCGGGTCCGCCAGGAGGTAGGTGGAGAGGCCCGGCCCCTCTTTGAACCGGTCACTGTCGACGTCGTGGCGGAAGCCGAGTTGGGCGTCGAGCTGGAAGTCGGCGTCGCGCCGGTCGTAGTAACCGACGGCCGCGACGTCGACGGCCGCGTTCCCCTCCGCGAAAACTTTGGCGGCGCCGGGCAGCCGGATCCCGAGCCGCGGCCCGAGGCGGAACTCGCCCCCGGGCTTCGTATACCAAATCCCCTTCCCGGCGACCCAGACGTCGCCCAGGCCGTTGTCGAAAACCCCGGCGTTGTGGTTGTGGAAATTAGCGCCGGTAAAGATCACGTCGGCCTCCCAATGGCGGTCGAAGGTCCACCCCACTTTAACGATACCGACGAAGAGCGTCGTCGCCTCCTCCTGGCTTTGGAAACCGCCGTCGCCGTCGAAGTAGCCGGAGGCGGAGCCGTAGGCGAAATGGCCGTCGGCCCGTACGGCGTGCACCGTCTCCTCGCGGGCGTGGTCAAAGCTCGCGAGGGGGTCGAGGGGCGCGTACGCGTAATACGCCGCCGCGGCCGCCGGCACCGTCACGGCCCAAATAATCGCTTTCCGCACAGCCATGGGAATCGCCTTCGCGTAACCTTACATTATACGGCATTCGCGGGCGGCAATCAAGGGAAATGGCCCGCGCGCCGTTGCGTCGCCGGCCGTTTTCGGGTATAATGCCGGCATGAAGGTTTTAGGCGTCGACTGGGGCGCGAGCCGCATCGGCCTGGCCGTTTCGGACGACACGGGAACGCTCGCCTCGCCGTTCAAAGTCGTGGACAACGACGAGGGGGCCGTAAATGCAGTCGTCAACGCCGCCTCCGTTACCGGCGCGGAGGAAATAGTCGTCGGCTACCCGCTGACGCTGAGGGGGGAGGAGGGGCCGGCCGCCGAGCGGGTCCAGGAATTCGCCGAAGAGCTCCAGCGCCGCGTCGGCGTCCCCATCAAACTAATCGACGAGCGGTTCACCACGAAGGCGGCGGAGGAGAAACTCCGCGCCGCCGGCGCCTCGCCCCATAAAATTAAGAAAACGGCCGACGCGGCCGCGGCGGCCTTGATCCTCCAAACCTATCTCGACGTTACCAAGAAGGGCCTTCCCGCCGAACCGCCTCCTTAAGCTCCCGCCTTTTCGCGGAACCACGCGATAGTCTTCGCCAACCCCTCCGCCACCGGCACCCGAGGCGCCCATCCCAAGAGCTCCGTCGCGCGAGTGATGTCCGGCCGGCGGCGCCGCGGGTCGTCGACCGGCAGCGGCTGGAAGACGATCTCCAAACTCCCGTCGACGGCCTCCCGGACGAGTTCGGCCATCGCGAGCACCGTCATCTCCTCCGGGTTGCCTACGTTGACCGGCTCGGTAACGTCCGAGTGCAGCAGCGCCAGAATGCCGTCGACCATGTCGTCGACGTAGCAGAACGAGCGGGTCTGCGTGCCGTCGCCGTAAACGGTCAGCGGCTCGCCGGCCAGAGCCTGCGAAATCAGGTTGGGGATCAGCCGGCCGTCGGCGGGACGCATCCGCGGCCCGTACGTATTGAAGATGCGGACGACGCGAGCGTCGAGGCCGCGGTACCGGCGGTAGGCGGCTACCAGCGCCTCGCCAAAGCGCTTCGACTCGTCGTAGACCGCCCGCGGGCCGGCCGGATTAACGTGGCCCCAATAGTCTTCCCCTTGGGGATGGACCTCCGGGTCGCCGTACACCTCGCTGGTGGAGGCGAAGAGGAAGCGCGCTCCCCGCGCGAGGGCCGCCTCCGCGGCGAGGCGCGTCCCCTCCGAGTTCACGGCCATAATCTCGAACGGGAGGCGTTCGAAATCGACGGGACTCGCCGGGCTGGCGACGTGCAGCACGTAGTCCGTCTCCGCCACGCCGTAGGGTTGCGAAACGTCGACCTCCTCGAATTTTAACCCGTCGTACTGCGCCAGCAGCGCGACGTTTTCCGCGTCGCCGGTCAGGAGGTTATCCAGCGCTACGACGTCGTTGCCCTCGGCCAACAACCGCTCGACAAGGTGAGATCCGATAAAACCGGCGCCGCCGGTTACTACGTAACGCGCCATCGTTACCTACTCTTTTTCCGCGCCGGGGCCGGAGCGCCGGCCGACGCCGACGTACTCCAATCCCGCCGCCTCGACCTTCGCCGGCTCGTAGATGTTGCGGCCGTCGAAGAGGAGCGGCTGGCGCATGGCCTTAGCCAACCCCTTGAAATCGGCCTCTTTGAATTCGTTCCAATCAGTCACGACCGCGAGCGCGTCGGCATCCTTCGCCGCCGCGTACGCGTCGCCCACGTACTCGATTTCCGGCAGCTCGGCCTGCGCCGCCTCGCTCGCGACGGGGTCGAAGGCCGCCACCGTCGCGCCGCCGGCGAGCAGCTTCCGGATGATATCCAGCGCCGGCGATTCGCGGATGTCGTCGGTATTGGGTTTGAACGAAAGGCCCCACACCGCGATTTTCTTGCCTTTCAAGTCGCCGAGCCGCTCGACGATCTTCGCGACGAACAGGTCGCGCTGCAAGTCGTTGACCGCGATAACCGCTTTCAGTATCTTGAATTCGTATCCCGCTTTCGCGGCAATGTCCGCCAGCGCCAACGTATCTTTCGGGAAGCACGAACCGCCGAATCCGACGCCCGCGCCGAAGAAGGCCGGGTTAATGCGGTGGTCCTTGGTAACGCCTTCCACCACCTCCCGCACGTCGGCGCCGACGCGTTCGCAGATATTCGCGATCTCGTTGATGAACGATATCTTCAGCGCCAGGAAGGCGTTGGAGGTGTATTTTATCATTTCGGCGGACAGTACGTCCGTGACTATGATCGGCGCGTTTAGCGGGCCGTACAGCTCCGCGACGATATCGGCCGCCGCCGGATTCGAGCACCCGATAACGACGCGGTCGGGCTGCATGAAATCGTGGATGGCCGACCCCTCCCGCAAGAACTCGGGGTTGGACACGACGTCGTACGGGTGGGCGCCGCCGGACTTCGCGGCGATTATTTGGCTTACGATGTCGCCCGTCCCCACCGGCACCGTCGACTTGTTGACGACGATGCGGTAGCCGTCCATCGCCTCGCCGATCGTCTCGGCGACCGAGCGGACCTGGCTCAGGTCCGCCTCCCCGTCCGGGCCCGGCGGAGTGCCTACGGCGATGAATACCACTTTCGACTTCGCCACGGCCTCGGCGACGTCGCTGGTAAAGGCCAGGCGCCCGACCTTGGCGTTAATCCGGACCATCTCCACCAGCCCCGGCTCGAAGATGGGCGTCTCGCCCTCCCGCAGCATTTCGATTTTACGCTCGTCGATGTCGGCGCATATTACCTGGTTGCCGAGGTCGGCGAAGCACGCGCCCGTAACCAAGCCGACGTATCCGGTACCTACGACTGCTACCTTCATATTCGCTCTCTCCAATAATCCATAATGTCGGATAACGTTTGTTCGAACGGGATCTCCGGCTGCCATCCGGTTTGCCGTTTGAACTTCGAGTTGTCGCCGATTAGTAACGGGACGTCCGAGGGCCGGAAGCGGTCGGGATTGACCGAAACGTCGACCTCCGCGCCCGAGATCCCGATTAACATATCCAGAACGTCTTGGATCTTGTAGCCGGTCCCGGAGCAGATGTTATAGACCTCGCCCGGCTCGGCCGCCTCCAGCGCGCGCCAATAGGCGCGAACCGTATCGCGGACGTCCGTGAAGTCGCGCACCGCCTCCAGGTTGCCGACTTCGACGCACGGACGGAGGCCCTTTTGCGCCTCCAAGACTTGGATTGCGAAGTTGGAGCACACGAAGACGCGGCCGCGCCTCGGGCCGGTGTGGTTGAAAGCCCGGGTGCGTACGACGTTTAAGCCGTACGACTTGAAATACTGGTACGAGAGCAGGTCCTGGCCTACTTTACTCACGCCGTAGGGGCTGAGCGGCCGCAACGGGTTATCCTCCGTAATGGGGACTTCGGAGGGGTCGACGAAACCGTACTCTTCCGAGGAGCAGGCGACGAGGAGGCGCGGTTCGTACTTCGCCCGCCGCACCGCCTCGAAGATATTGACCGTCCCCACCAGGTTGGTGGTGATCGTCTCCGTGGGTAGCTTCCAGCTCGAGACGACGTACGACTGCGCCGCGAGGTGGAAGATCCTCTCCGGCTTTATTTCCGCGACCAGCGATTCGACGGAGGAGGCGTCGCGGAGGTCGGCGTCGATTACCGTTATGCGGTCGCCGAGGTGTTCGATGTTCTGGGAGGGGCTGCGCCATCGCGCCGTCCCGTAGATCTCCACCTCCCCCTGAGCGAAGGCGTAGTCCGCCAGGTGGCTTCCCGCGAAGCCCGTTATCCCCGTAATTAGTATCTTCACGATACCTCTCCTGTCTACCGCCGCGTTAACCGGCGCGCGAGGCGTGCCGCGGCCACCGCGTTCGGCGCGTAGGAGGCGCCGATTCGCCGGGCGTACTTCTCCGTTACGACGGCCCCTCCCACCAGCAGCGGCGCCCGCACGCCCTCCCGCCGCAGCGCCTCCGCCACCTTGCCCATCTCCGGCATCGTCGTCGTCATGAGCGCCGACAACGCGACGAGGTCCGCCTTCCTCTCTTTTGCCGCGGCGACGACGCGGGCCGTCGGCACGCTCTTCCCCAGATCGTGGACGTCGAAACCGTGGCTCCGCAGCACGGCGGCGACGACGTTTTTGCCGATGTCGTGGACGTCGCCGGCGACGGTGGCGAAGACGACGCGGCCCCGCGCTTGGCCCGCGGCGCGGCCGATCGACTTCCGGAGGACCTCGAACGTCGCCTGCGCCGCCTCCGCCGCACGGATGACGTGCGGGAGGTAGAACTCCCCCGCCTCGTACCGCCTCCCCACCTCTTCCAAGGCCGGGAGTACGTATTTATCGTTTACGGCCAACGGCTTGCGCCCCGCGCGTGTCGCCCGCCGCGCCGCCTCCGCGGCCGCCGCCCGGCGCCCCTCCACCACGGCGGCGTACAACTCCTCTCCCGCCGTCGCTTTTCGTTTCGGCGTAGCTTTTCGGCGCGGCTTCGCCTCGGAGGCGGAGACAAACGCGGCCACGCCCGCCTCGCCGCCGACGAGTACTCCTACGGCCGCCATCGCCTCCCGCATCCGCTCGTCGAGCGGGTTGACGAGGGCCAGATCGAGCCCCGCGCCCGCCGCGTACGCGAATGCCGCGGCGTTCAGCGCCGGCCGGCGCGGCAGGCCGTGGGAGATGTTGCTCACGCCCATAACGGTGCGGACGCCGAACTGCCGCTTGATTTCGCGGAGGGTATCGAACGTCACGGCGGCGTCGCCGTGCGCCGCGGTCAGCATCAGCGGGTCGACGTAGAGGTCGCTTAGCGCTATGCCCTCGTCGAGCGCGTGCTCCACGAACTTCTCGACCAGGCGGAGGCGCGCCGCGGCCGTCGCCGGAATCCCCCGCGGCCCGAGCGGCAACCCGACGACGGCGGCCCCCCACCGTCGCGCCAGCGGCAGCAACCGCCGCCTCGCGGCCGCGGAGGCGGGACACGAGTTGAGCAGCGGCTTCCCCACCGCCTCCTTTAAGCCGGCCTCCAACACTTCCGGCCGCGCCGAGTCGACCGAGACGGGAAGGTCGCCGGCGTGTTGGACCGCCCGGACGGCGGCCGCCATAACCGCGCCGGCCTCGGCGCCGTCGCCGTCGCCGACGTTGACGTCGACGACGGCCGCGCCGGCGAGGCGTTG
>CP070633.1:1998750-2009983 GCA_020356085.1 Candidatus Coatesiibacteriota bacterium | reverse complement strand
CTACAGCCCGCCCTTAATCGTCCTCCGCCTGAAAGTGGTGGAGGTGACCGGGGTGAAAGAGGAGGCGAAGTTGTTCCGGGCGCTGTTGGAAGCCAACGCCCGGGACGTCGTGCACGGCGCCTTCGGGTTGGAAGATAAAGCGATAGTCGTCGTCGATACGTTGGAGGCGGAATACCTCGACCCGGTCGAACTCCAAGCCTCGGTGGACAGTATGGCTTTCGCCGCGGCGACTATTTTACCGCGCCTACAAGAATTCGGCTTGAAGTAGGAGGAGCGCGCGATGGGTGTCCTGGAACGGATTGCAAAGGTTATCGAGGCCAACCTCAACTCGTTGCTCTCGTCGGCGGAGGATCCGGAGAAGATGCTCCGGCAGATCATGATCGATATGCGGGAGCATTACCGCGAAGCCCAGCGGCAAGTTACCATCGCTCTCGCCGACGAAAAACGGTTGGAGGCGAAGTACCGCCAGGCCAAAGCCGATACGGAGGAGTGGCAACGGCGCGCCGTCCTGGCGCTCCAAAAGGGCCGGGAGGACCTGGCCCGGGAGGCGTTGCTCCGCAAACAGGAGACCGCCGCGGCCGCCTCCGAGTACCTGACCCAGCTCGAGCAGCAGAGCGTACTCGTTGAACGGTTAAAACACGGCCTGGTCGCGTTAGACCGTAAGATCGACGAGGCCTCCCGCAAGAAAGAGCTGCTTCTCGCCCGGCAAAAGCGGACGGAGGCGGCGCAGACGATCAACCGCGCGGTGGCCTCCCTCGACGACCGCAGCGCCTTCGAGGCGTTCGCGCGCGTAGAGGACAAGGTCGCCGAACTGGAGGCGACCACCGAGGCCGAGGCCGAAGTCGCCGCGTTGGCCGCGACGAAAGACCTCGAGGAGGAATTCAAAAAGCTCGAGACGGGCGACGTCGACGTCGAGCTCAAAGCGCTCAAGGCCTCTATGGGGCTGGCCTTGGCCGCCGGCGAACCGCTTTCGGCCCTCCCGGAGCCGGAAGAAGCCGAAGAGGTCGAAGAAGGCGACTGGGAAGGCGAGACGGCGGGAGCGTAAGCCGCGGTCATGAATTGGAAGTTGATATTGCGTCCTATCGGCCTGCCGGCGTTCTTGATCAGCCTGGTATTCCTGCCGTTTTTCCCGGTCGTGACCGCCGTCGGCGCCGCGGCGTACGCCAGCGCGATCTACTGGGCGTACCACCGCGAGCGCAACAAGGCGCTGCCGCCGGGGACGGTAGACGCGGTGGGGAAGCTCCCCTACCGGCGCCGAAAGCTGGCCAATCTCGCGCTCGCGGCGGCGCGCGACATCGAACGGCGGCTGGCCCTCTTTCCCCCCGACCTCGCTGAGCGAATGCCGCTCACGGCGCCGGACGCCGGCCGCCTCGCGGCCGCGGTGGTATACTACCTCCGCGAGGAGGCCCAGGCGCGCGAATTGGCCGCAGCGGGCGGGGGCCGCCCGGCTCAGGAGTTGGCGGCGGCGGCGGCGGGTAGCGCCGAGCGGACGTTCGGGCGGATTCAACAACTCCAGCACGCGCTCGGCGCGTTGGCCCTCGCCAGCGCGAACGTCGACCGCGACATGTTAACCGCGGAGGCCGAAACCGCTACGGCGGAGATTAAAGCTCTCCGCCGGGCGATGGAGGAGGCGCGGGCGGAACTGGCGGCCGCGCCCGAGCGACCCGCGTTGGAGGGCGAAATCAAGCCTCCGAAAGGTGGCGAGGGCGATTAGCGGCGCGCGGCTTCGATGGGGATTAACCTTGCTCGCGTGCTGCGTCGTCGCGGCCGGGGCCAGGCCGCTGGAAGAGGTACGGTGGTGGAACGGCGTCTTGGGCCTCTCCGGCGAGTTCCGGACGGTGTTCGACAATACCGAATATTCCGCCGTCCGCTTGCCGAAACCGGACGAGCGGACGTACTTCTTCTCCGACCTTACACTCTTCGCCGACTTCCACGTCGCGGAGGGCGTCTTGGTCCAGGTGGGCGGGAAAGCGGCGTACGAATTCGGCGACGACGCTCCCGGCGGCCCGGGCCCGGAGGCGTTCCTGCGCCTCCGCGGGACGTTCGACACCGAGCGTCACCACTGGACCTTCGGCCACTTCCGCGAAGACGTTTCGCCGCTCACGTTCGAGCAACGCGACTACGACGACGACCTGGCCGGTATGAGATATCGCCTCACGTGGGGTATTGCCGACGGCCGGTTGTTCCTCGCGCGGACCTCTACCGTGGGGGAGGAGAGGTACGAGGCCTTCGCGGGCGGCGGCCGGTTGGCGCTGCAGCCGTGGGAGGCGACCGTGCTGGGGGCGAACCTGGGGGGAATTCACGAGGGCGGCTTCGACGCGGGGCAGGGGTCGCCGCCTCCGGGGGGCCGGACGCGGGAGGCCGGCGTAGGTTCGGTCGACTTCGAGCAGCGACTGCCGTGGGGGTTCTACGCCGCCGGGGAGGCGGCGCTGTCGATAGACCGCAGTTACCCGGAGGACGGGTCGTTGCGGGACAACGCGTTTTGGCTCGGCTTCGGCTGGCGGCGCGGGCCGTGGGAGGTAGGGGCGCGCGCGTACCGCGTGGGGTGGGCGTTCGTCTCGCCGTGGGCCGTCCGCTTCCTCCGGAACGAGGAGGGGGTTCTTCTCCTGAGCGATTTCTACGCCGGGACGGCGCGAGCGGCGGCGACGTTCGAGCTGTTCGAAACGGCCGTCTTGACGTTGTCGTTGGAAGGCGGCCTAAAATATAAAGAAACGAATTTCGACGAGGTAGACTACAATTTCAACGTCGAGTTGATTAAGTTCGAGGTCTATCTGTAGCGGTTCCGGCCTAAAACGAAGCCGCCTCTCTTCCGGGGAGGCGGCTTTTTTCGTTCCGTTGGGTCGCGGCTACAGTTTCGCTACCAGCGCCGCTAGCGCGGCCGTCAACTCCGCGCGCGGGACCTCCCGCTGTTCGCGCGAGGCTAACTCTTTAAGCTGGACGACGTCGCGGGCGAGTTCCTCCGGGCCGACGACGACGACGAAGGGGATGCCCTTCGCGTCGGCGTAGCTGAACTGTTTGCCGAGTTTGGCCTGCGGCTCGAGGTAGATCTCGGCCTTGAGGCCCGCCGCGCGTAATTCGGCGGCGGCGGCCAGCCCCTCGGCCAGCACCGTTTCGTCGTATACCGCGACCAGCACCTGGGAGTATGCGGCCGGCGGGACCTCCTCCTGCTCCGCCTTCAACGCTATGAGGCGCTCCAAGCCGAACGAGGCGCCCGTGGCCGGAAGGTCCGGGCCGCCGAGCTGCGCGATGAGGAAGTCGTAGCGGCCGCCGCCTCCCACTGAGCCCAGGCCCGCCTCCGGGATCAACGCCTCGTAGATCGGGCCGGTATAGTAGTCGAGGCCGCGCGCCATGTGGAGGTCGAAGCTCAATACCTCCTCCGGCACGCCGAAATGGCCCAGGTAGGAGGCGAGCTGCTTCATCTCCTCCAGGCCCGCCCGGCCGGCGTCCGAGGCGCCGACGGCTTTTTCCGCGGCGGCGACGTAGGCCTCGAAACTGACCGTTTCGGGCTCGAGGAGCATGCCGAGGATATGCCTCGCCGCCTCGCCGGTCGTCCCACTTTTTTCCAGCTCTTTTTCGACCCCCTCCTTGCCGATCTTGTCAAGTTTGTCGATGGCGCGAATTGCCGCGGTCCGGACGTCGGCGCGGACGCCGGCGGCGTCCATGAACGCCGATAGGATGCGGCGGTGGTTAAGGCTCAGGCGGTGCCGGCGGAAACCGAGCGCGGTCAACGTCTCGTGCAGGATCGCGACGATCTCGGCGTCGGCGAGCATGGAGGCGGTCCCGACGCAGTCGACGTCGCATTGGAAAAATTCCCGGAACCGGCCGCGTTGGGGGCGTTCGGCGCGCCATACCGGTTGGATCTGATACCGCTTGAACGGTTTGGGCAGGTCTTGGTGCGTGGCCATAACGCGGGCGAGCGGGACCGTGAGGTCGTAGCGCAGGCCGAGGTCGACCTCGCCGCGCTTGCCTCTCTCGCCGCGCTTGAGGATGCGGAAGATGAGGCGGTCGCTCTCCTCGCCGTATTTTCCAATGAGAACGTCGAGCCGCTCGAGGGCGGGCGTCTCGAGCGGCGCGTAGCCGTAGCGCTCGAAGACGCCTTTAACCGTTGCCAACGCGCTCTCGCGCCGCGCCATCTCCGGCGGGAGGTAGTCGCGCGTGCCTTTGGGCGGTTGGGGTTTCATCTGCAGTCCGGCTTTCCTATCCCAATTCGCCGACGACTTGCTCGGCCGTCGCGAGGACCTCTCCTGACTCGACGAGTTCTTTCACGCGGTTAATATCGTACTGCGTCGGCCGGTCCTCCTCCATGAAGTCGACGTGCTGCCGTACCAGCGTGTACACGGCCTCCGCGGAGGGGCTGCCGGTAAGCGGCCGCCGGTGGTCGACGGCTTGGCACGCCGCCATGAGCTCGATGGCGACGACGTACCACGCGTTCCGCAGAATCTGCTTCGTCTTGAGGGCCGTGTTCATCCCCATGGAGACGAAGTCCTCCTGGTCGGCCGCGGCGGGGATGGAGCCGATAGCCGCCGGGTGAGACAGGATGCGGCTCTCGTTGACCAGCATGCCGGCGGTGTATTGCGTGAGCATCAGGCCGCTGAACATCCCGGCGCCGTGGATCAGGAACGCCGGCAAGCCCTCGTTGAGGTTCGGGTTCAGGAGGCGATTGAGGCGGCGCTCCGACAGGACGCTCACCGTCGTCACCGCCGTCCCGAGCAGCTCGAGCGCGAAGGCGAGCGGCGTCCCCTGGAAGTTGGCGCCCGTCACGACCTCGTCGTCCGCCGGGAAGAAGAGCGGGTTGTCGCCGGCGCCGTTGAGTTCGATCTCGAACATCTGCCGGGCCCAGTCGGACGCGTCCTTGGCCGACCCCGCGACCTGGGGCGTCGAGCGGAGGCTGTAGGCGTTCTGGACTTTCTTCTTGCCGATTTTGCCGGGAAGGAGCATTTCGGAGCCCTCGACCAGGCGGCGGAGGTTCGCGGCGCAGGTAACCGCGCCCGGGTACCCGCGCGCGGCGTGCAGGCGCTCGTCGAGGCAGAGCGTCGTGAGGTTGAGGACCTCGAAGGTCATCGCCGCGACGACCTCTTGGGTTTTCAGCCAGCGATACGCGTCGTAGATTTCGAGCGCGCCCAGGCCGGCGATGACGTTCGAGCCGTTAATGGTGGCCAGGCCGTCGCGGGCTTCGAAGACCAGGGGCGCAATGCCCGCCGCCGCCATCGCCTCCGCTCCGGGAAGACGCTTCCCCTGGTAGAACGCCTCGCCCTCTCCCATCACGACGAGCGCGATTTGGCTCATCGGCGAGAGGTCGCCGGAGGCGCCGACGGAGCCGTGCTCGAAAACTACCGGCGTTACGCCCTTGTTCAGCATATCCACGAGGGTCTCGACGACGACCGGCCGCAGCCCCGAGTAGCCGACGCAGTGGCAATTGATGCGGCTCGCCGTCGCCGCGCGGACGGCCTCCTCCTCGAACGGCTCGCCGCACCCGGCGGAGTGGGAGTAGACGAGGTAGCGTTGGAACTCCTCGGTCTGCTCGGGCGTTAGGACCACCTCGGAGAGTTCGCCGATGCCGGTAGTCACGCCGTACATGACCTCGCGTTTTTGCACTTTGTCGTCGAGCATCGCGCGACAGGCGCGGATCCGTTCCCACGCCTCCTCGGCGACGGCTACCGCCTCGCCGTCGCGGGCGATCTTGACGACGTCCTCGATCGTGAGGGATTTCCCGTCCAGCGTTACCGCCATCGAAACGCCTCCTGGAAAAAAGGGCGCGGGCCGGAAGGGGCGGGCCCGATAGAAATGGGGAGTAACTAATGCGTATCGGCTTGAGACGCTATACTAACACTTTAACGCCGCCGCCGCAAGGGGTACTTTAAATCGAGAGGGTCGGCCTGCCGAGGGGAGGCGGGGGTTAAAAAATCCGCGGGGCCGTGATATAATCGGTTGGAGTGGAGAGAGGTCTCCTTCCCGCCTCGCGTGGGCCGCGGGAGGGGAGTCCGATATGGCGACCAGTACCGAAAAGTTCGAGGCGCGGATGTGGGCGGCCGGGCCGGAGGTCCGGGGCGTTTTGCGGGAGGCGGCCACGTTCGAGGCCGCGCGCCGGGCCGTCTTAGACTATCTCGAGGAGCGCAAGCGGGCCCTTCGCGCGCCCCAGGTCGACGTTCCCAGCTGGGAGTGGGAAATCGCCGACGATTGTATCGACGTCCTTAAAAACGTCTTCTCGGCGTACTACGAGGAGGCGGCCAAATTCAGCGCGTTACGGGCGTTGTGGCAACTCGCGCGGGGGAAGTATTCGCGGCGGCGCAAGGCGCTGGCACCCGGCTTTTTCGAGGAGTTCCGGCACCTGTTCTTGGGGATCGCCGGGAAGTCGCCCGTATACGAGGGCAAGGGATTGCCGACGTATGCCGCGCTGACGGGGCGGGAGGCGGCGCTCGCGCGCTCGCGGGAGCTGGACCGGCTGGCGGCGGACCTGGAACAGGGCCTCGGCCGCTACCCCTCCGGCTTGGACGAGCCGCTGGTGTCGGAGCGGCGTCGGAACACCCGCCGCGTAATGAAACTATTGAGGGCCTCCGAGGAGGATTGGCAGGATTGGCGGTGGCAATACGGCAACGTCCTCCGCGACCGCAAAACGCTCCAGAAGGTAGTCACGCTCTCCCGGGAGGAAGCCCGGGCCGTGGACCTGGCCGTCGCCAAGGGCGTCCCCTTCGGCGTAACGCCTTATTACGCTACGCTCCTCCGGCGCCGGATCTCGCGCGGCGGCGTGCACTCGACGCGGGCCCAGGTAATCCCGCCGCTCGATTATGTCCAGCAGATGGTCCGCTTCCGCGGACGCCGCGATTTCGAGTGCGACTTCATGCTGGAGCGCGATACCTCGCCGGTCGATCTCGTCACGCGGCGCTACCCGACCATCGCGATCCTGAAGCCGGCCAGCTCTTGCTTCCAGGTATGCGTTTATTGCCAGCGGAATTGGGAAATCACGAGCCCGACGGAGGTAGCCGCCGTCGCCTCCCAGCGGAAGATCGACCGGGCGCTCGATTGGCTTGCCGCCACGCCCGCCATCCGCGAGGTCCTGGTAACCGGCGGCGACCCGCTGATGTTGACCGACGACGGGTTGACGCATATTCTGGATCGGCTCGCCGCCCTCCGCGCCGTGGAACGAATTCGGATCGGGACGCGAACGCCCGTCGTCGCGCCGATGCGCCTCACGCAGGACCTCGCCGACCTGCTCGCCTCCTATAATGACCCCGGCCGGCGCGAGTTCGCGGTCGTCACCCATTTCCAACATTCCGCCGAGATAACGCCGGAGGCGATGCGGGCGGTGCGGCGGCTCCGCCGGCGCGGCCTGAGCGTCTATAACCAGGCCGTATTTACCTACGCCAATTGCCGTCGCTTCGAGATGTGCAAACTCCGTCTCGACCTCCGCCGCATCGGCGTCGACCCCTATTACCTCTTCAACGCTAAAGCGAAAGAGGAGTTGGACCTCTACCGCGTTCCGCTCCCCCGGCTGGAGCAGGAGCGGAAAGAGGAGGCCCGCCTGCTTTCGGGATTGGCGCGGACCGACGCGCCGGTCTACAACATCCCGCGCCTCGGAAAGCACAACGTCATCGCCTGGCAGCACCACCGCCTCATCGCGATCCTGCCCGACGGCCGCCGGATGTACGAGTTCCAACCGTGGGAGAAGAACATCACGCCGGAGGAGGTCTTCGTGGAGGCCGACGTCTCACTCTACGACTTCCTGCAGTACCTCAAAAACCGCGGCGAGAATATTAGCGACTACCGCACGATCTGGTATTACTTCTAAGGGAGATCTAGTGGCCGCGGGCGAGTGTTTAAAACAACGCTAAAAAAAGCCGCCCTCCAGGGCGGCCTTTTAACGCGGGACCTTCTCCTCCGATTAGAAGCGCACTTGGAACTGCGCGGATATTTTATCGTTGGGGAACTCCCTCGCCTCCTCGGTTAGCTTCTGATAATTCACCATTAATTTGCAGTGGTGGCCTCGGTCGAAGTGGGCGTTCAGCCCCCCGGTCAGCGATCCTAGTTCGTCGCCCGCGGCGGCGTCGTCCGGGTCGAAGCTCTCGAGGCGTAACGCTGGCTCGAGCACCTGCAGCCACTCCCACGGTAGCGGTTGCTTGTAACTTCCCTGGAGGTAGAAGCCGCCGGCCGTATTGGCGATTTCCGCGCCCAGCGAGTAGTACGTTGTCTCCCGGGCCAGCACCTCGCCTTGGAGGCTGAACCGGTCGTGGTCGAAGGCCACGGCGCCGCCGTAGCGCCGGCCCGTACCGGTCCCGTACAGTAGCGTAAACGGTTTGCCGAAATACAAGTACGCCTCCAACGTTAACCCCGCCAGCGGCCGCCAGGGCAGGGGATTGCCCTGCAGGCGGAGCGCCAGGTCTTTGGAGGCGTTGTCGTCGGCGACGTTCGGGCCGGAGCCGTTGACGCCGGCGACCGCCAGCGCTCCCCAGTAAGGTTTTTCCTCCGGCCGAAAGCTTACCTCCAGCTGGGCGCCGACGTCCCGGCCCAGCGGCGGCGCGACGTTCGTCGCGACCAGCGAACGGTCGATCAGGAGGAGCTGGGAGGTGGAGGTGTACGACTCGCGGCTGAAGGGCACGAGGAATTGCCCCATCCGGAACTCGGTGTGGGGAATGACGCGAAGGGTCCCGTACGCGTCGACGAGCGCGGGGGAGGAGGCGGCGTCGAGGTAAATGAAGTACCCGGCGTACTTGAACACGTCGCCCCGGAAAATAAGGCTGGCCGAGCGGAGCGTGAACGTGCTCAGCGGTTCCACGCTTAGCCCGGGGGGGCCGCTGCGTTCCTGATACGTGTACCTCCCGATCGCGTACCCGGAAAGGAGCAGGTTCCCGTGGGTCGACCTGACGATTTCGAGCTCGGCCCGTGCCGTCGCAGCCGTGAGCGCCAAGGTTAGCAGTACGACGAGCAGCCGGACCATTACGTAACCTCCGTTACGCCGTCCACAGGAGCGTCATTAGCGCGCACAGACCGGTAATGACGAGGGAAATGAAAACCGTTTTGCGGAGCACGCGGCCCTCCTCGCCGATGGCGTCGATAATGGCCGCCGCGTTTTGTAATTTGGCGGGGCTGATGACGGAGGCTAGGCCGCCGCCGATACCGGAGGCCGCCGCCCAGATCAGACCTACGGCGCGGATTTTTTCCGCGGCGGCCGCGGTGTCGAGGTGGAGATGCGTGAGCATCGCGATGGAGGAGGTCTCGGAACCGGAAATGAAGCCGCCCAACAGTCCCAGGAACGGCGCGCCGAGGCCGTAGAAGTCGCCGAACGTACTGGCGGCGGCGTGCGCGAGGACGTGCACCATGTTGCGTTCGTCGCCGGGGAGAATCCATCCCTCCGCGGTGGTCACCTTGCCCGAGTGATTGATGACGTACGCGATGGCGAAGTAGACGCCGGCGGCGAGCGCGGGCCGCCACATCCGGCGTGCCCATTTACGGACAGCCCGGCCGAACTCCTCGCCCGTCGGCTTCAGGAACGGGAGCGCTAGGAACGTAGCCACCGTCACCCAGAAATAGGCTTGCCAAAAAAACCGGATTTTCGTCGGCGCGCCCGGAATTATTTCGACAGGCATAGCGAGCCTCTCGAACAGGAACCCGAAAAAGGGTAGCGCGGGCGTGTTGGCCAGCGCCGCTGCGGCGACCAGTATAAGCCAGGGCGAAATCGCCGCGGCCAGCGACATCCGCCCCCGCGCCGCGACGTCGGCCGTCGTGGGTTCGCCGGCGTCGTAAACCTTCCGCCCCCGCACGGCAACGTACGCGACCATCGCCAGTACCACCGCGGCGCCGGCCGCGACGCCGGTGAGCGTCGTCAGGCCCAAGCGGTTCATGCCGACGGCGACGAAGCCGGCCGTCAAACCCGCCACCAACGTGGGCACCGCTCCTCTCACCATGAGCTTGAATTTGCCGACGAGGTACAGCATCCCGAACGCGATCGCCGTCGAGATCGCCGGCATGTAGCGCGCGAAGAAGCGGCCGGCCTCGTTCGGTTCCAGCCCCGTGAAGCCGCCGTAGACGACGACCGGGATGCCGAGCAGCGCGTACGTGCACAGCGCGTCGTAGCCGAGCGCCGGCAGCGCAATCGCGACGAAGGAGGAGTAGCCGAGCGCGAGCATGATGGGCGGCAGGATCGATACCGGCGTCGCCCCCAACGCCGTGAGCAGCGTCCCGAAGCCGACGTTGATGATCAGGATCTGCGCGACGCGGTCTTCGCGCGCGAGCCCCTTGAGCGTCGCGACGAGGCGCGCCACGGCGCCGCATTCCAACATGACGCCCATTTGGAACAGCGACGCCGCGACCATCAAAGTAATGGGGAGGGAGGCGACGACCCCGGCCGCGCTCGCCGTCAAACACACGCGCGGCGACGTTTTGAAGTAGAGAATGGCGACGGCCAGCGTAAAGACCCAGCCCAGAACGCCCGCCGTGTCGGCGGCCCGTTTCAGGAACGCGATTAGGACGAATATGACGACGATGGGCGAGACGGCCAGGAGCACGGCCAACCACGGCATAGGGCTGCTACCTCCGCGCAGCTAATTGCAACGACGTTAGCACGGCGGCCGCCGTTGGGCAAGGGAATTTATGGGGCGGGCGGGCGGAGAAGGGAGGGAGGGTTTTTAGGGCTCTTCGCCGCCGGCCGGAGGCGGGATCGGCGCGCGGAGAGGGGGAGCGATCGAGAAAGAGTCGCCGATGCGTTCGGCCGCCCCGGCGGCGGCGGCATTATCGACGGGCCACTTCAGCGCGATTAGGAAAACCCGCTTGTGGGCTTTTACGTAATAAATTACGCAAACGCGTAACTCGCCGGCGTAGCGGCCGACGTAGCCCTCCTCCGCGGAGGGGGCGACGGCGGCGAGGCGTTCCGCCGGGAGTTCCCGCTCGCCGGCGGGGAGGAGGTTCCGCAGCTCGAATTCCTCCTCGAACCAGGCCTGGACGCCAGCCGCCGTGTGTAGCTCGCCCTCCGGCGGGAGCATTTTGAACGCCGCCACGCTAAGCCCCGCGAGTTCGCCCTCCGGCCACGAGAGGGAGGGGCTGGTAACGGTTATCCGGGGGCCGCGTTTCCCGGCGTCGCCGCCTTCGGCCTCGTAACCGGGAGGGAGCCACAGCCGAAGGCCGGTGCCTTCCTCCTCGTACAGTTCGTAGCCGAGCGGGGCGAGGTCGGTCGCGGCCGCGACGGCGGCCGCGAGCCACAACGCGCAAAATATTCGCACGCGGCGGCCCCTCCTTAGTCGAA
>CP070633.1:1987871-1998650 GCA_020356085.1 Candidatus Coatesiibacteriota bacterium | reverse complement strand
GGCGTCTCCGGCGGCGCCAACCTCCTGTACCACAACAAGAAGAACGGCACGTTCGAGGAGGTGGCCGCGACGGCGGGGGTGGCCGACGCCAATCGGACCTCCGGCGTGTGCGCCGGCGACTTCAACGCCGACGGCCACTTCGACCTCTACAGCGTCAACATCTCGAGCCCCGCCAACACGCTGTATAAGAACCTCGGCAACGGCCGCTTCCAAAACATCACCTACAGCGCCGGCGTGGCCGACGTCGGCGACGGCCGGACGGCCACCTTTCTCGATATCGACTACGACGGCCTGGTCGACCTCTTCTCCTCCAACCACGTCAACCCCAACCGCCTGTACCGCAACCGCGGCGACGAGACCTTCGTCGACATCGCCTCCCAGATCAATATCGCCAACCCGTGGGACCCCTTCGGTACCGCCTTCGGCGACTACGACGGCGACGGCGACCTGGACGTTTTCATGGCGACGCACTTCGGCAACAAGCTCCTCCGGTGCGACGGCCTGACGAACCACTGGCTGGTCGCGCGGCTCGTCGGGACGCAGTCGAACAAGAACGCGATCGGCGCGCGGGCGCGCCTCTCCTTCGGCGGGAAGGTGGAATACGGCCAGGTGGACGGCGGCCACGGCATGGGCGACAGCGACAGCTTCGAGCTGGAGTTCGGCATGGGCACCGCCTCGAACGCCGACCGAATAACGGTGTGGTGGCCCTCCGGCCGCGTCGAGTCGTGGTTCAACCTGGGAGCGGATAAATACGTTACGCTGACGGAGGGGACGGGGGAGGTCCCGGTGAAGCTCGCCTACTTCCGCGCCCTCCCGCGCGGGGAGGCCGTGGCGCTGGAGTGGGCGGCCGAGACGGCGGGCTGGGCCGGCTTCAACCTCTACCGGGAGGAGGAGGCGGAGGCGGCGAGGCGGCGCCTCAACGCCGAGCTAATCGCCGGCCGCTCGCCCTTCCGCTTCGTCGACCGGGAGGTCGCGCCGGGCGAGCGCTACCGGTATTGGCTGGAGGCGGTGGAGGAAACGGGGCGGCCGGAGCTTTTCGGGCCGGTAGAGGCGACGGCGGGAGAGGCGGCGCGGGCGCTATCGCTACGAGGCGTCGCGCCCAACCCTGCGCGGGAGGCGACGACGATAACGTTCGCGGCGGCGCGCGAGGAGGAGGTCGAACTCGAGCTCTTCGACGCCGCGGGCCGGCGCCTCCGGCGCGAGCGGCGCCTCGCGGCGGTCGGTACAAACGAGTGGGTCGTCGACGTCGGCGGCCTAGCGCCCGGCCTCTACCTGCTACGACTGGGTACGGCGACGGAAGAAACCTCCGGCAAACTCGTCGTCGGCGAGTGAGGCGGCGCGAGAGCGCAAACGAAACGGCGGCCTAGCGGCCGCCTTTTTTATCGAATACCCGCCGGGTTCTAAACGTCCCGCCGCGCGTAGAGCGCCCAGGAAACGACGAAGAAGAGGACGACGTACACCGCGGCCGTCGCCATCGCGATCCACCCGTCGTAATCCCACGCCTGCAGTTTGAGAAGTTCGGCGGCGCGGACCTGCGCGCCGGCCAGCGGCGGCACGGCCGCGAAGTAGACCTCGCTCCCAGCGCGCACGTACCACGGGAAGTCCAGCCCCGCCTTCTCGTACCCGCCGGTCATGAAATCGCGGACCGCGTGGGAAGCAGCCGGAACACTCCCGACGTAGAAGATAATGCCGAGTAGGCCGGCGACGACGCGCGGTACGAACAGGCTGAAGAACGCCACGAGAGCGACGGCGAGCGCGATCGCAAGCGAGCCGGCCGCCAGGCCGAGCCACAACGTCGCGGGGAAGGTCTGCGTCCGGAGGAGGGAGAGCGCCGTCGCCAACACGCCGAGCGCCGCGACCGTCGCCGTCGACGTCAGGAAGACGCCGAGTAGCTGGCCGAGCAGGACGTGGCTCCGCCGCACCGGCTTCGACAGCAGGAAGGCCGCCCGGCCGTCCTCCAGCGGCCGGGAGGCCGCCGACATCGCGAGCATTATCGCGAATAGGACGCCCCACGTCGTCGCCATGTGGAAGGAGGCCGCCCGGGCGAGCGAGTACTGTTCCTCCGCGCCGACCAGGCCGCCGCCGCCGTACAGCTGCGCGCCGAAAAGACATGAGCCGACGAGCAGGTACACGACGCCGACGACGCCCGCGACTATCAGGAGCCGCGGCGAGAGCGACCGGCGTAAATACTCGACGGCGACGAGCCACACCGTCATGCGGCCTCGCCCTCCTCCTCTTCCTCCCCGCGGATTAGCGAGACGAAGAGGTTTTCGAGGCTCTGGCGCCGCGTTGCGAGCCCGGTCACGACGGCGCCGGCGGCGGCCGCGGCCCGCGAGACGTCGGCCGCTTCTTTCCCCGGGAGCAGCGTGAGGCGGAGGCGGTTCGCCTCGACCTCCACCGCGCCGGCGAGGCGCTCCAGGCTCGCCCGCAGCGAAGGCGTTACCTCCTCCACCTCCAGCTCGACGACGTTGGTGGGCCGTAGCAGGTCCTCCAGGTCCCCCTCCGCTATCAACCGCCCCTCCTCGATTATGGCCACGCGGGAGCACTGGTTCTCGATCTCGGCTAAAATATGGGAACTCACGACGACGGCCTTCCCGCGGGCAGCGAAATCCGCGACTAACTCCTTGACGAGGTGATGGCCCAGCGGGTCGAGGCCGGCGGTCGGCTCGTCCAGAAACAACAGGTCCGGGTCGTTGAGGAGCGACTGCGCCAGGCCGACGCGCTGCAACATCCCCTTGGAGAAACCGCCCATCTTGCGGTCGGCGGCGTCCTCCAGCTCGACGCGGCCGAGCAGCTCGTCGGCGCGGCGCCTCCCCTCCGCGGCGTTAATGCCGAAAAGACGGGAGGCGAAGCGTAGGTACCGACGCTGCGTCATGTACGGGTAGCGGACGGGGAACTCGGGGAGGTAACCGATACGGCGCCTGACATCCGGGCGACGCCAATCTTCGCCGAAGAGGCGGATCTCGCCGCCGGAGGGCTTCACCAGGTCGAGCGCGCACTTCAGCGTCGTCGTCTTCCCGGCGCCGTTGCGGCCCAGGAAGCCGAAGACCTCGCCTCCGTCGACGGCGAAGCTCAGCTCGTCGACGGCGACGACGCCGCCGAACCTCTTGGTGAGATTTAATACTTCGAACGCGGTTTCCATCTCGTATAAAAAATCGGCGGCATTATACGACGAAACGCCGCTTAAGTAAACACTTCTCTAATCGCCTTGACGCCGGCGCGCGTTTTCGCTATCATTAAACGTTCCGGAGGGCTCGCCTAACGGTATGGCAGCGGATTTGAAATCCGCCGGCCTCACGGCCGTGGGGGTTCGATTCCCTCGCCCTCCGCACCGCGCCGCCCCTTACGGGCGGCGCATTATTATTACGTAATGCGAGCGCGCGAGGCCCAGCGAGGCCAGCGTCTGCGCGAGCCAGAGCCACTTGTTGACGAGGAAGTGCACCCAGTTGAACTTCAAGCCGAACTTATAAACGGCCCGTGGCCATGCCGGGAACAGTTCCTCGATTTCCGGTAGCGTCAGCCCCCGGAGCTTGCCCGCCCCCGGCTCGAGCGTATCGTACCAGATAAATACGCCCCCCGGTTTCAACACGCGGCCTATCTCCTCGGCGGCCTCCGCGCGCGAGGCGCCCAGCGGCAGCGACGAAAAGAGCAACCCCTGAACGACGACGTCGAACGCCTCGGCCGCGAACGGGAGCCGCTCCGCCGCGGCCTGCACGAGGGCGGTCGGCGCCGTCCGCTCCCGGCACTCGCGGAGCGCCTCCGCCGCGTGGTCAACGCCGACGCATAATTTCGGCTCGGCGCCGAACTCCAGGAGCTGGCGCAGGAGGTCGCCCCGGCCGCAGCCGTCCTCCAGCAGCCGCTTCCCCTCCAGCGATACGCTTTCCCGGCGAAGGGCGCGCGTCAGCGCCAGCTCCAGGCGGTGGCGATAGAATAACGCCAGCGGCTTGAGCGGCGTCCAGTAGTCGCGGGAGGCGAGGTACTCTTTTTCGCGGCGCGAAAGCATAGTCCAGCCGGCGAGTGGAGCGCCGTACGTATATCTATAACCGCCTTACCGCCCGGTGTCAACCGAAATGACGCCGCCTCCGATAACGACGTTCGCGCCGCCTCCCTATTGACCGGCTCCCGACGCCGTGTTAATATGGCTAAATGTTTGCCGCGTTTCCCGAACCGCTCCTCGTAGAACAAGGCCTCGCCTCGCTCTCGCTGGAGGATCTGGCCGCCGTCGGCGAACGCCTCGGCTTTCAAGAGGAGCTGACCTCCAAGGCTCGGCTCCTCGCGGACCTTCCCGCCAAACTGTGCGACAAGGCGACCGTCCGCCGGCTTATCCGCGATTTGGAGGGCGAGGCGGCGGAGGCGTTGTGGATCGCCGCGGCGGCGGAGAACCTCTACCCCGCGCTCGGCCCCTCGCTGTTGTTCCGCTTCGGCGCGACGGCCCCTCCGGGGGAATTGGTGCGCCGGGCGCTGTTGCTGCCGGATGCGGCCACGGGCTTTCTTCGCCCGCCCGCCGCCCTGCTGGAGGCCTTGCACGCGGAGGCAGCGAAACGTTTCCTCCCCCCGCCGGCCGAACCGCCGGCCACGGCCGTCTCGGTCGAGACCTCCTCCGCCTTCCGCGACGCGGCCGCGATCTGGTGCTACCTGATTAAAAACCCCATTACGCTGACCCAGAGCGGCGCCACGCCGAAGCGCGCGCTCGCGAAACTGATCCCTTTGTTGGAGGTCCCCGAAGAGGAAGGTCTCGTCGCCGCCGCGGCCGAAGCCTTCGGCTTCTCCCGCCTGGAGGCGCTGGCCGCGGCCCTGGAGCGGGGCGGCGCCGTGCGGCGCGACGACAGCACGCTCCTCGCCTCCCCCTGGTTGGAGGACGACGTCGCCTCCGCGGAACGTCTCTTCCCCCTCGAGTTCGTTCGGGGAGCCGTCGAAAAAGGCGAGTCGGCTGCGGCCTTGCTGGCCGCGTACGCGTTGAATTTGGCGCCGCCCGAGACGTGGGTGTCGGCGGCGGCGCTGGTCGAGCGGGCGGCCGCGGCCGCCGGCCCGGCGTCGGAGGCCGCCGCGCGGGAGACGCTGTTCGCGGCGTTCGTCGCGGGGTTCGCCGCGGCGGGCGGGGCCGAGGAGGACCTCCGCCTGGCGCGCACCGCGGAGCTGGGGCCGACCGAACCGCCGCCGGCCGCCGAGGTCGAATTCCTGGTGGGCGGCAACTTCGAGCTTAAAGTACCCTACGAGGTGCCGACGGCGCTGCGCCTCCGGATCGAGGCCTTCGCCGACCAGACCGGCGGCGGCCGGTACCCGTCGTTCCTCCTCTCCAAGGGGAGTGTATACCGCGCGCTCGACGCCGGCGTGTCGGCGGAGGAGATCGTCGCGTTCCTGAACGCGCACGCCTCGCGGCCGCTCCCCCAAAACGTCGAATTCTCCCTCCGCGATTGGGCGGAGCAGTACGGCGCGGTCGCCTTCTACGACGGCCTCGTCGTGGCCGCGGACACGCCCGAGAAAGCGGACGAAATCGCGCAACTCCCCTCGCTAGCGCAGTACGTCAAAGGACGCCGCGAGCTCTACGCCGTCGAACTCGCGCGGAAAGACTACGGCCCCGTACGCGACGAACTCCAGGCGGCGGGGTACCTGCCGCGCTCTCTCCCGGACGAGCCCGCTACCCCGGTATCGGCGCGGGCGTTGTTCGACGCCCCGGAACCGGCGCGGGAGGGGAGGGCGCGCGTTCCCGCCGGGAAGGTCGGCGCGATTCTGGCCTTCGCCGTCGAAAACGGCCGGGAGCTGCGGCTCTGGCTCGCGGAGGAGGAGGAGCCGCTCGACGTGCAGCCGACGAAACTTACGTCGTACCGGGGAGAGGCGTTCCTGCACGTGGCGGGCAACCGCGAACGCCCCCGCATCCCGGTGGCCGCCATCGCCCGCGCGACGTTTAGATAAATGGACGACGTCCGGAACGCGACGGCGCCGCTTCGGTGGCGCGCCTGGCCGTTGGTCGAATACCCGGGCCGGACGGCGCTCGCGCTGGTTACGGTGGCCGGCGCGGCCGCGGCCATATACTTCCTGTGGCACGCGGCGTGGCTCGCCGGGGTCGGCGCCTTGGCGCTGCTCCTCTCGCTGCAGGGCCACCTCCTGCCGCGGCGCTACGAGTTGGACGCGGAGGGCGTCACGGTAACGGTGCTCGGCCTGCGCAAGCACCGGCCGTGGGACCACTTCCACTCGTACTACGCGGACCGCCTCGGCGTCATGCTCTCGACCTTTACGTACCCCTCGCGGCTCGACTCGTTCCGGGGGATGAACCTCCGGTTCGGGCGGGGGAACCGCGAGGCGGTGTCGGCCTTCGTCGCCGCGCAGCTGCCGCGGGCGGAGAAGAGGCGGCGCGGCGCCTCTTGAGTTCGGAGGAGACTTGGAAAAAAGGCCTACGTGGCTGAAAATAGTAACGTACGCGGCGAGCTTCCTCTTTCCGTTCTTCGGCCTGGCGTACGGCGCGCTCGAGCGGTGCCGGGAGGAGCCGGAGGCGAACCGCCGCGGCAAGATCTGCCTTATCCTGGGGATTGCCGGCCTCGTCGTCGCGTGCGGCGCGGCGACGGCGTGGCTTGCGGTGGGCCTTAAGGCCGGCTTCGGCTTCCTCTTACCGCAATAACAACGCCGGGAGTTGAGTATGGCCGAGGACACGAAAGCGGGGGCGGCGGAGACGACGACGGAGGCGCCTCCCGAGCCGAAGGTCCTGTTCTACGTCATCTCGTTCATCGTGCCGATCGCCGGGATTATCCTGGGCGCGCTGTACCTGAGTAAACCCGACGAGGCCAACCGCGAGTTCGGCAAATATTGCCTCTTGGCCGCCGTTATCAATTTCGCGCTGGGCTTCAGCGCCGTGTGCTGCGTCTTCGCGTTTTACGCGATGTTCTTCGTCGGCTATCTCGGCTTCCTCTTCTCGCTGCTAGGGATAGCCGTAGGGGGCGGCGCGTTTTGAGGTCTTCTAAGCCGTAGAACCACGTTGTCCCGCCCGATAAGAAAAAAACGGCCCCGGAGGGCCGTTTTTTTGCTAGGGTCCTATTAAAAAATTATCGGGGCCGCCACCGTCGCGAGGACGTACGTTTCCTTCCCCGTGACCCAACCGGCGTTGCGGTGGGTCTCGCCGTATAGGTAATAATCGTAGGGGCCGTATAGTATCTGGCGGAAAGACGGCCCGAACGCCACGTACGGCAGCGGCGCGAATAGACACTCCGCATACACGTCGATCCCTCGCGACCTCACCGTCCCGTACTGGAGAACTTGCGCCCGGATGCGGTAGGACACGCCGGCGTCAACACTGAGCCAAGGCCACGGGCCGTATTCGACGCCGGCCCCCACCACCGGCGTCCAGATATACTCCGGCCCCTCCTCGAAAAGGAACGCCATGGGGGCGGCGCACTTGGCGAGCCCCACGCCGGCCTCGCCGTAAACGGCCCACCGCTCCGCATAAATAGGCGCCGCCCGCCCTACCGCGGCGAAGTCGTGAACCGGGCCGACGACGGCGTAAAGGTCGTAGCGCGGCATGTACGAAACCTCTACGCCGTACCGGCCGAAGTCGGCGCTTAGCGCACCACCCAGCGGCTCGTTCGTCTCGGGCGCGGGCTCCGTCTCTACGTACGCGCACGGCGCACCGTCCAGGAACGAGACGCCGTAACTCAGCGACGGTACGAGCTCCCACGCCGCGCAATAGGCTGCCGCGGCCAAAGACGCTATTAATATAAAAAATAAATCCTTATACATGAATTCCCCCTTGCCTTTCGCAGTTACTCCGGCGCCTTTATCAAAAACAGCCGGCCCAAATGGTTGTCGAAGACGATATCGCCGTTAGGGCCCCACGAGGCGTACCTTATGGTCTCCAATTCCAGCCTCGGCGGACACATCGTGAGGGGGTTGAATATCCCCGTCTTGGGCTCGTACGTCCCCAGCTCGCCGGTCCCATTACCCGGGTAGCCGTAACCCATTAGAATATAACGCCCGTTCGGCGACCACGCGCGCGCCGCGGCCCAAACCCTGTGGGGCCCGGCCGGCCATATCACCTCGAACCTGGTTCCATCGGGATTTATTAAGGCAAGGTTAATATCGTTGCCGTTATGTATATTGTCTAGCAGGTAAAAAGCTACTTTTTTTCCCCCGGGCGATGGTATTATCACGCCAACGTGCCTGAGTGGGTCTCGGTATAAAATATTTAACTTTTCCTCGTTTAGGTCGTAATACACGCCGTAATCTTTTTCCCTTGCGTTATATACGTAAGGAAAATAAATCTTATCCCCTTCCGGGCCCCACCGCGGCGTAAACGCATTTTTAAACTCCAACCGGTGGTTTTCCGAGCCGTCGGGCCGGCACAACCATATATATCGGCCGACTCCCGCGTCGCTCTGATACGCGATCCACTCGCCGGTGGGCGACCAAGCCGGCCTTTTCGCTACGTTGCCCTCCACGATGACCTTTATCTTCCCGGTCTTCAAATCCAGTATCGCGAGGTCCGCGGCCGGCGCGAAGATGCCGTAACGGTAGCTCACGACCACTTTCATACCGTCGGGCGAAAACGACGGCTCGAAGCACTGCTTCTCGCCCGGCTTCGGCTCCCACAACAACCTCCGGCCGTCGTCGCCCTTGACCGGCGGCGGCACGTACGGCCCGGGCAACGTTGACGTAGGAACGTCCTCGCAACTTACCGCGGCCGCGAATAAACCGAAAAATAATAGAACTCTCGCGTACTTATTTACTTTAACCATAAATTTTTTAGGGTCCCCGCCCCCGCCTCAGGCGGGGGCGGGTTCTTTCACTAGTAAAAGTTACCGAACGACGCACTTCCTGGCCGCGGTTGCGCCGCCGGCGTTGATGCGATAAACGTATACGCCGGGGGGAACGCGGGCGCCGTCGCTCGCCGTCAGATCCCACGCCACCTCCGCGGCGCCGTCCTTTACCGGCACGTCGAAGGCCCGGACCTTGCGGCCGCTCAGGTCGTAGATGACGAGGTCCGCTCGAGTGGTCCCCGTGGCCGAAAGCTCGAGGCGGAACGTCGTCGCGGAAGAGGCCGGGTTGGGCGCGTTCTGGGCGAGGCGTATAACGGGCGCGGCCGCGGCCGGGTTGTTCGTGCCGCCGTCGCCGCCGCCGTCGCAACTTAAAAAAGCCGCTGTTCCGATAATAACCAACGCGACTACTTGAAGTATTTTACGCATTCCTAATCCCTCTTGCGATAAACGCCAACTTCCTTCCCGGCGCATTATATATATAGAATCCCTATTGGGCAACCAGCAAATTAACGGTAGCGCCCTTTACAAACCTTTAACGGCCACGTTCCTAATAAAAAACGGCCCAGGAGGGCCGTTTTTCACTCCTTTTATTTTTAAGGGATATTAACCGTATAAATACCTAATCCTTTGCCATGTTCGGTACGCCAAGAGTTAAAAACTACCCGACCGTCGGGGAGCCACCTGGCGACGCCGTCGTTTATATGCGCCGGGTCCCGGTTGTATAAAGCCTGTTTCCAGCGGTGCGTTTTTAGGTCCAAGACCCAATTACCGGATATACGGGGCCTACCGCCGGCCGTATAACCTGTAACTTCGAATATTAAACGGTCGCCGGAACGGGAAATACCCCGTACATAACCCGTAAAAACCTCTTGTTCAAAGCGCCAAATATCGCGGACCAAACGCCCGTCGAAATCGATAATCGAAACCACCTCTTCCGCACCGACGACCCTATTAGTTACAAACCGGTCTCCCGTAGGGAACCACACCGCGAAAGGGCCTGGCTTTGAGTATTCCGTCGTAGTAATAAAGAAGGCCTTTTCGGCAAAAAGGTCGTAATAGTAAATATCCAAAATTCTTGGTTGCGCCCTGTACGTGCCGAATAAAACCTTAGTGCCGTCCGGCGACCAATCAAAAGGCCCGCAGCCGTAAGGGTCCCAATACAAAAGGCGGTCGCCGGCGCCGTCGCGGCGCACGACCCATAAGCCGCCGTTGTTTTGTTTGGCGTACGTAATCCATCGCCCGTCCGGAGACCATATAGGGCCCCCCGCCCAAGTCGTGAGGACCCGCTCCCGGCCGGTATCGAAATTATACACGATTAACTCCATATTCGATCCCGATTTCCAGTTGACGTACGCGAGTTCCTTCGCGTCCGGCGAGATGTCGAACCAAGGGCAAAAATCAAATATCCGTACCCGGCCGTCCGCACCCGGTTCGGGTACAAACATATATTCCGGGCCCTCGTCGGCGCAAGAAAGGAGGAGCGCGGCCGCGGCAGCGTATAAAAGCAATTTCCGCATCTCAACCCACCCTTTTTGTAACGGAATCTAGCGTACCGTTTCCCTTAATCGGAAACGGCCGTCGCCCGTGCGCGGGTACCGTACACGAAAAAGCACGCACCGCGGAAACGTTGATAGGACCCTAATCTTCCGGCAAACAAAAAGCGGCCGCCCGGGGCCGCTTTTCGTTAGCTAATGCCGGTTTACTCGAACGTCATATACCCGAACACGCGCGGGTCGAAGCTTATCGGGTACTGCCAGTCCGCGGAGCTCCCCTTGACCTGCTCCTTGCGGCGGAAGTTGAGGCGCCACTCGTCGCCGGCCACTATGTTCTCTATGCCCAGCGACGTTACGGGTATCGCGGCCTCGAAGGTCCAGTAGTCGTCGCCTCGCGCCGTCGCGATTTCCGCCTCCACGTTCCAGGCGGCCGCCCCCTCGGTATCCAGCTCCGCGGGCTCCGCGAACGTGAACGAGACGTCGTAGACGACGCCGGCGGCGTTGGCGTAGATCTGGTAGAAAACGTTCTCCTGCGGGTCCGG
>CP070633.1:1970867-1987771 GCA_020356085.1 Candidatus Coatesiibacteriota bacterium | reverse complement strand
ACCGCACCAGCGCGACGGCGGGAGCGAGGGGGTCGCCTTCCCGCGCCACGGCGAGGTCGCCGAGGAGGCGGTCCCGTAACGCCCGCTCCGAGGCTGATACCGTTACGATATGTCCGCGCGAAGACATGGCCCCGTAACCCAGCTCCTACCCTACAATAAACGCGGGAAATAACAAGCGGAAACCACGCCGCGGCCCCGCGAGAAGACCTGGAAAAATGTGTTTGACACCTCTTTTTAAATCTGATAGAGTTTAAAGCCTTACGATAGGAGGAAAGTTATGCGCAAAGGTCTGATCGTCTTCGCCGCAGCGGCGGTCTTGGTCGCGAGTTCGGCCGGGGGCGCCGCGTTCAAAGCCGGCGAAAAGTTGATTTTTTCGGTATCCTGGTCCGACATCGTCAAGGCCGGGACGGCGACCCTGTCGGTCCCCGGCGTTAAAGTATTCAACGGCCATAAAGTTTACCACGTCGTCTCGACGGCTTCCTCCGGGCCGCAGGTCTCGGCCTTCTTCTACACCCGTGACCGCATCGACATCTACCTGGACGCGAAGACGTACACGATCTGGAAGTCGGAAAAACACCTCGTGGAGGGGACGTACAAACGGGACGAGGTAATTTATTTCGACCCGATCAATCGCACCGCCACGCGCGGCGTGAAGACGATGCGGACGCTACCCAACCCGCGCGACGCGCTGGGCGGGTTTTATTACGTACGGACGCTCGACTTACCGATCGGGAGCGAGGTGACCGTCAACTACGCCGACGGGAAGGTCACCAAACCGATAGTCGTGAAAGTACTGCGGAAAGAACAAGTTACTGTCCCGGCCGGCACGTTCGATACCATCGTCATCGAGCCCGTAATGGAAGAAACGGAGGGGATCTTCAAACAGGAAGGCCGGATTTGGATTTGGGTCACCGACGACGAAAATAAAATTCCGGTTATCCTGAAATCGAAGATCGCGATCGGCGACATCGAGGCCAAACTCGAGTCGTACACGCTGGGGTCGTAACCCCGCGCTGGCTATGGCCGCGGACGAGCCGGACTTTACGCAGGTCACTCCCTATCCGTTCGCGGAACGCACCCACCTCGTCCGGATAGAAGATTTCCGACGGCCGCCGGAAGACCCGGCGGCCGCCGCGGCGTTATTGGCGGCGCTTCCCGACGTGCTGGCCGCGCGGAACCTGCGCCGCCTGGCGGAGGCGATCGTCGCGGCGCGGCAGACGGATCGGGGAGTTATCCTGGGCCTGGGGGGCCACGTCGCCAAGACCGGCGCCGGCCTACACCTGATTCCGCTGCTCCACGAGAAGCTCGTCACCCACCTCGCCGTCAACGGCGCGTTCCTCATCCACGACTACGAACTCGGGCGCTTCGGCGCTACCTCCGAAGACGTCGCCGCGCAGCTCCCGGAGGGCCGGTTCGGCCTGGCGGCGGAGACCGGCGCCGACCTGAACCAGATCGTGAAGGAGGCGGCCGCCCGGAACGAACCGCCGGGTAAACTCGCGGGCGCCTTAATCGCGGCGCAGGGCCAACACGCGGAGGCGAGCGTACTGGCCGCAGCCGCGGAGGCCGGCGTCGGCGTTACGGTCCACGCCGCGCTGGGCGCGGATATCGTCCACCAACACCCGGACGTCGACGGCGCCTCCTGGGGAGAGACCGGCCTGGCCGATTTCCGGCGCCTGGCGCGCGCGCTCAAGAGCCTCGACGCCGGCGGCGTGTACGCCAACGTCGGTTCGGCCGTCCTCTTGCCGGAGGTGTTCGTGAAGGCCCTCAACCTCATCCGGCACCTGCAGCCGCCGGTAGCCGACTTCACGACGGCCAATCTCGATATGATCCAACACTACCGTCCCCGGCAAAACGTCCTGGCGCGACCCACCGCCGGCGCCGGCGAGGCGTTGGCGATCACGGGGGCGCACGAGATAACGGTCCCCCTCCTCTCGGCGGCGGCGCGCGCTCTGGCCGCCGAAGCGGGGCAAGCGTAGCCGTGCTTCACGTCTTCATAACGAAAGACCACTTCCTCCGGTGCCACGAGGCGGCGCTGTACGGCGTGCGCCCCTCCTCCCTCAACCAATTGGCGCAAGTTCGGGAGGGCGACACGGCCTACCTGTACCATCGCCGCGCCGGCGCGCTCTACGGCCCGTACCGGTGCGGCGGGCCCGTGCGCTACCTGGGCCCGGAGCTACCGGCGCCGGTCTGGGAGGCGGCGGCGGCCGGCTCGCGCCGGGAGAAATTCCGCTACGTCGTACGGCTGGAGGCGCCGAGAGAGGTGTTTCGGTCGTCGGTAACGCAGTGGTACGAGGCCGCCGCGGCCGCGGGCGTTACGCTTCACCCCTCCGACTTCGTCAAGCGGAGCGTCCATACTTTCCTTCCCACGGAGGGCCGCCGGATGGCGGAAGCCCTGGCGCGGCTCCCCCGGCAGACGGAGATGTCCTTCCTCGGACCTGTCCGGCCGTACCCGCTCGGCGGCCGCCGGGCCGTAGGTAGCGCGAGCCTGGAATTTATATTACAATACGAGCGGCTCGACGAGGCGCTGCTGGAGTTCCTGCTGGCGCGGGAGGACACGCCGTTGGCGGACGAAATGGAGGCCCGGCCGGCGTTCAACCAGCTGCGGATCGACGAACGCGGCAACCGCCTCGACCTATTATACGCCTCCGCCTCGGCGCTGTTCGTAATCGAGCTCAAGCGGGGCCGCCGCGACGCCGAGGCGCGGCGTGACATCGTGCGGTACGAGCTGTGGGCCCGCGGACGGCGCGCGCCGCTCGCCGCCGGTTTGGGGTTGCCTACCTCGCGGCCCCGGGTCACGCCGGTGCTGGTCGCGGCGGGAGGGCCTCCCCGCCCGGCGGAGTGCCGGGTATACGATTGGCATTTACGGGAACACCCGACGCGCCTGGCGTTCACGCGCGTCCAATAACGCGGGCCGGGGTACGATATGACGCTCTTAGAAAAGGTGCACGAGGAATTCCGCGAAGCCGCCGACCTGGCGACCAACTCGCTGCCGGTCATCGACAAGTATCTAGTCCAACTCGCCCAGGAGACGGCCTCCCGGATAGTCGTCGGCGGCAAGATCCTGCTTATGGGCAACGGCGGTTCGGCCGCGGACGCGCAGCACATCGCCGGCGAGTTCGTGGTTAAACTCAACGTCGAGCGGGCGGCGCTCCCGGCGGTCGCGCTCACAACCGACGCCTCCGTAATGACCGCGGCGGCCAACGACTACGGATACGCGGAGGTATTCGCCCGCCAGGTGGAGGCGGTGTGCAACGTAAACGACCTTGTCGTCGCGCTGTCGACCAGCGGCAACTCGCCGAACGTCGTCCGGGGGTTGGAGACGGCCCGCGAACGGCGCGTCGTGACGGCGGCGTTTTTGGGCGCCGACGGCGGCGAGGCGGCGCGGCACGCCGACATCCCCATTATAATTCCCTCCCATAACCCCCAACGGATTCAAGAACTCCACGCCATGATGGGCCACGTGTGGGTCCTGTTGGTGGAGGAGCTTGTCTTCCGGGGAGCTCGCTAAGGGGTATGGCCGAAGCCGATCGACTCCTCGAGCTTCTCGCCCGAGCCTCCGCCACGCGCCTGCTCGTCGTGGGCGACGCGATGCTCGACCACTACGTCTTCGGCGACGCCTCCCGCCTCTCGCCGGAGGCGCCGGTCCCGGTGGTGCGCGTGGAACGCGACGTCTTCCGGCCCGGCGGCGCGGCCAATACCGCCGTCAACGTACGCGCGTTGGGCGCGACGGCCGAGTTGGCGGCCGTCGTCGGCGACGACGACCACGGCCGGCGGCTCCGGAGTTTGCTCGCGGAGGAGGGCGTGGAGGTCGACGGCCTGATCGTGGCCCCGGACCGGCCGACGACGTGGAAGGAGCGCGTCCTCGCCCGCCAGCAGCAGCTCCTGCGGCTGGACCGCGAGACCGACGGCGAGCTGGACGCCCTCGCGGAGACCGAACTGCTCGGCCGGTTCGAGGAGGGGCTCGCCCGGGCGGACGGCGTCATCCTCTCGGACTACGGCAAGGGCGCCGTAACGGCGGGCCTCGCCGCGGAGGTCATCCGCCGGACGGCGGAGGCGGCCAAGATCGTCTGCGTCGACCCCAAGGAGAACCACTTCCCGCTCTACCGGAACGCCACCTCCCTCACCCCCAACCACTACGAGGCCGCCACGGCGGCGGGGATCGCCGAGCGCGACGACCCCACGCTGGAGCGGACGGGCGCCGCGCTGCTCGAGATGCTGGGCTCGCAATCGGTGCTCATCACGTGGGGCGAGCGCGGGATGGTCCTCTTCTCGGCCGACGGCTCCGTCGACCGCATCCCGACGCGGGCGCGGGAGGTCTACGACGTCGCCGGCGCGGGCGACACCGTCGTCGCGACCTTCGCGGCGGCCCTGGCCGCGGGCGGCAGCCACCTGGCCGCGGCCCAGCTGGCCAACTTCGCCGCCTCCGTCGTCGTCGCCAAGGTGGGGACCGCGACGGCGAGCCCGGAGGAGATAGAACAGGCCGTTAAACAGTACTACGAGGAGAACGCCTCGTGACCGCCCCCTCCCATTTCGCCGACCGCCTCGCCGAGCGGATCCTGGCCGTCGACAGCCGCATCTCCGTCGGCTGCGATCCGGCGCCGGAACACCTTCCGCCCGAAGTCAAGGCGGCCGGAGAGGAGGTCGCGGCGGTGGACCGCTTCGGCGCGGAGCTAATCGAGGCGGTGGCGGCGGAGGCCGCGGCGATTAAGTTCCAGGCGGCGTTCTACGAGCGGCTAGGGCCGCCGGGGTACGAGGTCCTGGCGCGGCACCTGCGCCTGACGCGGGAGGCCGGCCCGCTCGCGATCCTGGACTGCAAGCGCAGCGACGTCGGCCACACCATGCGCGCGTACTGCGAGGCCTACGTCAACCCCGGCGCGCCGCTGGAGGCGGACGCCGTGACGCTGACGCCCTACCTCGGCGCCGACGGCCTGGCGCCCTTCAGCGTCTGCGCGGCCGAGCACGGCAAGGGCTTCTTCGTCGTCGTCAAGAGTTCCAACCCCTCCGCGGCGGACGTCCAGGAGGTGCGGATGGAGGACGGCGAGCCGGTATACCACCGCGTCGCGCAGATGACCGCGGCTGTCGGCCGCCATCTGGTCGGCGCGCGGGGCTACTCCGCGGCCGGCGCGGTGGTGGGCGCGACCTTCCCGGAGGCCGTGGCCGAACTCCGCGAACTCATGCCGGAGCAATTCTTCCTGCTGCCGGGCGTCGGCGCCCAGGGAGGCGAGGCCGGCGCGCTGGGCGCGGCCTTCGACGCCGACGGCCTGGGCGGCCTGGTGGCCGCGAGCCGGAGCGTAGCCTTCGCCTGGGAACAGCGGGAGGGCGTCGACTGGCGGGAGGCCGCCCGGGAGGCGGCCCGCGAACTCAAAGCGACGGTGAACGCGACGTTATCGACGGCGTAGTCGACACCCTGTTCGGCGAACTTTGCCACCAACTCCCCGCCCGCACGCTCGTCGTCGCGGGCGTTGCGCTACCGGCTTGCGCGCGCTGCGCCGGCGGTTACCTCGGCGTGCTACTCACGCTGGGTTTTTTCGCGCTGCCGGGTCGGCCGCGCGTTTTCCTGGCCTACCCGTCGCGGGGCGGCGCGGCGCTGGCGGCGCTCGCCTTTCTACCGGCCTTCGTGGACTTCGTGCTGGCGCGAACCGGCAGTTCGCGCGCGCTCGACAACGAATGGCGGTTCCTCCTCTCGCTCCTCGCCGGGTGGGGGGTCGGCATACTCTTGGTCGGTGCGGCCGCGTCGGTGCGGTGGGGGCTGGAACCCGCGCGGAGGGTGTCGGCGGGGCACCTCGCGGGCTCGCTGGCCATCCTGCTTCTCCCGGGGCTGGCGTTCGTCGTACCGGCGCCGTGGGGGGCGCGCGCGTTGACGTACGGCGTGGCGGCCGGGGCCGTCGCGTTGTACGCGCTACTGAATTATATCCCGGTCGCGGTTTTCCTCCCGCGGCGGCCGCTCGGCCCGCTCGCGCGAGGCGGCGTACTCCTCGGCGTGGTCGCCCTGGCGGCGGCGGAGATAAGGTGGGGATACGAGGTTTACGCGGCCGTACGGGGTATGCTATTCTAACGGCGAGGCGTTCCACCCACGGGGGTACGGTATGAGTGCAAAACGAGTCATAATCTGCACGGCGCTGGGCCTCGTCGCCGGCGTCCTCTGCTGGCTCGGCTCGTATCTGGCGGGAGGCGTGCCGGGAGGCCTAACGACGCCGACGGTCCTGGCGATAGTATTCAACCGCGGCTTCCTGGGCTTGGTGATCGGCCTCTCCGCGTGGCGGGCGCACTGGGCGTTGCACGGCGTCGTCATCGGCCTCGTCGGCTCGTTCCCGGTGGCGGCGTACCCGCTGTTCTCGCCGGAGGGGTTCGGGCCGTTCCTGATGTACGAGCTGGCCGGCGGCGTGTGGGGGTTCCTTATCGAGCTGGGCGCGAAGGCCGCGGGCGCCGCGCGGGGATAGGAACGTTCGTAACGGCTAAGTCGCAACCCACCTCAACGGTTAACCCCGGAGGGTAACGCTATGACCGGGAAACGGGTAATCGCGTGTACGTTGTTCGGTTTAATCGCCGGGATCATCTGTTGGCTCGTATCGCAGTACGGCGGCGCGGCGGGGGTGGCCTTTACTACGCCGATCATCCTGGGGATCGTCCTCAACCGCGGCTTCATCGGCTTCGCCATCGGCCTGTCGGGGTGGCGGACGCACTGGGCGTTCCACGGCGTCGTCATCGGCCTGCTGGGCTCGCTGCCGCTAGCGGTCTACGCGCTGGGCTCGCCGGGCGGCCTTAAGGGTTTCCTGATGATGGAGCTGGCCGGCGGCGTGTGGGGCCTGCTTATCGAGCTGGGCGCGCTGGCGGTAGGCGCCCGCAAACGTTAGCACCCCGACACCGAGCATAAAAAAAGGCGGCCGGCAAGCGCCGGCCGCCGCGTTCTCGCGAACGTCGCTATCCCTCCTCCTTCTCCTTTTTCGCTTCCGCGATAACCTTCTGGGCGACGTCGGGAGGCGCCTCCTCGTAGTGGGAGAAGCGCACCTCGAACGAGCCTTTCCCGCCCGTCATGGAGCGGAGGTCGGAGGCGAAGCGGAAGATCTCGGCCTGGGGCACCAGGGCCTTGACCTCCTGGAAGATCCCGGCCGGTTCCATGCCCATGACGCGGCCGCGCTTGCCGCTAAGGTCGCCGGTCACCCCCCCCATATAGTCGGCGGGTACGCGGACCGTGACCTCCACTATCGGCTCGAGGACCGTCGGCGAGGCCTCCTCGAACGCCTTCTTGAATCCGAGCGAGCCGGCTATTTTGAACGCCATGTCGGAGGAGTCCACCGTGTGGAAGGACCCGTCGTATAACTTACACTCGAGGTCGACGACGGGGTACCCGGCGAGCACGCCCCCGGCCATAGCCTCTACGATGCCCTTCTCCACGGAGGGAACGAACTTGGTGGGAATCGCGCCGCCGAAGATCTTGTTCACAAATTCGAACCCGGCGCCGCGCTCGAGCGGGGTAATTTCGACCCAGACGTCGCCGAATTGGCCGCGGCCGCCGGTCTGCTTCTTGTAGCGCCCCTGCGCCTTGGCGGCCTTGCGGATGGTCTCGCGGTAGGCGACGCGGGGCAACTTGGCGTCCACGGCAACGCCGAAGCGCGAATCGAGTTTGGAGAACATCACCTGCAGGTGCTGCTCGCCCATGCCGGAGGCGACGAGCTCTTTCGTCTCGGCGTTCCGCTCGATGTGGAACGTCGGGTCCTCCTCCGTCAGCTTCGTCAGGGAGGAGATCAACTTGTCCTCGTCGCCCTTGGAGCGAGGCGAGATCGCGTAGGGCATTACGGGCTCGGGCAGTACTAATTCCGGATACTGGATGGGATCGCCGGGCGCGGCTATGGTATCGCCGGTCCGGAGCGGGTCGGCTTTGACGACGGCGCCCAACTCGCCGGCGCTGAGCTCGGAAACCGGCTTCTGTTGTTTGCCGTTTATCTCGACCAGCGCGGAGACCTTGAACTTGGCGTCGGCGGTGACGTCGAGGACCTGGTCGTCGCCCTTGACCTTGCCGGAGTAGAGGCGGACGTAGGAGAGCTTCCCGGCGAAGGGGTCGTTGACGGTCTTGAAGACGAAGCCGCTGAGCGGCGCCGCCGCGGCGGCGGGCCGTTCGAGTTCTTTGGTCCCGCCGGGTTCGAGGCCGAGGCGTTCGGGGACGTCGGCCGGAGAGGGGAAAAAGCGGACCACGCTTCGGAGCAGCGCGGCGCCCCCCACGCCGTCGTAGGCGTCGGCGCAGAAGACGGGGACGATTTTGCCGGCGGCGATGCCCCGCCGCAGGCCGCGGGCTATCTCCTCCGCCGAGAGTTCCTCGGTATCGAAGTACTTCTCCATCAACTCGTCTTCTTGTTCCGCCGCGGCCTCCAAGAGCGCGCGGCTCAGCTCGCGGTGCTTATCGGCGAGGTCCTCCGGGACCTCTCCCGCCGTCGGCTCGCCGCTCAAACCGCCCTCCCACAGCTGCGCGCCGCCGGCGGCGACGTCGAGGTAACCGCGGAACGAGGCTTCCGCTCCCACGGGATAGGTCATAACGACGAACTGCACGCCCTCCCACGCCTCCCGCGCCTGGCGCAGCGTTTCGTCGAAGTTGGCGCGCTCGCGGTCCATTTTGTTGATAACGACGGCCCGGGCGACGCGGCTGGCCGCCGCCTCCCGCCAAGCGCGCTCGGTCCCGACCTCCACTCCCGCCACCGCGTTCAAGACCAGCACCGCGAGATCCACGACGCGCACGCCGGCTACCAGGTCGGCGATGAAGTCGGCGGACCCCGGAATGTCCAGGAGATTTAGGCGGTGTCCCTCGTGGGTGGCGGCGAGGAGGGCCGCGCTCACCGAAAACCCCCGCTTGACCTCCTCCTCGTCGAAATCGGAGGCGGTGTTCCCCTCCTCCACGCGGCCGCGCCGGGGGAGGGCCCCGGCCCGGAACAGCAGGTCTTCCGCCAACGCCGTCTTGCCGGCGTCGCCGTGGCCCACCAACGCGATATTGCGGATTTTTTCTATCTCGACCTTAGCCATGTACTACTGCCTCCTCGCACTACGGCGTTCGCACCCGAGTGAAAGTCCCCCGCCGGCGCCGCGCCTCGCGGCCTGTAAAGCCGGCGGTCGAAAACGTTAGGAGGGAATTTTGGACGCCGATCTTTCGGAAGGGGAGAAGGCCCGGCCGCCGGTGGCATAAGCGGCGGCGACGAACGCCGCGAAGAGGGGATGCGGCGCCAACGGCCGGGACTTCAACTCGGGGTGGAACTGCACCGCGACGAACCAGGGGTGTTCGGGGACCTCGACGACTTCCGGCAACAGGCCGTCGGGGGAGGCCCCGGTAACGACGAGGCCGCCCTCCGCCAATACTTCCGCATATTCGGTATTCAACTCGTAGCGATGGCGGTGGCGCTCGCTGACCTCGCCGACGCCGTAGGCTTGGGCCGCCCGCGAGCCGGGGGTCAACACACACGGGTACGCGCCCAGGCGCATCGTCCCGCCCATGCGCGTAACTTTTTTTTGCTCGTCCATCAAACAAATGACGGGGTGCGGGCAATCGACGTCGAACTCGACCGAGTACGCCTCCGCGAGGCCCGCGGCGCGGGCGGCCTCGATGGCCGCCACCTGGAGGCCGAGGCAGATGCCGAAGTAGGGGATATTGTGTTCGCGCGCGTAACGCGCGGCGTTTACCTTCCCCTCGATGCCGCGTTCGCCGAAACCGCCCGGGACGAGAATCCCCCCCGCCTCCCCCAGGTATTTTTCCCCGCCGCCCTCGCTCTCCAAATCGGTGGATTCGACCCACGCGATATTGACCTTGACGCCGGAGGCCAGGCCGCCGTGCGTGAGCGCCTCGATAATACTCTTGTAGGAATCGCGCAGGCCCGTGTACTTGCCGACGACGGCGATATCGACCTCGCCGGTCAGGTTACGGCCGCGTTCGAGCATCTCCTCCCAAGCGCCCAGGTCCGCCTCCCCCGCCGGGAGCCCCAGGCGTTCGAGGATCAGGCCGTCGAGGTTCTGGCGGCGAAAGTGGAGGGGGATTTCGTAGATGTTGTCGGTGTCGGCGGCCTCGACCACGGCCTCCGGGACGACGTTGGTGAAGAGCGCGATTTTGTGGCGGGTCGAGTCGGTGAGCGCGCGATCGGTCCGGCAGATGAGCACGTCGGGCTGGATACCGATCGCGCGGAGTTCGCGGACCGAGTGCTGCGTAGGTTTGGTCTTAAGTTCTCCGGCCCCCGGAATATACGGTACGAGCGTGAGGTGAAGGTAGGCGCAACGGTTCCGCCCCACGTCGAGCGCGAACTGGCGGATGGCCTCTAGGAAGGGCTGGCCCTCGATATCGCCCACGGTCCCGCCGATCTCGACGATGACGACGTCCGCCCCGGAGGCGGAGGCGAGCTTGCGGACGCGGGATTTTATCTCGTCCGTAATGTGGGGGATGACCTGCACCGTCCCGCCGAGGTAGTCGCCGCGGCGCTCCTTCTCGATGACGGCGCCGTATACCATCCCGGTAGTGGCGTTGGAGAGTTTCGACGTCGGCCGGTCGGTGAAGCGCTCGTAGTGGCCCAGGTCGAGGTCCGTCTCCGCGCCGTCGTCCGTGACGTATACCTCGCCGTGCTGGTACGGGTTCATCGTCCCCGGGTCGACGTTAATGTAGGGGTCGAGTTTAAGCATCGCGACGTCCAGGCCGTGGGAGATCATAAGGCGGCCCAGCGAGGCGGAGGCGATGCCCTTGCCCAGGGAGGAGATTACGCCTCCGGTCACGAAAATATAGCGCGTATTGTCTTTTTGGTGGCCGGTCATAACAAAAAGCCTTAACTAAGCGAAATATAACAAAAACGGGGGGCCGGTGTCAAACGAAATCCCGGCGGGCCGGCGGCGGTTAGGGGTTGATAATAAGGGCGAAAGTAGTAGAATATAGCAATCTTATGGAAAACACGCTCCGTGACTGGGTAATGGGCCTCCTGATCGTCTTAACCGGCGGAGCGGCCGCGGAGGCGGCGTTCGCCGAGTGGTCGCCCCCCGAGACGATAACTCCTCCGGAGGGTAAGTGGCGGACGTGCTACAACTCCGCGGGGGCCGTCGCCTCCGACGGCCGGGGCAATCTTCACGTCGTCTTTTTCGAGGAGGCGGGGACGGCAGCGTATTACCGCCGGTTCGACGGCGCCGCCGGCCGATGGGAGGCGCCCCTCCGACTCGATGAGGCGACGGGGCGGGACGCGGCCCTCGTAGCCGCGGCCGACGGCCGGCTGCACATATTTTTTAAATCGGGCCGGGCGCTATGCCATCGCGTCGGCGAACCGATCGGGACCTGGGGACCGCCTGAATATATAAAAATCCCCAACCGAACGCCGGCGCTGCCGGCGCCGCTGGCGCTCCCGACCGGCGACGTCGCCGTCGCGATGGTCGCCGAACGGGCCCACCGGCCGCCCGCGGAAATATGGTACACGGTTTGGCGGACCGAGGAGGGGACTTTCGACCCGCCGGTCCGCCTGTCCGAAGAGCCGGCCAACCTGGGCGGTTGGACGCCGACGGTGGCCCTCTTCCGCGGCGAGCTCCACGTCGTGTGGCGAGACGACCGTTCCGGCGAGTTCGACCTCTACGAGAGCGTATTCGACGGCTCAACGTGGACGGGCCCTTTTCGCCTTACCTCCGACCCGGCTTCCACCTTTCACCCGCGCCTGGTAGTGGACGGTAACGATACCCTCCGCCTGTTCTTTATGGATCGGCGAGGCGGCCGGGCGGCCATTTGGGAAAAGGAATGGGACGGCGAACGGTGGACGGCCGACCGGTTGCTGTTCGACGGCGGCGGCGAAGCCTACCATCCGACTACCGCCCGGACGCCGGACGGCCGCCTCCTGCTGTTCTGGGAGGATACCCGCGAGACGCCTGCGGCCGAGATTTTCTACGCCGCGTTCTCGGAGGGGGCGTGGACCGAACCCCGGCGGATTTCGCGCTCGCCGGGCGTGGCTTCCGGTTGCGCTTCGGCCGCCGTAACGCCCAGCGGCGAGATCGCCGTCGTATATACGGAGGGGGGTCGCGTCCGGGTACAGACTCTCGCCGCGGGGGCCACGGACTAGGACCGGACCCGCGCCCGGGGAGCGGATTCCCCACCCGCCTCTCGGCCCAAGGCGAGGCGGCGTTTAAACGATAAAGGGAGCCTTATGTCTAAACGGAAAGCCATGACCTTTACGAGAGCGTTATTCACGGCGACTCTTCTGCTCGGTTCCGCGGCCGCGGCGGCGGAGGGCGAGCCCCTCGGCGTCACCTTCGGCCCTTATTACCGCATATCCGTCCCGCTGGCCGGAGAAGAGGCCAACCCCTCCTGGGCGGGAGGCGCCTTTCGCCTCCGCTACGAGTGGACCGACGAGCTCGCGATTTCGGGCGCGTTCACGTACGACCGCTACGAATTCGACGAGAAAATCATGCCCGCGGTGGTAGGCGTTTCGGACCTGCTGGAAAGGCAGATTTTCGCCCTCCGGGGGGGAGTAATTTATAACCTCCCGCTCGAGTGGACGTACCCCTACGCCGGCGGCGGCCTCGCGCTCGCCCGGGAGAAGGCGGTATACCGACGGTACGCCGACCCACTCGTCCGGTGGCACCCGGCGCTGTACGGCGAGGCCGGGACGTATATCCCGCTGGTAGGGCCGTTGGTGATCGACGTCGGCGCAGACTTCACCGTACTCCTCGGGAAGAGGGCCGGCGACTACGACCGCGACGCCGGAGGCTACCAGGACACGGGCGGCGCGGCGCTCTACCTCGGCCTCCAGGCGGGCGTAGGGTTATTCTTATGACGCCGAGGAGGGGAGGGATTTTTACGGACTCCGGCCGCCGGGTCGGCGCGGCGGCCCATGTTTCTAAACCTAGGGCTTGCGCCCCGACGGCAAGGCTGTTATAATAGGAGGAATTTAAGCGCAGAGGACTGTAGGTGCTCACGGACGACGAAAAACTGGTAATTCTCCAAATCCTGCCCGACGACGAAACCGCGGCCCGCGACCTGGCCGAGCAGGCCGGCATCTCCGTCGCGGACCTGACGCTGCTGGCGTTGCGCTATTGCCTCCGCGCCAAGGGGGCGGCGCCGTTCCGGGAGCTGCTCTCCAAGGGAGGCGTCGCCTCGCCGACGCAGGAGCTGTTGGCGGAAAAAGAGGAAGCCCAGAAAAAAAGCCCGGCCTGAGAGCCGGGTTTTTTGTACGCCGAATTGACCGCCCCCCGCCGCCGTGATATGATGCGGCCTCCGGGAGGCGTTACGTTATGGCCTTCTACCGCAAAGCTGGGTTCTGGGTCGGCGTGTTGGCGGTCGTCGCCGTCGGCCACAAATTCTACGGCCTGGACCGGCCGCTGCTCGGCCACCACGCCTGGCGGCAGGCCGACACCGCCGCGCTCGCGCGTAACTACCACGCCGGCGGCATGAAATTCTTCTACCCCCAGGTCGACTGGGGCGGGCCGGGGCCGAACTACTGCGAGACGGAGTTCCCCCTCTACTCCTACGTCGCGGCGGCGACGTACTTCCTGACGGGGCCGGCCGACGTCGTCGGCCGCGTGCTGTCGCTCGCGGCGTACCTGCTGCAGCTACTGCTGATCTACGCTATCGGGAAACGGTTGTTGAACCCGAGGGCCGCGCTGGCCGCGGCCTTCCTCTTCGCGCTGTCGCCCGTCGGCGGCTTTATGGGGCGCGCGTTCATGCCCGAGAGTTGGCGGTTCGCCGCCTCGCTGGGCGCGGTATACTTCCTCTGCCGCTGGCTGGAAGACCGCCGGACGAGCGACTTCTTCGACGCCGCGGCGGCGCTGGCGCTGGCGGCCCTCCTTAAACCCACGGCCTTTCACCTCCTCCCTCTGTTCGTCTTGCTCGCGCTGCGCTACGCGCGGGAGGAGCTTCGTTCGCCGGCGCCGTGGCTCGTGCTGGCGGGGACGTTCGTGCCGGCGGCGATGTGGTATTGGCACGCCCACCGCCTCTTCGAGCGAACCGGCCTTACCTTCGGCGTCTGGGTGGCCGGTGACAAGTGGGCCACGGCCGAGACGCTCCTCTCCGTCGATTTCTACCGCAAGATGTTGACGGAGAACCTGGCCGCGAACGTTCTGACGATCCCGGGGTTAATATTGGCCGTCGCGGGCGTCGTCCTGCTGGTCGCGCACAGGAGCCGCTACCGGTTCGCGCTGTTGGCGTGGCTCGGCGTCGCCGTCGGCTACCTTCTCGTCCTCGCGCGGGGCGCGTACTACCACGACTACTACGCGTTGCCGCTTTTGGCGCCGGCGGCGCTGGCGGGGGGCTACGCCGCCTCGGAGGGCTTGAAACTCTTCCGCCGAAACGTACCCGGCAAAGCCGCGGCCGTCGTAACCGGCCTGGCCCTCGCCGCGGCCGTTCCCGCCTTCACCGGCAAGTTCCGTTCGTTTATCCGCGTGAACGAGGCCCCCCTCCGCGCCGGCGAGTATTTACTAACGGTCGACCGGGAGGGGGCGCCGATCGTAACCTATAACGACGGCGGCCCACAGTGGTTGTATTACTGCGGGCGGAAGGGGTGGATCCTGTCGCCGAAGGGGCCGCTGGCGGAGGACGCCGCGCTGATGGACGATTTCCTGCAGCGGTACTACGCGGAGGGGGCGCGATACCTCGTAGTCGACATAAATTACTACGGCCTGATGAGCAACGACCTCCAGCGGTATCTGGACGAGGCCCACGAGCGCCTGGCGCTGCGGGAGGGGTTCGCGGCGTGGCGGCTGGCGGCCGCGGCCAAGCCCTAATTTTCTTGTTGCACTAGGCGGGAAACCGGGCTATAATGCATAATACACTGCATCGGACAAGAACGACAACTTGGACAAGGAGGCACGTCAATGAGGAAAGTAGCTTTATTGCTTACGGCTGCGCTGGTGCTGGCGGTGTTTGCGGCCCCGGCCGGCGCCACGGGTAAAGTGGTTACCATCGGCGCTTACGCGGCCAACAATTACATCCCGTGGTGGGGTAGCTCCTACAATTCGATGCGGTTCCAGTGCCTGTGGATGCAAAGCGACATTAACTACGCCGGGTACATCAACAAAATCGAGTGGAACCGCGGCACGTACACGACGAGCGGCTTGTATCGCGAGGTACGGGTCTGGCTGTGCCACACGACCAAGACGGCGCTCGAGGCGACGTTCAACAATAACTACACCGGCAACACGCCGGTCCTGGTCCGGGCTTCGGGTAACTACACCCTTCCGGGTGGACCTAACTATGTCGACATGCCCATCACGCCGAACAGGTTCAACTACAACAACACCAACAACCTCTTAATGGAGATCCGGTGGAACGGCGACGGGGGCGTAGGGAATCCGTGCTGGCGGTCACCCGACCGCAGTAGGCGCGTGTACGCGACCGACCACAACGCCTCTTCCGGTTCGGTACAGGGGAATGCCCAGCACATCCGCTTGACGATCGGAACCATGACGGGCGTCCAGCCCACCTCGCTGGGCCGCGTCAAGAGCCTTTTCCAGTAAACTGCTACTTCACGCCACTACGAAACGCCTCTCCCCCGGGAGAGGCGTTTTAAATTGGGTTCCCGGCCGCCGTTTTAGATTGCGGCCCGGGCCGGAATGTGTTCTAATTCGGTGGGCGTAAGGGGGCAGGCGGAGGCATTTTCGCAAAGGGGGTCTTCCGTGAAGAGGCTAATCGCGTTTACGGCGGCGCTCGTCGTCGCCTCCTCGGCGGCGGTCGAGGCCGGCGTCCATATCGTCGGCGGCGGCACGCCGAACAGCAATAACACCTTCCCGTTCTGGGGGTATCACCCGCAGTTCCGCTGGCAGACGATGTGGTTCCAGTACGAGATCGGCGAGGCCGGCCCGCTTACCCGGCTCGAGTGGCAGATGTGGTCCAATCCCAGCGGCGGCGCCGGCGGAACCTTCACTAACTGCAAGGTCCTGCTATGCCACACCGGCATTCGCGCCGTGGGCGCCAACTTCCGCAACAACTACGGCGGCAACCAGCCGGTCACGGCCTTCAGCGGGACCTACGTCCTCCCGCGGAGCGAGGCAAACGAGTGGCTGACCATAGTCGCGCCGACGAACTTCACCTTCAACAACCGCGACAACCTGTTGATCGAGGTCTCGTGGACGGCCGGCGTGGGGAATATCAACCCGTTCAAGTGCCGGAACGCGGGCTCGCACCCCTTCCCGGGCCGCGTCTACAATTCCTCCTCCGCCACCGCGGAGACGGGGAACGTTACCGCCGATATCCACCGCTACGGCCGGATTACGATAAGCGGCGCCGGCGTGGAGGCGACGAGCCTGGGACGGGTTAAGAGCCTGTACCGCTAACCACGCCGAAACTGGGACGTGAAACGCCCCGCCGTTAAGGGGGGCGTTTGTATTTGCGACTCGCTATGCGCGGCGACATAAAAACCCCGCCCGGGAGGGCGGGGTTTTCAGTAGGTCGGCGCAAACTATTTGTACATCGACTTGACGCGGCCCAACGAGGTGGGCGCCACGCCGGAGGAGACGACGGTAATGCGCGCGAGCGTCCCGTAGCCGGCGGTAATGGAGCCGGAAGAGGCGGTGGCGCTATTGGCCCAAACCCGGCCGGTCTGGCCGGAGCGCGTGTGGGTGATGTAGTTGGCGCCCGAGGCGCCCGTGTTGCCGGTCCACGAAACTTCGTAGAGGAGGTTGTTGGTGTTGTTGTAGGCGAACAGAGCGGAGCCGGACACGACGGTCCACCAGGTGCCGCCGACGGCGCGGGGAACGACTTTGGTTCCCGAGAAGACGAGCCTGGGCGTTTGGCCGCCGTAATTGGAGGCGAACGTCGAGGTAATGGTACTCACGCTCGTGTGGCACAAGAGGATGCGGCAGCCGGTGAAGTTCCCGCCGACGTGGGTGTAACCCGGATAAGCTTGATGCTCTACCAGCGTGATGTTTCCGGCCTCGCCGATATCCGACTGGCGCCAGATCGTCTGGAAGCGCATCTG
>CP070633.1:1957156-1970767 GCA_020356085.1 Candidatus Coatesiibacteriota bacterium | reverse complement strand
CCGCGGCGGCGGGCGTCGCGGCGGCGGAGGTTTGGAATATCCCTTGGCCGATTTCGGCCAGTTCGTCGGCGGCGCGGGCCCGCGGCAGGGAGGCGGCCGTGGCCAACGCCTCCTCCACGCAGGGCGCCAGCTCCCGGGCGACGGAGGCGGCGTCCTTTTCGTACGACATCCCCCAGAGCAAGACCTTTCGGCGGTACGGCAAGCTTTTTACGACCGCGGCCAGCTCGCGGGCGGAGGCGGCGGTATGGGCGGAATCGAGCAGGAGGGCGGGACTCCCCGGGAGCAATTCGGCGCGGCCGCGGGCGCGGCCGGTTGCGACGCCTTTCCGCGCCGCCTCCGCCGGGACCTCGAACGGCTCAAACTGCTCCAGCGCCGCCAGCGCCACGGCGGCGTTGAGGCGCTGCGCGGGCCCCAGCATAGCGGGCTTGAGCAAGGCGAGATCGTAGCGCGGGCCGCGGTAGTCGAAGGTCCCGTCGCCGTTGAGCGCGAGGTGAAGGTCCGCGCCGACGACCGCGAGCGGGGCGCCGAGGCGGGAGGCCGTCTCGGCCAGGACCGCGGCCGCCTCCGCCTCCTGCGGCGCGCTCACCGCGACGACGCCTTCCTTGAGGACGCCGGCCTTCTCGGCGGCGATTTCGGCGAGCGTGGTCCCCAGGATGTTCGTGTGGTCGAGGCCGATAGAGGTTAGCGCGACGACGGCGGGCGACACGACGTTCGTCGCGTCGAGGCGGCCGCCCAGGCCCGTCTCGAGCAGCGCGACGTCGACCTCCCGCTCGCGGAAGAAGAGTAGCGCAGCGGCGAGCAGCGTCTCGAAGTAGGTGCGGTAGTTGGCGCTCTCCTCGCCGGTCATGGCCTCCCGGGCGCGGCCGACGTAGCGGCCGAACTCCGCCGGCGAAATTAACTCCTCGTCGACGGCGAGGCGCTCGCGGACGGAGCGGAGGTGCGGGGAGGTGAACGCGCCGGCGCGCCTTCCCGCGGCGGCGAAGGCGGCGGCCAGCATCGCGACGACGGACCCCTTGCCCTTGGTCCCGGCGACGTGGATTATCGGGTACGCCTCCTGGGGTGAGCCGAGGCGGCCGAGCAGCCGCGCGAAGTTTTCAAGGTCGAACGCCCGCGTGTCGTACGTACGCGGCATCTCGCGCTCGTAGTTCACCAGCGAATCCAGAAAAGCGGTGGCCTGTTCGTAGTCCATACGAAACTAACCGGCGTAGGGGGAGGGCGTGCGGGGCGGCTCCTCCTCCGGCTCCGCCTCGTCCTCCTCTTCCTCCTCCTCGGGTTTACGCCGGGGATAGGCCAGCCACGCCACGCCGATCGAGATCCCGTACAACAGCAGCAGCGGCACGGCGAGGAGCGATTGCGTGAAGACGTCGGGGCCGGGCGTTAGCGCCGCCGCGACGACGAAGACGATGAGGATTACGTATTTCCATTTGGCGGTCAGGAGGCGAGGCGAGACGATTCCGAGGCGCGCCAGGAAGAAAATCACTATCGGCGCCTCGAAGATGAGGCCCGTCGCGAGCAGGAGGCGGAGCGTCAGCGAGGCGTAGCTGCCCAGCGTCCAGTCCGCGACCAGCCGGTCCGTCTCGAAGGAGCGGAAGAATCCCATCGCCGGGAAGAGCAGGTAGTAGCCGAAGACGACGCCGGCGACGAAGCACAGCGAGGTGAAGAAGACGAACGGCAGCGCGTACCGCTTCTCCCGGGGCAGCAGCCCGGGCGCGACGAAGCGCCAGATCTGGTAGAAGATGAACGGCGACATCACGACCAGGCCGGCGATAAACGAGACGGCGAGGTGGACGACGAAGGCCTCCGCCGGCTTGATGTACTGGAACCTCTCGCCCCCCGGCGCGAGCAGCAGGTTGACGAGGCGCGGCGCGAAGTAGAACGCGCCGGCGGTCCCGGCGGCCGCGGCGCCCAAAATCCACAGCAGCCGCACCCGCAGCTCCTCCAGGTGCTCCAGGAAGTTCATCTCGTTGGGTCTCTTGCGCGGCATCGTAAAAAACTCCGGCCGAACGCCGGAGTATAACTTTATCCCCCGGAGGCTGCAAGGATTTAGGGGGATCGGGGTCGTTAGAAGCGACTAAATTAAGGCCGCGGCTCGATTACGCCGCGGCTCTTATGTGGGCGCTACAGGACTCGAACCTGTGACTTCTGCTCTGTGAAAGCAGCGCTCTACCAACTGAGCTAAGCGCCCGTCCCACCTTTTCCCTCCAGGGCGGTAATTATACGCCTCCCGGCGGCCGTTGTCAACTCCCCTCCGCCAGCCGGTACGCCTCCACCGCCTCGCCGCCGACGACGTGCGTGGCCACGACCTCCCGCACGCGCTCCGGCGTCATGTCGGCGTAAACCACCTCCGCGCCGTCGCGGGGCGTGACCATCACCAGCGGCTCCCGCTCGCACACGCCGCGACAGCCGCATTGCGTCACGATGACGTCCGTTATGCCGCGCGCCTCCAACTCGTCGATTATCGCCGCCAGGACCTCCCGGGCGCCGGCGGCGATGCCGCACGTCCCCATCCCCACGACGACGGTGCAGCGCGCGGCGCCCTCCGCCGGTTCTTCGGGCCGTTCGCCCTCCACCATTTTGCGTAAGTCCTCGAGTTTCATTTTGAACCTCCTCGAAGGAGGGAATCGTTACTGGGCGGCCGCCTCGGCCAGGCGGCCCTCGTTGTCGGCCAGGTACTTTTTGAGCGCCTTCGCGAGGCGGGGCTGGCCCAGCGAGCTGGTCGCGAGTTTGACTTTTAGCTCCGCCGTCTTAACCTCGAACGCGGCGTCGTCGCGGGCGTGGCGGTATTCGAATTCGACGCGCGGGTTGGTTACGATCAGCGACCATACGGTGGCCGCGACGTCGCCGAGCGGCGGCCGATCGATATGGTCGAGCCCGAACTGCGCCTCCACCGTCGTCCCCTCCCCCGGCGCGGAGGTCACCGTAAGGCCGCCGCCGGCCTGCTCGGCCGCTTGCTTCAACAGCGGGAGCCCCAGGCCGACCCGCCGCGTCTTGCGCGTCGTGAAGAACGGGTCGTGGAGGCGGGAGAGCTGGTCCTCCGTCATGCCGCAGCCGTTGTCGCGGATCGCGAACGTAAGGAGGTTCGCCTCCCGGTCCTCGACGATCTCCAGGGAGATGGCCGTCGCGCCGGCGCGAATCGAGTTCATCGCGATATCGAGTAGATGCAGCGAAAGGTCTTCCATAGGAGTGGTTGGGCTAAGAGCTGTAGCCGGCGATCCGCCGGCCGCCCTCCCCGCGCAGCGCGAGACGTACCTCCGCGAAGGTCGGCGCCGCCAGTTCGAAGACGGTGAAACCCCTCCCGACGTCCTGGGGCTGGTGCGCGTCCGAGCAGCGGATTACGGGGTAGCCGCAGGAGGCGTAGTCGGCGGGGTCGGCGAACGGCGAGATCTCGATCGCGTCGAATAGGCCCTCCGGTACCAGGCCGAGCTGGCTGGTGCAGCTGAAGGCCGGGCGGTCGACGTGGGCGCCGACGGCCAGGCCGCCGTACTCCCGGATGTAGGCGACCGTCGTGTCCAGGTCCATGTCGGTCGCGCCCAGGAGGAGGCGGCGGTTCATGCCGAGTACGTTTTCGGCTTCGTCGACGATTACCTGGTAGCCGAAGCGCGCGGGGTCGTTTTCGCCGGCCTGGAGGCGCTCGTACACTTTACCCTGGAGCTTGCCGAGGTCGGCCAGGTCGTCGAAGAGCGCGACGACGTGCACCTCCTCCGCCGTCGTGACCTCCATGCCGGCCAGGACGGTAATCCCGGACTTGGCGCCCGCCCGCCGCGTGGCGGCCACGTTTTCGGAGGCGTTGTGGTCCGTAACGGCGATAAGGGTCAAGCCGCGCTTGCGCGCGGCTTCGATTATTTTTCGTGGAGATTGGGTCAGTTCGCCGCAGGGGGAGAGGACCGAGTGGACGTGAAGGTCGGCGCGGAAAGGGCGGAGTTCGGTCAGCGTTCAATCCCCCGGAGTCCCAACTCGTAGAGGCGGCCGGCGACGTCGAAGGCGCTCTGGGGCGAGAGGAGGAGGACGACGCCCTCTTCCTCGGCGCGGGCCAGCGTTTCTTCGTTCGGCCGCTTCCCGTTGGCGATGACGACGGCCGCCAGGTCATGGAGCGCACAAACCGCTACGATGTTGGCGTGGGTTTGGATCGTAATCCACAGCGTGCCTTCTCCCGCGTTCGCCATCACGTCGGAGAGCAGGTCGGAGACGTAACTGGATTGGGCGGCGCGGCCGAGGTGTTCGGCGCCGGCGGCCACCTCCAGGCCTAGTTTATCAACTATCTTCTTCAGTTCCATGCGTTTCCCCGCTTTCGCGCGTTTTGAGGGTCGGCGGAAGTTGCCCGGACAAGCTGCTCATTTCTTCGGCCAGTTTCAGGATCCGATCGCGGAGCTTGAAAGTGCAATCCGTGAGGTGCGCCTTGCCGAGGACGACGTCTTCGGCAAACGCGCGGCACGTCGGCGCGCCGCAGGATCCGCAGTCGATCCCGGGGAGCGACACGATCAAACCCTCCAGCTCCTTCATCCGCGTGATGGTCTCGGCGAGGTCGGTACCGAGGCCCATCGTGGGGCGGGGTTCGACCGGCGCTTTGAGATGGAAGACGCGGGATTCGACCATTTCCACGATTTCCGCATACGGGAGGTCCGGCGGCCGGCCCTCCTCGATCCCGAATGTCTCGCCCCGTTCCCGCCGGAGTTGGTCGATGTGGTGTTTGGCCACGAACGGCTCCTGCGTCGCCAGCGGCCCGCCGACGCATCCGCCGGTGCACGCCCGCATTTCCAAATATTCGTAGCCGTGATGGTATTCGTCGCCCTCGATGAGCTCCAGGACGCGGACCACGTTGTCGATGCCGTCAACCGCCAGGCGGCGACCTTGGCCCAGCAAGCGGTTTTCGCCGCCCGCCGCTCCCCATCCGATCCCCAGGCCGGAGGCGCGCGCGATCCCCGGGACCACTTTGATCTTATCGACGTTATTCATGATGCGGTTGTAAACGTCCGATATTCCGAACGCGCCGTCCACGAAGTAATCCCGCGTCGCTACCGGTTGTTTTATCGCCGTTACTTTGGCCGGGCAGGGCGTGATGAAAAACGCGCCGATTTCCTCCGGGGCGAGGCCCAGGTGACGGCTGCGGCTAATCTTCACGACCCGCGCTGCCGCGTCCATCGGCGCCTCGATCGGGATAATGTGGCTGACGAGGGAGGGGAAGCGAACCTGGATCAACCGGACGACGGCCGGGCACAACGAGGAGATAGTGGGTTTGACGCGCGGCCCGTTCTTATTAAGGTAATCCCGGACGGCGAGGGATATGATTTCGCCCCCCAGCGCGCCCTCGTACACCTCGTCGAAGCCGAGCCCGAGGAGAGCGGAATATACTTTATCGGGGGGGACGGAGCTTTTGAATTGGCCGACGAGGGCGGAGGAGGGGATGGCGACTTTATACTTGAAGCGTTCGAGCGCCTCCCACGGGTCCGTTTGGGCGTACTTCGCGTTGGTGGGGCATACGCGGATGCACTCGCCGCAATCGACGCACCGGAGGGGATTTATCCGGGCTTTGCCGTAGTGGACCCGGAGGGCCTCCGTCGGGCAAACGCGGACGCAGTGGATGCAGCCGATGCACCGGTCGGCGGCCAGGCGCACCGAGTGGTAGTAACCCTTGTTACTTTTTTTCTCCTCGACGGCCATTACCCGTCCCTCCTGCCGCGCCTCGCGGGCGGAGGGAAGTCCTCTTAGCTCCCATTATAGAAGCCATTTTGACGGAGGGCAAGCGATTTTTATGCGGCGGGTACTTGCCGAGGTCGGGCGGCGGGTCCGGGTTTAGGGCCGGGGCGGCGCCCCGCCGCACCACGTACTCAGGTACGCTAACGCGGCCCACGCCGCGGCGCGGAGGCGCGAGTCCTGAATCGACGTCCGCGCCGTGCACACCATCCAGCACTGGATCGGACACGCCGGACCCGTCGTCGGGAGCAACTCGCGGCGGCGCCGGCGCTCCCAAATCTCCTCGAAGCTCGCCCGCTCGAGCGAGCCGAGCGTCTCCACCCGCATGTTGCAGAGGTAGACCTCGCCGCGAGGGTCGAGGTAGAAGAAGCGGTCGCCGGCGCGGCAGGGGAGGGGGCGCCGGCCGGTCGCCACCACCGTGGCCAGGCCCGCAGCGAAGTAAGCGCGGCCCGCGGCCTGCGGCGAGAACTCGCGGAGGTAGTACCGCGTAGCGGCGTCGACCGCGGTCAAGGCCTCCTCCTTCGCGGGTACCGCCTCCGCCTGCGGCCGGAAGTAGTGTTCGGAAGTGTGGGTGAGGGCGAGGCTGAGGGGGAGGCGATACTCGCGGGCCAAGGAGGCGACGCCGTCGAACTCGGCGGCGTTGGCCGCCGAAATCGTGAACGCCAGGTGGAGGTCGCCTCCGAGAAGAGGGTGCAGGCGTTCGACGGTCGCCAGGGCTTTGCGGAAAGCGCCCGGCGCTTGGCGGATGTGGTCGTGGGTCGCCTCCAGGCCGTCGATCGAGACGGCGACGCGCAAGCCCTCGACGTCCCGGCGAAGGTCGCGGACGACCTCTTCCGTCCGCTCGGGCAAGGTGCCGTTGGTAGAGAGGGTGATTTCCGCGCCGGTGGCTTCGTATATCGCGCGGACGCCGGGCACGAGGTCGTCGAGCAGGAGCGGCTCGCCGCCGGTGACGTTGACGTAGGCCAGCGAGGGGGGAAGTTTCCGGAGCGTCTCGGGCGACAGAGCCTCCGGGCCGCGCGAGGCCAGGTCGCACGTTACGCACTGGAGGTTGCACCGGTAGCACAACGCGACGACGGCGTCCACCGGGTCCCCGTTACGCCGCGCCACCGGCTCCCCCTTCCTGCGCCGCCTCGCGGAACAAAGCCTCGTAGCGTTCGACCATGTGTTGGACGGTGTAGCGGCCGGCGACGGTGGCGCGGGCGAGAGCGCCCATTTCCAACCGGCGCGCGGGGGAGGCGGCCATCGTTCGGACTGCCGCGGCGAGTTCTCCCGTCTCGCCCGGCGGGAAAGTCACGCCCCCTCCGCCGGCGAGGATGACGCCGACGTCGCCGACGTCGCCGGCGACGGCAGGCAGGCCGTACGACATCGCCTCCAACAACGCCATCGGCGTCGCCTCCCGGTAGGAGGGCAGGACGAAGAAATCCGCGGCCTGGTACAGCGGCGCCACCTCCGCCAATACGCCGAGGAATGTGTAGCCCGCGCCCAGCTTCTCGCGCGCCAACGCCTCCAGCTGCGGTTTCTCGGGGCCGTCGCCGGCCACCGCCGCGAACGGCCGCTCCGCCTCCGAAAGGGCGGCCAGCGCCTCCACCAACACGTCGACGCCCTTGACGGAGGTGAGGCGGCAGGCGGTGGCGGCAACCGTCGCCTCCGCGGGGATCCCCAGCGCCTCCCGCGCGCGGCTCCGTTCCGGAGGCGAGGGAGGCGGCGGGAGGTCGACGCCGTTCGGGATAACCTCTATCCGGCACTCCGCGGGGAGGTCCAACATCGCGATCTGGGCCTCGGCGACGGCGACGACGGCGTACGCCCGCCGCATCGCGCGGAGCCAGCCGCGGGGGCGGGTGCCGGGCAGCGGGAGATGGTAGAGGACGACGTAGGGCGGGAGCGCGGGGGCGAGCGCGGGCAAGAGGCGCAAGAGGTTGTTGTGGTCTAGCGCGGCGAGCAGGTCGAAGCGGCGGAGCTCGGAGAGCGCGCGGCGCCACCGCCCGGGCCGCGCGCCGATCCTATCCTCCCCCGCGAAGCCGGCCCCGCGGAGTTCCTCGCCGATCGACCCGGCTTCCCGCAGCAGGTAGAATGCAACGTCGTGGCCCCGCTCCCGGAGCTCGCGCGCCAGCGTCGCGAGTTGCCGCTCCGCGCCGCCGACGGCGAGCGTCGAGGCCAGGACGGCTATCTTAAGAGGAGGCGAGTTCGGCATAGAGTTCGGCCACGGGGCCGGCGCGGACGGCCGGGTCGAGTTCGCGGGAGGCGAACCGGCGCGCGCCCTCCGCCAGCGTGCGCCGATAATCGGGTTCGGTTAACAGCCGCGCCGCGGCGTCGGCGAAGGCCTCCGCCGTGGCGGCGACGACGAGTTCCGTTCCGGCCTCCGCCGGAATGCCCTCCGCGCCCACCGGCGTCGTCACGACCGGCAGGCCGTGCGCGAGCGCGGTCAGGATTTTTATTTTTACGCCGGAGCCGGCCCAGAGCGGCACGACGGCCGCCGCGGCCGAAGCCAGCTCCTCCGCCAGGTCTTCCGCCGGCGGCGCGAACGCGACGGAGGCGTCGGCGAGGCGCCGCAAGCGAGGCGGCGGCGGCTCCCCCCGGATCGTAAACGTTACGCCGGGCACCCGTTTTTGGATCGCCGGGTAGATAGCGCGCAGGAAAACCTCCAGGCCGTGGCGGTTGACGTCGCGGCGCGTGCCGCCGAAGTAAACCAGTTTCTCCCCGTACGCCGGAGAGACGGGCGGCGACGGCGGGAGCTCGAGAAGGGGAAAGAGGGGGCGCGGCGGCCGCTTCGTAAACGGCGCGACCAACGCGGCGTCCACCGCGCTTAAACACAGTACGTGGTCGAAATGCCGGTTCGCGGCCCGCTCGTACGCGCGGCGCTGTAAAAACCGCCACCCCCGAAGGAGTCTCGAGAGAGGGTTGCGCGGGAGGCGGAGGAGGCGGCGGTTGAGCTCGAATTCGGCGTCGTGCTTAAGCAACACCTTGACGACTCCCCGGACGGCCCGCGCCGTGGGGTAGAGGTACCAGTACTCGCACTGGAGGAGGTCGGCGTCGGCGCACGCCTCCTTGACGGCGCGGCGAAAGGCCGGCGGGTTGTAGTACCAGAGGTCGCGCGGCGAGGCGCTGAGCCAGGAGGCGAGGGTGTAGAACACCTTGTAAGCCGCCCGCGCGAACAGGTTTTTTTTGTTCGGCATCAAAACCGGGACCCATCGCACGCCGAGGTCCTCGAACTCCCGCGCGTACCGGCGCTGGGACGCCGAGGCGAGCAGGCAGACGAAGGTGACGTCGTGGCTGGCCGCCAACGCCCGCAGGAAGTTCCACGTAACGGCGTCGGTCCCCGTCAGGGGAGGATAGGGGAGGCGGTTCTTGGCGATGACCAGCCGGGCCATAGTCGGTTAACCGGTGAAAAGGTCCAGGAGCTTCGCCGCCTCGCGGCCCACGGGGCCCGTGGGGTCGCCGGCGTAGGCTTGGCTCCACAACCGAAGGGCTCCCTCCAGGTCGCCCTCGTCTTTGGCCATGATCCCCAGCAGGAGCCGGGCGCGGGGTTCGTGGTTGGGGAGGTAGGGGTCCTCGCCGCACAGGCGGCACGTGAGTTCCAAATCGGCGCGCGCCTCCGCGAGGCCCCACATGACGTAGCGGGTTTCGACGGCGGAGGCGGCCCGCCACAGGTGCGGGAGCGGGTCGTCGTGGTGGTCCGCGATATAATCGTTCAACGCCTGGAAACCCAGGTAGAGGTTAACGTAATAAAACATGGCGAACGGGGCGTCCCGGGCGCGGAGGAGGCGGAGGCGGCCGAGCCCGGCGCCGGCCAACGGGACGTCGGGAGCCGTCTCGAGAAGGTCGTAGGCCTCGCCGGCGGAAACGTCGCCGGCCTCGGCGCGGGCGACCAGGGCGGCGACGTCGGCGTACGTCGTCGGCGTTTCCGAGGCCGGCGTCGCCGTCGGAAGGAGGATCAGCGCTAGGGCGGCGGCGCGCATCTTAGAACGCTCGGCGGGCGGTGGCGTAAAACGAGAGGCCGTCGTAGACGTTGAGTTCGGCCCGCCAATCGAAGTAGAACGGGCTGCGCATGTGGACGCGGAGGCCCGGGCCGAACGCGTAGTCGAACGCCTCCAGCTTGACGGTCTCGTCCGGGTCCCACGCCCGGCCGGCGTCGACGAAGACGACGCCCTCGAACCACGCCGTAAATATAGGCGAGCGGAAGAGGGGGCGCCGGAGTTCGCCGGTCAAAAGGAGGGCGCGGGTGCCGATCGTGCGGTAGGAGGAGGCGTTGCGTAAGCCGTCGGCGCCGCGGATCGACAGGCGGCGAACGTACGGCGTCATTTCGGACTGGCCGCCGGCGCGGATTCGCCCGGCGAATACGAAATCGGAGCCCGGCGTTACGTACCCGCGGAGTTCGCCCTCGACGCCGCGGAAGTCGTAGTCGCTTACCGCGTTCGCTGAAAGCTCGCCTTGGGCCGCGAGGTAGAAACCCCGCCGGGGATAGAGGTCGTCGTCGCGGTTATCCCACTCGAAGTAAGGGAGGAAGGTGACCAGGTGCGCCTCCGGCTGAACGCCGAACCGGCCCGGGGGGTCGATTTTAAAGCGCCAATCGTAGTAGTGGAAGTACTCGCCGCTTACGCCCAGGCCGAGGCGCGTGCGGAGGCTGAGGAGGTACCCGAGATACGCCTCGCCGCCGGCCGCTTCGTGGTGAAACCACTCCCCGGCGTAGCCCAATTCGTTCTCGACGATCGTCTGGTGGCCGTTTTCGTAGAAGGCGCTCGCGCCGGCCTCCAGCGGCTGGTCGAAGATCCACGGCTGGCGGTAGAACAGGCGTTGGATGTCTAAGCCGAACTCGGCGCCGACCGTCACGGCGTCGCCGCCGATGTTCTCGCGGCGGAGCTCGGCTTGCCAGGTGGAGGCGGAGAGGTGCCAGTCCGTGCCCTCAGCGACGTCGATCATGATAACGGCCTCCCGCGGATCGCTGCGCGGGAGGTCGAACACGTGGAAGCGGGAGAAAAATTGAGTGTTCCGGAGGTTTTGTTCGGTCCGGCGGATCCGCCGGGCGAGTTCTTCTTCGGTGAGGTATTCGCCGGGTTGGAATTCGCAGTAGTGCAGAATGACGCCCCGGGAGGTGCGGTCGTTGCCGAAGGTGCGGATTTCCTTGATGACGACGAGGTCGTCGTCGGCCCCGCCGGCCGGGGCGGAGACCAAAGCTACCGCGAACCCCGCCGCGCGGAGGAGGCACCGGGCGGCCGCGGCTTTCCCGGCCACGGGACGCGTTCTGCCGTAACCGCGGCCAGAGGGTCGCAGCAACCTCCCCTCAGGCTTTAACAATGTCCTCCGCGTTCGGCCCAATGGCGACGACGGCGGGCGGTTGGGCGAACAACCGGCCCGCGAGCCGCAACAGATCGTCGGCGGTGACCGCCTCCACGCCGGCCAACGTCTCTTCCAAGGTTACGTGTCTCCCCATGTACATCTCGTGCCGCGCGTTGCGGCCCATACGCGCCGCCGTGGACTCCAGCGAGAGCATCAGGGTACCTTTCAAGAATTCGCGGGTACGCTGGAGCTCGGCGGCGTTCACCTTGTGGGTCGCCAGGTCCTCGAACTGTTGCGCGATGAGGTCCCGGGTTTCGCGCGCGGTCGCCGGGCTGGTGCCAGCGTACGCGACGACGGCGCCGCTGCGGCGGAATCCGCGGCCGTAAGCGTATACGGAGTAAGCGAGGCCGCGTTCCTCCCGCACTCGCTGGAAGAGGCGGCTGGAGGCGTTGCCTCCCAAAATGGTCGTGAGCATGGCCAAGCCGTACCGGTCGGCGTCGCCGTACGGGAGGCCCGGGACGCCGAGACACAGGTGGGTCTGTTCGGTCTCTTTGGGGAGGGCCGCGGGAGGGGCGGTCCAAGTCGCGGTCTCGGCCGGCGCAGGGGCCGCGGCGGCAACGGTGCCGCCGAAGTATTCCGTTACGCGGTCCACGAATTCGTCGGGGTCGACGTATCCGGCGGCCGCGATTACGAGGCGGTCGGCCGTAAAGATTCGGCCCCGGTGGGCGAGTAGGTCTTCCCGGGTCGCGGCCGTTACCGTGTCGTAGTACCCCAGGATCGGTTTGCCGAGGGGTTGCCCCGGTTGGAGCGCGGCCATAATGAGGTCGTGGATCTTGTCGTCGGGCGAATCCTCGTACAAGCGGATCTCCTCCGCCACGACTTTTTTCTCGCGGGCGAACTCCTCGGCGGGAAAGGTCGCGTGGAGGAGGATATCGGAGAGGACGTCGAGCGCGAGCGGGAGATGTTCGTAGAGAACGTGCGCGAAGAAGGAGAGGTTCTCCTTTTCGGTGAACGCGTCCAGGGTACCGCCGATGCCGTCGATCTCGGCCGCGATCTCGGCGGCCGTCCGGCGGCCGGTGCCCTTGAAGAACATGTGCTCCAGGAGGTGGGACAAACCGGCCAAGGAGGCCGGTTCGTCGGCCACGCCCGCGCAGCACCATACTCCCGCCGCGACCGAGCGGACCGTCGGGATGTGCTCGCAGATGACGCGGATGCCGTTAGCGGCGGTCTTTTTTATTACGGCGGTCGCCTGCGGATCGGCGGTCATCACGCCTCCGGGGCCGGCGGTCTTCGCGGGGCTTGTCTCCTCCGGGAAGGAGGGCGCGGCGGCTCAAATTGACGCGGCCCATCTCGTCGATCTCGATAACTTTGACTTCCACCTCGTCGCCTATCTTGACGGCGTCCTCGACGCGGTTGACGCGCTTCGTATCCAACTCCGAGATGTGAATCATACCGTCCACGCCGGGCAGGATTTCGACGAACGCGCCGAATTTCATCAAGCGCGTTACCTTGCCTTTGAAGACGGCGCCGATCTCGGGGTCGGTGGCCAGGCTTTTGACCATCTCGAGCGCCCGGCGGGCGGCCTCCTCGTCCGGGGAGGCGATGGTAACTTTGCCGTCGTCCTCGATGTCGATTTCGGCACCGGTCTCGGCGATGATGCGCCGCACCATCTTGCCGCCCGGGCCGATGACGGTCCCGATTTTTTCGATATCGATGTACATTATTAAGATGCGCGGCGCGTAGGGCGAGAGTTCGGCGCGGTGCTGCGGGAGGACGGCCTCCATCTGGTCGAGGATTTGATGGCGGGCGTCGCGGGCCTGGGCGAAGGCCTCCCGAATCACCTCCGGCGGCAGGCCGTGGATTTTCATATCTACCTGTAGCGCGGTAACGCCGTCGCGGGTTCCAGCGACCTTAAAGTCCATGTCGCCGAAGTGGTCCTCTAAGCCTTGGATGTCGGTGAGGAGGAGGTGGCGGCCGTCGCCGGCGATGAGGCCGATCGATATTCCGGCCACCGTCTTCCGGAGCGGCACGCCGGCGTCCATCAGCGAGAGGCTGGCGCCGCACACCGAGGCCATGGAGGAGGAGCCGTTTGACTCCAGGATGTCGGAGACGACGCGTACCGTGTAGGGGAATTCCTCCTCCGCCGGGAGGAGGCGGCGCAGGGCGCTCTCGGCCAGCTGGCCGTGGCCTATTTCGCGCCGGCCAGCGCCCCGGATCGGCCGCACCTCGCCCACCGAGAACGGCGGGAAGTTATAGTGGAGCATGAAGGTTTTGGTCCGTTCGCCCAACAGGTCGTCGATGCGCTGTTCGTCGGATACGGTCCCCAGCGTCGTCGCGGCCAGCGCCTGCGTCTGACCGCGCGTGAAGATGGCGGAACCGTGGGCCCGCGGCAGGACCGAAACTTCGATTTCGATCGGGCGGAGCTCGTCCAGGGCCCGGCCGTCCTGGCGCCTCCCCTCCTCCAACGCCATCCGCCGGACCTCGGCCTCCTCCAGCTCGGTGAGGAGGCGGTCGAGGGCGAGGCGTTTTTCGGCCTCCTCCTCCGAGGCGTCGAATTTGGCGTACGCTTGCTCGAGTAAGTCGCTGCGCGCCCGGTGGCGCGCGGATTTCTCTTGGAGGTCGAGGAGGGGCCGCACGTGGCCTTGG
>CP070633.1:1944530-1957056 GCA_020356085.1 Candidatus Coatesiibacteriota bacterium | reverse complement strand
AGCTCTTCAAGACGTTTCCGGAGGTCGATACCGTCTTCGGCAAGATAGGCCGCGCCGACACAGCGACCGACCCGGCGCCGATGGCCATGGTCGAGACGACCGTCGTCCTCAAGCCCCAGCGCGAGTGGCGGAAGGGGATGACGTACGAGAAGCTCATCCGCGAGATGGACGCCTCCTTCGCCTTCCCCGGCGTCACCAACGCCTGGACGATGCCGATCAAAGCCCGGATCGACATGCTCACCACCGGCATCAAGACGCCGGTCGGGATCAAGGTCTTCGGGCCGGACCTGGAGGGCATCGCCGAGCAGGCCCAACGTCTGGAGGCCATCCTGAACGACGTCCCCGGTACGAGGAGCGTCTACGCGGAGCGCGTTACGGGGGGGTATTACCTCGACATCACGCCGCGGCGGGAGGCCCTCGCGCGCTACGGCCTGACGGTAGAGGAGGTCGAGCGGATACTCGAAACCGCCGTCGGCGGCATGAACGTCGACCGGACGGTGGAGGGCCGCGAGCGCTTCGGCATCAGCGTCCGCTACTTCCAGGATTACCGCAGCGACCCGGAGGCGCTCAAGCGCGTGCTCGTACCGACTCCCGCCGGGCCGCCGGTGCCGCTGGGACAGATCGCCGATATCGAGTTTAGGACCGGCCCGCCGGTGATTAAGGACGAAAACGGCTCCCTCTCCGGGTGGGTGTACGTCGACATCGAGGGCCGGAGCGTCGGCTCGTACGTCCGCGACGCCAAGCGGGCGGTCGCGGCGAAGTTGCCGCCGAAGCCCGGATACCATATCGTCTGGACCGGCCAGTACGAGGCCATGGAGCGCGTCCGCCAGCGGCTAATCTTCGTCCTCCCCGTGACGCTCGCGATCATCTTCGTGCTGCTGTACTTCAACTTCCGCTCCGTGACGGAGACGTTGATCGTGCTGTTGTCCGTGCCCTTCGCGCTGGTGGGCGCGGTTTGGCTCATGTTCATTTTGGGGTACAACATGTCGATCGCGGTGTGGGTGGGGATAATCGCGCTCGCGGGGTTGGCCGCCGAAACCGGCGTCGTAATGATCGTCTATCTCGACGAGGCGTATAACCGCTGGCGCGCGGAGGGCCGCCTCCGGAGCCTCGCCGACCTCCGGGAGGCCATCCAGGAGGGCGCGGTCCAGCGCGTCCGCCCCAAGATGATGACGGTCCTGTCGACGATGTTGGGCTTGTTGCCTATTATGTGGAGCGCCGGCGCGGGCGCCGACGTCATGAAGCGAATCGCGACGCCCATGGTCGGCGGGATGGCGACCTCCACGCTCCTGACGCTGGTCGTAATCCCGGCGATTTATATGTTTTGGCGCGGACGGGGACTTCCGCCGGAGGCGGAATAGGCCGTTCGCCGTTCGGCCAACGCGAAAAAAAGCCGCCCGCAAGGGCGGCTTTGCGTTTTCGGTGCGAACAGTTACGGCGCCGTCGAAAGGTCCAATTTGTAGATCCGTCGCGCGCCGGTATCGCCCAGGTAGAGATGGCTACCGTCCCACGCCAATCCCGCCGGGTGCCACCCGGGCGTGCAGAATTTCAAGTTGAGGTCGAAGCTCGTGCGGCGATGGCGGTTGAGCCAGCCGTCGCGCCAATCCGCCGACCAGATGCGGCCGTCGGCCTTCGCCAGGCCGCGGATCGTTTCCTCGCCCGGGCCCACCCGCCAGACCGGGCCCGCGTTCCAGGAGGTATCGAATTCGTGGATGCCTCCGGTCGCCTGGTCGAAGAGGTAGAACGTGCCGGCGTCGAAGTACATGCCGCGAACGTCGGCCAGGCCGGTGGGGAAGCGCGCCCGCTCCTCCAGGCGCGGCGTTAGTTCGTGGCGGTAGACGTCGCCGGTGGCGCCGTGGGCGACGTAGAGGAACGTGCCGTCGGTGCATAACGCGGTGGGCGCGCCGTAGCTCGTGCCGACGGCGGATAGAACGCGGCCGTTCGCGGCGTCGAGCTTGTAAATCCGGCCGGCGCCCTCCTCGTCGGCGAGCCACAGGTTCCCCCGCGCCCACGCGAGGTCGGCGAGGCCTTTGCCGGGCGTCGCGAACCAGGCGACGACCTCGAAGTACGATTGGCGTTTTTGGACCTCGGGCGCCGCGGCGCCGCCGTCGCAACTTAGAACTAGGGCCGCCGCGACCGCGGCGGCTCCTAGCAGCGTTAAGCCTGTTCGGAATCCCTTCATTCAGTGGCGGCCGCGTGGGCCGTCGTTACCTCTTCCCCCTCGGCCTCCGTCTCCGCGGCGCGGCTCTCGCCCTCCGCGGCTTCCTCGGCGGAGAATTCGAAATACTCCTCGTATTCCCCCGTTTCCTCTAGTTCCTTTTCCTTCTCGGCTTCGGCCTGTTTCTTTTTCTTGGAATCGTTAATGCCCTGCCAAATAGCGATAGTCGCGACCGCGGCCACGCCGATCAGCGCGAAGACCGGAAAGCCGATGCCGCCTTCGTCCTCTTCGTACGGTTGCGGCGGCCCCGTGGCGGCCCACGCCGCCGGCGGTCCCACCGCGATAACCCCTGCCGCCACCAGCGAAAATGCCAGGCCGGAGGCGAGTATTCTCTTTAACGTACGCATTTATTCGTCCACCTTTCTTGCGCGGTATAGCCGTGCCTCTTACCGGTACAATTGTACCACCGCGGCGAGGTGGTGTCAAAGGGTAATTCCCGCCACTCCGCCCTTGCCGCCGCGCGGTCCTTCTATTATAATCCGGTCATGCCATTAGGAGGTGCGTAGCGTGAAGCTCCCCTGGCGGCCGCCCCGCGACCGGGAGTTCGACGTCGTCGGCATGGGCTGCGCGGCGATGGACGTCGTCGCGGTCGTCGAACGCCTGCCGCAGCTGGACGAGAAGATCCACGCTCTCGCGATGGACCGCCAGGGCGGCGGGCCGGTAGGGACGGCGCTCACCGTCGTCGCGCGGATGGGCCTGCGGGCCGCGTTCGCCGGCCAGGTCGGCGACGACTTCGCCGGCCGGTTCATAATCGAGGAGTTCGAGCGGGAGGGCGTGAATCTGCAGGGCGAGGTCGTCCACCCCGACACGCAGTCGCAGATCTCGCTCATCCTCGTCGACCGCGCGACCGGGAAGCGGACGGCGGTCTCGGGCCGGGGCGAGCTGGCGGAGGCGGTGTGCGACCGTCTGCGCCACGAGATGGCGCGGCGCGGCAAGATCCTCCACGTCGACGGTTACGACATGGACGCCGCCATTTGCTTCGCCGACGAGTGCAAGGCCGCGGGCGGCATCGTCGTCTACGACGCCGGCTCGGTCAAGGAGGGGAGCGTCGAGCTGCTGGCGCGGACGGACGTGGCGGTCGTCAGCCGCGTCTTCGCCGAGAAGATGTTCGGCCACGACGACTGGGAGGCGGCCTGCCGCGCCCTCGTCGAGATGGGGCCCTCCTACGCCGGCGTCACGCGGGGGGAGGAGGGGGCCGTCGGCCTGGACGGCGAAACGTTCTTCGAGGTGCCGCCCTTCCCCGTCGAGCCGGTGGTCGACACCACGGGCGCCGGCGACGTCTTCCACGGCGCGCTCGACGTCGCGATTTTGAAGGGGTGGGACTTCAAGAAATGTATGACCTTCGGCTCCGCGGTCGCGGCGATGAAGTGCCGGCATTTGGGCGGCCGGGCGGGGATTCCGACGTTCGAGGAGGCACGGGCGTTTTTAAAAGAACGGGGTTTTAAGTTCTAAGGAAGGGGTCGTAAGATGGATGTCGCGGCAACACAATTGCTGGTAATGATCATCGCCGTCGTCGCCGTAATCGCGGTGGTGGCCGTCGTAGCCCTCGCGGCCGTGTTTTTTATAACGAAGGTGATGCTCCCGCGCTCGCGGGAACGCCGGAAAAGCGGCGGCGGAGGAACCGACGTTGGAGAATAGGCGGCTTACGCCGTCGTTAATGCTGGCCGCGGCGGCGTCGCTGTTGGCGGCCTGCGGCGGTTCGGCGCGGGAGGGGGATATGACCCTCGTCGGCGAAGGATACGTCAAGATCTCCGGCGGCTGCGAGTGTTATACGGAGGCGACGATACACTTTGCACCGGCGGCCGGGGGTAACGTCCGCGTCGAGCTCGACAACGCCGGCGCCTGGTTCTACGCCGACAACGTGCCGCGGGAGAGCTTTGCGAGGGAGCTCCCGCCGAAGGAGGCGGCCGCGTTCTTCGGCGAGATGAAGGCCATACTGGACAACCCGCGCCGCACCAACGCCGTCAGCACCCGCGCCGCCGTCGTCGAGGTCTACCTCCCCCTCCGCGGCGGTACCGTGGAGGCGACGTGGCGGGAGCTGGAGGCGAAGTACGACGTTAATCCGCTGGTCGACCTCCTGGAGGAATTCGTGGAGGAGTGGGACGAGGAGGCGTGAGGCGCTTGCATTACAGTTGCCGTCGGCGGCGGACTGGAGGGCGGGTACACGTACGCGGTAGAAGCGTACCCGGCCGTCGGTTAGAGTAAATTATGCCTCCCCGCGAGTGGCACGAGGTCCCGGTCTTCCTCCACGGCATAACGTCGGAGCGCCAGCCGACGTCGCACGCCGGGACCTACCTCGCCTTCCTGAGCCTGGTCAACGCCTCGCTGCGGGAGGCGGGGAAGGAGCCCTTCACGGAGGCGCCGATCATGGTGGAGTGGGGATGGGAGGCCTCGCTGGGGCAGGATAAATGCCTGGCGGAGGCGGAGCGCCTGGTCGCGGCGGAGGTGCTGCCGCCGACGGCGCCGCGGCGGGGGATTTCCCTCAACCCGCTGCGCCGCTTCGCCTCCGGCGCCCGGGAGGCCTTCCTGTTCGGCGTGGCGGACCTGTTCTACTACGTCTCGGCGGACGGGAGCCGCGCCGTTCGCGACAACGTCTTCCGCCACCTCGCCACGGAGATCGACCTCAAACGCGGCGGCCGGGGCAGCCGCTTCGGCGTCTCGCTGACGTTCGTCGGCCACAGCGCCGGGACCATAATCGCGCACGATTTCCTGTACCGGCTGTTCGGGTGGGGCGCGCGGCCGGCGTTCGGCCTGACCTTCAACAAGGTCCGCCGCCTCCAGCAGCGGGGGCGCCTGCGCGTGCGGCGGTTCTATACGCTGGGCTCGCCCATCGCGCCGTTCATCTTCCGGTCGGAGGCGCTGATCGGGAAAATCGTGAACCGCGAGAAGCTGAACCCGGAGGTCATCGGCCTGGGCCGGGAATACGGCCTGCCCAACCCGCGGTGGGTGAACTTCTGGACGCCCTCCGACCTGATCTCCTACCCGGTCGCGTTCTTGTATGATACAGTGGAGGGGGAGGCGGTCGTCGTAGACGAGCGCGTCGACCTGGGCGAGAGCTTCCCCGGCGTCCACTCGGCGTATTGGCGCTCGGAGGCGATCGCGGCCGCGGTGGCCGAGACGTTTTAACGCGGAGGGAAGCGTGGGACCGAAAAACTTCGAATATCGCCTCGACGGCGCCGTGGACCGCGGGTTTTTAAGTAGGTACGAGGCTTTAATGCTCGAGCGGTGCGGCGCCGACGTCCTCCCGAATCCCCGCCGCGCCGCGCACGGCATTTTCCACAACTACCGCCCCTGGGAATACGACAAAGTTTTTAAATACGCCGGTTTCGAACCGGGCGACGTCGTCCTGGACACCGGCGCCATGCACACGTACTTCTGCGTATTTTTGGCGCAATTCGTGGCCAAAGTTTTTACCACCGATAATTTTTATTGGGCGGAGCGGGATTACATGACGGAGGAGAAGTTATTTTCGCCGGCGGAATGGGCCGCATACGTCGAGGGGAAGGGCGGCGGGAAAATCGTCGCCGAGAAGGCGGACCTGACGCAGCTCCCGTACCCGGAGGCGACTTTCGATAAAGTTTTGTGTATTAGCACGGTGGAGCATGTGCCGGACGATTTCAAGGCCGCGGCCGAGTTGGCGAGGGTATTGAAGCCGGGAGGCCGGCTGTTGTTGACGACGGAATTCAATTTTCGCCGCCCCAAAGAGTATTCGGAGGAGGACGGCTCGTACTACCGCGTCTACCACCCGGCCTCGGTGGAGGCCCTGCTGGCCGCGGCGGCGTTGCGGCTGCGCGGCCCGGTCCGGGTGGAGAAGAGGAATTTCTGGGTGTTGAGGAAACACGTGAACGCGTTCGCTTGCCTGGAAAAATAAAACGTATAGGGGAGAGGATGCCCGCCAAAGTCCTGTCCGCCGGCCTGCTCGGCGTCGACGCGTATAAGGTGGAGGTGGAGGTGGACGCCGGCCGCGGCGTCCAGAACCTCTTTCTCGTCGTCGGCCTGCCCGACGCCGCCGTCAAGGAATCGCGCGAGCGCGTCCAGGCGGCGCTTAAGAACTCCCAGTATCACGTCGGCTTCAAGAAGTGGACCGTCAACCTCGCGCCGGCCGACGTTCGCAAGGAGGGCCCCTCCTTCGACCTGCCGATAGCGCTCGGCATGCTCCAGGCCGTCGGCGAGTTGGAGGCGCGGGACGACGGCGAGTATTTAGTCGCGGGGGAGCTGGCGCTGGACGGCGCCGTGCGGCCGGTCCGGGGGGCGCTGCCGCTGGCGGTCTGCGCCCGCGAGGCGGCGTGCCGGGGGATCCTCGTCCCCGCGGCGAACGCGGCCGAGGCCGCCGTCGTGGAGGGCGTCGACGTTATCCCGGTCGCCTCGCTGCGGGAGGCGGCGGAGTTTATGGCCGGCGAGCGGGAAATCCCGCCCTGGCGCGTCGACCTCGCCTCCCTCTTCGACGCCTCCCGCCGCTACGCGCTGGACTTCTCGGACGTTAAGGGCCAAGAGCACGCGAAGCGCGCGCTGGAGGTCGCGGCCGCCGGCGGCCACAACGTCCTCATGCTCGGCCCGCCCGGCTCCGGCAAGACCATGTTGGCCAAGCGCCTCCCGACGATCATCCCGGACATGTCGCTGGCGGAGGCGTTGGAGACGACGAAGGTCCACTCCGTCGCGGGGCTGCTGCCGCGGGAGCGGGCGCTGGTGGCCTCCCGGCCCTTCCGCGCGCCCCACCACACCGTCTCGGAGGCGGGGTTGGCGGGGGGCGGCTCGATTCCCAAACCGGGCGAGGTCTCGCTAGCGCACAACGGCGTGCTGTTCCTCGACGAGCTGCCGGAATTCAAGCGGGCCTCGCTGGAGGTGCTGCGCCAGCCGCTGGAGGACGGCGCCGTGACCATCGCCCGGGCGAAGATGTCGCTGTCGTTTCCCTCCCGCTTCATGCTGGCCGCGGCAATGAACCCCTGCCCCTGCGGGTGGCTGGGCTCGCCGGCGCGCCAGTGCCGCTGTACGCCGCACCAGGTCCAAGGGTACCTCCACCGCATCTCCGGCCCCCTCCTCGACCGCATCGACATCCACCTGGAGGTCCCGACGGTCCGGTACAAGGAGTTGACGGAGGAGCGGCGGGGCGAGCTTTCCGCAGCGATACGGGAGCGCGTGAACCGCGCCCGGGAGGTCCAGCGGCGCCGCCTGGGCGGAACGGCCGTCCACTGCAACGCGCAGATGACGACCCGCGACGTCGAGAAATGGTGCCTGCCGGAGGCGGAGGGGGAGCAGCTCCTGAGGAACGCTATCGAGCGCCTCGGCCTGACGGCCCGGGCGTACCACCGCGTCCTCAAATTGGCGCGGACGATAGCGGACCTCGACGGCGTCGAGGGCGTGGCGGCGGGCCACATCTCGGAGGCGATCCAATACCGCACGCTGGACCGCAAGGCGTGGGCGTGATTCAATAAAGTCGATAGCGCGGCTCTGAGGAGGCAACTACAAAGGTGAGGAAGATGTTTCTGTGGATAGCGGCTGCTTCCGCCTTTGCGGCGATTGCGGTGGTGGTTGTTACGTGGATAGCCTACCTCACGGACATGCGCGAGGCCCACGAGCGGATAAGCGGGAAGAGCGCCGTCGTCGCGACGCCCTACGGCGACGTCGAGTATACCGAAGGGGGTATCGGCCCCGACGTCTTGGTCATACATGGTGCGGGGGGCGGATACGACCAGGGCGAATTGATGGTGGAGGCGGTCCTGAGCGACCGTTTTCACTGGATCGCCCCATCGCGCTTCGGCTATCTCCGGTCCACGTTCCGCGAAGGCGCGAGTTACGACGACCAAGCGCACGCCTACGATAGTCTCCTCGATGAACTCGGCGTTTCCAGGGTCGCAGTAGTAGGCCTCTCGGCCGGGGGGCCCTCGGCGCTTCTCTTCGCGCTACTTTACCCGGACCGTGTCTCGTCGCTCACGCTGTTATCCTGCGGAGTCGCTCCGAGGGTGACGGAGACGCAGAAAGAGGCCGACAAGAAGGGCAGGGCGCTCGTCGGTATATTCAAACGAGACGCGAGTTACTGGCTTCTCTCGAAGTTGTTCCGCAAACGGCTTATGACCCTTATGGGGGTTACAGAAACCGTCATAGGCGACCTCGACGCCGACCAGTTATCGTGGTGCGACCGTTTTATAGAATACATGAACCCGGCCTCGGTGAGATACGAAGGCGCCGTTTTCGACAATACCCGGCCTTTGCCCGGAGATAGAATCGCCGGCATCCGGGCGCCGACGTTTATAGTCCACGCCGAGGACGACACGCTGCAGCTTTTCGACAACGCGGCGTTCGCCGCGACGACTATCCCTCACGCGAGGTTATTGCGCTTCGAAAACGGGGGGCATTTCGTAATCATCATCGAGCAGGATACGGTCCGAGAAGCGGTCCAACGGCACATAGTCGAAAACGCCCGCGAATTGTTGCCGGACAGTCCGTGACCCGCCGACCGGTCTCGTCTCCGGGGCCATACTATACCGCACGCTGGACCGGAAGGCGTGGGCTTAGCCATAAACCGCCGTAAGCATAGTGGGTTTACGCTCGAGGAGGCCAGGGATATGGGAACCAAGGTTTTCGCCGTAGTCGCCGCCAGCGCCGTCTTGGCGGGTTTCGCGGCCGCCACCGGCGGCTCGATCGTCGCCTCCTTCCCCTCGCCGCACGCCGCGGGTACGCCTCGCGGCCTGGCGTACGCGACGCCTCATACGCGCCTCTACCACGTCTCGAACGCCACGAACATAATCTACGCCACCAACACGGCCGGCTCGGTCGTGAAGTCGTTCCCGTGCCCCGGCGACACGTGGGGCGTGGAGGGCGGCCAGCATTATTTCTGGACCTGCACGCGCTCCGCGACCGGCGTCATCTACCGCATCAATACTACCGGTAGCGTCGAGACGATGTTCCCCGCGCCGGCGAACGCTACCGGCATAACGCGCGACGCCTCCCACCTCTGGGTCTCCTCCGACGCCTCCAATTACGTGTACCGGATGACGACGGCCGGCTCGTTGGTCGCCTCCTTCGCCGCGCCGGGGGGAGCCAGCGCCGGCCTGGACTGGGACGGCCGCCACCTCTGGCTGGCCGACGCTGGCGCGACCTCGAAGGTTTACCGCCTTACGACGACCGGGTCCGTAGTCTGGGAGTTCGACGTCCCGCAGGGCCGCGCCGCCGGCGTCGCGTGGGACGGCGCGTACGTGTGGTACGCGAGCTTCGTCGAGCCGAAGTACGTTTTTCGCGTAACGGCCGGCGGCATCGGCGTCGCACCGGCCTCGCTGGGCCGCCTCCGGGCACTTTTCCGGTAGCCACTGGAATACTAGCTTTTCGCGCTCGGCGAGACGGTTCCTGCCGTTAGATATTAATTCATAAATTACTGATATTGAATGGCTTATGTCGATTCTCGCGCTCCCGCCCTCGACGGAGCGCCTCTAACCTGCTATAATTAATAAAGGATACGCCGTTGCGCGGAGGAGGTGGTTTGCCGTGTCCGCGAAAGGCTTATTCTTTTTTTTCTCGGCGTTAACCGCCGTGGCCGCGGCCGCCGCGACGGGCGGTTCCATAATACGCTCCTTCGAGTCGCCGTGCAGCGATTGCGTCGACGGCCTCGCCTACCGGAGCGGATATCTCTACCACGCCAACTACAACGGCCCGCGTGAGATTTTAGTAACGACGACCAACGGCTCGCTCGTGGCCTCCGTTGACGGCCCCGCGGGCCTGACCGGCGTCGATTATACGGGGACCTGTTACTGGGTGTACGACCATCGCTCGACTATCCCACGTAACGTAATATCGCGCCTCGACGCCTCCGGTAGCGTTATCAGCAGCTTCGCCGCGCCGAATTACGGCTACGACGTAACGTGCGACGGCTCGTATTTGTGGTACTCGACCGGCGGCAGCCATTACTTGAATTACATTTATAAGTTGACGAAGGGCGGGTCGGTCCTGGCGTCGTTCCAAGCGCCCCACGGGAGCGGCTACAACAACTGTGGCCTCGATTGGGGCGCCGGGTCGCTATGGCTGGTCCAGTGCGGGGCCCGCGGCGGCTACGCCTACCAACTTACCCCTACCGGATCCGTCGTATATTCGATCGATATGCCGGCGTATCGGCCGAAAGGCGTGACGTGGGACGGCGATTACCTCTGGTTCACGGACGCTGCCACGGAGTACGTCTACCAGATGCGGTGGAGCGGCATCGGCGTGGAGCCGGCCTCGGTGGGGAGAGTAAAAGCGCTATTCCGGTAGCGCCGGATGTGAGGATTTGACAAAAGAGCCTCCCGCAGGGGCTCTTTTCTTTTCGGCGGGGGCGCGCCCGCGAAAAAGGTTGACTTTTAGTGCGACGTTTGGTAGCATTACTTCAGCATTATTCTGTATTAGGAGTTCGAGCGGTTACGATCGATTTTCCGATTGTGCAGTTGGGCACAAACGAAGTTCACACGAGGAAAGGAGAGCGGTTTATGAGAAAAAGTTATTTCGTAATAGCCCTAGTCGTATGCGCGATGGCGACGTCGGCGTTCGGATGGGGGAGCTTGATATCCTCTTTCCGCGCCCCCGGCGGGGGGACTTACCCCAACGGCGTGGGCTGGCACAGCACCTGGTCCACCAATCTTTTCGTTAACACCAACACGCCCGATAGATGCTATCGGACGAGTTTCACCGGTTCGATAGTCCGGTCCCATACCTCGCCCACCACGAGCACGATGGGTTCGGCCGCGGGCGTAATAAGCGGCATCGGGTATTACTGGGTAGTTAGCTACAACCCGCGTCGGATTTACCGGGTTGGCTACAACTCCGGGTCCGTTTACGGTTCGTTCACGGCCCCCGGGAGCTACCCGTACGGCGCGGCTTTCCGGCAAGTAGGGTCCACCTACTACTTGTATTACACCGACATGAGCGGACGCCGGCTCTACCGGATGAACGCGACTACCGGTTCGGTTTACGCCTCGTACGCGCTCGCTTTCTCGCCCGGCGACCTCGGTTACGGCGACGGCTACCTCTGGATCGTCGATAACAGCAGCCGCCGTTTGCGCAAATGCTCCGTGACCGGTAGCACGTACGACTCCTTCTCGTTGTCGGCCTACGGCTATCCCTCGGGGTGCGCCTACGACTCAGGCCGCAACCAGGTCTGGGTCGGCATCAACGCGCCGTTGCACAGCGTCCTCCGCTTCACGGCGCACAGCGGCACGAGCGTAAAACCGGCCTCCGTAGGTAAAATCAAGGCGATGTACCAATAACGGACGGGCTTAACGCGTGATAAAAGCCGCCCCTCGGGGCGGCTTTTTTCGTCGTTCCCGCGTGAGCAACTCGTTCGGGGCGGTTAGAGCGAGCGGGGCTATTGCCTCGCCGTTATCCTTACCCGTTTACTGGTCCGCGCGCGTGGCCAAGGACGGGAGCCGCCTCCGGATAGCCGACGACCTCTCGGAGTGCGTATATCGGTTGACGGGGAAGGAGGTGACGGTAGCGTCGGCCTCGGTCGGGGGGGGGTAAAGCGCTATTCCGGTAGCGCCGGATTTGAATGTTCGTCCATGGAGCCCCGCAGGGGCTCTTTTTTTAGGGGGGCGCCGGCGGGGGGCTTGTCCCCGCGATGGCGATTATACTTGACAAGGTGAGTTATACTTGGTAGTATTTTGCGTATTTGGATAGGTATGTAATAGCTTTCTGCCGAAAGGGGGAAGGAGCAATGAAGCGGAAAGTTCTATTAACGGCCGTCGGGCTCTCGGTCGCGGCGACGGCGTTCGCCGGAACGCTGGAAATCGTATCGTCCTTCTCATCCCAAAAGAACCGGCGTAAGGGCCTCGAGTACGCCGGCGGCTACGTTTACGCCACCTCCGAATATCGCGATAACAACATCCACGTCTATACCACGAACGGCATCCTGGTAAGGACCATCCCCACGCCGCCCGGCGCCGTGGGCCTCGAGGTCTCGCACGCGCCGAGCGGTTACCTCTGGCTCAGTACTTATTCGCCCGGTTACGGCTACCTTATGAGGTTGTCCAACGGGAGCATCGTCAGCTCTTTCCCGGGCCCGGCCCGGGGCCAGGGAATCACGAGCGACGGGAGGTATCTGTATTGGTCCACCACGTACGCGAACCGGCTGTACGTTTTGACGACGACGGGTTCCGTCGTGCGGTACTTTACGCAACCGGCGCGTTACCCCGGCGGCTGCGACTACGTGGCCCCGGGTTACCTCTGGTTATGCGATTGGTACCTCTTCGCCGAGCGTATTTATTATTACACGACGAGAGGTTCCAGGGTCGACTCGTTCCGGACGCCGGGGGCCCCTCAATTACGTCCCTCCGGCGTTACCTGGGACGG
>CP070633.1:1939014-1944430 GCA_020356085.1 Candidatus Coatesiibacteriota bacterium | reverse complement strand
CCCGCCGCCCAGAGGACCTCGATCGGGAGCGTCGTCGTAATGCCTATGCGGTCGTCGGCCGCCATCGACGGAGGAACCGTCAGCTCGCGGGCTCAGCCTCCTCACCGGTTTCCCGGACGAACGTGTAGTTGGCGCCGTGGCGGCGCTTTCCGCCGAAGCCGGACCCGCGCGCGGCGCGCTCGATATCCTCGAACGACATCTCGGCCCAGGTTTCGCGGGAGACGCCGGTCTTCACCCGCGCCAACATCTCCTGTTCGACGCTGTACGTCAGCTCCGTATTGTCGGGGCTCTGCCATACGATCCGGTACAGCGCGTGCCCCGGCTTCTCCTCCATCAAGTCGAGAAGCGTTTGCGCCTGCTTGCTCGAGTCGAACATCCGGCCGCGGGCGCCGAGGTAGAGCGTCTCCTCCGTCTGGCTCGTAACCTCCGGTCGGCCGCCGGGTACCTCCTCCGGCCCCACCAAATCTTCCGAGAGTTCCAGCTCGCGGTAGCCGGGCCGGTTCACCCGCAGCGTCGCCACCAGGGCCGTAGTATCGACCTGGGGCGAACGGGCCTTCGCGACGTCGAAATACACGTCCACCCACACGATGTCGTACTCGTCGTACCGGTCCTTGTCGAAATAATTCAGCAGGCGCTCGAGGTCCGCAGCCGACGTCGCCGGGTCGACGGCGACGTTCATCCGGACCGACGGCTCCGCGGCGTCGTCGTCCACCTCCATCTTCCCGACGACGTATTCGACCGGCGGCGGCGTATACTCGGAGGGGACGGCGGCGCTTTCGGCGGCCTCCTTTTCGCCGCCGCAGGCGGCCCACCACGCCGCGCCCACCGTTAACGGGACTATAAGCCAATATCGCCTCACGACGTCTGCTCCCCTCGGGAGGTTAATCGTTCGTATACCAGCGCCAAACCTTTGAGCGTCAACTCGGCGTCGAGGCGCGGCGCGGTCGTCATAACCGGCGCCACCACGGCCGCCAGGCCGCCCGTCGCTACCAGGAAGCCGCGTTCGCCCCGCTCCTCCTGTATCGCCTCCACTATCCCGTCGGCGGCGCGCGCCGCGCCCAAGATAATGCCGGCCCGGAGCGCCTCCTCCGTGTTGCGGCCCACGACGCGCGGCGGCAGCGTGAAGTCCACCGGCGCCAGCCGCGCCGCCCGCTCGAACAGGTTCTGCGCCGAGACGGCCACCCCCGGCGCGATTACCCCTCCCACGTACGCGCCCTCCGCCGATACGACGTCGAACGTCGTCGCCGTCCCGAAGTCGACGACGACCGCCGGCGCGCCGTAGAGCTCGCGCGTCGCCAGCGCGTTAACGACGCGGTCCGGCCCCACCTCCGCGGGGTTCTCGTAGCGAACGTCGATCCCGAGCGCCTCGTAATCGTCGCCCACGACAACCGGCGCTGCGCCGAAGTAGCGCGCCAACGCCTCCGCCAGCGCCGCGGTAAGCGGCGGGACGACCGAACACAGGACCGAGGGCAGTTCCCCCGCCTCGCCGCCGTGGAGCTCGACCAGCTGGCGGAGGCGGAGGCCGTACTCGTCGGCGCTCCGGCCGGTGTCGCTGGCCACCTGGAAATGGAAAACGAGCCGGCCGGCCATAAAATAGCCGCCGGCAATAAACGTGTTGCCGACGTCGAGGGCAAGCAAATGGGGTGCCATGAGGACGAGCGGGCCGCCGGAGGAGAAACGAGGCCTCAGCCCTTACGACTCGTTCTTCGCCTTTTCTTTATCCTCGGCCTCTTCGTTGATTTGGTCGCTAATCTCCTTGGAGGTGCGCTTAAACTCGCGGATCCCCTTGCCCAAGCCGCGGCCTATTTCCGGCAGCCGCTTCGCCCCGAACAACAGGAGCGCGATAAGGAGTATTAGCAGGATCTCCTGAATGCCAATCGATCCGAACATCGTAATCCACTCCTAACGCTTCGCCGCCGGTTCGCTCCCGCCGCTAGAAGGCGAAGGAAACCGAGGCGCGGTGACTGCCCTCCAGGCCGGCGTGCGAGAGGTACGCGTAATCGACGCCGAAGCCGACGCCCAGCGCCTTCGTCGCCAGGCCCACGCCGCCGGCGAAGGCCGAACGCTCGGTCCCCAGCCGGACCGCTACCGTCCGCCGGTACCACCACTCCGCGCCGCCGTTGAACTCGAAGCTGGCCTCCCCCGCGGCGACGTGCGCCGCCTCGTCGTACCCGGCGAACTTTACGTCCGTCCCGGCCGCGAACGTAAACTCGCTGTCCCAGTCGGCGACGGGGAGGGCGTAGGCCGCGCCGAGCTTGACGTTGAGGGGGATCGTCTCCTCCGTCCCGGTGTCCCAACTAAGCTTGGAAAATACGTTCTGGGCGTTAAGGCCCACGGTCACGGGCCCGAACGGCCCGGCCAGCGCCGCCACATCGAACGCGAACCCGGAAGACCCGGCATTCTCGAAGTCGTGGTCGCCGTATAGGAAGATGGCGTTCGCGCCGACGTTGAGCTGCGGCAGAACCTTCCGGCCGTACGAACCGTAGATCGCGTAATCCGCCGAATTCCCGTACCCCTTAAGAACCGGCCGCCGATTCGGCGACAGCGGGTCGTCCCACTCGGTTATGGGAATATCGTCGACCGCGCACATCAACACGCCCCCGCCCACCGCGCCGAAATCTCCGAAATTGTAGGCTCCGAAGACGCTGTCGTACGCGGCCAGGCCGCCGAAGGTGTAGGAGTGCATCGCCGACACGCCGGCCCGTTCGACGCCCGGCATACCCGCCGGGTTCCAGTAGGGCGAGGTGGCGTCGTCGGCCACGGCGACGAACGCCCCGCCCATCCCGAGGGCCCGGGCGCCGGCGCCATACGTCATCCAGTCGGCGGCGTACTTGTCGGCGGCGCCGCTCGTCGCCACTATCGCGAGAAGGACCGCGGTAATAAATAACGTTTTCATAACGCTTACCACGCTACCTAAGTTTAAACATCTTCTGCCGCGCCTCGATCCGCTGATCGCCCGCCCGGCCTACGATCTTATAGAAGTATACGCCGTTGGCGAGAGCGTCGCCGTCGCGGTCGCGGCCGTCCCAGTATATCTGGTTGTAACCCGCGGGGAGGCCGCCGGCCTCGATTTTCTGGATGAAGCGGCCGGAGGCGGTGTAAATCTTGATGACGAGGCTGTCGACGTCGGTGGAGGCCATGAACGTGAAGTAAGTATCCTCGGCGAAGGGGTTGGGGCAATTCATGACCTCGAAGAATGCGAGCGCGCCGCTCACGGTGCATTGGACCGTCTCCCGCGTCTGGTTGCCGAGGCTGTCGTGGGCCGTGACGGTAATCCGGTGGCTACCGCCGCCGAGCGCGATCTTCCGCTCGACGGTACCGGCGCGGTAATCGCCTACTTCGGGCCGATAGTAATAGGTGAGGTCCGCCGGCGGCCGTTTGTCGATTTCGGCGTAAAGCGGAACGAACGTCTTCTCGCCGGCATCTTCGTCGATGGCCTCCAGGTTGCGCGCTATAAGGAGACCGCTCTCGTCCCGGAGGGTCACGATCAATTCGGGCGTGGGCCCCGCGGTATCGCCGCTGCGGAAAGAGTAGTCGTCCAGGTAGACGGCGACGGCCGGTCCCTCGGTGTCGCCTGAGCTGACCTCGCCGGAAACGTTGACCGCAACGGTCTCGTTGCAGACGTACGTTTGCCGGAACCCGGTCCCGTACGCGACGCCCTTCACGTATAACTTGCCGTCCTCCGCGATCGGCGCGAGCGACGAACCCACGGCGGGAACGCCGACGTCGGCGGCGGGGGCGGGCGCCGTTCCCGTCGGGCCGGCCGCCGCCGCGGCCGCCGCCCCGGCAGCCGTCGCGCTACCGTCCGAAGCAACCACAGGTCCGCCGACGGCGTCGCCGCCGGAGGGGGTCGGGTTGACCGGTACCGTCGGGACGACGAGCGTGACGTCGAAGCGGCCGTTGACGACGTCGACCTCCGCCTCGCTCACCAGCCGGTCGCGGTAGATATCGGCGTTGGCGTCGAGGCTTTCAAAATACCACGGCCGGTCGAACAGCCGCACGAGGGCGTGGCCGTTGAAGTTCCCCGGGACGCGCCCCGCGACCTTCAGCCTGCCGCCGCGCCGCACCGTGTTCAGGTTCGGCGTCAGCGTCATCCCGGGACGAGGCGTGGCCAGGACCATGGAGGGGTCGCCCAGCAGCGTAAACATCCGGCGCACGGAATCGTCGTTGGCGGAGATTTTCCCGGCCAGGTGGGCCTCCCCTACGGTTACCCCGGCGCCGCCGCGGGCCCTCCGCTGGGGGAAGAGGTACGAGTAAAAGCCTTTAAGGAATTTGTGCTGGCCCCCCTCGGTCCCCAAACGCGTGGAACCCAGGCAGGCGGCGGCCCCGTCCCGCGGCTCCTGGAGCAGCCACTCGCTGATGCACTGGCCGTAGTCCCGCGGGTCCTCTTCGTCCCAGTACCACTGATCGAAATACGCCGTCGAACAGGAACATTGTATGATGACCGGGAGACGGCCGGCGTTCTCCAGTTTATAGACGTCGTCCTTCGGAGGTCGGTTTTTATGGTGGACCAGGAGGTCCTCGTGGGCCCACACTTGAGGGCCGCCGTGGCCCGCGTAATGCATCACTATCCCTCGAAAGCCTTTGAGGAAATCGGGTTTTAAATACTTGTCGACGTAGAACGTACGTTCGCCCCGGGGCATATGGTCGAAACTTTCGGGCGGGGGGTTGTTCCGGTCGAACGGGAATCGGCGGTTAAGCCACTCGATGTTGAATTTCTGGACCTCGAACCCGACCGGCGCGTAGTCCTTCTCCAACTCCTCGTTGTCGGCCGTGAAGTACCCGGTGCCGCCCCCGCCCTCGCTATTCTTGTCGTCGTTGTCCGCCGCGAAAATGACGCGGCCGTTCCACGCGCCGTTATGGGGATTCCGCCGATACTCCAATATCTTGTCGACGATCGCGTCGACCATGTCGGCGAAAGGGGCGCAGAGGCGGCCGACGGTGAGGTCCGGCCCCTCGCTGTCGCTCATGGCGGCGTAGAAATTGTCGGAGGCGGATCGGCCGCTGGGGGAAGTATTAACGTAATACGTGGGGACGGTGTTCCGGCCGAACTCGCGCCACAACGCCCGGCCGGGAAACTTCTGGAGGTTATCGCGGTGGTCCGTAAACGCGTCGCCCACCAACATCAGATGGTCCGGGAGCACCGGCTCCTGGCGCTGCAGGCCTTTGGCGTAAATATCCTTCACGAACTGGCGGATGGCGCCCGGGTCGTATAAGCCCCACGAGTACTCGTCGTAAACGTCGGTAATCCTCCCGACGGCGACGTTGAGCCCCTCCGCGCGGCGTTGGTTGACCAGCGGCATAACGCTGTCGTAGAAGCCGTCGTAGACGACGACGATCATGTTAACCGGCTCGTCGATCTCGCGCAGCGTCGACCCGGCGTCCAGGTACAGGTCGAGGGATTTCCGCGTCGCCG
>CP070633.1:1919379-1938914 GCA_020356085.1 Candidatus Coatesiibacteriota bacterium | reverse complement strand
AACATTGTCCCCAACGAGGTCCGCGATGACAGCGGCATTGCGTGAGTCATCCTCGGGAATACCCGCTTCAACCTTTCCAACGAGGTCGGCGCCCACGTCCGCGGCCTTGGTGTAAATGCCGCCGCCGACGCGCATAAACAGCGCGAGCAGCGAGCCGCCGAAGCCGAAGCCGATGAGTACTTCGTAAGCCTTGGAGCCGTACAGGAGGAAGATGCCGGTAGCGCCCAGCAGGCCCAGGCCGACGCAGAACATGCCGGCGATGGTGCCCGTCTGGAAGGCGATCGTAAGCGCGCGTTTGTACGAGGACCGCGCGGCGCTAGCGCAGCGAACGTTGCCGCGCACCGCCAGGCTCATCCCCACGAAGCCGACCAGGCCCGAGAAGAACGCGCCCAGGAGGAACGCTCCGGCGCGGCCGAGCTGCATGGCAAGCGTTTCGCCGGTCAGGAACATGGCGACGCCGATTACGGCGGTCAGGAGGAGGATGGTCTTGAATTGGCGGTTGAGGTAGGCGCGGGCGCCCCGCTGGATCGCGCCGGCGATCTTCTGCATCGCCGGCGTCCCGGGGTCGAGCTTCAGGATCCGGCCGACGAGAATCAGCGCGTAGCCGATCCCGACGAAGGCGCTGCCGAAGACCGTCCAGAGCGCGATCTTTTCGAAAAGCGAGTATGAGGCCATTCCGGTCTCCTTATAACGGCAAGCGGCGGCTCCGGAGAGCCGTCGCGGAATGAAAAATCCGCGAAATATAGCATGAAACCCGTATTATGTCAAAGGGCAAGAAAAAAGCCGGCCCGTGCGGGCCGGCTTGCCGGTTGCGGAGTAAAATTATAGCGAGTTCAGGTACGCGAGCATGTCCTTCATTTCCTGGCTGTCCTCGGCCCACGCCTCGCCCTCCACCGCCTCCGTGAGGCAGAAATTGACGACCTGGGCCAGCGTGACCTCGTTCTCCGGGTCCATCATCTCGAAGATGCCGGGGTACCGGTCCTTAACGCCGGTAAGCGGTTCGGTGGCCATGCCCTCCATCTCCATGCCCTCGGTGCCGCCGTTGGGGTGGCAAGATTCGCAGCTCTTACCCGAAGTTCCGAGATCGGCGCTCGTGAAGAGCGCCAAGCCGTTCGCCGGGTCGCCCCCGGGCGGTTCGACCGTAGCGGGCGTTTCAGGCGTGCCGACCGTTTCGGACGTAGGCGCCTCGTCGGTTCTCTTTTTGCACGCGCCGAAGAGCGCCGCGACGACGACCAGGACGGCGAAGCCGATTAATAATTTACGCATAGGCCGTACCTCCTCCTCTGTTAGTATTTATAAGGCCTTTGATAACGATTATTACCTTGCATTTATCGTATTATATATAGTATAAAATTACAAGCAAAAAAAAACGATAACGATATTATTTGAGTTGCGGTCATGAGACGAAAGCCGGCCGCGAACGCCGCTCTGCCCCGGGCCGGGTAAACTCGGAGGTTAAGTAATGAATTTTATTTCCATCGTAATGGCTTACGTCGCGTTGGGTTTCGGGCTCGCGGCCGTAGCAACGATGCTATTCCGGCTCGGCAGGGGAGGCGGCGGAAAGGACGGGGCGGCGCTGTTATGGGTTCACCGGATCGCCGGCTACGCGTTCGCGGCAATCATAACTTTTCTGTTCGTCGGGATGCTCTATAAGATAACCGAGCACGGCCCGGAGTTGTCGCCGCGAGTCGCTTGGCACGGCGCGGCCGGATTCGCCGTCATAGCGTTTCTATTCCTCAAGTGGGCCGTCGTACGCCCGTTCCGCGGCCTAATGAAGTTCGCGCCGCCTTTGGGCATGGTCGTGTTCGGCCTTGCGTTTTTGGTCGTAAATTTCGGAGCCACGATGGACCTCCTGGGGAACTTACCCCAAGAGGCGGCCGAAGAGGAGGAGGTCGTGGCCGAACATCTTAAACAACCGCATATGCGACCCGGCGCCGACGAGCGCGACCCGCTGCGCGCGGCGCGGTTCGTCTTCGCCGAAAAGTGCGGGAAATGCCACCACTTACGGCGTCCGTTGGCCCTCCCTCCGACGGAGACGGACTGGCCGCCGTTGATAGAGCGGATGCGGAACTACGACCCAAATTTGATAAGTGACGTCGAAGCCGAAGAGATCGAACTGTACCTCCTCAACGACTACGGTCCGGGGAAGTGAGCGGTGACCTTCGCCCGACATGATTACGACGCCGTAATCGTCGGCGCGGGAGGCGCGGGCCTCTTCGCCGCGTTGGAGCTCGGCCGGGCGGGCGCGAAGGCCGCGGTGTTGAGTAAGCTCTACGCCGTCCGCTCGCACACGGGCGCGGCCCAGGGCGGCATCTGCGCCGCGTTGGGCAACCGCGAACCGGACAAGCCGCTGTGGCATATGTTCGATACCGTGAAGGGCGGCGACTACCTCGTCGACCAGGACGCCGCGGAGATAATGTGCGAGGAGGCGCCGGGGGTCGTCTTCGATCTCGAGCACATGGGCGTCCCGTTCAACCGCACCGACGACGGCAAAATCGACCAGCGGCCCTTCGGCGGCCATACGCGCAACTTCGGCGAGGCGCCCGTGCGCCGGGCGTGCTACGCCGCCGACCGGACCGGCGCGATGATCCTCCACACGTTGTACCAACAATGCCTCCGGGCCGGCGTCGAGTTTTACGACGAATTTTTCGTCACGGACCTCGCCTTTGCCGGCGAAACCGTGGCGGGCGTCGTCGCGCACGACGTACGGGCGGGCGAGCTCCACTCGTTCCGGGCGCCGGCCGTAGCGTTGGCGACCGGCGGGTGGGGCCGCCTCTTTCGCGTCACCTCCAATGCCTACGCCAATACCGGCGACGGCGCCGCGCTCGCGCTGCGGGCCGGGATTCCGCTGCAGGATATGGAGTTCTACCAGTTCCACCCCACGGGCCTGCACGGCCTGGGCATACTGGTATCGGAAGCCGCGCGCGGCGAGGGCGGAATATTACGGAACGACGCCGGCGAGCGCTTCATGGAACGGTACGCGCCCCGGCTCCTCGACCTGGCGCCCCGCGACATGGTCTCGCGCGCGGTCTACCAGGAACTCCAAACGGGCCGGGGCCTCGGCGGCGCCGACTACGTCGGGTTGGACCTCACCCACCTCGACGCCGAGGTTTTGGACAAGAAGATCCCGGAGATTACGGACTTCGCTCGCATCTACCTCGGCGTAGAGCCGAAGGAGGAGATGATCCCCGTCGCGCCCACTGCCCACTACGCCATGGGCGGCGTACCGACCACGGTGGACGGTGAGGTAACGCGCGACGAGGAGGCGACGGTAGTGCCGGGCCTGTACGCCGCCGGCGAGGTGGCCTGCGTTTCGGTCCACGGCGCGAACCGGTTGGGTACTAACTCCCTGCTCGATATACTGGTCTTCGGCCGGCGGGTGGGGAGGGCCATAGCTGAATTCGTTCGCGGCGGCAAGGGGCCGGCGTGGCCGGCGGAGGCGTTGGAGGGGCGCCGGGAGAAGGTCGCCCGCTGGCGCGATACGGCGGGCGGCCCGGCGGTGGCCGAACTCCGCGCGGATATGCAGGAGGCGATGGAGGCCGGCGTCTCCGTATACCGCACGGCGGAAAGCACCGCGGCGGCGCGCGAGGCTGTGGGAGGACTCCTTACGGCGTACGGCGACGTCGGCGTCGGCGACGCCGCGGCGGCGTTTAGTACGGAGCTGTTAGAGGCCTTCGAGGTCGGCAACCTGCTCGCGCTGGCGTACGTGACCGCCGCCTCCGCCCACCGCCGCACCGAGAGCCGCGGCGCCCACAGCCGTGAGGACTTCGCGGCCCGCGACGACGCGAGGTGGCTTAACCATACGCTGTGTTACCTGCGCGACGGCGAACTCGAATTCCGGGCGAAGCCGGTGACGATAACGCGCTTCGAGCCGAAGCCCCGGGAGTATTAAGATGGCGCCGGCCGTGGAATTCCGCGTAACTAGGTACGACCCGGCGGCGGACGAGCAACCGCGCCTCGTATCGTACGAGGTGGAAGTCGCCGCCGCCGACCGCGTCCTCGACGGCCTGGAATACATCAAACGGCGCCTCGACCCCTCCGTGGCCTTCCGGCGCTCGTGTGCCCACGGCGTCTGCGGATCCGACGCGCTGGTGATAAACGGGACCGTCCGGCTCGCCTGCAAAACGCTCCTTCAGGACCTGGAGCCGCCCCTCCTCGTCGAGCCGCTCGCGACCTTTCCGGTTATCCGCGATCTGGTCGTCGACCTGACGTCGTTTTTCGAGGCGACTAGGCGCGTGCGGCCGTGGCTCGAGGCCGGCGAGCCGATACCCGAACGCGAGTTCCTCCAAACACCGGCCGAACTCACGGCGTTTGCGGAGGGGACGAAGTGCATCCTGTGCGCCTCCTGCGTTACGGCCTGCCCGGTCGTAAAGCGCGGCACGCCCTATATCGGGCCGGCGGCCGTCGTCCAGGGGCACCGCTTTGTTAACGATTCGCGCGACGTCGGGGCGGAGGCGCGGCTCCGAATACTCGCCGCCGCCGACGGGGCGGGCGCGTGCGAGAACTTCTTCGAATGTACGAAGGTGTGTCCGCGCGGTATCCTCGTTACGAAGAGGATAAACGAAATCAAAGCTATGTTGCAGGCGGGCGGTTACGTGAAGGGGGACGCGGCCGATGGCTAGGTGGAAGTGCAGCGTGTGCGGGTACGTCTACGACGAGGCCCGAGAGGCGATACCGTTTGCGGAACTGCCGGACGATTGGAGGTGCCCGGTGTGCGGCGCGCCCAAGTCCGCTTTCAACCAGCTCGCGGGATCGGGCGAAGAGGGGCAGGCGGCCGAGGGCGAGTTCGCGGGGACCGTCGCCGACCAGATCGTGGCCCAGCTCGCCGCGTACGGCGTACGCTACGTGTACGGCATCCCCGGCGATTCCAATCTGCCGCTGGTGGACGCCCTCCGGCGGTCGAAAGACGTCGACTTCGTTCTGGTGCGCCACGAGGAAACGGCGGCTTTTATGGCCTCCGCGCGCGGCAAGGTCGCCGACGAGATCGGCGTCTGCCTCTCCATCGCCGGCCCCGGCACGACCAACTTGATTACGGGCCTATTGGACGCCGCGACGGACCGTTCGCCGGTGCTCGCATTGTTGGGTCAGGTTTCCGAAATCCGGTTGGGCAGCGAGGCCTTCCAGGAGATAGACCAGTTGTCGCTCTATCACCCGTTCACCGTCTACGCCGAAGTGCTCTCGGCGCCGCCGAAGGCGGCCGCCGTCGTCAGCATGGCGGTGAAGAAGGCCTACGCGGAGAACGGCGTCGCGGCGCTAAGCCTCCCGACGGACGTGTTGGCGGCGCCGGCGCAGGGCAGCCTCTTCGCCGGCGACCGCCACCTCTTCCGGAACGTCGCGGCGCCGACGACGGGCTCGTTGGAGGCGATGGCGGCGGTCATCGCCCGCGCGAAACGGCCGTTCGTCTTCGCCGGGTGGGGCGCGCGTGCCGCCGGGGCCGAGGTCCTGGCGTTGGCGGAAAAGCTGGGCGCCTTCGTCGCGACGACTTCTCGGGCCAAAGGCGTCGTCCCGGAGACCCATCCGCTCGCCGTCGGCGTCATGGGCAGCATCGGCGCGCCGTGCGCGGCCCGGGCGGCGCAGGCCTCGGACCTTCTCGTGATACTCGGTTCCGGCTTCCGTCAGCGCAACCTCGTACCCGGCGTCCCGGCGGTCCAGGTCGACCGGAATGCTGCGCGGATCGGCAAGACGTTCGAGGTGGAGGCGGGGGCGGTCGGCGACGTAACGGAGGCGCTGCGGGCGCTGGCGGCGCTTGTGCCCCAAGGCGAGTGGGACCCGGCGTCCCGGGAAACCGTCGAACGCGAACGCGCCTCCCACCTGCAAACCGTCGCCGACCTGCGCGAAAAGGCGACCACGCCGATTCACCCGGGCTTCGTCGTCGCCCGGCTCAACGACCTCCTCCCCCGGGAGGCCGTCGTGACCGTCGACGTAGGCGACCATACGTATTGGTTCTACAAGTATTTCGTCGCCGACGGCCAGCGGACGTACCTCTCCGCTAACATGGCCAGCATGGGATTCGGCCTGCCGGCCGCTATGTCGGCCTCGCTGGCCTATCCGGGGCGGCCCGTGTTCTGCGTGACGGGCGACGGCGGCTTCGGCATGTTGATGGCGGATTTTACGACCGCCGTCCGCGAGCGGCTCCCGATCCAGGTCGTCGTCTTCAACGACGGGCGGTTGAAGAATATCGTCAAAGAACAACGCATCGCCGGGCTCGCGCCGTACGGCGTCGAGTTTCCGAATCCCGGGTTCGCCTCGTTCGCCTCCTCCGCCGGCGGCTTCGGCGTCCGCGTCGAGGCGCCGGAGGCTTTCGTCCCGGCCGTCGAGGAGGCCCTTGCAACGAACGACCGGCCGTCGCTGGTAGAGGTGATGGTGGACGCGGAGGAGTTGGCAGCGCCGGCGGCAGTGGCGTTGGCGGCGGAGGGTAAATAAGGCTGGGGAATTATCTAGCGACGGAAAAAGCCGGCCCGGAGGGCCGGCCTTTTATTTCGGGTTCGCGGTCAGACGTCAGTAGTACAGCGCTTTAACGCGGCCGAAGCTAATCGGCCGCACGCCGATTTCCCCCTCCAGTACGACCCGCACCATTAAATTCGAATCCTCCTGCAGCGGTTCCCATACGCCCGCGTAATATTTCCACCCGCGGTGCTTCGTCGAGCTGGTATCGAAGCAATAAGGGTCGACGGCGGGGTGGACGTAAATTTGTTCCACGGCCGCGATGAAGCGGTTGATCCCTTTCGGTAGGACCCAATCCACGTCGAACTCGCACCACCGGTAACCGGGGCCGCTCCCGCGGACGAACTTCGGCCCCCACATCCGGGCCCCGGGGATGCCTGAGAACCGGAACAGGCCGACGTTAACGCCGTCCCAACTCGCGTTGGGCCACGCCCCGGAAGAATAAAAACGCATCCGCTTAACCGTCCTCGCGGTAAGCGTGCCGGTATCGAATAAGTTGCCGATCCACGTCCCGGCGGGAAAGTTGATAACGTAGCCGTGCCTCCCGTTGTCCCACCTTAGTTCGTATTCGGTATCGGAGGGCTTCGGCGGAACGATCACCGGCGCCCGGGCATGATCGGTGTAGATTTCGGCGCCGCCGGCCGGTAGGGCCGCCAACGATACACCAACTGCGAAGGCCGCGGCGAGAAGGCGCATAACCGCTCACCCTCCCGGACGGGGGATCCGGCCGCGAGGGAGCCGCCTAATTATAAAAGTTACCTCGCGAGGCGTCAACTAATTTAAAGGCGGACGCCGCCCCGTTAAGTTATATCCGCTATATTCTATTTTGTCATAGTTGGCCATCTAACATACTATATCTTGGGGTATATGACAAAAAAAGCACATTATGTTGCGTTTTTTTCTTGCGTATTGCCGGCGCCGTTGTTAGAATTTAGCCAGAGGCAAAATATGCGTTTAACCTCCATAGATATTTTCGGTTTCAAATCTTTCCCCCATCGCACCCGCGTCGAGTTCGGCCCGGGCGTCAGCGCCGTCGTCGGCCCCAACGGCTGCGGCAAATCGAATATCGCGGACGCGTTCCGGTGGGCGTTGGGCGAGCAGTCGGCGAAGTCGCTGCGCGGCGACGTTATGGAGGATCTTATCTTCAACGGCAGCGCCGACACGCCTCCCCTCTCGATGGCCGAAGTCTCGCTCACGTTTGCCAACGTCGACGGGCGCCTCCCGGGGGAGGCCGGCGAGCTCGTCGTTACGCGTCGGATGTACCGCTCGGGCGAGTCGCACTATGCCCTGAATCGGCAGCCGGTCCGGTTGAAGGACGTCCGCGATTTATTCGAGGATACCGGGTTGGGGAAAGCCTCTTACGCCGTCATCGAGCAGGGGATGGTGGAGGCGATCGTCAAGGCGAAGGCCGACGAGCGACGGGCGTTCTTCGAAGAGGCGGCCGGGATCCGCGGGTATCGCGCCAAACGCGCCGAGGCGTTGCGCAAACTTGAAGACGTCCGCGCCAACACGGAGCGGCTCGACGACCTCTACGACGAATATCGCCGGCGCGCTCGCGCGCTCAAGCGGCAGGCCGGCGCCGCCCGTCGATACCAGGGCCTGGTCGACCGGCTGCGGGAGTTAGAAGTCGCGTTCGCCAAACTCGGCTACCGGGAGAAGGCGGAGGCGAAGCGGGAGGCGCTAGCCGAACGGGACCGGTGTACGGCGGCCGCGCGGGAGGCGAAGGCTCGCGTCGCCACCGCCTCCGCCGAGGTTTCGCGGTTGGAGGCCGAGCTCTCCCGCCTCGAACTCGAGCTGGAGCGGTGCGAGAAAGACTTGCTGGAACGGCAACGCGGCTTACACGAGGCCCAGGCGGCGAAGCAGCTGGCCGAGGAACGGCACCGCGCCGCCGAGTCGGAGTTTAAGCGGCTGGGCGCGGAACGCGACCGCTTGGGCGAAGAGCTCGCCGCCGCGGTCTCGCGCGCGACGGAAATCGCCGACGAGATCGGACGTACGGAGGAGAAGACGCGGGAAGTGGAGCGGCGGCGCGCGGAGGCGGAGCAGGAACTGGCCTCCGCCCGAGCCCGGGAAACCGCCGCGGCGCGGGAAGTGGAGGAGCTCCGTGCCGACCAACTGCGCCGGCTGCACGACCGGACCCGCCTGGCTAATCTCCACGCTACGGCCGCCGCGACGCGGGAGGCGTTGACGCAGGAGCTACGCCGCCTCCGAGAAGAAGCCGGCCGCCAGGCCTCGTTGTTCGATGAAAACTACGCCTCCTTGCACAAGCTCGTCGCCGAACGGGAGGCGTTGGCGGCCGAGCTGGCGGAATGCGGCGAGACCGCGGAGGCGCTTGCGGCGGCCGAAAGCCGGCTAGCCGGCGAGTTCGCAACCGCGGAGGCCGCCGTCGCCGAGTTGCGCGCCCGCCGGGAGAAAACCCACTCGCGCCTCGCCTCCCTCCAAGAACTCGCGCGGCGGTTCGAGTCGTTCGAGGCCGGCGTCGCTACGCTGTACCGAGAGGGGAAACCGGAAGGAGTGGCGGGCTTGTTGGCCGAAGCCGTCGACGTCCGCGCCGGGTACGAAGCGGCGGTCGAGCGGGCGCTGGGGAGCGCCGCCGGGGCGTTGTTGGCGGAGGACCTTTCGACTGCCGCGGCTTACGGCGGCCGCCTCCGGGAGGCCGGCGCCGGCCGGGCGGCGTTCGTCGTACCGCAAGAGAACCCCGCGCCGCCCGGCGACCTTCCCGTCGTGGAGGGCGTTCGGGGGTGGGCGGTCGATTTCGTGACGGTTGAGGGCCCGTTCGCCGGCGCCGTGCGGGCGTTGTTGGCCGGAGTGGTGGTAGTCGAAGATCTAGAGGCGCTAGCGGCGGCGGCGGAGCTGTGCCCCGGCCTCGCCGTCGTGACGGTGGGCGGCGACTGGTGGGACGGCCGGGCGACGCTGCTCGCGGGCGCGGCGGAGGAGATAAGTGCTACCATTCTACGCCGGCGCGCCGAGATCGACCGGTTGAGCCGCCTCCTGGCGCGGGTGGAGGAGGCGTTGACGGGCCAGCGGCAGGAGCTGGGGCGCCTCGCCGCGGCGCGGGAGGAACACGCCCGCCGCCGTCAGGATACAGCCGCGCGGCTGCTGCGGTTGGAAGCCGCGCACGGCAACGCCGGCGCCGCGCTGGCCCGGGCGCGGGAAGAGGGGCGGACGTTGGAGGCGCATCGCGGCGTCCTGGAGGCGGAGATCGCGGGCACCGAGACGCGCTTGGCCGAGGCTTTCGGCGAGGAGGAGCGGCTCGGCGCGCAGCTCCACGCGACCGAGCAGGCGTGTGAGGAGGCGGGCGCGGCGGTATCCCGGCGGGAGGCCGAAGTCCAAGAAGCGCGCGCCGACGTCGCGGCGCGGGAGCAGGCTTTGGCGGCCGGGCGGGAAGACCTCGCGCGGTTGCGAGAACAGTCGAAAAGCCTCCACGCCGAACGCGACCGCCTCGCGCAATGGCGCGGGGAGGGGGAGGCGAGGCGGGAGGCGCTGGGCGAGGCGCTGGCCCGCTGCCGCGAAGAGGCCGCCGAATTAGCCGCCGAGCAGGAGGAGTGCGAACAGGAAATAGGCGACCGCGCGGGCGTGTTCCGGGAGGCGGAGGCGGAAGTGAAGGAACGCCGCCTAATCCGCGCGGAGTTGACGGGCCGGCGCCGGGAGGCCGAGGAGGCTCGGGCGGCGGCGGATAATGACGCCGGGGAGGTGGCCGACTCCCTGCGCGAAAAGGAAATCGTCGTCACCTCGTTAACGGGGGAGTTGACAGCGTTGGAGGAGGCCGTGGCCGCGAAGCACGGCGTCCGGTTGAGCGCCCTGGGCGAGGAGGAGTATACCCTGGAGGACGAGCCGGCGGAGGCGGAGGCCGAGAAGGAGGCTCTGGCCCGGCGGTTGAGCAAGATGGGAGAGGTCAACTTCCTCGCCGCGCGCGAATACGAGGAGCTCGCCGGGACGCTGGCCGAACTGGAGGCCCAGCGGGCGGATCTGGAGGAGGCCCGCGCGAATTTGGACCAGAGCATCGCCCGCCTCGACGCCCAAAGCCGGGAGAAATTCCTCGCCACCTTCGAACAGGTCAAAGAGGAATTCCAGCGTATTTTCCGGGAAGTGTTCGTCGGCGGCCAGGCCGACCTCAAGCTGCAACCCGGCGTGGACCCCCTGGAGGCCGGGATTTACGTCTACGCCCAACCGCCCGGTAAAAAGATGGAGCACCTTTCGTTGTTGTCCGGCGGCGAGAAAGCGCTCTCCGCGATAGCTTTGATTTTCGCGCTGTTCAACGTCCGGCCGGCGCCGTTCGCGATTCTCGACGAGGTCGATGCGCCGCTCGATGAGAACAACATCGGCCGGTTCCTGGATCTCCTCGCCCGGTACCACGGCAGCGTCCAGTTCATGATTATCACGCACGCCCGGCGGACGATGGAAGCCGCCGACGCGATTTACGGCGTAACAATGGAGCGGCGCGGCATATCCAAGGTGCTATCGCTCCGGCTGGAGGAGGTCCCGGAGGAATTTACGGAGGCCGCCGTCGCGGCCCCCGCTGCCACTTAACCCGGGGTTCCTAAGTAGTACCAAGTGCGGGCGGTCCTTGGCGGGCCGCCCGCGCGCTTCGCGCCGCGTTTATTGACAGCGTAGGCCTTTGCTGGTATAGTTAAAGATTATGGGGCCGGAAGAAGGCGCAGCGTACGGCGTGTGCCCGCAGCACGAGGGGCGGCCCGCGATCGCGGCCTGTCCCCGGTGCGGCCGGTACTTATGCGCGTTGTGCGTTAGCCGCGGCGCGGAAGTCTCCGGCCAGCTTCTGTGCCGGGATTGCCTGGGCGCGTTATCGACTCGCAACGCGTTGCGGCGGGAGGTTGCGTGGGAGAATCGCCGGGGTACGCCGTATTGGCGCGCTTTCCTCGCGACGTGGCGCGACGTCGTTTTCGCGCCCCGGGCCTTTTTCGCCGGTTTGGAACCGGAGGGGTCGCTGTTCAAGGCCTTGATCTTCGCGGCGATCTGCGTCGCGGTCGGCTTCCTCGGCAGTTTATGGGGGATCGGCGAGGCGGCGAGCGCGTTGGTGGGGCCCTCCGCCGCGGCGCTGGTGGCCGCGATGGCGGTGGGCGTCGCGCCTCTCACGTACCTCCTTTCGTTCGCGGCGACGGTGCTGTTCCTCCATCTCCTCGCGCGGGCGTTGGGGGGGACCTCCGGGTGGCGCGGAACTACGCGGGCGGTGGCGTACGGCCAGGCCGCCGCGGTCGCCGAGGTCATCCCCGCCATCGGCGGCATCCTGGCGCTCGTAGTCCGGCTCTCGCTTTACGGGTGGGGCGTCTCCGCGGTCCACGGCTTTGCGGTAAAAAAAGCGTTAGCCTTCTATTTCGTAATCGTAGTGGTCGTGGCCGGTTTCGTATATTTCGGGTTTCGGCTGTTGGCGCCGTTCGTGCCGGCCGGGGTGTAACGGCACGCCTTCCCGGAGGCGGCGGTAAGAGATGATCACGAAAGCGAACCGGCAGCTAATCGCCGCGGTTGTCGTTTTGACGGCCGGCTTCGGGACGAGTTGCGGCCCGGGCGAACGGGCCGAGGAGGAGCCGGCCGCGACCGGCGCCCCGGAGGAGGCGGCCATGGGCACGGTCGTCGTCGTGGGGCCGGACCAGCGGCTACTTCCGGCGGGCGTGGCCGTCTTCGACCCGGGAGAACACGGCAAGCCGCGGTGGGAAGGTTTGGCCGGCGACGCCTACTCCCTCCCGGCGGGCACGTACGACGTTTTACTAGAATATTTCGGCCAGCGGTACTGGCGGCGGGGCGTGGACCTCGCCGGCGGCGAATGGGTCGTGGCGCTGCCGATGGCGACGCTGGCGGTGGAGGCGCGTTCGAGCCGCGGCGATCGCCTGGCCGGAAAAGTGGCGGCGTTCTCGGCGGGGAAGAGCGGGGGGTTGCCGGCCATGGAAGGCGAAACTTCCGAGGACCTCGCGCTTCTGGCGGGGACGTACGACGTCCGCGTTACGGTGCAGGGTCGCGAGCAGTGGTTGCGGGGCGTGGAGCTTCAGGCCGGGGACGCCGAGACGCAGACGGTCGTCGAACCGGTGGGGTATTTGCGGGTGGAGGTCGTGGACCAAGACGGCGAACCGCTGTCGGCGGAGGTGTGGGTGTACGGATCGGGCGCGCGGCACGAGCCGTTGGCGCTCGGGAAGAGTGACCGGCCGTTGGCGTTACTCCCCGGGCGCTACGACGTGGCCGTGCGGTGGGCCGAACGGCGAGAATATTCCGCCGGTCTCACGGTACTCGCGAATCAAACGACGGTAGAACGGTTTACGTTCTGGCGAGGGGAGACCTCGTAATGGTTGATCGCACTTCTCGGCGCACCATGGATAAAAGGATGCGCAATATCAAGGCCGGGATCTATACGTTGATCTTGGTGGCGGCGTTGGTTGCCGCGCTTCTCATTTCGGCGGCGTTTTTACCCCCCCAGATCGCGGCCTGGCGGTCCCGGCGTTCCACCGTCGAGGCCCAGGAACTGGTGGCCCAACACAAAGTGTTCCAAGCGATGGGGCTGCTGGCACACGCCGCGGCGTTGGACCCGGAGAACGAGCTCGCCCACTTCAACCTGGGCGTATTGGAATTGGTGGTTACGGGCGACGCGCATGAGGCCGCGGCCCGGTTCAAACGGGCGGCGGAAATCGACCCCGAGTTCGCGCGGGCGTATTACAACCTCGGCGCCGTCCAGCTGTTCTACCTCCACAAGCCGCGATTAGCCAGGGATAATTTGAAACGGAGCGCCGAGCTCGAACCGACGTACGCGCCGAGTTTCGCCGCGTTCGGCCTGGCCTGCGAGGCCCTGGGCGAGTACGGCGAGGCCCGCGACGCCTACGACCGCTACCTCGAGCTCGCGCCGGCCGGGGCGTGGGCGGGGTTGGTGAAACAGCATAAACACGCCATCGGCGGCTACCCGCCCCGGGACGACCTCGCCGCGCGGAGGCGCGGCGAGGAGGACGTCTTCGAGATCGTCGCCGTGGGGGACGTCAGCCTCGCCCGGGGCGTCAACGTCGACCTGTACACCGGGCGGTCCGAAAGCCCCCTCCGGTACGTCGCGCCGCTGATTAGCCGCGCCCACGTCGCCTTCGCCAACTTGGAGTCACCGCTCACGAAGCGCGGCGAACGGGCGCCGAGCAAGGGCCCCCGCGGCGGCGCTATTTACCTCCAGGGTAATCCGGACTACACGTTCCTATTGACGGAGGCCGGATTCGACGTCCTGTCCTTGGCGAACAACCATATTATGGATTACGGCGAGGCCGGCCTTCGCGACACGATCTTCCACCTCGAGCAGGAGGAAATCAAGTTCGCCGGCGCGGGGCCGGACTTGGCCGCGGCGGTGGAACCCGCGGTCCTCGACCTCGACGATTACATTATTCACGTCCTCGCGTTTTCGGGGGTCGAGCCGGATACGTATTACGCGGGCCCGGGCCGCGCGGGTTCGGCGCCGTTGGACGAAGCAACGGTCTTACGGGCAATTGCACGGGCCAAGGCGGAGGCCAATCTCGTCGTCGTGTCGCTGCATTGGGGGGCGGAGGCCATGGCCTATCCCTCCTCGCAGCAGAAGCGGTTGGCCCATAAATTCGTCGAAGCCGGCGCCGACCTCCTTTTGGGCCACCACCCCCACGTCCTCCAGGCGGTGGAGTCGTACGAGGGCGCCGTGATCGCGTATAGCCTCGGCAATTTCCTTTTCGATACGAAACACGCGGAGCGCCGCTACTCGACCGTCCTAACCGTGGAGGTTTCGCGGTCGAAGGGGATTTTAGGCTTCCGCCTTATCCCGATTTATATTAAAGGGACCGAACCGGTGGTGGCGTCGGACGGGAAGGCGCAGGAGTTCGTCGATTTCGCGCTCCTGAGCGCTTCCGGCGAGCGCGTCCCGATCCTGGCTCCCGCGCCCTCCCCTCCCGCCGGGGAAGCCGCATCCTAGGGATACCGTACGATGGAAATAAACGTCATCCGCGTCCGATACTTCAACGAGCAGCGGGAATTCCATATCCCGGCGGGCGGGATCCCGGTCGAGACGGGCGACATTGTAATAGTGGAAACCGAGGACGGCTTGGATTGCTGCGAGGTCATGGCCGCGGCGACGTTGTGTCCCCGGCGCGAGCTCCCCTCCCCGGAGGCGACGATGCTGCGCAAGGCCACGCCCAACGACCTCGAGTGGATCGAGACGAAAAGCGAGACGGAAAAAGCGGCGGCCGCGGCGTGCGAGGAATTCGCGCGGCGGTTGAAGCTGGACATGAAGTTGGCCTCCGTCAAGATGACCTTCGACGGCGCGAAGGTTATTTTCTATTTCTCGGCCGACCAGCGGGTGGATTTCCGGACGCTCGTCCGCGAGCTGGCCAAGAAATTCCGAACGCGGATCGAGATGCGCCAGATCGGCGTGCGCGACAAGGCAAAACAGATGGGCGGGATCGGCGTCTGCGGCCGGTCGCTGTGCTGCACCGTGTTCCTGAACAAGTTCGAACCGGTGACGATGAAGATGGCGAAGGAGCAGAACCTGACGTTGAGCCCCTCCAAGATCTCCGGGTATTGCGGTCGCCTGATGTGTTGCCTCGGCTACGAGAACGAATTCTACCGCACCGTGAAGGCCGAGTTTCCGCCTCCCGGCTCGCGCGTTTCGACTCCCCAGGGGGAGGGGGAGGTCAAAGCGATTTTCGCGCTCAGCGGGGTAGTGGTCGTAATGCTGGACTCGGGGGCGGCGGTGAAGGTAAAACGCGAGGAGGTCGAACCGGTGGGAACCGGCGTCGCGCCGCGGGAGCCCGGAGGCTAGATGGGCGTCGGGCGCCAACGGCTCGGGACGTTCGGCTGGCTGTACGCGGCCGCGTTTTTGTCGGCGGCGCCGGCCGCCGGCGAGGTCCAGCTCGACGCCGCGGGAGGCGCATTCCAGTATTATTATTATCGCGTAACGCAGCCGGCGGCCGCGGCGGGCCTGGCCCTGGCGGCGGCGGCCTCGTACGAACGGGAGGCCTCCGCCTGTTCCGCCGCCGCGTTTTACCGCGGCTACGACGTCGAGACTTACGAAGTCGGCGCCGAGTTCCGGCCGCGGTTCTACTTCCACGCCGCGCCGGCTCGGCCTTACCTCGCGCCGACGGCCGGCTTCTGGTACGCGCGCGACGAGGCCGGGGGGTACAAAATCGTAGGCGGCGGCGCCCGGGCGGGAGGCGTGCTCAGTGCTGCGGAAGGTCGCGTGGTGGTAGATGTATACGCCGCTTACCGGGGCCGCTTCAACGTCGACGCCGACGAGCTGAGGCCCTCCTTCGCCTCCGAGCTGATCGCCGGCGCGGCCTGCGATTGGCGGTGGACCCGCCGCCTCGGGCTGCGGGTAGAGGGGATCGTGCTCTGGCCCGGTTTTTTCGCCGAGAAGCACGGCCGCCTCGCGGAGCCCGGGGTGGCGCCGTTCGTACTCGTGGGGCCGACCTGGCGGCCGTAAAACGATTTAGCTTTACGGCCCCGCCGCGAATGTATTATAATTGTACCTGGAATTTAACCACCCATCCTCCCCGGGAGGTTCGCACATGGGAGCTATAGGTTGTATCGGCACGCCGCTTATCATCGCCGGCGTAATTCTCTTGTTTATCCTCGCGAGCGCGATCCGCATCCTGCGCGAGTACGAGCGAGGCGTCGTCTTCCGACTCGGCCGCCTTATCGGCTCCAAAGGGCCGGGCCTGATTATCCTGATCCCGATCGTCGACCGCATGGTCCGGATCGACCTCCGGACTATAGCCCACGACGTTCCCCCCCAGGACGTAATTACGAAGGATAACGTCTCGCTGAAGGTCAACGCCGTCGTCTACTTCCGCGTCATGGACCCGACGAAGGCCGTCGTGGAGGTCGCCGACTTCTACTTCGCGACGAGCCAGCTGGCGCAGACGACGCTCCGGTCCATCCTGGGCCAGTCGGAACTCGACGACGTGTTGACGCACCGCGAGAAGATCAACCAGAGCCTGCAGCACATTCTCGACCAGTCTACGGACCCGTGGGGTATTAAGGTCTCGATGGTGGAAGTCAAGCACGTCGATTTGCCGGTGGAGATGCAGCGCGCGATGGCCAAGCAGGCGGAGGCCGAACGCGAACGGCGCGCCAAGGTCATCAACGCCGAGGGCGAGTACCAGGCGGCCCAGCGGCTGGCCGAGGCGGCCGGGATAATCCAGGATACGCCGGCGGCGCTCCAACTCCGGTTCCTGCAGACGCTGCGCGAGGTCGCGGCGGAGAACAACTCGACGACGCTCTTCCCGATCCCGATCGACCTCTTCGAGCCGTTCCTTAAGGCGTTCCGGAAAGGTAAATAAGCGGCAATCGGAGAGGGGTCGTCTTTCCCCGTCGATACGCGGTCGCGAGTTGAGACTATGAAACTTTGGAAATGCGGGGTGGCGGTCGCGGCCGTCGCCGTGGCCGTCGGCGGTTGCGGCATGGTCGCCAAACGCAAGGCCCTTAAAGATTGTAAGTTCGACCTGGCCGACGTCGAAGTTACGCGCGTCACGCTGAGCGACGTCGACCTGCTGGTCGAACTTTCCGTATACAACCCCAACGACACGGAGGTTATCGTCGACCGGTTCTCCTACAAGCTGTGGAGCGACAAGAACCCGATCGCGGAGGGGTGGCACCGGAAGCAGGAGAAGGTTCCCCCCTACGAGGAACGGGTCCTGGCCGTTACGATGAAGACGCCGCTGAAGAACTTGGGCAAAGGGGCGTTGAATCAACTTCGCAATCGCGGTGGCGTTACTTATACGCTCCAGGCGACGGTGTATTTGGAGACGTTCCTCGGCGAGCTGGAGGTCCCGGTCACGGTCCGTAAAAAATACTGAGGTCGCACATGAGAGTTACGATCGCAGCAGTATTGGCCGCGGCGCTCGCGGCCGCTTCCGCTTCCGGCGGGGAGGCTCTCCGCGAGGTGTTCGACAATGGCCTAGTGGCCATTGTGGCCGAAGACCACGCTCACCCGGTGGCCGCGGTCCGCGTGTACGTCAAGGCCGGGTCGATTTACGAGGAGGGCCATCTTGGCGCCGGCCTGTCCCACTATATCGAACATCTCCTCGGCGAGCGAACCGAAAAACACACCAAGGAGGAATTGGAGGCCGCGGTCGCGGCGATGGGCGGCGCGTATAACGCCTACACCTGGAAAGACCACGTGTGTTACCACCTCGCCGTCCGGGCCGCGAACGTCGGCGAGGCCATAGACCACCTCGAGGAGCGCGTCTTCCACACGACGTTCGACGCCGAGAACGTCGAAAACCAGCGCGAAATCATCCTGAACGAAATTCGGATGGGCCGTGACGAGCCGAACCGCGTTCTCCAAAAAGCATTTTTCTATTCGATGTTTCGCGAGCACCCGGTACGCTACCCGATTATCGGGTACGAGGAGCTATTCGTCGGCGTCACGCGCGAGGACCTGATCGAGTATTACGAGAAGTATTACGTCCCGGAGCGGACGATAGTCGTCGTCGCGGGCGACGTGGAGGCCGAGCGCACCTTCGCGCGGTTGCGCGAGACGTTCGGCGCGCTCCCGCGCGGCAAGGCGTTCCCCGAACCGACGTTCCACGAGCCGCCGGCACTCGGCCGGCGCGACGTCGTCGTTCCCATGGACCTCGGCGCGGCCTACCTGTGGCTCGGCTTCCGCGGGCCGTCGTTGGGTACGCCGGAGGCGTACGCGCTGGAGGTGGCGACGGCGATCGCCGGCTACGGCCGCTCCAGCCGGCTCTACCGCCGCGTGTTGGAGGAGGGCGGCTACGTCACGGACATTAGCGCGTGGTTGAGCACGCCGCCCACGGGGTCCGGGTACCTGGCCGTTTACGCGGAGGCGGAGGCGATCGAACTCGATTACGCCGAGGCGGCGATTATCTCCGAGATGCTGGAGTTCGGCGAGAAAAAGGTTACCCGGGAGGAGCTGGAGCGGGCCAAGAAATTGTTGACCGCCCAGTACGTCCTGGGCCTCGACACCGTGGAGGACGTGGCCGCGGACCTGGGGGAGAACGAGCTCTACACCGGTAACCGGCACTACGGCGAGGAGTACCTGGCCCGGATCGCGGAGGTGACGGCCGACGATATCCGAGAGGCGGCGCGGCGCTACCTGCGGCCCTCGGCGATGACGGTGGCGAAAGTCGTCCCGCACGATTATGCCGGAGTTGAAATTACCGCCGGCGACCGCCGCCTCGCGACGCCGATGGAAAAAATCGAGTTCGGGACCGGCCTGCGCCTCCTCGTCAAGCGCAACCCGGCGGTCCCGTCGGTTACGATGCGGGCCGTAATCGGCGGCGGTTCCCGCGTCGCGGCGCCCGGTAAGGAGGGCGTCGCGGAGCTCGCCGCAGAGTTGCTCGTCAAGGGGACCAAGAAGCGCAAGGCCGACCGACTTGCCGCGGAGATCGAAGACCTCGGCGGGACCATCGGTTCGGCTGCTTACCTTGACTACGTGACGCTTTCGGTGGAGTGCCTGGCGGAGGACTTCGAGGCGGGGTTCGACGTCTTCGCCGATTGCCTAGCCAACGCTACGATGCCGGAGGTCGAGTTCGCCCGCGAGCAGGACCGCCTCCTCGCCCAGGTTCAGAGCGAGGACGATGACTGGGAGCTCCAGGCCGAGAAGCTGATGCGCGGCTATCTCTACCCGGACCACCCGTACCGCTACCGAACCACCGGTACGGTCGATTCCGTCGGCCGCTTGGCGGCGGAAGACGCCCGCGCGTACTACCGGAAGTACGTTACGCCCGGAAACGTCGTGGTGGCCGTCGTGGGCGACGTGGAGCCGGCGGAGGTGGCCCGGCTGGTCGAAAAGAAACTGGGGAACTGGCGGCCGCCGGAGGCGCCGGCCCCGGTTATACCGGCCGACCCGCCGCCCTCCGGCCGCGAGGTATACTACGAGCTGACGGAAAACGAACAGGCGGTCGTCTACCTCGGGTACCGGAGCATAACGCGGGGCGCCCCGGACGAGTTCGCGCTCCGCCTCCTCGACGCCGCTATTTCGGGCGTGTATTTACCGCAGGGCCGGCTCCACGAGCGGCTTCGCGGCGCCGGCTACGTATACGTCGTGCACGCGTATAATGTCTTCGCCTCCGACCCCGGCTACGTCGGCGTCTTCGCGGCGACGTCGCCGGAAAACGCGGGGGAGGTGT
>CP070633.1:1899567-1919279 GCA_020356085.1 Candidatus Coatesiibacteriota bacterium | reverse complement strand
TGGCGACGTTGTCGTCCAGGGGCGCGCCGATGAAGATGATGTGGTCCTTCAGGAGCCGCGAGAAGATGTCGTACTGGCGTTCGCCCCGGGAGGTCTGTTCTACTACCCACGGAATCAGCGTCACGGTGTACCTCCGGCGGAAAAGCCGGCCCGAGAAGGCCGGCCCTGAAACGTAATAGATTTGGAGGTGAGGGGATTCGAACCCCTGACCTTCTGCGTGCCACGCAGACGCGCTTCCAACTGCGCCACACCCCCGTCGGCCGTAGATAATAACAAATCGCGCGGCGATGTCAAGCCCAAAGGCCCGGCGCGCGAGGCGGCGTTGATTTATCGAGTGCCGCGTGCTATATTGTTCGGTATCGCCTATGGCCCGGGCCAAGAAAAAAAAGTCCACCTCCTACGTGCGCGAAAACGTGCTGGCGCTCAAGAGGCGCCGCCGCTTCGTGGAGGTCTATCTCGTCGCCGCGCTCGCCGTCATCGCGGCGATGTTGTTCCTCTACACCCACTTCGTCCTCAACCGCCTCCGCCACGAGTTCCGCGTCACCAGCTACGCCTACGCCACCTTCCAGACCCTCCTCGCCTCCGACCTCCAGGACCCCGCGATGGAGGAGGTCATCATCATGCTGGCCCAGGACATCGGCCGCACGATGACCTTCCCCACCATCGCCACCGACGAGGAGGGGACGCCGCAGGTGTGGTGGCCCGGCTTCAACGTCCGCCTCGGCCCCGACCGCGCCGAGAACGTCGAACTGGTGAAGGGCTTCGCCGCCGACCTCGACCGCCGCAACGACCCGATTCCCATCGTCCGCTACGCGATCGACGCCGAGACCGGCCGGCCCACCGACCGCCTCTTCGGCCGCTTCCACTACGGCGAGCCGCGGGCCGTCCGGCTGCTGTATTGGGTCCCCGTCCTGGAGCTGGCGCTTATAGCCGCGGTGGCGCTCGCCGGCGGCCTGGCCTACCGCCGCCTCAAGCGGACGGAGGAGCAGGCGCTGTGGGCCGGGATGGCCCGCGAGACGGCGCACCAGCTGGGCACGCCGGTCACCTCCCTCATCGGGTGGCTGGAGCACCTGCGCGACCGCGCCGCGGAGGAGGAGGCGTTCCAGGAGCCGTTGGCGGAGATGGCGGAGGACATCGAGCGGCTGAAGAAGGTGGCCGCGCGCTTCCAGGAAATCGGCGCGCCGGTCCGGTTGACGGAGGGCGACCTCGTGCCGCTGGTGGAGCGCGCGCTGGCCTACGGCGAGCGCCGCGCTCCCGCCCAGGCGCGGATCCGCTTCGAGAGGCGGACGCCGGCCGAGCTCGTGGCTCCCCACAGCCCGGTGCTCGTGGAGTGGGTGGTCGAGAATTTCGTGAAGAACGCCGTGGACGCCACGAAGGCGCTCCCCCCCGGGGAGGGGCGGATTCTCGTGGAGGCGAGGGCGGAGAAGGGGGCCGCGGCGATTTCCGTTACCGACAACGGCGTCGGCATCGAGCCGGGCGAGTTGAGCCTTATCTTCTCGCCCGGCTACAGCACGAAGGAGAAGGGGTGGGGGTTGGGTCTCTCGTTGGTGAAGCGCATAGTGGAGGAGGTCCACGGCGGCCGGCTGGAGGTCCGCAGCGAGCGGGGCCGCGGCTCCACGTTCACGGCATATTTCCCCCTCGGAAGTAAGCGGCGAGGAGACGTTTAATGGCGTACAGAATGACACCGATCCGGGCGTTGGCCCTGGTCGCCGTCGCCGGAGCGGCGCTCGCGTTCGTCGCGTGCCGGGGCGGTCAGCCGGGGGAGGCCTCGTTCCGGTTGATTTCCGACAGCCTGGGCGAAGTCCCCATGCACCCGGACGCGCTGAAGATCGACAACCTGGCGCAGGCCCACGACGGTTCGATGGCGACGCGCTGGACGACTTTTACGAACATGGAGCCGGGGTTCTTCGTGGAGCTGGAGTTCGACCGGCCGCGGGAAGTCGCGGGTTTGGTATTGCATACCGAACCGTCGCCCCACGATTTCCCGCGCGAGTTCGTCGTCGAGGTGTCGGAAGACGGGACCGAGTGGGAGGAGGCGGCCGTCGGCGGCCGAAAGGCTACGAAAAAGGGCGTGACCACTATAGCGTTCGACCGGCCGCGGAAGGTCCGGCACATAATCGTTTCGGTCAATAAGGCCGCACCCTTCTGGTGGTCGATCTACGAGTTGGAGGTTACGTACGCCGAGTAAGGCGGGAGCCGAAGCCGCGCCGAGTCGGCCCCGCGCGGGGCCCGTTTTGAGTTTCGTCCGCGACGTCCCGCCGGCCGAACGCGTGCTCCTCGCGGCCCTCCTGGCGTACGCGTTCGCGTTCGCCCTCGCCCACTACAACTTCCCCGCGGCGCCGACGCCGGATTTCTTCTCGTTCCGGGGCACCGCCGCCAGTTTCGCGCAGCTGGAGGTCCCGGCGTCGTTTAAGCGCGCACCGGCCTTCCCCGCGGCGCTCGCGCTCGTCCGGCTCGTAATGCCCGGCCCCCACCCGTACCTCGCGGCCGCCAATCTTATTAACCTGCTGGCTTCGGTCGGCGTGTTGGCGCTCGCGTACTACTGGGCCCGCCCCCGCCTCGGCCGCAGCGCGCCTTTACTCGTGGCGCTGGTCGCCGTCTACTCGCAGTTTCCCGTATTGGCTACGATGCCGCTCTGCGAGATGGGATACCTCCTGTTCATTCTCGCGGCCGTGGCGACCGCCGGCCGGGGAACCGGGTGGCCGTATTTATGGGCCGGGCTCGCCGCCGCCACCCGCTACGAGGCGCTGGCGTTGATTCCGTTCGTCGCCCTGGCCGACCTGGGGCGGTGGCGCGAGCGGCCGCGGCTCCTGCTCTACGCCGCGCTGGCGGGGCTGCCCGCGGCGGCGTGGGTCGTCGTCGGCTACCTCCACACCACCTCCCCCAATCCCTACCTGGAGGAGATCCGCGCGTTAGAGGCCAGCGGCGCCGCTTTCCCGCGCGAGCTGGCCGCCTCGCTGTTCGACCCGGCCAAGCCGTGGATGTGGGCGATTACGGCCGCGTTCGCCGCGGTTACGGCGGTCGGGTTCGCCAAGGTCGCCGCGCGCGGCGGCGCGAGCGAGCGTCTCTACCTCGCGTTCGCGGCCGCCTATACGTTGATCCATATAATCTTCCCGTTCAGTTCCCGCCGCTTCGTGTTTCCGATCTGGCCGATGGTCGCGTTCGGGTTCGTGGAAGGCGGCCGCGTATTGTTCGCGGCCGCGGCTCGCCTCCGCCTCCGCCGCGCCTGGTACGCCGTCGGCGCCTCCTTCCTGGCCGCGGCGGTTATCGGCCTGTTGTACCGGCTCGGACTCTCGCGGCCGGCCTCGCTGGCCGAGGTGGCGTTCGCCGGCTTAATCCCGCTGGCGGGGTTGGCGGCGTGCCTGGCGTGGGCGGTGGCCGGTCGAGAGGACCGGGCGCGACGGTGGGCGGCGGTCGGCGCGGCGGCGCTGGCGCTGACGTTGTTTCTGGACCGGAGCGCCGACTTTTTCTGGCGGGAGCGCGATACGCTCCGGGTGGCGCGGGCCTCGTCGCGGGAGGCGGCGGAGTGGTTGGCCGCGGCGGCCGGGCCGGAGGACGTGATCGTTTCGGCCGATCCGGACCTCTTCCGCTACTACACGGCGGGCCGCGGCGTTCGCGTGCGGCCGCCGGCGTCGTTTCGCACCGACAACTTCGACCGCTTCACCCGGGAAGCGCGCGGCGCCGGCGTGTCGTACGTTTGCTACGACAGCCTTTCGGGCCGCGACCCCTACGACTATTTCGCCTCCCGGGCGGGCGCGGCGCTGCTGGCGCCGCTGGCGGCGGGGCGCGACGTCGGCCGGTACTACTTCGTCGGCGCGACGAAGGCCCCCGGCGAATACGTATACATTTATCGGTTGGCGGAGGAGCCGGCGCGCTGGAACGGCCGGCCCTTCCTCCCCCGCGACGAGCGATAGACGAAACGGACGACGAGAGGATTTCGCGACTATGGAAGATTTACGCGACTACCTCCCCGGACCGGCCGACTTCCCGGCCGTGGATTATTGGGAAGTCCGGCTGGAGGCGGAGGCGCAGACGACGGTCAAGGTTAAAAACGGCGAGGTGGAGGCCATTGCGCGCCAGGAGTTTCCCCGCGGGAACGTGCGGGTGCTGGCGCGCGGCGGGTGGGGCTTCTCCTCGTTCAACCGATTCGAAGAAGTTCGCGACCACGTGGGCCGCGCCGTCGACTTCGCGCGGAGCGTCGGCGGCGGCGACGCCGGCGTCGTGCCGCTGGCGTCGCAAGAGGCGGAGCTCCGGGCGCGGTACGACCAACACCCGGACGAGGTCCCGCTGGCGAAGAAGCTGGAGGTCGCCCGCTCGTACGACGAGCTCCTGCGGGCCCACGCCGCCGTCGCGACCGCGGAGGTGCTCTACGAGGATACGGTCCGGGACAAGGTCTTCGCCAACTCGGAGGGGAGCGTGATCCGAGCGGAGGAGGTCGTCGCGCGGGGAGCCGTCATCGCCACCGGCAAAACGGACGGCGTTCCCGAGACCCATTCCGAATCTTACCGCTACCGTGCCGGGTTCGAGGCGTTCGAGGCCCTCGGCGAAACAATCCCCGTAATGCTCGCCGAGTTGGAAGAACAGCTCGCCGCCGTCGACGCCCGGGGCGGGACGTATAACGTGGTTATTAACCCCAAGATCGCCGGCGTCTTCGCCCACGAGGCCTTCGGCCATACCAGCGAGGCCGACCACTTCTACCGCGACCCGCAGCTGTCGGAGGTCATGCGCCTCGGACGGACGATGGGTTCGGAGGCCATTACCATCGTCGACGACGCGATGCTGGACCCGAAGCTCGCGGGATTCCTGGAGTACGACGACGAGGGCGTCCCCGGCTCGCGGACGGTGCTCCTGGACCGCGGTATTTTAACGGGCCACCTCCACAGCCGGACGACCGCGGCGCACATGGACGGCGAGCTAACCGGAAACGCCCGAGCGCTGAACGCCTCCTTCCCGCCCCTGGTGCGGATGACCACTACGCTTATCGAGCCGGGGGAGGCCACGGAAGAGGACCTGCTCCGCGAGTTGGGGGAGGGCCTGCTGGTCAAGGACAGCCGCGGCGGGAGCGGCGGCGAGAACTTCACCTTCAACGCGCGCGTCGGTTATCTCGTCGAGAACGGGAAGCCGACGCAGCCGGTCAAGAACTTTACGTTGACGGGGAACCTCTTCACGACGCTCAAGAACGTCGTCGCTTGTTCGAACCGCCAAGAGAAGTACAGCACGGCCGGCGGGTGCGGCCGCGGCGACCAATTCCCGCTGCCGGTGAGTTTTGGGTCGCCCCACGTCTTAATTAAAGACGCTCTCATAGGAGGCAAGTAAACCATGGCGCGCGAAAGCTACGACCTCTACGAGCGCGAGACCGACCTGCTGCCCGTAAACTTCGAGGGCGGCACGCTGACCGAGATTCAAGGGCGCGTGAGCGGATTCGCGACCTGCCGCGTCGTCGCGGAGGGGAAGGCCGGATACCACACCGCCTTCGGCGTCGGCGACGAGGAGCTCGTGGCCCGCGCGACGGAGGCCGCCGCCTACGGCCCGGAGCTCGACGTCGACCTGCCCGGCCCGGCGCCGCTGGAGGCGATCGAGGTCTACGCCGAAGACCTAGCCGCCGTGCCGGCCGGCGAGTTGGTCGCGTGGGGTCGGCGGATAATCGACGGCGTCCGCGACGGCCTCGGCCGGGAGTTGCCCGTGACGGTCAAGTTGACGCGCGAAATCGAGCGCTTCGCCGTCCGCAACTCCGCGGGCGTCGACTACCGGCACGCCGCCACCGCGCTGGACGTTTTTGCCCAGGTGGCCGACGCCCAGGAGGGCGACATCCACGACGTCTTCGATTTCGAGTATTCTTCGGAACTCGCCGGCGTCGACCCCGACCGCATGGTGCGTACGATAGTCGACTACTTCGAGCGCGGCCGCGAGACGGCAAGCTTCCCTACCGGGACGGCGACGGTCCTGATCCACCCCTTCGCACTGCCGCAATTCCTCCTGCCGCTCCTCGTGGGAATGGACGGCGAGCGGATCAAGGACGGGACCTCCCCCTTGGGGGACAAGGTGGGCGAGCGGATCTTCAGCGACCGGATTACCGTGACGGACGACCCGTTCCGGCCGGGCCTCCCCGCGAGCGCGCCTTTCGACGGCGAAGGCGTCGTTGCGCGGCGGCGGCCGCTGGTCGAGGAGGGCGTCCTCCGCTCGTTCAACCATACGCTAGAGACGGCGAAGGCCATCGGCCACGAACCGACGGGCGGGGCGCGCCGCGGGCCGGGGGGCAAGCCTACCGGCGGCGTGTTCAACCTCGTAATGGAGGCGGGCGAAACGCCGTACGAGGAGATATTGAGTTCCCTCGACCGCGGCCTTTTCCTGCGCTATATGTCCGGCAGCGGCCAGGCGAATAATCTCGCCGGCGAATTCTCCATGGGCGTCTACTCCGCGTTCCTGGTGGAGAACGGCCGACTCGCGAAGCGTCTCAAGAACGTGATGGTAGCCGGCAACGTGTACGACGTCTTCCAGCGCGTGGCGGCCGTATCGGCGGAACGTATCTGTAGCTGGGTCGACAATGGCGGGAACGCGCTCATGCCCTACGTGCTGCTGGAGGGCGTACCGGTCGCGGGGAGTTAACGCGCCGCGGCCAAGACCTGCGGCGGGGGAGGCGCTAGTGTAATAAAAAGAGCGGCTGCGAAGCCGCTCTTTTTCGTTGGAGTCTAACGCGGTCGATTATTGCACGCCGGTAAGGTACGTGCCGTATACCGTGGCGCGCAACTCGTCGTGGTCGATCCGGTACGTTATGAAGTTCGAATCGTCCGTCGGACGGTAAGCGAACTTGAAGGCGTCGCCGCCGTAGTCGACGCGTACGATGGTGAGCTTGTCTTCGGACACTTTGTCCGGGACCTTCGTCAACCCCTTGTACCCGACGTACCAAATGGCCTTAAGGTTTTGCCGGCGGGCGAGCGCGGCCGGCTCGACGACGGCGTACCTCGCCTCGTATTGCGTGAGTACCGCCAGGACTTCGCGAATCCCGCCCCCGGGCCAGTACAGCGACGGCCGGTCGTACTCGTACAGGAGTTGGATGACGCGCGGCCACGTGACTACGACTTCGTCGGGAGAGGTGTTGTCCGCGAGCCACGTCGCCACCTCCCGGACCTCCTGATACTCGGCGCGATCGTCCTGGCGCAGCGTAAGTTGCAGCGGGTAGAGCAACGGTAGTATTAACGCGCCGACCAGCGCCGCCGTTACCCACCGCCGGCGCCGCTCGAATCGGCCGGCGGCCTGCGCTATCCCCGCCAGCCCCAGCGGGAGGAACAGTACGTAGAACGGGAGGAAGTAGCGGAAAAGGCTGCCGCCGAAGAACGCGAAGACGACCAGGTGCGCGGCGAGCGCGAGCGTCGGGAAGAGCAGCGCCCGGCGGTTCCGGAGGCGCGGTAGGCCGACGAGTGCTAGCACGACGAACGCGGCCAGCGGCGCCGCCTTATACGACTCGCGGAGGTGGAGATTGCCCAGCAGCAGCGCCTCGACGCCGTTGGCCAAGCCGCGTAGGAAGCGGCCGGCCAGGCCGAAGAACCCGTACGTCGCGAAGAACCCCGACCACGACGGGACGTAGCGTTTGATCGCCCACACCTGGTCCAGGTTGGGGGCGAAGAGGAAGTAGTTTACTTCCGAATAGAGGGGATCGCCGAAGACGGAGGCGTTGCGAATCCACCACGGCAGCGCCACTACGGCGAAGGCCCCGACGCTAATCGCCGCCGGCAGGAACGCGCGCCCCCGATAGACCAGGAACAGCGCGACGACGTAGGCGAGGAAAAGCGCCGCGCCGTTGAGCCGGCATAGGTACGAAAGGCTTAAAAGGACGCCGACCGCCAGGGGTCTAATTAGCGAAGGCCGCTCGGAGGTCAGGTCGCCGGCGACCGCCAGCGCCGCTAAAAAAAGCAGCGCGAACCACGCCTCCGGTTGGACCCGCACCGAGAACCACAACAGCGAGGGCTCCAGCGCCGCAACCGCCGCGGCCCCCAGCGCGAGCGCCGCGCCGAACCACCGTCGCACGACGACGTAGAGCAGCGCGAGCGCAGCCAGCGACGCCACGAGCGTGAGCAGCCGCGCGGCCGCGGGTGAGTCGGCCCCCGCCGCGAACGTCGCCGCGGCGACCAGCGGAACGAGCGGCTGGCGATTACCTTCCGGGTGGACGATGGGGCCCAATTCGCCGTAGAAGTTCCATTTGGCGGAGGTGACGTAGCCGCGGCCTTGTGCCAAATTGCGGCCGACCTCTAAGATGTTCCCCGCGTCGCCTTCCGGCATGAGATGGTGGAAAAAGCACCAGATTCTCGGGGCCAAGGCGAGGAGGAATACCAGCACCAACAACACGACCTCGGCCCGCCGCGATAACGAATTATTAGTCATCATAATTGCGGATTGTAACAAAGTCCGGCGCCGGAGTAAAGCCGTTGAATAGGGCCCGCGCCGTTTTCGCCGGGGGGGTTGGAATTCGGGCGCGGTTGGGGTAAAATTGTAATGGTGCGATCGAACATGGAGATATCCCGACCTCTCCTTGAATCCGTGGCCCGATTCCGCCGCCGGCGGTTAGCCGCCGCCGCGGCGGCCGGCGCGGCCGCCCTCCTCGCTTGGGCCGCGGCGACGACGCTACTCGCGTTCGCGGCGTCGGCCGGGGCGGGGTGGGTGGCGGCGGGCGCGGCGGCCTTGGTTTTCGGAACCGCCGCGGCCTGGGTGCTGTGGCGCCTCCTCGGCCGCAACCTCCTCTGCTATGCCTCTTTGGGGGAGGGTTTCCGAGAGGCGGAAAACCGCCTTCCCCCCCTCCGGCGCCGCCTTGCCTCCGCGTATTACTTAGTCGCCTCCCCTCCTCCCCCGGGCCGCGGGATCTCGCCGCGGCTGACGGAGGCGTTCGTCGCGGGGGTCGAACGCCGCCTCCCGGATCGGCTGCGGGCGCCGCTGGCCGGGCGAACGCGGTATTTGTCGGCGGCGGTACTGGCGGCAGCGGCCGCCGCGTGGGCGATCGTATCCCTCGCCGCGCCGGGCTTCCTGGGAGGCCGGGTGGCCTCCCTGGCGGAGGCAACGCCGGCCCCGGGCCGCTTGCTTCTCTCCGTGTCGCCCGGCGATACCCGCGTGGGCGTGAACCGGCTGTTGGAGGTGGAGGCGACGCTGTCGCGGGACTTCGCCGGCGAGGTGGGGATTGTCGTCGAGCGGGGAGGATCCCCGATCAAAGAGGCGATGGAGCCTAGCGAGGGGCGGCGGTGGGCCGCACACCTCCCGGCGGGTGCCGACGACTTCACGTATTACGTCGTGGCCGGAGCCGAGCGAAGCCGGCGTTTCGAGGTAGTAGTCGTACCGCCGCCGACGTTCGGCGTGTTGCGGGTTTCGGTCACGCCTCCGGCCTACGCCGGCCTGCCCTCCCGCGAACTGCCGCCGGGGGAGGGCGATCTGGCCGCGCTCGCCGGCGCGGCGGTGCGCCTGGAGGTTGACGTCGCTGGGGCGACGGCGGTGGCGGTGGAGTTCCCCGGCGGAAAAGCGGCGCTGAAGGAGGAGGGCAAACGGTACGCCGGAGCGTTCGTAGTCGGCGAGCCCGGCTCCTACCGCTTGAGGGCTTCCTCGCCGTGGGGCGAGGCCGCGACACCGTATTACCGCCTCGCCGTTCTCCCCGACGCGCCGCCGGAGGTAACGGTTACGGAACCCGCGCGCGACGTCGTGATTGCGGATACCGCGCGGTCGCCCCGCCTCCGCTTCGCGTGCCGCGACGACTTCGGCCTGGGCGATATCCGCGTCGTCTATTATAACGAGGTGACCGGCCAGCGGCTGGTCGGCGAGGTCGGCTCCGGGGGCGGCCGCGCCGAGCTGGAGGCGGACGTCGACTTAATCCCGCCCGAACTCGAGCTCTTCCCCGGCGACGTGATCGCCTATTACGTGGAGGCATTTGACCGCGACGACGTCAACGGCCCCAAGGCGGGGCGGTCGGCCACCTACCGGTTCCGCTTCCCTACGACCGCCGAATTCTTCGAACGGATGAGCGAGGAGATGACCTCCGGCGTATCCGACCTGGAGGGGCTGCGGACGCAGGCGCGGCGGCTCCAGGAGCGCCTCCGCCAGGCGACGCCGCCGGGGCAGAGCGACTCGGCCTCCCGCCCCGAACTCCGCGAGCTGGTGCAGGAGCAGGAACGGCTGCGGCGCGAGTTGTTGGAGGCCTCCGAGCGCCTGGAGGAAATGCTCGCCTGCGCGGAGGACGACCTCTTCAGCCCCGAGCTCGCCGCCAAGATCTTCGAGGCCAATCGGTTGTTGAACGAGGCCTTGGACGAGGAATCTAAGGAGGCGCTCCGCAAGCTTTCGGAGGCGTTGCGAGAGGTCGACCCCGAGCGCGTGCGCGAACTCATGGAGCAGGCCAAACTCGACCAGGCGGAGCTGGAGCGGAACCTCGCCCGCGTCATCGACATTTTAAAGGAGGCGCAGCGGGAGGAGCTCCTGCGGAACCTCGCCGCCTGGGCGGAGGACCTGGCCGCGCGCCAGCGCGAGGTCGTCGCGGAGGTTGATAGCCCGGAGGCGCTCTCCCGGCAACGGGAAGTCGTCCGCGACGTGGAGGCGTTGGCGGAGGCGGTGGAGGAGGCCGCCGCCGCGTTCGAAGAGGCGGACGCTGAAGTAGCCGCCGAACTCCGGAAAGTAGCGGAGGAGTTAGCGGCGGGCGAGGCGCCTCGGGCGGCCGAACGCGCGGCCCGGGCGTTGTCCGAGGCGGACCTCGCCGCGGCGAGCGCGGCAGGCGAGGTTTCCGCGGAGGAGCTCGAGGCGACGGCCGCGGCGCTGGAGGAGCTGGCGCGGCGCTACCGCGAGGGCCGCCGCAATCAGCTGCTGGCGGATCTGGACCGGACGGTCGAACGGGTCCTGACGGCTTCCCACCGTACGGAGGCGCTCGTCGCCGAGTTGGCGGGGGGCGAGGCGGCGGGGAAACTCGCCGGCCGCCACCACGACCTGGCGGGGGAGGTGGGCCGGATCGGCGAGGAGGCGCGAGCGGCGGCCGAGAAATCGCTGTTGGTTTCGCCCGCGTTCGGCGCGGCCCTGGCCGAGATCGGCGCCGAGCTCGAGGCCGGCGCGCGGAACTACGAGCTGGGCCAGGTGCGCGCGGCGGCGGAGTCCGGCCTGCGCGCGCTGGCCGGCCTTAACGTCGTCGCCGCCGCCCTCTTGGAGGCGCGGGCGAATGTCGCGGCGGCCGGCTCCTCCTTGGGCCTCGCCGAGATGATCGAGCGGATGAAGGCGTTGGCGGAGGGGCAGCGGGGCGTTAACGAGCAGGGGAGGTCGTTGCTCTCGCAGCAGCCCGGGCTGGCACCCTCGCCGCTGGCGCAGGCGCTCGAGCGGCTCGCGGCGGAACAGGCGCTGATCCGCCAGGGATTGGAGCGGCTGGCGCGGGAGGGGCGCGGCCGCGGCTCGGAGACGGCCGGTAATCTCGGCGGCCTGGCGGAGGAGATGGAAGAGATCGAGCGCGAGCTGGAGGCCGGCCGCCTCGACGAGCGGCTTATCGAACGGCAGGAGAAACTGCTCGAACGGATGCTCGCCTCGACGCGCGCGCTACGCGTGCAGGGGCGCTCGAGCCGCCGCCGCGCAGAGCCCGCCCGCGAATACGGCCCGCCGACGGTGGCGCCGCTTCCCGGCCGGCTTACGGCGCCGCGCCGCGCGGAGGGGCCGGCCAGCGCGCCGCCACGGCCCGGCTACGTCCCCGCCGAACTCCGCGATCCGGTAAGCGAGTACTACCGGCGCCTCGCCGGCGGCGAATAATCCTATGCGACGGGCAGTAATCATTTCCGTAATGTGCGCTCTCGCCTCGAGCGCCGGGGCCGCGGAGGAGGCCTCGCTGGAGGAGGCCGCGAAATATCTGGAAGCCGGCGAGACGGAGAAGGCCGCCGCGGAGCTTTTGGCTTACGGCCGCGGCGACCCGACGGCCCCCCTCGCCAACCAGGCTTTGGACGGCGTGTTCCTGCTCTACAAGAAGAAAATCCCGCCGGAGGTGCTCGCGCCGTACGTCGAGGCGCTGGCGGTCCTCGCCGACGGCTACGCCGGCGCTGCGGAAGCGGCCTGGCGCGAAATGGCGGAAGAGGAGGAACTTCCTTGGCCGGTTCGCGGCCGCGCGGCGCTGCTCGTCGCCGAGCTGAACGTATCCGGCGACCGCCTCGCCGTCCTGGAGCGGGCGTGGCGCGAGTGCGACGACGACACGGCGCGGCTGTTGGGGATCGCGCTTGCGGAGGCGTACGTCGAGGCGGGACAACTCGAGGAGGCGCGGGCGGTCCGCGGCGAATTCGCGGAGCGATTCCCCGGCGACGAGGGGTTAGGCTACTTCGACTACTTGGACGAGGAGGAAAAGTGACGAACGAGAGGCCGGGGGGAGAAATCGACGTCGTCGTGGTAATCGACGCGGAACCGCTCGCGGAGTTGCTGGTCGCCAACAGCCCCCGGCCGATATTGCCGACGCTGTCGTACGGCCGCGTTCGCCTCGGCTACAGCCGCCGCATTCGTAACGAGGTCGAGCGCCTTCTGGGGGAAAAGGGCTTACCGGCCGAACGCGTCCGCGCCCTGCTGGAGGAGTTGTGGCGCCAGGGCGTCGAACTCGAGCCGACGACGGAGGTGCAGGCCTACGAGGACGAGGGCCGCGACGAGGGGCTTCGCCTGGCCGTCGTCTCCTCGCCGGCGATTTACCTGACGGCCGACGCGAGCCTGGCCGAGCTGCGCGAGTGGAAGGACGTGGACGTCGTCGCGGACGTCGAGGAGGTCCGCCAAATCCTGTTGTCGTACGAGGACACCGCGGTAGTCTTCCGCGCGGGTTCGGAGGCGGAGGCGATCCGCGTGCAGGAGGCGCTGGAGGCGGCCGGGATCGAAGCCCGCGTCGTGTCGCAGCAGGTTCCGTGGTACGACGGCGTTCTGGTCGTCGGCCAGGGCTATTGGGGCGACATCATGGTATTCGAGAAGGACGCCGCGGAGGCGCAGCGCGTAATCGCTACGCTCGGGTTGGACCGGCGGTAGTCCCGCCGCGAGTTCAAAACGACGGCCGCCCCTCGGGGCGGCCTTTTTGTACCCGGCGCGGGGGGTGCTATGGGGCTTGATACGGCTTGCCCCGCACGACGTCGCGGCTCGCCGGGCCGCAGTTGAAGAGCAAATCTATCGCCGCGAGGTTCGGCACGAACTCGCCGAAGAGCTGCGGGTACGGCGTGGGCTCCCAGCCGAGGTAGCTGTGGCCCAGGCCCGCGGCGGCGAACTTCTCCTTCTCAATGTACACCACCTCGCCGTCCGAGGAGAGATACGCCGTGGCGTCGACCTGGCGGCAAATATCGATGATCAGGTCCGACTTCGTCCCCGCTACCGCTTGGGCGTCGACGTCGACGATCGGCGTCGTTACCTCCAGAAACTCGCGCAACTTCGCGATAAGGTGGAGGTTCAGCTCGGCGAGCCCCTCCCACGGCCGCGCGTACGTCTCCTCGAAGAACGGCGCGTAGTCCTCGAAGTAGGGCGCGCGGGCGTAGTTGTGTCGGATAGCTTCCCAGTGCTTGTGCCGCCACTTCCCCTCTACGATCTTGGTCTCGCCGATCGTCTGGTGGTACTTCCCCTTTACATGTACCGGGAGGGATAGCCACACCGGCCCGTGCGGCCCCTTGATCTGGTTGCGGACCTGCCAGCTGCGCTTGTTCAGCTGGACGAAGGGCATGAAGACGAAGGCATCGGCCCGCGCCATTTTTTGAAAGAAGCCGACGAAGGGGAGGTACACCGGCTGGTGGCAGGCGACTACTTTTTGCGGAGGAGTAGCGTCCATCCCGCCTCGCGCGCCGTTTGGTTGCGCCGGCTGATGAAGTAACGGTCGAACCACTCGATCTCGAACCCGGCGGCGGCGAAAAGCTCCCGGGCGGCGGGTTCGTCGAAGACCGTGAAGGGCAGCCCCTCCCACTCGCCGCGGCTGAGGTAGGTCCGGCCGGCGACCGGCTCGGATTCCTCCACGTGCGAATCCTCGGGCGAGCGGAGGTTGGTGAAGCAGCGCCCGCCGGGCGCGAGGACCCTGCGCACCTCGGCGACGGCCTCTGCCACGGCCGCCTCCTCGCCGTAGAAAATGCTCTCCCACGGCAGAACGACGTCGAATACGCCGTCGCGGAAGGGCAGGCGGCCCATGGCGCCGCAAGCCGCGTATCCCCGCAACCCCTCCTCGGCCAGGAACGCGCGGGCATTACGCGCGGCCTGGAGCGCGTAATCGAGCGCGTACGCCTCGAACCCCCACCGGCTCAGGAGGACCGTATGGCGGCCCGACCCCGCGCCCAGGTCGAGCGCGCGGCGGCCCCGCCGCCGGGCCTCCTCCGGGAAGGCGTAGGCCAGAAAGCGGACGACCTCCTCCGTCGGGTAGAGGAGGCGCCGGCGCGCGTGGTGGTCTTCCCAGAATTCTCGCTCGGCCACGGCCTAGGCCAGATCCTCCTCCTGGATGCCGTCGCCGGCGGCGACGTCGCGGGCGGCGCGGCGGCCCGAGACCCGGTCGATCTCGAACGGGTTCATGCCTTTTTTATTCTTGCCCGGCCGCAAGATGTCGACGTTGACGCCCTCCTCCAGCGTCTCGCCCTTCGCGATGTCGCGCGTCGCCTGGATGGCGCGGAGCGAGTAATCGAAGAGCTCCTCCTCCGCCGGCTGGACCTCTTTTTCGCCGGTGCCGCGCATTTTCTCCACCAGCCGGATAGCGCGGACCATGGCGGCGAGTTCGTCGGGCTCGACGGCGTAGGCGTGGTCGGGGCCGGGGAGCGTGCGGTCGAGGGTGAAATGTTTTTCGACGACGCGGGCGCCGAGGGCGACGGCCGCGGCCGGCGCGGCCACCGGGTCCGCCGAGTGGTCCGACAGGCCCACCGGGACGCCGAACATCTCCTCCAGCGTGGGGATGGCGCGGAGGTTGGCGGCCTCCGGCGGCGCGGGGTAGGCCGCGGTGCATTGGAGGAGCGCGAGCGGCGCGGCGCTGGAGGTCCGGAAGAGGTCGACTGCCCGTTGGATGTCCGCGTACGTCGCCGCGCCGGTCGACATCAGGACCGGTTTGCCGGTCGCCGCGAGGTATTCGAGCAGGCGGAGGTGGTTCAGCTCGTAGGAGGCCGTTTTGTGGAGGTTGACGTAGGGGTCGACGGCCCGCGCGTCGGCCACCGAGAACGCGGTGGCCATGAATTGCAAGCCGCGGTCGGAGGCGCGGGCCGCCAGGCCGGCGATCATCTCGTAGGGCATTTCCAGGCCGGCTAGGATGTCGATTATGTCCTCGCGAATGCCGGCCTCGGCCAGGTAGTCGCTCTCGCCGGCGCCCGGCGCGTAGATCGTCGCCGCGCGGAATACCTGGAACTTGACGGCGTCGCAGCCGGCCGCCGCGGCGACGTCGATCAGCTCGCGGGCGCGGGCCTCGTCGCCGCCCACCTCGCCGGCGCGCCAGTTGGAGCCCGCCTCGCCGACGACGAATACGGGTCTATCGAAGCCGAACGGGGCTCCGGCCGCCGGCCGTTCGTTTTTCGCTCCCGCCATAGCCTCTATTTAATCGGAAGGTCCCCGAGCTCCGGCGCGAGGTCGAGGAGATCCAGCTTCTGCGGCTCTTCCTTAATTGCCGTCTCCGCGCCGGAGTCGCCGTAGTCCACCAGCTCGAGCGTCCCCCCCTCGTGTTCGGAGAACGCGATGCCGAAGATGGGGACCTCCTCGGCCACGTACGCGTAGCCTAGATCCTCTCCCGCTTTAGAGAGAACCAGTTTTTCGCACGCGATTTTCTTGCCGGCCAGCGTTTCGTATTCGACGGCGCCGGCCTCCGCCGCCTCGACCTGGTCTCCGCCGCCGAAGACCTCGTTGAGGTCCGGCCCCTGGCCGACGGTCTCGAGCGCCCGGTGCAGGAGTTGCAGCTCTTGCAGCGGCAGCTCGACGGCCGGCGTATCGCCGACCTTGACGATTAACCGTTCGGACTCCTCCGCGAGGTCCTTACCGCTCTCCAGGAATGAGACGCTTTCCAGTTGCGGCAAGAGGGCTTTCGATATCGCCTTCCGGCCCTCGCGCTCGACGACTACCTCCAGCCAGAAGTAATCCTTCCCGTGGAGGCGTTCGCGGCCGGTCAGGGCGACGAAGACCTCCGACTCCTTCCCGCCCCGGCTCGTGAGGCGGTACTCGCACCAGCGGCCGACCTCCCACTGGGCCACCGCCTCCGACAGCACCTCCTCGATCGGCGTAGGAGGCGGCGGCGCCTCTTTGCGGCACGAACTGCACCCGGGCAGGAGGGCGAAGCTCAGGCAAACGGCGATAAGGAATACTCGGCTTAGCATGGTCGTCCCCTCTCGCTACGAGGCGCCGAAGAGATAATGCCCCACGAAGTAACACGCGACGCTGATCGCCGCGGCCCCCGGAATCGTGAAGAGCCAGGTTAAAACGATCTTGCGGGCCAGCGCCCACCGGACGGCGTTGATGTTTTCGGTGGCGCCGACGCCCATAATGGCCGTCGCGATGACTTGCGTTGTGCTGATGGGCGCGCCCAGCCAGGAATTGACCAGGATAACGAGCGCGGAGGCGGTCTCGGCGCCGAAGCCGTGCGAAGGCTGGAGGCGCACCATCCGTGAGCCCATCGTCTTAATAATCCGCCAACCGCCGATTTGGGTGCCCAACCCCATAAAGAGCGCCGAGCTGAGTATGACCCACAACGGCACGTGAAAATCGCTCTGGAACCCGGCGATCACCAGACCGGCGGCGATGACGCCCATCGCGTTCTGGGTATCATTGGCGCCGTGCGTGAAAGCCATGGCCGCCGCCGAGAAGACCTGCGAAACGCGGAAGAAGCGGTGGGCTTTACGCGGCACCGCCCGCCGCGACAACCACAACACGCCGGCCATAAAGAAGTGCCCGACGACGAAGCCGGCAACCGGCGATAGGACCATCGCGAGGAGTATTTTGCGGATGCCGGCCCATTTCCACGTCCCGAAGCCGTAGGCCGCCGCCGCGGCTCCCATGAGGCCGCCGACCATCGCGTGCGTCACGCTGATCGGGATTCCTAAATAGGAACATATCGCCGACCATACGATCGCGCCGATTAACGCGTAAATCAGGATCCACAGCGTAATATCCGCCGGGTCGACGATTCCCTTGCCGATGGTCTTGGCGACCGCGGTCGTAAGGAACGCCCCCAACGTGTTGAAGACCGCGGCCATTAAAACCGCTTGGAACGGCTTGAGGGCCCGCGTCGAGACCGTCGTCGCAATGGCGTTGGCGCAGTCGTTGACGCCGTTAAGGAAGTTGTACGCCGACGCGAGGACGAGTACTACGCCGAAAAGAACGTACGTTTCGAGCATTCGGTTTAACTGGGCGGAGGTGAGTCGGCGTTAGGCGTTTTTGACGATAACGCCGTCTACGATGTTGGCGACGTCCTCGCAGCGGTCGGTGGTCCCCTCGAGGACTTCCAAAATCTCTTTATACTTGATGATGATTACGGCATCCGTCTCGCTGTTGAGGAGGTTGGCGAGCGCGTTGCGGCAGAGGTGGTCCGCCTCCTCCTCCAGGCGGTTAATTTCGAGGAGGTGGGGTTTGACGTCCGGGAACCGCCGCAAGCTTTGCACGGCCTTCTCTACGTTTTGCGCGGAGGCCAAGATGAGTTCGGCGATGACGAGAACCTCTTGGCGAAGGCCGTCCAGCTCGTACAGGCTGATTTTATGGCCGCCGACCTCGATGTAGTCGACGATTTCGTCCAGCCCGCAGGCCAGCGCGTGGATGTCGCCGCGTTCGAGGGGCGTGACGAACGACCGGTTGAGCGTGTCGATGATCTCGTGCGTGAGATCGTCGGCCTGGTGTTCGAGCGTTTTAAGTTTCCGCGCGTGGTGGGGCGCCTCCGGCATGTTGTTCACGAGCCGGATCAACTCCTGGGCCGTTTCGACCACGAGCCCCGCCAGCTCCGTAAACATGTCGAAGAATTTTTCTTCCCGCGGGACGATCTTGAACAACCTGAACCGCATGCGTAGCCTCCCGGCCGTTACCGGGTTCCCAATCCCAGTTCCCGATACATTTTGCGGAAACGGTCGCGGACGAACTTGCGTTTCAACCGCGAGAGGTGGTCGATGAACAGCACGCCGTCGAGGTGGTCGATTTCGTGGAGGAGGGCGCGCGCGCCGAAGCCCTCCGCCTCCACCTCCCGCTCCCGGCCTTCCGGGTCGGTGTACTTGACCACCACCCGCGCCGGCCGCGCCAGCGGCGTCATAACCGAGAGCAGGCTCAAGCAGCCCTCCTCCTCGTTCTCCGTCTCCGGCGAGCGCCAGACGACCTCCGGGTTCACCAGCACCGGCGCCGCACCCTCGGGCAAGATCGACGGCGTGACGAGGATGATGCGCTGGAGCACGCCGGCCTGCGGCGCGGCGAGCCCCACGCCGCGGTGCGCGGCCGCGATCTCGGCCATCGCGCGAACGAGCTCGGCCTCCGCCTCCCCAAACTCGTCCACCGGGACCGATTTCTCGCGGAGTACGGGGTCGTCGAGATAGTGGAGGCGATATTTCCTCTTTACGGCGGGCATAATCGGCTTAGGATACCACGCGGCGGGGGCGGCGGTCAAGGCGGAACGGCGTCGGCCTACGCCTCCGGCGGCGCGAGGGCCAGGCGGTCGAGGCGGAACTCGCGCCGCGCGCGGCTGCGGTGGCAGTACGCGGCGACGTAGCACACGCCTTTCCGCGCCTTGATCCGGGAGGGCGTAATGTCGCGCTCCGTTTCGCCCTCTCGACCGCGGTAGATAACGGCGACCGTTTCCTGCGCGGCCGCCGCCCACTCCAGCGCTACGACGGCCTCCGCCGCCGCGGCCGCCTCCGGCGGCAGCTCCCGCGACAGCAGTACCAGCTCCCGGACCGTCCGGCCCTCGCCGGCCGCGGCCGCGAAGGCCAGCAGGAGCTGGCTCTCGACGGCGACGTCCCCCAGCGCGCGGTGGGGCGAGGGGTTCGACACGTCGAACGCCCGGGCGAGACTTGCGAGGCGGTAGCTCTCCAACCCCGGCACGAGCCGGCGCGCGAGGCCTAAAAGGTCGACCGTGGCGTTGGCCAGCGGCGGGAGCGCCAACTCGCGGGACGCCGCGACGACGAACGAGAGGTCGAAGGGGAGATTATGCGCAACCAGGACGCCGTCGGCGGCGAAGTCGACGAACCGCGGAAAGGCCTCGGCGAGTTTGGGCTGGGAGGCGACGTCGGCGTCGGTCAGGCCGTGGACCGCGGTCGCCGCCGGCGGGATCGGCGCCTCCGGGTCGACCAACGTGAAGAGGTGGTCCGTCACGCGGCTACCCTCCAGCTTCAGCGCGCCGATCTCGACGATCCGCGCCCCCTCCGCGACGCTAAGGCCCGTCGTCTCGAGGTCGAAGACGACCCAGCGGGCGTCCGCGACGGCAGCGTCGTACGAGGAGGTGGCCATATAAAAAAGCCCGGCGGCGCCGGGCGGAAGGGGGAAACGGCGTTAAACGTCCAGGTTTCTAACTTCTTTGGCGTGGGTCTCGATGAATTCGCGCCGGGGCTCGACGGCGTCGCCCATGAGGGTGGTGAAGATCTCATCGGCGCGGGCCGCGTCGGCAATCTCGACCTCCACCAGCGTCCGGCGCTCGGGATCCATCGTCGTCTTCCGGAGTTGCTCCGGGTTCATCTCGCCCAGGCCCTTGTACCGCTGGATCTTGGGCTTTTTCCCCTCCGGGTACCGCTTCAGGATTTCCTTAAGTTCCTTGTCGGTATAGGCGTATTGTTCCTCTTTGCCGTCGCGGA
>CP070633.1:1889117-1899467 GCA_020356085.1 Candidatus Coatesiibacteriota bacterium | reverse complement strand
CCGTGGAGACGAGGTCGGCGCCGTCGTCCATCGTGAGCGTGGGTTTGAAGTCCAGCGCCTCGTTGATGTGCTGGTAGTAGAGGTCGCGGGGGGCGCCGTGGGAGGCGAAGACCGAAACGCCGTAGTCCTCCACCATCGAGGCCGAGACGTCGTCGGCGGTGGAGAGGGGGTTGGAGGCGCACACCGCCACCTCCGCGCCGCCGGCGGCCAGCGTCCGCGCGAGGTTCGCCGTTTCGCTGGTCACGTGGAGGCAGGCGCTAATCCGGTGGCCCGCCAGCGGCTGGTCGCGCTCGAACCGTTCGCGGATGAGCGCCAGCACCGGCATGTGCCGGTCGGACCATTCGATCTTGATTTTGCCCTCGGGGGCCAGTTTCGGGTCTTTGACGTTGCTCGCAACCATACGCCGCTCCTTGGCGGATTACAGCCCCGCCGCGCGGCGGAGCTCGTCGGCGCGGTGGGTTTTCTCCCACGTGAAGTCGGGTTCCTCGCGGCCGAAGTGGCCGTAGGCCGCGGTCTGTTTGAAGATCGGTCGCCGGAGGTCGAGGTATTCGATGATCGCCGCCGGCCGCAGGTCGAAGTGGTCGCGGAGGAGGGAGGCTATTTTCTCGTCGTCCAGCTTACCGGTGCCGAAGGTCTCCACCGTGACCGAGACCGGCTGGGCGACGCCGATGGCGTAGGCCACTTCCAGCTCGCAGCGGGAGGCCAGCCCCGCGGCCACGACGTTCTTGGCCAGGTGCCGCATCATGTACGCGCCGGAGCGGTCGACCTTGGAGGGGTCTTTGCCGGAGAAGCAGCCGCCGCCGTGCCGGCCCATGCCGCCGTAGGTGTCGACGATTATCTTGCGGCCGGTAAGGCCCGCGTCGGCCTGCGGCCCGCCCAGCACGAATCGGCCGGTCGCGTTGATGAAGTATTTCGTGTCGTCGTCGAGCATTTCCGCGGGGATAACGGGTTTTATTACGTGTTCGGTGATGCCGGCCTGGATTTCCTCGTTGGAGACCTCCGGGTGGTGCTGGGCCGCGACGACGACGCCGTCGACGCGCGCCGGCCGCCCGTCGACGTACTCGGCCGTAACCTGCGATTTGCCGTCCGGCCGCAGCCAGGGGAGCGTGCCGTCGTGGCGGACGGCGGCCAGGCGCCGCGTCAGCTTATGGGCCGCCGTTATCGGGTAGGGCATGAGCTCGGGCGTTTCGTCCACGGCGAAGCCGAACATCATCCCCTGGTCGCCGGCGCCCTGTTCCTTGGTGTCGGTGGGGAGGACGCCGATGGCGATGTCGGGCGACTGCTCGTCGATGGAGGTCAGGACGGCGCAGGTCTGGTCGTCGTAGCCGTAGGCGGCGTCGACGTATCCGATGCCGCGGATGGTCTCGCGGACGATTTTGGGGATGTCGGCATAGCAACTCGTCGTTATTTCGCCGCACACCAGCGCCAGGCCGGTGTTCACCATCGTCTCGCAGGCGACGCGGCCGAATTTATCCTCCGCGAAGATGGCGTCCAATACGGCGTCGGAGATCTGGTCGGCTATTTTGTCGGGGTGGCCCTCGGTAACGCTCTCCGAGGTGAACAGGAAACGGCGAGTCATGGTACCTCCTGCGTACAATGGCGCGGCGGCCGCACAGGAGGCGGCCCGGCCTTAAATCGAACTGATTCTCGCGGGAAACGGACGGTAAAACTAACACATTCCGGCCGTTAAATCAAACTAAAATTTCCGCGCCGCCGGTTGACTATCCCGGGATTGGGGAATGGTCACGGGCTAAAGCGGAGTTCGGATTTTGATTGATATAAGAAACGCCCGGCACGAACCGGGCGTTTCGAGGGAGACCCGCCGTCACCGGAACAACGCCTTCACGCGGCCGAGGGAGGCCGGCTCGACACGTGTTTCTGAAACCCGCCCGTAATAATAATAACGGTCCGTCGCGTCGTCCACGACATATAAGCCCATATCGTAAGGGGGAGCTGTAAGCGTTCGGCCGGAAAGGCCAACCGGCGTTTGAATACCCGTAATGACCGGTACGCCGTTTTCGTATATAGTATGCGTCGCCGCGTCCGACACGTACGTATGCGCGTACCCCCAGCAGCCCGTGGGCCGCGCGCCCGGCCCGGCGTACGTAGCGAGGAGCGAGCCCGCCGTGTTTATTACGGCGATTATATTCCGGTCCGGGATCGCGACTTGGAGGCCCGGCGGCGAAAACCACCTAACGCTCAAGTCCGCTGGGCCGTCGAACGGGCACCGGAACGACCTTATAACCGAACCTTGTCTCGTGGTCTCGTATATCCACGACGTCCGGTTGTTAGTAATATATAACGTCGGGGTAATTTCTAAAATACCCCAAGCCCCGGGGCCTCCGGGAGCCGGGAAACTCGAACGTATCGACCCTTGTTCCCAACTATAACGATAAACGTAAGGGTTGGGGCCGTCCATAACGATATAACCCGCTTCTGGATTTGAACTCGAATAACCCCGGGGATTAGGGCCCGGCGCGGGGTACGATGCGTACAACTGCCATATGGGCGATCCGAAACACGCGCCGCCGACGGAGGCGAATAATAATCCCAAGCCGATTAACTTCTTAGTCGTGTTAATCACCTCCTACGACAACGTTATCTTCAAGGATTGGCTTATAATTATGCTTTGTCGCGGTGAGCTTACTGCTTGCGCCTTCCCCCATAAAAAACGCGGCCCCGGCGAACGCCAGCAGGCCGCAATATATAACGGTTTTTCCCATCACCCATCTCCTTCCTATCCCATTATAGCACCTCGGAGGCTATTACGCTATACCGATATAACGCCGATCCCTAGCGCGCGAAGTACCCTCAGCGGCCCCCGGACCGCTTTTGTTTTTACCGCCGCGCGAATTATGTTAGAATATTCGAGGGGGTGTGTAAGCTAAACGACTCCCCTCCCTGCGAGAGTGGCGGAATTGGCAGACGCGCCGGCCTTAGGAGCCGGTGGCCTCGGCCGTGCGGGTTCGAGTCCCGCCTCTCGCAAATATTAATAAGGGCCTAAGCATATGGCGGAACTTACGAAAACAGGCGAAAACACGGTAAAGCTGGAGGTGGAGATCCCGGCCGAGGAAGTTCAGGCCAAGGCCGCGGAGGTCTACGCCGAGCTCGGCCGGACCGTGAAGGTTCCGGGTTTCCGGAAGGGGAAGGTCCCACGGCGTATTCTCGAGCGGGACTACGCCTCCCACGTCCTGCAGACGGTCGTCGACGAGCTGGTCCCGCTGGCCTTCGAGCGGGCGGCTCAGGAGTCGGGCGTGGAGGCCGTCGCCTCGCCCCGCTACGACGTTAAAGAGGTCTCCGCGGAGGGGCCGATCTCGTTCACCGCGGAAGTCGCCGTCTTCCCCGAAATCGAGCTGCCGGACTACTCCGGCTTCGTCGTCAAGCGCGACCGGCACCAGGTCACGGACCAGGACGTAGAGGCGGCGCTGGAAAACCTGCGCCAGGCCCACGCGCGCCTCGAGCCGGTAGAGGAGCGCGGCAGCCTGGACGGCGACCTCGTTATCCTGAAATTCCTCGCCGGCGAGCCGCCGGAGGGCTTCTCGCAGCCGACGGTCGGCGTCTGGGCCGCGGTGCGGGAGAAGGGGGACCCGTTCGCGGAGCAAGTGATGGGCAAGGGCGCCGGCGACACCTTCCCCCTTCGCATCGAATACCCCGCCGACTACCCCTCGGAGCGCCACGCCGGGACGACGGTCGAGGCGCCGGTGGAGGTCGCGGAGGTAAAGAAACGCGTGCCGCCCGAGCTGGACGAGGATTTCGCGCGCGAGGTCGGCGAGGACTCGTTGGAGGCCCTCCGCGCGCAGCTGAAGCAGCGCCTGGAGGTCCGCGCGGAGGAGCGGTCGTACGTCGTGGCCTACCGCCGCCTTCTCGACGACATTGCCGCCCGGGCCAAGGTCCCGCTCGACGACTCCTTCCTCGAGCAGTTCGTGGCCTCCGGCGACGACGAAAAGCTCCCGGAGGCGGAGCGGGCCCAACGGCGGGAGGAGGCCGGGCGGGATTTAAAACTCTATTTCTTGGTCCGCGCGCTCGCGCGCCGGGAGGAAGTAGAGGTAACGGCGGAGGAGGTGCGGGAGGTGCTGGCCGCGGCGGCCTCCCGCCCCGGCGCGCCGCCGGAGCGGCCCGCGGCCGTCTACGACCGCCTTCTCAACGAGAAGCTCGCGGCCCGGCTTATCCCGCGGGAGGGGCCGGCCGAAGGGGGGACCGACGACGCCTCCGACGACGCGTAGCGCCACGGACCGGTGTGAGCTGTTCGGCGGCCGCCTCCTGCTGGAGCAGCCGCGGGAGGGCTACCGCTTCTCGCTGGACTCGCTCTTGCTGGCGTGGTGGGTCGAGTTCGCGCCGGCGGAGCGGATCCTGGACCTCGGCTGCGGCGTCGGCGTGGTCGCGCTGGCGCTGGCGCGGTGCCGGGGCGCGGCGGCCGTAACCGGCCTCGAGCTGCAAGAGGAGCTGGCCGAGCTGGCGCGGGCGAACGTCGCCGCCAACGACGCGGCCGCGAGCGTGACTATCGTACAGGGCGACGCGCGGGCTCTCCCGGCCGAACTCCACTCCGCGTTCGACGTCGTTTGCGCCAACCCGCCTTTTCGGGAGGCGGGGGCCGGCCGCGTGAATCCCGCGGCCGGGAAGGCGCTCGCCCGGCACGAGCTGACTTTGCCGCTGGAAGATTTGACGACGGCCGCCGCCGAGGCGTTGCGCCCGGGCGGCCGCTTCTACCTCATCCACCAGCCGCGGCGGCTGGAAGATCTGGCGTGCGCGTCGGCGGCGGCGGGGCTCCACCTCGAGCGCCTCCGCTTCGTGCAGCCGCGCCGCGGCGAAGACGCCAATCTGGTATTGGCGGCCGCCTCCCGCGGCGGCGCGCGCGACGCCGTCGTGGGGCCGCCGCTGGAAATTTACGGCCCCGCCGGAGAGTACGCGCCGGAGGTCGCGGCGCTGTACGAAGGCCGGGGGCGGCCGTTGTACGAGGGGTAAGTTATGTGGGGTTCAAATTGGGGCCCAAGGGGTATTTTGCGAGACGCCGCCTCGCTGCCGTTGTTGCTGGTCGGGGTGTTTATGTTGGTCTCGGTGGGGACGAAGACCGACGAGCTTACGCCGGAGGACCGGTTGTTCGCGGGGATAAGCGGCGACTTTCGCGAGACGACGTTCGGCGTGCACGGCGGCGCCGGCGTATACCCGGTACGCATCCGGTACTACGACAACCCGAGGTACGACGGCCCTCCCGTCATCCTGGTCCACGGGATGGGGACCTCCGACGCGTACTTCTGGCGCGTGCGCGGCGAGGTGGAGGTGTTCGCCGGCTTCATCTTCTCGGAGACGAGGGACATCGCCGCCGTGGGCCACGCCCAGGGCCTGGTGGATCTCGGCTACGACGTCGTAACGTACACCTACCCGGATTCGCGCAACCGGCCGCTCGAGTACCAGGCCTACGACCTCGCGCGCGTCGTCAAGTGGACCAAGGAGCGGTTCATCTGCCCGCAGGTTATTTTGGTGGGCCACAGCACCGGCGGGTTGATTTGCCGGTACTACCTCGAGTCGGGGCAGCCGGGGCGTAAGAACTACCAATTCCCGTATAAGGAGAAGCAGGACTACGAGTGGAACCGCTTTTTCAACATCTCCGATTTCGAGATGCGCCGCCTCCGCTACCGGTACGACGTCGCCGCGCTGGTGCTGATCGCGACGCCCAATTACGGCGGCCTGAAAAAGGGCGGCCGAGACTACGGCAGCCCCGCCCTGTACGAGATGACGGAGGAGAGCGATTTTCTCGCCTGGTTGGAGGAGGGCCGCCGCAACGCGGGGGCGGAGAAATATAAACGGCCGCCGGTGTACGTCCTGGTCGGCAAGGCCTACGAAAATTACATGGGGGAGGGGCCGCTAGACTTCGGCGACGGCATCGTTACCGTTCCCTCCGCTGTGGGGCCCTACGAGGAGGCCGACGGCGCGGAGGTGTACTACTTCAACCTCGACCACTTCGAGCTCGCGATGGACGGCGAGGTTCTCGCGCGGTTGTATACCGTATTGCAACGCAGCGGCGAGGAGGGCCCCTCCTAGCGCCGAGCCGGAGTTGAGCCGAGTCCGCTCGCAGGGCGCGCGGGGTACGGGTTTACTCGCTCGGCCGGGAAGATTTTTCCCGGCCGTATTTTTTTGGGCTTGACAAGGGCGTAATATTGTTTGATAATATCCAGCCCGGTGGAGGGGAATGCCGTTAACTTCAAAGGTGTTCAGAATGAAGGGCCTCACCACAATCGTTATCCTCCTCGCGGTCCTCTCGGCGGCCGGCGCCTGGTCGGAATGGGTCTACGACGGCCACTGGGGTACGGAAGGGTCCGGGAACGGCCAATTTGCCCACCCCGAAGACGTGGCCGTGGCTGCCTCCGGCAACGTTTACGTTGCCGATAACGAGAACAGTCGGATCCAGTATTTCACCCCCGCCGGGTCTTTTCTGGGTAAGTGGGGTTCCGGCGGCTCGGGTCCCGGCCAGTTCAAAAAGCCCACCGGCGTAGCCGTCGCGCCGAACGGCGTCGTATACGTCGCCGACTCGCTCAACTACCGCGTCCAATATTTCACCGCCACGGGTTCGTTGTTGGGCGCGTGGGGTTCCAAAGGTCGCGACCCGGGCGATTTCGGGAAGCCGGCGACCGTGGCGGTCGCGCCGCCGAACCGCGTCTACGTCGCCGACGCCGGCAACGACCGCATTCAGTATTTCACGCCGGCGGGGTCTTTTCTCGGGATGTGGGGTATCCACGGCGCGGGTAACGGCGAGTTCGACACGCCGGCCGGCCTGGCCGCGGCGCCGAACGGGAACATCTACGTCGTCGATTCCGGCAACGAACGCGTCCAATACTTCACGGCCAACGGCGTATTCCGGGGGAAGTGGGGAATCCGCGGCGGCGGCCGGGGCGAGTTCCAATCGCCGGCAGGTTTGGCGATAGGGCCGACCGGCCGCGTGTTTGTGGCCGATACCGCCAACCACCGGATACAATACTTCACGGCGACCGGGTCGTTTCTGGGCGGGTTCGGCCAGCGCGGTTCGGGGCAGGGGCAGTTCCTGTTCCCCCTGGGCCTCGCCTTTTCGCCGGGGGGTGCCCTGATCTACGTAGCCGATTCGGTCAACAACCGCATTCAGCGGTTTAGGTACAGCGGCCCGGCGGTCGCGCCGACGTCGTTCGGCCGCGTAAAAGCGTTGTTCCGGTAGCAACGGACGCGGCGCGACAGGGTAGGAAGTTGCGTGTTGAGAAAGCTTGCGGCTTATCTGGTCGGGTTACTAGCCGCCTTTACCACCGCGGCGGCCGGCGGGTGGGTGTACGAAGGCTCCTGGGGAGGGGGAGGCACGGGTAACGGCCAATTCGACCACCCCGACGACGTCGCCGTCGGAAACGGCGGAAACGTTTACGTCCTCGATACCGGGAATAGCCGGCTTCAGTATTTTACTGCGGCCGGATCTTTTTTAGGCAAATGGGGTACCAAGGGCAACGCCGCGGGCCAGTTCTTCAAGCCCACCGGTTTGGCCGTGGCGGCCAACGGCGTCGTTTACGTCGCCGACAGTTTCAACAATCGCATTCAATATTTCTCTCCCGCCGGCTCGTACCTCGGCGCGTGGGGCCGGAAAGGTAGCGGTAACGGCCAGTTTAATAACCCGAAAGCCGTGGCCGTCAGCCGCTCCGGGACGGTCTACGTCGCCGACACCAAGAACCACCGCGTCCAGTATTTTACTCCCCGGGGGGCGTTCCTGGGCAAATGGGGCGTGAGCGGCACCGGCAACGGCGAGTTCCGCAGCCCCTACGGCGTCACGGTGAATCCTGCCGGGAACGTTTACGTAACCGACGAGCTAAACCACCGCGTGCAGCGGTTTACAAGCTCCGGCGCCTTCCTCGGCCGGTGGGGCAATATGGGATCCGGCAACGGCGAATTCCTGAATCCGTGCGGTTTGGCCGTTGCTTCCTCCGGAACCGTGTACGTGGTCGACTTCAACAACCACCGCCTCCAGTACTTCAACGCTGCCGGTTCGTTTCTCGGCAAATGGGGGAGCCGCGGTTCCGGCCAAGGGCAGTTCCTCTATCCGCTCGGCGTAGCGATAACGCCGGCCGGCGACCGGATTTACGTCGCCGACGCGGTCAACAACCGCATCCAGTATTTTAAATTTAAATCGTCCGAACCGGCCGTGGCGCCCACCTCGCTCGGCCGCGTAAAAACATTATTTCAGTAACCCCGCAACCTTCGGTACCGGAGGCATCGACGATGAAGAGGCCTACGGTTTTTTTATCTCTGGCGGTGTTAATTACCGCGGCGTGCGGAGGGGCGGTATGGGTTTATGAAGGGTCGTGGGGTAAGGGGGGGAGCGGCGACGGCGAGCTTAAACACCCCGAAGAAGTTGCCGCGGCTATCTTCGGCAACGTTTACGTTGCCGACACCGAGAATAACCGGATCCAACATTTCACGGCCACCGGTTCGTTTCTGGGGAAGTGGGGTTCCCGCGGCTCGGGTCCCGGCCAGTTTAACAAACCCACGGGCATAGCCCTCGCGCCGAACGGCGTCGTATACGTCGCCGACTCGCTCAACTACCGCATCCAATATTTTTCGGCCACGGGTTCGTTTTTAGGCGCGTGGGGCTCCAAAGGTCGCGAGGCGGGCAAATTCGGAAAGCCGGCCACCGTAGAGGTCGTAGCCCCCAACCGCGTCTACGTCGCCGACGCCGGCAACGACCGCATTCAGTACTTCACGCCGGCGGGGTCTTTCCTCGGGATGTGGGGAGTCCACGGCGCGGGTAACGGCGAGTTCGACACGCCGGCCGGCCTGGCCGCGGCGCCCAACGGGAATATCTACGTCGCGGACGCCGGCAACGACCGCGTCCAATACTTCACGCCCATCGGCGTATTCCGGGGGAAGTGGGGAATCCGCGGCGGCGGCCAGGGCCAGTTCCAAAGGCCGGAGGGCGTGTTGGTGGGGCCGACCGGCCGCGTGTTCGTGGCCGATACCGCCAACCACCGGGTGCAATACTTCACGGCGGCCGGTTCGTTCTTGAGCCTGTTCGGCGAGCGCGGTTCGGGACCGGGGCAGTTCCTGTTCCCGGTGGGCGTCGCTCTTTCGCTGGCCGGCGACCGGCTCTACGTCGCCGACGCCGTTAACAACCGCATCCAGTACTTTAAAGACACCGAATACGCCGTCTCCCCCACCTCGCTCGGCCGCGTGAAGGCGCTGTTCCGCTAATGAGAATTACAAAAGAAAAACCGCCCGTAAGGGCGGTTTTTTTGTGAGCCGTTTGGGATTCGCACCACGGCCTCTCGGCCGGATTGCCTTAGTTTATCCTCCTCGCGCACCAGAAGGTCGCGTTCCTCATCAGCGGCCAGTCGGAGCCGCGGTCGTCGTGCTCCTCGCTGGGCGGATAGCCGTCGCGGTCGCTATCCTCCTCCCACTCGGGATGGGGCCCGGTCAGGAAGACGCGGCCGTTGCCGTACTCGAACGCCACCAACGCCGGCGCGCCGGTAATCGCGTACGTGCCGATTACGTCGACGTAAGTGCCCGGGTACGGGATAAACTTCGGCCCCCACCAATAGTATATCCACTCCGTAGCGCCGAGACCCCGCGTTATGGGATGGTCGGGCGCCGTGTAGATCACTTCGCACATGCCGTGTTCCGGATAACGATAGATTTCGTTTATGGGGCCGTCGGCGACGCCGCGGAACAACTCCAGGTGTCCTTCGGGATATCGGGTGCCCAGCCATATAACCGTGTCGCTCGCGAAGCACCCGCCGGCGCAGGTCCCGATATATCCGCCGCCGCCGCGGACGAAGCGCCGGATATTCTCTTTGCCGGCCGCCGAAATCTTCTCCGAGTACGGCCCCGAGTTGCCGCCCGGGAAGTAGAGGATATCTATCTTGTCGAGGGGTTTTTCGTTTACGTCGTCGGCGTACAGGAATACTACCGCACACTTCATCCACTCGAACATCTTCTGGGCCGGGCCGACGCAGCCGGGCGAGGCGCCGGCGTCGGCGTAGAGGCCGACGACTATTTCCCCGCTTTCGGATACGACGCCGTCGCCGCAGTGGGCCAGCAGTAGCAGTACGGCCGACAGGAGCCAGGAGAGAGGAAGTAATCTTTTCGCCCCCATTAAAATACCCCCGTTCGCGTTGAAGTAACTTAACGTCGCGAAGTCTACTCTTTGTTAGATAATACCCACGGGGCGGGCGCCGCGTCAAGGGATTTTTCCATTAAAAAACCGCCCCGAGGGGCGGTTTTATTGTGAGCCGCCTGGGATTCGAACCCAGGACTCCCGGCTTAAAAGGCCGGTGCTCTGACCGACTGAGCTAGCGGCTCGCGACGGCCTATCTTATAACAAATATCGCGACCTTTTGCAACCCCGCT
>CP070633.1:1878867-1889017 GCA_020356085.1 Candidatus Coatesiibacteriota bacterium | reverse complement strand
GATGTTCGGCCGTCCCGTAACCTTTATGCGCGGCGAAGCCGTACCCGGGGTATTTTCGGTCGAGGAGCGCCATCAAATGGTCGCGGTGAACTTTGGCCAAAATAGAGGCGGCGGCGATGCACAGGCAACGGCCGTCGCCTCCCACTACCGTCCGTTGGCGGAGGACGACGGGGACCGGCCGGTTGCCGTCCACCAGTAAGACGTCGGGCGGGGGCGCAAGCCGCTCGCAGGCTTTCTTCATGGCCGCGAGCGCGGCCTGGAGGATATTTACGCGGTCGACGTAGCGCGCGGAGGCGACGCCCACGGCCCACGAGACCGCGCCCTGCCGGATAGCCTCGTCGCATTCCGCGCGGCGCGCCGGCGGCAAGCGCTTCGAATCGTCGAGGCCGGCGCCGTCGAAGTGGGGGGGGAGGACGACCGCGGCGGCGACGACCGGCCCCGCCAACGCGCCCCGGCCCGCCTCGTCGACGCCCGCCACGTATGCGCAACCCTCCTCCCAGAAAACCCGTTCGTAGGTTCGCGAGCGGAGGGTGTTTTCCGGCGAGGAGGGTCCGAACAGCCTCGCGGCTTCGTCCGTCATAAGTTTAGGACTCTTCTTCCGCGTCCGGCTCCTGGGGCGGCGCCTCGGGGGCCGCCGGTTTTTCGTCGGCGCGTCGAATCCGTCCTTCTTTGACGCGGGCTTTCTTGCCCACCTTGCGGCGGAGGTAGTAGAGCTTCGCGCGGCGGACTTTGCCGCGGCGGACTACCTTCAGGCTCGCTACGCGCGGCGAGTGGAGCGGGAACGTCCGTTCCACGCCGACGCCGGAGGCGATGCGCCGCAGCGTAAAGGTCTCGCGGGAGGCCGAGCCTTTGCGCGCGATGACGACGCCCTCGAACGGCTGCGTTCGCGTCCGGTCGCCCTCTACGATCTCGATTTCCACGCGCACGGTGTCGCCGACGTTGAAATCCGGTATCTCGTCCGGCCCCTTGAGGGCCGCTTGCTCGATATCTTTTACGGCGGGATGCATGTCTTACGCCTCGGGTTCAGTATCCGTAAGGATGGTGAAGAGGTTTCGGTAAACAACAAGTAATATTTCTAATTCCGGCCGGAGAAAATCCGGTCGAGATATATCGCTATGGCCGCGCGGACGGGGAGATGGTTGAAATCCCCCTGGCCCGCGATCGGCTCCAGGACGGCGTCGGAGGCGTACAGTAGGTCCTCCGTCAGGCCGTATCCGGTGCCGAAGAGGAGGAGCACCGGCGCGCCGGCCGCGGCCTCTCCCAGCCGCTCCGCCGGGACCGCCTCCGGGACGTTTCTCGCCGTCGTGGCCGCGACGTACGGCGCCCGCCCCTCCGCGGCCGCTACGGCGTCGTACGCCTCCTCTACGGTTTCAACGATCGCCGCCGCGGCCAGCGCCCGTCGGCGCTGCGGGCTGTGTTCGGCGCCCACTCCCTCGCGCCAGTGCAGAATAATCTCCTCTACCAACCGCCGCTGCGAGTCGTACGGGTTCGTGACGTAGTAGCCGGCGACGCCGTACGTCAGGCCCAGGCGGCCGAGGTCGTGGAGGTCGAGCGGCGTGACCGAGGTGGCGACGGTTTCGCCTTCCCGATTGTACACCGGCCAGTGGACCAGCGCGAGGTAGAGGTTAGGCGCCGTCGTCTTCGCTCTCCTCCCCGATGAGGTCGGGCCGCACCTCCCGCGTCCGCGCCAGCGCCTGTTCGCGACGCCACTTCTCGATTGCGCCGTGATTCCCGGAAAGCAGGATCTCGGGTACGGCCAGTCCCCGGAACTCGCGCGGCCGCGTGTAATGCGGGTGGTCGAGGCAGCCGGTGGCGAAGGAGTCCGTGGCCGCCGAATCCTCGTCCCCCAGGACGCCGGGGATGAACCGGGAGGCGGCCTCCACCGCCGCGAGCGCGGCGACCTCGCCTCCCGACGTTACGAAGTCGCCCAGCGAGATCTCCTCGTCGACCAGGCTCGCCCGCACGCGTTCGTCCACGCCCTTGTAGCGCCCGCAGAGCAGGAGCACGTGTTCGCGGGCGGCAATTTCGCCGCAGCGCGCGTGCGTCAGCGGCCGGCCTTGGGGCGTGAGGAATACCCGCCACCCGCGGCCGTGCTTCGCCTCTATGTCCTCCACCGCCCGGAAGAACGGCTCCGGCTTCATCACCATGCCGACGCCGCCGCCGAACGGGTAGTCGTCCACCGAGCGGTACGCGTCGTCGGTATAGTCGCGCAGGTCGTGGACGCGTACGGCTAACAATCCCCGTTCGAGAGCCTTGGCCAGGACGCCGGCGCGAAGGGGCCCGTCGAAGAAGCCGGGGAAGATGGTGACGATGTCGAAGGCGGGTACCGCGGCCACCTCACTCCTCGCGGTAAGGGTTAATTACGATTTTTCCCCCCCGCCGGACCTCCGCGACGTGCGCTTGTACGAAGGGCACCTCGCGCGTCAGGCCGCCGTCCCGAACGACGAGAACGTCGTGGGAGCCGGCGGCGTATATTTCAACTACTTCTCCGAGGGGCTCGCCGGCGCTCGTTTCCACGGGCAAGCCCAGCAGTTCGAATTCGAAAAACGCGCCCTGGGGCGGCGGGGGTAGAACCTCCGGTGGGACGGCCGCCCGCCATTCCCGGAACGCCTCCGCCTCCTCCCGGCCGTCCACGCCCGCGAACTTGGCGAGTACGTCCTCTCCGTGCCGGCGCCACCGCTCGACGACGACGTTTTGGTGGGCGCTCGGCCCCAGCAGCGTAATTTCCGTGCCGGGGCCGGGTACGAACGTGCCGGCGGTGAAATCGGTGAGGACGATCTCGCCGTTCAGGCCGTGGGGCCGCCGGAGAACGCCGATCGTTACCGTCCCGCCCACCGGGCGTTATTCGAGAATCTCGAGCGCCGCGCGTTTATTCTGCTTCATCGCCGCGGCGTTCAGGATCGTCCGGAGCGCCCGGGCCGTCCGGCCTTTCTTGCCGATGATCCGGCCGATGTCCTCGCGGTCGACCGAGACCTCGATGATCGTCGTCTTCTCTCCCGCGACTTCGTTGACGACTACCGCTTCCGGCTTTTCGACCAGGTTCTTCGCGACGTACTCGATCAGGTCTCGCATGTCGGTACCTCCTCCGTAGCGGGTGCAGGATTAGGGTTAGGAGAAACTAGGTCACCTGATAAATGTATCGAGACGAATGCGGTCTCAAGCCTGGACTACGCCTAAATTAAGCTATGATTGCGCCTGGTCTTCGGCGAATTTTTTTAAGATCCCCGCCCGGGATAACAATCGCTTGGCCGTCTCGGACGGCTGCGCGCCGACGGAAAGCCAATACAGCGCCCGCTCCTCGTTGATTTCGTACGTCGCGGTTTCGGCCGTGGGGTCGTAATGCCCCAGCGCCTCGATAAACCGGCCGTCGCGCTTGGAGCTGCTTTCGGTTACGATCAAACGGTACCGCGGCGCGTTCTTAGCGCCCGTCCGGCGAAGTCGAATTCGAACTGCCAAGTATAACCACCTCCGAGCCGACGCCCGCGCCGGCTCTTACGAGTTCAAGGCTGCTACCAGGTCCGAGATAGCTTGTGCCGGGTCGGCCGCGCCGAATACGGCGCTGCCGGCGACGATTACGTCTGCCCCGGCCTTCGCCACCTGCTTTATATTAGCAAGTTTTACGCCGCCGTCAACCTCTATTCTTACGTCCCGCCCGGCCTCGTCGAGCCGGGCCCGGGCGCGCGCGATTTTCTCCAGCCCGCCGTCGACGAACTTTTGGCCGCCGAACCCGGGATTGACCGTCATCACCAGGAGGAAATCGGCGGACTCCAGGACCTCCTCCGCGGCGGCGAGGGGCGTCGCCGGGTTGAGGGCCACGCCCGCCTGTTTGCCGGCGGCGCGGATTTGCTGGAGCGCGCGGTGCAGGTGCGCCGTCGCCTCCGCGTGGACCGTAATGACGTCGGCGCCGGCGGCCGCGAACTCGTCGACGTACCGCTCCGGTTGCGAGATCATCAAATGGGCGATCATGACGAGCTCGCCCGCCTCTGCCCGCAAATCTGCGACCATCTTGGGGCCGAAGGTGACGTTGGGGACGAAAACGCCGTCCATAACGTCGAGGTGCACGTACTTCAGGCCCGCCTCGCGGAGCAGGCGCGTCGCTTCCGCCATGCGGCCGAAGTCGGCCGATAGCAGCGAGGGCGCGAGTTCCGGGCGGGGTCGGGCCATAGTTTTACGGCGTCGGCGGGCCGCTGGAGATTACCAGGTCCACCGCGTCCCCCTTCTTGACCTGCTCGCCGATATCCGGCGCCTGGCGGATAATCCTACCCGCCGGGACGGTCATCGACGGTTCGGTCGTGACGTTGCCTACGCCGAGTTCGTACTCCTTGAGCATTTTCGCCGCCTCGTCTACGGTCAGGCCGATGAGGTTGGCCGGCATCAGGATCGTTACTTCCTCCGAGCCGAGGCTGATAAGCAGGTTGATTTTCGTCCCGCGGTTGACCTTCTCGCGCGCCTTTGGCGTCTGGTCGATGACGTGGTCTTTGGGGACGGTGTCGTCGTGGACGTCCGTCACCTCGCCCACTTGAAGGCCGATGCGGGTTAGGACCAACTCGGCCTGACGCAGCGTCCGGCCCACGACGTTCGGCACGTGAACCTCGGCCAGGCCGGCGCTCACGCGCACCTTGACCGTCCGGCCCTTGCGGACCTTAATGCCCGGTTCCGGGTCCTGCTCGACGACGAATCCCTCCGGCAGCGACGAGTCCTTGGCGACGCCGATCTCTTTCATCACCAGGCCGGCGTCGGCAAGCGCCCGCTCGGCCTCGTCGACGTTGTGCCCGATTACCTCCGGGACGGCCACCTCCTCCCCCCCCGCGACGAAGAGCCGGCCGAAGCCGACGACGAGGATGAAGTAACCCAATACGACTGCGATCAACGCGCCGGCCGCGAGGCGCAGGAATTTGAGGAATTCGGTAACGAGGTCGACGCGTCCGATTTTCAGCTTCATAACTAAGAAATCCCGCCGGAGAGGGGGAACAAGAAGGGATATTTACCATAAAAAAGCCGTAAAAGCAAGTTTAAAAGGCGGGCCGGGGCTCGTAGGTCGCGGAAACCAGCCTCCCAAACTGCCGTAACGCTTGCGGGACGGGGCCGATCGTGTTATTACTTACCGGTAGAATTCGTCGGCGAAAACGCCTAGTCGGCGAAGGTGTGAGCCGGGGCGAAAGAGGGACGGGTAATGCCGGTTTTCGCGTTTACGGACATCGAGAACTCGACGCGGTTGTGGGAAGAGTTCGGCGAGGCTATGGCGGCGGCGCTCCAGCGCCACGACGCCGTCCAAGCCGAACTCTTCCCGCTATTCGGCGGCCGCTTGGTGAAACACCGCGGCGACGGCGTGTTCGCGGTCTTCGACGGCGGTCGGCCGGCGGCGTGGGCGTTGGAACTGTTGCGCCGCATGCAGGGCGAGCAGTGGGGCCTGGTGGGCGAGGTACGCGTCCGCGTCGCGTTGCACGCCGGGGAGGCGGAGGAGCGGGGCGGCGACTTCTTCGGGCCGGCGGTGAACCGCGCGGCCCGGCTTTGCGAGGCGGGCTGGGGCGGGCAAATTCTCCTTACGCCGCAGGCTGCGGAGGCGGCCGAGCTCCCGGCGGGGGCGCAATTGAAGGATTTGGGGGTCCACCTGCTGCAGGACTTGGGCCAACCCGAGAAGATCTTGCAGCTGTGCCACGCCGATCTGGCGGAGGAGGAGTTTCCGCCGGTGCGGTCGCTGTCGCGTCGGCCGCACAATCTGCCTCCCCAACCCACGCCGTTCGTCGGCCGGGAGCGGGAAGTGGCCGAGGTTCGGGCGCGGCTGCGCGATTCGGCCTGCCGCCTCTTGACGGTCTTGGGCCCGGGCGGCGTCGGCAAGACGCGCCTCGCGCTCCAGGTGGCCGCCGACGTCGTCGACGATTTCGAGTGGGGAGTCCATTTCGTACCGTTGGCGCCGGTGGCCACCTCCGCCGATATCGTCGGCGCGGTAGCCACCGTTTTAAAGTTCTCGTTCACGGCCCGCCGCGACCCCGTCGCCCAGCTGGTAGATTTTATAGGGCCCAAAGAGATGCTCTTGGTTTTGGACAATTTCGAGCACGTGGCCTCCGGCACGACGTTGGTGGGCGAACTGTTGGACGGGGCCCCCCACGTAAAAATTATTGCCACCTCCCGGGAGCGTTTGAGAATCCGCGCGGAGCGCGTTTACGAGGTGGAGGGGATGTCGTACCCTTCCTCCGCGGTGGCGGCCAACTGGGAGGGGTTCGGGGCGGTCAAACTCTTTCTGGAGAGTGCGCGGCGCGCCGAGCCCTCGTTCGCCTGTCGCGACGAGGACTTCCCTCACGTAATCGATATTTGTCGGATCGTCGCCGGGTTCCCGCTTGCCATAGAACTAGCGACCTCCTGGCTGCGCGTCTTGACGCTGCCGGAAATCGCGGCGGAGCTCCGCGAGAGCTGGGATTTGTTGGAGACCCGCGCCGCCGACGTTCCCGCGCGGCACCGGAGTTTGGCCGCGGTCTTCGACTACTCCTACGATCTGTTGCCCCCGGAGGAACGGCGGGCGGTGGCGGCGCTCGCCGTGTTCCGCGGGAGCTTCGACCGCGCGGCCGCGGCCGCCGTGGCCGCGACCGATTTGACGACGTTGACGGCGCTCGTCGACAAATCGTTGGTGCGGCGGCTCACGCCGGGGAGGTTCGAGCTTCACGGCCTCGTCCGCCAATACGCCGAGGATAAGCTGGAGGCGGACCCTGAACTCGCCGCGCGTATACGGCGTCGCTTCGTCGCGTTTTACGCCGATTTCCTCCACGCGCGGGAGGAAGCCTTGGCCGGTTTCGGCCAACAAGAGGCGTTGGCCGAGATCGCCGCGGAGATGGACAACGTGCGCGCGATGTGGGCCCTCGCCGCGGCCCGGGGGGAGGCGAAGGACCTCGCCGCGGCGGCCGAGCCCCTCTTCGCCTTTTACCGGATGCGCGGCCTGTTCGAGGAAGGGGGCCGCGTCTTCGCCCGCGCGCTGGAGGCGATAGCGCCTCTCGCCGAGCGCGTCCCTCCCGCCGAGGAGCCCCTCCATCTCGCGCACGTCCGGCTATTGGTCGGGAAAGGCAGTTTCGACGCCCAGCTCGCGCGCTACGACGAGGCCGTGCCGCTCCTCCGGCGGGGCGTCGCGGCCGCGCGCCGCGCGGGCGCGGACGCGGAGGTCGTGTTGGCGCTGAACTCGCTGGCCTCCGTGGCGTTTTACCGGGGCGCGTTGGCGCGGGCCCGGCGCCTGAGCCGGGCGGCGCTCGCGCTGGCCCGCCGCCACGGCGTCGCCTCCGAGGTCGTTCCGGCCCTGCTCAACTTAGCTTTTTGCGCCAAGGCGGAGGAGGATTACGCCTCCGCTAAGGATTTCTACGGCGAGGCGCTCGAGGTGGCGCAGGAGGCGGGCGATCAGAACCGGGCCGGTATCCTTCTCAACAACCTGGCCAACGTCGAGCGCGCCCTCGGGAATCTGGAGGGGGCCCAAGAACTTCTGGAATGCGGCTTGGAGACCGGGCGCGAAATCGGCAACCGGCGGCTGGTGAGTTTTGCTTTGAATAACCTTGGTAATATCGCCGACGTTCAGGGGCGGTTGCCGGAGGCTCGGTCGTACTTCGAGGCGAGTCTCCGCATCAAGCGCGAACTCAACGACCGCCGGCAAATGCCGGAGACGCTGACGAATCTGGCCCACGTATTGGCGGCGCTGGGCGAGTTCGAGGCGGCGCTCGAGCGGTGCGAGGAGGCGGCCGCCGTCGCCCGAGACATCGGCCTGCCCGCGAAAGAGGCTTTCTGCCAGCACCGGAAAGGGCACGTTTTATTGGAGCGGGGCGACCGGGAGGGCGCCGCGGCCGCGTTGGCGGAGGGCTTCCGCTTGGCGGTCGAGACGCGCGACCTCGGCCGCGCCGCCGAAATCCTAATCAGCATGGCCCATATTCTGGCGGCGGCGGCCGAAACGGAACGGGCGGTGGAGGCCTTGGCCGCGCTGGCCGAAGACGCGCCGCTCCCGGCCGTGGCGGGCGAAGCGGCTAAAAGGCTAGCGGACCTGCGCGCGGAGGTCGACGACCGAACGTACGAGGCGGCCGTCGCGCGCGGCCAGGAAACGCCGTGGCTCGAATGGGCGGAGGCTTTGCTGGGCGGCGCCTCGCCGAACTGAAAGCGGGCCCGGTTACGCTACCTTCCGTTACGAAAGGAGCCGCCCCGAAGGGCGGCTTTTTCAATTTGGGGTGGAGGGAAAATGGCCGCACCCTTTACCCGGAGGACCCTCGCGAATAAGTATCTATTTCACTCCTCCGACGCAACCTGTTTAAGCGCCGCGATCTCCGGCAGGTTGCGGAATTTCCCGGCGTAGTCCAGGCCGTAGCCGACGACGAAGACGTCGCCGACCTCGAAACCGACGTAGCGCAACGGGACCTCGACGCGCTGCTTCGCCGGCTTGTACAACAGCGCGCAGACCTCCAGGCTCCGCGGGTCGCGGATGCGGAGGTGGTCGACCAGAAACGCCGTCGTCAGGCCCGTATCGACGATGTCCTCCACGATGAGCACGTCGCGGCCTTTGACGTTTACGGCCACGTCTTTCGTTAGCACGACCTCCTCGGTCGTCTCCGTCCCCTCGCCGTAGCTAACGATTTCGGCGAAGTCGACGACCATCGGGAGGTCTATCGCGCGCGTCAGGTCGGCCGCGAAGACGAACGCGCCTTTGAGGACCGTGACGACGACCAGGTCTTTGCCGGTGTAGTCGGCTTTAATCTGACGACCGAGTTCCAAAGTCCGCTGCTCGATAAGGTCCCGGTCGAACAATACCCTCTCGATATCTTCCTTATAGGCCATAGTGGCTCCTTTCCGCGGGCGCCGCGGCGGCCCGCCGCTCCGCCGGTTCCCACCGGAGGCGTACCGCCCGCGCGCCCGGGGCCGCGGCGGCCCCCTCGGCCAACGCGAGCGCCGGCACCCAAATAATATCCGAACCCTCGACTACGACCGGCCAGCGCCGGCGCCCCGCCGCCGGCACCTTGGCGTCGACGAAAAGGTCGTGCAGTTTCTTCCGCCCTCCCAAGCCGACGGGCCTAATCGAATCGCCCTCCCGCCACGACCGCACGCGGAGCGAGGCGGAAGCGAATCTTGCCTCCAGCCAAACTTCCGCCAGGCCGCGACCCCGCAACTGGTCCGGCGCCGCCTCCACCGTGGCCGCGATCGCGACGCCGGCCGGCGGGAGGACCGTCATCCCGGGAAGGCGCAGCGCAGCCTCCCACGCCTCCAACGTCGCCTCCGGCCGGCGGCGGACGAGCGTAAGGCCCTCCGGCGTGCGGCGCGCTGCGACGCCGTGCGGCAAGTTGACGGTTTCGCCGGCGGCGAGAGCGACGACGGCCTCCACGTGCCGCCGTTCCAGGCCGCGTCTGGAACCGGCCAGGTCGGCGAAGAGCCGGCGCACGGCCCGGCCCCGCAACGCCTCCGGGAGCGCGAGCGGGAAGCCGGCCGCTAGCGCGATCCAGTCCGGCCCCGTCTCGCGGACCAGCCGCGCGAGTAGCGAGGCGGTGCGGCGCTCGAGCACCTCCTCCTCCGCCCGGGCGGCCGCCGCCAGCGCGGCGAGCGAGCGCTTGATCCCCGGCGTCCGGCTCTCCAGCGGCGGCAGTACGGCCTGACGGAACCAGTTGCGGAGGTACCGTGGGTCGCGGTTCGTGGGGTCGTCGCGCCAACTCAGGCCGCGGGCGTTTATATAAGCGAGGACGTCGGCGCGCGTGACGCCCAGCAGCGGCCGCACGAACGGCTCCGCCGCCGCCGCCATGCCGGCCAGGCCCAACGTCCCGGCGCCGCGCGTAAGGTTGAGCAGGACCGTCTCCGCCTGGTCGTCGAGCGTGTGGCCCAGCGCGACGGCGTCGGCTCCCGCGCGGCGCGCCGCGCGCCGCAAGAACGAGCGCCGCGCGAGGCGGGCGGCCTCCTCCTCCGAGCGGCCGACGGCGTCGGGGAGGGAGCGGACGGCCACGCGCGCGCCGAAAAACGGGAGGCCCAACGCCGCGGCCTGGCGTCGGACGAAAGCGGCGTCGGCGGCGCTATCCGGCCGCAGCGCGTGGTCCAGGTGGGCGACGGCCAGCCGCCAGCGCCGGTCGGGGGCCAACACGTGCAGGCAGTACAGCAGGGCCGTCGAGTCCGGCCCGCCGGAGGCGGCGACCAGGACGGTCGAGCCGGG
>CP070633.1:1852464-1878767 GCA_020356085.1 Candidatus Coatesiibacteriota bacterium | reverse complement strand
CGTGGTTACGGAGGTCTCCTCCTTTCAGATGGAGGACGCCGTCACGTTCCGGCCGCGCGTGGGCGTGTTGCTAAACCTGGCGCCGGACCACCTCGACCGGCACGGCTCGGCGGAGGCGTACTACGACATGAAGTGGCGCCTCTTCGCCAACCAAGGCGCGGGCGACGCCGCCGTTTTGAACGCCGACGACGCCGCCGTGGCGGCCCGGGGCGTTCCCCCCGCCGAAGAAGTGCTGTATTTCACACTCCAAGGGGTTCCGGAGCAGGGCGTGGGCCTGGAGGGGGAGGAGGTAGTCTACCGCCTCCGGGGCGAGGGCGGGCGCTTGCTCGGGCCGCGGGAACTCCGCCTCCCGGGGCCACACAACCTGGCGAACGCCATGGCGGCGGCGGCCGCGGCGTTGGCGATATCGCTGCCGCCGGAGGCCGTTGCGGAGGCGCTGCGGACGTTTGAGGGTCTCCCGCATCGACTAGAGTTCGTCGCCGAAATCGACGGCGTCCGGTACGTCAACGACTCCAAGGCGACGAACGTCGCGAGCGCGCGCACCGCGCTGGCCTCCTTCCAGAACCCGATCGTCTTGATCGCGGGAGGGAAGTCGAAGGGCGAGAAGTTCGCGCCGCTGGCGGAGGCGGCCCGCGGTCGCGTCCGCACGGCCGTTCTGTACGGCGCGGCGCAGGAGGAATTGGCTCGCGCCTTCGAGGGGCTCGTGCCATACGAGCGGGCGGCGACCGTGGAGGAGGCAGTAGGGAAGGCGGCGGCGGCGAGTCGGCGGGGCGACGTCGTGTTGCTTTCGCCGGCGTGCACCTCCTGGGACCAATACGCCGATTTCGAGGCCCGGGGCGACGATTTCAAACGTTGCCTCCGCGAGTTGCAGGAGCGAACGGAACCATGAGGCCGCGTTCATTAATTATAACGCTGGTCGCGGTTTCGGCGGCGTTGGCGCTGGTGGGGGTCCTGATGGTTTTCTCCTCCAGCGCGGCGTACGCCTACGTCAAGTACGACGGCGACAGTATGTACTTCCTGAAGAAACACGTGCTTAACCTGGCAGTGGCGACGGCCGTCGCGGTCGCGTGCGCGTTGGTACATTACCGCCTCTGGGAACGGTTGGCGGCGCCGGCGGCGATCGCCGTTATAGCGTTGTTGGCGGCGACGTTGCTCGTGGGCGTCGGAAGTTACGCGGCGCCGGTCCATCGGTGGCTGAAAATCGGACGGTTCTTCCTCCAACCTTCCGAGCTGGCGAAGGTCGCGACGGTGCTGGTCCTGGCGAAATACGTCGCCGGGCGCGGCCGTCCCGCGAACGGGTACGAGAGGTGGTTCCCGTTCGCCGCGGTGGCCGTTATGTTCGCGGCGGTGGCGGCCGAACCCGATTTCAGCATGGCGTTCCTGATAGCCGCTACGGCCTCCGTTATGCTCTTCCTGGGCGGCGTGCGGCTGCGGTACCTTCTCGGCTCCACGGCGGTCGTCGTGCCGTTATTGGCCATAATGATCTCGGCCCAGAAATACCAGGTGTCGCGGCTGATGTCGTACGTCGACCCGTGGCGTTACGCCCGCGGCCGCGGGTACCAGGTTATCCAGTCGCTGATCGCGCTGGGCTCCGGCGGCCTGTTCGGAAAAGGATTGGGCGCCAGCACGCAAAAGCTTTTCTACCTCCCGCAACCGCACACGGACTTCGCGTACGCGATCCTGGGGGAGGAGTTCGGCTTCGCGGGGGCGGCGGCCGTCCTCCTGGGCTTCGCGGTTTTGATCGCGGCCGGTTTCCGGACGGCGGCGCGCGCGCCCGACGCCTTCGGGAGGTACCTCGCCGCCGGACTTACTACGACGATCGGCCTGGGGGCCGCAGTCAACCTATGCGTAGTTACCGGGTTGATCCCGACGACGGGGATCCCGCTGCCGTTTCTCTCCTACGGCGGAACGTCGCTGGTGGTGACGGCGGCGGCGGTCGGGATGTTGGTCAGCGTAGCGCGGCGGTCGGGCGTCGAAAACGATTTCGGTTACGCCCGGGAGGTTTCCCCTCCTGCCTCGTTGAACGGGACTTTCGTGGATTACGTATAAACGGATGGCGACTGAAAAGGCCAAACTCGAGATCGTAATCGCCGGCGGCGGGACTGGCGGCCACCTGTTCCCGGGGCTGGCGACCGCCGCGGCGCTGCAGGAGTTGGCGCCGGCGGTCGGCCTCACGTTCGTCGGTACGGGGCGGCCGGTGGAGGCGAAGGCGTTGGCCTCCCGGCCTTACGCCTATTACGTTCTCCCGGCGCCGCGCCTCGCGCGCAGCCTCCACCCGGCGAATTTAATCCTGCCGTTCCGGCTTGCGTGGGCGGTGGCGCGAGCGGGGCGGCTCTTACGGAAGGTCGGCGCCGCGGCCGTCGTCGGGACCGGCGGGTACGGCAGCGCGCCGGTGGTCGTCGCGGCGCGGCTGCGCGGGCTCCCGGCGGTCCTGCTGGAGCAGAATATCATCCCGGGGCTGACGAACCGCCTCCTGTCGCGCTGGGCGAATTTGGCGTGCGTGACGTTCGAGCCCTCCCGCGATTGGCTCCGGCCCGGCCTTCGCGTAGCAGTTACCGGGAACCCCATCCGCCCCGTGCGGGAGGCGGACGACGTGCGCGGCGCCCGCCAGCGGTTAGGCCTGGCGCCGGATCGGTTCACGGCGTTCGTCTTCGGCGGCAGCCAGGGCGCGCGGCGGTTGGTGGAGGCGACGGCCGCGGCGCTTCTGCGGTGGGAGGGGGAGGACATACAGCTTATTGTCCAAACCGGCGAGGCCACGCCGCTCGCGCCGCCTCCGGCGTGGGAGGGGCGGATGGTCGTGCGGCCTTTTTTCGACGAAATCTACGACTGCTATCGCGCGGCGGAGGTGGTCGTATGCCGGGCGGGCGGGGGCGTGGCGGAGGTCCTCGCGTTCGGCAAGCCCATGATATTGGTGCCGTATCCGTACGCGGCCCACGGCCACCAGCTGCGCAACGCCTCCTACCTGGAGCAGGAGGGGGCGGCGCTCGTCGTGGACGACGCAGACCTGACGGGCGAGCGGATGGCGGCGTTGGTAACCGAACTCCGGAGGGATACGGGACGCCGCGAGACCATGGCCCGCGCGAGCCGCGAGCTGGGCCGGCCGGAGGCCGCACGCCACGCCGCCCGGGAAATCCTACGCTTAATCGGAGTCGAGGCATGAACGATTTCGGACCTATTAAGAAAATCCATTTCGTGGGTCTCGGCGGCGCGGGGATGTGCGGCCTGGCCGAGATTTTGCACAACCTGGGATTCGAGGTCTCGGGTTCGGATCTGAAGACGACGGCTGTGACGGAGCGGCTGCGGGAGATGGGCGTCACGACGTTCGAGGGGCACGCGGCCGAAAACGTCGGCGCGGCGGAGGTCGTCGTCGTGTCGACGGCCGTGCCGGAGGATAACGTCGAGGTAGCGGAGGCCCGGCGGCGGCGGATTCCGGTGATCGCCCGGGCGGAGATGCTGGCCGAGCTCATGCGAATGAAGCGTGGCATCGCGGTGTGCGGGACGCACGGCAAGACGACGACGACCTCTATTTTGGCGACGTTGCTGGCGGAGGGTGGCCTGCGGCCCACGTACGTCGTCGGCGGCCGCGTCAACCGCCTCGGCGCCCACGCCAAGCTCGGGGAGGGCGACTACTTCATCGCGGAGGCCGACGAGAGCGACGGGTCGTTTCTGAGGCTCGCGCCCATCTACTCGCTCTGCACCAACGTCGACGAGGACCACCTCGACTATTACGGCGATTTCGAACACATCAAAGAGGCGTTCGTCGAGTTTTTAAACAAGGTGCCGTTCTACGGCCTGTCGCTGGTTTGCGGCGACGACCCGGGCGTGGCCTCCCTCCTCGACCGACTGACGAAACCCGTACTGACGTACGGTACGGCGCCTGGCCGCGACGTCGTCGTCGCGGACCTTCGCGGCGAGGGGTTGCAAACGTCGTTCGAGCTAATATTCAAAGGCGATCGCCTCGGCCGCCTGACGATTAACCTGCCGGGCCACCACAGCGCGCTCAACGCGGGCGCCGCGGCGGCGATGGCGCTGCTGGTCGGCGTCGACTTCGGTACGATCCAAAAGACGTTGGAGGAGTTCGAGGGCGTAGAGATGCGTTTCCAGCGGCTCGGCGAGGTCGGCGAGTCGGTTACGGTAATGCACGACTACGCCCACCATCCGCGGGAGATCGAGACTATGTTGACGGCGTTGCGCCAGGCTTACCCCGGGAGACGGCTCGTCGCGGTGTTCCAACCCCACCGCTATTCGCGGACGCGGGACCAGATGCGGAAGTTCCCCTCTGCGCTCGCGCGCGCCGACGTCGTGATCGTTACGGGGATCTACCCGGCGGGGGAGGCGGCCTTGGTGGGCGTGTCCGAGGAGGGTATCGTCGCCGGATTGGTCCAGGCGGGCCACGGCGACGTTCACCACGTTCCGCAGAAAGAGGAAATCCCCGCGGCGGTGGCCGCGTTGGTGCGGCCGGGCGACGTTGTGATCCACGTCGGCGCGGGCGACGTCTGGAAAGTGGCGGAAGATGTATTGCGTTTTCTTACCGATTGACGGCGGCGCCTCCGCGAGCTGGCGAGACCGGCTGGAGGGGTCGTGCGAGGAGGGCGCCTCGCTCGCCCGCCACACCTCCTACCACGTCGGCGGCCCGGCGAAGTACCTGGTCGTCCCGGCGACGGTGGCCGATGTCCGCGAGGTTCTGGGCGCGGGCGAGGAGACGTTCGTCATGGGCGCCGGGAGCAACGTCTTGGTAGCGGACGCGGGGTTCGACGGCGTCGTCCTGAAGGTGTGCAACGCGTTAGCCCAGTTGTCCATACTCGAGCGAGAGGTCGTCGCCGGCGCGGGCCGCCGGCTGCCGTCGCTGGTCCAGAGCTGCGCCGAGATGGGTTTGTCGGGGCTGGAGTGGGCCGTGGGCATCCCCGGGACGGTGGGAGGCGCCGTTTGCACGAACGCCGGCGCGTTCGGCTCGTCGTTGTGGGAGTGCGTGGAATTCGTGGAGGGCGTGAGCGCGGGCGGCGAGGTATTTCGGTTGACGCCGGCGGAGGCGACCTACGGTTACCGCCACGCCTCGTTGCCGGTCGCCGAGCCGTTCGTCTTGACCGAGGTGGGATTGCGCCTCACCCCGTCCGACCCGGAGCGCGTAGGGGAATTGACGGCGGCCCATCGCGCCCGCCGGGAGGAGACGCAGCCCACGGCGGCGTTCACGGCGGGGTCCGTTTTCAAAAACCCTCCGGAGGGCCCCTCCGCCGGCGAGTTGATCGACACCGCAGGCCTCAAAGGGAGGCGGCGGGGGGAGGCGGTCGTTTCGGAGAAACACGCCAACTTTATCGTGAACCAGGGCGGCGCGCGGGCGCGGGATCTCTACGATTTAATCGTTGAGGTCCGCGAGGAGGTTCGCGCACGGCACGGCGTGACGTTGGAGTTGGAAATCGAATTGGTCGGCGATTTCGAGGCGACGTAATATGGCGCGGCGACGACAGGAGAATCGGATAAGCCGTCGGCGGGCGGAACGGCAGCGCCGGGCGGCGCGGCTGCGGACAGCGGCCGCCGCGGCGGCAACGGTGGCGGCGCTCGCGCTCGTCGTCGGCCTGGTCTACGCCTCCGTTACCTCGGCGCCGTGGCGCCTCGGCGGTTACACGGTTCAGGGTACGGCGTACCTCACGGCGCCGGAGGTTTTGGAGGCTGCCGGATTCGAGACGGGCGACAACCTCTTCTGGATCGACCCGGGGCGGATCGAGCGTAACTTATGCCGGCACCCGCGGATTAAACGGGCGGAGGTGCGGCGGCGCCTTCCGGCCGAGATCGTCATAACGGTGGAGGAGCGGTCGGCGGCGGCGGCGTTAATATTGAACGGCGAGCTCTACAAGATCTCGGCCGACGGCGTCCTGCTCGAACCGATGACGGCGGGGTACGAGGACCTCCCGCTCTTAGCCGGCGTAACGTACCGCGCCCGCGGCGACGTGCTCGGCAAGCGCGTCGACCGCGGCGAGGTGCGGGAGGGATTGACGGCGTTGACCGCGCTCACGCAGATGGATCCGGCGTGGGGCGCGGCCGTGGAATATGTAGATTTGGCGGAACAAGAGGTCGTTTTGGCCGCGGGCCGGTACGGTATTCGCTACGGCCCCGCTTTCGACGAACATACGGCGCGGCGCCTCCGGCGAGTATACGAGGCGACGCGCGATCGCGGCCCCGGCGCTGTGACGTACGACGCGCGGTTCGGGACGGACGTCATCGTAACCGGCGGGAGTGCGGGCGGCGGAGGCGACGCGGGAGGTGACGCGACGGATGAACGAGAAGTATAACATCGTCGCCGGATTGGACGTAGGCACGACGAAAGTATGTTGCGTGGTCGCTAAACAAGACGCGGGCCCGGCGGCGGAGGTTCTCGGTACCGGCTTGGCCCCCTCGCTGGGCAGCAAACGGGGCATGGTCGTGAATATCGAAAGCACGGTCCAGTCCGTGGTGGAGGCGGTGCGCGAGGCCGAACAGATGAGCGGCGTCGAGGTGGGGGAGGTGAACGTCGGCATCGCCGGCGGCCACATCAAAAGCATGAACAGCCGCGGCATCGTCGCGATCTCGAGCCCCGACCGCGAGATTACGAAAAAGGACATCGACCGCTGCATCGAACAGGCCAAGGCCATTGCCCTGCCCGTGGACCGGGAAGTGCTCCACGTCCTCCCCAAGGAGTTCGCCGTCGACGACCAGCGCGGCATCAAAGACCCCCGGGGCATGGTGGCGACGCGGCTGGAGGCGGAGGTCCATATCGTTACCGGGGCCATCACCTCCGCGCAGAACCTGGTCCGCAGCGTCAACCGAGCGGGGCTTAAAGTCAACCGCCTCGTGCTGGAACCGCTGGCCTCGGCGCGCGCGGTGCTAACGCCCGACGAGATGGAACTGGGCGTGGCGCTTGTCGACATGGGCGGCGGGACGACGGATATGGCGATATTCCACGAGGGTTCGGTCCGCCACACCTCGGTGCTCGCCGTCGGCGGCGACCAGGTAACGCGCGATTTGGCGGTGGGACTGCGAACGCCGCGCCTGGCCGCGGAGCAGATTAAACAGAAGTACGCCGTGGCGCTGACGTCGTTGGTGGCGGAGGACGGCGTGGTAGAGGTCGCGGACGTCGGCGGCCGGCGCGCGCGGATGATCGACCGGAGCTACATCGCCGAGATCGCGCAGGCGAGGTTGGAGGAGATCATCACGCTCGTCAAACGCGAGATCGGCCAATCGGGGTACGCGGACCTGTTGGCGGCCGGCGTCGTGCTAACCGGCGGGTGCGCCAACATGGAGGGACTGGCGGAATTGGCGGAGGAGATTTTCAACACGCCGACCCGCATCGGCCTCCCCCTCGGCGTTACCGGCCTGTCCGAGTCGGTCGCCGATCCCCTCTTCGCTACCGGCGTCGGCCTAATCCAGTATCAGCGGCCGGCGGAAGGCCGGTTCCAAGACGGCCCGGACAGCGAGGCGATCATCTTCCATAAGATCTTTTCCCAAATGAAATCATGGATGGAAAGCATATTCTAACGGAGGTTATACAATGTTAGAGTTCGCACCGGAGTTCGAACATTTCGCGACGATCAAGGTGATCGGCATCGGCGGCGGCGGCGGCAACGCCGTGAACCGAATGATCGACGCGAAGATTCGCGGCGTGGAATTTATCGTCGCGAATACCGACGCCCAGGTGCTCCGCCAAACGAAAGCGCTGCAGAAGATCCAAATCGGCTCGCAGCTCACTAAGGGTTTGGGCGCGGGCGGGAAGCCCGACGTTGGGCGGCTGGCCGCCGAGGAGGACCGGGATTCGCTCTACCGCGCGCTCGACGGGTCGGACATGATCTTCATTACCGGCGGGATGGGCGGAGGAACCGGGACCGGCGCGGCGCCGATTCTCGCCGAGATTGCGGGTGAGATCGGGGCTTTAACGGTGGCGGTCGTAACGCGGCCCTTCCACTTCGAGGGGCCGCGGCGTCTCAAGATCGCGGAAGCCGGGCTGGCCGATTTGGCCCACCGGGTCGACACGCTCATCGTCGTGCCGAACGAGAAACTCCTCAAGATCGTCGCGCGTGAAACGACGATCGAGGAATCGTTCCGGTTGGCCGACGACGTCCTAGTCCAGGCCGTCCGCGGCATCTCGGACCTCATCACCGTCCCGGGCCTGATTAACGTCGACTTCGCCGACGTCCGGGCCGTAATGTCCGAGTCGGGCGGCAGCGCCATCATGGGCACCGGCGTAGGGAATGGCGAGGACCGGGCTGCGATGGCCGCGCAGAACGTGATTTCGAGCCCGCTGCTCGACGGGATGAACATCAAGGGCGCCCGGGGCATCTTGATCAACGTTACCGGCGGCGGCGACATGACGCTGCACGAAATCAACGAAGCCGTCGGGATCGTCAACGAGGTTGCCGACGAGGACGCCAATATTATCGTCGGCGCGGTCGTGGAAGAGGGCCTGGAGGAGTTCCGGATCACCGTCATCGCCACCGGATTCGAGGCCGCCGCCACCGCGGAGGTCGGCGTTTTCGCCGACGCGCAAGTCCCGGCGTCGATGGTTCACGCGGCGCCGTTGCCTCCCGAGCCGCCGGAGGGAACGTCGATCGATTTCGACGAGGCACTGATCGATACGGATTTTGATATCCCGGCGTTTATCCGCCAGCGGGCCCGCACCGACGACATGAAGAACTGAACCCCGGCCCAAAAAAACCCCGGCCCACCGGGGCCGGGGTTTGGGGACAGGGGAGGTTCGTTAGCGGGTGTGAGCCTTGTTGCGCAGGATAGTCTTATAGTCGATCCCGGCCGCGATTATCGCCTCGCCCCAGGACCCGAAGCGGCGAAACGCCGCCGAGAATAAACTGGGGTTGTGGCGTTGCATGTACCCGCTGGCCAATTTACCGCCGGCCGAGTGGCGTTTTTGGATCTCCTCGATGATGCGGTCGGGTGTCCATTTCCTATTTTTAAAGCTTTTTTTGATTAACTCCTCCGGAAGGCCGGCCGCGCGGAGGGCGTTTTGCCAGTTGCCGAAGCGACGGTAGGCCGCCGAGTAGAGGAGTAGATTCTCCTTCGTCATGTTGCCGTAGGAGAGGCGATCCGGCGGGAGCTCGCGAATCATGTTAATTATCTTTTCGCGGGTCCACGAGGTGTACCGTGTGCCGGCGGCCTTGTTGACCTCGTCGTAGTCGTAGCCGGCGGCCTCCAGCGCTTTCCGCCACGACCCGAATTCGCGGCGGGCCGCGGAGTGCAGCGCGACGTTGTTTTTGTAGACGTACCAGAGCTTTTCGAACGGTACGTTTTTTATTTCCTCCAATACGCGCGCGCGATCCCATTTCGTAATCTTGGAAACGGCCTCCCGGCGGCTCTCCCGTTTAATGGCGTCGTAGTCGATACCCGCGGATTTCACGGCGTCGCCCCAGCTATTGTAGTAGCGGAGCGCCGCGCTGTACAAAGCCGAATGTTGACGCGAGACGTTTTTGACGGTCAGGCGGACGCCCTTTTCAGCTAGGAGTTTGATTTCCGCGGCAATCTTCTCGCGGTTCCAACGGCTTTTCTTGGGAGACATAAGCTATCGTGTTCCTCCTGTGGAAAACGCAATCTCGTTACGCGGCGGGCCGGGGAAGCGTTAGCACGACTTCCGCGCCGGCCGGCGGTTCGCCCAAGCGGAGTTCCCCGCCGAGTGAGCGGACGAGTGCGCGCGACGTCGGCAACCCCAAACCGGACCCGTCCTCCTTAGTCGAATAGAAGGGTTCGAACGCCCGGTCCGGTTCGGCGAAGCCGGGGCCATCGTCGCGCACTAGGATTTGTATTTCTTCCGGAGCGGCCCCCACATGGATTTCGACGAGGTCCGCGCCGGCTTCGAATGAATTAAGGATAACGTTAAGTAAAGCTTGTTTTAAGACGTCGGCATCCGTCACCAGGACGGCGTCGGGGACGTCCGCGAGGACGAGGGTTACGCCGTGCTGGCTCGCCACTGGGAGAACGAAGGTTTCGAGTTCGGCGAGAAGCTTGCGGAGGTCGACCTCCCGGGGATCGGGGTCCTTTCGCCGGCTGAAGCGCAGGAAGGCGGTAACCAGGTTGTCGAGGCGGTTGACCTCGTTGAGCGCCGCGGCGACTTTGTCGGCGCCCGGGCCGTCGCCGATTTCCCGGCCCAAGAGGTGTAGGTTTAGCGCCAGCGCGTTAAGCGGGTTCCGTATCTCGTGGGCCAGCGAATTGATAAGCGTATAGGGGTCGTCGGACGGCGCGCCGCTGCCATTCCGGGGGGAAGGGTTTTCGGCCGTAGCGACCGGGCTTGTCGTTTTACGATCCATTAGGTTCGCGTGCGGCGCGGTCCCGCCTCCTAGCGGCGGAGCCGCGCGCGAACGAGCTTCGCGGCCAGGTTTACCGCGTTGCGCAAACTGTCGACCTTGGCGAGGCCTTGCCCCGCGATGTCCAGGCCGGCGCCGTGTCCCACCGACGTCCGGACGAACGGGAGACCCAGCGTAACGTTAACGGTTCGATACGGAAAAAGGACCTTGACGGGTATCAACCCCTGGTCGTGGTACATCGCTACCAGGCCGTCGTAGCGGCCGCGGCGGTGTTGGGCAAACGCCGCCTCCGCGCTGGCCGGGCCGTCCACCGTTAAACCCTGGGTGCGACAGGCCTCGACCGCGGGCGCGATCTCTTGTAGTTCCTCGGTACCCAGCAGGCCGTTTTCGCCGGCATGGGGGTTAAGGCCGGTGACGACGAGGCGCGGGTCGTTGACGCCGAGGCCTCGCACGAACTCGTCCAACAAGCAAACGGTCCGGACAACGCGGGCCAGTTTGACTTTCGAGTGCACTTTTCGTAGCGCAGTGTGCGTCGTGACCAGCGCGACGCGAAGGTCGTCGGCGATAAAACACATCGCGTACTTCGAGGTATTCGTCCGGGAGGCGAAGTAGTCGGTATGCCCCGGGAAGTAGAAACCGGCTTGGTTGACGGCGTGCTTCGAAATGGGGCCGGTAGTGACCGCGTCGACCTCGTTGAGCATTACGAGGTCGGTCGCTTTTTCGACGAACGCGATCGCCGCGCGGCCGGTCTTCGCGTTAGGACGGCCCGGTTCCACGCCTTTCAGATTCCCTACTTTTAGCGAGACGAGGTTAACGACGCCTGGAAGGAATTTGTCGCGGCTCGGCCTCGTGAGGACGTTCAAATCCGGCGGGGGGAGTTTCAACCGCCGGGCGGTGTCGGCGAGAAGGTTTTTTTCGCCCACGACCACGAGCGTTAGGTCTTTTTTCCGGGGACCGGCGATATATTTCGCGACGATCTCCGGGCCGATCCCGGCCGGGTCTCCCAACGTGACGGCGATGAGAGGTTGTTCCGTCGCAGCCATGGGCTTCCTTTCCTACGTAACCCCGTCCGGGCCGGGGTTACGCCTCCTCCAACGCCTGCTGGGCGACTGTAACCAGGTCGCGGAAGGCCTCGGGGGAGCGGGCCGCCGTTTCGGCGAGTACGCGGCGGTCGAGTTCGACGCCGGCTTTCTGGAGGCCGGAGATGAACTTGTTGTACGGGAGACCGTACGGCCTTACGGCCGCGTTGATGCGGGCGATCCACAGGCGGCGGAAGAGCCGCCGGCGGCGTCTACGGTCGGCGTACGCGTGTTGACGGGCTTTGAAGGCCGCGTTGCGCGCGACGCGGTATAGGTTCTTTCGGGCGCCGCGGAAGCCTTTTACGCGGGTTAGGACTTTTTTTCGCCGACGGCGCCTCTGGGGCGCGTTGGTAACTCGGACCATGGTACCCTTTCTCGGAGTGCGGTTAACCGTCCCGCCGGGCGTAGGGGATGAGTTTCGCTACGCTCTTACGGTCGGCAGGAGACACCGTGGCTTTTTGACGCAGCCGCCGCCGCCGCGCGGGCGATTTGCCCGTTTGGAGGTGGCCGCGAAATGAACGGTACCGAATTATTTTACCTCGCCGGGTGCGCCGCATTCGTTTAGCCGCGCCCCGGTTGGTTTTCATTTTGGGCATGCCGTACCTCGTTTACGCGGGCTTATCTCCCTGGGCCGGACGGTTCGGTAGGCCCTTGGCGGGCCCGAGGAGCATCGTCATATGACGGCCGTCCAGCGTAGGAGCGTTCTCTACCACCGCGTAACTTTCCAGCATCTCGATGATGCGGTCCAATAACGCCCGGCCGCGTTCGGAATGCGAGACTTCTCGGCCGCGGAAGACGACGGTGACCTTTACGCGGTGTTTCTGCTCGAGGAATTTAATTATATGGTTGACTTTAAAATTTATATCGTGCGCTTCAATTTTAGAGCTAATTTTTATCTCTTTAACCTGGCCGCCGTGTTGCCCCTTCCGCGCCTCTTTTTGCCGTTTTCGTTGTTCGTATAGGTATTTCCCGAAATCCATTAACCGACAGACCGGCGGCCTGGCTTGGGGCGCGACTTCGACGAGGTCGAGGCCCCGTTCCTCGGCGAGGGCCAACGCCTCTTTCGTCGCGATCACTCCGACTTGGCCCCCCTCCTCATCGATAAGACGAACTTCCGGGACACGTATTCGCCGGTTTACCCGGGCTCGCTTTTCTACGATATTGCGATACCTCCTAATTTTGTCCGCTCGTGCGTTGGAGTTAGAACGACGCGTTATATACCATACTTACGCGGATTTGTAAAGTATATTTTGGTTTCTGTTTAGCGTCCCCCGCCGACTTCGTTACCTCCGGGAAGTCGGATCGGTGTAGGGGACGAAAATAAAACCAGGAGGCCCTCGCTTTCCGGCCTCCCGGATCGCGCGTTTCCTCGGACCCCACCCCGTCTCGATTCGTAGCCTAATCATACGACAAAGGCGAGCGGGACGCAAGGTTTTTATGCCCCCCCGCTTTAGCCCCTCGCCGCGCCCCGCCGCTCTTCCCGCAACGTCCCCACGGCCCCTCGTCCTTGCGGCGGTTTCTTAGATATGGTAAATTACGCGGCGTTAAGTCGCCGGCGCAAACCTCCGAACGGGGCCCGCCGGCGGCGGTTTGGCCTTTACTTCGGGCCGTGATTCTGGCATGGTAAGTAGGGCCCCCGGGAGAGGGGCCGCCTCTTACGGTTGAGATGAAACGTCGCATATTAACGGCAGCGGTTATCGCCGGCGTGTTGGTCGTCGCCGGCGGCGCCTGCCGACGAAAGGAGCCGGTGGAGGTGAGCGTACCGGAAAGCTATCCGCCGCGCGAGGAGGAACGGCCGGCGACGACGGCGGAGGAGAAAGAGCTGCTCGCGCTGGCGCGGGAAACGCTCCGCCTCGCCGTCGAGGAGGGGCGGACCTACGAACCGCCGCCGCCGGCGTTGCCGGAGCTCCACGAGGAGCGAGGGGTGTTCGTGACGTTGAAGGAGGGCGGCCGGTTGCGCGGGTGCATCGGCTACGTCTTGCCGACGAAGCCGCTGTACCTGGCGGTCCGCGACATGGCCATAAACTCCGCGCTCCGTGACCCGCGCTTCCCGCCGGTGACGGCCGCGGAACTCCCGGCGTTGTACGTTGAAATCTCCGTCATGACGCCGCTGCAGCCGGTAGCCGACCCGAACGAGATCGTAGTCGGCGAAGACGGCTTAGTGATAGAGGGCCAAGGCCGGACGGGCCTGTTGCTCCCTCAAGTCGCGCCCGAGCAGGGGTGGACCCGCGAGCAGTTCCTGGAGGGCGTCTGCATGAAGGCCGGCCTTCCGCCGGACGCCTATACCCGGGAGGACGTTAAACTCCAAAAATTCCAGGCACATATTTTCGGCGGCCCTTACGTCGAGCCGCCGGCGTAGCGGCCCACGCCGCGAAGGAGAATAAACATAATGAAAATGACTTTTTTTATACTATGGTTTCTACTCGCCGCCCTCTCCTGGGCCGGCCAACCCTTCACCCTATTATTTTTCAACGACTTCCACGCCCACCTCGAGCCGTTCGAAGCCGTAAAGGGCGAGGGGGAGGTCGGCGGCCTGGCGCGCCTCGCCGGCGTCGCGAACGCCGTGCGGGCCGAGAACGCCGCCTCCGGCGTCCCGACGTTCCTGCTGATCGCTGGCGACGTCCTCCAAGGGACGCCGTACTCGACGGTGTACCGCGGCGAGGCCGAGTTCGCGGCGCTCAACGAGGTAGGCGTGACGGCGATGTGTCTCGGCAACCACGAGTTCGACTACGGCGAGGAGAACCTGCGCCACCTGATCGAGATGGCGGATTTCCCGGTTATTAGCGCCAACGTACTGGTGGAGGGCGCGGCCGGAAACGGCGCGTTTACCGACAAAACGGTCTGGCTCGAGGCGGGCGACGTTAAGATCCTCGTAATGGGCCTGACCACGCCGGAGACGCCGATAACGACCGCGCCGCGGAACGTCGTCGGCCTGACTTTCGCCGACCCGGCGGAAACCGCCTCCGCGCTCGTGAGCGAGTACGGAGCCCAGGCCGACGTCTTCGTCGCGCTCACGCACCTCGGCTTCGAGAACGATCTCGAGTTGGCCCGGGCCGTCCCGGTGCTGGACGTCGTCGTCGGCGGCCATACTCACACGCTGGTCGCCGAACCGGTCGCGGTCGAGAACGCCGTCGTCTGCTCCGCGTACGAGTACGGCATATACCTCGGCCGGATGGATTTAGAAGTAGGGGACGACGGCATCGTCCTCGTCACCGGCTACGATTTGTTGCCGGTCACGGCCGCCTCGCCGGAGGTGGAGGCGGTGGCCGCGGTCATCGACGAATATAAAAGCGGCCTCTCCGAAAAGCTCGACGTCGTCGTCGGCAGCGTCGATACGGTGCTCGCACGACAGGCGATTACCGAACGGGAGACCAATTTCGGCGACTTCGTCGCGGATGTGACGCGCGAGGCGGCGGCGGCGGAGGTGGCGCTAGTCAATGCCGGCGGCGTCCGCGCCGACCTCGGCCCCGGCGAGATTACGCTGGGCGACGTTCTCACGGCACTGCCCTTCGGCAACGAAATCATCGTCCTGGCCGTACCGGGGGCGACGCTACGCGCGGCCTTCGAGTTCTGCGTCCGCGAGAAGGTGGGCGAAGGCGGCTTCCTCCAGGTCTCGGGAGTCGAATACGCGTTCACGGCCGGCCGCGAGTTGGCAGAGGTGACCGTGGGCGGCGAGGCGTTGGCGGACGATAGGGAGTATCACGTCGCCATGCCCGACTTCCTGGCCGAGGGGGGCGACGGCTATGCGATGTTCGCGGAACTGGAGGGCGGCTACAAAACCGGCCTGGTGTTATACGACGTCGTCGCCTCCGCGCTTCGCGAGGGCCGGGCGGTACCGGCGAAGCCGGCCGGAAGGATTCGAGTTCTCGCCGAATGAAAGTTGAGCTGGACGGCGCGGCGCGGGACGTTCGGACGGGTTCGCCCGTAAAAACGCTCCTCTCGGAGGCGGAGCGGCGTGCCGTCGCGGCGGGGAAGGCGGTCGTCGTTGATGCGTGGGGCCAGCGCCTGGGTTTGGAGGGCGCGCTGACGAAGGGCGGCGCGTATTTCCTGGTTCGGCTGGGCGAAAGGCCGCCGGCGGTGAACGCGAGCCTGGAGGCGTGGGAGGCGCGGGAGGATCGGCCCGCGCTGCCGCCGGCGTGGGTCAAGTTCCTCGTACGGGAGGCCGGGGCAACGTTGGCGAAGGCGGGAGGGGCTTCCTCGCCCGCGGGAACGGCGGCGTTCGCGGCCGCCGCGGCGGTCCGCGGAGACGGCGAGACGCTTTGGCGATACCTAGCGGGAGAAGGCCGGGAGGCGTACGTCTTCGGCGGCGGGAAAGCGCGGCTGCGGGATTTCGCCCCCGGCGTAGAGGCTGTCGTCGTCGCAACGCGCGACGTTCTAACGTTCCGGAGCGGCGCGACCACGTTCGACTTTTTAGAAGGAATCGCCGTCGTCGAGGTGGGGACGACGAATCGCGTAACGGCGGCGGACTACGAAGCGAGGTTCGGCGACGTTCAGGCCGTCGTCGCGTGTGCGGCGGGCGATTTCGCGATGGAGGGATTCGTGGCGGCCCCCGACCGGGCGGAGCTGGCGGCGGCGGCGGCCGCGGCCGGCCTGTTGTTCGCCTCGCTGGAGGCCGACGGCCGCCTTTTGGAGGAGGGCGGTGCGTCGCGCCGTTGGCCGGGAGACGTCGTCGTGGCGGCGACGCCGCCGGAGGCGCGGCCGTACGATATAGTTATAGCCGCCGGCCCCTCTCCGGGCGTCTCGCCGGGAGACCCGGCGTTGCGCGCCGGGGCCGCCGAGGCGATTTGGCGGTACGCGAAAGGAGAACTGTAACCGGCGGCGCGGTCGCCGCTAGGGGGACTCGTATGACGGTTTATCGCAGCTCGTTCGAACTCTCGTGTCGGGGCGAGACCGAAATCCACGACGTGACGGCGGCGGTCGCGGAGGCCGTGGCGAGTTCCGGCGTCGCGGAGGGGATCGGCCTCGTGGCCTCCGCCGGCTCGACGGTCGGAATAACCACCGTCGAGTACGAACCGGGATTGGTCTCGGATTTAAAAGAACTATTCGAGCGCCTCGCGCCCCGCGACGCCTCGTACGGACACGACGCGCGGTGGGGAGACGGCAACGGCCACTCGCACGTCCGGTCTTCGCTCGTGGGGCCGACGTTCGCGTTCCCGGTGGTGGGCGGCGCCCCCGCGCTCGGGACGTGGCAACAGATCGTGTTCCTCGATTTCGACAACAAGAGGCGCCGGCGCGAGATCACCGTGACGGTGGTCGGCGATTAACGCGGGAGCGAACATGGCCGGAAGTAACCCGCAAGCGGTACGCTTGGCGGAGTTGGGGTGGAGGGAATTCCGCGAACTCGTACCTAAGACCTACGACGCCGTCGCGATCCCGGTAGGCACGATCGAAGCGCACGGCGGCATCCCGCTGGGGACCGACGTTATGATCCCCGAGTATTTGGCCGAACGCCTCGCCGGGCCGCTGTCGCTCGTCGTTGCGCCGGCGGTCAACTACGGCATAACGCGGACGCTGCTGCCGTACCCGGGTTCGCATACGGTGAGCGCCGCGACGTTTCAGCAATACGTTACGGAGATATTCGCCGGCTTCGGCCGGATGGGCTTCGCCAAGCTCGTCGTCCTGAACGGCCACGGCGGCCACGTGAACGAGCTGAAAGAGGCGGTGCAAGCGGCGTACCACGAGACGGGGATCTTTTCCGTCGTACTCCACTGGTGGCTGATGACGCCGGAGGCGAGCGAGGAGGTTTACGGCGGCCAGGGCGGCCACGGCGCCGCGGAAGAAACGGCCGGCGTTCTGGCGGCGAATCCCGCCCTAGTGAAAGCGGAATCGCTGGAGGGCTTGCAGGCCGCGCGGTACGAGGCGGGCGTTTTCCGGTATCCCTTCCCGCGGCCGGTAGGCGTCCGGGAGGCAGGAAAGGGGATGCCCTCCGCCGACGTCGAACGGGCGAAAGCTTATATGACTCTCGTCGAGCGGCGCTGCCGCGAGGCGATCGAAGAGGCATTTGCCGGGTGGCGGGAGGAACTCGGCCGTTAAGGACGAATTCGCGTCCCAACTTTAGGAGGTTCTAGGAAGTATGGCTGAGATCATCGAATGCGTTCCGAACATTAGCGAAGGTGCGAACTTGGACGTCGTAAACAAGGTCGCGGACCGGATCCGGGCGGTCGACGGCGTGCGGCTGCTCAACGTCGCGCCGGACGCGGCGCAGAACCGGACCGTCTTCACGATGGTCGGGGATCGGAAATCGCTCCCGGCCGCGGTGGAGGCGCTCTTCGAGGAGACGCTAAAGCACGTCGACCTTACGAAGCACAAGGGCGAACACCCGCGAATGGGAGCGGTAGACGTCGTGCCGTTCGTCCCCGTAGTCGGTGCTACGACGGAGGAGTGCGTCGAGCTGTCCCGCGAGGTTGGCGCCATGATCGCCGAAAAGTTTAAGGTCCCCGTATACCTGTACGAGGATAGCGCCACCTCTCCCGGCCGGAAGAATCTGGCAAAGATTCGCAAAGGGGAGTTCGAGGGGTTCGCCGAAAAGATTAAAGACCCGGAGTGGAAGCCCGATTTCGGGCCGGCGGAGGTCCACCCCACGGCGGGATGCGTCGCCGTAAGCGCGCGGCCGTTCCTGATAGCGTTCAACGTCAACCTCGGCACCGACCGGCTGGAAGTCGCGGAGCAGATCGCCAACGAGGTCCGATTTCTGGGCGGCGGCCTGCGGTTCGTCAAGGCCAAAGGATTCGAGACGGAGAACCCGCAAGTGATGCAGGTCTCCATGAACCTGACGAATTACGAGAAGACGCCGATTTTCCGCGTCGTGGAACTCATCCGGCGGGAGGCCGCGCGGCACGGCGTCAGTATCGTCGCGACGGAGCTCATCGGAATGTCGCCACTCCAAGCCCTTTTGGATTGCGTGGCGTGGTACTTGCAGCTCGCCGATTTCAAACGGGAACAAGTATTGGAGGCCCAGATTTTTGAGGGTGATGCGGAATAGGCGCGCCCCCCTCGCCTAATGCGATGCCCGTCCTGTAAAACGCCCGTCGAGACGGAGGCCAACTACTGTCCCTCCTGCGGTACGCTCTTGACGCGGGCGGGGCGGTACGGCGTCGAACTCCGCGAAGTGGCTTGCCTCGCGGTCGACATTCAGGGCCTCGCCAAACTCCTCGGCCAGATCTCGACGGCGGAGGTTTCCGAATACGTCGCGGAATGTATGGCGGCGTTGGAGGAGACGTGTACGGCCTACGGCGGTACGGTCATAACGCGCCACAGCGCCGGCCTGGCCGCCGTCTTCGGCGCGCCGGTAACGCGCGAGCGCGAGGTCGAATTGGCCGTGCGGGCCGCGTTCGCGGCGCGCGAGCGAATTTCCGAGATATCGGCCCGGCTCACCGCCTCGCACGGCCAAAGCTTAAGCAGCCGGTACGCAGTCGACTACGGTTTGGTACGGGTCGGCGCGCGGGCCGCGGCCGCCGACTATGTGGCGTTGGGGGCGCCGGTCGAGGAGGTTGCACGGCTGCGGAATAATGCCCGGCCCAACACCGTGTTGTTAAGTCGGGCGGCCGCCAACCAGGTCCGGGCGTTGTTCCGGCTCCGGCCCGTAGCGTTGGGGACGACGACCCGCGACGGGAGGGCGGAGAGCGGGTATTTGGCGGAGGAGATGCTCGACTCGCCGGCCGCAGCGTCGCACCTCCGGCGCCCGTTCGTGGGCCGGGAGGCGGAGGTAGCTCAACTTCGGGAGGCGGTGGCCGCGCTCCGGCAAGGGCGCGGAGGGGTCGTGGCTATCGCGGGCGAACCCGGGATCGGCAAAACCCGGTTGGTCTGGGAGGCGTTGGGGGAGGAGGAGGGCGTACGTGTGTACGCTGGACGGTGTATGCCGTTGACGACCGAGATCTCCTTTGCGGCGTTCGTATCGCCGCTGTTGGCGGCGCTGGAGCTCGCGCCGGGTGCGACACCGCGCGGTCGAGCGGAGGCGGTGATCGGCGAAAGGAGACCCGACTTGCGGGAGGCCGTACCCATATTGGCGGCGGTGGTGGAACGGCGCACGCCGGAAACGCCTCTCACGGAACAGCTGACCGGAGTGGCGCGGTTCGAAAAGTTATTCGAGCTGTTTGAGGCGGTATGGGCGTATGCAGCCGCCAAATACCCGACCGTGTTGGTGGTCGAGGACGCGCAATGGGCCTCGAACGCGGATTTCCTTCTGTTAACGCGTTTCGCCTCCCGCGTGGACGATCTACCGCTGCTTTTAATCGTCACCGCCCGCGACCCGGAGGTATTGCGGCGCGTAACGCCGGAAGTCACCTCGCTCCCGCCGCTCCCGGCCGACGACCTGGAAACGCTGGCGCGGGAGTTAATACCGCGCGAGAAGGCGACGCCGGATTTAATCCGGCGCCTCGTCGAGTGGGCGGAGGGCAACCCGCTATACTGCGAAGAAGTAGCGGCTTCCGTCGTCGCCGGTTCGGCGGACAACGGCTTCCAGCCGCCCGCCTCGTTAAAAGCGGCGGCACGGGCGCGCGCCGATCTGCTGAGTTCGGAGGCATTGGCCGTTGCTAAAACCGCCGCCTGTGTTGGGTTAGAAGCCGAATTGGCCCTTTTACGGGAGGTCGTGCCGGCGCCCTCCGCGGCCAACCTCGAGTCGGTAGCGGAGGAATTGGAGGGGGCAGGCGTCGCGCGGATGGCGGGGGGGCGGCTGCTCTTCAACAGCGACGTCGTCCGCGAGGTTTTGTACGAGTCGCTCGTGAAAAAGGAGCGTGCGGTCAAACTGGCCGATATCGCCCGAGCCGCAGAGGCCCGGGGGGCGGAGCCCGGCGTCGTGGCCCACTACCTGTTGGCCGCCGGCCGGAGCCGGGAAGCAGTGGAACACTTGAAGGAGGCCGGGGATCGGGCGGCAGGCTCCTACGCGTTGGCGGAGGCGATAACGCATTACGAACGGGCTTTTGAAAACCTCCGCCGGGTAGCGCCCACCGACGTGGGTCTTAAATTGGAATTGGTCGAGAAGCTGGCCGACGCCCTCTTGGAATACGCGGAACCGCGCCGCGCGTTGGGACTCATCGAGGAGGAATTGCGGTACGCGGAAACGCCTCCCGTGCGCGCGAAGTTACTATTCTTGGCCGGGCGCGCGTACAACTTCCTGTCGGATTACCGAAAATCACTGTTATTCCTGGAAGACGCCCGCAGTATCTACCAGTCGTTAAACGACGCGCTGATGGAGGGACAGACGTTACGTGCGGCTGCAAAGGCGTACCTGTTCCTCGGCGACCGCGAGGCTCGCCAGAACGCCATCGCGGGGGCTTTGGCCCGGTTCACCGAGGCGGGCGACGACGTCGGCGTCGGATACTGTTATAACAATATCGGCGCCGACTATCAGAACGCCGACGAGCCCACCAAGGGGATAGAGTATTTTCAAGAGGCATTGTACATTTGGCAACAGTCGGGCTACCTCCCGGGTCAGGCGATGGCGTTGACCAATCTCAGCGTCGGCTACTACCTGTTAGGCCGCAACCGGGAAGCCGTCGATTTCGCCGAGCGCGCCGAGGAGATGACGCGCCGGATCGGGACGCGGCGGGTCCAGGCCGCGGCCGCCGCCAATTTGGCCGCGTTTCTCCGGTATCTCGACCCCGCCCGGGCGGTAGAGTACGGCCAAGAAGCCGCGGCGCTGGCGGAAGACATTGAAAACTACGAGGCGTTAACGGCCTCCCACGTTAACCTGGGGGAGTTGGCCCGGTACCAAGGGCGGTGGGATGCGGCCCGCGAACACGTTGCCGCCGCGCAAAAGGCGGCGGCCCAAATGCGCGCCGCCCACGTCGGCTTCGAGGCGGAATTGTTGGGCGCGAAAATCGAACTCGACGCCGGCGAGTACGATTCCGACCAGTTCCGTCGCCATTACGAGGCGGTGTACCGGATCGAGCCGCCCTTCCGAGAGACCGCGGCCCTCGCGCGCGCCAATCTGGAGGCGGCGCTCACGCTTGCTCGGGAGGATCGCGGCCGGGCCGCGGCGGTGGCGGCCGAATTGAACGGACGCCTGGCCGCGGCGAAAAAGGCGGACGAGGTCTACGAAGGCCGGATCTGGCTCGGCGAGGTGAAGTTGCTAACCGGGAAGCCGACGGCCGCCGCGGCCGAGTTCGAATGGGTTATGGGCCAGACGGACGGCGTAAACGTCGTCCACTGGCCGTGGGCCGCGTTCGGCCTCGCGCGGGCCCAGCTCGCCTCGGGACGCCGGGAGGAGGCGGCGCGAAACCTGGCCGCCGCCGAGGAGATGTTTTTCGAATACGGATGGATGTATTGGACCGACCGCGTGGCGCAGTTCCGGGCGGAGTCCGCTTTGTAAGCAGGAGGCACGGCATGAAAATTATGTGGGCAGCGTTCGGTTTGATATTCCTGGCCGAACTCGGCGACAAGACGCAGTTGGCCGCTATCGCGATGGCCTCCCAGACCGGCAAACCGTGGCTGGTCTTTATCGGCGCGGTGGCGGCTTTTGCGGTAATAACGTTCGCGGGAGTGTTCCTGGGGGTCGGCCTCGCCAAGGTCGTGCCGGCCGGGATAATCCAGAAAGTTGCCGGGGCCTTGTTCGTAGTCTTCGGCGTATTGATCTTTTTCGGGAAATTTTAGCGGGAGGCAAAGAGCGAACGGCGGCCGCACGGCCGCCGTTTTTACTTGGCGTCGAGAGACGTTTATTTCCGTTGGATGAGATAGGGACCCAAAGCGAGCGCGTCCAAGCTGGAACGGCGGAATACCTCCAACGCTTCCTCCGGCCGATACACGATCGGGTAGCCGTGGAGGTTGAACGAGGTATTGAGGACGATTCCGCGGCCCGTGGCCTCCTCGAAGGATTTGAGCACGCGATAGTACCCGGGGTTCCAGTCCTCGAATACCTCTTGGGGGCGCGTCGATTTGTCGTACGGGTGAGTCGCCGCGCGGAAGTCGTCGCGCCGGTCGGTGGATTCGAACGCCGTAATCATATACGGCGCCCGCATCGGTTTGGGTTTAACGGCGTATTCCTCGGAGCGCTCCGCAAGGACCGACGGCGCGAACGGCATCCAGAAGTCGCGGCTCTTGATCATCTCGTTGATTTTGGGGATGACGGCCATGTCGCGCGGGTCGGCGAGGATGGACCGGTTGCCCAGGGCCCGGGCCCCGAACTCCATCCGGCCGGCGTAGCGGGCCACGATTTTACCGGAGGCGACGAGTTGACCGACCTGCCAGTCAATGTCTGCGGGCTCCGTAATCTCGATCCCCTCGCCGGCTTCGAATTCCGAAAGCGCGCGTTCGCAATCCGTCGCCCCGAATTCGCCGCCGAAGTAGAGCGGGCCGAGGGGGGGAATATCCGTCGGGAGTCCGGCTCGGCGGCGTTCCTCGTCGTATACGACGTAGCACGCGCCCAAGGCGTTGGACTCGTCGCCGCAGGAGGGCATGACGAAGAGTTCTTCGACTTCCGGGAGTTCGTAAACCGCCTTGTTAGCTTTGACGTTCATGAAGACGCCGCCGGAGAGCGCTACCCGACGGAGTCCGGTTTCGCGGACGCAGTTGGCGACCCATTCCGTGAGGACTTTTTCGGTCAGGAGTTGGATGGAGGCGGAGGCGTTGTCGAACCGCGTCAGGCCCAGGCGGTGCCGCAGATACCGGAACGATTGGTACACGTCGGGCAAGCCGTCCGTCCGTTCCCACCCCAACCCTTCCGTCCGCAGGAGTCCGGCGAAGCAGTCTTCCTCCGGCCGCATTAGTACCCGTCGTTGGCCGTAGGGGGCCATGCCCATAACCTTGTGCTCGTCCTCCAGCGGCATCATGCCCAACAGCGTCGTCGCCATGGCGTACACGATGCCGAGCGAATTGTTTGCGTGGACGGAGGCGAGGCGTTCGATTTCGCCGTCCCGCGCGACGTTGACGGTGGCGCACAGGTCATCGCCTTCCCCGTCGCACGTCAGAACCAGGACCTCGCCTTCCCGCCAGGGCGAGCTCCAATAAGCGGCATAGGCATGGGCCTGGTGGTGCTCGACGAAGCGGATTTGGGATTCGCCGAAGCCGAGGCGCCCCACCGCCTCCTTCCGCGTAGCCCGCCGCCGCCGCCGGTAGAGGTGGTTCACCGGCGTACGGCGGAGGATTCTCTTGACGGCGGTCCGGGCGGAGGAAGCCTGCCGAAACGCGGCCATTAATTCGGCCCGCGTCCGCGAGTACGGTTGATGGTGGCCGTTGTAGGCGACGAAATCGACGTCGTCGGCGGTGCAGCTGGCGAGGGCGAGGCAATCGGCGATCGCCCGTTCCGGAAAGCAGTCGACGTTCTTGGTACGGACGAGCCGTTCTTCGGAGACAGCCGCCACCACCCGGCCGTCCTCCACCAAGGCCGCCGTCGCGTTATGGCCGTCGTGGATTCCCAGTATTTTCATGTTTTCTCCGGCGCGATGATTTTAGTTTTGCAGTTTAGCATAAATCCCTTATCCGGTCAATTTACGTTTCGGATTCGGCCGCGGCGGCGGCGGCCGGTTTTCGGTTGCCGTCAACCGACGTTTTTCTTATGCTGGGGCCGTGAAAAACGCCGAATTCAATAAGGCGGTAGCCCGCCTTCGGGGGCGAGACGTGGTCGTCGTGGGGGACCCGGGTTTGGACGAGTACGTCTACGGGACGGCGGCGGCCGTGGCGAAGGAGGCCCCCGTGTTGGCGTTGGAGGCCGCGCGCCGCGTGTTCGCGCCGGGGCAGGCGGCCAACGTCGCGGCCAACGCCGCGGCGTTGGGGGCGCAGGTCGCGTTGGTAGGCCTGGCGGGCGCGGATGAGTACGGCGCGCGTTTGGCGGGTTTGCTGGAAGGCCGCGGCGTGGACGTCGCCGGTCTCGTGTCGGAGGCCGGCCGCCCCACGACGTATAAGGTTAAATACGTTGCCTCCGAGGTCCAGCGTCACGACCAGCACGTATTCCACGTATATTGGGAGGACCGGCGGCCTCCCGGCCGGGCGGCTGCACGCCGCCTCCGCGAAGCGGCGCGGGCGGCGCTCGGCCGCGCGCGGGCGCTCGTCCTTTCAGACTATGACAACGGGACGCTGACGCCGAGGCTGGTACGGGAACTGCTGCCCGAAGCTGCGCGGCGCGGCGTGGTAACGGTGGCCAACGCCCGGGGCGACTTGAAGAAATTCCGCGGCGTTGAGGCCGTGGTGGCCAATAGGGAGGAGTTGGAGAGAGCGGCGGGAGGCGGAACGGCCCGGCGGGAGGACCTCGCGGCGGCGATGGCGCGGGCGGCGCGGCGGTTGGAGGCGCGGTACTTGATTATAACCGCGGGGAGCGAGGGGATGTACGGGTGGCCGTTTCGGGGAGGCGTGCGGCACCTGCCTCCCGCGGCGCGCGAAGTGGTCGACGTGACGGGCGCCGGCGATACCGTAACGGCGGCCGTCGCGGCCGGGCTGGCCGCGGGCCTGGGGTTTTCTCTTGTACTGGAGGTCGCGAACGCCGCGGCCGCGGCGGTCGTAGCCCAAGAGGGCACGTCGGCGGCTACGCCTCGCGAACTGGGGCGGTACGTTAAAGGCCGCTAACGCCGCTTTGATTGCGCGGCGGCGGTATGTTACAATAAACCTAAGTTATCGACGGGGAATCTAATAATAGGTATCGCGAACGGATGCTGAAACTGGGTGAAAAAGTTAAGAAATTGCGTCTCGCGCGGGGTTACACGCAGAGCGCGTTCGCGAGCGAACTGGGTATCTCGCCCGGGTATTTGAGTCAAATAGAGATGGGGCTCCGGAACCCCTCCCGCGAGTTGATCAAAAAGATGGCGGATACGTTCGGCGCCTCGTTGGACTATCTAATGCGCGAGCAAGCCCCGCCGGCGATGAAAGACGTGCCGGAGGAAATAGTCGAGTTTTTTCGGAGCCAGCACGTTACGGAAAGCGACCGGGAAGAACTACTGGCTTTTTTCCGTTTTTGGCAAACCGAGCGGGCGCGCCGGGCCAAGGCTTCGCGCGAGAAAAAAAAGTAAACGGCGATCTGATAGGAGGTTGGAATGCACTCCAAGCTATGGTGGGGCCTCGCGCTGGTAGCGGCGGCCGCGGCCTTCGCGGCGGCCGAAAACGTCGAGCTCAAACTGGCGACGCCGCTCGCGGCGACGCTTACCGATAATTACTGCTTGCATACGACGCCGGAGGCGGAAGCGGAGGTAGTAATGTGCCTTAACAAGGGCGCGCCGCTGACGCTCGTGGCGCGAATGAAAGAGGCCGACGTCGTGGAGGGGGAGGAAGGCCATTGGTATAAGGCCGAGGTCGCGGGCGGCGCCGTGGGTTGGGTGTTCAGTACGGCGGTCGCCTTCGAACCCGTCGAAGGAGACGCGACGGTCGGCGATTCCGACTGAGCCGGGCCGGGCAGGGGGTATCGGCTAATGCCAACGGCGCAACGGGAGGCGGCGGCGGCCGCCGCGGAACGGCGGGCGACGGAAATCCTTACGCGGTACGGGCTGGCAGCGCCGCCGGTGGAGCTGGAGGAGATTTGCCGCCGCGAGGGTTTGGCCGTATGCGCGCGGCCGTTCGACTACGTGGCGGGAATTTTCGTCAACGACGGCGTGTTTCCGGTAATCGTCGTTAATTCCCGGGACCGGCGGACGCGGCAGCGTTTTACCCTGGCCCACGAGTTGGGGCACTACTTTTTACGCCACCGCCGCAAATCGTTCGCCGAACCGGGAGGGAAATCGCCTCTCGAGCGGGAGGCGAATCGGTTTGCGGCGTCGTTGTTGATGCCGGCGGCGTGGGTGAGGCGGAGTTGGAAGGATTACGCCTCCAATAGCGAGAACCGCCTACCTCTCTTGGCGGAACTGTTCGAGGTTTCCCAAGCTGCAATGGAGGTACGCGTTAAGGAACTAGGCTTGAACGGGCCTCCGCGCCCGAGGCGATGACCGAGTCGGTCACCGTCGTGGGCGGCGGATTGGCGGGCGTAGAGGCCGCGTGGCAGTGCGCCCGCCGTGGCGTATCGGCGGCGCTGTACGAGATGAGGCCGACGCTC
>CP070633.1:1839878-1852364 GCA_020356085.1 Candidatus Coatesiibacteriota bacterium | reverse complement strand
GTAACGCTCGGGCCGTCCTCCGGGGCGGAACCGGGCCACGACGCCTCCCGGCCGACACTTACCGCCTCGGTCAACGCCTTCACGCGGATGTGGCTCGGCATCCGGCCCGCCTCCGGCCTGGCAATAACCGACGGCTTGGCCGGCCCGCCCGGTCTCCTGGCCGAACTCGACGAAGTCCTCCGGCTACCCGATCCGACGCCGGATTGGGATTTCTAATGGCCCGATGGGAAGTCTCGCCTCCCCGACGCCTACGGTCTGCGCCCTCTTCGGCGCCGCGCCGCCGGCGCTTTCCCGGAGCCCGGTTCTAGCACCTCTCGTCGACTCGAACAACGTCGACGTATTCATGTGCTCGCCGGCCGCGCGACAACGAAAAATTCCGGCCTAGGCCGAATAACCTGTCGCCGCCGCAAAGGGGGGAGCGATACCTCCCCGATCGCGATCGCGTAACCGCCTAAAAACGCTAAGTAACCGCCCCGCTGGGGTGGTATTTTTGAACGTTTCCACGCCCCTTATCTATAGGGCAATCACCGTAAGTCTTTTAATATTCTGAATATATATCGCCATTTCTTACTTTATCACTTGCCTTTTCGTCATGACTCTGATATATATACGCCAAATTAACTCTCAATTCCTGCGGATGTCGAAAGGATGGTTTCAACTATGATCCGTAGCTTTCTCGTAATTTTAGTCACGCTTTCCCTCGCCACCGCCGCGTTCGGCGCGTTGGGGGACATTCTGGGTTCGTATCAAGCCCCCAACAATAATATCCGCGGCCTGGCGCATTCGGGGACGTACCTTCACGTCCTGGCCCACCCCGCGACCGTGTACAACTGCAACCCGGCCAACGGCTCCGTCCGTGGTTCGTGGACCGTACCGTCCAGCTCGAGTAACCGCGGCCTGGCGTACTCCGCTACCGGCCACGTTTGGGTCGGGTCGTATAACAACGACCGGATTTACGATTGCAACTGGCTCACCGGTTCGGTTTACAACTCGTGGGCGGCGGGCCACGACCCGTACGGCCTGGCGGCCCATCAGACGGGCGACGGCGGCGTCGGCACAACCGCCATCTTCTCCAGCGACAGCGCGCCGAGTTACACCTGGCGTCACGCCCTATCCAACGGCAGCATACTCTCCTCCTTCCCGATGCCGAACTCCGACTACCGCGACATCGCGTACGACCATCGCAACCGCCTGATCTGGGGCGCGTATGGCCCGAACATCTACGGCTACTCGGTATCGGGAGCGGGTTCGATTGTAGCTTCGTTCCTGGCGCCGCCGTCGACTTCGTACGGCATGGCGTACTACAACTCGGTCCTCTTCGTCGGTTGCACCAACGGCTACATTTACCGCATGGGCTGCCCGGGCACGGTGGGCGTTGCGCCGGCCTCGATCGGGAAAGTCAAAGCCCTATATCGGTAATCGACAAAACTTTCGTTAAGGCCGCCCCCCGGGGCGGCTTTTTTCTTTGGGCGGCGGGGGCGCGCGTTTTTTCCCTCGACATCACCTACCGCTTTGCGTATAGTGGACGGCGTTACTCGCCGAACCCCCGGAGGTACGTCGGTTGAGCATACCCGGAATATATATCGCCGCCGCCGTAACGTCGGCCCTCGCGCTCGCCGTATTGGGGTTCTACATCTTTATACGGGCGCCGCGTGGGGACCGGCCGCTTTTGATCCTGGCGGCGGTCGCGAACTTCGCGCTTTCGCCGCTGGCCTACCATCTCCTCCGGATGCCGCTGGATCGCCTCCTCGCGAAGGGGTTGGGCGCGTATCCCGGCCTCTACTTGTTCGTAAAAACTCTCTACGCGCCCCTCACGGAGGAGCCGGCGAAGCTGTGGCTGCTGTTAATTCCCTGGTTCGTCCACAAAGTTACCCGGAAAAACGCGACGCGCCTCGCGATGGCGTTGGGCCTGGGCTTCGGCGTGGGCGAGATCTGGCTGTTGGCCCAAATGATCGCCTCCCACCCGGAATACGCGGCGATGCCGTGGTATTATTTCGGCGGCTTCATGAGCGAACGGTTCATGGTGTGCCTGATGCACGGGGCCTTTACGGCCGCGGCGCTGTGGCGCTTCCGCCGCGGCTTTGTATTCGGCGTATTGGCGGCGATGGGTCTCCACTACCTGGGCAACTTCCCCATCTTCGTCGCCGCCGTCGACCCGCTCGAATTTGGCAAACAGGCGTGGGGGATCATCCTGTCTTTCTGGGTGATAGGCTATTTTCTCCTCATGCTAACGGTGTTGGCCTTTTTCGCTTACGGCAAATTCCAACCCGGCCGCCTTTTCTTCGGCCTGGCGAAGTGCCCCAGCTGCGGCACGGTCTACCCGCGGCCCTTCTGGGGCGCGAATTTGGGTACGGTGCGGTACGAGCGGTGCCCGGCCTGCAAGAAGTGGCACCGAACGCGCGAATTTAAAGTCCCCCGCGACGCCGCGGCGGGAGAACCGGTCCGGATACATGGCTACGACGACGAGACCTCCCGCGAGGGGGGCTAGCGCGCTCTCCTGGCTGTGCCTGGCGCTCGCCGGCGGGGCCTGGTTCTTCGCCGGCGGCCGGTACGTCGTTCCGGCCGCCGCCTGGCTGGCGCCGGTATTCATGCTGCGGTGGTTGCGGGGCCGGCGGCCGCTCCTGGGCTTTCCGCTGGCCGCAGCCGCGGCCGGCGTCGCGACGTTCTTCGGCTGGCGCGGGATAGCCGACGTCATGATGCCGACGCCGCTTTACGCGGCCTTCGCGCTCGCGGCCGCCGTCGTCTATCTACTCCCCTACGCCGCGGACCGCGCGTTCGCCCCCCGCCTCCGCGGTTTCGCCTCCACGCTGGTCTTCCCCGCCGCGGTCGTAACGCTGGAGTACGGCTTTTCGCTGATAAGCCCGCTCGGGACGTGGAACGCGCTCGCTTACACGCAGGTGGATAATCTCGCGCTAATTCAAATCGCCTCCCTGACCGGCCTGTACGGCGTGAGCTTCGTCGTCGCTTGGTTCGGCGCCGTCGCGAACTGGGCGTGGGAGCGCGGCTTCACGGGGCCGGCCCTCCGACGCGGCGCCGTGACGTACGCCGTCGTACTCGTTGGCATACTGTTGTACGGCGGCGGCCGGCTCGCCCTCACGCGGCCGGCGGAGAGCGTCCGGCTGGCCGGGATAATCGCGCGGCCTTTCTTCCTCTCCGCCCACCCGGAAATGAGAGAGGCCCTCCTGGGCGGCGAACCGCTCGATCCGGAACAGGAACGTACGTTCCGCGCCGAAACCGCCGCCATCACGGACGACCTCCTGGCGCGCACGCGCGCCGAGGCCCGGGCCGGCGCCAAGGTCGTCGTCTGGGGAGAGGCCGCGGCCCAACTACCCGCGGCGGAGGAGGCCTCCCTAGTGGCCCGCGGCCGGGAGCTGGCGCGGGAGGAAGATATCTACCTCGCGCTCGCCTTCGCGACGCTCGAGCCGGAGGCCGAGAAGCCGGTAACGAACAAACTGGTCCTGCTCGAGCCGGACGGGAACGTGGCCTGGGATTACGTCAAGTCCGTCCCCGTCCCCGGGCCGGAGGCGGCGATATCGGTTCGGGGCGACGGCCGCCTCCCCCTCCTCGATACGGACTACGGCCGCCTGGGCGGCGCCATCTGCTACGATATGGACTTCCCCGCGTTGATCCGGCCGGCTGGCCGCGCGAACGTAGACATCATGCTGGTGCCGGCCCACGACTGGTGGGAGCTGGGCGACCTCCACGCCGACCTCGCCATATTCCGGGGGGTGGAGAACGGCTTTTCGGTCTTTCGGCCGGATAACGAGGCGGTGTCGGTGGCGACGGATTACCTCGGCCGGCCGCAAGCCAAAATGGACTACTACGCTTTCGACGACGCCGTAACGGTGGCTATGCTGCCGACGGCGGGCGTACGGACGATTTATACGGCGGTGGGGGACGTCTTCGCGTGGGTCACCTGTGGCCTGTTAGTTATCTTAGCGGCCGTCGCGCTATTCGCGCGTCGAGGAACAGCTTACGGGGCTTAAATAACTCCGTAGTGCCCAATTTATAGCAATATGTAGTGCCCAATCATAGCCCCTTTTTTCCGAAATTATATGAGAATATTGATAACTGGCGCCGCCGGCAATCTCGGGTCCTTCCTGGCCCGGGATTTCTTGGGCACTTCGCACGAGCTTAACCTCCTAATTCATCGCAAGTCGCTCCCCGCCGACCTTGCCGCCCACCCCTCCGTCGCCGTCTTCCGCGGCGATCTGGGCCGAATCGACACCTTAGCGGCGCCGTGCCGGAGCGTTGACGCCGTCTTCCACTTCGGCGGCGTCTTATTTAAGCCTCGGCCGGAGAAATTCCTCCCCCGTACCAACGTAGCGTTCGTCGAGAACCTGGTCGAGGCGGCGCTCCACGCCGAAGTCGGGAAAATAATACTTGTCAGCTTCCCCCACGTCGAGGGCTCCTCGACGCCCGAGAAACCGGCCCGCGGAACGTTCTCCGGTAGGCCGTCGTCGGTACACGCGCAAACGCGGCTCGCAGCGGAAAAATACCTCTTCGCCGCGTGCGAGGGAACGGCGACCGCCGCCGTGGCGCTGCGGCCGGGAATGATCTACGCCCGCGGCGTCCTGATGATCGAGGCGGCGCGCTGGCTCATGCAGCGGCGCCTCTTCGCCGTCTGGCCGGGGCCGACGTGGATCCACCTCCTGGCGCTCCCGGATTTCCTTGCCGCGTGTCGCGCCGCCGCCGAAAAACCCGGGACGCAGGGTATATACAATCTCGGCGACGACGGCCGGATCACGCTCCAGGAGTTCGCCGACCGGCTAGCCGCGCATTGGGGGTACGGGAAGCCTCCTCGGTTCCCGGCCGGGACGTTCTACGCCGCGGCGGCCGCCGTCGAGCTATACGCCGCCCTATTCGGGACGGTCTCCCCCCTCACGCGCGATTTCGTGAAGATCGGCATGGCCGATTACTACGGCGACACCTCGCGGATGAAGGCCGAGCTGTTACCCCGCCTCCAATACCCCACCCTCCGCGAAGGCCTTGCCCTCCTGTAGCGACCTTGCCCGGGCCGCAATTCCCTTTACTCGACTAACCAAGTTAATTATAATCGCCTCGCAGCTGACGACGGAGGTGGCTATGAGATATGGACTCGGAGCGTTAGTTTTCGTATCCGCGTGCGTCGCGGCGGCCGCGGCCGCGTTCGAACGCGATATGCTCAATCTCGATACGCCGTCGGGTTTGGAAGCCCGGTCCGGCGTGATTGAGATTCAACACCGCTTCTACGGGCCGCTAGACGAAGACCCGGGAGGCACGGTACTCGGGCTAACGGAAGGCGCGAACGTCGGCCTGGGATTCCGCTGAGCCCCGTGGAGAAGGCTCGAGCTCGAGCCTACGTTCACGCTTTTCCAAAAAGAATTTACGCTCGGCGCTAGTTACGACATGCACTGGGAGCGACTTTTTTCCGCCGAAGTCAACGTAGAATTTTTCAGCTACCGCCTTCCGGAAATGGAGGAGCGGCGGCAAAATTTCTTCTACGACGTGGCGGTACGGGGCGATCCGTTGCTCAATGTCGTGTCGCCGGCACTAGTCGTCGGGTACGACGGTTACGAGGAGAAGTTCGGTGCGGGCTTCGGCCTCGCGGTCGGTTTCGACCGCGAAGGCATGGTGAAACACATAGCCGTAATCGGCGAATATTATCCCGTCCTAAGCCGCGAGGAGGGCCGTACCGGCGCCGAGAACTGCTTCGCCGCCGGGGTCGAACTCCAAACCTACGGCCATCACTTCGCGATCCTCGTCGGCAACTCCTCGCAGATCGGGACGCGCCGGCTGATGCTCGGCACCGCCTCGAACGACGTATACCTAGGCTTTAATATCTACCGCCTCATAGGGCTCTGACGCGGAGGAGGTCGCGGGATGAATAAGCGCGTCTTGGTTCCGACGAAGTTGGTTATCGCGGCCGGGTTGGCGATGGCGCTCGCGTTCGGCGCGTGTAATACGGCCGACGACGAACCCTCGCCTACCGGTCCGCCGATTACCGTCGACGGCATCACGCTAACCTGGCAGCCGGAAGGCGCAAATCTCCACGTTACGGTAAAGGCGCCGACCACCGGCTGGGTAGCCGTCGGCTTCGACCCCACGGTTGGCATGAAGGACGCTAACTTAATATTGGGTTACGTCGCCGGCGGGACGGTCTCCACGCGCGACGATTTCGGCACGGCCGCAACCGCCCACGACGCCGATACCAACCTGGGCGGGACCGACAACGTACTCAACCCGGCCGGGAAGGAGGAGGCAGGGTCAACGGAGATCAGCTTTACGATTCCCCTCGACTCCGGCGACGCCTACGACCGGGTACTCGTCGTCGGCCGGACCTACAAAGTTTTACTGGCCTACGGGCCTAACGGCGCCGACGATTTCGCGATAAAGCACGCCACCCGCGTCGCTGCGAACATAACGATATAATCAAAGCGCGGGCAGCCGGGCGCCCGGCCCAAAATTAAACCACCTTTCCGGCGGGACGGCGGATGACCTCCCCCAAAACCCTCGGTTTTTGGCCCCTCGTGGCTATAGGCGTCGGCGGCCTGGTCGGCGCCGCGCTGCTCATCGAGGCGGCCTATCGCTGGGGAAAGGGGAGGGAAATAAAATTGGGGCCGCCCGGGGAATAAAGGGCTACGCGCTAAAACCCGGCCGCGCGGCCGGGTTTTTTAGCTTATCGATTCGCCTCTCCTAGCCTAGTTTTCGGTTTTCAGCACCGCTAAGAACGCCTCCTGCGGGACGGCGACGTTGCCGACCTGCTTCATCCGCTTCTTCCCCGCCTTCTGCCTCTCCAACAACTTGCGTTTGCGCGTAACGTCGCCGCCGTAGCACTTGGCGGTGACGTTCTTGCGCATCGGCTTGAGCGTCTCGCGGGCGATGACGCGCGAGCCGATCGCGGCCTGAATCACGACCTCGTACAGCTGGCGCGGAATCTCGCGGCGGAGCTTCATGACCAAGTCCCGCCCCCGCCGCTCCGCCCGCTCCGCGTGGACGATAACGCTAAGCGCGTCCACGGCCTTGCCGTTGAGCAGGACGTCCAACTTTACCATCTGCGACGGCCGGTAGCCGACGTGGTCGTAGTCGAGGGAGGCGTACCCCTGCGAGAGCGCTTTGAGGCGGTCGAAGAAGTCAACTATTATCTCCACCAGCGGCAGCCGGTACTTGATGGCGACGCGGTCGCCGGCGAAGAACTCCATCGATACGTGCTCGCCCCGCCTCCCCTTGAGTAGCTCGACCACGGGCCCCACGTAACGCGCCGGCGTGTACACGGTCGCCTCCACGAACGGCTCGCCGACGGAGACGATCTCGGCCGGGTCCGGCAGCCGGGCCGGGTTTTCGACGTACGTCGTCCGGCCGTCCCGCGTGGCGACCTCGTACGCGACGTGGGGGGTCGTCGTAATAACCTCCAGCTCGTACTCCCGCTCGAGGCGCTCGCGGACGACGTCCATATGCAACAGCCCCAGGAAGCCGCAGCGGAAGCCGAAGCCGAGTGCCGCCGACTCCTCCGCCTGCCAGCTGAGGGAGGCGTCGTTGAGGGCGAGTTTCTCCAGACCCCGCTTCAGAAGCTCGTAATCGTCGGCCTCCACCGGGAAGAGCGAGGCGAAGACCATGGGCCGCGCCTCTCGGTACCCAGGCAGCGGCTCGGCCACGCCTCCCTCGGCGTACGTCAGCGTATCGCCGACGCGGGCCTCCGCGATCTCCTTGATGGTGGCCGCGACGTAACCGACGTCGCCCGCGGCCAGCTCCTCCGCCGGAACCTGCGCCGGCCCGAAGACGCCGACCTCCGTAACCTCGTAAGTCGCCTCGGAGGCCATCAGCCGGATCTTCGTACCGCGCCGGAGGCGGCCGTCGACGAGGCGGACGTAGGCGAGCACGCCGCGATGCGCGTCGTACTGCGCGTCGAAGACCAGCGCCCGCAGCGGTTTGTCGCCGTCGCCGGCCGGAGGGGGGACCTCCGCCACGAGACGCTCCAACAACTCTTCAACGTTCGTCCCCTCTTTGGCCGAGACCAGGACGGCGTCCGAAGCGTCGATTCCCACGACCTCCAGCAGCTCCTCCCGCGTAACGTCCACCTGGGCGGAGGCCAAATCGATCTTGTTAATGGCCGGGATTAAAACGAGGTCGTTTTCGACCGCCAACAGCGCGTTCGCCACCGTCTGGGCTTCCACGCCCTGGCTGGCGTCGACCAACAGCACGGCGCCCTCGCAGGCCGCGAGCGACCGCGAGACCTCGTAGGTGAAGTCGACGTGGCCGGGGGTGTCGATGATGTTAAGCTTGTACTCGTTCCCGTCCCGCGCGCGGTACCGAAGCGTAACGGGGTGCATCTTTATAGTGATGCCCCGCTCGCGCTCAAGCGCCATAGCGTCCAAGAACTGCTCGCGCATTTGCCGCGGGTCGACGGCCGCCGTCACCTCCAGCATCCGGTCCATCAGCGTCGTCTTGCCGTGGTCGATGTGCGCGATAATGGAGAAGTTGCGCGTATTTTTCCGGTTATCGGCAGCCATAGGTCGGGCGCATTATAATGAAAAGAGGGCCGGAGTGCAATAGCTTACCGCCGCCCGTAGCGCCGGAGCGGCGGCCCGCCGGTCCCGATTGACCGGTGTCCCCGAGGTGGCCCTACGCACCGCCCCCCTCTACTGCCCCGCACCCTTTAGTACTTGCCCTATTGTACGCAGGATTATTTTCAGGTCGAGCAGTAAAGACCAGTTCTCGATATAGTAAAGGTCGTATTCGACGCGACGTTCGATGGAGGTCGTCCCGCGGAAGCCGTTGACCTGGGCCCATCCCGTCATGCCGGACTTTACTTTATGACGCTCGAGGTAGCGAGGTACGTCGGAGGCGAACTTCTCGACGAAGAACGGACGTTCCGGCCGCGGCCCCACCACCGACATGTCGCCCCGCAACACGTTAAGCAGCTGCGGGATCTCGTCGAGGGAGGTCCGCCGTAAAAACCTCCCGAAGGGCGTAACGCGATCGTCGTTCGCGGAGGCAAAGACGGGGCCGGTTTCGGCTTCCGCGTCCGGCCGCATGGAACGAAACTTAAACAATTCAAACGTCCGGCCGTCCTGGCCCACTCGTTCCTGGCGGTACAGGACCGGCCCGGGCGAGGTAAGCTTGATGAGGAGGGCGGTAAACAGCCACCAGGGCGCGAACACGAATAAACATCCGCCGGCAAAGGCGACGTCCAACGCGCGTTTAACGAACCGGTTAAAACCTTTCAGGCGGAATTGCTTCAGCGCGAAGACCGGGACGCCCAGCGCCTCGTCGGCGTGGATCTTAGTGGCCATAAGCTCTAGCGTAGAGGGGAGGATGCGCACCGCGACACCCCGAAGATCGCACTCTAAAACCAAATCCAGGAGCACCGGGTCCGGGACGTCGCTGCCGAAGAAGACGACGTCGACCCGGGCTTGCCGCACGACGTCGAAAAATTCATCCAATCGTCCGGCGACGGGACAGCCGGGTTCGATGTGGCCGTACTCGTCGGCGGGGATAACCCCCACCAGGTTATAATCGCTCGCCGGCCCGTTGAGCAGCCGCCGGCACAACTCCCGCGCCGCCACCGACGTCCCAACGACGAGCGCCCTTTGGGCGCCGACGCCTTGCCGCAGTAGATACGTCCGCACCGATCCGGCCGCAGCCCGCGCTAAGCACAACCCGACAAACGTAAACGCCGCCCCCACGGCTAAAACCAGCCGCGAATACGAAAAGCCCCGGTACACGAAGCCCACCGCGCTCAGGAATACCGACCCCACCAGGACGGCCCCCAACAGCGCGAAAATCGTATCCCACCCGAAATTGCGGCCGCGCCGGCCGTAAAGACCGAACGCCTTAAAAACGATAAGCCATAATACCGCTACGACGGGGAGCGGGTATAAATACGGTTGCAGCGGCGGTTGGCCGATGCCGGGGATCATCGGGAGCGCGCCGAACCGGAAGAAGTACGCGCCGATTAGCGCCGCCACGATGACGACGGCGTCCAATATTACGAGTATAACCGGGAACGCCAAATCGCTACCTCGCGCCCTCTAAAGGTTCGGGGACCAGAAGGATTTCCTCTTTCTCTACCCGGTCCACCTGCCGGCAAAACTTAACGAATTTCTTATAATCCCGCGGCGAGATATCTCCCTGGTCGATAACCAGGCGGCGCCGCAGGAGGAGCGTGTCGCCGTCGGTTTCGACGTCGAGGGTATACTCCGAGTTGGGCCCGCGTAAGCGCACGCCCCGCGGCTTCCAATCGACGCGGTAGCCGGCGGGGATTTTCACCCGCACCTCGTCCATCCACGCCTCGGGCCGCTCGACGCGAAGCGGGTACTGCCTCTTCTCGGAGGCGATGAAGACCTGGGCCAGCGTAAACTCGTAAGGGACGACGCGAACGGCCAACGTGTCGCCCCGCAGCCGCGCGAAGCTCGGAACCCGCCCCTCGAAGAGCAGCGCGAACTCCCCCTCCAAATCCGTGAGATTCTCGAAGCCGTAATCCTCTATCGTCGCCGCGGCGAATATTTGCGACAACGTAATCTCGACGTTGGAGTCGCGGTTCTCCGGGTCGCGGAAATTGTCGCGGTACGCGCCGCGTAGGCCGCGGTAGGCCCGCCGGCCGCGGAACGCCCCCGCGCCGCTGTAATCCAGCTCTAAGTCCAAATCCAGCGCGATGCTGTCCTTTTCGAACGGCTCCGCGGGGATCCGGCCGATTTCGTAGCCGCGGTCGTCCACGATCAGCGCCGGCTTGCCGTAGGCCGCGGTCCACACGTCGCCGAAAGCGAACGTATCGAGCAAAGGATCGGCGAACGTGCCCCCGGGCCCCAGCGTCGGGAAATATACCAATACGGAGTCGAAGAGGTCCGGCGTGATAAGTTCCCATTCTCCTTTAGCCCCTCCCGTCCCCACCAACGCCAACTTGGCCTCCAAGCCCAACTCGCGGCAAAGCGCGACAAGGAGCACGGCGCGATCCACGGTCCGGCCGCGGCCGCGGAAGAGCGTAAGGCGCGCCGGCGAGGGGTAATATACGCTCCCGCCGGAACTTTCGATTTCCCGCACGACGTAATAGTACAACGCGGCCGCGCGCGCCTCCTCCTCCTCCGGAAGGTCGAGTGCGGCCAAGCGCGCCCTCATGTAATCGTCAACGCGGAACTTGCCGAACAGCTCGCCCCGATACCATTCCGCCAACGTATCGGCGTCCGGCAGCGTCGACAGGCGGACGTGCGGCGCAAACGCGTCGCGGGAGGGCATAAACGTCTCCTCCACCAGCGCCTCGACTTCCCGCCGCTCGAAGAGGTACGCCGTCCGGCCGTCGCCCCGCACCCGTCGCTTTTTGATCCCGTCATTCTCGAGTGCGAAATCCAAGCGATCCCGGGCCGGGAAATCGTCGTCGACGACGACGCCGAACCGCGTCCACCGCAGCGCCTCCCCCAGTTCGGCCATGAAGAACGGCTGGGAGTAATATTGAAGGAGGTTGAATATCATCCGCCGGTTGAGATTGAGGTCGTACGACACCTCCAACACCGCGCCCGGGACGACTCGCTCCATCGATATGACCTTATACCCGCTGGAGCTCTTGATGGACACCGCGTCCACGACGCCTCCGTCCGAGAGGTGCGTTCGCGCGTCCTTGATTTCGGTCCCGCCGCCGGACATGACCGTGATCTCGCCCCACCGCTCGCGGCCGGCGTCGTTCATAATCGCTATAAGGTTGTGGTTAGCCTCCCGGAACGTAAAATCGTTGTTTACGTACACGATCGATTGGTCGAGCAACATTACCGCGTCGGCGTGGGGGTAGTCGGCCGCTTCTACCGGCCGAGCGCGCAACCGGTCGACGTCGACCTCCAATGCCCGCGCGACGGCGTCCGGCGGAAGGCCGCTCTCGCGGCGCACGTAATACCGCGTCTCGTAGTCGCTCACGTCGAGCGCCACCGCCTCCCGCAACACTGCGAGGCCCTCTTCCCGCTCGTCGTGGCCGCACAGGTAATATCCCCATTGGCGCCGGATCTCCGCCGACCGCGGCAACCTCTCCGCCCCCCTCGCGAACCAGGACCTCGCCGCCTCGACCGCGCCGCGCCGCGCGGCGAGGTCGGCCAAACCCAGGTACGCCGCCTCGTTGTAAGCGTCGAACGCGAGAATTTCGCGGTACTGGGCCTCCGCCAAATCCGTTTGACCCAAGAATAAATACGCCTCCGCAAGGGCGGCGCGCGCCTCGGCATCGTCGGCCTGGACTTCCGCGTACCGCTCGTAATACGATACCGCGGCGACGGTGCTGTCGTTCTCGTAGTAGTACTCGGCGAGGAGCAGGAGCGCGCGGTGGGCCCGGGGATTCAACTCCAAGGCGCGTTCCGCCTGGCGGAGTAGTTCAGGCTCCCACCCCTCGCGCGCCGCGACGTCCCCCAAGCCGCAGACCGACGAGACGAAGGAGGGCTCCGCAACCAGCGTCTCGCGGTAGTAGTCCACCGCCTCCTCGCGCTTCCCCTCGTAGGAGGCGAAGACGGCCAGCTCCTCCGTAGCCACGATGCA
>CP070633.1:1823399-1839778 GCA_020356085.1 Candidatus Coatesiibacteriota bacterium | reverse complement strand
GAACTGGCCGGCGCGAACTCCTCCCCGCGAATGGCGTTCGTCGAACCGGACGGCGACGACTACGCCGACGAGCGCTTCACCGTCCGGTGGTGGGACGTCGACGGCGACGACCGCGGCCGGGACGCCTCGATTGCGCTGTATTGGTCGGAGGAGGCCGAGGGCGCCGGCGGAACGCTTATCGTCTCCGGCCTGCGCCAAAACGACCAGGGCAACCGCGGCTCGTACGAGTGGCGGACGGCCGACCTCCCTCCCGGGAGGTATTACCTCTACGCCGTTATGGACGACGGCGTTAACGAACCGTATACGGCGGTTAGCCCCGGGCCGGTGTATATAGTGCACGCCTCGCGCCTCGTGGCGTACCCGAACCCGGTCCGGAGGCGGGACGGCCACGCGCGCGTAACGTTCGAGGGGTTACTGCCGGGCGACACCTTAACGGTGTACGATCTGGCCGGTACGAAAGTGTTCGAGGGCCGCGCGCGGGGAGGGCGGCTGGAGTGGGATACAGGCCCGATGGCGAGCGGCGTCTACCTGTACCGCCTCGACTCGGAGGTCGTAGGCGAGGCTACGGTGGGCAAGCTGGCGGTGCTGCAGTGAGGCGAGCGGCGTTTCTGGCGGCGGCGGTGGTTGGGCTCGGCGCTTGCGGCCGGGGTCCCGTGGAGTACCGCACGCAGCGGGAGGCGATGGGGACGACGGTCACGGTGCGGGCGGTCGCCGCGGAGGAGACAACCGCGCGGGCGGCCGGCGAAGCCGCCTGGGAGGCGATAGCCCAGGTCGAACGCCTCGCCTCCACCTACGATCCGAACAGCGAGCTGTCGCGGTTGAACGCCTCGGCGGAGGGCGGGGCCGTTTCGGAGGAGCTGTACGAAATCCTGTCCTTAGCGTACGCGGCGGCCGCGGCGACGGAGGGGTACTTCGACCCGACGGTCGGGCCGCTGGTAGCGGCCTACGGGATAAAGGGCGGGACGCCGCGGTGGCCCGATGACGACGAGTTGGCCGCGGTTCGCGCGGGCGTCGGCTACGAGGGCTTGCTCCTCGACGAGAGGGACCGGACGGCGCGGTTCGCGCCGCCCGGGAGGAGGGTCGACCTCGGCGGGATCGCAAAGGGGTGGGCGGTGGATAAAGCCGTGGCGGCGATGAAGGCCGCGGGCGCGGAGGCGGGTTTGGTGGAGGCGGGAGGCGAGGTGGCGTGTTTCGGCGGCGGGCCACGCGGCGAGGAGCGGTGGCGCCTCGGCATCCAGCACCCGGACGGCGAGGGGTTGTACGGCTGGTTCGAATTGGCGGAGGGCGCGAGCGCGACCTCCGGCGGTTATGCCCAACGCTTCGAGGCCGAAGGCCACGAGTTCAGCCACCTCTTCGACCCTCATACAGGGCGGCCGGCGGAAGGGCCGGCGGGCGTGACCGTCGTCGCGGCCACGTGCGCGGAGGCGGACGCGTGGGCGACGGCGCTGGCGGTAATGCCGGCGGCGGAGGCGCGACGCCTGCTTAAACCGGCGGGGCGGCCCGGGGTTCTAATATTAACCAGGGACGGCGAACGGTTGAAGGCGGAAACTTTAGGGAAAATGCCTAAAATTGAGACAGTTACGGCTTACCGCTGACGACGGGGTTCTCTTGTAATGGGGGGGCCTTTGTGGTATAATTAGGACGTTGTTCGGAAAAGGCTAACCGGTATGAAGACGGATTTGATGGAAATGCGCGTGGCCGTGGTAACCCACGACCCGAATACCAACCGGCCGGTGCTGATCTTAAAGAACGAGGAGGCCGGTAAGATTCTGCCGATTTGGATCGGTCCGTACGAGGCGTACTCGATAATGATGGCCATCGAAGGCGTCGAGGCGCCCCGTCCCATGACGCACGATCTTTTGCGGAACGTCCTGGGCGAACTGGACGTGGGGGTATCCCGCGTCGTCGTCAACGACTTGGCGGACAATACCTTTCACGCGCGGATTGTGTTGGAGTCGCACGACGGCACGTGGGAGATAGATTCGCGGCCCTCGGACGCCATCGCGCTCGCGCTCCGGACCGACTCGCCCATCTACGTAGCGCGCGAAATAATCGAGGCCAGCGGCGCCGACGCTGAACCGGACCCGGAAATCCAAGACCAGTTGGACCGAATGCTGGAGAACCTCTCGCCGGAAGATTTCGACTTCGAGAAACCCTCGTAGGCCGGCCCGCAGGGAACCGGCAAGGAGGCCGCGCGGTTTATAAAGAGTAATTCGTACCGCCGCCGGGAGCGCGTCAGGAGACGCCGGCCGGCGGCGTAGTTATTATAACCTTTTATATCGGAGGCGTGAGATGAGTGGCAAGACCCTATGGGTACTTTTATTGGCGGCGGTAGTGGCGACCGCTTTCTTCGCCTGCAAGAAGAAGGAAGAGGTTGTCGAAACCGCCGAAACGGCCGTAGTCGAGGCTCCCCCGGAGGTCCCGGTAGTGGCCACGCCGGACGAGGCGGGCGCCAAACCGGTAGAGACGCCGGCGGAAGTCGCTAAACACCAAATGCTGGACGGCCTGGCGTACACCATCACCGTCGTCGGGTGGGACAACCCGTTCGCCGCGACGATGTGCGGCCGCGTGTTGGATAGCCTCGCGGTGATGATGGCGGCCGCGACGACGGACGAGGAAAAGGGAACGCTGGCGGAGGTCGAACTCGAGCTCCGCGCGGTTAAATCGAAGCTCGACGACGTCGTCGCCAAGGGCGGCACGTTGACTCAAGAAGAGCTCGACGCGCTCAAGGCCTCGCTCAAGGAGGCGGACGCCAAGCTCGCCGGCCTGTACGGTTTCGCCCCCACCCGCCGCCTGTCCGAGGCGGAGGGCGATAAGCTTAAAGAGGGTTACCGCCTGCGCAAAGAGAAGGAGAAAGAGGGCGGCGACCTCCGCAAGGAGAAGTTGAAGGAAGGCGGCGACGAGCTGAAACGGAAGAAAGCCGAGGGCGAGGCGGAAGGCAAGTAACCCCTCGGTTCGGTCGAAAAAAAACCCCCGGCCTGCGCGCCGGGGGTTTTTCGTTCGGATCCGCTACCGCCGCGGCAGAAGCTCGAGGAGTTGCCGGGGCCGGTAGTACCGCAGGAGTAGGAGGGCCGCGGCGTACACGCCCGCGCCCAGGGCGACGTTTGCCAGCACGTGCCATTGCCACGTCAGCGCCAGCACGCCGGCCATAACCGCCGCGGCGGCCGCGGGCCGGAGCGCCAACGACCACGGGTAGAGCCGCCGCATCCGGGTGCCGAGGACGATCATATTGAACGTGGTCGTCACGAAGGCCGCGACCACGCCGGCGATCGCCGGCCCCAGGTACGAGAGGTACGGGATAAGCACGAGGTTGACGGCGACCGAGGCGGCGGCGCCTAGCGCGTTAGAGGCCAGTACGAGCTTCGGAAGGTCGAAGGCGAAGAGCGTGGCCGCGGTGAGTTCGCGGAGGAAAATAGCGACCAGCGCCCATATCAGCACCGCCAGGACGATCCAACCCTCCGCGTAGTCGGCGCCGTAGATAAACGGGAAGAGTTTGTAGGCCACGATCGAGGTGCCGACGCCGATCGGAACGGCCAGCGCGACCAGGAACTTGAAGGCCGTCCGGGAAGCATCGCGGAAGGGATCGGGCGAGTCGGGCCAAAACCGCGACAGCACCGGGTAGATGGCCTCCCGGAAGGACCCCGCGACCAGCACTAACCCCTCGACGATGCGGGCGGAGGCGCCGTAGATCCCCACGGCCCGGTCGCCCGCCAACGCTTTCAGCAGCACCGCGTCGCTGCGCCAATAGAGGCTGGCGACGAGGGCCGACAGCGAGAACGGGATCGCGGCCTTCACGAACCGTTTCAACTCCCCCCCCCCCACGCGGCCGGCGGGCCGCGCGAACTTGGCGGCGCACACCAGCGCGGCGAACGCCAGCGAGAGGACGTTGGCCGCGGCGTACAGCGCAAGGAAGTGGAAGACGGTGGCGTCGGCGAGGGTGGCGACGACGACCAGCCCCAGCGTCACGACGTTGTTGAATACCAGAACCAGGGCTACGAATTCCATCCGTTCGAAACCCTGGAAGATGTCCGTGAAGGAGGCCAGAAGGGTTCCGAAACCGAGCGCCAGCGCCGCGAAGGCCGCAGCCAACGCGGCCGGGCTACGCGTTAGCGCGTACACCGCGCCGGCCCCGCCGACGACGAGTAGCGCTCCCCCGCCCCGGACCAGCAGCGACATCGACAGGTACCGGGGCGCCGCCGCACGGTCGCGGGCGACCTCGCGGATAACGAGCGGCGTGAGGCCGCCCTGGAAAATCACTATCGCCAGCGTCGTGGCGGCGAACGAAAACGTGAAAATGCCGAAATCGCCGGCGCCGAGGTGGCGCGCGATTATGACGGCGGCCACGAACGATATCACCTTGGCCGTAAAACGGGCCAAAGCCAACGAGAGGTAATTGCGCGAAAGACGGGTTTGAAGGGTCATGGTAAAAAGCGGGGGCCGAACGGCGGCGTCCGACCCCTCCAGACGGAAGCGGGGGGCTTACAGCGGCGGGGGTTCCTCCTCCGGCCGGAGGCGCGGTAGTACGGCCAGGATCGCGACCACAAATATAAACGTCGTGCGGTTAACGAGCGAGGTTTGGTACAACGGCGCTACGAGGTTGTGGGTGAACCAACCGATCAGGCCCGCGGTGAGGCCCACCGCCGTCACGGCGTGAAGACTAGACTTTTCCCACGTCCCTCGTCGGGCGTCCCACACAATGTAACCCATGAATATCAGGAAGGCCGCGAGGCCGAGCAGCCCCTGTTCGGAGGCGATCAGTAGCCACGTGTTGTGGACCGGGAAGAGCATTTCGAACTCGACGCCCGTTACCTCGTAGGCGTAGAACGCCTCCGGGTAGTTATTCAAGCCGACGCCGAACAGCGGGTTGTCCCTGATCATCTCGACGGCGTTGACCATAAGTGCCAGCCGGACTTCGTCCTCCATCGTCTCCGTAAAGAACCGCAGCCGCATGAACAACTTCTCCGAGAGGAGCGCGAAGATAACGGCGAGTTGGACCGCAACGGCCAGCGAGACGCGGAGTACGTGACGGCTCATTTGGGGGAACCGCCGTACGCCGAGGACTATGAGGGCGAGCGCGCCGACGCCGACGGCCAGAAGGCCGCCCCGGGAGAACGTCAGGAGGAGGGCGATGAGCGCCAGCGCGAGCACGCCGACGATTAGGCGCTTCCACGTCTTCGACAGCGGGTAAAAGAAGTACAGGCCGAGGAACAGCGGTACCGTGAGCTCGAAGAAACCCGCGAGGAAGTTACAATATCCCGTCGTCCCGCACGCGCGGATCGGGCTCGCCGGGTCGTACGGCGTCGCGTGGGAGATTCCCATGTAGATGCCGAACGTCGCCAGGACTTCGTACACCCCCCACGGATTTATGTATTGCATGAAGGAGAGCACGGACTGGAAGGCGATGCTCAATCCCAAAATCAGGATAACGATCTTGAGCTGCCGATCCGTTTTCAGGTAGTTGACGATGAGGAGGAAGAACAAGAACATCTCGAACATCCGGACGAGCTCGAACGCGCCGTACGTCCAATCGAGGGCGGTAAACATCGAGAGCACGGCCGGGACGAACAGCAACGCCAGCCCCAACGTCGCCCGCGGTACGTACAGCCCTTTCCCCCGCCCGGAGAGGAATTCGATAAACCACAGGAAGATGAAAACGTATAGCGGGATTTCGTACGGGTAGAGGACCGGGACGTTGAGCAGGCCGGGGTGTTCGACGTCGGGGAGAGGCGCGAGGTACCGGGCTATAAATACGGGGAGGAGGATGATAAGGAGGTAGAAAAAGGGCGTCTTGACGTCGCGGAAGAAGAGCATCAACGCCAGAACGCCCAAGACCAGGACGCCGGGGGCCAGGAACTTCAAGCCGAAGTTTACGTAGACCCACGCCAGGGCCAACGTCGCGACCACGGCCACGATCAGGATGAGGGTTTTAGTCATCCGATCGCCGGCCGCTTTGGCGCGGGCGACGCTTTCGCTATCGGGATTCACGTAACGCCTCTAATAACCTCGCTACCGCCCGGGCGTAGTGGGTGCCCGGCCAGTACAGGCGGCCGCAGTTCGGGCAGCGCGCAAATTTATTCTGCGTTTTCCGCACGTGGGGCGGGAGACCCTCTTCGACCTCCGCCTTCGAAACCGGCGTTAAAGGTTCGTTACATTCGAGGCACCGGTTCATCGCCTCCGGCGTGAACCGCAGGCCGAAATGCTTAGCCGTCGCCGTTAGTTGGGCCGATACGGCGTCGGCTTCGACCCAGAATGCCTCCACGTCGTCGCGGCAGGCGAGGTCGCGGCGCCGCGTCAATAACGTCCGGCCCGTACGCAACGTCTCGCGAAGGACCGCCGCGCCGCCCTCGTCGCGGAGGTAGACGACGTCGTACCCCAACATGCGCAGGTACCGCGCGAGACGACCCAAGGCCGCGTCGGCCAGGAATTTTCGTTCGCCGCCGCGTTCCGTCATCGCGCTGACCTCACGCCGGCGTGCGCCGGGCCAAGCCGCGGCCGGCGCCGTAGATTATCGCCCGGTCGGTATCTCCCACCCCAGTATACGAAAGAAGCGCCGCCGCCGCCATTAAAAGTTCGAACTTCAGATTGACGAGCCCAACATTCGGCGCCGCCTACTCGATCCACCGAACGACGTCCGACAACTCCCGCCGTCCGGAGCGACCCGATTGGGCCGGGAGGCCGACGGGGATTAAGGCCACCGGCCGCTCCTCCGCACCGAGACCCAGCGCCCGGGCTACGGCCGCCTCGTCGAACGCCCCCACCCAACACGTCCCGAGTCCCATCTCGTGCGCCGCGAGCAGCACGTTTTGGACCGCCGCCGCCGTATCCTGGAGGCAATAGAGTTCGCGCCCCCGGCCGCCGTAGGGCGCCGTGGCGGCGAGGGCCGCGGCGACGCCGACAACGGCCGGCGCCTCGGCGACGAACTCCTGGTCGTACGCCGCGGCGGCGAGCTCGGCGCGGACCTCCGGGGAAGTCACGACGACGAAGATCCACGGCTGGAGATTTCCGGCGGAGGGCGCCCACCGTGCCGCCTCCAACAATCGTTCGATTTGGGCGCGGCTCAACGGGTCCGGCCGGAATCGCCGGATCGAGCGCCGCGTACGGATGGTCTCGAATACCTCCACGGCAGTTACCTACGCGTCCCAGTCGTCGCCGTACTCGTTCACCAGGATTTGATCCAATTCGTCGGCGACTTCGGCCACGCGCACCAACGCGCGCATCGCCTCGTCGAATCCTAAGCCCTTCATTTCGCGGTTGATTTCGAGCCAGGCGACGTCGTCGCGAAGCGAGAATTTGACCGCGATGCGCAGCGCGTTCTCCTCCAGCAGACGTTGAAAGAACTTCTCGCGCCGGTGTCGCGGCGCCGCCATGACGGGCGAGGCGATGTTAACGTAATGCTCTCCGCCGATCTCGATAAGAGTTATAAAAATGTCGGCCGACCCCTTAACGAACTGCCAACATTCCTGCTCTTCGTCGTAGCACTCGCCCGGCTCAAGGCCGGCGCGGCGGATTACGTTCTCGACCAGCTTGACGTATTTCTCGATATCCGACATCTCACTCGCGGAGGCGCATTAGGCCCACCGGCGTCTGTTCTAGTTGTTGGCCCAGCGGATTATCGGTGCAGTTACGCTCCACCCACCGCGGGTCGAGCCCGGAGGACCGGCCCAATACGTCGCAGGCGCCGTAATCGCCGGCGTCGATGATGGCGACCTCGCAACCGGTGCGGGCGCGAAGAGCCTCCGCCGCGGCGTCTCCCTCCGCCGGCCCGTACACGATGAGCCGGATGAGCGGCTCGAAGCTCTGTTTTCGCGTCCCGTCGATCTCGGCGACGCCGTGGCCGGTAATCCGGTAGAATATGCCGCGCCGACCGAACAGTTTCGTTACCGCGGAACACAGCGCGGCCCAGATAATCCGGGGCAGGCCGACGAGGTCGATCGCGGCCTGCATTTTCTCCGGGATGCCGACCGCGCCGAATCCGTACGGCGGCTTGGACACGAACCGCCATAGGAGGCGGGCCCAGAAGCCCACGCGGAGGTCGTCGAAAGGAACCGTCCGGCCCTGGCATAACGAAACGATTTTAGAGGTTACCAGAATCGTATCGCCGGGGCGGCGGAGCGGTTTCGAATACCTATCGACGAGCTCTACGATATTATCGCCGTACCCGACGACGTGCGTCCGGACGGGGATTTTCTCGACCTCGACCATCGGGCGAAACGTCTCCCGGACGTTAATTACTAATTAATAGCACAACCGGTTAGTTACCACAAGTTGAAACTGGCGGCCGGTCGGCGTTTCTTGACCCCCGGAGGCGGGTATGGTAAAATTGCGTTTACGGCACGTGGGAATTATGGTTATGGCCGCTACCGCCTCCTCCCCAACCGGTATTTATTTGGACAACGCCGCGACGTCGTGGCCTAAGCCGCCGGCGGTCGTCGAGGCTATAGTGGGGTATGACCGGGACATCGGCGCCAGCGCCGGCCGCGGCGGCTATCGGCGGGCGGTGGAGGCTTCGCGCTTGATTTTCGATACCCGGGAGGCGGTGGCGCGGCTGTTCGGCGTCGCGGATTCGCGCCGCGTTATCTTCACCTTGAACGCCACGGAGGCGTTGAACTTGGCGTTGCGCGGCTGGCTGCGGGAGGGCGACCACGTCGTGACGACCTCGATGGAGCATAATTCGGTGGCCCGGCCGCTCAATCACTTGAAAGAGGAGCGGAACCTGGAGGTAACGTACGTACCGTGTTCGCCGGAGGGCTTGCTGGACCCGGACGACTTCGCCCGCGCGCTTACCTCCCGGACGCGCCTCGCGGCCGTCATCCACGCCTCCAACGTCTGCGGCGCGGTGAACGACGTCGCCGCCGTGGGCGCGGCGTGCCGGGAACGGGAGGTGCCGCTCCTGGTCGATGCGGCCCAGAGCGCCGGTTCGATCCCTATCGACGTCGAAACCTTGGATGTCGATTTCCTGGCCGTTCCGGGGCACAAGGGTATAATGGGCCCGCTGGGGACCGGCTTTTTGTACGTCGGCCCGCGGGTCAGACCGCAGCCGCTGGTCCAGGGAGGGACCGGGACCAATTCGGAGGACACGCGCCAGCCGGAGGTTTTGCCGGACTACTACGAGGCGGGGTCGCACAACGCGTTGGGGCTGGCGGGCCTCCGGGCCGCGTGCGAGTTTGTGGCTGACGTTACGCCGGAGGCGATCGGCGCGCGGAAGTCGGCACTAGCGGAACGCTTCGTGCGAGGCGTGGACGAGATCGACGGCGTCACCTATTTCGGCCCGCGCGATTTCTCGCGCCAGGCCGGCGCATGTTCGATCCAGGTGGCAGGGCTCGACCCGGCCGTGGTCGGCCTCCGCTTGGACGCCCAGTACGATATCATGGTCCGGACGGGCCTGCACTGTTCGCCCCTCGCCCATACTACGTTGGGTACGATCGACCAGGGGACGGTGCGGTTTTCGTTCGGGTATTACAACACGGAGGCGCAGGTAACGGCCGCGCTGCAAGCGCTGGCGGAGATCGCGCGCGGCTAAGGCAGGTTACTTATGAAGGTAACGAACGCGTTACTGGTGGCGGCGGCGTTGGCGCTGGTTTTCGGGTGCGCCCAGGACGAACCGGCGGACGTTACGCTGTGGTACGTTTACCGGGGTCCGATGGTGGGCGGCGTGAACCTCTACGGCGTGGACGGCGTCGACCGCGACGATTTATGGGCCGTGGGGGGCGGCGGGAAGCTCCTCCGGTACGACGGGGTCCACTGGAGGTTTTACCAGTTCACGGTCACCGACCTCGACCTCTACGACGTGGCGATGGTTTCCGGGAACTCGGGGTGGGCGGTGGGCGCCGACGGCCTGGTGCTGCGCTACCGCCAAGGCCGGTGGTCCGAAGAAACGTACCTCTCCGGGTACGACCTGTACGGCTTGGCCTTCGACACCTCCAACCGGGGTTTCGCCGTCGGCGATAACGGCCTCGTATTCCGGTTCGACGGCGAACGTTGGACGGACGTCTCGGTGGAGGGCGTAACCGCCGACCTGCGCGACGTTGCGCTCGCCCCGGAGGGGAAGGCCTGGGCCGTCGGCGACGCCGGGACGATCCTCCACTACGACGGCGGCGCGTGGTCGCTCGTCGCGGGGGTGCCTACGACCGAGCGGCTCAACGACCTGGCCGTTAACGGCTCCGGCGTCTACGCGGCGGGCGATAACGGCGTTATCCTGCACAATCCCGGCGGCGGCTGGTACCGGATGCCGACGCCGACTGCCCGCGCGCTGCTCGCCGTCGCCGCGGCGGAGAAACGGGCGTTCGCCGGCGGCGTTAGCGGCGTATTGTTGGGGACCAAGGACGGCGCGTGGGGGCCCGTGAAACTCGACCCGGGCGCGGCCAACCTCAACGACATCATATTGTGCAACAGCGACGGCGGCTGGGCCGTCGGCGACCAGGGCGTCATCCTCGAATACCGGCGCGCCTGGCAATAGCCGCGACGCCTTACCGCGCATAAAAAAAAGGGGAGCCAATGCGGCTCCCTTTTTTCGCGTTCCTACAACAACCCCGCCGCAACCTTGTAGGTGTTGGCGTGGATGGTAACGGTGTCCTCCGTCCGGGAGGCGTACCCGCCGGCGAGCAGGATCGCGACCGGGATCTCGCGTTCCCGGCACCCGCCGAGTACGATACGGTCGCGCTCGAGGAGGCCCTCGAACGAGAGTTCCAACGTCCCGAGCTGGTCGCCGGCGTAGGGGTCGGCGCCGGCCACGTAGGCGACGAAGTCGGGGCGGTGGCCCTCCAGGATCTCGGGAACGTACTTGCGGAGCGGCGGGAGGTAGACGTCGTCGCCGGCGTGGGGCGGCAGGCCGACGTCGACGTCGCTCCGCTGTTTGACGGGGTAGAGGTACTCCTCGTGGATCGAGAACGTGAAGACCGTCGCGTCGTCCTTGAACATCACCGCGGTCCCGTTGCCCTGGTGGAGGTCGCAGTCGAGGACCGCGGCGCGCTCCAAGCGCCCCTCCGCCTGCATCTTTCGGACCGCTAGCGCGACGTCGTTGACGTAGCAGAAGCCCTCCGCGTGGTCGGGGAAAGCGTGGTGCAGGCCGCCGCCGACGTTCATGGCCGGGCCGCCGCGCTCGAGCGCGAGGCGCGCCGCGACGATAGAACCGCCCGCGCCCCACAGGAACGCCCGGACGATTTCGGGGGTGAGCGCCATCTCGGAGGAAGCCGTGCGCGGCGTCCACTGCGCCGCTAGGAAATCGTCCATATACGCCGGCGTGTGGACGAGCTCGAGTTCCTCCCGCTCCGCCGGGACCGGCGCGACCACCTCGCCCAGAACCCCCTCCTCCTCCAGGCGCTCCACCAGCAGGCGGTATTTCTCGATGGGGAAGACGTGCCCCTGCAGGTCGGCGAGGTAGTCGGGGGAGTAGACGATCGGAATCGGCGTCATCTTAGCAGGATACGGAAAAGCCGTAGAGAGGGATGAGACCCGCCACGGGTGTCGCCGCCGTCGCCGCGACGACGCCGCGAGCCAAAATCCTATTTAAAACCACACCTCGATCCCTAAGGTCGGGATAACCTTACTTTTCTCCGCGGAACGATAGACGCCGTACGAAGGTAATATTTTCGCGGAATAACCCGGGATCTCGTAGAAGTAGGGTTTTTTGAGGGCGTTGTACACCGCGGCGCCGGCGAAGGCGGAGGGAATGACGGCGTAGAAGGCCGCCGTCAGCGCGCCGGCGTCTTTGTCCTCCTCCGTCACGGCGTACGCGACCGCGGCCGCGCCGCCGACCAGGCCGTAGAAGGTACCGGCCGTCGCCAGGAGGACTTGCGGGCGGTTGGCGGAGCGGTGGCCCACGTTCTCGCCGTACACGTATATGCCGAGCGCGGAGGCGAGGGGCGCGGCGCCGTAGACGAAGTAGGAGGCGGTCTCACGGTCGGTGCCTTCGTTTTTTTGGGGATCGCCGCCCACGGCGTAGCCGCCGACGAAGAAGGCGATGCCGGCCGCCGCGGCCAGCGCCGCCTCGCTGAAAAACATATCGTCGGGCGTACCGCCCGGCTCGCCGGCCCACGAGCAGGCGACGGCGGCGAAGAACGCTACCGCTGCGACAAAGACCCTAAGCACGATCGTCCGGAAGTCTGTACCCGGCGCCGCGAGCGAAATTACTATTCCCGCGCCCCGGGAACCCCCGCCTCAGTTTAAAAGAAGACGGCGTAGCTGACGTAAATCGCCGCTCCGCCGCCGTCATCTTTTTCCGTCGCCATTTTCGTCAGGTTGTACGCGGCCGTCGAGGCGGCCGGCGCCGCCAGCATGCCGATTACTAAACCGTCGAATTCGCCCACGGCGTATCCCACAATCGCCGAGGCGTACGACGCCCCGAGCGCCGCGCCGACGCTCGCCCAGTCGTTCGCGGAGTCGTCGCCCCAAATTTCGCCGGCGCCGTAGACGCCCAGGCCGACGCCGGCGGGATAGGCGAAGATGAAGCCGTACAGGCCGCCGCCGGCGAACTTCTCCGTTGACCAAAAATTGCCGACGGGGATACCCACGATTCCGGCGCCCAGGCCGCCGAGGTAACCGCATCCCACTTCCGCCGCCACGAGGCCGGGGCCGTCCGCCCACGCCGGTCCGGCGGCCGCCGCGGCCGCGGCCGCGAGTGCCACGGCGAATTTCATACGGCATAATACTATGGCGGCGGCCGAATGTAAACTAAAACCCGGCCGGGCCAATTTGGCCTTGCGCCGGAAGCCGTTGTTAAGTAATATAGCGCCGTGCCCTCCCGGCTAACCGCATCGCTCACGTTGCTCGTACTTCTCGCCTCGCCGGCCGCCGCCTTGAAATGGGCCGGCGTTCCGTACGCCTACTATACCTCCGACACCGGCCCGGCCGTGGGCGCCTACGCTGCTTTTTATTTCCGCCTCCCGGACTCCCTCCCCGAGACCCGGGACTCCTACATCCAGCCGCTCGCTATCTATACCTGGAAGAGGCAATTCCGCTTCGACCTCAACGGCGACCTTTATTCGCCCACCGCCGACTGGCGCCTCCGGTCCCGGAACCGGTACGAGAAGTACCCGACCGAATTTTGGCCGCCGCCGGGTTCGGAGAACGTCCCCAAAGAATATTACGCGAAATACACCCGGGAGAAGTTCCGGGCGGAGGCGGAGGGGTACCGCCGCCTCCTCGGGGCGTTGTACGCGGGCTTGGGCGCCTACGCGGAACATTACGAAGTGGTCGAGTGGGCGCCGGAGGCGGAGGGCTTGCCGGAGGGGTACCTCCCGGGGCCGGCCTACGCGCCGGGAGCGGCGGGCGGTTTGGTCGTCGGCCCCACCGCCTTCGTCGAGTACGACACCCGCGACCTGCGCCACGCGACGACCTCCGGCCTCTTCGTGCGCGGGCGATTCTCGCTCTTCGACGAGGGCGCCGGCTCGGACTACACGTTCCGGTGGTACGAGGCGGACGCCCGCTTCTTCTGGAGCGTGGAGCGGCTGGGCCGGAAGTGGACTTGCGCCAACCGCTTGTGGCTCTCGGGCCGGGACGAGGCGCCGCCGTTCTGGGCCATGCCGGAATTGGGGGGCTCGGCGGTGCTGCGCGGGGAGCCGGAGGGGCGGTCGCGCGGCCGCTGGCTCGTCGCCTATCAGGAGGAGCTCCGCGTCCCGCTGTTCTGGCGGGTACTCGGCGCGCTGTTCGTGGACGTGGGCGACACGGCACGGACGGTGGGCGACTTCTCCGCCGACACCGTAATGCTCACGGCGGGGGGCGGCCTGCGGCTCGACCTGTTGGAGGGGGGCGAGTCGCGCGTCCGCTTCGACTACGGCCGCGGCAAGGACTCGCAGGGGTTTTACCTGGTGTTCAGCGAGGCGTTTTAAATTTACGCGGAAAACCTTTAAATAAAAGCCGGCGTGGAGCCGGCTTTTCTCATTCTACATCTCCGTCCTACTTCCAGTACATCCCCTCCGGCGGGTAGCGCAGGAAGAGCTTCCCCCACTCGCTCTCGTCCAGTATTTGCTGGACGCGTTTCTTCCCTATGAACGGATACCAGAACGCGTCGTGGTAGAGGCGGGAGGCCGCGTACGACCACGGCACCAGCGGCGTGCGGAGCAGGAAGTTTTCGAGCGGCTTGAGCCAGCCGTGGTAGATCATCTTCTGGCCGCGGGAGGCGAAGGTATCCTCGTGGGGCGAGAAGCGGAGGTTCATTCCCGATATGTCGTCGCCGACGAGCTCTATCTCGCGCGGGTCGCCGACGCCCAGGCCCCTCTCGTGGGCCAGGCGGATGAAGTCGAGCGCGAGCGGCTCGAGGCCCATTATCTTCGCGGAGATGGCGTCTATCGCGACCTGGTCCGCGGAGGCCAGCAGGACGTCGGCCACGACGGGCCGCATGGCCCGGGGGCCCGGGCCGTCGCCGGCGACGGTCCCGTCCATTACCGCGAAGATGCCGGTATGGATCTCCTTTTGGATCGTCAACAGGTCTACCAGCGTCTCGTGGATGACGGCGTGGGTCCAGTGGCGTTCGAGGTTGAGCAGGCCGCCGAAGGCGTTCTTCATCGCGCCCGTCATCGTCGTGAAGACGTGCGTCTTGACGGTGGGGAGGTGGATGATGTTGGTGCCGGGGAAGGATTTCGGCAGCCACAGGCCCTTTTTCTTGTAGACGTCGAGAAGGACGAGCATCTCGCCCTGCGGCTCGTAGGGGACCCACTCCTCCTGGTCGGCGTCCTGCAGGTAGTGGAAATCCAGGCCGTACTTGTCGGCGACGCCCTGCAGCTTGTTGAGGCGGGCGCCGACCCTCGCGTCGACGACGACGGTCGAATTCTGGCACAGGACGAGGTTCTCTTTGGGGTAGCCGTCCTCCAGCAGCGTCTTGATGACGGCCTCCAGCTGCCAGGGCGTCGTCGAACAGGCCGGATAATATTTGTGCCACGAGATGTTGATCTTGAGTTGGGTTTTCTTATCCGGGGGGAGATGGGAGGCGTAGTCGGCCAGCCGCATGAGCCGGCCGAAGTCGTCGATTACCGTATCGGCGCTCGTCCGGAGCGCCGCCACTTTTGCACGGGCCATTTAGCTATTCACCTCGGTACGATTTTAACACACCGCGCCTCCTCCCGTCAACGGCGGGGTCCGGCGCGCAGAAAAAGCCGCCCTGCGGGCGGCTTCGTGTGCTCTAACGTTCGGCGCTAGTAATAGAGCGCTTTTACGCGCCCTAGGCTCGTGGGCGAGACGCCGATGTTCGTCGGCCCGGCGACGACGGCGCGCAACATCCAGACCCCCATTCCGGTCAATTCCCATTTCGTGTTCCGGTATTTTAACCAGGTGTGTTTTTCGGCGAAGCCGCGGCCGTAGCCGAGGCCGTACGAGTCGCAGTTGGGGTGGTCGAGATATTGCTCGAGCGCCACGACGAACTTGGGCGCCGGCAGGTCGTAGCCCACGCCGAACTCGCACCAGGTGCAGATTAACCTTGGCGTACCGTACGGCATAACGAGTTTGGGCGTGCCGGTTTTAGGCCAAATTATCTTTCCCGGCTTGCCTCCGGCCATATCGAAGATCGCCAGGCGCATACCGTCCCAGCGTTCGTTCCCGGTCCAGCCGAGGTTCGCCCGTACCCGTTTCAACCGCCAGTTCGAAGTCTTCAACGTCGACGTGTCGAAGTCGAGGCCGGCCCAGGTCCCCTCGCCGTATTGATAATGTACGGCGATCCGGAATACGCCGTTGTCCCACTGCAGCTCGTGCTCGGCGCCCAACGCCGGAACCGCGAACGCGAGGGACAAAGCGAAAATCGCTAAGTTCCTTACCCCTTTCATACCCGAAACCTCCTCCGCTTGGAAGCTCCTCACAAAGCCCCCACGTTTCCGATTAATTATACCGCGGCGGCGCGGCGCGGTCAACAAAAAGGCCGCCCCGGGGGGCGGCCGTTCCCATTCCGTGGGGCGTTAGTGGAACAGCGCTTTGACCTGCCCGAATGACGCGGGCCCGACGCCCGAAAACGGCCCGCTCTCCCACTTGACGTTGTCCACGCGGAAGAGTACTTTCGTGGTGGGGTCCGCGACGGCGCGGAAGAACAGGCGGTACGTAGCCTGCCTCACTCCTTCATATTCGAAGCTATAGCTCCGCAGGGAGGTGTTCAGGGGGAGTGATTGGCCGGCGACCAGGCGCCACACGTTGCCGTCTTTCCACTGAACGCGCGCGTACGCGGCCGTCGTCCCGCCGGAGCCCTCCCGCTGCTCGCGGTAGCTGAAGACGAACGAGACGCGGTAGCGGCCGGAGTCCAGGTTGTAGCCGGCGGTCCGGAGTAACCCTGAGCCGCCCACCAGGCCGTAGCTGTAGAAGTAGGCGACCCAATTGTAGGAACCGCCGACGTTCTCGCGGCTCCACAGGCCGTTAGTTTGAATGGTTTCCCACCCCGTCGGCGGGAACCGGCTGCCCTCGAA
>CP070633.1:1814413-1823299 GCA_020356085.1 Candidatus Coatesiibacteriota bacterium | reverse complement strand
TCGGCCAGGCGCCGTAGGTATAGTATTTGTACTTCAGGATTTTAACGTAGCTGGTTTTCAGCGTGGAGGAGTCGAAGTCGTTGCCGACCCAGCTCCCCGCGCCGGTATACCAGGCGACGCTCCACCGCCGCGTGCCGTTGTCCCAGAAAAGCTCGAGCGTGGACTGGTCGGTCGGCATCGGCGCGCTTACGGCCGGGGAGGGGCGGTAGGGGCCGCCGTCGACGACGGCCTCCGCGGCCCACGCCGGCGCCGTGACCGCGGTTATTGCCAACGCAATCAAAATCCAACGTGTCATAACGGCCTCCTTCGTTTATTTTTCGGGGGACCATTATACCCGCGCCGGCGGGAGGCGTCAAGGCGGGAGTAGGCCGTAAAAAAGGGAGCTCGAGGAGCTCCCTTTCGGCGTTCGCGTGCGGTGCTGGTTAGTAGTACAGCGCCTTGACGCGGCCTATACTCGACGGTAATACGCCCGGGTACTCGACGCCGGTCTCGACCAACACCCGTATCATTAGGTTGTAATAAGGCCCGATTGTGATGTTGACGCCGGAGAGCGGGCCCCATTGGCCGCCGTAGTAGTTCCAGGAGTGGCGCAGGAAGGTGGGGTTGTTGTCGACCGACCAGGGGTCGCAGTTGGGCCAGTTGTAGAACTGCTCCTGGGCGGCGAGGAATTTCACGGAGGGGCAGGTCCAGTTGATGTCGCACTCGACCCACACGTGGCCGGTGCCGCTGCTGGGCCTGAAGAAGTAGCCGCTGCCGCTGGTCGGCCAGAGCCGTGAGCCCGGCACGCCGCCGCCGAAGCTATAGAAGCCGATGCGGAAGCCGTCCCAGGTGGTGTTGGGCCAGTCGTTCCGCGTGTACATTTTAAACTTGAGAATTTTCACGTAGCTCGTTTTCAGCGTGGAGGAGTCGAAGTCGTTTCCGACCCACGACCCCGCGCCGGTGTACCACCCGACGCTCCACCGCCGCGTGCCGTTGTCCCACGTGAGTTCGAGAGTAGACTGGTCGGTCGGCGCCGGCGCGCTTACGGCCGGGGGCGAGTGGTACGGGGCGCCCTCGACGGCGCCGTCGGCCGCCCACGCGGGTAGCGCCGCCGCGGCCGCCCCCGCCAGGATAAACATCCACCATCTCATAGAAAGCCTCCTTGGTTTTTATAGGGTTCGCTATTATACCCGCGACGGCGGGAGGCGTCAAGGGCGGATTGCGGTAAAAAAAGGGAGCTCGACGAGCTCCCTTTCGGCGTTCGTGTGCGGTGCTGGTTAGTAGTACAGCGCCTTGACGCGGCCCAGGCTGGAGGGCGTCACGCCGGGGTATTCGATACCCGTCTCGACCCAAACGCGGATCATGAGGTTGTAGTAGCCCTCGAACGCCTCGTTGGGCGCCCATTGGCCGCCGTAGTATTGCCACGAGTGCCGCAGGAAGGTGGCGTTGTTGTCCACCGAGAACGGGTCGCATTGCGGCCAGTTGTAGAACTGCTCCTGCGCGGCGAGGAATTTCACGGAGGGGCAGGTCCAGTTGATGTCGAACTCCACCCAGATGTGGGCGTTGATGCCGCCGCTCGCCTTCCAGAAGTAGCCGCCGCCGCTCGTCGGCCAGAGCCGCGAACCGGGCACGCCGCCGCCGAAGTTGTAGACGGCGAACCGCATGCCCTCCCAGCCCTGGTTGGGCCACGCGCCGCGCGTGTAGTATTTGTACTTCAGGATCTTGACGTAACTCGTGTCCAACGTCGAGATGTCGAAGTCGTTGCCGACCCAACTCCCCGCGCCGGTGTACCAGGCTACGCTCCACCGCCGTTGGCCGTTGTCCCACCTGAGCTCGACCGTAGACTGGTCGGTTAACGCCGGCGCGCTTACGGTCGGCGAGGAGCTATACGGGCCGCCGTCGACGGCGACGTCCGCCGCCCCCGCCGGTAGACCCAGGGCCAGCAGCCCCGCCCCGACTAATACCCACTTTTTCATAGAAAGCCTCCTTGGTTAGGTGAGGTGCGCCATTATACCCGGACGGAGCCGGCGCGTCAAGCGCGGATTGCGGCGCGCAAAAGGGAGCTCGCGGCGAGCTCCCTTCGCGGAAGATTCGGCGAACCGGCGCCGGTTAGTGGTACAGCGCCTTGACGCGGCCGATGCTGGAGGGCGTCACGCCCGGGTATTCGATGCCGGTCTCGACCCAGACGCGGATCATGAGGTTGCGGTAGTAGGGGTCGGAGGACCTCTCGTAAGGAGTCCACTGGCCGCCGTAATAACTCCAAGAATGTCCCTGGAAGGAGGTATTATTATCCAGCGAGAACGGGTCGCATTGGGGGTAGTTGTAGAACTGTTCCTGCGCGGCGAGGAACTTCACGGAGGGGCAAACCCAATTAATGTCGAATTCGACCCAAATATGGGCGTTGATGCCGGCGTTTACTCTCCAGAAGTAACCGCCGCCGCTCGTCGGCCAGAGACGCGAGCCGGGCACGCCGCCCGCGAAGCGGTAGATCCCGAACCGCATGCCCTCCCAGCCCTGGTTGGGCCAGGCGCCGCGCGTGTAGTACTTGTACTTCAGGATTTTGACGTAACTCGTGTCCAACGTCGAGATGTCGAAGTCGTTGCCGACCCAGCTCCCGGCGCCGGTGTACCACGCGATACTCCACCGCCGTTGGCCGTTGTCCCACTTGAGCTCGACTGTGGACTGGTCGGTCGGCGCCGGCGCGCTCACGGTCGGCGAGGAACCGTACGGGCCGCCGTCGACGGCGACGTCCGCCGCCCCCGCCGGTATACCCAGGGCCAGCAGCCCCGCCCCGACGAACACCCATCTTTTCATGGAAGGCCTCCTTGGCTTATTGGTTGGACCATTATAACCGGGCAGGCGGAAACCGTCAAGGCCAGAATCAATTGCGCGAAAAGGGAGCTCGAGGCGAGCTCCCTTTAAGAGGTTCGGCCAAAGGAGGTTAGTAGTACAGCGCCTTGACGCGGCCAATACTGGAGGGCTCCACGCCCGGGAACTCGACGCCGGTCTCGACCCACACGCGAATCATGAGGTTGTAGTAGGGATCGGAGCTTCCGGCGTACGGTTGCCATTGGCCGCCGTAGTATTGCCACGAGTGGCGCAGGAACGTGGCGTTGTTGTCCACCGCGAACGGGTCGCATTGGGGCCAGTTGTAGAACTGCTCCTGCGCGGCGAGGAATTTCACGGAGGGGCAGGTCCAGTTGACGTCGAACTCGACCCAGATGTGGGCGTTGATGCCGCCGCTCGGCCGCCAGAAGTAGCCGCTCCCGCTCGTCGGCCAGAGCCGCGAGCCCGGAACGCCGCCGCCGAAGTTATAAACCGCGAACCGCATGCCTTCCCAGCCCTGGTTGGGCCAGGCGCCGCGGGTGTAGTATTTGTACTTCAGGATTTTGACGTAACTCGTATCCAACGTCGAGATGTCGAAGTCGTTGCCGACCCAACTCCCCGCGCCCGTATACCAGGCGACGCTCCAGCGGCGCAGGCCGTTATCCCACTTCAGCTCGAGCGTGGACTGGTCGGTCGGCACCGGCGCGCTTACGGCCGGCGAGGAACCGTACGGGCCGCCGTCGACGGCGACGTCCGCGGCCCACGTCGCGCCGGCCGCGGCGAGTACGCCGGTTAATAGAACCACCCATATTTTCATTATCGGCCTCCTTGGTTAATGAATGTTTGCGATTATAACTGCCCCCCGCCGGCGCGTCAAGCGCGAAAAAAGGGAGCTCGACGAGCTCCCTTAAGAGGCCGGTGCGGTACGGTTAGAAGTACAGCGCCTTGACGCGGCCGATGCTGGAGGGCGTTACGCCGGGGTATTCGATGCCGGTTTCGACCCAAACGCGGATCATGAGGTTGTAGTAGCCGTCGCCCACTCCCTCGTACGGCGACCAGCTGCCGGCGTAGTATTGCCAGGAGTGGCGCAGGAAGGAGGTGTTGTTATCTACCGAGTGCGGGTCGCATTGCGGGTAGTTGTAGAACTGCTCCTGGGCCGGGAGGAATTTGACGGAGGGGCAGGTCCAGTTGATGTCGAACTCCGCCCAGATATGGGCGTTAATGTTGCCGCTCGGCCGCCAGAAGTAGCCGCTGCCGCTCGTCGGCCAGAGGCGCGAGCCGGGCACGCCGCCGCCGAAGCTGTAGATCGCGAAGCGCATGCCTTCCCAACCTTGGTTGGGCCAACCGCCGCGGGTGTAGTACTTGTACTTCAGAATTTTGACGTAACTCGTCTTCAACGTCGTGGCGTCGAAGTCGTTGCCGACCCAGCTCCCGGCGCCGGTGTACCACGCGATACTCCACCGCCGTTGGCCGTTATCCCAAGAAAGTTCGAGCGTGGACTGGTCGGTCGGCATCGGCGCGCTAACGGCCGGCGAGGAACCGGACGGGCCGCCGTCGACGACGACGTCGGCGGCCCACGTAGCGCCGGCCGCGACGAGTACGCCGGTTAATAGAACAACACTTAGTCTCATACTCCGCCTCCTTTGGTGATGAGCGCCCGCCATTATAACGACCCCGCGCCGCCCCGTCAAGCCCGAAAAAAAGGGAGCTCGGCGAGCTCCCTTGGGAGATCCGGTCCGAAAAGGTTAGTAGTACAGCGCTTTGACGCGGCCGAGGCTGGAGGGTTCCACGCCCGGGTATTCGACGCCGGTCTCCACCCAGACGCGGATCATTAAGTTCCGGTACGGCACGAGGTTGGAGTATTCGGGGAACGGTTTCCAGGTACCCTGGCTATATTCCCACGAATGTCCAACGAAAGAGGTGTTGTTGTCGAGCGAGAAGGGGTCGCATTGCGGATAGTTGTAGAACTGTTCCTGGGCCGGAAGGAATTTTACGGAGGGGCAAGTCCAGTTGATGTCGAACTCGGCCCAGATATGGGCGTTAATGCCGGCGTTTACTTTCCAGAAGTAGCCGCCGCCGCTCGTCGGCCAGAGCCGCGAGCCGGGCACGCCGCCCCCGAAACTGTAGATCCCGAAACGCATGCCCTCCCAGCCCTGGTTGGGCCAGGCGCCGCGCGTGTAGTACTTGTACTTCAGGATCTTGACGTAACTCGTGTCTAACGTCGAGATGTCGAAGTCGTTGCCGACCCAGTACCCCGCTCCAGTGTACCAGGCTACGCTCCAGCGGCGTTGGCCGTTGTCCCACTTGAGCTCGACTGTAGACTGGTCGGTTAGCGCCGGCGTGCTTACGGCCGGCGAGGAGCCGTACGGGCCGCCGTCGACGACGAAGTCCGCGGCCCACAACGGCGCCGTCAACACTGCGAGGGCCGTTATTATAATCCAAAACCTCATAATCCACGCCTCCTTTATCAATTATCCCTGCGGATGGGGTATCATTCTACGGTATCAGGGGCTACCCGTCAATAGCAAGTTTCGCCTTTTCAATAATACAGCGCCTTAACGCGGCCGAAGCTCGTCGGCGCGACGCCCGGCCACGAGAAGCCGTACTCCATGACGACGCGGATCATGAGGTTGCGGTACGGGTCGGCCGTGGAGTTGAACCGGTTCCATTGGCCGTCGTAGAACAACCACGAGTGCCTTCGCTCCACGCGGTTGGTGTCGACGGCGAACGGGTCGCAGCGCGGCGGGTTGTACGCCTGCTCCATCGCGGCGACGAAGCTGGCGGTCGGCGTCACCCAATTGATCGGGACCTCCACCCACACATGGCCCGTCGCGCCGCTGGGCTGGAAGAAGTATCCGCCCTCGCCCTCCGGCCAGATCATCACGCCCGGCGTCGGCTCCGGCCACCCCGCGAATTCGTAGAAGGCGACGTTGAAACCGTCCCACTGCTCGTTCGGCGCGACCGTGGAGGAGAAGATTTTAAGGCTGACGATCCGTCGGTGCCGGGAGTCGGCAGGGGTTTGAAATTCCTCGTAGAAGTCGTTTCCCACCCATGCGTCTTTGCCCGTATACCACCACACGAGGTATTTCCACGTGCCGTTGTCCCATCGGAGTTCGCGGGTGTCGTCGACGCCGCAGCGGCCGGGCTCCGGCGGCCCCGGTCCCGGGCCGTAGAGGGCCGTGTCGGCGGCGAAGGAGGCGACGCCGGTTGCGGCGATGATTGCCAGTAGCGCTCTCATAACACCTTACCCCTCGAGCGGGTCGGAGGAGGCGGCCGTCTCCGCCACGACGTACCACCTCGCCTCGATTTTCCTCACCGTTACTTCCTCTATCTGCGGCGGCCCGGAGGGGCGCGCGCGCAGCCGGTACGCGACGGCCAGCCGCACCTCGTTCGGCCCCGCCCGGGCCCGGTCCGTTATTTCCGCCCGGCCGTAGTCGAGGCCGCCGGCGTCGAACTCGGCGGCCAGGACGGAGGCGTAGGCGCGGCGCGCCGCCGCCACCTCCGCCGCCGGCAACCCCTCCCACTCGGTACAGTATACCACGGCCGCGGCGCCGCGGAAATCCCGGGAGGCCATGTGGCCGTGGAAGGTCTCGAGCGTCTCCTCCGGCGTTCCGGCGCCGGCGCAGCCGAGCGCGGCCGCCGCGGCGAACAGGAGGGGGGTGGCGGTTCGCATTCTCACCGTGCCGACTCCGCCCGGCGGCGGCGCGCCTCCAGGAAAGCGAGCCACAGGCCGCCGCCCACGACCAGCGCGACGCTTACAAGTTGCGCCTCCGTCAATCCCGCCGCGAGGGGCTCGTTGGTTCGAATGTACTCGATGCCGAAGCGCTCGACGCCGGCCAGAACCAGATACAGCGCGAAGAGCCACCACGGCGGCTTGTCCAGTTTCCGGAGGCGCCACAGGACGAAGAAAATCGCCAGGAAGATTATCATCTCGTAGATCGGCGTCGGGTGGACGCGCTCCGTCGTCGGCACCAGGCCGCGGGGATAGGCCATGGCCCAGGGCAGGTCGGAGGGGACGCCGTAGTCGCCGTCGCCCGAGAGTTGGCACCCCGCCCGGCCGAAGACGTAGCCCAGCGCCAGCGCCGGCGCTACCGCGTCCGCGTACCGCCCCAGCGCCTGGCGGCGTATTTTTAGTATTATTATTACCCCCAACGCTCCACCCAGAACGCCGCCGTACCAGGTGAAGCCGTAGCGGGACCAGATGAAGCTCCACGGATTGACGACGAACGCCTCCCAGTACTCGATTATGAAATTGAGGCGGGCGCCGATCAGGCCGCCGACGATCGCCGCGACCAGCGCGTCGGAGGCGAGGGGAACCGGCAGCCCCCGGCGCCGGACCTCGGCCCGGAAGACGAGGTAGGCGGCCAGGAACCCCAGCGCGGCCATCAGGCCGAAGGTGCCCAGTTCAAGCGGGCCGATCTTGACGAGCGTGGGCCACATCTCGCGGATGATAACACGAAACCGCGGCCGGAACAAGCGGCGCCCGGCCACGTTTCCGCTTAACGGCGGCCGCGTTTTATGCGACAATTGAAAAAAGCCGTACGGAGGCCGTATGTCGTACCTGTATATGAAAATCCTGGAGCTTATCCCGGAGGAGTACGACCGGGGAATTCAGAAGTTCGCCGCCACGGACTTCGAGGCGCTGCGGGAGGAGATCGCCTCCGGCCTCGCCGTAGGCCAACGCCTGCTCGACGTCGGTTGCGGCCCGGGGACGCTGGCGCTCTTGGCGGCGAGCCGCGGCGTACGCGCCGTGGGCTGGGACCGCAACCCGGATATGATAACCTTCGCCCGGGGCAAGGCCGTCGAGCTCGACCTCTCCGACAACGTCACGTTCGAGGTGCAGGACGCGCCGGTCGCGGCCGTGGACGCCGAATCCTTCGACGTCGTCGTGATGTCCTTGGCGCTCTCCGAGATGCGCGGCGCCGAACAACTCGCCGCGCTCGAAACGGCGCGGCGGGCGCTGAAGCCGGGCGGCCGGCTCGTAATCGTTGACGAGGTCCCGCCCAGTCGGTTCGTCCCCCGGGCGTGGTACTACTTCAAGCGGTTCTGGCTCAAGCTAGTCGTGTACGTCGTCGCCCGGGCCGTAACGCGGCCGTTGAAGGACCTCCCCGCGACCGTCGCCGCTCGCGGCTTCGTCGTGACGGAGGAGAAATACTTCGAGGGCGGCGCGCTGCTGCAGCTCGCCGCGACCAAAGCCGGCTCCCGGCCGGCGCCCGAGGTCGCCGCCGTCGCCGCGCGGTGGACGCTCGGCGACGTCCTCGCCAACGTCGCCTCCTCGCTGACGTTGTACTCCACTTTTTTCCGCGTCGCGCCGGGGCTGTACCGCCTCGGCGAGCCGGGGCCGGAGGCGCCCCTCCTCGTCACGGCCAACTTCACGCTGACCTTTAACCTGGTCCGGCGCGCGCTCCGAGGCAGGGACGCGTACGTCCTCGTAATCGACTCCCGGGGGATAAACGTCTGGTGCGCCGCCGGCGGCCACAAGTTCACGACGCGGGAGGTCGCGCTCTCGCATCGCGCGTTCCGGCTGGCGGAGGTGGCGCACCGCGAGCCGATGGTCCTGCCGCAGTTCGCGGCGACCGGCGTCGCGCGGCACAAGCTCCGCGCGGACTACGGCGTGGAGGCGGCCTTCGGGCCCGTATACGTCCGCGACTTTCCGGCCTACGCCGACGCCGGCTACCGGAAGACGGCCGCCATGCGCCTCGTCGACTGGGGCCTGGCCATGCGGATGGAGGTCACGTGGTACTTCGCGCTGATGAACGCGGCCGTCGTCGCGCTGCCGCTGGCCCTCTTCCCGCGGCTGTACTCGCCGCTGGTCGTGGCCGCGGTAGCCGCTATATCGCTGCTGCTCGGCGCGCTCTTCCCGTGGCTGCCGACGCGCCTGTACTCGCTGAAAGGGTTAGGGGCGGCCGTCCTAACGGGCGTTCCGCTGTTGCTCTATAAGTGGTCAACCGGCGCGGGGGCTTCCGGCCTGGCGCGGTGGGGGATCTTCCTCGCGTTCGCGGGAATTCTGCTGGGCCTGGAGTTCTCGGGGAACACTTCGATTTCCAGCCCCTCCCAGGTCCGCCAGGAGTTCAAGCCGGG
>CP070633.1:1808536-1814313 GCA_020356085.1 Candidatus Coatesiibacteriota bacterium | reverse complement strand
GCCCGTCTTCTGCCCCAAGATGGTGGGGCGCGACCGCGAACGGCGCGTGCTCCGCAAGCTGTGGGCGCGGGCGGCGGAGGGGCGCGGCGGCCTGGTTACCGTTATCGGCGAAACCGGCGTCGGCAAAACCCGGCTCGTGCGGGATTTCGTCGATTTCGTTAACCTGCAAGGCGCGCCGGTACTGGAGGGGCAATCGTTCGAGGAGCCGACGGGGTTCGCCTATCAGCCGTTCCGGGAGGCGGTAGCCTCGTTTATCCAGGAACCGCCCGCTGGCGTAACCGGGCGCGTAAAAAGCATCCCCCGCGCCTATCAGCGCGAGTTGTACAACGTTATACCCGAACTCGCGGCCTTCGGCTTCGACACCGCCCCGTTCTACGAATTGGGGCCGGAGCAGGCGCGCCTTCGCCTCTTCGTCGGATTCCGGTACCTCCTGACCGCGCTCGCGGCGGAAGCGCCGGTAGCCCTCCTGTTGGAGGACGTCCATTGGGCGGAGGAGGGGTCGCTCGCGCTGTTGCGCTTCCTGCTTAACGGTTTGGCCACCGAAAAAGTGTTGGCAATCGCGACGTACCGGCCGGAGGAGATCGCCGAGCGGCGGGAGCGGTCGCCGACGCTGTCGGTTGCGCTCCGAGCCGTAATCCAGGATCGTCACGTCGAAACCCTCAAGCTCGAGCGGCTCGGCCGGGACGACGTCGCCGAGATGATCCGGCTTATCTTCCGGGTGCCGGAAGTAGCGCCGAACTTCGTAAACTTCGTATATCGCGAGACGGAAGGCAACCCCCTGTTCGTGGAGGAGACGCTCAAGTCGTTTTACGAAGACGGCCTCAGCCCCCGCAAGTTCGCCGTCGAGGGCGCGCCGATTCCGCCCGACTACGACGTTCCCGGGACCGTCCGGGGTATTATCCAGCGCCGGCTCAGCCGCCTCGACGAACGAACGTTGCGGGTTTTAGAGGCGGCGGCCGCCATCGGCGACGAATTCACCGCCGAGGGGATCCGGGCGGCGGTTTCGATTAACGAGGGTTACTTGGCGGATATTTTGGGCGGATGCGCCGAGCACGAACTGGTCGTCGCCGTACCCGGCGTTGCGGACGCCTATCGGTTCGCGCACGGGAAGATCCGCGACGAGGTCTACCGCCAGATCGGGAGGCGGAGGCGGAAGCGGCTCCATCAGAACGTGGGCCGGTATTTAGAGGAACGGTTCCGCGCCGGCGACCTGGACGTGGTAGCCGACCTCTCGTGGCACGCGTTTGTCGGCGAGGCGTGGGAGAAAGTGTTGGTCTTCGCGCGGCTCGCCGGCGACCGCGCGTGGGCGGCCCACGAGGCGCCGGAGGCGTTGAAGCATTACGACCGGATGGCGGTAGCGGCCTCCAAGGTCGGCAAAGGCGGCTTCGGCGACGAGCTCATTCGCCGCGAGCTGGTCGAACTCAACACGCGGCGCGGCGAGATATACCTGGCGCAAGGAAAATTCGCGGACGCGGCCGCGGTGCTCGAAAAAGCGAAAGCGGCCGCGGAGGAGATCGGCGATCGGCGCAGCCTGGCTAAGGCGATGAACCTCGCCGGTCGCGCCTACGGCGGGATCGGCAGCGAGAAGCGGGCGCGCGCCAACCTCAACTCCGCGCTTACGATATTCAAAAAGTTAGACGCCACCGCCGATATCGCGCGCGTACTCTACAATCTGGGCGAACACCAGCGGCGGAGTTTCGATCTCGCCAAAGCCATGAGTTACTTCCATATGGCGGAGGCGATGGCCGAGAAAGGCGGAGATAAAAGCCTGCTGATGCTGGTGTCCGACGGGATCGGTTCCATCGCCCTGGCCCGCGGCGACCTCCGCGGCGCCACTAAATATTGCCGCCGAGCCCTGAAGCTGGCGCGCGCTACGGGCGACCGGAGCGGCGAGGCCGGGACCCAGGCCAACCTCGGCGTCGCGCTCTTCCGCGCCGGCAAGTATAAAGAGGCGGTGCGGTACTTCCAGGAGGCGATGGCCGCGGCCACCCTCTTGGGAAACCGCCCCGTTACGGCCTTCATTTTAACGCTGTGGGGCGTGGCCAAATACTACGACGACGACCTAGCGGCGGCGACCGATTATTTCGAACGCGCGCTCGGCATCGCGCAGGAAACGGGGCATCGCCGCTTGGAGGCGGCGACGCGGTATAACCTCGGCCTGGCGCTGATGCGGCGGGCCGATTTCGGCGCGGCGGTCGACGAGTTGCGGGCGGCACTCCGCGTGGCGCGTAATGCCGACGATACTTTCCGCCAGTACTTGTGCCAGCTGGAGCTCGCCGTCGCCCAGGCGGAGGGGGGACGAATCGCCTCCGCGAAACAATACCTGCGGCAGGCGGAGGCGAGGGCCGCCGAACTGCCGGCGTTTTTCCTCCAACCCTATCACGACTACGTCCGCGGCCGCGTGGCCTGGGCGGCGGGCGAGGCGAAGGAGGCGTGCGAGGCGTTCGCGGCCGCGGCGCGGGAGGCCAAGAAGTCGTTGGAACCTTACCTTACGCTCCGCGCGCAGCTCCGGCTCGCGTTGGCGTGTGCGGCCGCGGGCCGGTGGGGCCGCGCGGAGAAGGCGGTGGCCAAAGCCAAGGAGGCGGCGGGGAACGTCCCGGGAAGGCGATTCGCGGGGATGTGTGCGCACGCCGCGGCGTTGGTGGCGGCCGAGCGCGGCGCGCGGGCCGCGGCGACGCGGCAATTCAAACAGGCCGTCGACCACCTGGCGGCGGTGGATAGTCTGGCCGCGGCGTACGCGCGGCTGGATTTCGGGAAATACTGGGCCGAGGCGGGGCAGCGCCAACGCGCGCAACCGCTCCTGGCCGCGGCGGCCAGGTTCTTCGAGAACATCGGCAACAAGAGGAAAGCGGGTCGAATCCGCGGGGTAGTACCTCCCAAGAAGAAAAAACCCCGCACCAAGAAGTAGCGAGAGGTTAGGATGACGGAAAAAGTGGAGATTCGTGGGGCGCGCGATATGCCGCCGATGGCCAAGAGCCTGGGCCGCATGTCGTGGAATAAAACCGGGTCGTGGCGGAACGTTACCCCCGTCATCGACTACGATAAATGCACGAGCTGCATGTTGTGTTGGAAGTTCTGCCCGGACTTGGCCGTAACGTGTGCCGACCCCCCGGAGATTATTCTGGAGTATTGCAAGGGCTGCGGCGTCTGCGCGGAGGAATGTCCGGTGGACGCGATCGTAATGCGCGAAGGTCTTTAACGGCGACGGTTCTCCCGGGCCGTCCCGGGGCTCTTTACGGAAGGTAATTCTATGAAAGAAGTCGTAACCGGTAATCATGTCGTATCTCACGCGGCCCGCGTGGGCCGGGCCCAGGTGGTTTCGGCGTACCCGATAACGCCCCAGACCCAGGTCGTCGAGAAAATTAGCGAGTTCGTCGCCGACGGCGTGATGGACGCCAAATTCATCAAGGTGGAGAGCGAACACTCCGCTATGGTGGCGTGCATCGGAGCCTCCGCCGCCGGCGTGCGCGCGTTCACGGCAACCTCCGCCCAAGGTCTCGCGCTCATGCACGAGGTCCTCCATTGGGCGGCCAACGCGCGGTTGCCGGTCGTACTGGCCAACATCAACCGGGCGATGGGTCCGCCGTGGACGATCTGGACCGACCAGATCGACAGCCTCAGTCAACGCGATACGGGGTGGATCCAATTCTACGCGGAATCGAACCAGGACATCTTCGACAGCATATTGATAGCTTTTAAGGTGGCCGAGCAAGTCGACTTGCCGGCCATGGTCGTCCTGGAGGCGTTCTTTTTAAGTCATACGGCGGAACCCGTCGATTTCCCCGACCAGGAGGACATCGACCGGTTCCTCCCGCCGCGCCCGGCCCGCAATACGGTCGATCCTGAAAATCCCGCCGCTTTCGGCGGCCTTACCGGCCCGGACCACTACTACGAACTCAAGTACATGGAGCACAACGCGATGTTGGAGGCGAAGGAAACGATCGCGGCGGCCACGCAGGAGTACGGCGACATGACCGGCCGCTACTACAAGATGGCCGACCCGTACCGGTGCGACGACGCCGAGACAGTGTTGGTCGTTTCCGGAGGCGTCGCCTCCACGGCCAAAGACGCGGTGGACGAAGCCCGGGAGGCGGGTTGGAAATTGGGTTCCTTGAAAATATGGGCGTTCCGGCCTTTCCCGCGGGAGGAGGTCCGGGCGTTGCTTCTCGGCCGCAAACGCGTCGTAGTGGTCGACCGGAATATCTCGTTCGGCCAGGAGGGCATATTCTGCTCGGAGCTTAAAGCCTCTTTGTACAGCCAGCCGGAGGCCCCGCCGGTCTTGGGGTTTATTGCCGGTTTGGGCGGCCGCGACATTAAGGGCCGCGATCTCTTGGCCATGGCGAAGGCGGGCGAGGACCCCGATTGCCCCGAATTCAACTGGTACGGCGTCAAGCCCTGAACGTCGGCCGGCCGCAAGTTGGAGCTAGGAGTAAGACGATGGCAGAAGTCCCCAAGAAACTGACGATTCCGGCCGAAGAACACATCTGTTCCGGCCACCTCGCGTGCCAGGGGTGCGGCGCCGTGCTGGCGATGCGGTACGCGCTCAAAGCGCTGGGGCCCAATACCGTGTATACGGTACCGGCCTGTTGCTGGTCCGTCATCGACGGCCCCTTCCCCTATACCACGTTGGGCGTGCCGTTGTTCCATATCGCGTTCGAGGCGGCGGCCGCCTCCGCCGCGGGCCTGGCGGCGGGGTTGGAAATGGTGGGGAAGGAGGACGTTAACGTCGTAGCTTGGGCCGGCGACGGCGGGACCGCCGATATCGGCATCCAGGCGCTCTCCGGTGCGGCGGAGCGCAACGACAATATAATGTACATCTGCTACGACAACGAGGCGTACATGAATACCGGCGTCCAACGCTCGAGTTCGACGCCGTGGGGGGCGTGGACGACCACGACGCCGGCCCGCCATTTCAAAAAGCGGCCGAAGAAGAACCTCGTCGACATCATGGTAGCCCATCAGATTCCCTACGTCGCCACCGCGGCCATAGCTTTCCCGGAGGACGTATTAAAAAAGGTTAACAAGGCCAAGCAGATAAAGGGGACGAAATACCTTCAGATCTTCGCGAGCTGCCCGCCGGGGTGGAGAATGGCGCCGGAGTACGCGGTCAAGTCCGTGCGGATGGCGGTAAACGCGCGGGTATGGCCGCTGCTCGAAGTCGACAACGGCGTCTATACTATAACCCGCAAACCGCGGAAGCCTTTACCGGTCGCGGATTACCTGAGACTCCAGGGCCGCTTCTCCCACCTCACCGAGGAGCAGGTGGAGGAGATCCAGCAAATGGTCGACCACAACTGGGAACGGCTGCTGTTTTTGGAGAAGTCGACCCACGAAATGGCCGGGATTCCCCTGGAGGAAAAGAAGAAAACGAAGGAGCCGGACAAGTAGGGAACGGGCGAGCGACCCTACGCCCAAGATCCGGAAGGGGGTTAGCGAGGTGCGGTACTTAACGGTAGGCGCGGTGTTGGCGACGGTGGCCGTGGCGTCGGCGGGCGCGGCGGTCTTCGACGCTAATCAGAAAATATCGCTGTCCCCCGCGATCGCGGCGGCGGAGGGGGATGTATTCGTCGCGTGGGCGCGGCTGGAACGGATGCTGAAGTTGGGGCGGTTTAAGCTGTCACCGGTCCACGGCGGCGAAGCCCATTTAGAGGCGTCGATGGCGTTGACGTCGCGGACCGACAATCCTTTCGCCATGGTGTGGGGCGACGGCGCTTTATTTTTAGGGTGGATCGATTACCGCACCGGCAAAGCGGAGTTGGCCCGTTATAAGATAAAAA
>CP070633.1:1805710-1808436 GCA_020356085.1 Candidatus Coatesiibacteriota bacterium | reverse complement strand
GCCGGCGTCTGACTCCGCCGCCACGTGGCGCCGCCGTCGCGCGTGTAGACGACGCCGGCGTCGCCGCCCGCCCAAACGTGAGAGGCGTCGGCGACGGCGAGCCACCGGACGGGGAAATTCGCCGGGACGGCCTGCGCCTGCCAGGTGCGGCCGCCGTCGCCGGTCTTGAGAAAGAACTCGCCCTGCGGCGTCTCGCCGCGGTACACCGGCCCGGCGACCCACCCGACCTCCGCGGAGGCGAAGCCGACGGCCAGCGCGCGGTAGGTGAGATTGGCGTTCGGGCCGATCCGCGTCGTAGTCCAGTTCCACCCGCCGTCCGTCGTCCGCGCGAGGAGGCCGTCCAAACCGGCGACGGCGCCGGTATCGCGGTCGAGCCAATGGGATACGCCGAGGGCGTTAATTTCGCCGGCGGCGAGGGAGGTCCACGTCCGGCCGTAATCGCGGCTCCGTTTAATCGTATCGGAGGAGGCCTCGACGTAGAGGTAGCCGGCCGCGTCGGGGTAATGGAGCCGGCGGAACGTCCCAAACTTAAAGGGGAAGTACGAGGGCGTAAAATTCTGCAAGCCGAAGAAATTGTGCATGTATACGCGGGCGCCGTCGAAACCGGGCGCGTCGGTATAGCGGCTTTTAAAGTCTTGCAGCGTTCGGATATAGGAGGCGTAGCTCTCGGCCGTAATCGCCTCCAGCGCGGCCGCCACGCGGGCGTTCTTTCTGGCCGGCGGCGCCTCGCCGGCGTACCGCCACGCCGGCGGCCGCGTCGGCGTTACCTTCGCGATTTCTACTCGCCGATCAACCGCCCGCAACGCCGCCGGCGGCACGCCCGCCTCCAAGCCGACGAGAATTTCGCCCTCCGCCAGCCGGACCGCCGTTCCCAGCGGCGCGAAGTGGGCGGCCGTAAGGGTCGACTTTTCCGGCCGCCACACCAGGTAATAATCCTTGCGCGCGGCCGCGCGGTCCAGGAGGCGGTAGGGAGCGACGGCCGCCAGCGCCTCCTCCGGCCCGCGGTACAGGAAACCGTCCGCGGCGCGGCCGAGATAGGACCACGCGCCGCCCGTCTCCGGCGAGGCGAGGCGGGAAGAGAGAACGACGACCTCCTCGGGGGGCGAGACCGCCCCCGCGGCGACCGCCAGCCCCATCACAATACCCAGCGTTAGCTTTACCATAATCCTGCCTTTCGTTCCCATAATTAAACGACGCCTCGCCCGGAAAGTCAAGGGCCTAAACAACACCGGCCCGCGCCCGGGAATCTTTCCGCAGGCCGAGCCGGCCGTATTACTGAGGTCGAGAGACGAACAAGCCTCTATTATTTAATTTTGGCTTTCCCCCTCGTCCTCAACGATTTCGTAGTCGGCGTCCACGACGTCGCCCTCCGGGCCGGCGGCCTCTCCGCCGCCGGGGGGAGGCGGAGCGCCGGCGCCCGGGCCGCCGGGGGGCGGCTGGGCGCCCGCGCCGGCCTGTTGATACAGGCGCGTGGACATCTCGTTAAGCGCGGTCTCCAGGCCCTCGGTGGCCGAACGAATCTCGCCGGCCTCGCCCTTCTCGCGGGCCTCTTTGAGCCGTTGGATCGCGGCGTCGATTTTATTTTTCTCCTCGTCCGTGACCTTATCGCCGAGCTCCTGGAGCAGCTTCTCGGACTGGTAGATCGCGGAGTCGGCGCGGTTCTTGAGCTCGGCCTCCTCCTTCATCTTCCGGTCCTCGTCGGCGTGGTCTTTGGCCTCCTTGACCATGTTGTCGATTTCGTCTTCGGAGAGGCCGCTGGAGGCGGTGATCGTGATGCGCTGCTCCTTGTTCGTGGCCATATCCTTGGCGGAGACGTTCAGGATGCCGTTGGCGTCGATGTCGAAGGTGACTTCGATCTGTGGGATGCCCCGCGGCGCCGGCGGTATACCCTCCAGGTGGAACCGGCCGATGGTCCGGTTGTAGGCGGCCATCTCGCGCTCGCCTTGGAGGACGTGGATTTCGACCGTCGTCTGGTTGTTGTCGGCGGTGGTGAAGATTTGGCTTTTGCGGGTGGGGATGGTGGTGTTGCGCTCGATGAGGCGGGTCGACACGCCTCCCAGCGTTTCGATGCCGAGGGAGAGCGGCGTAACGTCGAGGAGCAGAATGTCGGTGACGTCGCCGGCGAGAATCGCCCCCTGGATGGCGGCGCCGACGGCGACAACCTCGTCGGGGTTGACCGACTTGTTGGGTTCGCGGTCGAAGAGCTGCTTGACCTTGTTCTGGACCGCCGGCATACGCGTCTGGCCGCCGACTAGAATAACCTCGTCGATATTGGCGGGCGACAGGCCGGCATCTTTTAGCGCCTGCTGGCACGGCCCGACGGTCCGCTCCACGAGGTCGTTAACGAGTTCTTCCAACTTAGCCCGCGTGAGGGTTTTTTCGAGGTGCTTGGGGCCGGAGGCGTCAGCGGTGACGTACATCAGCGAGATCTGGGTTTCGGTGACCGTCGACAGCTCGCACTTGGCCTTCTCCGCAGCTTCCTTGAGGCGCTGGAGCGCCATCTTGTCCTGACGCAGGTCGATGCCGGTGTCGTTCTTGAACTCGTCGGCGAGCCAGTTGATGACGCGCTCGTCGAAGTCGTCGCCGCCGAGGTGGGTGTCGCCGTTGGTGGCCAGGACCTGGAAGACGCCCTCCTCGCCGATTTCGAGGATGGAGATGTCGAAGGTGCCGCCGCCGAGGTCGAAGACCGCGATCTTCTCGTTGACCTTCTTGTCGAGGCCGTAGGC
>CP070633.1:1801891-1805610 GCA_020356085.1 Candidatus Coatesiibacteriota bacterium | reverse complement strand
CCTCCTCGTTCATCACCGTCTTGATGACGTCCGGGCCGGTGAGGAACATGTAGGAGGTCCCCTTGACCATGAACGTGAAGTCCATTACCGCCGGCGAGTAGACGGCGCCTCCGGCGCACGGCCCCATTATGGCCGCGATTTGCGGGACGACGCCGGAGGCCAGCGTATTGCGCAGGAAGAAGTCGGAGTAGCCGGCCAGCGAATCGACGCCGTCCTGGATGCGCGCGCCGCCGGAGTCGTTGAGGCCCACTATCGGCGCGCCGACGCGCATCGCGTGGTCGCAGATCTTACAGATCTTCTCGCCGTGGGCTTTGGAGAGGGTGCCGCCGAAGGAGGTGAAGTCCTGGGCGAAGACGAAGGTGAGGCGGCCGTTGACCTGGCCGTACCCCGTCACGACGGCGTCGCCAGGGACGCGCCGCTCCTCCATGCCGAAGTCGCGGCAGCGGTGGACGACGGTGGCGTCGAGCTCGCGGAAGGTCCCCTCGTCCAGGAGGAGGTCCAGGCGCTCGCGCGCGGTGAGCTTGCCGGCGTCGTGCTGCTTCTGAATACGTGCCGCGCCGCCACCCTCTTGCGCCCGGGCGCGCACCTTCGCCAGCCGTTCGTACAGCTCCTCGTTGGCCATCGGTCTCCTTCGCCTTCCGCGACCCTAGTTCTCGGATACCACCGTTTCTCGGATGTAGCGGACGATTTCCTCGGTCGGCGCGCCGGGCGTGAAGAGGCGGCCTATTCCGGCCTTCTGCAGCGCGGCGATATCGTCCTCCGGCAGGATGCCGCCGCCGGTGAGGAGGACGTGCTCGGCGCCCTTCTCGCGCAGCAGCTCCTGCACGCGGGGGAACATCGTCATGTGGGCGCCGGAGAGGATGGACAGGCCGACGACGTCGACGTCCTCCTGCAGCGCCGCCTCCACGATGGCCTCCGGCGTCTGGTGCAGGCCGGTGTAGATGACCTCCATGCCGGCGTCGCGGAGCGCCCGCGCCACGACCTTGGCGCCGCGGTCGTGGCCGTCCAGCCCCGGCTTGGCGACCAATACTCGGATTCTCTTTTCAGCCATAAGCTACCTCCGCGGCGCAGCGCGCCCGGCTAGAACATCGGCGGTTCCTTGTACTCGCCGAACTCCTCGCGCAGCACGTCCAGCGTCTCGCCCAGCGTGGCGTAGGCTCGCGCGCACGCCAGGAGGTGGGGCATTAGGTTGGTCCCGTCGGCCGCGGCCTGCTGCAAGCCCGCGAGCGCCTTCTTCCACTCGGCCTCCGAACGCTCCGCCCGGACTTTCGCCAGCCGCTTCTTCTGGTGCGCCTCCACCGCCGGGTCAACTTTGAGCAGGTCGATCTCGACCTTCTCGTCGTCGATTTTAAATTCGTTTACGCCGACCTGGACGCGTTCGCGCCTCTCGATTTTCCTCTGGTAATCGTACGCGGCGTCGGCGATCTCTTTTTGGAAGAAGCCCTTCTCGATGGCTTTGAGGACGCCGCCCAGCGCCTCGACCTTCTCGAAGTACGCCTCCGCCTCCTCCTCCAGCCGGTTCGTCAGCGCCTCTACGTAATAGGAACCCGCCAGCGGGTCGATCGTGTTGGCGACGCCCGACTCGTAGGCGATTATCTGCTGCGTGCGGAGCGCGATGAGGACCGCCTTCTCGGAGGGCAGCGCCATCGTCTCGTCCATGGAGTTGGTATGAAGCGACTGCGTCCCGCCCAGCACGCCCGCCAATCCCTCCAACGCAGTCCGGACGATGTTGTTCTCCGGCTGTTGCGCGGTGAGGCTGCAACCGGCGGTTTGGGTGTGAAAGCGCATTAACCACGAACGCGGGTCCTTCGCGCCGTACTTGTTCTTCATCCGCTTGGCCCAAATCCGCCGCGCGGCGCGGTACTTCGCAATCTCCTCGAAGAAGTCGAGATGCGCGTTGAAGAAGTGAGAGAGGCGCGGCGCGAAGGTGTCGACGTCCATCCCCGCGGCGATTCCCGCCTCCACGTACGCGAAGCCGTCGGCCAGCGTAAAGGCCAGCTCCTGGGCGGCGGTCGAGCCCGCCTCGCGGATATGGTACCCGGAGATGGATATCGTGTTCCACTTCGGCACGTGCTCGGCGCAATAGGCCATAATGTCGGTTATGATCCGCATCGACGGTTCCGGCGGGTAGATCCAGCTCTTCTGGGCGATGTACTCCTTGAGGATGTCGTTCTGGATGGTCCCGCGCAATACCTTCGAGTCGACGCCCTGCTTTTCGCCGACGGCGACGTAGTAGGCCAAGAGCAGCGCCGCCGGCGCGTTGATCGTCATCGACGTCGATACCTGGTCGAGCGGGATGCCGTCGAAGAGGACCTCCATGTCGGCCAGCGACGATATCGCGACGCCGCACTTGCCGACCTCGCCCTGGGCGTAGGGGTGGTCGGAGTCGCGCCCCATGATCGTCGGCATGTCGAAGGCGACCGAGAGGCCCGTCTGGCCGTGGCTCAATAGATACTTGTAGCGGGCGTTGGTATCCTCCGCGGAGCCGAAGCCGGAGAACTGGCGCATGGTCCACAGCCGGCCGCGGTACATGTTCGTTTGCACGCCGCGCGTGAACGGATACTCGCCCGGGAGGCCGAGGTCGGCGTCGTAGTCGAGGCCGTCGACGTCGGCCGGCCCGTAGAGCGGCGCTACCGGCTCGCCGCTGACGGTTTCGAAGAGCGCGTCCCGTTCCGTGCAGGCCGCGGCCTTCTTGTCCCACTCCGCCTTGGCCTTCGCGATTTTCTCGAGTGTCTTTTTATCGAACATAACGCTTGGTCCTTTAAACGACCTGGCAGTTTTTACCGCAGCAGGTGGTTCGCGATGACGAGGCGCTGAACCTCGGAGGTCCCCTCGTAAATTTCGGTAATGCGCTGGTCGCGGTAGAGCTGCTCGACGCGCGAGAAGTCGCCGACGTAGCCGTAGCCGGCGTGAATCTGCATGCAGCGGTCGGCGCAGAACTTCGCGGCCTCGGAGGCGAAGAGCTTGGCCTGCGCGGCCTGGAGTCCCACCGGCTCGCCCGCGGCCTCTATACGCGCGGCCTTGTAAGTCAGCAGCCGCGCCGCCTCGAGGCGGACGGACATGTCCGCGATCATCCACTGGATGGCCTGGAGCTTGGCGATGGGCGCACCGAACTGCTCGCGCTCCTTGGCGTAGGCGGAGGCGAGGTCGAAAGCGCGCTGGCATATCCCGACCGCCTGCGCCGCGACGCCGACGCGCGCGCCGTCGAGCGTGTTCAGCGCGATGCGGAAACCTTTGCCGTGCTCGCCGAGCGCGTTCTCCTTCGGGACTTTTACATCCTTGAAGTAGAGGCGGGCCGTTGTGGAGGCCCGGATCCCCAGCTTATATTTTAAAATTTCCGTGGAGTAGCCCGGGTCCTGAGGGTTGTCGAAGATGAGGGCCGAAACCTTAAACTTGTCCGGCTCCTCGGCGGTATTGGTGCGGCAGATGACGACGACGACGTCGGCCACGTTGCCGGAGGTGATGAAGATCTTCTCGCCGTTGAGTACGTAGTGGTCGCCGTCGAGGACCGCGGTGGCCTCCTGCGCGGCGGCGTCGGAGCCCGCGCCGGGCTCGGTGAGCGCGAAGGCGCCGTGGAGCTTACCGGCGTTCATCCCCGGGAGGTATTTTTTCTTCTGCTCTTCGGTCCCGAATTTCTCGAGGGGGTAGGAGGCGAGCACCTGCACCGCCATGACGATACCGAGGGCGGCGTCGGCGCGGGAGATCTCCTCGATGAGCGT
>CP070633.1:1787010-1801791 GCA_020356085.1 Candidatus Coatesiibacteriota bacterium | reverse complement strand
CCTATTTCCGCGCGGAGGGCCGGCCGACGGGCGTGGCCCTGTCGTGGTCGTACGAGGGGCCGCGGATGACGGGGAGCTTCAACCTCTTCCGCCAGGCGGAGGCCGGCGGCCGCGCCCGGCTCAACGCGGAGCCGGTCCGGGGCCGGCCCCCCTTCCGCTTTGCCGACGAGACCGCGCGCACCGGCGAGACGTACCGGTATTGGCTCGAGTACGTACCGGCGACGGGCTTCAGCCGGACGTACGGCCCCGTCGTCGGGCGGGCCGGCAGCCGCCCCGCGGCGTTCGCCCTCGCCGCGCCGTGGCCCAATCCGGCGCGGGAGGCGGTCACGTTCGCGTTCACGCTTCCGGCCGACGATCCGGAGGCCGAGCTCGAGATCTTCGACCTCGCCGGCCGGCGCCTCGCGACGGTGAGCCGCGGCGGCCGCGCGGGCGCCAACGTCGTAACCTGGTCGCCGGCGGCGGCCGTTCCGCCCGGGGTGTACTTTTGCCGGCTCACGGCGGCCGGGAATTCGGCCGTTAAGAAGTTAGCCGTGGTCCGCTAACGAGTGGATAACGCGACTATGGAAGGCAAGCACATCGTGGCGCTCTATCCGGGGACGTTCGACCCGGTAACGTACGGCCATTTGGACATCGCCGAACGGTGTATGCGGATTTTCGACCGTCTCCTGATAGCCATCGCGATCAACCCCTGGAAGGAGCCCTTGTTCGACGTGGAGGAGCGGTTGGAGATGTTGCGCCTCGTTACGCAGGACCTCCCGGGCGTCGAGGTCGATAGCTTCGATACGTTGACCGTTTCGTACGCGCGCCGGGTCGGCGCGCAGGTTATCGTCCGGGGCCTGCGGGCGGTTTCGGATTTCGAGGAGGAGTTCAAGATGGCCTCCGCGAACCGGAAACTCGCCGACGAAATAAATACGGTTTTAATGCTGCCCTCCGAAAAGTATTTCTACCTCAACTCGGGCCTGGTCAAAGAGATAGCGCGATTGGGGGGGCCGGTCAATTGCTTCGTCCCGCCCCCCGTCGAGGAACGGTTGCGCGAAAAATTGGCCTCCGGCGAGTATTGATATGGCAAAAGACGATCTCTCCTCCCCCGCTAGGTTTAACACCCTCGTCGTGAGTACGGACGGTACGCCGTTCGCGAAGCGCGCGGTGGAGACGGCGTTCGAGTGGGCCCGGCGCGACCGGGCCAAAATCATAGTAATCTCGGTCGTCGATACCTCGGTGCTGGCGGACTTCGTCGGCGAACCCGAGCGCTACCGGGAGAAAGTCATGCGGGAACTCGAACACAACGCGGAAGAGGCCGTGGCGCAGGTGGGGAAGATGGCGGCCGAGGCCGGCGTCGACGCCGAGATGATCGTCCGGCGGGGCCGGCCCCACGTCGAAATCGTGACCGCGGCCGCCCACGCGGAGGCGGACCTTATCGTTATGGGGAAGCGTAGCGGGTACCGGACCGGCCGGCACCCGATCGGCAGCGTTACGCAGCGGGTTCTCGAAGACGCCGATTGCGCGGTATTGGTCGTTCCCTAGCGGCGCCTTTGGGGTTGACACTCCTCGGGGCCGTTGGTAAACTCCTACGTCGCTACTTCTTCTTAAAACGGGAGCGAGAAGCTATGAGACGAGCGGTAACGGTGGTGACGGCGGTTGTGCTGGCGATCGTGTTGGCCGGGACGTGCGGCTGCCGGAAGGGGAAAGACCTCTCGGAAATGGAACCGATCGTGGTTGCATTGGGGCCCACGTTCGACCCGGCTACGGCGCCGAAGCAGTTCGAACCGCTGGCTGCGCTCTTGCAAGAGGAGGTCGGTCAGCCGTTCAAGTTCCAGCCGACGAAGTCGCGCGAAGATTTCGCCGACCTGGTGAAAGAGGGGAAGGCGACGTTCGTCTTCGCGACGCCGTTGGATTATTTCGAGGTGGCCGACGCCTCGATCGCCCTAGTTAAAGCCAATTACCGCGAGACCGGTACCATGGTGCAAGGGTGCATCATCGTAAAGGAGGGCGAATCCGTCAAGATCCGCGAGGTCGGCGAGATGAAGGGCGCTTCCATCATGATTATGTCGACCGGCTCCCTCGACGGGTACCTGTCTCAAAAAATGTTCTTCGACCGGAGCGACCTCGACCTGGATTTGGATTTCGACCTTCGCACCGCTCCCTCCGGCACGGCGGACGAAGTCATCGCGGCCGTGGCCGCCGGCGAAGTCGAGTACGGGTGCGTCCCCGCCGGCCTCTTCGAGGAACGGAAACCGAATAAGGGCGCCGAGCTCCTGACGTACTCCGAGAAGGTCCCGGTGGAGGTCTTCGCCTTCGTCGAAATGGGCGGGGACAAGATGCTGGGCGGTAAAGTCCGCGACGTCTTGAAAGCGATTCCGAAGGGCGACCCGGCGCTGCAACCCCTCGGCCTCGAGAGTTTCATGCTGGCGACCCAGGCGGAATACGATCTGGTAACCAATTTCCTCGCGGCGGATAAGATCGAGAAGGCGCAGCGGTTGTCGGAGACTGCGCCCGAAACCGCGGTAACTCCGTAAGCGGGAATATAGTGCGCGCCTTGCACGAACTCGGCCGGCGGGTAAGTCAGAAAGTACTTTATCCGCCGGCTCGTTTCGTAGGCCGGCTCGGCTTGGGGCCCACGGCGTTTACGCTGTTGGGCTTGGCACTGGCGGTCGCCGCCGGCTTCGCGTTCGCGGCGGGCCGGTTGCGGACGGCGGCGATATTGGTCCTGGCCGCCGGCGTCGCGGATATGGTGGACGGCGCCGTCGCGCGGGCGAACGAACGAGGGAGCGCGTTCGGCGCGTTTTTAGATTCGGTCATGGACCGCTACAGCGAGGCCGCCTATCTCACCGGCCTCATTTATTTCTACGCGGCCAGCGGCGAGAAGGGGAGGGCCCTTCTGGCCGTTTTCGTCCTCACCGGCTCCCTTTTCGTGTCGTATACCAAAGCGCGAGCCGAGAGCCTGGTGCCGGACTTCAAGGCGGGAATATTGGAGCGGCCCGAGCGCGTAATGCTGCTGGCGCTGGGCTTTCTCGTCGGCGGATACGGCGCGCTGGTCGCGCTCTGGATATTGGCCGTATTGTCCCACGTTACGGCCGTACAACGAATATGGTATACGCGCGCTAGACTAAAATCATCCCGCCGCGATCGCTAACGGCGGGATTTACGTCCTAACGCATGCCGAAGGAAGAGAAAAAACGTCGCCGCGACCCGAACGCGGTACTCCTAGCCAATTTGCGGCTAATGCGCCCCGCCGACTGGGGGCTGGCTTTCGCCGGAGCCGCCCTCGGCGCCCGGTTGGGGGGAGGGCCGGTGCACATTTCGGTGACGCTGGGCGCCTCCGCGATAGCGGCCGTCATCGCCGGCGCGTTCGTAAACGGCGATTGGCTCCATCGCTCTACTCGCCTCCTCGCGAAACCCCACAACCCCCTGGCCCAGGGTTTAGTGCGGCCGGGGGAGGCGAAATGGCTGGGGTTCGCGTTGCTGGCGTTGGGGCTGGCCGCGACCTCCATGCTCGGTTTCCGTCCGTTCGCCGCCGCCTTTTTCACGGCGGCGTTGCTGTTGTTGTTCAACTATTTCCTGGACCGGGTCTTTTTCGCGCGCAACGTCGCGGCCGCCGCCGTCGTGGTCATGCCCGTCGTGTACGGTTGGCTCTGGGCCGGCGCGGCCGGGGACCCGCCCGTCGTTCCGGCGGCCGCCGCCGGCCTCATGGCCGTTGCGGCCAGCGTTTTCCGGGACGTGGAGTCGCGGCGAGCCGACGAGATGGTCGGGCGGAAGACGCTCGCCGCCTCCGGCGGCCGGCTGCCGGTGGTCGTAGCGGGCGTCGCCGCCGCCTCCGCCGCCGCAATCGCGCTCACGCCGTATTGGCTGCAGGGATATTCGCGGCGCTACCTGGCGCTGGCGGCGGCCGTGGGCGGCCTGATGATCTTCTATGCGGCGTTAAATCTCCGGCGGCCGAAACCGGATCCGTTGTTCGCCGCCTCCACGGCGAGGATGTTCAAATTTTTAATTTTCGTGTACTTCGCCGGCCTGTATTGGGAAACGTTAACGTAGTCCGATGACGTCGTACGCTGCAGAGGCCTTGGACGGGAAGTACGACGCCGTGGTCGTCGGCGGCGGCCCGGCCGGTTCGGCCGCGGCACTGGCGCTCGCGCGGGCCGGCGTCGCGACGTTGGTCCTGGAGCGCAAGGCCGAGGTCGGCACTCCGGTGCGGTGCGCGGAGGGCGTGCCCCGCCGGAAGTTCGAGTCGCTGGTGGAGGTGGACCGGAAGTGGGTGAGCGCCGTGGTCAACGGCGGTATGGGCCACGCCCCCGCCGGGATTTCGGTCCGCCGTGACTACCCCGAGGTGGGCTACATCTTGGACCGAGAGGTGTTCGAGCGCGACCTGTTTGCCCGGGCCGCGGCCGCGGGCGCCGTTACGGTGCTCGGCGCGGAAGCCCGTGCCCTCCGGTTCGCGGACGGCGGCGCCGAAATCGACGTCGACGGCCCGGGGGACCTCGCCCGATCGGTGTCGTGCCGCGCGGTCGTGGGGGCCGACGGCGTCGAATCGGTCGTAGGCCGCGCGGCCGGCCTCGCCACCGCGCTCGCCGCCCGCGACCTCGACGTCTGCGGCGAATATCTCGTCGCCGGCGCCGCCGAGGACCCGCCGGATTATATCCATTTCTTTCTCGGCCGGTACTTCGCTCCGGGCGGGTACGCGTGGATTTTTCCCAAGGGCGACGGCCTGCACGCCGTCGGCCTGGGCATAACGCCGCCGGAAGCGGAGGGGCGGGGGCCGTTCTACTATCTCGACGCCTTTCTCCGCCGGCGCCTCCCCGGCGCGAAGGTCGTCGCCGTTCGGCGCGGCGCCGTGCCGGCGTGTAAACCGTTGCCGCGGCTGGTTACCGATTGCCTCGCACTCGCCGGCGACGCGGCGCGACAGTCCGACCCCTTTTCCGGAGAGGGGATCTGCCAGGCGTTGATGGCGGGGCAGTTCGCGGCGGAGGCCGTGGCCCAGGGCCTCGCGAACGGCGACCTGGCGGGCGAGCTCCAAAAGTACCAGCAGCGGTGGGAGGAAACGTACGGCCGCCGCTACAAGCAACACTACCGCGTCCGCCGCGTGATATTGGCCATGACCGACGGCGAGATCAACGATACCGTGGAGATTCTCCGGGACCGGTTCGACGTCGGCAAGATCGAATCGTCGGAGATATTCGCGACTTTTTTAAAAGCGTTGTGGAAGAACCCGAAACTCGTGTTGAAATTCAGGCACCTCCTCCACTGAGGGGATATTATGGATAGCTCCACCGATTACGAGGCGTTGGCGGCGCTCGCGGAACTGGACGGGCGAAAGCGTAACCTCGACGCGCTCGCGGCGTCTTTACCTGAGCAAACCGACGAGCGCGAGCGCCAGTTGGTAGCGCACCGCGAGGAATGCGAGGCGTTGGAACGGCGCGCCGAGGAAGGCCAGCGCGAGCGCCGCCGCCTCGAGGCCGCGGTCGAAGATAAAACGCAGCAGCTAAATAAATATCGCGAGCAGCTCGACGTCGTTAAAACGAATAAGGAGTATCAGAGCCTCCTCCACGAAATCGAAATTACGAAACGCGCCGTATCCGAGACCGAGGATAAGCTGCTCGAGTTGTTGGATTCGCTGGAACGCTCCCAACAAGATCTCGCGGTCCGGGGCCGCGAGTTGGAAACCGCGGAGACCGATTTCGCCCGCGCCAACGACGACGACCGCCGCCGGTTGGAGGAGGTCGAGGTCGAACTCCTGGAGGTGGAGGCCAAGCGCCGCCGCTGGTTCGAGAAGCTCTCCCCTCCCGCCCGGGGCGAATACGAACGGCTCAACGAACACTACCCGGGGGAGGCGTTTACTTACGCCGCCGACGGCGTGTGCCAGGGTTGCTTCGTCAATATCCCCGCCAAAGTCGTCGCGGAGTTGCGCGCCGGCGGCTGCGTATACCGCTGCGAGTCGTGCGGCCGCCTCCTCCTCCGCGTCGTAGAAGAACACGAGTGACCCTGCCTCCCTCTAAGCCGTGAAGATACTATTCCTCAACCCCCCTTTCCTGCCTAAGTTCTCGCGCGAGCAGCGCAGCCCGGCGGTAACCAAGAGCGGGACCGTCTATTACCCCATGTGGCTCTCCTACGCCGCCGGCGCGGCGCTGCAGGCCGGCCACGACGTTCAACTCGTCGATTGCCCGGCGGACGAGCGGTGGCCGTGGGACCGCCTCCTCCAGACCGTCGCCGCCGAGCCCTACGAGCTGGCGGTGATCGCCGCCAGCACCCCCAGCCTTGCCAACGACGCCTCCCGCGCGGCCGCCCTGCGGGAGGCGCAGCCCGGCCTCCGGACCGTTCTGGTGGGGCCGCACGTCTCCGCGCTGCCGGAGGAAACGCTCACCGCCTACCCGGCGCTCGACGGCGTCCTCCGGGGCGAGTATGAGGCGACGGTCGTCGAGCTCGCCGACGTTTTGGCGGCGGGCGGGGATCCGGCGACGGTGGCCGGCGTTACGTGGCGCCGCGACGGCGAGCTGGTCGCCGCGCCGGATCGGCCCCTCGACGATCCGGACCGGTGGCCCTTCGTCGCCCAGACGTACGAGCGCTTCCTCGACGTCCGCAACTACTTCTACGCCCACAGCCTGTATCCGATCGTGACTATTCTCTCCGCGCGCGGGTGCCCGAACTACTGCATTTATTGCGTATACCCGCAAACCTTCTCCGGGCACAATTACCGGCCGCGCGCGACCCGGGCCGTAGTGGATGAGTTCCGGTTCATTAAAAAAACGTGGCCGCAGGTCCGCGAGGTCATGTTCGAGGACGACACGTTCTCCATCGACCACGAGCGGACGCGCGAGGTGTGCGAGGCGCTGGTGGTTGCAGACCTCCGCCTTCCCTGGAGCGCGAACGCGCGCTGCGACCTCGACCTCCCGACGCTGCAACTGATGCGGCGCGCGGGGTGTCGCCTGCTATGCGTCGGCGTGGAGAGCGGGAGCGGCGAGATGCTGGCCAGCATGAAGAAGCGAATCGACCGCGCGCAGATCGAGCGCTTCTTCGCCGACGCCTCCCGCGCCGGGATTATGATCCACGGGTGCTTCATGGTGGGCAACCCGGGCGAGACGCGCGCTACGATGGAGGAGACGCTGACTTTCGCCAAGCGACTCCGCCCCGATACGGCGCAGTTCTTCCCCGTTATGGCCTATCCCGGAACCGCGCTGTACCGGTGGGCCGAGCAGCACGATTTCATCCGGGCCGAATGCTTCGCCGACTGGCTGACGCCGGAGGGGCAGCACAACTGCGTTATCGACCGGCCCGACCTCCCCGCGGCCGAGCTGGTCGCGTTCTGTGACCGCGCGCGCCGCGAATTCTACCTCTCGCCGCGGTACTTGGCCCGCAAATTCTGGCAAGTCCTAACGCATCCCGGCGAACTCAAGCGGACGTGGCGGTCGGGAAAACGCTTCCTCGGCCCCCTCCTCCGCGGGACGAGGTGAGGGGATGCGGCGGCCGCGCGATAAATACGCGTACCAGGAGCTCGTGTGGGGTCCGGAGGGGCAGCGGCGCGTACGCGCGGGCCGCGTGGCTCTCTTCGGCCTGGGCGGGACCGGCGCCGCCCACGCCCACCTCCTCGCGCGGGCGGGCGTCGGCTTCCTGCGCCTCATAGACCGCGACGTCGTCGACTTCCTCGACCTCCACCGTACGGCCCTCTTCGACGAGCGCGACGCCGCGGCGCCGGCGACGAAGGCGGCGGCCGCGGCCCGGCGGCTGGGCGAGATTAACGCCGACGTCCAAACCCAGGCCGTTGTGGCGTTCGTCAACCCGACCAACGTGGAGGAATTGGCCGCCGACGTCGACGTGCTGGTCGACGGCGCGGACAACTTCCGCCTCCGCTTTCTGCTCAACGACGTCGCCGTTCGCGCCGGCCGGCCGCTCGTATATCAGGGCGCGGAGGCGGGCCGGGGCGCGACGCTGGCCGTCGTTCCGGGGGTGGGGCCGTGCCTGCGGTGCCTGCTGCCGGAGACGCCGCCGCTCGATGACGCCGGTTCGTGCGCGCGGGTGGGGGTATCGCCCGCGGTCGTCGCCGCCACGGCGGCGGTGGGGGCGGACCTGACCCTGGCTTTGCTACGGGGCGAGGCCGAGGCCGTGGCCGGTCGCTTATGCCGGTTGGGCGAGCGCGGCGCGGTGGCGACGGTTCGCGTTGAACGCCGGCCGGATTGCCCGGTGTGCGGCCGCGGCGAGTTCGCCGCACTGGAGGAGGCGCCGGCGCCGTACGTGATGGCGTGCTGCGGCGGCCGCGCCTACGAGATATTCCCCGGCGGCGAGGCGGCGCTGGACGTTGCGGCGTTCGCCGACCGGAGGGGGGCGAAACGGGTCGGCGAGGTCGTCGTAGTGGAGGAGGGGGAGGGGTCGATCGTCTTCTTCGGCGACGGCCGCGCGCTCGTGTACGGCGCGGGCGACGAGGCCGAGGCCCGGGCTCTCTACGACCGCGTGCGCGGCGAGGCTTGAGGGTCGGACGGAAAAGAATAAGCCGGCGCCCGAAGGCGCCGGCTTTCGTTTGCGCGCGGGGGGGCGGTTACTTCTTGTGGACGATAAAGGAGGGGCCGGTTTCGAGGCTTTTGCCCATAACGCCCCAGGCGTCGCCCTGGCCGGCGAGGCTGAGGGCGCGTAGGAAGCCCAAGTCGGAGGAGGGGACGTGCCCCAGCGGCCGGACGTCCTCGCCGGCGACTTCGAAGGCCGCGTTCGGGCCGGCCAGGAAGTAGTAGTCGGCTTCGCCGTGGTCGCACGCCGTAGCCAGCCGCCGGATGCCGGAGGCGTAGATCCTCTTGTACATCGGTATGGGGCCCGGGAGGCGCTGGTAAATGTTCGTCCGCTCCGTAACCGGCGGGATGTACACGTAGTCGGCGTAGAGGCCGGAGCCGTCGGCTTGGAAGCAGTAGGTCGTGACGTTGTAGAGGGGATAGGGCTCTAGTTCCCAGAAGCCGAGCGTACCGTCCCACTTGTAGCAGTATCCGCTGTCGTGGTCGACGGCGAACGCGACCTCCGCATTGGGAAAAACCCAGCTGTCGACCGCGCCGCCCTGCGACAGCGCGAACGCGTTCCACCCGAAACCGTCGAACCGGAACGCGGTGATGCCGTCGGAGACCCACACGTCGGTCTCGGTGGGGGCCGCGAGCAGCGTCATTACGCCGCCGTTGAGCCCTTCGGTGGGGACCTCCGACCACGTCTCGCCGTCGAAGTGTAAGACCGCCGGTACCATACCGATTTCGGCCATGCGGCTGCCCAACGCCCAGCCGTTCTTCGCTCCCGCGAAGTCGAGGGCCGCGAATTTAACCCCCCAGGCGCCGGGGAGGAAGAGCGCCACCTCCCACCCCGTACCGTCGTAGCGGTAAATGAGCCCGTCGTACGTGTCGGTAGTCGGGTTGTAGCGGTAGCCGCAAGCGTAACCCGAATCGGGGGCCAGCATTTCGATATCCGTGAGAACCGTGTCCGGCGACGACCACGCGATATCCCAATACCGCATGCCGGAGATGCCGACCGGTCCCTCGTCGGAGCTACAGGCTACCAGGATAATTGCGGCTGCCAGGACCGAAATTAACGCCGTCCTTTTCATAGTATAGCTCCTTTTCCGCCCCAACCCCCGTCGCGCCCTAGAAGGACCACGCCACCGTGAAGCGGTGGCTGGCCGGTTTGACGACGTCGTCGAAGGGCACGAAGAGCGAAAGGTTGTTTATCGTTATATGGCCTCCTCGATAGTCGTAATTGAGGAACCACGCCTCGTCGAATTTATATGCCACGCCGCCGAAGAAGACGTTTCGCGGGTAGCTGAACAGGTTGTGTTCCCACCCGATCTTCCCGGCGACGGCATCGGTGAACCACCGCTCGACCCCCAGCCGCGTGTACGTGTGGTACGCCGCGAACGTGAGTTCGTCGGCCAGCGCGCCGGCGTCGTCGTACACGTCGGCCGCGACCGTCAAGCGGTCGTACGTATAGTCGAGGGCGAGCGTCGTCCGCTCGTCCGGGTAAAAAGCTACGCCGCCGCCGAAGCGGTAGCGGCGCTCGTCCGCCTCCGCCAGGCGGTAGTCCTCCGCGGAGCGTTCGCCGAACGGCCCGGCGAGGTCCCAGCGCTCGCCGCGCCAGTCGAACGTGATCCCCGGGATAAACTGTAGCGCCAGCGCTCCGCCCACCCGGAGGTTATCGAGGAGGAGGTAGCGGCCGCCGCCATCTATCGCGAATCCCAACCCTTGGAGGTCCAGCGAGCCGGTCGTCCCCTGCTCCTTCGTCTCCGCGTTTTCCTCCTCCGCGGTTTCGTCGCGCCAGTCGAGGCCGCTCCGCAGCACGCGTAGGCCGAACGCGCCGCCCAGGTCGTACTTCTCGCCAGGGCGGAAAGCGTATCCGGCGCGGACGTCGTACGCTTTAACCTCCCGGCGACCCCAAAGCTCGTCCACGCGATGCCTCCCCGACTCCCCCTCCGGCGGGAACAGCTCGTAGTCGTATTCGCCCTCCAGCCGTTCGGGCGCGAAGGTGAACCGGCCGCCGACGACGTGCGGCTCGAAGGAGGCCGCGCCGGCCGCCGTGAACGAGTACTTCAGGCTCGTGAGGTCGACGTTGTTCCAACCCTCGTCGAACGCGAAGAACGGGTCGACCGCGACGGCGGCGCCGTTGTAAGCGAAGGAGGCCACGCTCCGGTTAAACTCGCACGCTCCGCCGACGACCCAGAAGTCGCGGCGGTACGCGCCCAGCGCACGGCCGCCCAGGCCGGCGGTGTAGGAGAGGTCCAGTCCCGCCTCCTCGCCGGGCTCGATGGGCCCCGGCCCCGAACCGCCGCGGTTGCGCGAGTAGCTGAAGCCGCCGAACGTCAGGTCGCCGCCGACGTCGCCGGCGACGAAGTTCTCCTCGAAGTAGATGAAGTCCGCGGGGTTGGTCAGGTAGGCGCGGTAGAGGTTGGGTTCGGCGTAGAACTCGAAACGCAGGCCCGCGTCGAACCGGCCGTACTCCTTGGCCGGCGCCGGCGCCACGGTCGGCGGGGGAGTGGGAGTTGTGGTCGGGGGCGTCGTCGTCTCCGCCGGCGGGACGGTCGCTTGGCCCCAAGCCGCGCCGGCGACGACTATGAGAGACAATACTCCACGTACCGAGCGCATCCTCACCTCGCTGGTATACTCGCTCGGGCGAGTTTTTCGCGTTATGGGCCCACCAGGATTCGAACCTGGGACCGACCGGTTATGAGCCGGTGGCTCTATCCAACTGAGCTATGGGCCCAATTCCCTAGATAACAGTATAGAAGCCGGCGTTACATTTGTCAAGGCTTTTTAAATAAATTAATCACATCGGTGGCCTTAACTTATTTCAATAGCCGGAGTTAGCGTTAATACGCGAACTCCGTAAATATGAGAAAAAACGGCCCCGCGGGGCCGTTTTGGGGGCGTTTGGGGAGACTTCAGAAGTAGAAGTTTATTCCGACCATCAGCTCGAATAATTGCGTCCGGTGCTCGGAACGTTCGAAATCCCATTCGTGCAGGCCGTCGAATAAAACTGCCGGCTCGTCGAAGAGGAGCGTATACCGCGGCCCGGCCTCGAACGCTACGCGGTCGACGAAGGAGTACCGCGCCCCTCCCTCGACGTATACGCCCGGATACCAGTCGGTCGTCGTATGGCCGTACGCCTCCGCCCGCTCGCGAGCGATCGCCAAGCCGCCGCCGGCGTAGGGCCGAACGGGGCCCAGCGGGAACGCGTAATCCGCGCCGGCCGTAAAGAGATACGTCGGGATTGAAAGAACGTAGTCGATTTCCGGGAACGTAATGGGCGCCTCGCGGTAGATTAGGTCGTTGTAACCGAGGCCGACCGTGGCTTGGAGGCCCTCGTACACGCCGACGGATAGGCGGCCTTTAAGGCCGCGCGGGCTGAATTGTTTATTGCTTTCCTCTCTCACTTCGTCTACGTACCCGACGACGTGGGCCGGCGCGTAGAAGGCGCCGACGCCCACCTCCAACGCGAAAGCCGCGGCGCCGGCGACGCCAAGAAGCGCTAACGTAAGCAAGGTTATCTTGACCATTTCCAAACCCCCTTGTGGTATGGCGTTAGATACCCTCTTCCACCTGTCCGAGTATGCTACGCTCCCGGCGTTTTGGCAAGCGTTATTTCCCGGGCCGGGCGCGCGCGCGTAAATTATGTTAGAATGCAAACATGGCGGCCGGGACGAAATTGGCGGAGGCGGCCGCGGCCTTCGCTCGCGAGGCCCACGCGGGCCAGCAACGTCTCAGCGGCGCGCCGTACGTCGAGCACGCCGCCGCCGTCGCCGAGATCGTAGCCTCCCTGGGGCTGGAGGAGGAGGCCGTCGCCGCGGCCTACCTTCACGACCTGCTGGAGGAGACGGCGACCACGCCGGAGGCGTTGGAGGCGGCGTTTGGCGCGGAGGTACGCCGCCTCGTGGAGGCGGTGACCAATCTCCGCCGGCTCGACTTCGCCTCCGAAAACGAGTATCGGCGCGCTAACCTGGGCCGGATGTTCCTGGCGATGGCCGGCGACGCCCGCGTCGTCATGATTAAAATCGCGGACCGCCTCGACAACCTCCGGTCGCTGGAACACCTCCCCGCGGCGCGTCGCCGCCGGTTCGCGCGCGAGACGCTCTACCTCTTCGCGCCGCTGGCGGACCGCCTGGGGCTGGGGCAGCTCCGGTGGGAGCTGGAGGACCTGTCGTTTCGCTATCTGGAGCCGGCGCGGTATCGCGAGTTGGCGGAGGCCGTCGCCAGCCGCCGGGAGGCGCGCGAACGCCGCGTGGCGGAGGTCCTCGCCGAGCTTCGCGCCGTCCTCGCGGAGGAGGGCGTCGAGGCGGAGGCCTTCGGCCGGGCGAAGAATCTCTACAGCCTCTCGCGTAAAATGGAGGCCGAGGGCCGGAGTCTGGAGGAGGTATACGACCTGCTCGGCGTCCGCCTCCTCGCCGCCGACGTCGCCTCCTGCTACCGTCTCCTCGACGTCGTCCACGGCCGGTACGAGGCGGTACCGGGGCGGTATAAGGATTACGTCGCAAAGCCGAAGGCCAACCTGTACCAGTCGATCCATACGACGGTCCGCCTCCCCTCCGGCGAGCGCCTCGAGATCCAGATCCGGACGCGCGAGATGGAGGCCGTCGCCGAGTACGGCGTCGCGGCCCACTGGCTCTACAAGCGGCGGCCGGAGGAAAGGCGAGACTGGGGCGACCTGCCGGCGCTGCGCGTGATGCGGTCTGCCTTGGGCGCGCTGGGCCCCTCCCCTCCCAAGAGCCGTTTGGAGGCGCTGCTCGCGGACCTGACGAAGGAGGACGTCTTCGCCTTCACGCCGCAGGGCGAGGTCAAGCGGCTGCCGCGGGGGGCGACGCCGGTCGACTTCGCCTACGCCGTCCACACCGCGGTAGGCCACCGCTGCGTCGGCGCGCGGGTCGGCGGCCGGCTGGTACCGCTGCGCGCGACGCTCGAGTCGGGCGACGTCGTCGAGATCCAAACCGCCTCCGGCGCCTCGCCCAGCCGCGACTGGCTCGAGTTCGTCGTCAGCTCCCACGCGCGGAACAAGATCCGGGCGTACTTCCGCCGCCGCGACCGCGACGAGCTGGCCGCGCTGGGCCGAACGCTGGTCACGCGGGAGGCGGAACGGCGGAAGCTACGTCCCGCGCAGGCCCTGGCGCCGGAGGCGTTGGAGAAGGTCGCCCGCGCCCGCGGCCTTCCCTCCGCGGAGGCGGTGTTGGCCCGCGTGGGAGAGGGCGCGCTCGCGCCGGCCGTCGTGGTGGAGGCGGCGACGCCGGCCCCGCCGCCGGAGGAGCTTCCCCCGGTCGGCCTGCCGGACTACAGCGCGTGCGTAGTCGTCGGCGACCGCCGGCCGGTAGAGGTCAAGATGGCGCGGTGCTGCCGGCCGGTACCGCTGACGCCGATCGTGGGATACGTCACGAGCCGCGGCACGCTGTCCGTCCACCGCGCCGATTGCGCGACCGTCCGGCGGGCCGGGTCCCGGGCGCGCCTGGTGGGGGCGGAGTGGCACCTGGAAGAGGACGTAACGCAGGTGGGCTATATGGACGTCACGCTCGCCGGCGGCGAGGCGGGCGTTCCGGAGGTCGTGCGGCGCGTGCGGCGCTCGGGGTTGCGCCTCGCCGGCGTCGCGACGGAGGAGGCGGGCGGCGGCCGCGTGCGGTGTACGCTCCACGTGCGCCTGGCCTCCGCCGGCCGGCTGGCGCGCGCGGCCCACGAAGTAAAAGCGCTGCCTTTCGTTACCGCAGTCGAGCACCGCGTCTGTTAAGAGGGGAGCCCGATGCTGGCCGAAAACGAGTTCCGTCCCGACGATTTGCGCGGCCCCGGCGGCGCGCTGTGGCTGACGGAGGTCGGGGCCTTCGACGGCGCGGCCGTCGCGTTCACCACCCGCGAGACGACGCAGCAGGGCCCGGCCGCGGGTTACGAGGGGCCGGCGGTCGGCGCCGACGGTAAAATTCAGGAGGAGTACGTCGCGCGACTGTGCGCCACCGTGGGGTTCGCTTACGGCCGCCTGACTACTTGCCGGCAGGTCCACGGCACGACCGTCCGCGCGGTTATGACGGCCCAGCGGCAGTGGTGCGAGGAGTGCGACGGCCTGGCAACTGCGCTCCCGGAGGCTCCGCTCGCCGTCTTCACCGCGGACTGCGTACCGGTCGTCCTCTGGGCTCCGCGGGAGCGGGCCCTCGCGGTCCTGCACGCGGGGTGGCGCGGAACGCTCGCCAAAATCGCCGCCGCGGGGGTATCGTTTCTGGAGCGCGAGTGGGGCGCGGCGCCGGCGACGGTGGCGATGTTCCTCGGCCCGGGCGTCGGCCCCTGTTGCTACGACGTCGGCGCCGACGTC
>CP070633.1:1769499-1786910 GCA_020356085.1 Candidatus Coatesiibacteriota bacterium | reverse complement strand
CCGCTTCCGGGAGGATCTCTACTACCGGTTGAAGGTCGTGACGATCGAGGTCCCGCCGCTGCGGGAGCGGTCGGAGGATATTCCGCTCCTCGTCAACGCGTTTATCCGCGAGTTTAACGCCAAGAACCACCTCGCTATCGAGGGCGTTGACGACGAGGTGGTGTGGCTGTTCCGCGCGTACGCGTGGCCCGGCAACGTCCGCGAGCTGCGCAACGTCGTCGAGAACATGGCCGTGATGGCGCGGTCGAATCGGCTCACGCGCGCCGACATTCCGCCCAATATCCGCAAATCGGTGGAGGAGGTCAAGGCCGACGGCGTGCGCGTCGGCATGAAACTGGCCGACGCCGAGCGGTACTTAATCGAGGCCACGCTGCGCGAGCTGGGCGGGAACCGCACGAAAGCGGCCCAGGTTCTCGGAATCGGCCTCCGCACGCTGCAGCGCAAGTTGAAATCGTACGGCGAAGGAGGATCATGACGGCGACCGTAGTCGAGGGGAAGGCTCTAGCCTCCGCCCTCCGCGAGAAGGTGGCGGCGGCCGTGGCGGCGGCCGGGATCGAACCGACGTTAGCGGTGGTATTGGCGCAAGGGGAGGAGGGCGCTGCGGCCTACACGCGTTCGCTGGCCAAGGCCGGCGGGAAAGTAGGCCTGCGCGTTGACGTCCACGAACGCGAACCCCGGGTCGAGGAGGCGGCCTCGCTTCTCGCGGAGCTGAACGCCGACCCCTCCGTCCACGGCATTATTCTCCAAACGCCGTTTGCGGGCCGGGAGGGCGACGCGGAGCTGGCGGAGCTCATCGCGCTCGCCAAAGACGTCGACGGCCAGTCCAGCGCTTCGCTGGGCTTGGTGTGGGCGGGGCGGCCGCGGTTCGTCCCCTCCACCGCGGCGGCCGCGATCCACCTTCTGGAGGCTAACGGCGTCGAGTTCGTCGGCGCGGAGGCGACGGTGGTGGGGCGGTCGCCGGTGGTGGGAAAGCCGGCGGCGGCGCTGCTCGTCGCCCGCCACGCCACCGTTACGATATGCCATACGCGGACGCGGGACCTGGCCGCGGCGTGCCGACGGGCGGACATTCTCGTCGCGGCGGCGGGGGCGCCCGAGCTGATTAAGGGAGAGATGATAAAGCCGGGCGCCGCGGTAATCGACTGTGGGTACAACTTCACGGAGGACGGCCGCGTCGTGGGCGACGTGGCGTTCGAGGAGGCGGCGGAGGTCGCCTCCCTCCTCACGCCGGCGCAGGGCGGCGTCGGGCCGGTGACGACGGCGCTGCTGCTGATGCACGTCGCCCGTGCGGCCGGCGCGGAAATCGCGGCATGAACGACGACGGCGCACTCCCGCTCTTCGACGTTTCGGCGGAGACCGTCGTGTATTCGGTCGGCGAGCTGACGGAGGCGGTCCGCGCGCTGCTGGAGGGCGCGTTCGAGGGGGAGTTGGCGGTGCGCGGCGAGATCTCCAACTTCAAGCACCACGCCTCGCGGCACATGTACTTCTCGCTCAAGGACGAGCAGGCGGTGGTGCGGTGCGTGTTTTTCCATCCGGCAAATACGCGCCTCCGCTTCGCCCCCGGCGACGGCCTGGAGGTCGTCGCGCGCGGCCGGCTGGGCGTCTACCCGCCGCAGGGGACGTACCAGCTCTACGTCTCCGCTCTCGCGTTGCGCGGCGAGGGCGAGCTGCGGGCGGCGCTCGAACGCTTACGGGAGAAGCTCGCCGCGGAGGGGCTGTTCGAGGAGGACCGGAAGCGGCCGCTGCCGCGCTTTCCGCGCGTCGTCGGCGTCGTGACCTCCCCCTCCGGCGCGGCCTTCCGCGACATTCGGAACGTTTTGGCGCGGCGCTGGCCGGGGATCGAGATCGTCCTGCGGCCGACGAAGGTGCAGGGGGAGGGCGCCGCGGCCGACGTCGCCGAGGCGATCGCCGAGTTCGACGCGGCCGGCGTGGCCGACGTCTTGATCGTCGGCCGGGGCGGCGGCTCGTTGGAGGACTTGTGGGCGTTCAACGAGGAGGCGGCGGTACGCGCGATAGCCGCCTCCCGTACGCCGACGATCGCGGCGGTGGGGCACGAGATAGACTGGACGCTGGCCGATTTCGCCGCCGACGTGCGGGCGCCGACGCCGTCGGCGGCCGCGGAGCTCGCCGTCCCCGTGAAAGAGGAGGTCGCGCGGCAGGTGGCGGAGGCGCGCCGGGAGGGGACGACGGCGGCCGTGGCGGCGCTGGCCGCGTGGGGCGAGGAAATTGAAGCAGCCCGGACGGCGTACGGGTTTCGCGCCGTCCCGCGGCGCCTCGCCGAGCGCCGCCAACAAGTGGACGAGACCGCGGCTCGGGCGTACCGCGCCGCGCGCGTCGCCGGCGAGGCATTCCGGAGCCGGTACGCGGAGGCGGCGCGGGCCTTCCACGCGCTTTCGCCGGAGGCGACGCTCGCGCGCGGCTACAACGTCGCCTCCCGCGACGGCCGCACCGTGAAGCGGGCGGCGCACGCCGCCCGAGGCGAGGCGCTGACGCTGCACTTCGCCGACGGCCGCCGCGCGGTGCAGGTAGTTAACGGCGAGAGGAAAGGCGATGCCTAAAAAGAAGACGGCTACGTTCGAGGCCGACCTCGAGCGGTTGACGGAGATCGTAGCGCTGCTGGAGGAGGGGCCGGAGACCCTCGCTGAGATGCTGGCGCTGTACGAGGAGGGGGTCGCGGTCGCGGGCCGCCTCGAGGAGACGCTGGCGGAGGCCGAGACCAAAGTCCGGGAGTTGGCGCAAGCGGCGGGCGACGAGTTGGCTGACGACGAGGCGGAGGCGGCGTAGCGGCCATGGAGGCCCGCGAATTATTGGAATCGGTCCGCGAGCGCGCCGACCGCACGCGCGCCTACCTCGCGGCCGATTCGTTCCTGGCTTGGGTCGAGCCCGAACATCTGCGGCAGGCCGCGGCCGCGTACGGCGAGCGGGGAGGGAAAGGCCTCCGGCCGGCCGTCGTCATGACGTGCTGCGGCGCCGCGGGCGGGGAGGAGGAGTGGGCGGTGGCGGCGGCGGCCGCGGCGGAGGTCACGCACAACTGGACCCTCGTCCACGACGACGTCATCGACCGCGACGAGCGGCGGCGCGGCGGTCCGACGGTCCACGCGGCGTTCGCGCGGCGCGCGGCGGAGGAGCTCGGCCTGGCGCCGGAGGAGGCGAGGCATTACGGCCTGACGACGGCCCTCCTGGCGGGCGACGTGGGGCCGTGTTGGGCGGCGCACCTGCTGGCGCGGCTGCCGGAGAACGGCGTAACGGCGCCGGCGACGGCGGCGGCGCTCGCGACCGAACTCGCCGCCGTTACGGTCCCGGCGATTTTGGCCGGGGAGGCGGAGGACGTCCTCTTGAGCCGGCGGCCGTTGGCGGAGGTAGCGCTGGAGGCCGTGGAGGCCATGCTAACGAAGAAGACGGGGGCGCTGTACGCGTGGTGTGCGCGCGCGGGGGCGACGGTCGGGGGAGCCGAGGAGGCGTTCGTGGCGGCCGTGGGCCGATTCGCCGCGGCGTGCGGGACGGCGTTCCAGCACGTCGACGACACGCTGGCCTATTTCGCGGACGAGGGCGAGACCGGCAAAGCAGCGGCGTCGGACCTCCGGGAGGGGAAGCGGACGGCAGCCGTCTTGGGCGCATACGGCGCGGCCTCGGCGGCGCAGCGGCGGCGGATCGAGGTTACGCTCGGGCGGCCGGAGGCTACGGCGGCGGAGTTGGAGGAATTGAAAGAGACTATCCAAGCGCTCGGCGGGCTCGACTTCGCCCGCGAGCGCGCGCGGTCGTACTACGAGGAAGCCCGGCGCGAACTCGCCGTAGTCCCGGCGGGCGCCTATCGCGATTGGCTCGAGGCGTGGGCCGCTTTTTTGGTGGACCGGACGTACTAGCGTTCCGGGCGGCGCGGGGCGCCGTCCCGTGGAAGGAAGTAGCATGACGGACCTGTTGTCGCGGATCGATTCTCCCGCGGACTTGAAGGAACTGACGCTCCCGGAGCTCGGGCAGCTCGCCGAGGAGTTGCGGGCGTTCATAATCGAGAACGTCTCGCAAACCGGGGGCCATTTGGCGCCCAGCCTCGGCGTCGTCGAATTGACGGTCGCGCTCCACTACGTGCTCGAGCCGCCGCGCGATAAAATTATTTGGGACGTCGGACATCAAGCTTACGGCCACAAGATCCTCACGGGGCGGCGCGGCCGGTTCGATACCCTCCGACAGCGCGGCGGGATTTCGGGGTTCCCGAAGCGGACGGAGAGCGAATACGACGCGTACGGCGTCGGCCACGCCTCCACCTCCATTTCCGCGGCCTTCGGCATGGCCGTCGCCCGCGACCAGTTGGGCGAGGATTACCGCGTCGTCGCGGTAATCGGCGACGGCGCGCTCTCCGGCGGCTGCGCGTTGGAGGGGCTCAACGTCGCCGGCCATCACGAAGATACCGACCTAATAGTCGTCCTCAACGACAACGAGATGTCGATCTCGCCCTCCGTGGGCGCGATCGCCGACTACCTAGCGCGCGTCATTACGTTCCCGCCCTACGACAAGTTCCGCTCCGACATGCAGGAGCTGGTGAAATCCATCCCCACGGTCGGACACTCGCTCTTCGGCGCGGCGCGGCGGCTGGAGGAGTCGATTAAGAACCTCCTTACGCCGGGAATGCTGTTCGAGGCGTTGGGGTTCCGCTACGTGGGGCCGGTAAAGGGACACGACTTGCCGACGCTGGTGCGTTCGTTGGAGGGGGTAACGAAGTTGAGCGGGCCGGTAGTGCTCCACGTCTTGACGCAGAAAGGGCGGGGGTACGAGCCGGCGGAGAACGACGCGACGACGTACCACGGCCATCCGCCGTTCGACGTCGCCACCGGGAAACCGCGGGCCAAGTCGAAGGCGAAGGCGTACACGCAGATTTTCGCGGAGGCGCTGGTGGAGCGGGCAGAGCGCGACGAACGCATCGTGGCGATTACGGCGGCCATGCCGGAGGGCACGGGATTGAACCTGTTCCGCGAGCGGTTTCCGAAGAGGTTCTACGACGTCGGCATCGCCGAGCAGACCGCCGTGTTGCTCGCCTCCGGCCTGGCGTGCGAGGGATTGCGGCCGGTGTGCGCGATTTACTCGACGTTCCTGCAGCGCGCTTACGACCAACTCAATCACGACGTGTGTTTGCAGAAGTTGCCGGTAACGTTCGCGTTGGACCGGGGAGGGGTGGTCGGCGACGACGGCCCGACGCACCACGGCACCTTCGATTTCGCCTACATGCGCCACCTCCCGAACCTTATCGTTAGCGCTCCCAAAGACGAGGCGGAGCTCGTCGATCTCCTGGCGAGCGCTATCGAATACGAGGAGGGGCCGTGGTCGCTGCGCTATCCGCGCGGCACCGGTATGGGCGTGGAGCGAGAGGGCGAGCCGCGTACTATCGTGCCCGGGACGGCGGAGCTCCTCCGGGAGGGGGAGGAGGTCCTGTTGCTCCCGATAGGTCGGCTGGTTTACCCGGCGCTGGAGGCGGCGGGGCTGCTGGCGCAGGAGGGAATCGAGGCGGCGGTGGTCAACGCGCGGTTCGTCAAGCCGTTGGACGAGGGGCTGATCGTCGAATGGGCGCGGCGGTGCGGCGCCGTAGTTACGGCGGAGGACGGCTGCTTGGCCGGCGGATTCGGCGCCGGCGTGCTCGAGTGCTTGGAAGGGCAGGGCCTGGCCGGGGAGGTCAAACTCCACCGGCTGGGGTACGAAGACGAGTTCGTTGAACACGGTACGCCGCAGGAGCTGTTGGAGGCCTACGATTTGACTGCGGCCGGGATCGCCTCGGCGGCGGCCGCGCTCCTGGGGCGGAAATAGGCGGGGTGAGCGTGGCGAGGCGAAGGTTAGACGAGGTCGTCGTCGAACGGGACTTGGCGCCGTCGCGGGAGAAGGCCGCGGCGTTGATCATGGCCGGCCGCGTGAGGGTGGACGGCGAGGTCGTGACCAAGGCGGGCGCCGCGGTGGCGGAGGAGGCCTCGGTGACCGTAACCGGGGGGCCGGCCTACGCCTCTCGGGGCGGCGAGAAGCTCGCCGCGGCGCTGGAGGCCTTCGGCGTCGTCGCGGCGGGGAGAGTGGCGCTGGACGTCGGCGCCTCCACCGGGGGGTTCACCTCCTGCTTGCTCGCGCGGGGCGCCTCCCACGTCCACGCGCTCGACGTGGGGCGGGGTCTGCTGGCGTGGGAGCTGCGCGTCGACTCCCGCGTAACGATGTGGGAGGGCGTTAACGCACGGAACTTCGACGGCGGCGTGCTCGAGCCGGCGCCGGCGCTGGCGGTGGTCGACGTCTCGTTCATCGGCCTGGCGAAGGTACTGCGGCCGCTGGTCCCAACGCTTCCCGCGTTGGAGGAAATCGTCGCGCTGGTCAAGCCGCAGTTCGAGGCGAGGCGGAGCCAGGTGGAGCGCGGAGGCGTCGTACGGGACCCGAAAATCCACCGCAAGGTCGTCTCGGCGGCGGCGGCGCTCTTGGACGAGTTGGATTTCGCCGCCGTTGCGGTGGCGCGGTCGCCGCTGGAGGGGCCGGCGGGGAACTACGAATTTTTCCTCTGCGGCCGGCGGGGCGCCGCCCGTCGGGAGCTCGGCGCGGAGATTTCGCGGGCCGCGGGATTCGATAATAACTAACGGACGTTAACGGACGAGGCGTAACCTTAAGGAGGTAGCCGGATGGTTAAGCGCACGTTGACGGCGGCCGTGGTGGTGGGCGCCACGCTCGCGGTTTCCGGGGCCGCGGCGGAGGAGACGGCGGCGTATCTCTTCGGCATGGTGGGAGTTTTCGCCGGCGATTACGAATCCGACGAGGCCATTTACGAGAAGGTACTAGGAGTGTACGAGGGCTACGGCATCCCGGCGGGCGCGCCGGCGGGTTGGGGAGAGGTGGAACTATCGACTGTCGATTTCGCCGCCTCCCCCTTCGGCTTCGGCATCAAGGGCGAGGCGTGGCGCGCGGCGTTCGTCTCGATGTGGAACCGGCACGAGGTCGAGTACAACAACAATTCCCGCCAGGTCAACAACGCCACTCTTACCGCGACGGGCGGCTACATCCTGCGGAAGGGGTATTTCGAGGATACGCGAGTGGCGCCGTATTTCGGCGGCTTCTGGCGGGGCAACTGGACCAAGGGCGAGAACGTCGAGAACGGCGTGCTCGCCAACGGCTTCGGCCCGGACGTGGGCGCCGTAATCGACTTCGACTTGAATAATTCGTTCGCCGTCGTTACGGTCGGGTACCAGTACAAGGTTTACATGCTGACGGGGCCCAAATCCGACGACCCCACTGGTAACGGGGCGTACGTACCGCAGAGACCGCATTGGAATTACGGATACATTCCCGAGAACGAGATTCCGGGGAGCGGTGCCGGATTCTTTGTCGACGCGAGGGGCTCGCTGCAGTTTCACCGGCGCGTGGGCGCGGAGGTAGAGTTGCGTTACGACCTCGACCTGGGCGACTCCTTCGTCAACGGCTTGACCTTCGCCGCGGGGCCGAGCCTCTGGCTGTAACGCCGTAAGCGGCCCGGAGGCGGCGAGGCGGACCGGGTTCGCGCGGCGGCCGCGCGGCGGCCGCCGGCCTTGGAAGTCCCTGGAGCTTATGTTTAAACGTTATCGCAACGCCGACCTCACCTCCGGCTCGCTGGTCAAGCCGATTCTATGGCTGGCGGTCCCCACGGTCGCCGGCAACTTCCTGCAGAGCGCGTTCAATCTTGCGGATATGTACTTCGTAAGTCGGCTGGGGACGGCGGCGATCGCCGCCGTCTCCGTCGCCGGCTTGGCGATCTGGATGGTGTGGACGGGAATTATCGGCGTCGCGGTCGGGTCGCAGGCGCTGGTAACGCGCTACCACGGCGCGCGGGACGAGGCGAGCCTGCGCCGGGCGATGGCGACGACGCTCGCGGTGGCCGCGGCGCTGACGCTGGCTTTCATGGCCGCGGGGCCGGCGGCGGGCAAACCGCTGTTGCGGCTCCTGGGCGCGGAACCGGCGGTCGTCGACCTCGCCTACAGCTACATCGTCGTGTTCTTCGTCGGCGGATTCACGCTGATTTTCATGGTGATGATAAACGCCATGTTGCGGGGCTTGGGGGACTCGGTGACGCCGACGATTATAGTGGCGGGCGCGGTGATATTGAACGTCGCGCTGGACCCGGTGTTCATCTTCGGCCTGGGGCCGGCGCCGGCGTTAGGGGTGCCGGGGGCGGCGCTGGCGACGGTGCTGGCGTACGCGGTGGGCTTGGCCGCGGCGGCGGCGGTATTTACGCGGCGGCATTTACCTTGGCGCGCGTTTTCGCCCCGGAACCTCAGCCGGCGGATGGTGGGCCAGATTTTAAGCATCGGCCTTCCGGCCAGCGCCCAAATGCTAATTCGGGCGGCGGCAGCGATGGTGCTGGTGGGGTTCGTGGCGTTGGCGGGGACGGCGGCCATTGCGGCCTACGGCGTCGGCGGCCAGCTGACCAGCCTGATCCTCATGCCCGGCTTCGCACTCGCGATGTCGTCGGCCATTTTGGTGGGCCAGAACCTGGGGGCGGGGAAGGAGCGGCGGGCCGAGCGGACGGCGTTGACCTCGGTCGGGCTGTACGCATTGGTCGCGGCCGCGATGATCGCGGGGCTCGTGGCCTTCGCGCCCCGCTGGGTGGCGATATTCGACGATACGCCGGCGGTAGTCGAACTGGGCACGCTCTACCTCTACATCTGCGCGCCGGCGTTTCTCTTCGTGCCGTTGGGGATGGTGCTGTCGCGCTCGATGAGCGGGGCGGGCGTCTCGGTCCCGCCGCTGCTGGTTACGGCGGGGGTGCTCCTGGGCGTTCGGATCCCGATGGCGTACTTCCTAACCAAGACGTTGGCGATGGGGGTAGAGGGGGTGTACTGGGCCATTACCATCCCCACGGTCCTGGAGGGGTCGATTATGTACCTGGTGTTCAAAACGGGGATTTGGAAGAAGCGGAAGCTCTAGCTTCACCCCGTCTTTCCTCCCTAATAAAAAAACCCGGCGTCGGCGCCGGGTTTTTATTGCGTTACCGCCGCAGCGGCCGCTTCAAGACTTCCCGGGCGGCGCGGGCCACGCGGCAGTGTTCGCGAGAGGGGAGGCGGATGTCGCCTTCCTCCAACAATGCGAACGCCGGGCAACGGAAGCAGTACCGGTCGAGTTCGCACCCCGCGCACTCCTCGATCGGGACGTCCGGGAGCTGCCGGAACCGCGCGGCTTCTCGCCCCTCCCAAATCGCGGCGAACGATTGTTCGCGGACATTGCCCCACGCTATCGGCAGCGATACGCACGGCCATACCGTTCCGTAAGGATCGAGCGAGCAGTTGTTGAACCCGGCCAGGCAGCTCAACGCGCGCGCGTTGTAGCGGAAGGGGGAGGCGATCTCCTCGTCGCAACTGTCGCCGTCGGCGGCGAGGCCGGGAACCAGTTCCTTGAGCGTCCCGAAGTACTCCCGGAGGTGCTCGTCCGTCATGCGCAGCGGTAGGGGGTCGGTACCGCCGTCGTTGGTGACGGAGAGGTAAGGGGAGTAGCGGAACTCGGCGCCGAGGCCGCGCGTCAGCTCGTACACCTCCCGAAACTCGTGGTAGTTGAAGTTCATCAAATTCATTTTCAGCACGACTCTAACGTCGTGGCGCAAGAGGCGGCGGGCCGCGGCCGTCGCCTGCTCCCAAGCTCCCTCCTGTCCCACGAACTCGTCGTGGAGGCGAGGCGTGGCGGCGTGGAGCGAGATCTCGACGGCGAGGGGGTGGAGGGCGCCGACGCCGCGCGCGAGCTTTTCGTCGAGGAGCGTCCCGCCGGTGAAGAGGCGGACGGCGAAGTGGCGCTCGCGGGCGGCGGCCAGGAGGTCCAGCAGGTCGGGCCGGAGGGTCGGCTCGCCGCCGGAGAACGTTAGGAAGAGCGTGCCCATCGCCGTAAGCTCGTCGAAGAGGGCGCGGTACGCGGCGAGGTCCAGCTCCTCCGCTCCCGGCGTAAAATCGGTGGCGTAGCAATGCGCGCACCGGAGCGGGCACCGGTAGGTGAGATTGCACATCACGGCCAACGGCGTCAGGTTCCGGGCCGTGGCGTAAATCAGCTTGCGGTATATTTCCTCTGGTTTAGCCAAGGCAGAAAAAAGGCCGACGGCGAACGCCCTCGGCGCGGGGAGCGGGGTAGCTTTCAGCTTTCGTTAGAGGTTACGATTCCTTTGGCCTCCAGTTCGGCGAGGAAGGAGGCGAGATCGGCCTCGATGTGGGCGGCCGGGGCGTCGTATTCGGCCGACAGGGCGGCGCGGATCTCCTCTTCGGTGCGGTCCTCCTCCAGCAGCTCCAGGATGCGGACGCCTACGCCCTTGATATTATGGAGCATGCTGTCGGCGGTCGTGAGTATGAAGAACTCGTCGCCTATTTTACGGTAGGCGAGCTCGTCCTTTTTGAGGCGGTAAACCATGCGCTGAGATAGCCGCCGGGGTTTAGGAGAACGGCGCCGGCGGCCAACCGAGGTCCGGACACTCGGCGTTGCGGAGTTTGTAGGCGTAGTCGCAGAAGCCCTCGTATTTCATGCCGTCGGCGCAGTAGCCGGGCGACTCTTGGTTGACGTCGCAGGCTTGGGAGGTCATCGAAAAGACCCGTTGACTCGCGATCGCCGGTTTGTCGTATCTTTTCTTCACGTCGCCACCTACCCAGAGAAATTTATTTTCGCCGGAGGCCGGCCGTTCGGGGCCGGCGTTCGCCCTCCGAAGGTATTCCGTCGTTCCGTGTCGCTCGAGACTCGGGTTAAGCCGTCCGCGCCCCCGTGGGGCCGCTTCCCTCCCCCTGGCCCGCTAGGATCTAATTACCGGGGGGTCGGGTATTTGGCCGCAGAAAAGGTTCTGGACCTTCCACGAAAACGGGTAACAAGGTTCGTAGGTGATGTTTTGGGGACACAGCCCCTCGGTCCGGTCTACGTCGCACGCCTGGGCGGCCAACGAGAAGACGCGCTCGCTCCCGATAGTGGGTTTTTCGTACCTACGTTTCATCGCATCCATCCTTCGCGGAAAGGAACTGGCGAATAATTTTTACGAAGCCCTCGGTCGTGGCTCCCGCGTCCAGGGGGACCTCCACCGTTAAGGCCGCAGCGTTCAGAACGGTCGTCCCGAGGCGTTCAAAAGCGCGGCGTTGGAGTTCCGCCGCGGCGGCTTCGGGGACGAAGACGTTCGGCCCCAACCGGCGCGCCGCCTCCGCCGGGCGGAGAGGCGCAGCGGCGAACTTCTCGCCGGGCCGGTGGAACGCTACCACGGCCAATTTCCCGCCGCCGCTGTGTACGCGTTCGACGCCGGTTCCCCGGAACGGTAGCCCCCACACCCGACCTTCGCCGTCGACGACGTTCATCTCATCCGAGTAGGCGACGAACCGGTTCCGAACCAGGCGGGCCAACGTGGATTTCCCGCTGTCGCTGGGGCCGGCCGCGAGTACGACGGCGTCGCCCTCGGCGAACGCGACGGAATGTAGTACCAATCCCCCCCGGCGATACGTTTCCCACAGAAAGACCTGTCGTAAGAACGTCTCGAAGAAGGCGCCGCACCGGGGCGTGAGATTCAACCGGCCGCTGCCCGTCGCCAGATCGTAGCGCCCCTCGCCCGCCGGCCCCTCCATGACGAAAACGTCGCCCGCCAGGCGGCTTCGGACTTCGGTCGCCTCCTCCGGGGCCTCGCCGGTACCGATCTCGAGGCGGGGGCCCGCTCCCTCGCCGCCCGCGGAGGCGCCGGCACTTTCGAAAAACGGCGCCAACTTCCCCCCCCACACTTCCTCTTCCGTCCGCACCCGTACGCGCAGCCAGCGGGGGCCGACGACGAACTCCCTCATCGATACAGCGCCTTAATCTTCCCGAAGCTGGTCGGGGCCACGGCAGGGACCTCGTTTTTGCCCCAGTTGATGCTCAAGTAATAAATATATTTGAGGTAATTCGCGGCGTAATAAATGTGCGTATTGTCGCGGGTGGCGAGATCGCCCGCGTAATTCCCCTCGCCGCACGGCGCGTCGATTTTAAAGGCTTGGCCGCTGTACCGCTGGCCGTTTAGGCCGTTGAAGGGAACCCACCCGTCGACGTTGCCCACGTTCATTACGACTTTTTGGCCCGTCGGCACGTGCGTGATAACGTTGAGGCCGGAGGGGTATTTCCCGCCGGGCCAACTGTCCACGATGGAACCGCTGGAGGGGTGGAATTTATATACGAAGAAAGCCGTCGAGCTGCTGTTAGCGATATAGACGTAGTTTCCCTCCGCCGCCAGGCCGTCGGCGTCGGTAATACTGGAGAGTGTATAGCTGTTGACCACCGAGCCGCTGGTGGCGCCGATCTGAAACAGGCGCGAGGGGCTGATGGTGGTAGCCCAGAGGTAACCGGGGGTGGAAGCCAGGCCGACCATAAAGGACCCCGCGGGTTTGGGGGAGGGGACGAAGGAGCTCATGACCGAGCCCGTGTCCGGGTGGAGACGGTAGATAGTCATCGAGACGGCGTCGCTGAGGTAGAGGGTGCCGCTGCTATAAGTCAAGCCGTAGGGGAAGCTGGTGGGGGAGGCGAACGACGATAGGATCGTATCGCTGGCCGCCCCGGCGCTCGAACCCCACGCCCAAACGCCCATTATTGCCACGCACACCGCGAGCCGCGTATGTCGGTTGGCCGTACTCATAACTGGCACCTCCGCCAGATACTTTCCCTCTATTGATAAATATAACAAAGGGCAAAACCTAAGTCAAATCTTAAAGGCAAGTATTTAACGGTCGCGACTGCAAGGGCTTACGCCGGGGCGGGGGCCACCGGCCCCGGGGGAAGGGGAGCGGGCGCGGCGCGCGGGGGCCGATTTCGACGAAAATACTTGTATTTAGCGGGGAAAAGTTATATAATTAAAGGTTGGCTGAGGGGGCCAAAGACGTTGGTTCATTCGGTTCAAGCTCTTTAGGCCGCCTATTTCCCCTCGTTCCTCCGGGGCGGCCTGGTATTCGTTAAGTTGCTAATCCCGTTCGCAAGATATTGCGTTGTAACGTTCGCTTCCCGGCGCGTCGAGGCACATAATCGGCTTCGGCGGAAGGCCGGGGAGTACCTATTTTCCCCCCCGCCGGCGGGATGCCCTCGCCTCCCGGCCGGCCCAGAGGAGTGGTCGGTATGAGGTTCTGGCGGACGCCGCTCGACGCCGACAAGATGAAGATCCCGCGCGGCGAACTCCACATTATAGTCGAGCGCTGTAAGGGGTGCGAGTTCTGCGTGGAATATTGCCCCCGCGACGTGTTGGAGATGAGCGAGGAGTTTAACTCCAAAGGCTATCACCCGCCGAAAGTAGTGCAGCCGGAGAACTGCGTCAATTGCGACCTGTGCGAGATGATCTGTCCCGAGTTCGCCATTTACTGCCTGACCGTGGAGGAGGAATCCGCGGTGGCCGAAGGAGGGAATAACTCGTGAAAGCCGACTCTGAAGGCGTCCGGACCGGCATTCATTACCTGGACGGCGACCGCGCGGCGGCGGAGGGAGCCATCGCCGCGGGGTGCCGGTTCTTCGCCGGGTACCCCATTACGCCCTCCACGGAATCCGCCGAGCACATTAGCGAACGGTTTCCCCAGGTCGGCGGCATATTTATCCAGATGGAGGACGAGATCGGGTCGATTACGGCCGTAATCGGCGCGGCCTGGGGCGGCGCGCGGTCGATGACCGTGACCTCCGGCCCCGGCATTAGTTTGATGATGGAGAACATCGGCCTGGCCGCGATGTTGGAGACGCCGTGCGTCATCGCCAACGTGCAGCGCGGCGGCCCCTCCACCGGGTTGCCGACGATGGTGGGCCAGGCCGACGTGATGCAGGCCCGGTGGGGTTCCCATGGCGACTACGAGATCATCGCGTACGCGCCGGAGTCGCCGCAGGAGGCGTTCGACCTTACGGTCAAAGCCTTCAACATGTCGGAGCGTTACCGCACGCCGGTAATCGTCTTGCTCGACGAGTGCGTCGGCCACATGGTGGAGAAGGTTACCATCCCGGAGGCGGACGAGATCGAGATCGAGCCGCGCCGCCTCACGAAAGCCCCGATCGGCGAGTACCTCCCCTACGCCTACGGCGAAGACCTGGTACCGGACATGGCGCTGGCCGGGATGGGATATCGGTTCCACGTCACGGGCTTGACGCACGACGAGCGGGGCTACCCGGACATGAGCGAGGCGTGCCAGGAATGGCTCGTACCGCGCCTGCTCGAGAAAATTAGGGCCAACGCCGACGACATCATCCAGTTCGTGGAAGAGGATACGGAGGGTGCCGACGTTGTCGTCCTCTCGTACGGCATTAGCGCGCGCGTATCGCGCCTCGCCATCCAGATGGCCCGGGAGAAGGGGCTTAAAGTAGGCTTTTTACGGCTGCAGGCGGTATGGCCTTTTCCCGAAAAACGGATCGCCGAACTCGCGAAGCAGATTCGGTCGTTCGTCGTCGTTGAGATCAACCTGGGCCAAATATTTTACGAGGTACAACGGTGCGCCGCGGGGCAGTGCGAAACGCTCTTGTCGCCGCACGCCGGCGGCGGCGTCCACCGCCCCGAGAACATCCTAAAGGTCATCGAAAAGGGGGCCAAGGCGAAATGAGTCCCAAGGGAGTACCGGAGGCCGTGATTGCGGCCGTGAGCGCGGACGAACACCCCATCGCGCCGTTCTTGCGGATGGACCGCATGCCGCACATATGGTGCAGCACCTGCGGCATCGGGACGACGGTCAAAGCGCTCGCCTCCGCCTTCGAGAAGGTGGGGACGGACCTGGATAAGGTCGCGATCGTTTCCGGGATCGGCTGTACCGGCCGCGTCGCCGGGTACGTCAAGCTCGACAGCTTCCACTCCACGCACGGCCGGTCCGTCCCGTTCGCGACGGGCCTCAAGCTGGCGAACCCGGAGCTGGACGTTATCTGTTTTTCGGGCGACGGCGACCTCGTCGCGATCGGCGGCAACCACTTCATCCACGCCGCCCGGCGCAACATGGACCTCAAGATCATCTGCGTGAACAACTTCATCTACGGCATGACGGGCGGCCAGGTAGCGCCTACGACGCCGCTTACGGCCCTCACCTCCACCACCCCCTACGGCAACGCGGAGCCCCCCTTCAACCTGTGCCACCTCGCCGCGGCCTGCGGCGCCAACTACGTCGCGCGCTGGACCGCGCTGCACGTCCGGCGGCTTACCAAAACCTTCGCCGAGATGCTGGTGAAACCGGGGTTCTGCTTCGTGGAGATCATTACGCCCTGTTCCACGCTCTATGCGCGCAAGAACCGTCTCGGGACCGGCCTGGACGTTATGAAGTACTACCACGATAACACCGTCATCGAGCATGGCGCCGACCCCGCCACGACCGACATCGTCTTCGGCGGGCCCATCATATGCGGGAAGTTCGTCGAGCGCGACCGGCCGACCTGGCTCGACTACCAGGACCACTACCTCGGCGAGAAGCTCGGCGAGAAGTACCAGCGCGGCCGAATGCTCCAGGAGGCGTGTGAGCGATGAAGCAGGAGATCCGGATTACCGGTTTCGGCGGCCAGGGCATCATCCTCGCGGGGGTTATCGTCGGCAAGGCCGCCTCCATCTACGCCGAAAAGAATGCGACGATGACGCAGTCCTACGGGCCGGAGGCGCGCGGCTCCTCCTGCTCCACGCAAGTAATCATCGACGAACAGGACATTCTTTACCCCTATATCCGCGAGTCCGACGTCCTGGTTGCCCTGTCGCAGGAGGGGTACGCGAAATTCGTCGGCGAATTGAAACCCGGCGGTACTCTCATTTACGACGAGGACCTCGTTAACCTTGGCGAGGCAAAAAAGGACCTGAAACTATTCCCGATCCAGGCCCAGCGGATCGCCGAGACGGACCTCGGCCGACGGATCGTAACGAATATCGTTATGCTAGGTTATTTTACCGCGGCGTCGGAAGCCGTTCCCAAGGAGGCGATGATAGAGGCTATCAAGACCTCCGTCCCCAAAGGAACGATTGAGCTCAACCTGCAAGCGTTCGAACGCGGATACGATGAGCACGCCCAACGCCAAGGGAAAAAATAGCTCCCCCGCCCGCGATGTGCCGGAGGCGGAGAAGGGGCCGAGCGAGGTCAAAGGCGTCCTCGTGCTGGGAGGCGGGATCGCCGGGATCCAGGCGGCGCTGGACCTGGCCGATGCCCGCGTAAAGGTCTATCTGGTCGAACGCGGCCCGAGTATCGGCGGCCGCATGAGCCAGCTCGATAAGACCTTCCCCACGATGGACTGCTCGATATGAATTCTCGGCCCCAAAATGATGGATGTCGGTAGGCATCCTAACGTCGAACTCCTAACGCTTTCGGAACTTGTAGACCTACGGGGGAGCCCGGGCGACTTCGTCGCGACGGTCCGCCGCCACCCGCGCTACGTCGACCTCGACGCCTGCACCGGCTGCACCGACTGCGCCGGCGTCTGTCCGGTGGAGTGCGCCGACGAATACGAGGTGGGCCTGGTCCAGCGGCGGGCCATCTACCGGCCCTACGTCCAGGCCATACCCAACTGCTTCGCCATCACGAAGCGCGGGACCGCCCCCTGCCGCAGCGCCTGCCCCATCGACCAGGCCGCGCAGGGGTACGTCGCGCTCCTCGCCGAAGGTAAATTTAAAGAGGCCCTGGCGCTGGTCCGCAAGCAGAACCCGCTGCCGGGCGTCTGCGGCCGCGTCTGCCACCACCCCTGCGAGGAGAAGTGCCTCCGCGACGAGGTGGACGCGGCCGTCTCCATCCGCTCCCTCAAGCGCTTCGCCGCCGACTGGGAGGCCGCCCACGACCCGGAATACTCCTACGTAGACGAATATGACGTCGAAAAGAAGGAGGAGCGCGTGGCGGTCGTCGGCGCCGGCCCGGCGGGCCTAACCTGCGGCCACGACTTGGCGCTGGCCGGCTTCGACGTCCACCTCTTCGAGGCGCTACCCCACGCCGGCGGCATGCTCCGCGTCGGCATCCCGAGCTACCGCCTCCCGCGGGAGGTCCTGGAGCGCGACGTCGGCTTCCTGGAGAAGCTGGGTATCCAGTTCCACTACAACGCCGAACTCGGAAAGGCCTTCACGCTCGACGACCTCTTCGAGGACGGCTACAAAGCCGTCTTCGTCGGCGTCGGCGCCCACGAGAGCCTGAAGCTCCGCTGTGAGGGCGAGGAGCTCACGGGCGTCGTCGGCGCCGTCGAGTTCCTGCGCGAGTACAATCTGGAGGGCGAAGTCTGGGTCGGGAAGAAGGTGGCGGTTATAGGCGGCGGCAACGCCGCTGTCGACGCCGCGCGGACGGCGAGGCGTCTCGGCGCCGACGTCACCATCTTCTACCGCCGCACGCGGGTGGAGATGCCGGCGGACGAGCTCGAGATCGAGGAGGCGCTGCGGGAGGGGATAGGCCTCGAGCTTCTCACGGCGCCCGACGAGATCCTGGGAAAAGAGGGCCGCGTCGTCGGCATGCGCCTCCAGCGGATGGAGCTGGGCGAGCCGGACGAGAGCGGCCGCCGCCGCC
>CP070633.1:1763418-1769399 GCA_020356085.1 Candidatus Coatesiibacteriota bacterium | reverse complement strand
CTTGACGCGGCCTAGCGAAGTGGGCTCCACGGCGACGCCCTCCACCAGCTCCGTCGCCCGGGCGTTGAGCACCGTTTTGCCCGCGAAGCTCTGGACGATGACGGAGACGCCGAGGTTGGCCTTGTTCCACGAGGCGTTGAGCGTGAAGGTCCGTTTGATTACCTGCTCCTCGTTCGGGTTCTTGATGGTGAGCACCTCGTGCTGCGCCAGCGCGCGTTCGACGAAGCGGTAGGTCCGGCCGCCGTAGCTCAGCTTGTCTTCCCACAGCGCGACGTGACATACGTGCCCCTCCGCCAGGCTCTGCTCGAGCTTAACGGTTACGGAGACGGAGGCCTTGTCGCCGGCGTAAGAGTTCGTGCGGAATGTGATCGTGAGCGGGCTGGGGATGTTGCGGCGGCTGTTATACATTGCGAGGTAGTTGCTGTACGTCGCCGAGCTCCCGCCAACGATCGGCTGCGTGCCGTCGAAAACGCACGTCGGGTAGCCCGTCGCGCCGTAATAACTCATCCGGCCGCGCGCCTCGGTCGTGTAGTACGGGTCGGTCGCGGAGGCGTGCCAGGCTATGGGGACCCAGTTTTCGAGCCCCTTCTCGTCGGCCAGTTTGCCGAGGGCCTCATCTGCCCACGGACAGTACGTTCACCACGTCGCGGTGAAAAGCTCCGCGGCGACCCCCCGCGTCGCGGCCGCGAGCGGCGAGGCGCCGACGAGCAGTATCGTTACCGCCAAGAATACTTTTCGCCTCATGATCCCTCCTTCGGGTTGTGGGTTCGCAGGGTTGCCTCTCATTATACTTAAAACGTTCGGTTCGCGTCAAGTTTTTCGCCGCTTCCGGCCGCGCGCGAAAAAAAGTTGAGAGAGCCGGCCAAAAGGACGACTCTCTCGGTTTAGGGAGGGAGGGTTCGTACGTACAAATCGGCCGGTGTAATCCCCAACCTCCGTCGGCCTATATTATAACCTTTCAAGTCATATTAGTCAAGATAAAAAAACCGGCGCCGGCGAGGGCCGGGTTTTCGCCGCCGGCATATAATAAAAGAAAGCCGCCCAAAAGGACGACTTTCTCAGTATAGGGAGGGAGGGTTCTTTTTGGTGGGTCGCTATTCCTCAGCGACCGGATACAGTATAACAAAACACCGGTATGATGTCAAGCAAAAAAATCAGCTACCCTGGTTTTTTCGCCGGCCCCCGGTTCGTTAGCGGGCGACGGGATTCGAACCCGCGACCCTCAGCTTGGAAGGCTGATGCTCTAGCCAATTGAGCTACGCCCGCGCCGTATTATGGGGAGGGGAGGATTCGAACCCCCGAAGGCATACGCCAGCAGATTTACAGTCTGCCCCCGTTGACCGCTTGGGTACCTCCCCAGGTATCTCCTCTAGCCGGCGGCGGGATTCGAACCCACGACCTGCTGATTACAAATCAGCTGCTCTGGCCCGCTGAGCTACGCCGGCGCGGTGGACGATATTATATCTAAAACGCCGCCGGCGGTCAAGGGAGGCGATAAAATAATCCCGACCTTCGAGCGGCCCTTAGCTCGCGGCGGCGGTCTTACCGTGGGGAAAATGCTTGACACGCCAGGCGGTTGGCGTATATTGAGATTGCCGGGGCGGGGAGCGTAATCGGGTTGGGCCGTACCGCGGCCTGACTTGGCGTCCCGTTCCGGAGCGCGTTGGGTTCGTACTCGGGAGGCAGCCGCTTGAAGCCTACGAAATCGTATAGGGATTTAGCAACATCCGCCGGGTTATTCGCCGGCGCGTTGGCGATCCGGTTAATAGGTATCGATTTCGGTTTACCCTACTTATACCATTGGGACGAGCCGGTTTTCTTAGCCGTTATCCGTAGGTTTCTCGTCGCGGGCGACGCGCTCCCCCATTTTTACGATTACCCCTCCGGATATTTCTTCCTCCAATTCGTATTCGCCCCGATTAGTTACCTGGTGTACGTGTGCCAACACGGGTATCGGCCGTCGTCCGCAATGGCGTTGGCCGATTTCGTACTCGTCGGCCGCCTCGTCACGGCGGTGGCGGGGGCCCTCACGCCGGCGCTGGTCTACGCGTTTGCGGTGCGCTTTTGGCGGGATCGGGGGGCGGGGGTCCTAGCCGGCGCGTTACTCGCCCTGTCTCCGCTCCCCGCCATGGATTCGCGCTACCTTACGACCGACATGGCCCTTGCGGCGGCGGCTTTCGCTACCGCGTATTTATTTTTCGTATACGACGACGGCCGGAGGCGGAGGGCGCTCCTCGCCGCAGCCGTTATGGCCGGGGCGGCGGCGGCTATTAAGTATAACGGCGCGTTTTTCGGGATGGTAGCCTTCGCGTGGCTGGCTTTCGGAAAACGCGGCCCGAAACCCGTACTAACTTTCGCGGGGATCGCGGCGTTATCTTTCGTCGCGCTCAACCCGGGTATAATTATTGAACCCGACCTGTTCTTCGCAGATACGTTGTTTATTTTTGGGCATTATTTCGTCGCCGGCAACGTGGGCCCGAGCGCCGGCCTTAGCGCCGGCCAGTATTTCATGCAATTGTGGTTTCACGCGCTCACGCCCGTCCCCGTGCTGTGCGCGTTGGCCGGGGTTATCATTTTATTGTCCCGAGACCGGCGCCGCGGATGGCTATTTATAAGTTTCCCGGCGGCGTACGGCGTATTCCTCTTCTTCACGAAGGTATATTACAACCGGGGGTTAGAACCCGTAATGCCGTTTCTTTGCCTGGCCGCGGGATTAGCGGGCGCTACCGTTTGGCGAAGGGTCGCTGCGGTGCGCCGCCGCTGGTTGGCGGTACCCGCCCTCGTGGGTATTACCGTGGCGTTTTTTTACCGGCCCGTCGTATTGACCGCCCGCGAGAGTCTTATGTTGACCAAAGTCGACCGCCGCACGGAGGCGAAAGGGTGGTTCGAGGCAGCGGTTCCGTGGCCGGCGCGGGTCGCGAAGGAGGCTTTGAACCCGTCGCCGCTCGACGCCGGGGGACAAGTCGAAACGCCTCCCATTGACCCCGATAAATACGAAGTCCACGCCTCCCACTACCTCGTGGACCGTTCGGCCGCCGCCTTCGCCGCCGCCGGGACCGTGTATTTGATGACGCCTAACCTGTACGAGAACTTCACGCGGTTCGCGGCGGCGTACCCCGAGCGGGAGGAAGAGGGTCGGCGGAACTACGAATCTATTTTAAATCATTCCGAGTTGGTTTTTTATTCGCCCCGGGAAGTGCGGTTCGATTTCCGGCCCCCGGTAGAAATCTACCGCCTGGAGGACGAATTCCTCCGCCGCCGACTTCAACCTTCAAACGTTGTTAATTTTAAGCCGGACTGGGTGCGGTCGGAGGCCGACCCCGCGATAAAGATGGCCGCGGTGCCCGGCGGGTTCCGGTTGGAGGCGCCCGCGCGGGCGGGGGCGGTCTTTACGGTTCCGGCAGAGGCGTGCGTAATCGAAGTACGGCTAGGGGCTCCCCGCGGGACGCCGGAGGTAGCCGTAGAGGTCGACGGCGTCGCGGCCGCCCACGAGAAGGTGCGAGGCGCCGCCGTCGTGCGCACTCGTCCGTTACGCGCGCCTCCGTACGTCAAGCATTTGGCCGTGCGGTGCGTAGGCCCCCCGGGGTCGTACGTAGTCCTATCGGGCGCCTCGGTACGCCCGGCCGACTAATCGTTTAAGAGGTCGGCGGGAACGCGAGCGGGGCGAGCAGGCCGCGTGTCGAGGGGCGCCCTGCCGCGGGACGCTCCGCGGTCGTCCGCGGGACCGGTTTCCACCATAACGCCCGGCGTTTCGCCGGGCGGTATTAAGTTCAGAAGGGGGATATTTGCGGTTATTCGGGCTCGGTCGGCCCGGCCTCTCGGGGGGGCGCGGTCTCTTCTTTTTCCGCCCTGGCGGCTTCCTCCCGCATGCGCGCCGCGGCCGCAAGTTCCGCCCGCGCCGAGGCCTTTATCCCCTCCCGGGCAAAAGTCGCTACTATCCCCTCCTCGTTCCGCCTCAGGGTTTCGAAGAGGTGGTGACGACTCGCGGGATAGTCGCCGGACTTTAACTGGACTTCGCCGAGGAGGTAGAGGCCGTAGCGGAAGCCGGGGCGCGCCGCGGCCAGCGCCTCCAACGCCGTGACCGCGGCCGCCGCCTCGCCCGCCTCCGCCGCCGCCAGCGCGAACGTCAGCGTTACTTCCTCGTCGTCGGGCGCGAGCGACCGGGCCGTGCCGAGAAAGGCCACGGCAGGAGGGTAGTCGCCGGCCTCGTAATACGTCGCGCCCAGCTCGAAGGCCAGGGCGGGGTCGTCGGGCGCGGCGGCGTGCGCGGCGGCCAGCGCCGCCGCCGCCGCGGCGTAGTCGCCCCGTCGCCGGTGGGCTCGCCCCTCGTGAACCAGCGCGAACGCCTCCAGCATCTTCCGATGTTTTTTAAGGCTCTCGAACCGGACCGCGACGCGTTCGCCGGCCTCGAACGGCGCCTCCGCCTCCCGGCCGGCTTCCCGGGCCAGGGTCTTCGCGAGCCGCGCGTCGCCGCCGAAGCGCGCGCTCAGCGCCGCGGGCGAGTCGCCCCGCCTCCCCTCGTACACAAAATAACCGGCGGGCCGGGGGGGCCCGCAGGAGACGGCGGCCAACGCCGCGCCGAGCAGGAACGTCGCTGCCGCTCTCACCGCGGCGCCTCGACGACCTCGCCCTCGTTGACGGTTAGTATAGCGAGTTCCTTCGCGGGCATACCCTCCGGGCCGCGCAGCGTCGTCGTCCCCGTCAGGCCCGGGAAGTCGGCGACGCCGTCGAGACGGCGTTTGATCTCCGCGCCATTCTCCGCCTCCGGGTACAGGACCGAGCACAGGATATGGGCCGCGTCGTAAGCCGCGGCGGCGAGGTAGGTGGGAAATTCGGCCGTCGCGCGGCGGTAGTTCGAGACGAAGGCGCGCACTTGCGGCCGCGGCGAGTCGGCGTAGAAGCCGGCGGTGAAGTACGTCCCCTCCACGTATTTCCCGCCGACGCGGATAACGCGGTTCTCGTTCCACCCGTTCGCGCCCAGCACGTAGGCCGAGACGTCGGCGAACGTGAGTTGGGGCAGGATCCGTACAATCTCCTCGTAGTGGCCCGGGAAGTAGATGGCGTCGGCGCGGAGCCATTTCAGCTTCTTGGTGTAGGAGAAGTAATTTATCTCGCGCTTGTCCGGTTCTTTCGTGAGGTCGATGAGCGGATACTCGACGGCCCCGACGATCTCGCCTCCCGCCCGGACGGCCGCCTCCTCGAACGCCTCCCGCATGTCGGCGCCGTACGGGTTCGCCGGATAGAGTATGGCGAAGCGCCGGAGGCGGAGGTGGTTTACGGCGTACTCGGCCATATTGGCCGCCTCCCCTTGCCGCGTCAGGCCGTTGGCGAAGATATAGCCGTTGAGGTGGCAGAGGGTCCCGTCGGTCGCAGAGGGTTCGAGCGCGGGAACCTGGTTGGCGTGGCACAGCTCGGCCACCGCGCGCACGTTGGTCGTCAGCGCGGGGCCCAGCAGGGCGACGGCGCGGTGGGAGTAGATCAGCGTCCGCGCGCCGTCGAGCGCGCCGTCCTCGGTACCGGCCGTGTCGTGGTAGACGAAAGTTACCGGCTCGTCGACGTGGGTTTTATTGTTTTCGGCCAGCGCCAACTCCATCGCCGCGCGCATGGTTTGGCCGTAGAACTCGTATTCGCCCGACAGTGGAAGCAACACGCCGACCACCCTCGGCGCGCGGCCCAACTTGTCGCGAACGGAGGCGAGCAGCTCCTTCGCCTCCCGGCCTTCCGACCGGTCCGCGTATTGGTCCGCGACGGCGGCCAGCAGGACGACCGCCTTCTCGTAGGCCTCGCGTTTAATTTCGTGCCGCGCCAGCTTGAGCAGGACCTCCGCGGCCTCCGGCGAGGCGTGGTAGTCCTCCAGCCGCTTGCGGAGCTGCTCGGCGGTCAGCGTCTCGTCGGCCAGGTTGCCGAGGCCCCGGAGGGCTCGTTTGTAGTAGCGGCCTTTTTTCCCGAATCCGACGACGCGGAGGAGGCGCTCGAAACAC
>CP070633.1:1756118-1763318 GCA_020356085.1 Candidatus Coatesiibacteriota bacterium | reverse complement strand
CACCATCGCGATGACGGTCGTGACGCCGATGACGACGCCCAGGACCGTCAGCAGCGCGCGCATCTTGTGCGCCCACAACGAGGCGAAGGCGAGCGACGCCGCCTCCCGGTTCTGGTAGTAGAACCGCCGTAAATTGTGCCACATCGGTTTCATGCCGTCACTCGTACCGCAGCGCCGCGATGGGCTCCAGCGAGGCCGCGCGCCGCGCCGGATACAGGCCGAAGAAGACGCCCACCGCCGTCGAGAAGAGGACGCCCAACACGACCGCCCCGCCCGAGAGCGAGGCCGGGACCGGCGTCGCCGCGCCGATGAGGTACGCCAACCCCGTCCCGCCGGCCACGCCCAACAAACCTCCCCCCGCCGAGAGCACCACGGCCTCGATCAGGAACTGCATCAGGATGTCGGCGCGCCGCGCCCCCACCGCCTTGCGAATGCCGATTTCGCGCGTCCGCTCCGTCACCGAGACCATCATGATGTTCATAATGCCGACGCCGCCCACCAGCAGCGAAATGCTCCCCACCGCGATGATGACGACGAAGAGCGCCGCGGTGAGCGCGTCGAACGCCTGGACCATCGCCGCCTGCGTGATGATCGCGAAGTCGTTCTCGTCCTCCGGGCCCAGGCGGTGGCGCCGCCGCATGAGGTCGGTTACCTCGTCGACGGCCCGGCCCTCCAGCTCCGGCGAGGTGGGCCGGGCTAGTATCGCCAACCCGTGCGCGATGCCGCGCGTCCCGAACAACTTCTCGAAGGTTGTGATGGGGATAATCACGGTATTGTCGCGGTTCTGGCCGAATACCGAGCCCATGGGGTACGCGTCGCCGACGACGGTGAAGGCGTGGCCGCCGATCTTGACGCGCTCGCCGACGCCGGAGCCGGACCCGAAGAGCTTCTCCGCCACCTCGTACGCCAGGCCCGTTACCTGGCGGGAGTGGTCGACCTCGACGTCGGTGAGGAAGCGGCCGTTCCGGATAACCAAACCCTCTATCTGCTGGAACTCCTCCGTCGTGCCGATGACGATGACGCCCTCGACTTTTTTCTCCCGGAACGAAACTTCCCTAATCGTCACGTTGCGGACGGCGGTGTAGTCGACGGTCGGGCAGGACTCGGCGATGGCGGCGGCGTCGGCGAGGGTAAGGTCGGGCCGCTTCCGCGCCTCGAACCACTCCTCCCAATCGGAGGTGATCCAGTTAATCCGCGTCACGAAGAAGGTGTCGGTGCCCGCTTGCGCGAAGGCGGAGGTGACGTAGCTGCGCAGGCCGGCGATGAGCGAGACCAGGCCGACGACGGTGGTGACGCCGATGAAGACGCCCAGAATCGTCAGCAGCGAGCGCATCTTGTTGGCCCACAGCGACCGCGCCGCCAGCGTGAAGGCCTCGCGTAGGTGCGCGCGGAAGACGAGGAATCTCTCGCGGGAGAACTTCATAAAACGCACCATATCCATTATACCTTATATACGTAAGGAACCCAAGGGAATGTTGCCCGATACGAAAACGGATTTCGCTTTTTTCGAAGGCCGTTCCGTTTTATAATATTTATTAATGAAAATCGACACCCTCCTGGCCGAGCTGCAACTCACGAAGGGCGAGGCCGTGCGCCACGTCGAGCACATTCCGGCGCGCGAGGCCCGCTTCGCCTCGCCGGAGCCGCCGTTGGCCGAGCCGCTCGCGGAGGCGTTGCGCCACCTCGGCATCACCTCCCTCTACAGCCACCAGGCCGCGTACGTGGAGGCCGCCCGCGCGGGCCAGAACGTCGTCGCCGTCACGCCCACCGCCTCCGGCAAGACGCTGTGCTTCCTGCTGCCCGTCCTGGAGCACTTCTACGAGGCCGGCGACCAGGCCTCCGCGCTCTTCCTGTATCCCACCAAGGCGCTGAGCCAGGACCAGCTCCGCAACGTCAACCGCTTCCTGGCGCTCGCGCCTCCCCTCGCCTCCCGCCTCACGCCCGGCGTCTACGACGGCGACACGCCGCCTCCCGCGCGCCGCAAGCTGCGCGATTCGGCCAACCTCCTCATCACCAATCCGGACATGCTCCATACCGGCATCCTGCCGCATCACGCGCGGTGGGGGCGGTTCTTCTCCTCGCTCCGCTACGTCGTCGTCGACGAGCTCCACGCCTACCGCGGCATCTTCGGCTCCCACGTCGCCAACGTCCTCCGGAGGCTGCGGCGTATCGCCTCTCACTACGGCGCCTCGCCGCAGTTCCTGCTGACCTCCGCGACGATCGCTAACCCCCGCGAGCACGCCGAGCGCCTCGTCGGCGGCCCGGTGACGCTGATCGACGACTCCGGCGCGCCGCAGGGGGACCGCTACTTCGTCATCCTGAACCCGCCGCTCTCCGACCGGGGGCTGGGGCTCCGGCGCTCCGCCAACGTCGAGGCCGCCGAGATCCTCCAAATGTTGGTGCAGGAGGGCGTCCAGTCGGTCACGTTCGCGCGGGCGCGCGTCGTCGCCGAACTTATATACAAGTACGCGAAGGAGGCGCTGGGGCCGAAGTACGGCGACAAGCTGCGCAGCTACCGCGGCGGCTACCTCCCGCAGGAGCGGCGCGAAATCGAACAGCAGCTCTTCGGCGGCCAACTCCTGGGCGTTACCGCCACCAACGCCCTCGAGCTCGGCATCGACGTCGGCGGCATGGACGCCGCGGTGGTCGTCGGCTTCCCCGGCTCCATCGCCTCGCTGGTGCAGCAGTCGGGCCGCGCCGGCCGCCGCGCGGAGGCCGCGCTGGCCGTGCTCGTCGCCTACGACGACCCGGTGGACCAGTACCTGGCGCGGCACCCCTCCTACGTCTTCGGCCGCTCGCCGGAGGAGGCTATCGTCGACCCCGAGAACGTGTACATCTTGTCGGGGCACCTCCGCTGCGCGGCGGCCGAGCTGCCGCTGACGGCGGAGGACCTGGCCGCATTCGGCGCCAGCGCGCCCGACGTCGCGGAGGTCGTGGCGGAGGAGGGCGACCTGGCGGCCAAGGAGGGCAAGTACTGGTGGCTCTCCAGCGACTATCCGGCGGCGAACGTCAACCTCCGCTCCTCCTCCGACAACACGGTCACGATTCTGGAGGCGCCGAACGACAACGCCGCCATCGGCACGCTCGACTACGAGAGCGCGCTGGAGCAGCTCTACCCGGAGGCCATTTACCTCCAGCAGGGCGAGACGTACTTCGTCCGCGAGCTGGACCTGGGCCAGAAGGTCGCGTTCGTCGAGAGGCGCGACGTCGACTACTACACGCAGGCGATGGTGGAGGCGACGCTGCGCCTCCAGAAGACGCTGGAGTCGCACGAGAACGCCGCCGGCGCCTTCGGCCTGGCGGAGGCGCTCGTCACCTGGCGGACGGTCGGCTTCAAGAAGATCAAGTTCCACTCGCTGGAGTCGATCGGGTGGTCGCCGCTGGAGCTGCCGGCGGTGGAGCTCGAGACGGTCGCGTTCTACGTCGCGCCCGGGCCGGAGGTCCTGGGCGAGGTCCAACGTATGGGATACAATCCCTTCGAGGGGCTGGTGGGCCTCAAGAACGCGCTGCTGGCGGTGGTGCCGCTGTTCGCGATGTGCGACCCGCGGGACCTGCGCGGCGTCGTCGACTCCTCCAACCTGGGCACGCCGGCCGCGTTCCTCTACGACATCTACCCCGGCGGCCTGGGCTATGCCGAACACGCCTACCGCCGCCTGGAGGAGGTCCTCCGCGCGAGCGAGGAGCTCATCGCCGGCTGCGAGTGCGACGACGGCTGCCCGAGCTGCGTCGGCGTCGCGACGTTCACGCCCAACCAAGTGGTGGACCCGGACTTGCGCCGCGGCCACTACCTTCCCCACAAGGAGGCCGCGCTCGCGCTGGCGCGCGCGCTCTTGACGTGAGCGGCTGGAAATCTTATTATTTACCCTGGGCGGCGTGGGTGGCGATTTTGGTGGCGTTCGCGTTCGTAGCGCTGCCGGAGGCGCCGCAGCCGCCGGCGCTCAACGTCGACAAGATTCGCCACGCCTCCGCGTACGCGCTGCTGGGCGTACTTACGGCCCGGGCGGCCGCGGCGCAACGAGGCGGTACATTCGCCCTGGTCGCGGCCTTCTTCGCCGTCGCCGCGGTCGGGGCCGGTACGGAGATTATTCAGATGTTCGTCCCCGGCCGCTCCGCGGACGTCGTCGACCTCGGCGCGGACCTGGCCGGCGGCTTGCTCGGCGCGCTGGCCTACCTGTGGGCTTTCCGCGGCGGGCGGCCCGCGACGGAATGAATCGATGATTCGTAAAACTTTCCAGATGCTGCACGGCGTCGGGCCGTACACGGAGAGGCGTATCCGGCGCGAGGGCTGCGCCTGCTGGGACGACTTCCTGGCGCGCGGCGGCGCGACGTTTACCTCTCGCCGCCGCAACGAACTCTGGCAGAAGGAGATTACGCGCTGGGGCGAGGCGCTCGCGCAACGGGACGAACGGTTCTTCTACGAACAGCTGCCCCGCGGCGAGCACTGGCGGCTGTTCGAGGTCTTTGGCGACGACGTCGCGTGCCTGGACATCGAGACGACGGGGCAGGCCCCGCCCAACGACGAGACGACGGTGGTGGGGATATACCGCCCGGGCCGGGGCTTGAGGCAACTCGTCGCCGGCCGCGACCTCTCCGGCGACGCCATCGACGCCGCGTTGGAGGGCGTAAAACTCCTCGTCACGTTCTTCGGCGCCAACTTCGACCTCCCCTTTCTCCAAAAGGAGTTCTCGTACCTCCGCTTCGAGTACCCGCACTACGACCTGTGCTTCGCGGCCAAGCGCGTGGGGATCAAGGGCGGCCTTAAAAAAGTCGAGAAGCAGTTCGAGATCGCGCGGGAAGGCGACGTCGACGGCCTGGACGGCTACGCCGCCGTCCTGTTGTGGCAGGCCCACTGCCGCGGCGACGCCTCCGCCCTGGATACGCTGCTCAAGTACAACGCCGCCGATACGGAGAACCTACTGCCGCTCGCGGCCATAATATACGAACGGCTATGCGAACGCGAAAACGACCTCGACGCTTCGCCGCGTCGCCAACCGTAGGAGGCCCCGTGAAGGAAACGTTATTAGTCGCAATTCTCGCCGTCGCCGTTGGCGCGACCGTCGGCGCCGGCGGCTGCTGCAAAGGCTGCTCCGAAAAGGCCGACCTCGACGTTATTCCCGGGATGAAGGATTCCGGCATCCCCGACCCCCACGCCGTCAAGGAACACGAGAAGGAATTGGAACAACTCGAGAAAGAGATGGCGGATCTAAGCCGGGAGATGGCCGAAATCGCCACCGACCCGACGCTGAGCGAGGCCGAGCGCGAACGGCGGATGGAGGAACTCGGCAAAGAGTTGGAAATCAAGTCCAAGCGGATGGAGGAGATCGCCGAGGACATAGCGAACCAGGATCTCTAACGCCGGGCCGTACCGAAGTCGAACGCGGGCGGCTTCGGCCGCCCTTTTCCTTTACCGGCGAGGCCATTTGGGGTATAATCCCGCAAACGGAGTCGATAGGAGGGGGTGGCGTCAGTTGTTACCAACTGACGCCGGGAACTAAACGGGAGGCGCACGTGGCTTTAAGAGGCCGAACGAACTTTGCGGAACAAGGCGGCGTATTTTTATAACGACGTCGTTCAACGGCCGAAAAAAGCTACTACGCAATAAAAAATATTACTACGTACTAATAACGTCGTTGGAGCACTTAAAAAAGGAATACGGATTTGAGATCTGGGCGTACGTATTAATGCCCTCGCATATACACTTAATACTGGCTTTTCCGAACGAAAACAGACTCTCGGCCGTGTTGCGGGATTTTAAGAAGTTTACTGCATACAAACTACGGAAATTAATGGAAGCGGACGGGAACTGTAAAGCTTTGGAAGAACTGAGAAACCCTAACGGGCGAACTGGGGTGTTCCGCATTTGGGAACCCAGGTTCGACGATGTCGCAATTTATAAGCCGGAAGCGCTCAAGACTAAGATCGATTATATCCATACTAACCCGGTACGGGCGGGGCTTTGTTCGAACCCCGACCAATGGCCGTATTCCAGCGCGCGCGACCATACCGGTGGAAGCTCGGCGTTAACGGTAGACAGCTTTTCCTTTAGTTAATTTGCCCGGTGACGATCGGGGTTACGTACAAATAGCCGGCACGCGTCGGATGGTAACATCCGACGCCACAAAATAAGGAGGGTTTGGGGTATAATCCCGCGAACGGAGTTACTATGCTACGCACTCACAACTGCGGCGAGTTGAAAGAGAGTAACGTCGGCGACGACGTCACCCTCTGCGGCTGGGTTTGGAAGAGCCGCGACCTGGGCGGCCTGTTCTTCGTCGACCTCCGCGACCGGTACGGCTTCACGCAAATCCTCTTCGACCCGGCGACGGACAAGCGGCTGCACAAGGCGGCCACCAAACTGCGGGGCGAGGACGTGATCCGCGTTTGCGGCGAGGTCCGCCTCCGCCCCGAGAAGACGCGCCGGCATGACACGCCAACGGGCGCGGTCGAGGTCCGCGTACGCGAAATGGAGATCCTGGCCCGGGCGCAGCGGCCACCCTTCAACCTGGCGGAGGAGGACCTGCGGGTTCAGGAGGAGCTGCGGCTGGAGTACCGCTACCTCGACCTCCGCCGGCCGGAGATGTTCGCCAACCTGGAGGTGAGGCACCGCGCCGTCAAGGCGATCCGCGACTACCTCTCGGCGCGCGGCTTCCTGGAGATCGAGACGCCGATCCTGATGAAGTCGACGCCGGAGGGCGCCCGCGACTACCTGGTGCCGAGCCGGATCCATCGGGGGAAGTTCTACGCGCTACCGCAGTCGCCGCAGATGTACAAACAGCTCCTCATGGCCGCCGGCGTCGACCGCTACTTTCAGATCCCCCGCTGCTTTCGCGACGAGGACCAGCGCGCCGACCGCCAGCCGGAGTTCACCCAGCTCGACGTGGAGATGTCGTTCGCGGAGGAGGAGGACGTCTTCGAGGTAACGGAGGGCGTCTTCGCGGCCTCCTTCCGGGAGGGGATCGGCGTCGAGATCGAAACGCCGTGGCCGCGGTTGACGTGGCGGGAGGCGATGGCCCGCTACGGCCGCGACAAGCCCGATACGCGCTTCGGCCTGGAGCTCACGGACGTCACCGAAATCTTCGGCGAAACATCGGCCGACATTTTCCGCAACGTTGTCGCCGCGGGCGGTTCGGCTTTCGCGCTACGCCGCCCGGGCGGCCTCTCGCGCAAGCAGCTCGGCGACTTGGAGGAGGCGGCTAAAGC
>CP070633.1:1736254-1756018 GCA_020356085.1 Candidatus Coatesiibacteriota bacterium | reverse complement strand
TCCACTCCTCGGCTTCCTCGGCGGCGTACGTCGCTACAGTCGCCTCGCCGGCGAAGAGAGGGTCCAGGAACCATCGGCGCGGCCGCCGGTCATACGCGAGGTGGCGCTCAAGGCCAGCCTCTTTATCCGCGCGCGGCGCGTGGATCGTCTCGACGGCGCCTTCGTCCTCCTGCCCCATCTCCGCGTGATAACGTTCGGCCCGTCGGGGTGCGACGTCGGTTAGGACCGCGGGCGGCGACCGGCGCGATAATTCCGCCGCCGCCAACCCCTCGGCCGCCTTTAGCACGGCGACGAGGCGGTCGTTTTTCAACGTGACGTCGACGCCGCCGTCGGCGTCGACGTCGCGGATCTCTTCCCCCTCCGTCGTGCCGAGGTGGCGGTCCAGCAGCGCCTCCGCCCGGACCAGCTCTTCTTTAACGCCGCGGCGAAGATGAGGCAAGTAACACCCGCCGAACACGCCGTGCCAATAGGCGTCGTTGGCCTGGGCCCGCCAGAGGTGCCGCTGGAGGCGGCTGCGGATTTCAGGCGCCAGGTCGGCGGCGGAGGCGCGGCGGCTTACCTCCTGGACCCGCTTGTGGAAAAAATTAACTTCCGGGTATTTGTGAAAGAACGAGCGGAACGACGCCCCCGGCGCCAAGTCGCCGGCGACGCCTTCGGAGGCGAAGTCGTCCCCCAGTTCGGCGAGCCGTCGTTGCGCGGCGGCCGGCATCGCCCACCGCGTCATCTCGTAGTACGACGTCGCCGGGAGGTAGGCCGGCCCCGCGGCGGGTATCGTCGCTACCGCCTCGCCGAGCGTCGCGGGGCGAAGCCACGTTCTGTTCTCCTCCACCAACGCCAGGAAGCGCTCCAGCCAGCCGTCGCGGTAGCAATGCTCGTACGTCCGGGGCCACTCGCCGAACTTCTCGCCGTCGTCGGCGAGGCAAGTCATCAGCGCGCCGGCGTCGTACAGCTCACGGAAATGCGCCAGCACTTCCTCCGGCGGCGCGAACGGCACCAGGTATCGGAGGCGTTGCGAGATCGGGCACAACGCGACGACGGCGCCCTGGTGCTCGGCGAGCCATGGCCGGTCCAACCGGCCGGCGTCGATCCCGGCGGCGCGGAAGTGCCAATCGTCGACGGCCGTATACTCGACGCCGGCGGCGGCCAACAACTCGGGAAGGTGCGGCTCGTAGACGCGTTCGGCCAGCCACATCCCGCGGGGCCGCGCGCCGAACGCCGCCGCTAACGTATCCGCGTACGTCATTATGGAATCGCGTACGTCCCCTGCGGGCGCGACGGGCGCCAGCGACTCATAATACGTCCCCGCCAACAACTCGCACTGCCCTCGCGCCGCCAATTCCCGAATAAGCTCGACCGTATCCGGCGCGTTTTCGTCCAGCCATTCCCACAGCGACCCCGAGAGGTGGAGCGAAAAGCTAACGCCGGGATATCGGTGGAGTGTGGCTAGGAAGGGCGCGTAGGCACGCCGGTGGGCGCGCGCGACGACCTCCGGGAAGTTGCCCACCGGCTGGTGATTGTGTACGCCGAACGCAAATAGGAGCGGGTCGCGCACCTCCGCCTTTCCCCGGGCTCAAGGTTCCGGCCGACGCGTCTAAAGATCACCCGGCAGCTTCCGGATTAAATCGACCGGCCGCGCCTCCGGAACCAGCTGGACGAATATCTTAACGCCCCGCGCCGCGAGGGCGTTTAGGGCCTCGCAATCCGCGCGGTCGACCGATACGCCCTCCATAATCTGCCGCTTGCCCGGGCGGAAGTGCATCCCCCCCACGTTTAGCGTCTTAATCTCGACCGCCAGCTCGAGGAGGCGTAGCGCCTCCGCCGGCGTTTCGAACAACACGATCGCTGCGCGGTCCGCGTACTCGTTGCGATGGAACCGCGCCGCGGTCTCCGCCGGGTCCAGAACCTCCACCTTGACGTCGGCGGGCGCCCCCATCTCCATCATGGTGCGGGCGAGATCGTCGCCGGCGACGCGTTCGCTACAGACGACGATGGCGTCGGCTTTCAGGTGGCGTCCCCACCCCACGACTACCTGGCCGTGGATGAGCCGGTCATCTACGCGAAATAACAAGACGGCCATGGAGGCGAGGGGCCCGTAAGTTTAACGTAACTTTTCCGCCAAAACCGCCCGGACGTCAACGACGGACTTCTTCCCGGCCTCGACGACTTTACGGGCCAGGTCCGGTAAGGAGTAGAGGTCGCGGTCGATAGCGGCCTCCAACACCATAGGGAGGTTGACGCCGGTTATTAACGCCACTCGTCCGGGGTCTCTCTCGATGACGAGCCGGGCGGCGACGTTGGAGCACGAACCGCCGAACATGTCGACGAGAATTAACAGCTGGTCGGCGCCGCCTTGCTCGAGCTCCGCTCCCGCGGTCTCGATAGCGTTTTGGAGATCGTCGAGCCCTTGGTCGGGGTGCAGACCGACGGCGCGGAGCAGCGGGACCCGGCCCATAATCATCGCGACCGAATTGATTAGCTCCTCGGCTAGATCGCCGTGGGCGACCAACAGTATCCCGATCATGCCTTACCTTTTTTTCGCCCGGGCTCGTTCCGCGCGATTTCGGCGCGGAGCTTCTCGTCGAAAATCCGCGCGGCGTCCAGGCCATACCGCTTCAGAAGGTAATTGAGCGCGGCCACTTCGATTAGGGAGGAGACGTTCTTCCCGGGGACGACGGGGATTACGATGAACGGCGCTTCGACTCCCAGGATGTTGACGACGCGCATGTCGAGCCCGGTACGGTCGTACTCCTCTTCGGGATCCAGCTGCTCGATTTTGACTACAAGTTCGACGTTCTTGGATTTCCGAACGGCGCGGATTCCGAAAAGTTCCTTTACGTTTAGAACGCCCAGTCCGCGGATTTCGATGTGCTCGCGGATCGCGTCTTGGGTATCGCCGACGAGTTCGCCGGTGATGCGCCGGCGGACGTAGACGATGTCATCGGCCACGATGCGATGCCCGCGGACGACCAGGTCGAGGGCGGCTTCGCTCTTTCCGACGGCCGCGGCCCCTAGGATCAAGACGCCGACGCCGTATACGTCGAGCAGGTCGCCGTGGAAACCGATCCGAGGGGCGAACTTATCGCGCAGGTAGTCGGATAAAATCGCGATTACGTCGGTAGTTCGGCGGCGAGATACCGCCACCGGAAGGCCGCGGTTTCGGGCGGCGACTTTCAGTGCCGGTGGCGGCCGGCGGCCGCGCGCGACTATAAAACACGGCAAACCCTCGTGGGAGGCGATCTTGACGAATATCTCCGAGCGCCGCCGTTCCGTCAAACTCGCCACGTAGGAGAGCTCGGTCATGCCCAGGACCTGGATCTGGCGGTGGGGAAAACCGTCTAGGTACCCGGCGAGGGCTAGGCCGGGACGGTTGATTTCCGTGCCGCGAACGCGGCGCTCCAAGCCGTCGTTGGCCTCGACCGCCGAGAGCTTCAGGGGTTCCGCCATCTCGGCGAACATTTCGCCCACTGTAACGCCGACGGGCGGCTTCGTGCCGCCCAGCGATAACTCGTCGACGTTGACGGTTCTCTTCCGGCCGCGTGCCATTGAGAGGTTACGCCTCTTCTTCCGCAATGACGGCCATTACGTCGTCGGCGGTCTGGGCCTCCAGGAGCTTCTTCCGCACCGGTTCTTTCTTCAGGAAGCGGGAGAGCTTGGCCAACGCGCGTAGGTGCTCGCTGTCGGTCGGCGCGCAGAGGAGGAAAAACAGGTGCACCGGCTTCTCGTCCAGGGCCTCGAAGTCGATACCTTTGGGCGACCTTCCGAAAACCGCCACCAATTCCTTCACGATGTCCGGGTGTCCCTGGCGGGGGTGAGGAATGGCGGCGCCGTTCTCGAATCCGGTACTGCACAAGTTTTCCCGCTCCCGAACGGCTTTGAGGATCGCGAGCTCGTCCGTTATTTTCCCGGTTCGGGCCGCGAGCGCTACTAGTCCGCGGAGAACCCCCTCTTTGTCCTCCGCTACCAATTCCATTTCGATCCCACTGGGATCAATAAACTCCGAAATTTTCACGTGGTATTCACCTCGCGTAGGCCGCGGCGCGCCGCGGCATTTACGGGAGCCCGGGATTTAGGGCTCGATAAGGCCGATATTGCCGTCTCGACGATGGTAGATAACGTTAATTTCCTCCGATTCGGCGTTTTTAAAAACGAGGAAGTCCTGGTTCATCAAATCCATTTCCATGACCGCCTCTTCCAGGGTCATGGGTTTCACGGGGATCCGGTCGACGCTTACTACTACCCGCGAATCCTGGTCCCGCGCCATGGCGCGGTGGTCGAAAACGGTCATTTGCGCCTCGGCCATCTTCTCGGGCCGGGGCGTGCGGCGGCTCTGGAGGCGGCTGCGGTATTTCCGAATTTGTTTCTCGATTTTGCTGCAGGCCATGTCAATAGAGGAATACATGTCCGCCGTGTTGCCCTCCGCCCGGATGGTCAGGTGGTCGGCCGCCATCGTTATCTCGGCGATGTGGTGGTAACGCTCGATCCGCAGCGTTACGACGACGTCTTGCAGGTCCCGTAATTTCTTCGCTATCTTATCAATTTTTTTCTCGATATAGCTTTTCATCGCGTCGGTCACGTCGACGCGTTTCCCCGTAATCCGCACGCTCACTTGAGGTACCTCCGAACTGCCGTCGAGGCCGAACCGCTTCGGCCGTTTTTTCCGGCAACCAGCAGTGTATCATAAATCGCCGGCCTTTTTCAATACGCGGCCGCGCGGCGGTGAATTTCGGCCGCCCGATAGGAGGAACGGACGTAAGGCGCACACGCGGCCGCCGCGAACCCCAAGGCTTCCGCCTCCGCCTCCCACGCCGCGAACGCCTCCGGCTCCCAGAAGCGCACCACCGGCAGTTGCCGGAGGCTCGGCCGCAAGTATTGGCCGACTATCACGATTGCGACGCCCGCCGCCCGCAAGTCCGCGAACACCGCCGATACCTCCTCGCGACTCTCCCCCAACCCCACCATCAACGCCGATTTCGTTACCGCCCCGGCCCGCCCCGCCCTTTCCAGGACGTTTAACGAACGCTGGTAGTCCGCGCCGGGCCGAACGCGCGGGTACAGCCGCGGAACGGTCTCGACGTTATGGCCGAAAACCGCCAGCCCCGCCCCGGCCACCGCTCGGACGGCCTCCTCGGAACCGCCGAAGTCGGGGGCCAATACCTCCACCGGGACCGCCGGGAGTTCTCGCCGCACGGCCTCTACCGTCGCAACCAGGTGCGAGGCGCCGCCGTCGGCGAGGTCGTCTCGAGTAGGGGAAGTCAGGACGACGTACGAAAGTTCCAACTCCGCCGCGGCTCGCGCCAGGCGCGCAGGTTCGGCGGCGTCGAGAGGTGACGGCCCGGTCGGGACCGAGCAAAACCCGCAGTCGCGCGAGCATCCCGGCCCCATGACCAGGAACGTCGCGGTCCCGTCCTCCCCCATGCACCGGCCGCGGTTCGGGCACCGCGCCTCCTCGCAAATCGTGTTCAGTCCGGCCACCGCGCGCCGGGCCTCTCCCCGGCCGACGCGTTCCGCTACCGGTCGCCGGAGCCAGGCCGGAAGACGTTGTCCCTCGTGGCGGGGCATAATATTACGGCTTGTGGGTGGCGATCCCTTGCCAATCCTCGACCGCCTCGGCAACGAGTTCGCCGTAGGTCGGATGGATAGGAATAAAGCGTTCGAGGTCGCCGATCGTCGCCTCACATGCTAACGCGGCCGAGACGATCTGGACCAGTTCCGCGGCGCCGTAACCCACCGCGTGCGCGCCCCAAATTCGGCCGTCCTCTTCGGCCGCGAGAATTTTGAAGAATCCGTCGGTATGGCCGTCGGCCCGGGGTCTTCCCAGCGCACGGTAATCGGCGCGCCCCTCCCGCGCCGCCAGGCCGCGCTCCCGGAGCTGGGCGGCGTCCAGGCCCACCCCCGCCGCTTCCGGGTCCGAGAAAACAGCCCAGGGGACGGCGTCGTAGTCCACGGCCGCCTCGCCCCCTAAAATATTCTCGACCGCGGCGATTCCCTGGCAGGTGGCTACGTGGGCGAGCATAGGGCCGCCGGTAGCCGCGTCGCCGGCGCACCACACGCCCTCCGCGGTCGTCGCCAACCTCGGCGACACCTTAACGCGGCCGCGGTCTACCTCTATTCCGAGGGCCTCCAGCGCCTCCGGTTCGACGTTTGCCCGGCGGCCCACAGCGACCAGCGCCCGCGCGGCCTCCAACGTCCGGCCGTCGTCGAGCGGAACCGCCACGCCTCCGTTGCGCCGCTCCAGCGCCTCCACCTTTTTACCGACCAGGACTTCGACGCCCGTCCTCCGCATGAGCCCCGCGAGGCGCCGCGCGACGTCGGCGTCAAGCCCGGGAAGGACTTGGGGCATCATTTCGACGACCGTGACTTCCAGGCCGCGGCGCCGGCAGATAGTCGCCCACTCCAGGCCGATGGCGCCGCCGCCGACGATGACGAGGCTATCGAAATCGAGGGGCGAGTTAACGAGGTCGTCGCTGTCCAAAACCACCTCGTGATCCACCGGCAGCGCCGAAAGCTCCAACGTCACCGAACCCGGCGCGTACAGGATTCCCTTCCGCGCGCGGAGGATTTCGTCCGATCCCGCGACGACGACGTCGCCTCCGCCGTGGAGCGTCCCGCGGCCCGCTACCAGCTCGACTTCCCGCTTCTGGAATAGGAACTCGATGCCGTTAACGAGCCCGTCGACGAGGTGGTCCTTCTCGGCCACGACCTCGGCCCACGGCCGGGGGTCGGCCGCGGCGCTCCGCCGGCAAAAGAATTTCGTGGGAATGCAGCCTAGGTTCAGACACGTCCCGCCGAGGCGTTTCTCCTCCACGACGGCCACGGCGGCGCCGCGGCGGGCGGCACGGATCGCGGCCGGGTAGCCGGCCGGCCCGCCGCCGACTATAACCACGTCAAATTCTCTTTTTCCGCTCATGCTTTCCCGGAAGGTGTAGCCCCTTGCGATATTTGGCGACGGTGCGGCGGGCAAGGCGGACGCCGCGTTCGGCCAGTTTCTCTACTAAGGCTTCGTCCGACAACGGGTCGGTTTTATCCTCCTCCGCGATCAGGTCTTGGAGCAGCGTTTGGACACGACGGGCCGCGACGGCGCCCTCCTCCGCGGCGACGCCCCCGGTGAAGAAATATTTCAGCCCGTATACGCCGTGCGGGGTGTCGACAACCTTGCCGGCGACGGCGCGCGAAACCGTCGACAAGTGGTAGCCGACGCGGTCGGCAACTTCCTCCATCGTTAACGGCTTCAGGCCGAGCTCGCCGACGGCCAGGAATTCCCGCTGGCGGTCGAAGATAGCGGCGGCCACCTTTTCGACCGTACGCCGGCGCTGGTGGAGGGCGCGGATAAAGGAGGCCGCCGCCGTCAGCCGGTAGCGCAAGAAGCGGGCGGTCTCTTCGTCCAGGTTGTCGCCCTGGGTCAACAAATTCCGATAGCGGGGACTGACGAATAGCCGGCCGGCGCGGTCGTCGAGCAACGTTACGACGACGTCGCCGTCGACGAGTTCGACTCGTAAGTCCGGGACTAGGATTTGCCCGGTCTCGCCGCCGAAAGCCCTCCCGGGGCGCGGTTCCAGCGACCGGATGAATTCTACGGCCTCCTCCAGCTCCTCCGGCGCCGTCTTCAACGCGCGCGCCAGCTCGGAGGCGGTTTTCGTCGCCAGGTCCCGTAAATATTTATCGATGACTATGCCGGCCAATGCCGGGCCTTCGTCCTCCGCCGCCTGCCACTGCAAATACAGGGTCTCCCGTAGGTCTCGGGCGCCGACGCCCGGCGGCTCGAGTGTTTGAACCACGTCGACTAACACCCTCCGGATCTCGGTTTCCGCTACGCCCATTTCCTCGGCCAAGGCGGCGGTCGACATCCGCAAATACCCGTCGCGGTCCAACGCCGACACGATCTCCGTCGCCAACTCGAGATCCGAGGTGTCGAGCCCCAGCACCTCCAATTGGCGGAGAAGGTGATCCGCCAGAGTCACGGGCGGAACCGCCGCGGCCAACGGTCCGTATTCCCCTTCCTCTCTACCGGGATCGGCCCAGGGCGAGCTCTCGAAATAGCTTTGCCAGTCGATCCGTTCCCAGCGATCGTCGGAGGGGGCGGGACCGGTTTCCGGCGCCGGCGGCTCCCACTCCAAAACCGGGTTGGTTTCAAGCTCCTGCTCTACCGCAGCCTCGAGCTCCAGATTGTTGAGCGTCAGGATCCGCAACGACTGCTGCAGACGTTGCGATATGATCTGTCGCTGCTCGAGTTTTTGCGAGAGCTCCATACGTACCGGCCGCGGCCGGCGCCCTACATGCGGAACCTTTCGCCCAGGTAGATTTTGCGGGCTTCCGGGTCGTTAATTAATTTCTCGGCGTCCCCCGAGATAAGGATTTTTCCCTCGAACATAATGTAGGCGCGATGCGTAATCTCCAGCGTTTCGCGGACGTTGTGGTCCGTTATCAGAATTCCGAGTCCGGCCTTTTGGAGCTGGAGAACGATATTCTGAATGTCCTCTACCGCCAACGGGTCGATGCCGGCGAACGGTTCATCTAGTAGGAGGTACAAAGGTTCAGAAGCCAAAGCCCGGGCGATCTCGACGCGCCGCCGCTCGCCCCCCGAGAGCGTATAAGCCTTCGATTTGAGAAGGTGGTCGACGCCCATTACCTCCAACAACTCGTGGGCACGCTTGCGGCGCTCTTTCGAACTAAGCTTCATAACCTCCAGGATGGCGAGGATGTTCTCCTCCACCGTGAGTTTGCGGAAGATGGAGGCCTCTTGCGACAGGTAACCGACGCCGCGCCGCGCGCGTTTGTACATCGGTAACTTGGTCAACTCCTCCGGCCCCAGGAAGATCCGGCCGGCGGTAGGTTTGACCAGGCCAACGATCATGTAGAACGTAGTCGTCTTGCCGGCGCCGTTGGGCCCGAGCAGCCCCACGATTTCGCCCGGGTGAACCTCGATTGTAACCTCGTCCGCCACGCGCCGCTTGGAGTAGACTTTTACCAGGTCCTTCGTCCGCAGCACGGCCTTGGCCTCCCGGGCCTCGGCCGCCCGCGAAGGCGATATTATCTTCTGCAACGTCTGTTCGGTTTGGAGTTTAACCACCTGAGGTCTCCCCCGTTTCGTCGGCGGGCGTTTCCTCCGAAAAATAGGACCCACGCGCATGGCCGGAAACGACGATGCGGCGGATCTCCTGCTTGGTTACGAAAACCGTTATCGTATCGCCGGCGGTTTGCGTTACGCCGCTCCGCCCCTCGGCCTTGGCCGGCCGATATACTCCCTCCGCGTTGCCGTCGATTAATATGCGTTTGACCTCCCCACCCGCCATAGTAATGCGGATAAGGTCGCCGGCGGAGTCGATCTGTTCGCCGGTCTCGCGGCCCAGTTCGTCGAACGGCCAATAGTGACCTTCGGCCTCCCCCGTAATGTCTACTTGTTCGAGTTGTCCCTCGGTGAAGAACCCCTCCATGCGGTCGCCGGCGGCCTCCACCCTGCCGGTCGGGCGTTCCTCTTCCTCTTCCCCCTCAGTTGGGGTAACGCTTTCCTCGGTCGGCGCGGTTCCCTCCTCAGGAGGCGGGGTGCTGTCTCCCTTTGGAACTCCCTCCTCCTCGACTGGCGAGGGGTTCCCGCCTTCTGGAGCACCCGCCTCCTTTTCAAATTCAACGCCTTCCTCCTCCTCCGCAGAGATAACGGCCTCTTCGCCCGGTACGGTTTCGCCTTCCGCCGAGGCGGTTTCCTCGGCCGTCGGCGCCGTGCCCTCTTCTTCCACCTCCTCTTCGGGTCGCGAGAAGTATAACAATCGGCAGTCCCGTTCCGCAACCGCGCGCCGCAGGCGATCCTCCTCCAAGTATAGCGTAATAACGTCGCCGGCGAGGCGGCTGTCGCCCTGCCGCACAATCGGCTTTCCGGTTAGTTCTACGCGGTCTTCCTTTCCGAAATACTTCAATTTCTGGCCGTAACCTTCAACGTCATCAGAGACTACTTTAACGTTCCCTGCGCCCTCGCCGTATTCCCTATCCTGCCACATCCGCATAATATCTGACGTTATGACGATCGGCCGGTCTTTTTCCAGAACCAGCTTCGGGTTTTTAGTGGCTACCGAGAGCTTATCGCCGCGCCTATATTCAGCATACCCCGCCGTTAATGTATATTCCTGTACTTTGTCCCGTACTACTACGTTCCCCAGGAGCGTTGCAAGCTTTTGGGCTTCGTAGGAATAAGCCTCGTCGCAGGTTATCGTGGTCTCGCCGTGGACGATGACGACGTTACCGATGCCGTGGAGCACTTGTTCGCCGGCCGTATAATAACCCTCGGTAACGTCCGCTTCGACGTGGTAAGCCTCGTCTTCCGACTTCTTCTCGGCTGTTTTTTCTTCTTCGGCCGCCGCCGCGAAGACCGGGGCCGTGATTATTAACGTAATGCTTAAACATATTGTATATAAATACTTCATAATATGGGTTTTAGGCATCTACGAGAAATTGCAAAATTAAGTTTTGGGCAACCGGATGCCTGGCAGTTACTTAGGCTCTCGCACTCCTTAATAACTTATTTATTAGTCTAGTAACGATGATAATATGAAGTAACCTATCATATAAACGACCTAATCGTTTAATATTATAGGTTTATTAGCGCGGGAGGACAGCGCGAAGTTCGAACTCGCGGTCGTCGTATATCCGCGTCGTATACCCGCGTAAGTATTCCTCCCACAACGCGCGCGTATGCGGCTCGTAGTGGCTCCAGAAGTACGATATCGCGAACTTTCCGGTCAAGATATGAGTAGCGCCGAGTTCGTCGACGTAATCGGCCACTTCGGCCGGATTGTTTAGTCCCGCAACGTGATTTAACGTTTCGGAAGCTTCGAAAAACGAATCGTAGACGGCGGGCCTTTCCAAGTATAGCAAATGGTCGTCGAAAATCATTAAAATTACGGCCTCGGCGGGTAGGCTCTCGTTGATATATTTATTCACGGGATAAGGGGGCGCCATCGATTTTAAATAACTATCGGCGTCCCGTGATACTACGTATTTTATAGCTTCGGTCGTGTAGAAAAACACGGTGGGGCCGTTTACGACGTATCCGAAAACGAGCACGGCGCCGATTAAGGCGACGCTAACGGCGGCCCGCACCCCCCCTCGGAAGCGGTCCGCGAGGAAGGCGAAACACCCGGCGCTCAGGACGGCCAGCGTGGCGAAGGCCGCGCTTAAAAACCGCAATTGCTGGGAGGCGATAAACGCCCACGCCACGATGTACAATGCGGAATAGACAATCAATCGGCCGCGCCGGAACCATAACGCCGCCCAGGCTAAAGCAGCTACCGCGAACGGCAACATGATGCCGTCGAACTTCTCATAACCCCCCGCCGCCTCCACCGAAATACGGTACGGTATCAAAAGATAATCGAGCGGTTCCCTCCCCATACCGATACCTTTTTGCCAGCGGAGGAGATGCTCCGCTACGACCGGCGAGAGGTCGCGGCCGCCGAACCAGCCGTATAACGCCGGGAAAACGGGGTTGCCGCGCTCGACAAAGGCTTTCGCGAGCCACGGCACGACCATGAGCGCCGCGGCCGAAACGAATAATACGAGATATGAAGGGCGAAGCCGCCGCCGGGAGAGGTCCCACAACAAGAGGGGGGCCATGCCGATCGCCGCATACACGGCGGTGTATTTAACGCCCATGGCCGCCCCAAGAAACAATCCAGCTAGCGCGGCGTCGCTCCGACTCTCGAATCCTCGGAGGTAGAGTATAAGCGCGAGGAGCGCGAACGCGCCGACCATCATGTCGACGTAAGCCGAGGGGAAGTACGCCAGGTAAGCGGGCGTTACGAATAGGAAAACCGCCGCGGCCGTCGCCCACAGGTTATCGAGGTACCGCCGCGCGAGCCGCCACGCCGCCACCGCCATAACGAAGTTTAGAACCGGCGCCACCGCGCCGGCGCACCCCAGGCCGTTCCAGAGGTAAGCCCACAGGAAGATCATCTCCGCGCCCAGCGGCATCGAGCTGTAGACGAGGCGCGGAAGGTAGACGAACCCGTGGGCCTCGGCGTACGCTTTAGGGAGATATAAATGGTAAACGAGAGAATCCCACTCGAACGGCGGTACGCCAACGCGGACGAAGTAGGCGAAGGCCAGCGGGGCCACAGCGCCGAGCACGAGTGCGGCGCCGAGGCCCAACTTCGACCAGCGCTCCCGGAAAAACTCCCCCGCTCCCTCCAGCGTCCGCTTCAACAGCGGCGCCGACAACGCCAGAACGGCGAGGACTAGCCCCCGGACGACCCAGGGGTAAAGAAGACGTACCGCGGCCAGCAAGTACGCGGCCAGGCCGAACGCGATCCAGCCGAGCGCCAATTCGACTTCCCAGTAGCTTTCTCGTTGGCGGAAAAGCGTCCGCGCGAGAAGGCGACCCGAGAAATACGCCGCCCACGTCAACGCTGCGAACAAGAAAACGTGGCCGAGAAAGCTCACGAAGTCGAGCCACCCTTTCTCCTCCGGATGGTAATAAAAATATGCGGCGAACGAGGCGCCGACGACGCCGACGATTACGATAGCCGCTACCGCGGTATGGAGTTTCCGCAACGCCTCTCTACCTCCTGACCGGAGGGGCGAATTCCCGGGGCCAAGATTGAATTATACCGCCCGTCCGGGGACATATCAAGGATAATAGGCTGAAAACGCACGGTTTAGCGCGCCGGCCCGGTCAAAGCGTCTTCCCGGATTACGTCGAGCACCAGCGGCCTGGGCGCGGGTCGCGGGCCTAGGGTGAAAGCCGCCGCGGCGTACGCCTGGGCCTCCTCCAATCCGCGCTCGTCGTCGTAATGGAGGGTCATTAAGACGTCGCCGGCTTCGACGCGCGCGCCGGTTTTACGGTGGAGGGTAACGCCCGCCGCCGGGTCGACGGCGTCCTCCTTCGTCATGCGGCCGGCCCCCAGAATGTTCGCCGCCCGCGCTACCGCCAACGCGTCTATGGCCGTCACGTACCCCTCTTCGCCGGCTCGGACCTCCTCCCGCCGCTCCGCTTGGGGTAGTCGCCGTAACCAGTCCGCTGGCGCCCCTTGGGCCCGGGCCATCGCCTCCAGTTTGCCGAACGCCTCGCCCGAGGCGAACGTACGGTCGAGCACCTCTTCGGCCGCCTCCCGCTCGACGACGCCGGCCAGGATTACCATCTCGGCGGCGACGGCGCGCGACAGCCCAAGGACGTCGGCGGGGCCCTCGCCCCGCAACGCGGCCGCGGCCTCTGCGACTTCCAGCGCGTTGCCGACGGCGTATCCCAAGGGTTCGTCCATCGCCGTAACCACCGCGACGGCGCGCCTCCCGGCGAGATGGGCCGTCCGGACAAGGGCCGTCGCCAGTTCGCGGGCGGAGGCCTCGTCGCCGGCGAAGGCACCCCTACCCGCCTTGACGTCGAAGACGAGGGCCGGCGCGCCGGCGGCCAGTTTTTTACTCAAGATGCTCGCGACGATGAGAGGTAGCGCCTCCACCGTGGAGGTCGCGTCGCGCAAAGCGTAAAGTATTTTATCAGCCGGCGCCAACGCCCCCGCCTCCCCCACCGCCCACCCGACGGCGTCAGCGAGCTGGCGGAGGCGTTCGCCGGAAAGCGAAACGTCGAGGTCCGGAATGGCGGCGAGTTTGTCTATCGTCCCGCCGGTATGGCCGAGGCCGCGGCCCGAGAGCTTAACCACGCGCGCGCCGCACGCCGCGGCCCACGGGACGGCCACGAGCGTTACCTTATCCCCCACGCCTCCAGTCGAGTGCTTGTCGACGTACGGGCCCGCGCCGAGAGTTAGTCGGTCGCCGGAGTCCGCCAGCGCCTCCGTTAAGGCGGCGGTTTCCTCCTCCGTCATCCCTCGGAAGTAGATAGCCATAAGGAACGCCGCAACCTGATAGTCGGGCAGCTCGCCGGCGGTCACTGCGGCGACAAAGCGGCGCCACTGGGGCGGCGGCAGCGTCGCGCCGTCGCGTTTACTGCGGATTAGGTCTTTAAACCACATCGCCGTAGGTTATTATTTAAAAAGCCGCCCCGCGGCGGCTTGGTTGTTCGCGGCGGCCCTACGGCCGAAGGGCGTCGTGGGCGAGCCGGGCGGCCTCCGCCACGAACTCCACGCATTTCCGTTCGTGTATCTTTTCGGCAGTGTAAGTTTCCCGCCCCCTTGGGTCGGTAAGGTCGAGGCCGATTAACTCCCGACACAGGATTTCGCCGAACGCATGGCGAAACGCCTCTACTACTTGGGCCGCTAAGCGGTACGCCTGTTCCTTAGCTTCGTGGTCCGAGGAGTCGTCGCGGCCCCGCACCGCTCCCAACGCCAACAACGCGCCGGTAAGCGCGCCGCAGACTTCGCCCCGGCGGGCCATCCCGCCGCCGAAGCACGTAGCGACGCGCGGGAAACAGTTTGGCGCCGGCGCGTACGCCGCCGTCACGGCGACGCTTACCGCCTCCGCTCAATTGAAGCCGGCGTTAAACAACTCGAGCGCGTGGGAGGCAAGGCGCTCGGAAACCTCCTCGTTTTCCGCCATGGCTTACTCCGATTCGTCGTCCTCGGCGGCGTCGCCGAGGTGGAACCGCAGCCACCGGTCCTCCCCCCACGCCTTAAGTTGGGTCGAAAAAATCTTGGGCCGGCCGCCGTGTTCGGCGTTGACCTCGGCGTATTTGGTGCAATCGTTTATCTCGGCGCATTGGGCGCAATAGCGGTACCCGCGTTCGTCCAGACAAGCGACGATTTTACACTCGGCGTTGTAACAGGCTTCGGCCGGCCCCTGGCACCCCTCGCAGGTTGCCGTTCCGCCGGAGCTTCCCGCTCCCCCGGCGGTGCCGACGTAGAAACGGCACTCCCCGCAGAATTTCCCGCACCGGCCTATTACTTTCCGGTCCATGGCCAACCTCACCCGTTTAGGAGGTCCAATAGATCCGGCGCCACGACGGCCGTGGTCACCGTAAGTTCCGCCCGCGACGCCACGCCGGCTTGCACGAACGGGTCCGGGAACGACACGTGCGGGGGGAAGGTATCGAAAGGTTGGGCGAAAGCCTCCCCGCCGGCCGCCAGTTCGGCCCGGGCCTCGGCCTCCCCCGCCAGCGCTCGCCGACACAGCTCCATCTTCTCGTCGAGATTGACGAGCAGCGAGGGGTTCTCCTCGTAAGCCGTACTCGCGAGGAACGCCTGTTCGGCCGCCCGCAGGAGTATCGGGATATACAATCCCGCCCACATATAGGCGTAGCCCAGGAGTTTCCACGTCCGGGCATTGGTGGGGCGGCGGTTAACCTCGCCGACGTAGAGTTCGAGTTGCTCCCACACCGTAAGGCGGCGGTTAAGTTCGCTAACGAAGTCGGCCTCCTCGCCGGGAGCGGGCGGCCCCGCCGTCTCCTCCCACAACGCCCGACACTGCGCGAGGGCGGTTTCGATTTCGCCGCGCTCCAGCAGCTCGATTATGTCTTCAGCGAGGGAGCGGTTCATCTCAATCGAAGCTCCCGGCTTCCAACCTCCCCTCCGCGACCAGGAAGCGTTTGAGGGCCGCGACGACGTTCGGGTCGAACTGGGTGCCCGTTCCGTCGTCGAGGATTTCGACTCCCTCCGGGACCGTCATCGGGCCGCGGTAGTGGCGCCGCGACGTAACCGCGTCGAACACGTCCGCAACGGCGATGATTTTCCCGCCGACCGAGATCTCGCCGTCGCGCAGGCCGGACGGATATCCGGAACCGTCGAGGCGCTCGTGGTGGTGGGAGGCGATGGTGGGAACCTCCCCGAGACGTTCCTCGAAATGGATTCGCGCCAAGATTTGTTGCGTATAGTGCACGTGCTTCTTGATAACCTCGTATTCGGCGGGAGTCAACGTCGTGGGTTTTCGGAGGATCTGGTCCGGGACGCCGATTTTACCGTAATCGTGCAACAGCGCGGCATAGCGGATAACGTCGACCTCCTCTGGCGAGAGGCCGAGTTTTTGGGCGGTCCCCACCGCGTATCGCATTACGCCCCGGCTATGGCCGGCGGTTAAAGGATCGCGCGACTCGATGGTGTCGGCCAACGTATCGACGAAGCTGTCGAACATCCGCTTCCGCGCCTCCAACAGGCGCGCGTTTTGGACGTAAATCGCCGCTTGGGAGGCGATGGCTTGCAGGAAGACTACGTCGTCGTTGTCGAACTCCCCGGCCGTTTTATTAATGCACTGAAAAACGCCGGCGCGGTCTCCCTGCGGGTTGTCCATCGGCACGCTCAACATGTTCCGCGTTACGAACCCCGTACGCTTGTCGACGGCGGGGTTCCACCGCGGATCGCCCGATACGTCGTTTACGACCGCGGTCTCTCCCGTCCTAACCACCCACCCCGCAATGCCCTCGGAATCGGGCATCCGGATTTCGCGCAATTCGCCCTCGGCGACGATGGTCCACACTTCGTGGGCTTTGCGGTCGTGCAGCCAGACCGAACTGCGTTCAACGCCGAGGGCCTCGGAGGTTCGCCGCGCGATCAGCGCCATCAGCGCGTGGAGTTCGACCTCCTCCGACAACGCCCGGCAAATATCGACGAGCGTCCGGAGGCGACGAGCCGCCAGCTCGCGGTGGGGGCCTTCGCCGGATGAGCCGTTATCGGTCGGCATACGAAACTTCGGTCGGCGAGAGGAACCGGGTTAGTACCCGCCTCACGCCGCGGTCAACGAGCGTCGAATCGTGTTTTTTGAGAAGCAAGGCCGCGAGCGGCTGCAGGTCTTGGATCAACGCCGCCTGCCGCGGCCGGCTGATTAAATCGGCGGTTAGCGACAACTCGTACCGCAGGAGTTCGAACAAGGAAGCGGCCAGTTCCTCCTCGCGCGTTTCCGGGTCTTGGGCCATCAGCGTTTTCAAAACGAGGTCGCGGTTCAGAACGCCTTTGGTCGGAACCCACGTACCGGTCAAATGGACCAGGTCGGCGCATTTCTGCGCGGCCGCGTTATTCAATTTCCGAAGGGCCTCCTCGCCCGCCTCTTCCGAGACGGCGAACCATACCTGGGCTAAGAGCTCGTTGTAGATCTCCAACAGCGCCATCGCGGCCGAAGTGGGCGGCGCCGCGGCCGGCGGCTCCGGGGTTTTAACGGCCGTCGGCCGGATTACCCCCTTCTCCAGCAACCGACACACGACGGCGCACGACTCGATGTCGGAGAGATTACTCCGAGCGGCGACATCGACGACGGAGCGCCGGCCGTTGATGAGCGACAGGAGGTGCCACTCTTCATCGTCGAACTGGACGCTCCCCCGCCCGGTTACGGGCGCCGGGACTACCTCCAACACGACGTCCAAATCGGGGAGCAGCCCCTTAATTCGGTTCCACTCGTCGACGGCCGTCGCCGCGTCCATGATAATGCCCTGGACGTCGAAGCCGACCGAGATCTCCTCCGGCCAGGCTTGCTCGCCCTCGCTGAATTCGAACTCGCCTCCCCACCACTGAAACAGGTTGGTAATTATCATTCTCGCTTGCGTTTTAAGGCCGGTGACGAGCATTTCGTGGGGAATCACGCCCTGTTCCAGAAGCGCGAGGCCGAACGGCCGCCCCGATTTATCCTGCGCCAGGCGCACCTGGTCAATGACTTCCGGGGGGATGTGACCTTCCCGAACCAGCACGCTACCCAATTTCTCGCGTTCGTCCGTGCTGGAGGCGTAAACCAGCATTCCGCCGCGGAAATAAAGTCGCTTCTCCTCCGTCCCGCGGCGGATGGACAACGCCCCCGTTTTTTGGGCCGAACTAAGGACCTGGAGGACGTCGGGGAGGTTTATAGTCTCGAGATCGCCTTTAAACGCCATATCATACTCACCGCGATAGCTTTACAGTATAACGTCGCGCGGCCGCCGACGCAACCATTTTAAGGCGGCTAGCCGTTTCCAGCGCGCCGCACCTCCACGGCTACTAGCCGCGCTGCCCGAGGGGTCGCTCGGAGTACGCGGAACCGGTACGGCGGCCACTCCAAAACGTCGCCCGAACTGGGGACGCGTCCCAACCGCGACGCCAGGAACCCGCCCAGCGTTACGTAGTCTCCCGGGGGAAGCGGAGCGGGCATCCGTTCGTTAAAATAATTGATCGCAAGCCGGCCGTCGGCGGTATAGCCGCCAGCTTGGGCGAGGAGGCCGTGGACGCCCCAGTCGTATTCGTCCTCGATCTCGCCGACGACCTCCTCGACGATGTCCTCTTGCGTTAATATCCCCAACGCTCGGCCGCGGCCGTCCCGCACAACGGCCAGGTCCACCCGGCGCGTTTGGAGCCGAGGGAGCAACGCCTCCACGCTCTCCTCCGCCGAAACGTACACCGGCGCCCACCCGTAATCGCGGACCGGCGCCCGGGGAGCGGCGGTTATCAGATCGCGGGCGATTACCACGCCCACTATCTCTTCCGGGGTTTCTCGGTATACTGGGAACTTCGAAAACCCGCTGCGCGCGAGCGCCGCGACGACGTCCTCCCGCGTGGCGGTCTCCGGAACGGCAACGACTTCCGCCAGCGGGACCATTACCTCGCCCGCGGTAGTCTCGCCGAAGGTGAAGATGCGGCGGATCATCCGCCGCTGGACGACCTCCGCGCGGCCGCGCGGCCCGCGGGAGGTTAAAATCGCACGGAGTTCCTCGCGGGTGGCAAACGGCAGCCGCTCGGCGCGAACCCGAACCAGGCCGAATAGCCCCCCCGCGACGACCCGCGCCGCCCACGCCACGGGCGCGAACGCCGTCGCCCAGAGGCGCACGGGCCGCGCGAAGGCCATGGCGAAGAAATCCGGGTCTTCGAGGACGACCGATTTGGGGATGATTTCGGAGAAAAGCGTTAACAGAACGGTCATCGCGATGGTCGCCGCGACGACTCCCGCCGCCTCGCCCATATATCGTTGTATCACGACCGTCAGTAACGTCGTCGCCACGACGAGCGAGACGTTGTTCCCGAACAAGATCGACGTTAGGAAACGGTCCGGGTTTTTCAAGAAGGATAAGACGTACGAAGCCGGCCGGTTGGCGTGAGCCGCCAAGTACCGGAGGCGCATCCGGTTCGCGGCGAGGACGGCGGTCTCCGCGGAGGAAAAGAAACCCGCGGCCGCCACGAGTGCCAATACCGCTACTAAATAGAGAATCGTCATTACCGGTCCTCGACCCCGACCTTTTCGACGCGGATCTCGACGATACGCCGCGGTTCCGCCGCGGCCACGGTAAATTTGAGCGTCCCTTCCCGGTACTCCTCGCCGGCCGCCGGGATCCGGCCGAGGCGGTTGAGGAGATACCCGCCGACCGTTTCGGCTTCCGCGTCGGCCAGCGTCGTCCCGGCGAAATTATTGAAATCTTCGATTTCGGTGTCGGCAGCCACGACGAACCGCCCCGCGCCAAGGTACTTCACGGGAGGAACCGGCTCGCCCACAATTTCGCCCAACAGGTCCGTCATCGTGACCAGGCCGTCGAGGGAGCCGTACTCGTCCACGACTAACGCGATGTGCGTGCGGTTGCGGATGAAATCGGCGAAGAGGTTGACGGCCGCCTGGCTGTCGGGGACGAAGGTGGCGGGGCGGAGCATTTCGGTCAGATCGCGCGGCTCGGTCGTGCCCACTAACAACAGATCCTTCGCGTACAGTAGGCCGACGACGTTTTCCAGCGTTTCTCGGTACACGGGAATGCGGGCATACGGCGAGTCGGCGACGGCCCGGGCGGCAGCCGCGAACGAGATGTCCGCGGGTAACGCGAAGATCTTCGTACGCGGCGTCGCTATCTCCCCCACCGTCCGGTCGGCGAACGCGACCACGCGTTCTATCATTTCGCGCTCGGCGTCGTCCAACACGCCGGTCGCCTCGCTCTCCTGGAGAAGGCCGTAGATGTCCTCG
>CP070633.1:1729683-1736154 GCA_020356085.1 Candidatus Coatesiibacteriota bacterium | reverse complement strand
TCCACCCGCACGCCTCCCGCCTCCGGGAGACGCGCCGTTATCTCGTAGTGCCCCTCGCGCTCCGCCGCGAACCGGCCCACCCATAAGTCCTCCGCCGCTCGCCGCAGGCCGAGAGGGAATACCTCCCCCGCCGGCCCGGCGGCCACGACCGTAGGTCCGGTCGCGGCCCGGCAAGTTACCTCCACCGGCTCCCCCGGCGCTGCCAACGGCCGACTGACCGCGACGGCCTCCCGCCGCTCGCCGTACACGGCCAGCATAAGCGCGGGGGCCAACCGGAGCAGGCCGCCGTCGCCGGGGGAGAGAAGGTGCCACCGGTAAAACCCGCCGCCGGCCAATAGGCCGACGCGGCCCAAGCCGTACGGCATGACGACGAAGGCCGGCGTCCCGTCGGCGGCCAGCCAAACCGGCGTCGCGCCGGCTTTGGGCGGCCCCAGATCCCACGCGTGCGTGAGGCGAGGCGGCGATACGGCCAGGCCGGGCGCGCCGGGGAAGGCCGCCGCCCGGAGCGCGCCGCCGCGGACTTCCCCCGCCGCCGTCCGCGCGCGGACCGGCGCCAAGCGGCCCAGCGCCCCCTCCGCCAACGCCCGGGCCGCGGCCGGTCGCGCGCTCGCGATTATCAACAGGCCGCCGCCGGAGGCGACGTGCCGCTCCAGCGCCTCCGCCTCCGCCGCCGACACGGCGCCGGGGCGCGGATTCCCCAATACCGCGACGTCGACGTCGGCCGGCGGCCCGCCCGCCGAACCGACCCCGCCTCCCGCCAAATCCAGGCGATACTCGACGTCGAAGCTACGGTGCGAAGCTAGGGCACGCTTGAAAAACGCAAAGTCCGCGTCGCCGGCCATTTCGTGATACCACACCCGGAGCGGCCGCTCGAGAACGCGAACGTGGAACCACCGGTCCTCTCCCTCCGGCCCGAGACGGAGGCGGTAGAAATGCGGGCCGGGCTCCATCGCTACGACGGAGGCGACCAGCTCCCCTCGCCCGGGCGTAGGCCGGAACGTGTACTCCACGCCCTCCGCGCCCTCCTCCGCCACCTCCACGCGCGTCCCCGCACCAGCCTCCCGCGTAGAGTAGTATGATGCCTTCACGTCGAAGGCCGTCCCGGGGAGGACGAGCGCCGGAAGCGTGACCGCCGAGAGGTGGACCGACGCCGGCGGCGGAGCGGCCGCGGGCGCCAGCGTAAAACACGGCGGCAACTCCTCGGACGCGGGCGCCACTTCCCAACCGCCGTCGCTCAATACGACGGCCGCGGCCAGCCCTTCCCGGCCGGTGTAGGAGGCAAGCCGTCGCAGCGCCCACCCCGCGTCGGAGCGGCCGCGGCGAGTGGCCGGCTCCCGCACCTCCCTTTCGGTTGGTACGTTGGTCCCCCACGGCCGGGGGTCGGCCGCGAAATCGTAGAGGCGGTATTCGCCGCCGGCCCGCTCGACGGCGCCCGCGACCCCTCGGGCGGCGGCGAGCGCGCGCGCCAAGCGGCTTCCCTCCTCCGTTTCTAGGTCCATGGAGGCGGAAGAATCGACGAGAATCGCCACCGGCGGCGCCGCCGACGCCGTGGCGTAGTAAACTTGGCGCGGCGCCAAAACCCACAATAACACGGCCGCGAGGGCCCCTACCCGGAGTGCGAGTAGGCCGACGGCGCGGCCCCCGCCAACGAGGCGGCGTACGCGGACCGCCCCGACGGCCGCGGCCACTGCGGCGGCCGCCGCCGCACCCGCCGCCACCTGCCAATACGGCTTCGGCTCGAATACGAATTCCATAACGCGCGCCGCGATTGCGGCTCGGCGCTTTTTTTATTATAATACGGGGACATAGCGACGCCAAACGAATTCGAGGAGAAAAGCCGCCGCGCCAGCGAACGGCTGTACCGGGCGGGCCGGTGGCGAACGGACGGCGAATTGCCGCCGCGGGACGCCCTGGGGCCGCTGGGATGGCTCGTATGGCGGACGTTCCGGCGGTACGCGGGCCGGCGCCGATACGATCGCCTCGTCGACCTGGGCGGAGGCGAGGGGTATTTCGCCTCGCTCTTTACCGGGCGGCGCAAAATCGTCGTCGACGCCGTCGCGCCGGCGCTCGCCGTCGCCCGGGGCCGCGGCCTGGCCGCGGTCCAAGCGGACTTACGGCTTCTCCCGTTTAAAGACGGGGCGTGCGACTTAATACTCTTATCGGACGTATTAGAGCACGTACCCGGGCCGGACGTTGAAGCGGCTCTTCGGGAGGCGGCACGGGTGTTGCAGCCCGGCGGCGTGGCGCTCGTCAATACCTCGTGCTACGGAATATACCTCCGGCGGTGGCTGCGGCGCGCGCCGGGAGGAGGGCGGCTCGACCGCGACGACCTGAAAGACGGCCATCTCAACCGCCTTACGGCCGACGAGCTCCAGCAGGCCGTGGCGGCGGCCGGCTTAAAAATGCGGCGGCGACGTTATTATAAACATCTCTTCCAACCCCTGACCGCCCTCGCCGTGCGGCTCCTCCGGGGCGAACGCGAGGCGGGAGAGGTCAAGGCCGATAAAGCGCAAACGCTGGCGCACGGGCAGATGCGGTTTCTCAACGCCCTGCGGATATTCGTCGCGACGTGGGACGCCGTTCTCTTCGGGTGGCTGCCCGGAGGCGCCGTCCTTTATAAGTTGGAAAAATGACCTCCCCGCCAAAAGCGCTGTTCCTCGTACCGCCGCTCGGCCCGGGCGACTTCGCGACGCAGACCGACGCCGTCCTCGCACGCTGCGCGGGGATCTTCACGAAGACGGATTACGTCATCCCGCCGCTGGGACTCGCTTACTGCGCGGCCGCGGTGGAGGCGTGGCCCGGCGCGGAAGTTAACCTGATCGACGCGGCCGCCGGCAAAGACCGGCCGGAGGCTATTCTGGACCATATCGCCTCCGCCCGCCCGGACCTGATATACGTCGCCGCCGGGACGTCGACGCTGTGGCGCGACCTGGCTTTCCTGGCCCGCGCCCGCGAGGTCTCGCCCGCTACGCAAACCGCGGTGATGGGCACGCACGTGAGCGCCCGCCCCCAGGACGGCTTCGCCTCCCCCGGCGCGGACTTCCTGGTACGCGGCGAACCGGAGGCGACGTGCGCCGAACTCGCCCGGGCCGTGGCCGGCGAAATCCCCTACGCGAAAGTAGCGGGGCTAAGTTGGCGCGACGGCGACCGCCTGGTCCACAACGAGGCGCGGCCCCTAATCGAGGATCTCGACTCTTTGCCCTTTCCGGCGCGGCGATTCTTCCGCCCGTACGAGTACGCGCCGCCGTTCATGCGCCGCGGCCGCTTCGACATAATCATTACCTCCCGCGGCTGCCCCTACCCGTGCAACTATTGTTCGACCGGCGCCTACTACGGCCGCAAAATCCGGTTCCGGTCGAACGAGAACGTACTGGCGGAGCTGCGCGCCATGGTGGAGGAGGAGGGCGTATCGCAGGTCGGCTTCTGGGACGATACCTTTACTATCGGCAAGCGGCGCGTAATCGAACTGTGCGATATGATCTGCGCGGCCGATTTAAATTTCGCCTGGATGTGCATGTCGCGCGTCGACACCGTGGACGAGGAAATGCTCGCGGCGCTTAAGCGGGCCGGCTGCTACCTCGTTATTTACGGCGTCGAGTCCGGCTCGCAGCGGGTCCTCGACCGGATGGGTAAGAAGACGACCGTGGCGCAAGCGCACGAGGCGTTCGCGGCCACGCGCCGGGCGGGCCTGGAGGCGGCGGCGTTCTTCATGTTCGGCAACCTGGGCGAACAGGAGGAGGACATGCGGGCGACGATCGATCTCGCCCGGGAGCTCGACGCCTCCTTCGCCTCCTTCAACATCGCGACGCCGTACCCGGGAACCGAATTCTACGAACAGGTCAAAGAGGAACTCGGCGCGGCGTTCGACGGCTACGACGCCCGCCGCGCGGTATACGGCGACGCGGAGCTGTTGGAGGAATACATCAAAAAGGGCTACCGCGAATTTTACCTGCGCCCCGCCTACGTCTGGCGGCGGTTGCGCCGCATTCGTTCGGCAGGCGATCTGGGCCGGGCGGCGAAAGCCGGCTGGGATGTCGTGGGCCGCTACGTCCTGGGGAGGAACTAATGGCGCCGACGCAGAACGACCTCGGCGACGAACATTGGACCGAACGGCCGGCGTGCGCCGACGCGCAATGCACCGCGGCCGCGCTCAGCTTCTCCCGCTACTGCTGGGCCCACCTTCCCGACGCGGAGGCGTACCTCGAAGAACTCCGCGCGCGGGCCGCCTCCCTCCACGGCTTTGCCGGCCTTAATCTGGCAGGCGCCAAACTCACGGGCGTCGCCGGGCCGCGGACGAACTTCGCCGGCGCCAACCTGCGCGGCGCCGACCTGGCGGGGGGCGACTTCACGGGCGCCGATTTCGCGGAGGCGGACCTGGAAGGCGCGAGTCTGCGAGGCGCCGCGCTGCCCCACGCTGACTTCTCGGAGGCGAACCTCTCGTTCGCCAACCTCCGCGGCGCCGACCTCTCGCACACCGACCTCCATTACGCCGACTTCACGCACGGCGACCTGACGACGGCTAAGCTTACGCGGGCGCGCCTCGAAGAGGCCGATCTCAGCGGGACCACGCTCCACGGCGCCGACCTGGCCGGCGCGAGCTTCCGGCGCGTAACGCTCGCGCGGGCGGATTTCGCCGGCGCGGTACTCGCCGGAACGCGGTTCGAAAACTGCGACGTTGCCTCTGCCGATTTACGCCGGGCCGACCTCTCCGGTGCTATTTTCCCGGAAACGGATTTGGGCCGCGCGGTCCTCCCGGACGACCTGATACTCGACGTCGATCGCCGCGGTAACTATCGGGAGGCCGCGGAGGTGTACGCGGAACTTAAACTCAACTTCCGCCATTACGGCCGCTTCGGCGCAGCCGAGAAAGCGCTCTACCGCGAGATGGTCGCGGGCCGGCGGGCCCGCCTCGAAAGCCGCCGAACGTGGCGGCCGTGGGCGCTGGTGCGGCACGCGCTGGAGTACGTGTTCTTCGACTTATATACCGGATACGGGACTAAGCCGTGGCGCGTCGCTTACGCGCTGGTTCTGGTATGGTTCGGTTTCGCGATTTATTATTACTCGCTGCCTTTTTTCTCCGGTATGGACTTCGGCCTGGCCAGCTACCTCGACCCGGGCGGCAGCGTAGCGCCGCTAGCGGACCTGAGTTGGCACAGCTTCAAACGGTGCCTCTATTTCTCGTTCCTCACGCTTACCAAGTTGGGGTTTACGGACTACGAACCTTACGGGTGGGCGAAAGTGGCCGCGGGCCTGGAGGGCTCGTTCGCGATCGTGTCGTACACCGTATTGCTGGTGACAATCGCCCGGAAGATCTGGCGTTAAGCTTTGCCGCGCCGAGACGAGGCCCGGCTACGGGCCTTTTGTGTTATAATAACGCGATTTTGGCGGTCAGACGATGAAAGTCGCGATGGTATTCCCGCCTTGGACGCCCCAGGAGGTCTTTACGGGGAACTTCGGCCTCTTCGTGGGCGGCCGGTGGCATCCGCTCGGTATCCTCTCGGTAGCGGCCGCGCTGCGGGAGGAGGGCCACGACGTCCGGGTCTTCGACGGCGGCCTCCTGACCGAGGACGAGATGATGCCGCAGCTGGAGGCGTTCGGCCCGGGCCTCGTCGGCATGTACCTCACGACGTTCTCGTGGGAGGCCATGAATTCGCTAGCGGAGCGGCTCCACCGCGAGATGCCTGGCGTCCACGTGGCGGTGGGAGGGCCGCTGGCCAGCGGCTGGAAGGACCGCGTCCTGCGCGAGTCGCCGTACCCGGACAGCGTCACGGTCGGCGAGGGCGAAATAACCGCCGCCGTACTCGCGCGAACGTTGGAGGCGGGAGGGGACCTCGCCTCGGTAGAGAGCATCGCCTATCGCGAGAACGGCGCCGTCCGCCTCACCGCGCCGCGGCCGCATATCCCGGACATTAACGTCCTGCCCTTCCCGGCCCGGGATTTGATCGATCTCGAGCGATACACGCCTCCCCTCGGCACGTATCAGCGCCTTCCGGCGCTTTACCTCTACACCTCGCGCGGCTGCAACGGCAAGTGCCTCTTCTGCTGGCAGCTCAACGCCGAGGGCGTATGGCGCGCCCGGAGCGCCGAAAAAGTCCTCGCCGAAATCGACCACTGCTACGAGACCTACGACGTTAAAGAGATCCGTTTCTTCGACGACAACCTCGTCTTCGACCACGAGCGGATCCACGCCATCCTCGACGGCATTATCGAGCGCGACTACGACCTCACCTTCTACGGCTCGGCGCGGGTGGACGACGTTACCCCCGAGATCCTCCACAAGATGAAGCGGGCCAAGTTCTGGGGAATCCTGCTGGGACTCGAGTCGGGCGTTCAGAAATCGCTCGACGCTTTGAACAAGGGCGTTACCGTCGAGCAGAACCGGCAAGCCGTGGAGTGGGCCCACCAGGCCGGCCTTAAAACCGTGACGCCCTTCATCTTCGGCATCCCGGGCGAGACGTTCGCGGACGGCCT
>CP070633.1:1687351-1729583 GCA_020356085.1 Candidatus Coatesiibacteriota bacterium | reverse complement strand
GTGGTTTCCTAAACCATAGGCCGGAGGTTCGAATCCTCTCGGGCGCGAAGCGCAGCCCGAACGGGAGAGTAAATGGAGTTCTATTTAAATATCGACGGTGATCAACGTGGCCCGCTCGACTTCGCCGAATTCCGGGAGTTCGTGCGGAACAAAACCGTTTCGCAGGAGGACTACGTCTGGGAGGCCAAACAGGGCCGGTGGATTAAAATCAAATTCTCCGCCGAGTTGGCAAGCGTATTCGAGGAAGAGGCCACGCTGGCGGCTGCGGAAGACGAGGGTTTCTTCATAAACGTGGAGGGCAAGACCGGCGGGCCGTTCCCCCGGGACGCCATTATCAAAGAGATCGAACGCGGCCGCTTTCAAGCGAATCACTTCGTATGGGACGCCGTAGCCAACCGCTGGTTAAAGGCCGCCGACCACCACGTTTTCTCCCGCTTTCTAGGCGAGGGCGCTAAACCTGCCGCTCCCAAATACTATCTAAGCAAAGAGGGGGCCCGTTTCGGTCCGTTCGAATTCGAAGACGTCGAAGAGAAGATTATTAACCGGGAATTCGCGGCCGAACATTACGTATGGGACCCCCGCGTGAAACAGTGGGTTCCCCTTGGCGAAATGGCCGATTTTGCGGATATCTTCGCCGAGGCCGTGCCGGTAGAACCGGAGGTCCCGCCGCCCGCGCCCGCGGCGGGACCCGCCCGGCCGTCAATTACCGACCTTACGGTGGGGCCTCCGGCGGAGGCGGCTCCGGCCGCGCCCGCAACCCCTCCGGAACCGGGAGTACCCGAGACCCCCCGGCCCGCGGGGGCTCCGCCCGCGCCGGACATCCCGGCCGCCCCCGGGACGAGGCCTGGGCCGCCCACACCGTCTCCCGGCCTTACGCCGCCGGCGGCCGGCGCGCCCGAACCTAAAGTCGGCGACCTCGTCTCGATCTCGATCCCGCCGCCGACCGCCGAGGCCAAACCGCCTCCCCCCGAAGGCGCGCCGCAGGTATCCGTCGACGAGGTCGAATTTAAAAAAGTGGCGGCCGAAAAAGAGGAAGAAGCGCTCACCGAGGAGGAAGGTCCCGCGGTCGACCGGTCGGTAGTTTTAGACTTCTCGCGGCCTTCTTTCCTCCGGCGGATTACAGCGATGCTGATCGACCTCTTCGTCGTAAGCTTATCGTATTTCGCCGTCGCCCTTATCTTCAGCTTCCTGGATATGAACCCTTACCTGCCGGGGCCGGATCAATATTACTATCAGCAGTTGTTCTGGGGAACGCTGGCGGGAATCGCGGTCTTCTATATTCTAGTGCGGGACGCCGGCGGTTCCAGCCTTGGAAAACGCGTGGCCGGGCTCCGCGTAGTTAAATACGGGGATTTTAATCGCCGCGCTTCACTCGTCCATTCCGTCGTACGAAATATAACGCTGCTGATTCCGCTCGTTAACATATTGGACGGTATTTACGCATTTACGGACGTCAAAGGCCGCCGCCTCGGGGACCGCGCCGCCGGGACCATCCTGACCGAATCCCAGGAAATAGACTATATCCGGCAGCACCGTACGATTTTAGATGAAATCTACTAACGTCGATATCCTACTCCGCAACCGGCGGCTTTTCGCGCGCGCGCGGGACGAAAAATTCGCGGAAGCCGGCCGCCTCGTCGACGAGATCCTCGGGGCTTACGGCGAAAACGGCAGCGAACTGCTCGACCCCACGGATTTAAAAGACCGGATGGCGGCCCTGGTCGAATGCTTATATCACGCCCGTTATTACGCCCGGTTATCGGCGGGCGGCAACAACGCCGAACCCCCGCCCGATATCGGTTACGACGAACAGGCCTACATCGATCACGTCGAGACCATGTACTCGTATTCGCGGTCGATCAACCGCTTTTTACGGCACGAGCTGCTAGTCGATTCGTTCGTGCACCACCATCCCGACGTTTCCGGGGACTTGAGAGCGTACTTGGCGGAGATTCGTAAAAGCGACGTTAACCTCCTGTATCTGAATCTACGGAGCTTACGGGAGCGGATGCGCGTTTACGGTAGGTTCATGGACCACCCGCCGGCCGCGACATCCCCGGCTTCCGGTTAACTCCCGCCGGCACGCGAGGAGGCAAAATGACCCCCCGTATCTTCCGGACCTTGCTAGTTGCGTTAATCTTTACGGTACTGTGCGTCCCCGCCGCGCAAGCGAAAAGCGCAAAACACGTCGTCGCCGTATTTTATTTCGAAACCGAGGGAGGCGCGCGGAGCTACTTGGGACCCGTCGTCGCCAACTATATGATGACGGCGCTAGCATACATCGGGAAGTATAAAGTTGTCGATCCCGAGAAGGTCGCGAAGGTCATGGAGGGCTCGGGAATCGAAGAGGGAGAAACCCTTCCGACGGCCGACGCCGTGGCAATGGCCAAAAAGCTCGGCGCCGTAGTCGCTTGCCGCGGCAAGGTAACGAAGGCCAAGAGCGGCGACAAGTATACCGTCACCGTCGACTTTATAAGTACCGCTACGGGTGGCGTAATTAGCTCTACGAGCGCGAACGCGACCGGCGAGGCTAACCTCTCAAAAGCTGTTGATCGGATCGTGGGTCTTACGAAGTGAGTTCGGCGGGCCGGGACGCTCGGTTCCTCGGAGCCGCATTGGCGGCGGCTTTTTTATGGGGCGCGACGGCCCTCGACGCCGCCGAGGAAGCCGAAGCCGACGGATTCTTAGCGGCGCTGGACGCGGCCGTCGAAACCGCGCGGGCCGGGGACCGGGCTGCGGCCAGCGAACAGCTAGGAGAGCTGATTGAACAGTTTCCTGGTGAGGTTGCCGTCTACTACAACCTCGCACTCACCTACGAGTTCGACGCCGATGGCAATCGATACCGCGGCGATAACCTGAACTTGGCCGCCACCTACTATCAGCAGGCGCTGGCGCTGGATCCCGGTTTTACGCCCGCTCGCTTCAACCTGGCCGTGATATGGCACAAACTCGGATACGCCGTCGAGGCGGAACGCGAGTACCGGCTAGTAATGCAGGAGGGGGGGGAGTTGGGCCGGCGGGCCGAAATCAACCTGGCCCTCGTACTAAAGGAACGGGGAAGGCCCCGGGAGGCGGCCGTGATTCTCACAACCGGCGACGAGGTCTACGACGACGTCGGCCGCGTCCGCCTATTGGCGCTGTTGGCCGAGGACGCCGGCGAACCCGGGAAAGCGATCCGGCTCTGGAAGCGGGCGCTCGCGTTGGACGACGATCCTACGCTTAACGCGCTCGCCGTTCGCCACCTCCAAACGCTACGGGGCTACTAACGCGCGCCGGCCGCAGAGGAGAGATTAAGTACTTATGGCTTCGAAAAAATGGTGGTGGCTCGGCGGAGGCGCCGTTACGTTCACGCTCCTGATGATCGCGCTAGCCGTCTTCTTATTATGGCGCTTCCTCCCGGAAGTAAGAACCTATTTCCCGATGGGGAAGAAGATCGGCGTCGTCGAAATCGAGGGGTCGATTTATTCCTCCGAGGAGTACATTAAAATTATCCACTCCTACCGGGACGACCCCACAATCGCTGCGGTTGTAGTCTACGTCAACAGCCCAGGCGGCCAGGCTGCGCCGACGCAAGAGATCTACGACGAACTGGTAAAACTTAAGGACAAAGACAAAAAGGTTTACGCGTACATATCCACGCTGGGGGCCTCCGGCGGGTATTACGTAGCGTGCGCCAGCGACAAGATTTACGCCTCGCCGGGCGCGCTGACCGGATCCATCGGCGTTATCTTTACTTTTACCAACGTCGAAGGGCTGTTCGGGAAGATAGGGCTCTCCAGCAAGACGATAAAGAGCGGTCGGTATAAGGACATCGGCTCGCCCTTCCGCCCCATGACGCCGGAAGAGGAGGCGCTGCTGGGCGAAACCGTGGACGACGTGTACGAGCAATTCTTGGACGTCGTTGTCGAGGCGCGGCGCCCCGCGGTAACCGCCCTCCTGGAGACGGCGGGGGAGAAGTCGCCGACGCGCTACCGCGTCCGCCGGTACCTTATGGACTACGCAGACGGCCGGATCTTCTCCGGCCGCCAAGCACAGGAGTTGGGATTCGTCGACGAGTTGGGCAACTTCCAAAAGTGTCTCGAGGAGGTCGCGGCCGAGGTCGGCATCGAGGGCGAACCGACGGTAGTCCGGAAAAGGTTGAAAGAGCCGTCGATGTACGACGTATTTTTCGGTAGTTTCCGTAGCGGCTTGCTGGGGTTAGAAGACGGAACGCCGCGCGTAGAGATAAAATACTCGATGTACTGAGAACGCCGCCGCCCGCGGCCGCCGCCTCTCGGCGCCCCGGCCCGGTATCCGCTTACCTCTCAACGCAGGGGGTTACGACGTGCGCCACCTAATATCGATTGCGGTAATACTAAGTTTGGCGTGCCTGTTCGGCTGCGCTAAAAAGGCCGAGAAGGCGATGGCGCCGGAAGAGGACATTGCGCTCGCCGAAGAGGCGGAGCCGGAAGCCGCCCCTTTACCGGCCGCGCCCGACGACGGCGTTAAATATAAAAAGGCCGACGAGGGTGGCGCGCCGGAGCGGGGTATCGCCGGCACCACTGCGACCCCCACCGAAGAGGCGGGGGAGATAGCTCTCCCCGAGGTCTTCGAACCGGTTCCGGAGGCGGAGGCCGCCGACCTCGTCGGGAAACTCCTCCTCATTAAAACGGCCTCTTTGACGACCGAAGTGGATAATCTCGATCAGGGGTTCGAGGAGGTTTACGCCGTCGCCCACGCCGAAAAGGGCCTCGTCGTAGGTACGACGCGCTCCGTAGCCGACGAGGGCTACGCCTTCGGGTCGGTCACGATTAAGGTGCACCCGGCGAAATACGAAGAGACGATTCGCGAACTCCGGAAAATCGGGCGGTTAATGTCAGAAAACAGCACTACCGAAGATATAACGCAAGAGTACGTCGACATCCAAGCCCGCCTCGAAAACGCGGAGGCGACGCGCGACCGCTACCTCGAAATCCTCGCGACGCGCGCCGGAACCGTCCCGGACGTACTCGAGGTCGAGCGGGAGATAGAACGCGTAACCGAGAACATTGAACGGTTTAAAGGTCAGCTGCGGTACTACGATTCGCAGATCGGCCTGTCGACGATTACCGTCAACCTGGAGGAACCCCACGCGGCCGTTCCCACCGGGTACAGCTTCGGTAAGGCCGTAAAAGACGCGTTCCGGATCGCGCTCCGCATATGTATATTCCTGGTACAGGCGTTTATCGTCCTGCTGCCGTTCATTATACTTTTAATCATCCTCGTCCTAATAATCCGACTCGTCGTGTGGTTCTTCCAACGGCGGAGGCGCAAGGCCAAAGCGGCCGCAGCACAAAGTTAATCCGGGAAGTTCCCGGAGCGTGGGCGAGCGGCCATCCGACGTAAAGTCCCTTTCCGGTACCCTTGGAGGTGCCCCAACGCACCCTAGCGGGAGGAGGTAGAGACGTATGACGAAAGCCGACCTCGCGCGGTCCATCGCCCAAAAGCATAACCTGACGCAGAAAGAGGCCGTACGGGTCGTAGACGCGATTTTGGAGACGATCAGTGAGGCGCTGGCCGAAGGCCGCAAAGTAGAACTCCGCGGCTTTGGATCCTTTACCGTAAAAAAACGTCCCGGCCGGACTGCCCGCAATCCAAAAACCGGCGACCGCGTTTACGTACCGCCGAAAGCTACGCCCGCGTTTAAAGCCTCCAAGGCGCTCAAGAACCTACTCGACGAGGCGACCGTCCCGGCTTCGACTATCGGGGCAGGGGCTACCGAAGAGGAAACCGAACCCCACGACCCGGATTTTCCAAGCGAAAGGTAACGTATGGGCTGTCCCAAGAAGAGGAAACGTAAGAAAATAGCGAAACATAAGCGGAAGAAACGTTCGCGGGCGAACCGGCACAAGAAAAAGTAAGAATTACGCGGCAAAAGACGTTCGGGTTCTTTATGTTAACATAATATATATTATCGGAAGTAATACCTAAAACTTTAAGCGCCCTTTTAGGCGCTTTTTCCTTTAATATCAATATTATATATCGCCAGACTTCATACGTTACTTTATTACCCTACCGCCTTCCTCCCTTACAAGTTTTCGCCTTCCGCCGGGCCGCGCGGTAAAGTTTTATATATTCCCTGGCCGAACGTTCCCAAGAAAAATCTTTGGCCATCGCCCGCCTAATGATCCCCCGCCACCGTCGTGGCGCTTTATACGCCACTATGGCCCGCTCCATCGCCTCTACCATGGCCCTTGCCGTATAGCGCTCGAACGTAAATCCCACTCCCTCTCGCTTATTCGCGTCACCGTCCGTCACCGTATCGGCCAACCCGCCAGTCCCCCGTACGACTGGTACGGTCCCGTACGCCATCGCAATCATCTGGCCCAGGCCGCACGGTTCGTACCGCGACGGCATAAGGATCATGTCCGCGCCAGCGTAAATACGGTGCGCCATCCCCTCATCGAATAGCAAGTGCGCGGAGAACTTTTTGGGGTGTCGCTTCGCGACCTCCTCGAAAAGCCGGTGATATTTCCGGTCACCGGTGCCCAATAAAACGTACCGGCACGGCAGCTGAAGTATGCTGTCGATGCCGTCGACGATGATGTCGAACCCTTTTTGATCGGCCAACCGGGAAATGATGCCGACTAGGGCCGTCTTCGGCTCGTGCCGAAAGCCGTTCTCCTTTTCCAGCGCCTGCTTGCACGCCGCCTTCCCCTTCAGATCTTCCGATTTAAATGGCGCCGCCATATGCGGGTCGGTTTTGGGATTCCACGTCGTATAGTCGATGCCGTTTAAAACGCCGTGCAGGTCGGACCGCCGCTGCCGCAACACGCCGTCCATGACGAACCCGAACTCGGGCGTTTGAATCTCCTCCGCATAGCGTTCGCTCACTGTACTGATGAGGTCGGCGTGGACGATTCCGGCCTTGAGGAACGAAAACTGGCCGAAGAACTCCATATCGTTTATTTGGAAGCGATTCCACGGCAGGTTGGTTATCGGAAAATACTTCTTGTCGAAGTTCCCTTGGTATCCCGTATTATGGATGGTAAACAGCGTTCCCGTGTCGCCGAAATCAGCGCCGTAGTGGTCGGCGATATATATGGGGATAAGGCCGGTTTGCCAGTCATGGAGGTGTAAGCAATCCGGTTTTATCCGTTCGTGAATCATGAGTTCCAACGCACCACGGCACAACAACGTAAACCGTTCGGCGTTATCGGGGTAGTCGATTCCGCGTTCTTGGTACAGGCCGTCCCGATAGAAGTACGGGTCGTGCCCGATAAAGTAGGCTGGGATGTTGGTATCCGGAATCTCGGTGCCGTATACCGTCGTCGTAACGCTGTTAGCGCCGACCGGGACGTCGATTCGGCCGATCTTTTTCTCGCCGAAATCGCCGCGGGATACCTCCTTATAATACGGCATTATGAGCGTTGGTTTAGCCCCCACCTTCGCCAGCGCCTTCGGCAGCGACCCGGCCACGTCCGCCAGGCCGCCCGTCTTCGCGAAAGGCACCGCCTCCGAAACCACTATGACGACGTTGAATTTTGCCATTCCTCGCTCTCGTCGTTAATAAGTCCGCAGCGTTTCGACGGGACTGTAATTCCTTAAATCGGAGGCCACCTCTTCGGGGATCGTGGGGTTAATGTAAAACCCCGTCCCCCACTCGAAACCGGCCACCTTGGCGAGCTTCGGGATAATCTCGACGTGCCAATGGTAGTGCGCGAGGTCGTCTTGGCCGCACGGCGCCGTGTGCAAGACCAAGTTATACGGCGGCGTGTCCAGCAGGCCGTTTATCTTCTCCAGGAGAAGGTGCAAGTGCAGCGCTAAATGCTTAATTTCTTCCTCGACCACGTTTTTAAAGGAAGCTTCGTGCCGCCGCGGGAGGATTTGCGTCTCAAACGGGAACCGCGGAGCAAACGGCACCGCCGACACGAGCACGTCGTCCGCGAAGACGAGCCGCCGGCCGTCCTCCGATTCCTGGCGCACGATGTCGCAAAATACGCACCGCTCTTTGTATTCGTAATATCCCCGCGCGCCGGCGACCTCCTCCGAGATGCGCTTCGGTACGACCGGCGTCGCGATGAGCTGGCAGTGCGGGTGGTCCAAGCTGGCGCCGGCCGCTTCGCCAACGTTCTTGAATATTTGTATATATTTAAACCGCGTGTCCCGTTCCAGATCCTCCATCCGCTCGACCCAGGCGCGGAGCATCGCCTCTAACTCGGAGGCCGGCATGGTGGCCAGCGTCGCCTCGTGATCCGGCGTCTCGATGATTACTTCGTGCGCGCCGATACCGTTCATCCGGTCGTAAATCCCCTCTCCCCGCGGGTCGAGGTCGCCTTCGATTTGGAGGGCCGGGTATTTATTGGGTACGACCCGGAGCGTCCACCCCGGGCCGTCGGGAGCCGAGTCGTCCGGCCGGTACGCCATAATCTCGGGAGGGGTTTGGTCCTCTTGCCCCGCGCAAAACGGGCAAGCGCTACGCCCCGCGTTCTCGGGGACGCCGGCCAGGCCCACGAAGTCCTGCGGCCGCTTCGCTCGTTCGGCGGCGATTATGACCCACCTTCCCACGACCGGGTCTCGGCGCAGTTCCGGCATCGTTATCGACTTCCCTCTTTTTTCGAGGTTGCGGAACGTGCGCTCCGTCCAGAGGGCGGCTCGGGTTCCATGAGTTTATGAAGTTCGTCCATGAATTCGCCGACGTCCCGGAACGAGCGATATACCGAGGCGAAACGGATGTACGCCACTTCGTCCAGTTCCTTCAAGGCCGCCATAACACGTTCGCCGATCGCCCGCGTCGGGATCTCCCCCTCGTACGTCGCACCCAGGTCGCGTTCGATAGTAGTAACCAGCGCGACGATGTCGTTGTGCGATACCGGCCGCTTCTCGCACGCCGTCAGGATACCCTTAATTATTTTCTCGCGGTTAAACGGCTCCCGCGTCCCGTCCTTCTTGATGACCAACATCGGGACTTCCTCGCGGCGTTCGTACGTCGTAAAACGCCGCCCGCACTCCTGGCATTCGCGGCGCCGCCGGATAACGTGGCCGCTGTCGACCGCGCGCGAATCGACTACCCTATCCTCCGGTTTTCCGCAGTACGGGCACCTCATGGTTTCTCCGTCCCACCCGGCGGGGGCGAGCCTTCCTTCTCCTCCTCCCCTCCCGGACGGCGGCGCTCGAGACCTTCCATTTCTTTCTCGCGAAGGTCAGCGTTTAACTCATGCGTCGAGAACGACTCCAATCCCGGCGTCGCCGTAAAACCCTGGCCGCGGATAATACTCTTCCCCCGTTCCAACGTGCAGTAAGCTTCGGAATAAATGCGATGGCCGTCCGCGTCCCAGCTCAGTTCTTCCGTCTTCAATACCGCACCGTCTTTCCGCGAAACGAGCACGACGTCGCCGCGGGCCGTCATGCTATGGTGCAAGAGATCGACGGTACCTTCCCGCGCCGTGAGTGTCGAGCTGTACTCCCCCTCCTCGTAGAAGTCGACGTGGACGACGAAGACCTTGGCCTCGTTCGCGTAGTCGTATACGTCGGCACGGTCGGCTTTAAGGCGCCACGCGACGTCTTTCCCGTCCGTTTCGGTCAACGTAAAGTCGTCGATAACCTGCGTCGGCAAGTTCTTCGCCGGCGGCGGCAATTCCTCGTCGCCGTCGCGGCACGCTGCGGCGAGAACCAATGTCTCCGTGAGAATTACGGCAACGAGAATTCTTAACGCCATAAGCCTACTCAAAATCGACGATCGCCGCCCCGCGGCCTAGTACGTCGTGGATATGGAGAATAGCCTGCGGCCGGCCCTCCTCGTCTGCCGCGAACAGCGCGGTTATCTGGTAGCGTTCCATCAAGTGCAGCGCCCGGGCGCCCGGCGCCTCCAGGTCGACAGTTTTCGGATCGCGAGTCATGACGTCGGCCGCGGCGTGGCCCTCCGTCGCCAAACCCCGTTCGTACGCGCGGCGAACGTCGCCGTCCGTGATTACTCCTACCAGGCGGCCGGTTTCGTCGGTTACGGCCGTGATGCCGAAACCCTTGGCGCTCATCTCCGCGACGGCCTCCGCGAACGTCGCCGTCTCCGAGACTTGCGGGATTTCCTCGCCGGTATGACCTAGCGCGGCTACCGTCGACACCAGCCGCCGGCCCAACGTCCCGCCCGGGTGGACGGCGGCAAAATCCTCCTCCCGAAAGTTCCGTTGGCGCATCGCCGCCACGGCCAGCGCGTCCCCCATCACGAGCGCCGCCGTCGTGCTGGCCGTCGGGACCAATCCGAGGGGGCATGCCTCTTGGTCAACGGCGGTCCGGACAACGTAGTCGGCCTCCCGGGCCAGCGACGACCCGGGATGGCCGGTCATCGCCACCAACGTTACGCCGACCGCTTTGAGCGCCGGAACCAGGCTCACGATCTCGGGGGTCTCGCCGCTGTACGACACCGCCACGGCGACGTCGCCCGCGCGGACCATCCCCAGGTCGCCGTGGGCGCCCTCCGCCGGATGCAGGAAAAACGCGGCCGTCCCCGTCGACGATAGCGTGGCCGCTATCTTCTGCGCGATAATGCCGGACTTGCCGATCCCCAAAAGGATGACGCGGCCTTCGGAGGCCAGAATGGCCGCCACCGCGCCCTCAAAGCCGGCGTCGACCTGATCCGCCAGGGCACGCACCGCCTCCGCCTCGATCCCGATGACACGCCGTGCGTCTTTGCCGTAGTCGGCCGTCATTACTTATCCGCCCACCCTTTTACTCGCTCGTGGATTTCCGCGCATTGCGCCAGGAGTTCCGAGAGACGTTCCTGCGGGAGCATGCTGGTCGCGTCGCATAGCGCCCGGTCCGGTTCGGGGTGGAATTCGACGAACAGGCCGTCGACGCCCGCGCCCACCGCGGCCCGCGCCAGCGGGAATATGTAATCCCGCAACCCGCCTGCCGGATCGTCGCTCGTCGTACCGGGAAGCCGCACGACGTGCGTCACGTCGAAGAACACCGGGTAACCGAACCGCCTAAGCGTTACCAGCGAGCGCGGGTCGAAGACGAGGTCGCCGTACCCGAACGCGGTCCCCCGCTCCGTAACTATAATCCGCCGGTTGCCCGTGGACTCTATTTTACGGAGCGGGACGGCGATTTGCTCGGGTTTAAAGAATTGCGCCTTCTTGACGTTTACGGGCTTCCCCGCTTCGCCCAGGGCGAGCGCGAGCTGAGTTTGTTTCGACAAGTAGGCCGGGAGCTGCACGCAGTCTAGAACCTCCGCCGCCGCCGGGACCTCCGCGGGCGTATGCACGTCCGACAACACCGGTACGCCTACATGTTCACGTACCTTCGCCAGAATCCGCAGGCCCTCTTCGGGTCCCGTCCCCTGGTACGTCTCGTGGCTCGAGCGGTTGTCTTTGAGGTAAGACGATTTGTAGAGGAGCGGAAGGCCTAGTTCGGCGCACACCTCGGCCGCGTGACGCGCCGTCGCGAGGGCGAGCTCTTCGGACTCGATTACGCACGGGCCGGCGATTACGGCAAACTTCCCGCCGCCGACCGTTACGTTACCGATTTGGATCTCGCGCGCCGCCATAATATCCGCCCGCGGCTACAGCTTCAGGCCGACCGCAGCGAGCTTCTCCTTCCAGGTTAACAGCGCGCCGTCGGCGTAGAAGTTTTCGACCAGGAAGTCGAAGACCTTCGGTTCGCCGAGCAACTCACCGTATTCGCCCTCTAAGTGCCGGTGGATCGAACGTTGAATAACGCGGGCTAACATATAATTCTTGCTGTAGACCGGATACAGGAGCGGGAAATACTGCTCGGCCCAATATTCGGGGTCGTCGTAGCGGAATCCCAGGAAACGCTCCGCCCCCTCGTCGAGGGCGGCCGCCAGGTCACCGTCGGCGTCCGCGTACGCCGCCAGCTCGAAGTCCTGCCGGGCTATGAACCGCCGGATCCGGCTGGCGTATGCCATTTCGGCCGCCGCCGTTACCCGCTCCCTCTCCTCGGCCGGCATCTCCGTAAACGCGCGCAACCAGGCCGGCCGGACGACCAACAACCCCCACGTGTCCGCCATCGCCTCTGCGAAGAAGCCGGCGTCGCCCGCTTTGAGGGCGTAACTTGCGCGTTGGACGAATTTGCGGTGAGCGGCGTGGCCGAATTCGTGGTACAGCGTTACGAGGTCCGTTAGGCCATCCTGGAGGTTGACCAGAATCCGGACGTCCTCCGGCGCACGAATCGAGAAGCACAGGCCCGCGTACGGGATGTCGGCGTCTTCGTGGATGGGAATGCCGAGCCCGTCGAGGTCGCGGCCGAACTGCCTTACGACCTCCCGCAGCGAGGGGAGAGCCTTGGCCCGCGGGAAATATTTATCGTCGGCGCAGGTTAACTTTTCCGTAACGTAGTTTAAATCCCACGGTTCCAGGCGCTCGAAACCGAAGCGGGCGCACCCCTCCGCGGCGAGCTTCTCGTATGCCTCCCGACTCTCGTTTTCGTAGGTATCGAATATCGCCCGCAGCTCCGCGACCGTCAGGTCCTCCGCAGCGAGCGCAAGCGAGGGGTAGTCGTCGTATCCGAGCGCCCGGGCCGCATCGTTGCGTAGGCGGTACAGGTTTCGGGCACGCGCGGCCAGCTGTTCCCGCAACGGCCCCTCCGAGAAGAGCGCCCGCCGCCGCCGCTCGCGGTCGTCGTTCTTAAAAATAATCTTCGTTTTCTGATGTCGGGGAATTTCTTCGCCGTCGAGGACGGGCTTCGTCGCAATAACTATTTTTTGAATCTCGGCTTGGAGGTCGATTATCTCGTCGGTCTGCGCCCGCATTTCGTTAACCCAATTGCGGACGATTCGCGCCCGGCGGCGGAGAGCGGTATCTTCCGAACTCTCCAGGAGGTTGTCACACGTCTCCGTTACCTCCGGTTGCAGCAGATAATCGCGTTTACGCTTCTCGTGGGCGGCCGTATCGACGTCGGCGTGCCGGTAGTAGAGATCGAAGACGTCTTCCCCCTCCGCCGCGGCGAGGTCTTCGAGGTGGGCTTCGATCTCGTCGAGTTTACTTTCGTAGTCTCCCGTCATCCCTTAGACCCCTTACGCCCGCTCGCGGAAGGGCGAGCGGCGGCAAACGGTACGCATTAGACAATTCAGACAACATTGGTTTCGGTTAACGAGCAACGCCAACGCCGAGGTAACGACGAATCCGGCGGCGAAGACGACGACGAGCCACGAAAAGCGGAACAACAACAGATACGCAAAAGCCGCCGCCGGGAGACCCGCGTACCACCAGGGCCAAAAAACTTTACCCAGCCGCGCACCCCATACTTCGTGGCCCGTGCCCGAACGGTACAACAATTGCGCTACCGCTCCCAACCCCCGGGCGCAGACTTTACCGTAATACGCGCAATGCGTACAAATCAACTTCGGCTGGACGACGACGTACCAAAACAGGCATACGGCTAAGTAAATACTAGCAGGGAAACCGCGGCCGACATCGAACGTCCCCCAAAAACCGATTAGCGCCGGCAGCGCCGTAACGGCGGTTACGAAGATTACGGCCTTTTTACTATAACTTTCCCGACCGAACGGATACAGGCTGCCGTTTGTCACGACGGGTTGACTTAATACGACCTATAACGCGCCGCTACCGTATACTGAACGATTATCCAGTATAACATAAAACCTTTCGCGAGTCTCGCTTTAACTTCACTCGCGTCCTGTCAAATCATTAAATATCAAGGAGTTATGTCGACCGCTCAATCGGCAGCCGGGCGGGGCCCCCAAACCGCGCCGCGGCGGAAAACGACGACGCGGTTAACGAATAAGTCGCGGTTTTCGCCGGTCTCGGCGTCATAAAAGTCATTTTTAAACGCGATCGTTACCTCCGTTTCGCCCCGCTTCAATTCGTACTCCGCCTCGTAAAACCCCCAATAATCGGAATCGACGACGGTGCGTCGCGCCGGCTCCTCGCCGACGACGAGCTCCATCTCCGGGTATTGTCCGCGCGCCGGTACCCCCCGGGCCTGAACCGAGAGGACATAGCGGTCAGAGGTCGGGATTACGGCCGCGAACGCAAGCGAGCTGTCGGTAGCCGGCAGCACGGCGGCCTCTATTCCGCCGGCAAGCTCCTCCGCCTCGTAGATTTGGACTATTTCCTCCTCCCGATAACGGTTAAACCGATACAGCACGCGCTTGCCTCCCGGAAACGGGACTACGGTTACCGGTTCCGCCCCGCGGACCATTCTAAAGAACACCAGGCGCACCTCCTCCGCCTCCGGCCGGCCGACGAGATTCAAGTTATCCCACTCGAAATCCGTGAAATATAAATCGTTCCCCTCGCCCGCGTACTCGGGGAATCCGCGCCGGGCCTCCCGTTCGATTTTGCGCGCGGCCCCGGGCCCCGGGTCGCCGAACGGCTGCGCGCTCGGTAGAAACCGCGTCTGCCGGCTCACATAGTCAATCCACGCGTGGACGTCGACGTGCGCTACCAGGACGGCGTCGCCCGGCCGCGTTGCGCTTACTATCGCCCGGGCCGCCGCCTCCGCTTGGTTCCGGCCGGGGACCGTCGCGGGGAAAATCACGCGGCCGAAATTAACGACGACCAGTACGCCCACTATTACGGCCCCCCCGAGGCGGTATCCGCGCGCCGCCCCCGCCGCCAGCCCGAACAGCACCCACATCGGCATCGTCGTCGCAATCCCCCACTCGACGTTCTCCGGTTCCCACCACGAGAAGAAAACGCGGAACGCCACGAACCAGGTTACGAGAACCAACACCTCGAGGCGGCGTTCCCGCCACAGCCGTGGCATCTCGGCTGCTATGACCGCCAATATGGAGGCCGCTACCGCCACCGCCGGCGCGTAGGCCGACAGGAACCGGCCCGCCGTCAAAACCTTCCCCGCCTCCGCCGGGTCCGGCCCCGCTGCAACGGCCGCCAGCGTCGTTACGACGCCCTGACCCCAACGCGCCCACGACAGGTGCCCCCAATCCCCCCACTGCGCATAATAGGTAACCCAGCGGTACCATTCGCCGACGCCTCGCACGCCGTAATATAGGTACGGCACCGTTAGGTAAGCCGCCGCGACGATTGCGACGTAGAAGGCGGCGAACAGGCCGAGGCGCCGCCACCGTTTTTCCCGCCCTTTCGCCAGCAACGCAACGGCCGCCGGCGTACAAAGGAGAAGGGCTTGGTGAAAGAGGGTCCCGACGCCGAGCCACAGCGCTACTAAAACAGCCGTTTTAAAGGAGAGGCGAGGACTAACGAGGAGAAACAACGCACCGGCCAAAAACAGCGAGATTATCGAAAGGACCTCGGCCTCGCCGGCGAAGTACCACCAGGCCGCCGAAAACGCGGCGCCCGCGGCCGCCAACAGGGCCTCCGGCCGGCCTACGGCTAGCCGCCGCAAAGCCAGGTACAACGCGGCCGCAGCGCCTCCGCCGGCGACGGCGGATACCGCAGCCAACGGCGCGAACGCCTCGCCGCCGTAACCGAAAGCCCGCGCCGCGTGCAGCGCGAGCCAACCTGCGGGGGTATGGAGGAGATGGTGCCAGTGGAAGAGAGGGTAAGCGCCGGGAACGTCGACCGCCAAAGCGTACAGTACGGCATCGACGGGGTGATTCCGGGAGCGGAATATAAAATAAACGACCGTTAGCACGGCGGCTATCGCCGCCGCCGTCCAACGGTCGGCCCGTTCTACTTTAACGGTGATGTGTGTACCCGCCGTCGCCCAGGGGCGAAGGCCGTACTACCCGTACGCCAAGTCGCGGGCGCGGCAGAGGTCGTCGTAAATTTGTTGTTTGTAAGAGGGGAACCGCAACGCCGCTGCCGTGTGATACGTCGGAATTACGACCACGTCGCCGATTTTATGTTCGCCGGCGCGGAGCCGCGCCATCGATTCCTTCGTATTCAATATCGCCTGCGCCGCGAACAACCCTAAACACACTATAATCTGCGGTTTTATTACGTTAAGTTGTTTGTCGAGATACGGCCGACACGCCGCCAGTTCCTCCGGCACCGGATCCCGGTTATCAGGCGGCCGGCATTTCAAAAGGTTGCAAATATATACTTCCGAACGTTTTAAGCCTACTTGTTCGAGTAATCGGTTTAATAGTTGGCCGGCGCGACCGACGAACGGCAATCCTTGGCGGTCCTCTTCCGCCCCCGGGGCCTCCCCCACAAACAAGATCTCAGCGTATTCGTTGCCGTCGCCGTAGACGGCGTGCGTTCGGCCGCTTGCTAACGCGCAGCGCCGGCATTTCTCGACTCCCGCGGCTTCGCGACGCAGGATATCCGCGCGCCCCGCCTCGCCTTCAGCCCCGGCGGCTTCGCCCCCCAGCGCTTCGATTATTGCACTCGACTCACCTTCCGTCGCTATCTCCTCGATGCCTAACGCGCGAAGGTTTTCCGCCAAGGCCCGCGCTATCTTCTTATTCGCCACCTACCGCCAACCCGCCAGCGCCTCTAATTCGTCGAGTACCCTATCGGCCAGCGCCGCTTTCGTAATCCGGCCCAAATCGTCGACGCCGTCGGCCTTCACCAGCGCCGCCTCGGCCCATAATTCGCCAAACCCTACCCCCTCAACGCCTACAACGTTCGCGACAATCATATCTAGCTTCTTTTTCAGCAATTTATCCTTAGCATTATCAACTAAATTATCGGTTTCGGCCGCGAAGCCGATAACTATTCTATCGCCTTTGTATTCAGCTATTTCGGATACAATATCTACGGTTGGAATCAACGCAGTTGACGGTTTTCCCTTGGATTTCTTGGACTTACCTTTTACAACTTCGTCGAAGCGGTAATCGGAGACTGCGGCCGTCATAATTAAAGCCTCCGCACCTTCGAACGCCTCGCGCGTAGCTGTTAGCATGTCCTCTGCCGTTTTAACGCGGTCTATATGCACGTTAGTGCCCAAAGGAATTGGGTCGGAGGTGGTTCCCGTTACCAATCGGACCTTCGCGCCGCGCCGAGCGGCGCGGCGCGCGACCTCGTACCCCATTAGGCCGCTGGAACGGTTAGTTAACGCGCGGACGGCGTCGAACGGTTCCGCCGTAGGCCCCGCGGTAACGACTACGGTCTTGCCAACGTAACGCGGGGAGGTGGAGGCTAGACGGAATATCTCCTCGGCAATTACGCCCACCTCGGCCAGACGGCCGCGGCCTACGTCCCCGCACGCCGTACTACCCTCCTCCGGTCCCAGGATAACGTACCCCAGTTCGCGTAGCGTAGCGACGTTACGCTGCACCTCCGGCCGCTCCCACATCTTGGGGTTCATCGCCGGCGCCACGAGCCGGCCACAATCGACCGCCAGCGCCACCGTCGTTACCGGCTCGTCGGCTATCCCGGCGGCGAGTTTTCCGATTGTGTTCGCGGTTGCCGGTACCACGGCGACCGCCTCCGCACCCGACGCGACTTCCAAATGCGCGAACGCGTGCTCGTCGGCGAAGAGGTCGGTTACCGCCCGCCGCTCGGTTACCGCCTCCCATAGCCGCGGCCCAACGAGATGGTTCGCGTGGGGCGTCGTAACTACCGTAACGTCGGCGCCCTCCGCGCGCAGCACCCGGACCAGTTCCGCCGCTTTGTAAATCGCGACGCTGGCCGTTACGCCCAGGACGACTTTCATCTCTCGCCCTCCTCCGGCGGAATCCGATGGCGCTCCGCCCCGACGATGCACGCGGCCGCGGCGACGGCCTCCTCCAATCGATCGTTGATTATGTAGTAATCGAACTCGCCCGCGGCGCCCATTTCAATCTCGGCCTCGGCGAGGCGCCGTTCGATATCGTCGGGATCGTTTTGGCCGCGGTCGACGAGCCGAGACCGTAGCGCCTCCGCCGACGGCGGTAGCACGAAGACGCCCACGGCCGCGGGAAAAGCAGCTTTTATTCCGCGGGCGCCCTGAACGTCGACGTCGAGTACGACGTCGCCGTTGGCGAGCCCCGCCTCCAGCTGCGCGCGGGAAGTCCCGTACCAATGGCCATGGACAAGGGCAAACTCGATAAAGCCGCCCTCGCGTTTAATCCGATCGAACTCTTCATCCGAAACGAAGTGATAATGGAGTCCTTCCTCTTCCCCGGCTCGCGGCGGGCGCGTGGTGTGGGATACCGAAAAGACTAGCCCCGCCACGCTTTCCAGCAGCGCGCGGCATACGGTCGACTTCCCCGCCCCCGAGGGGCCGGAGAATACGAACACCCGTCCGGGGCGCGCCGCCAACAACCGCGCTACGACTTCGGAAAAGTTATTTACGACCATATTGTCTCTATCGCCGCCCGTAACCGCGCGTCGCCCCGTATGGGTCGCGGCGGGCGGGCCGTAAAATCCACCAGGTAAGATGACTCCCGGAGGGGCGAAGGGCCGGCGTCGATCGCCAACCCGGCCTTCGCGAAAATCGGCGCCGGGACTTGCTCCAGGAGATGGGGTTCCCTTCCGGCCGGGTAATTGGCGCTCGCGGAATATAGAAACCGGCAAAACCGCAACAGGATCGTAATAAGCCCGTTCTTTGGAACGCGCACGGCGACGGCGCCTTTCGCGTTCGTCGTCGGCGGTCCCCAATCTTGCCTCGCGCGAACGAGCGCGGTCAGCGGATGGTCGAGCTGTTCGCAAAACTCCTGAATCCGCTCGAGCGGTTGTAGCGTCAGCATCGCCGCGTACTGCCAATCGCGCGCCAGGATCAGCGACGGTTGTTGCGGCGGCCGCCCCTTGATCTCGTATAATTTGGCCACGGGTTCGGCCCACGGCGCCGCCCGCTCGCCGGCCTCCAACTTTGCGACTTCGGCTGGTTTGAAAACCGCGGCCGACAAGCCGTACACCGTATCGGTCGGCGTAATTACGACTTTGCCGCTGCTGACAGCGGCGGCAGCGAGACCCACCGCGCCTCCAACTCCCACGTTCGAAACGTGAACGATCTCCGCCAAGGCTACGTTCCCAATTCGGTGTCTTTCGCTTCGACGGCGTCCTGCATTTTCCGCCGGTATTGAGCTAGGCGGCCGCGCACCGCCTCGTCCCGGAGCGCTATTATGCGAGCCGCCAACAACGCGGCGTTGGTCGCGCCGGCCCGCCCCACCGCCACCGTCCCGACCGGGACGCCGGAGGGCATCTGTACGGTCGACAGTAGAGCGTCCAAGCCGTCGGCCACCCCTCCGGCCATCGGTACGCCAATTACCGGAAGGTCGGTGTGGGCGGCGACGGTCCCGGCGAGGTGCGCGGCCAACCCAGCAGCGCAGATCAGAACCTGTATGCCGCGGGGCGCGGCCTCCTCCGCGTAGGCGCGTACCTTCTCCGGGGTCCGGTGCGCGGAGGCGAGGCGAAGCTCATACGGGACCTGCAACTCTTCGAGCGTCGCGGCCGCGCGCCGCATGACTTCCAGGTCGGAATCGCTGCCGATTATTATCCCTACCAGCGGTTTCTCCGCCATACCGTTATCCCCCGCTTCGCGCCAACGCTTTGTGGCCGATGTCTTTACGGTATTGCATACCGGGGAATTTGACGAGTTCCATTCCCCCGTAAGCCTTCTTTGTGGCGTCCCCGACGCTGGGTCCCAACGCCGTAACCGCCAGGACCCTCCCGCCCGCCGTGACGATCTTACCTTCCTGCTCCGCCGTCCCGGCGTGGAACACCAACAAGGTCTCCTTCTCCTCAAGCTGGTCCAGGCCCTTAATAACTTTCCCCTTCTCGTATTCCCCCGGGTACCCTTTGGAAGCCGCGACGACCGTTACGGCCGCGCCGGGCCGCCACTCGAAGCGCGTTACCGGGAGACGGCCGGTCGCCGCCTCCTCGCAGACATTGAACAGATCGTCGCGCAACAGCGGCAATACGGCCTGCGCCTCCGGATCGCCGAACCGGCAATTGAACTCCAATACTTTAGGCCCCTCGAAATCGACGATCAGCCCCGCGTAGAGGCAACCGCGGTACGGCGTCCCGCCCTCCGCCAGCACCGAGATTATTGGTTCCAGCACCGTTTCCGTAACCGTTTTCAGCGTCTTACCGTCGATTACCGGGGCGGGCGCGTACGCCCCCATGCCTCCCGTATTCGGCCCCGCGTCGCCATCCTTCAAGCGCTTATGGTCCTGGGAGGGGATCATCACGGCCAGCCGCTCGCCGTCGGTCAGGGCCAAGATGGAGGCCTCCTCCCCGCTGACGTAATCTTCGATAAGGATCCGTTCGCCGGCGTCGCCGAACCTCTTCTCTACCATCATGGCCTCGACCGCGGCGTAGGCTTCCTCCTCGGTCATCGCGACGGTTACGCCTTTTCCCGCAGCCAGGCCGTCGGCTTTGACGACGCACGGCGCGCCGCCGATGTCGATATAACGTCGGGCGGCCTCGACGTCATCGAATATCTCCGCCGGTGCCGTGGGCACCCCCGCCTCCCACATTAACTCTTTGGCAAAGATTTTAGACGACTCGATCTGCGCCGCCCGTTTCGTAGGCCCGAAGATGGGGAGCTTCGCGGCCAGAAAGCGGTCGACGATCCCCTCCGCCAAGGGCGCCTCCGGGCCGACTACCGTCAGGTCGACCTTTTCTTTCCGAGCGAACTTGGTCAACCCCTCGATATCCGCCGGGCCCAACGGTATGTTCGTCGCTGTCGCCGCGGTTCCGGCGTTGCCCGGCGCTACGTAGACCTCGCCCACCTGCGAAGACTTGCCGAACGCCCACGCTAACGCGTGTTCGCGGCCGCCGCCCCCCACCACGAGTACCGACTTCTTCTTCCGAGTATTTTTCGCCGCCATATTCCCTGTCCTTTACCGGGCGCGCCGCCGTCGAAGAAGGGGGCCGTTAATGCCGAAAGTGCCGCCGCTCCGCAAAGAATAACGCAACGCCGTAACGTTGCGCCAATTCCACCACCAAATGATCGCCTTTCGAACCCGCCGGCTGCACTATCGCGCGCACGCCGGCGCGACACAGCACCTCCGGCGTATCCGGTTTCGGGAAGAAGCCGTCGGAGGCCGCCACCGCGCCCCGGGCAGCCGCTCCCACCCGCCGGACTGCGTCCTCCGCCGGCCACAGCCGGTTTACCGACCCCGCGCCAATCGCGAGCGTCCGCCCCTCCTTCGCAACGACGACCGCGTTCGAGCGCGCGTACTTGGCGACCGTCCAGGCGAACCGGAGGTCCGCCACCTCCTCCTCCTCCACTGTGGGCCCGGCGACCTGTTCCCACCGGTCGCGCGCCGCCGGTTGTCGGTCCACCTCCTGCGCCAGAAGTCCCCCTAAAATGCTGCGGTACTCGAGCCCCGGCCGCCGGTACTTCCCGGCGAAAATCCGCAGCCGCTCGGTCCAGCGCTTGGCCGTCCGCAAATACTCGACGACGCCGGCGCGGTACGACGGCGCCGCGCATAGGTGGAAGTAGATCCCCTTCGTCATCATCGCGGCCGCGGCCTCCTCATTTACGGGCCGATTAAACGCGACGATGCCGCCGAACGCTGACAGCGGATCAGCCTCCCACGCGCGGCGGAAAGCCTCCGCCGGCGTTGCGGCCACCGCGGCCCCGCACGGGCTGTTATGCTTGACGACGACGCACGCCGGCGCCTCGCACTCCCGAACGCAATCCACGGCCGCGGCCAGGTCCAAGAAATTATTGAACGAAGGCGGCGGCCCCGCGAGTTGCCGCAGGCCAGCGCTGGCGTCGCCGTAGAACGCCGCTTTCTGATGCGGATTTTCCCCGTACGGCGGAACGGCTACCTTCTCGCCGTATAAGAGGAGGTGCTCTCCCGGCCGCCGGCCGCGGCTCCCGCCGAGGTAGTTCGCGATTGCTACGTCGTAGTTGGCAGTGCGGGCGAACGCCCGCCGCGCGAGTTCGCGGCGCCAGGCGAGGTCGGCGGTACCCTCCCGCAACCGCTCGAGCGCTTCCTCGTACTGGTCCGGCGCGGACAACACTACGACGCGTTCGAAGTTCTTGGCGCCGGCCCGGAGCAGCGCTACGCCGCCGACGTCGATCTGCTCTACTGCCTCCTCCGTCGTGACGCCTCGCCGGCGAAGCGTCTCCTCGAACGGGTACAGGTTGACGGCGACGACGTCGATCGGTTTAATCCGTCGCTCGCGGAGTTGCCGCCGATGGCCGGCCGTATCCCGGGCCAAAAGGCCCCCGAAAATTTTGGGGTGGAGCGTCTTGACGCGGCCGCCTAGTATCTCCGGGAAGCGCGTTACGTCCGCGACCTCGACCACGCGGAGACGCGCCCGGCGCAGCGTCCGCGCCGTCCCGCCCGTGCTCAGGAGGTCGTACCCCAGCTCGGCCAGGCCGCGCGCCAAATCAACGGCGCCCGTCTTATCGTATACCGCGATTAACGCCGCCCGATCAGCCATCTAGGAACCTCCGCTAACTTTGACTTCTATGCCGGCCTCCTCCAGGAAGGCGCGGCCTAGCTCGTCCGGGTATTCTTCGGTCGCGATAACGCGCCGCACGCCGGCGTTGACGAGCATTTTAGCGCAGATAACACACGGCGTTCCGCCGTAAACGTAAATTGTGGCGCCGTCGCTCGAGACGCCGTTGCGGGCGCATTGGATCAGACAATTCTGTTCGGCGTGCAGGCCGCGACACAGTTCGTGGCGCTCGCCGGAGGGAACGTCGCTCAGCTTACGAATGCAGAACGGACAGTGCGGCAACCCGGCCGGCGCGCCGTTGTAGCCGGTGGCCAGGATGCGACGGTCGCGCACTAATACCGCGCCGACGTTACGGCTCAAGCAGGTCGAACGCTCCGCGACCAGCGCCGCGATCGCCACGAAGTACTCGTCCCAACTCTTCCGCTTCCGGAGGCGTACGGGCGGGGCCTCGGAGATCCCCAGGCGTTCGAGGAGAATCGCGATATCTTTCGGAAGGTCCATGAATATGTGCGAAGCGACGGCAGTTAGTACAGGGAATGCCGAACTTATTGCGTAAACATATAAAACGGAACCGTGGAAATAAAATATAAGGGGTCACTACGTTGTAGGAAAATTGATACGGACGTACTACCCCCACGCTAGTTATTAAACGAAAAATGATACGAACAATACGGCGGGTATAAATTTCCGCACTTCCTCTACGCGCCCTCTCCGGCTTCCCGCCATTCCCGTCAGGCGGTTTAGCTTCTCAGCTAAGTACGACGCCGGCCGCCTCGTTGCACTCGCCGACCACCGCCCCCTCGCCCGCCGCCTCGCGGGCCCGTTCCGCTTCCGCGGCAGGGACGACGACCAGCATCCCCAATCCCATGTTGAAAACGTCGTACATCTCCGCCTCCGACAATTCGCCCCAGGCCGCCAGCCGCTCGAAGATCGGCGGCACCGTCCAGCTCCCCTTCTCCAACCGGGCCCCCACGCCCTCCGGTAAGACCCGCCCCAAATTGCCGGCCAGGCCGCCGCCCGTTATATGGGCGATCGCGCGGAGGTCGACGTCGGCCTTGGCCAACGCCTCCAGCTGCGGCACGTAGATCCGCGTGGGCGTCAACAGCTCCTCCCCCAGCGTCCGGCCGCCGCCGAACGCCTCCGACAATTCGAGGCCCTCCTCCTCGATAATTTTCCGGATCAACGTGAAGCCGTTGGAGTGGACGCCGGAGGAGGGTAAGCCCAGGACGGCGTCGCCGGGTTGGATCCGCGTGCCGTCGATGAGTAGCGAGCGCTCGACAATACCAACCGCGAAGCCGGCGAGGTCGTAGCGGCCGGGCCGGTAAAACGTGGGCAGCTGCGACGTTTCGCCGCCCAGCAGCGCGCATCCCGCTTGCTTGCAACCCTCCACGATGCCGCCGATAAGCGCCTCCCCCTGGTCGAGGTCCAACCGGCCCACCGCCATGTAGTCCAGGAAGAACAGCGGCCGGGCGCCGCAGCATATCACGTCGTTGACCGACATCGCGACGAGGTCGATGCCGACCGTATGGTGTTGGTCCAACGCGAACGCGATCTCGAGCTTCGAGCCGACGCCGTCCGTCGCGGCGGCCAGCACCGGCTCCTCGTAGCCCAGGCCGCTGAGGTCGAGGAGACCCGAAAACAAACCCAGGTCGCCGATAACGCCGGACCGATCCAGGACGTGGGTCTGCTTTTTTATGCGCCCGACGAACTCGTCGGCACCAGGCTGGTCAACGCCCGCTTCTTTATACGTGGCCACCGCGGGGATACCTCCGAGAAGGGACGTTAGAAGTAAGTGAATCGTTCCGCCGCATACCGGCGCCTCAAAACAACAGCCGCAATTAAAGCGGCCGCCACGATCGCGAGCGAGAGACAGAAAAACGCGTCTAACCGGCCGAACGTGTAGTCCTCCGCGTAGACGAACGTCGTCGTCGCCACCAGGTGTTGGAGAACGAACGTCAACAGCAACGAGCGCGACCAGAAATAGTACAGCGCGTACCCCAGGCCAAATACGCCGATCACGAAGAGCTGCCCGGGGCTTTGGCCCGCCGGGAATTGGAGGAAATGGTACGCGGTCCAGGCCAACGCCGCTAAAACGGCCGCCGGCGCCGCCGGCATCCGGCTCTTAAGCGCCGGGAGCAACACGCCGAGCGTCGCCGTTACGGCGGCCAGGTGCACGGCCGCCGGCCCCAGGAACGTGGCCAGGACGGCGCCCGCCGGCCGCCCCTCCGCGACGATAGCGACCAGCATTTCGACCCGGGCGAACAGGAAGACGACGACCAATACCGCCGCCGCGTTATCCCCCATCCGCCGCGTAGTCCACAGCGGCAACGCGACCCGGCCGCGCGCTCCCAGCCACAGCGGCGCGGCTACGCCGACCAGCGCGACGGCACCGCCGTAAAATATTAGGCCGGCCAACGTGCCGCGGATTCCGCCCGCGGCCGCCGGCGGCTCGTCGGTAACGACGTTCGCTACGGCGACCAGCGCCAGAAAGGCCAGCGTTAGGCCGAGCGCGGGCGCCCACGGCGGTTTCTGTTCTTCGTCTATCATAAACCTCAGAACATCTTATCCTCGAAGAGGCGCGGCGCCATCATATCCTTGGCGTACTGCTCGTAAATGGCCGTAGGATAGTCGCCGGTGAAGCACGCCGAGCAGAAACGCGCCCCGACCTCCGACTCCGTCATGACGTCGCCTCCCACGGCGCGCCGCAGCCCCTCCAACGAAAGATAGTGAATCGAATCGACGCCGATGTACCGGCCGATCTCGTCGACCTCCAAGCGCGACCCGATTAGCTCTTCCCGCGTCGGCGTATCGATGCCGTAATAACACGGCCACCGCCACGGCGGGCAACTTATCCGGAGGTGAATCTCGGCCGCCCCCGCATTCCGGATAAGGTCGATTATTTTACGGGAGGTCGTCCCGCGCACGATCGAGTCGTCGACCACGACGAGGGATTTCCCGCGAATCAGATCTTGTACCGGGTTGTACTTCAAACGCGTCCCGAACGCGCGAATACGCTGCTCCGGCTCGATAAACGTCCGGCCGATATAGTGGCTCCGAATAATGCCCAGTTCGAACGGCAACCGCGACTCCTCCGCGTAGCCCAACGCGGCGCTGTTGGAGGAGTCGGGAACGGCTATAACCATATCGGCGTTCAGCTCCGGGTCCTCCTCCCGGGCCAACTCCGTCCCCAGCGCTTTGCGCGCAGCGTGGACGCCGCGCCCGAAAATATAAGAGTCCGGGCGGGAGAAATAGACCAGCTCGAAGACACACATCGCCGTTCGCTTCAGCGGTTCGAACGGCTTATGGGATCGCACGCCGGCGGCGGAGATCTCTACGACCTCGCCCGGCTCTACGTCGCGCTCGTACTTGGCGCCGACGAGGTCGAACGCGCAAGTTTCGGAGGCGACGACGACCGCCCGGTCCAACGTCCCCAAAACCAACGGCCGCCACCCGTGAGGGTCCCGCGCCGCAATCAGGCGGTTCTCCTCCAAAAACAGAATAGAATACGCCCCCTCCAGTCGCGCAAGGGCGTTCGGGATGGCGACCAGGCGGTCGTTGCTCTCGTCGTGCGCTATCAGGTGGACGACGATTTCCGAATCGGAGGAGGAAGAAAAGATGGAGCCCCGGCGTTCCAACTCCGCCCGGAGCCGCAACGCGTTCACGATGTTGCCGTTGTGGCACACGGCCAACGACCCGTGGAGGTAATCGACCTTGGTCGGCTGGGCGTTGGCCAGGCTCTTGGTGCCCATGGTCGAATAGCGCACGTGGCCGATGGCAGCGTAGCCGGCCAACCGCTGCAGATTCTCTTGGCGGAAAACGTCGTTGACCAGGCCCAAAGCCCGGTGCTGGCGGAGGCGCTGGCCGTCGGAGGCGACTATCCCGGCGGATTCCTGGCCCCGATGTTGGAGCGCGTAGATGCCGAGGTAAGTCAACGTGGCGGCTTCGGCGTGGCCGAAGATTCCGAATATGCCACAGGCTTCGCGGGGATACGGTAATCGGTTCATAGCCTTAGGGGATCTCTAGTTGCTCCTGCCAAAAATCTTCCACGGCGGCAATGACGTTGACGTACCGGGGGTCCTCTTGGGCCTCCGGCCCGGTCACGGTAAACGTGTTGGTTCGCTTGACTTCTTTAACGCGCACCGTAAACGTCGGTCCGTCGGGGGGCCCCTCGGGGGCATCCTCTAAAGTAAAGACGCGGTTCTTGTTCAACTCGAGCCAGATCCGTTCAAAGGATTCGAAATCGACGAGCCGCTGGGCCACGAGATAATCGCGAGTGTGGTAGACGACGATATATTCGACGCGAACCGTTTTAAATTCGGCCTCCTTTTCATATATTTTAACATTCAATACTTTAATCGGCGATTTTCCCCCCGTCCGCGTAACGACGACGGCTCGCCGCGCCTCCGCCGGAAGGCTCGCGTCGCGCGCCTCCACCTCTACCCGTTCGACCGGGTACAATTCCTCCCGCGGGAGCATGGCCGTGGGGAGCAACAACAACGCGATTAATAATAAAATCACGTACCCCTCCGGCCCCCCCGCCTACGCCGTAAGCCGCCGCACAACTTCCTCATAGTGACTCTCCACCTCGCCGAGGTCGAAGCGGAAGCGGTCTTTATCGAACACCTCGCCCGTTTTCGCCTCCCAAATCCGGCACGTGTCGGGAGAAATCTCATCGCCGAGATAGAGGCGACTTCCGCGCGTGCCGAACTCGAGCTTGAAATCCACGAGGGCGAACCCGCGCTTCCGGAAGTAATTCCGGAGTACCCGGTTGATCTTCACCGCCGCCGCTTCGATACGCCGCAATTTCGGTTCGGTGCAGTACCCCAGGATTATCACGTGGTTCCGGTTTAACATCGGATCGTGGAGCGAGTCGTCTTTGAGGTAGTATTCGAGAATGGGTTTCTTGAGTATCAGGCCCCGTTCCAGTGCGTACCGCTTGACCAAACTCCCCGCGGCGACGTTCCGCATGACGATCTCGACCGGGATCATCGTTAAATTCCGAATCAAGTGCGCCCGCTCGGTAACTTGTTCAAGGAAATGGGTGGGAACGCCGGCCCGCTCCAAAACTGCAAACAGGTGTGCCGACATCGCGGCGTTCAATTCTCCCTTCCGCGCGATAGTACCCTTCTTATCGCCGTCGAAGGCCGTCGCGCTGTCCTTGAATTCGGCCCAGAGGACGGCCGGGTCGTCGGTCCGGTAAATCCGCTTAGCTTTCCCTTCGTAAAGGAGTTTGCCTTTCTTCATTTTCTGGTCTCCAGCCTTCGAACGGGTGTGGGGGTGGCGTCATTTTATAGGAACGGCCCGCGCTTGTCAAACCTTATATTCGCTTCCCGAAAAACGATAAACCCCGGTAACCGGCCGGGGTTCGGAAGGCCGCGCCGCCGAGTAGGTTTTTAAATCGGACCGCCCCACCCTACGGCTCCGGAGCTAAAATAGCCGCCCCTTCGGTTCGGACGATATGGCCCTTGTCGTCGAGTATCGGCTTCACGGCCGTAGTTAACCGCACGTAATTACCCGCTGCCGCCCTGAACCGCACGTTGTACCGGATCGTCTTTTTGTCCTGGCGCATCACGTGGTTTTCCGCGGAGGCCAGTCCTCGGTCCTCCGGATGTATCAACTCAAACCAGAAGGTCGACCGCTCGTAAAACCTGCTTTCCTCGTACCCCAATAACTCCTTTACCGCCACGTTTACGTATATCATGCGGCTATTAATCTCGTCAAAAGCCCATAGAATGGCCGGACTTTCCTGAACCAGGAGTCTTAGCCGCTCGGCTTCCCGGCTTTCCACGCCGGTTAAGTGCCTTCGGTTCGGAATATTCACAGATGTCCCTTCTCCTAGGAATCGCTTACGTTTTCCGTTATCTTCCGTTATAAATACCGTAAACCTTATCCTACGATACCGTAAAACGCCAGCTGCAGAATTCGTCGGCGGCCAAGTCGTCCGGAGGGCATTTAATACACTCTACCGCGATCCGTTCGTCTACGGCCCGCGCAAATTCTCCGAATTCTACGATTCCTACCGATTTACAGGGGAAATCGGCTAAACCTTTGCGCCGCCGCGCCTCCTGAACGCGGCAGCCTTTCATCTCTAAAGTTAAAGTATTTTCTGAGATCTCGATATCTTGCTCGTTCAACCACGCATACATACGGAACCGCAAGGCCTCGGCTAGCGCCGGTAAACCGCCCCCCGGCGAGAGCCCCCGCGCTTCCATTATCCGACGCGCCTCGATCGGCGCGAACTTCCGCCAGGCCTCGCGATCGTATTTAATCGCCTCCTCGGTCCCGGCGGCCTCCTCCACCGACAAGAACCAGCACCCATCGTGCGCCAGCCAACATTTGGCGTAAGACTTAATAAGTTTTATTAGCTCCTCGACCGTAAGGCGTTCATTTACCAAGCGATAGCCTCCGGTTCAAGCGTTAATAAGCTTGACTAGCCAGGTGACGTTCCGGGCGAGGTCGTCGACGGTCGCCAACCCCTCCTCGTCGTTTTGGACGTCTCCTTTAGCGCCGCCGAAAGCGACGGGCCAGTACCGCGCGCCCGGAACGACCATTCCGTTAATCAAGAAGAAATAATTAAGCTGGGCAACCGTGAAATTCTGGCCTGCCCGCCGCGCGACGACGATTGGGGCGCCGACCTTGCGGTTCAACAATCCGCCATTGCCACGTGATACGTACCCGAGGCGGTCAATAAAGGCGACCATTTCGCCGGTCGCCGCGCCGAAATAAACGGGCGTCGCCAAGAGCAACGCCGCCGCGCCGTAGAGGCGCGGGAAGAGGGGGGTAAGGTCGTCTTCTCGGCCGTGGCACAGGCCGTCGCGTTCCTTCCTGCACTTCAGGCACGCCGTACACGGCTCGATCCGCTTTCCGGCCAGGAGTATTTTACCGGTCGCGAGGCCCTCCTCGGCCACCAAGCCGAGCGCGCGGTCCAAGAGTTGCTCGCTGTTGCCGCCAACACGGGGCGAACCGCATACGCCTACGACTTCCATAATAAACTCCCGGGCACCGCCGAACGCTCAAGGGGGCTTTATAGTAATAAAAACGGCCGCTATATACAAGCACTATGTACGACCTCGCGACCCAAACCGCGCTTTTTTACCCGCCCATAAGCCAAGTCGTGTTAGATTACGCTGGACTATCTCCCGACTTTTCCGGGATTACGGTGCGGCTATGGCGGAATGTAATATTTGCGGCGCCTCCTCGCGTCTGATATCCTCGGCCTTGAACTTATGCCGGGAGTGCCTGGTGCGACGGCCGGAGGAGGCCCGCCCTCTCGCGGAAGAGGCCCACCGCCGCGCGCGGCGTCGGTTCTCGCTCCCCCCCACTCCCCCCGCCGCCGGCGAGGAGTGCCGCCGCTGCGGGAACGCTTGCCGGATACCGGCGGGCGAACGCGGCTACTGCGGTTTAATGGAGAACCGAGAAGGAAACCTCCGCCTTCTTGCGCCAGTGGGGCGAGGTTTTCTTTCGTGGTACCACGACGCCCTCCCCACCAACTGCGTTGCCTCCTGGGTCTGCCCCGCCGAAACCGGCGCCGGTTACCCGGAATACGCCCATATGGACGGCCCGGAGTTCGGCTATCGGAACCTGGCCGTATTCTACCACTCCTGCACGTTCGACTGCCTCTTCTGCCAGAACGTTCACTTCCGCGGCCGCTATCTCCAGGGCGCGACCTCGGCCGAGGAACTCGCCGGCGCCGTTGACGGCCGCACGGCCTGTATTTGTTTTTTCGGCGGCGACCCGGCTTCGCAAATGGAGCACTCGTTGGCGGCCGCGCGCCGCGCCCTCCGCGAGGCCCGAACGCGGGGTTGTCTCCTTCGAATCTGTTGGGAAACGAACGGCTCGACGGCGCCTCGCCTCGCCCGGCAGATGGCCAAGCTTGCGCTCGAAAGCGGCGGCACCGTCAAGTTGGAACTCAAGGCGGCCGACGACAATCTGCACCGGGCGTTGGCCGGCGTATCGAACCGGCAATCGTGGGACAACCTCGCTTTCCTGGCCGCGGAAGCCGGCCGGCGGCCCGTACCCCCGCCGCTCGTCGTCAGCACGCTTCTGGTTCCGGGGTACGTGGAGGAAGAGGAGGTCGGCGCGATCGCCGGGCGGTTAGCCTCCTACGACGAGGATATCCCCTACAGCCTGCTCGCGTTCTACCCGTGCCACCAGATGGCGGACTTGCCGACGACGGCGCGCGGCCACGCCGAACGGGCGGTAGCTGCGGCCCGGGCGGCGGGGTTGAGAAGGGTGCACCTTGCCAACCGGCACCTCCTGGTGTACCCGGAATACGACACCTAACCGGCCCCGCCCCCATTATCAACTTGAAGGAGGTATACCGATGACTCCCCCCGACGACTTTCCGGGCTTCCCCCGCGAATGCGTTAAGTTTTTCCAGGAGCTGAAGGCGAACAACAACAAGCAGTGGTTCGAAAGGCGCAAAGCCTACTTCCAACGGTACGTTATGGAACCGGCGGAGGCTTTCGTCGGCGCCATGGGCGAACGGCTCCGCCGAATCGCTCCCGCGGTCCACGCCGAACCTAAAGTTAACAAATCGATCTTCCGGATCCACCGGGACACGCGGTTTACCCCGGACAAAAGCCCGTACAAAACGCATCTAGGGATCTGGTTCTGGGAGGGGGAGGGGCCGCGGATGGAGTGCTCGGGCTTCTATTTCCACCTTGAGCCGCCGCGACTAATGCTGGGTGCCGGGATGCACATGTTTCCCAAACACGTCCTCGAGGCGTACCGGCAATCAGTTGTCCACGCCAAATACGGGCCCGGGCTTACCCAAGCTATCGTCCGAACGGAACGCCGGGGTTGGACCGTCCGCGGGAGCCATTACAAGAAAACGCCCCAGGGATACAAAGCGGACCATCCCCGCGCAGCGCTGCTCCTCTACAACGGCCTATACGTCGGCGCCGAAGATGAAATCCCCGTCGAGCTCTACTCGCCGGCGATCTTGGATTATTGCCTCTCGCGTTACCGGGAAATGTTGCCGATTCACGAGTGGCTCGTGGCGTTGACGAAACGGACCCGGCGCTAGAAGGCGGCGGGTACTAATTAAAAAGCGCCCTCGCGGGCGCGTCGGTCCGGCGGTAGTAACTTGCGCGGTTAAGGCTCCGTGGTTTCCGACTCGCCGGAAGGGGCCGCGGTTTTCCGGCGACGGCGTATGTGTGCCCGCCGTTCCAGAATCTGCAGGAGTTCGCCCTTCCGCCGCTGCCATTTCCTTATCAGGCGGTGGCCGTAATACGTCGTTATGGCCGCAAACCAATGGAAGCGCCGGATTTCACTTAAAACCCTCCGGAAGGAGTAGAACTTCCGGTGGGCTTTAATGAGTCCAAGTTGGAGCTCCAGCGGCGTCATCCGCGCGGGTTCGTAGACGACGTGATGGCCGTCGTAGAGCGACCAATCGTGGCTGAATATCCGCCCCTCCTGTTCCAGTCGGCGGAATAGGTCGGTTCCAGGCACGGGCGTGAGCGCTAAAAATTGAACCGAATCGATAAAGTGTTTCTTGGCAAAGGTCACGGTTTTTTCGGCGGCGTCGGGGCCGTCGGCGTCCCCTCCCAATACGAACATCCCGTGTATCCAGATACCGTGTTTCCGCAAGACCTCGACACAACGTACGATATCGTCGCAGGTCTGCCCTTTCCCATACCCCGCCAACGTTTCGTCGTTAACCGACTCGAAGCCGATGGCCAACGCCTGGCAACCGGCTTCCTTCATCGCCCGCACGAGATCTTCGTCCCGACCGACGTCGACGCCTGCCTGCGCCATCCACGGCGGCGGGGAGTCGAGCCGCGCGAACCCCTCGAGTAGTCCGCGGACGTAGCGCCGATTGGCCGTAAAGTTGTCGTCCGCGATAAAAACCATCCTCTGACTTACCCGGTCCATCTCGGCGACGACGTCTTCGGCGGGTCGCATTCTCATCTTATGGCCGAAGAGGGGGGTAACCGAACAAAAGTCACAGTGCCGAGGGCAACCGCGGCTGGTGGCGAGCGGATAAACCTTCATCCGCCTCGCACCCTTCATTAACGTAAAGTCGGGCCAGGGAAAATCGCTGAGATCCGCGGCGAGCGGGCGCAACGGCGCGTGGACGCTTTCCCCTCCGTCCCGGTACGACAGGTTCTTTATATGGGTCGCCGGCTCGCCGGCTTCCAACGCCTCGACGAGTTCGAGCGCCGCGTATTCGCCCTCCCCCCGGACGACGTAATCGCCGTGCCGCAAAGCCTCCTCCGGACAATACGTGGCGTGCGGCCCCCCGTACACGACGGGGATACCGGCGAGCTTAAGAGCCCGCCCCAGGCGGTACCCGGAGGGGGCCGTCGACGTTGTAATTGATATTCCTACGAGATCGGAACGGAGTATGTCGCGAAAGTCCGCCGGCGAACGTTTAGCCACGGCGTCGCAGTATAATTGGACATCGTGACCCCGACGGGCCAACATCGTCGCTATTAACGGAAGCCCCAACCGCGGTAGAGAGAATTTCGAGTATATGTGGAAGTCGGCGGCGTCCGGTTCAACGAAAGAGATTTTCATCCACTAGTTCTTCCTGTTACGCGTTACTAAAATACCAGCGACAGACCTTCGCCTCCGCAGGTTTGTGTTTTTTGGCTGGGGAGGGAGGATTCGAACCCCCGCATACGGATCCAGAGTCCGCTGTCCTACCCCTAGACGACTCCCCAAATATTTGGTGTATTGTAAATAAAAACCGCCCAAGTGTCAACCCGAAACCCGGTTTCCGACATTTACGATTCGGACTTCATACTCGCCGTCGTCGTAAATGACGGTCGTATACGCCCGGAGATAAGCCTCCCACCGCGCCCGCGCCTCGCGGTCGTAGAAGGACCCAAAATAGAGCGCAGCGGTTTTATTCGTTAGAATATGCGTCGCGCCCAGATTTTCAACGTAGGTTGCCACCTCCGCGGGACTTTCCAATCGGCCCACGTCGTAAACGATTTGCGAGGCGTCGCAAAACGGGTCGGCGATCGCCTCCCTATCGAGGTAGAGGCTGCAGTTGTCGAAAACCTGAAGTATTACCGCCCCCTCCGGTAAGTTCTCGTTCACGAACGCATCGGCCGCGTAGCACGGTGCCCACTTCGTCAGAAACTGCTCCGGCCCCTCCCGTTGGTAATCTACAAATCGAACGGCACAATTCGCCGCGTGCGAAAAACCCAGTGTGTAACCGAGGGCCAAGAGGGCCCCTACGACGACGGCCGCGGCTACCCGCCGCGCCGCCCGGGAGCGGAAAATCGCGACGCCGGCCGCGAACACGCCGGCGCTCACTATCGCCAAAGTCCCGTACGCCGCGCCTAAAAAGCGCAGTTGTTGCGACCCGATAACGGCCCAGGAGGCGAACGCGATTACCGTAAATATTAATAATCGCCACCGCCGAAACCACGCGAGCGCCAGCGGGACGACCAGGAAGCTGAACGGCCACAGGCTGCCGGCGAAAAAAACGTATCCGCCCCCTCCCTCCACCGAAACGCGATACGGCAGGAGGAGGTAGTCGAGCCAACCGCGCCCCATGCCTACGGCGCGCATCGAGCGGTAAATCCCGGCCGCGGCCTCCGGCGAGAGGTCCCGGCCGCCGAAAACGCCGTACAACGCCGGGAATACGGGGTTGCCCCGCTCGACGTACGCCTTGGCCAACCACGGCAAGAAGACGGCGAACGCCGCCGCGAACAAAACCACCGCCGACCCGAGGCGAAGCCGCCGCCGCGCCACGTCCAGCCCCACCACGGCTACCATCCCCAGTAGCGCGTGGAGGGCCGTGTATTTGACGGCTAACGCCGCGCCCAAAAGAACTCCCGCCAGCGCCGCCTCCCGCCGCGAGCGGAGGCCGTTCAAGTAAACCGCGAGGGCCATCATCGCTAGCGCCGCCAGGACGAAATCCGTGTAAGCGATATTTAATACTAACGCAAACGTCGGCGTAAAGAGGAGCAGCGCGGCCGCCGTCGTGGCCCAAAAGCGGTCGAGATAGCGCCGGGCGAGGCGCCAGGTCGACACGAGCATCAGGCCGTTGAAAAGAGGCGCGACCGCGGCGGCGACGCCCAAGCCGTCCCAGGCGTAGGCCCACGTAAACATCATTTCCGCGCCCAACGGCATGGAGGCGTACGCCAACCGCGGTAAATAGTAAAAGCCGTGGTTCGCGAGGAATGTCTGCGGAAGGTAGAGATGGTAAACGAGTACGTCCCACGTATACGGCGGCTGGCCTACGCCCGAGAGCACCACGGCCGCGAACGGAGCCGCCGCTAGCGCCACCGCCGTGCTCCCCGGCGAAAATCCCTGACCCCACCTTCGCAACCGCTCGCCCGCCTCTCCCGCCAACCGCCAAAGCGTTGGAGCCGAAACGGCGAGTACTACTAAAACGACGCCGCGGACCACCCAGACGTACACAGCGCCCACGGCTGCCAACGCGAACGCAGCGATGCCGAAAACCACCCACCCGACGGCGAGTTCGACCTCCCACCAACTATCCCGCGGCCGGAAGGCCGCCCGCGTAACCAACCGCCCCACGAAATACGCCGCCCACGTTAACGCGGCGAATAAGAAGACGTGCCCCGCTTGTTGGGCCTGGTTAAATAACTGCTCGCGCATTCCCGGGTGGTGGTAAAAGAACACGGCGACGGAGGCGAGCAGGCCGCCGCCTATTAATACCCCCGTTAGGAGGGCGTATAGCTTACGCATCCCCCGCCCTCCCTCGGTTGGCCGCGACGGTCGCGACGCTGGCCGCCGCTAGCGCCGCGAACGCAGCGCCGTACAGCGGCCACGGATAATACGTCGGCGCCTCTCCCCGCGCGAGCGCGGCGCCGTTCCAGAAGAAAGTGACGAGTAGGGCGGCGGCGCCGGCCGCGGCCAGGATAACGGGCCCCGGGGGCACACGGATCAAGCCCCGCTTCCCAATCCCGTACGCGCCGACGGCGACGAAATACGCCGCGACGAGGGCCGGCGCCAGCACCGGCGCCACCCACGGCACCGGCAGGAGAAACAACACGTCCCACGTAAACAGCGACTCCGGCCAGCCGATTACGACTTTAAGTCCCACGTAATAGAAGAGGTCCCATAAGCCGAACGCGAAGAGGAATCGTGCCAACTTTAAACGCCCGGGCCCGCCGGGCGCCCACGCCACGGCGGCCAACATCACGAGCGTCGCCCCCTCGCGGCCCATTTCCGTGGCGAGTAGTAACGGCGGGAGGGGGCGGAGGGGGAACGCGAAGCCGTCGGCGTAAAACAGCGCGCGAAGGTAAACGACGACGGCGGCCTCCAAGAAGCCGAACGCCACGCCGAAAAACCCGACGCCGAGAAGCTCCGGGCCGTATCCCGACTTTACCGCCATGGAGGGAGGGGGCAAAACGCCGGAGCGGTTTAGCCCGGTTTCTTGAAAACGGCGGTCGCCTCCGCGAGGCGCCGTACAACGCGCTCTTGCCCCAGGAGCGCCGCCAGGTCAAATAACGACGGCCCCACCGCCCGGCCGGTAAGCGCGGCGCGCATGGCATGGATTATCTTTCCCGCGCCCAGGTCCCGTTCCTCCGCCAGCGCGCGGATCCGTTTCTCCAGCGCCGCAGCCGAAAAATCGTCCAGCGCCGCGCAAACCTCCGCGAGATCGCGCAACATATCGACGCCGCCGGGCAACTTCCGCAAGTTCTTCTCCGCTTTCTCGTCGTACGTAACGTGCTCGGCGAAGAAGAAATCGATAAGGCTGGGTGCCTCCGCCAGCGTTTTTATTTTTTCGTGCTCGAGGGCGAGCGCCCGCCGGGCCACCTCCACCGCCGCCTCGTCGTCCCACGCGAACAGATTCGCAGCCTCGAGCCAAGGTCGCGCCCGCTCGAACAACTCCTCCGGCGAGAGCTTTCGAAGGTAGGTGCCGTTCATCCACGTTAGTTTTTCGACGTCGAAGACGGCACCTTTTTTCGCGACCCGCTCGAGCGAGAAGTGCTTGGTAAGTTCTTTAAGGCTGAAGAATTCGCGCTCGTCGTCGTAGGACCATCCTAATAACGCGAGGAAATTAACGAACGCCTCCGGTAGATACCCCTCCTCCCGATATTCCAAGACGGATTTGGCGCCGTGGCGCTTCGATAACCGGCTCTTATCGGGACCCAGGAGTAACGGTACGTGCGCGAAGAGCGGTAGGTCCGCCCCGAGGGCCCGGTACACCGCGATCTGCCGCGGCGTGTTGGAGATATGGTCCTCGCCGCGGATAACGTGGCTTATGGCCATCGCGGCGTCGTCGACGGCGCACACGAAATTGTACGTCGGCGAGCCGTCGGGACGCGCAATCACGAAATCGTCCAGTTCCGCGGCCTTGATCTCGACGCGGCCGCGGATGAGGTCGTCGTACGCTAAGTCGGCGCCGGCGGCCATCCGGAAGCGGAGGCAAGGTTCCCGGCCCTGCGCCCGTAGTCCGGCGCGCGCCTCCGGCGAAAGTTCGGCGCATCGGCCGTCGTAGCGCGGCGCCTCGCCGGCCGCGCGCATTTCCTCCCGTCGCGCCTCCAGCTCCTCGGGCGTACAAAAGCACTCGTACGCGGTGCCCGCCTCCTGCATCCGCGTTAACGCCTCGTCGTAGACTGCGCGCCGTTCGGATTGGCGGTAGGGACCGTATTTACCGCCGACCTCCGGCCCCTCCTCCCACTCGAGACCCAACCATCGCAACGCCTCGACAATCGAGGCGTAGAACTCCTCGCTCGAGCGCGCCGGGTCCGTGTCCTCGACGCGGAGGACGAACGTCCCTTTGTGCCGGCGGGCGAACAGGTAATTGAACAGGGCGGTCCGGGCGCCGCCGACGTGGAGGTAGCCGGTGGGCGCGGGCGCGAACCGGACCCGGACGGGCTTCTTTACCATGGCGTCCGAACCTTAACGTACCGGCCAGGCGTCGCCGTAGAAGTCCGTCCACGCCCGATCCATTAGGAGGAGGAACGTGAGGAGCGCGGTCGTGACGTTTTCGACCGTCGCCTCGCCGGCGTCGGAATACGACCGCGCAATGGCGGCCACGACGCTGCGGAGGTCGGGGCGTTCGGCCTCGATGAAGTCCATCAACTCGTCGAAGCGCGCGCCGACGTCGTCGAGGTCCTCCACGTACGTAAGGAGCCGCTCGACGTCCTCCTCCTCCAAAACCGGCAACATCTTCGCTATGCCTACGAATTCCGTCATACGCGGCGGCGATTGTAACACAAAATGGGCGGAGGCGCTATTTTTAGCTGGCCGCGCCGCCGCTGGTATATTAAACTTCGCCCGGCTTCTCGCGGCCCTCCGGGCAGCGGCCGGGGGCCGCTTCGTAATGAACGTATACCTCCGCAAGAGCTGGCACCTTCTGGGATTGGTTTTACCCGCCGCCTATTACTTCGGCGCTTTGTCGCGGCCGACGGTCCTCCTTATCGTCGCCGTCATAACGGCCGGCGCGGTCGTGCTCGAAATCCTACGCTTCCGCTTCGCCGTCGTCGCGCGGGCGTTTACGGCTGTATTCCGCGTACTGATGCGGGAGGAGGAATTCCGCCGCCTCAACGCCACTATTCCCTTTTTGGGGGCGACTTTCCTAACGCTCCTCCTCTTCCCGCGTACCCTCGCCTTCGTGGCGATGGCATTCCTGGCGCTGGGCGACGCCGCGGCGGGGATAGTCGGCCGCCGCCTCGGCGGTTTCCGCCTCCGCGCCGACAAGACGTTGGCCGGCACGCTAGCGTGCTTAGCGGTGTGCTTCGTCGTCGGGTGGTATTTCGTGGGATGGAAACTGGCTCTAGTGGGCGCGGGCGTCGCGGCCGCGGCCGAGCTCCTGAGCCCCGGCTGGTTCGACAACTTCTCAGTTCCCCTCGCCTCCGGCGCCGCGATGTGGGCCGTCGCGCACGCGACCGGCGTAAACTTTCCCTCCTAAATCTGAAGAGGGTTGACGTGTAAAGCCGAGTATGTTATGTTTTATATGATTATATAATCATATGGTAATAAACGTTAACTCTACAACCGATATTTTCAAAGCGCTGGGCGAACCCAATCGCCTTCGCATTATGGCGGTACTCTCGTCGCAGCCCGCATGCGTGTGCGAGTTGGCGGAGGCGCTGTCCTTGAACCAACCTAACCTCTCTCGCCACTTGCGCTATCTCCGCCAGGTCGGCTTGGTCGAGAGCCGCCCTGCCGGCCCCTTTACCGAATATCTACTCACCACCTCGTCCGTGGCCCGTCCGTTCCACGAAATCGTAGCGGCGCTCGCGCAGCACGCACCCTCCCTCCAACGCGACATCCGCGCCCTGCGCCGCGCGGACCGGCAACGAATTAGTAGTTGCGGCCGGAGTTCGAAGCCGTAGGAGGAAACGCCAATGAAAGTCGAAATCTTTGGGCCGGGGTGCCCGCGCTGCGAGGAGACGTTTCGGACGATGATCAACGCGGCCGCGGAGCTGGAAATCCCGGCGGACATCCAACACGTTACCGACGTCGCGACGATCGCCGAACGCGGCATTATGGCGACGCCCGCGGTGGCCGTTAACGGCGAGGTGGTCCTGCACGGCCAAGTACCCACGCGCGCCCGCGCCAAAGCCATCCTCCGGCAGTATTACGCCGCCGAGGAATAATAACTACCCTCTGCAGATACGACGCACGCTCCCAAGGCAGGTAATCGCTGATGCCCTCCCCGCGCGCCAAAACGCTCAGCTTTTTCGACCGCTTCCTTACGCTGTGGATATTCGCGGCCATGGCCGCCGGCGTGGGCGCGGGTTACGTTTTCCCCCAGCTCGCCGACCTCCTGGGGCGGTTCAGCGTCGGCACGACGTCGATTCCGATTGCCGCGGGCCTAATCCTGATGATGTACCCGCCGCTGGCGAAAGTCCGTTACGAGGAAATGGGCCGGGTCTTCCGGAACGTAAAGATCCTAGGTCTCTCGCTATTTCAAAACTGGGTATTAGGGCCTATACTCATGTTCGCCCTCGCGGTCCTGTTTCTCCGAGGTTTCCACGAGTACATGGTCGGCCTGGTTCTGATCGGCCTCGCGCGGTGCATCGCGATGGTCATCGTCTGGAACGACCTCGCCGGCGGCGACGCCGAATACGCGGCGGGGCTCGTCGCGCTAAACTCGCTGTTCCAGGTTTTTTTCTACTCGGTCTACGCGTACTTCTTCCTCACCGTCGTGCCGCCCCTCCTGGGCCTGCACGGGACCGAGGTCGACGTGACTATCGGCCAAATTGCGGAGAGCGTTTTTATATACTTAGGAGTCCCGTTCTTAGCCGGGATTATCACGCGGTTCGCGTTCCTCCGATTCAAGGGCCGCGAGTGGTACGAAGCTAAAATAGTACCCCGCCTCGCGCCGATAACGCCGGCGGCGCTGCTCTTCACGATCGTCGTTATGTTCTCGCTGAAGGGGCAATACATCGTCGCGATTCCGCTCGACGTCGTCCGCATCGCGGTCCCCCTGGTTATCTACTTCGTCGTTATGTTCCTCTTATCCTTCGCTATGAGCAAGTGGGCCGGCGCCTCTTACCCACAGGCGACGACGCTCTCTTTCACCGCGGCCTCCAACAACTTCGAACTCGCCATCGCCGTGGCCGTAGCCGTTTTCGGTTTGAACTCGGGGGCGGCCTTCGCCGCCGTTATTGGCCCCCTGGTCGAGGTCCCCGTATTAATAAGCCTCGTTAACGTAGCGTTGTGGTTTAAGCGACGGTGGCGCCCCCTCCCCCGCGTTGATTAAAAAAGGGCGGCTCCGGGCCGCCCTTCGTATCGTTCGGTATGTACGTTATTAGTTTCGCGCGCCCCGTACTCAGTAAAACAAACCCTTAATCCGGCCCACGGAGACGGGTTCGACCGCGACTTCGTCCCACTTCGCCAACCGCGCCTGGTACACCGCTTTGGTTTGGAAATTCTGAACCCACACGACGACGTGGAGGTTATTCTGGTTCCAGGCGCTGTTCAGCTGGCCGTTAACGTTGATTTGCTTGGTCTCGTTGTTATTGATCGTGAACGTCGTTCCGTTGGCGTTGGGGTACATCTTACGGAGGACGTGGTGATAAAGGAGGCTGTTATAACTCAGCTTCTGTTCCGTCAGAGCTACGTAAAACCGAAGGCCCGAACTCGCCATCGTGCCTTGCCTCCTTAGCGTAGCCTTGACGGTGAAATTGGAGCCCGCCGTCGTTATCTTCAATTTAATCTCGAGGGGGCTGGGGACGTTCTTCCGCTGGTTGAAGAGAGTAGGCCAAGTATTATAGTGTTGAGTGGTCACGGTGCCGTCGAAGACGGCCGTCGGCGTAACCGTTATCCCGTAATATGAACACCGCACGTCCGAGTCGACATTCCTAAAGGGGCCCAATCCACCCCACCTCGGATGGTACTCTATCGGCGCGAACCTAGTGGGGTTATTCGTGTAAATTCGATGCAGCTGCGCCTCCGCAGCCGGGCACGTCGCTCAAGAGGTAGACGTTACGAGCTCGCCCAGAACCACCCGCGGGAAGGCGGAGGCCGACGTAGCGCCGACGACGCAAAGGATAAGAATCACGAACTTCTTCATATAACCTCTCCTTGACTTTTCGGTTGTTTTCTTGACTAATATGATAATAATTCCGCGCGAATTTTGCAAGGGAAATCGCCGTTTCGCCCGCGCTTGTGCAATAAAAAAAGCGGCCGCCGGCCGCCCGAGGCCTTTCCGTTACGCCGGGCCGTTAGCTTCCCATGACGTGTTCGGCGAGGCGCTGGCGGAACCCCTTTCGGTGCTTCTCGTCGGATATCCCGGCCTCGACGGCCCGGGCCAATTTCTCGACCTCCTCCCGGAAGATCCGGGCGTTGTCATCGTCTGCCAAGGCCGCGCTTAGGCGGGCCAGCGCGGAGGCGACCTCCAGGCGCTCCATTACGTCCTTTAACGCTGCGAGCGCAGCAGCGCCCCGGATCACGATCTGCCGTAAGCTGTCTTTTTCCGCCGCCGCCAAAACCTCCTTCGGCAGGCGCGAGGTAACAATCGCCTCCCACAACTGGAGGCGGGTGTCGTCCCGCCGGTCGCGCTCGGCCGCGACCAGCGCGCGAGCCTCCTCCACCCGGCCGTGCGCAGCGAAAAACTCGGCCAGCGAAAACCGCGTTTCGCGCGCGTTCTCCGCAGCCCCTACCTCCTCGAATACCGCGATCGCCTTCCGGAAATAAGTCTCGGCCTCCCGGGGCTCACCCGTCTCGGCCGCGACGCGGGCGAAGCCCGCGAACGCGTACCCGTCGCCGAGGCGATTCCCGATCGCGGCGTTGGTCTCGACGTACTCGTGGAAATACCGCCGGGCTTCGTCGTAATCCCGTATCGTGAGATAGGCCTCTCCCAGGTTGGCGCAGTTAACGGCCTGGCTGAAGCGGTTTCCGGAGCGGCCGCCGAGGTCGAACGACCGGTGAAGGTAAGCGAGGGAGGAACCGAGGCGACCTTGCGTCATTTCGGTCGTGCCGATATTGTTCAATATCGTAGCGACGCCGAAGAGGTTGCCGTGTTGCTCGTACAACTCGAGCGTCCGGTCGTAGGCCAGGCGCGCCTCCTCCGGGAGGTTCCACTCGTGGTAGATCGCGCCGCGGATATTGTGCAGCCGCGCGCGGACCATGTCGGCGTCGAAATCGTCCCGATGCAACTGCTCCAAGAGGTCGTGCGCTTTTTGTGCCACCTCGAACGCCATCTCGAAATCGCCCTGCAAATAGTGCACCCACGCCGAGCTCTTGTAGACGTGCGCCAAAACGAGCGACGCGGGCCGCTCCGCTAACAACTCCTCCGCCAACGCGTAGTAATCCAACGCCTTTGGGTAGGCGCTCATCTTTTCGTACACGTCGCCGAGGCGGTGGTACACCTCCGCCTCCTCTTCCGCCGTGCGGCAGGAATTCAGCGCCGCCTCGAAATTCGATATCGCGACGTAATTGTGGCCCGTCCGCGCGCAGACCTCCCCCCACCCGAAGTAAATCCGCCGCGTAGTCGTCGGGTCCGCAGTGAGCCCCGCGGCCTGGCCGTAGAACTTCTTCGCGTTGTCGTTCGCGTAGAGTGCCGCCGCCCGCGTTGCGGCACGGAGGTAGTATTCCGCGGCGCGGGCCGGCTCGCCGCCGTGTTCGTAGTGATGCGCTAC
>CP070633.1:1684713-1687251 GCA_020356085.1 Candidatus Coatesiibacteriota bacterium | reverse complement strand
GACGTTACTATTGCTTGCGGCCGCCGCCTGGGCCCGAACCGAAATACTGGGGGAGGTGGCCGCGGCCGCGGCCGAAACGGCGCGTGAGAAAGTCGCGGCCGTAGAGGCCGACGAGGGAGGCGTCGCGGTCACCAACTGGACCGACGGCTACGTGGAGGTTACGGCCGTGGGGACCGCCAACCTCGCGCTGGCGCAGAGCATGGCCCACGCGCTCAGCCAGGCGGAGGAGACGGCGCGGGCCCTCGCCTACCGCAAGCTAGCCGAGCGAATCTTCGGCGTCCAGGTCGACTCCCGGACGACCGTGGAGGGCGCCGTCGCGACCAGCGACGCGTTGACGACGTACACGCGCGGCCTGATCCGCGACGCGCACGAGGTCAACGTTAAGCACGAAGTCCTCGACGACGGCTCAATCCTGTGCTCGGTAACGCTCTCCGTCCCGATGACGACGGCGGAGGGGCTGGCCTCCCTCGCCTCCCGCCTCCCGGGGCCGTACGCCGAGGCGCCGCGCTACGCCGGCGCGGGCGGTACGCCGCTGACGGAGGAATACACCGGCGTAATCGTCGACGCCTCCCACCTGGGCGCGGCGCCGGCCCTTAGCCCGACGCTGCTCACGGAAGACGGCTACGTCGTCTACAGCGCCGAGACGTTGGTCGCCGAACGGGTCTCGGCGCTGGGGGTCGCCTCCTACGTCAAGACGTTGGAGCAGGCCCAGGAGAAGGGCGCTGGCGCCCAACCGCTGATCGTGAAGGCGCTGAAGGCCGTCGGCGAGTACGCGTGCGACCTGGTCCTACCGAACGACGTCGTCGACCTCCTGTTTACGCTCGACCAGGAAAAAGAGCTTTTGAAGAACCGCCCGCTGGTCATTCTGACGCGGGGGGTCCAGTAGTGAGGCTTGCGGCGACGACACTCCTGCTCTGCGGCCTGGCCGCGGCGGCGCAAGCCGTGGTGGCCGTCGGCCGCGTCCCGGCCACCGGCGACGTCGAGGCGGACCGCGCAGCGGCGCTGGCTCAGGCACGGCGGCGCGCGGTGGAGGAGGCGGTGGGCGTCATCGTCGACGCAACGGTCCGCCTGGAAAACCAGCTGATTATCGAGGACGAGCTCCTCACGAAGTCGAAGGGCCTGGTCACGAACGAGGTCGTAACGGGCGAGCGGGAGGTCGACGGCTTCTACGAGGTTACGCTGAGTTGCGACGTCGAGGACCTGGGCCTGGCAGCCGAACTCGACCGCCTCAAGAACGCGATCCTCGTAACCGTCACGGTTAAGGGCACCGCCCCCGCGGAGAGCCGAGTGGTGGAGGGCATTCTCCGCGAGAAGTTGGTGGCGGCCGGCTACACCTGCCTCGACGCCTCCTACCTGCGCGGGACGGCGGAGGGCGACGATCTCGGCCGGGCTGAAACGCTGCCGGCCGAGGACCTACGAATACTGGGTCGGCGGTACCTGGCGCAGATTATTCTGTACGGCGTAATCGCGACGGCCGACGCCGGCGTCGTCGGTAACAACGACCTCCCGTACGTGGGCCCCAACCCGTTCGCGGGCCTTAAAATCGCCTCCGCGACCGGCAACGTCAAGGCGGTCGACACCTCCTCCGGGAAGATCCTGGCCGAGCGGGAGGCGCGGCCGGGCGAGTTCCGGGGATTCGGCGAGGAGGCGGAGGCGGCCGCGGCCGACGCGCTCGTCCGCCTCGCCTCCGCGTACGCCGCCTATTTCGAGACGGCGCTCGCGGACTTAAAATAAACACGCGCATAGGGGTTTAACCTCCTCTCTCTCAGCGGTCGGCGAAAGCCGGCCGCTTTTTTTAGCTTAATCTACGTACGGTTTTTTGCTACTATAGGGAGAAGTGATCCCGCTCAAAGACAGCCCCCGCGCGCAGCGCTTTCCGTTCGTCAACATCGCGCTCATCCTGGCCAACGCCGTCGTCTTCTACTTCGAGCTGACGATGGGGCCGGAACGGCTGGCGGCGTTCATCGAGCATTTCGGCCTGGTCCCGACGCGGCTGTTGGCCGTCGACTTCGCCTCGCCGGCGTCAATCGTGGCCGCCGTCGGGCCGCTGTTTACCTCCATGTTCATCCACGCCGGGTGGATCCACCTCCTCGGGAACCTGCTGTTTTTGTGGATCTTCGGCGACAACGTCGAGGACCGGCTGGGCCATTTCGGCTACCTCGTATTCTACGGCCTGGTGGGCGTGGGCGCCGGCCTGGCGCACGCGTTCCTGACGACGCTCGTCTCGGGGCCCTCCGCCGTGCCGACCATCGGCGCCTCCGGCGCTATAGCCGGGGTGATGGGCGCGTACCTGGTGCTGTACCCGCGGGCGCGCGTCCTGACGCTGGTCCCGGTAGTATTCTACGCCTGGTTCCTCAACATCCCGGTGTGGTTTTACCTCGGCATATGGATCGTAATGCAACTCTTCACGGGCCTGCTCGATCTCGCCGGCGCGGCCGGCGGCGTCGCGTGGTGGGCCCACCTGGGCGGCTTCGCCGCCGGTTTCATACTGGTTTGGGTGTTCCCCAAATGCCGGCGGCACCGCTACCAGACCGCGCC
>CP070633.1:1681113-1684613 GCA_020356085.1 Candidatus Coatesiibacteriota bacterium | reverse complement strand
TCCTGAAGCTTCTTCGCATGAAGAAAATGAAAACGCCCGTAATGATTAGCAATATCGATGATATGAGCACTATCGTGGAATCAACCAGCACAACACTGACCATACCTGTGGAAATGTAAAGGAAAGGGAGCAGCTCGTACAACCTGCGCGGCAGCATTTTGTATTTACCCACGTTATTATTATTTTGACATGGCGACCTATGTATAACACGATACCTGACAAAATGGCAAACATCGACCAATGCCCGGAACGCATGAAGCTAAAACTCAAAAGCTTTACCCTGAAAAAACCGTATAGAATTCGCAAGCCGCTGATCTGTATAATGGCTACTGAATTATTCTAAAGGACTGAGATGAGCATACTAGTCATAGGTGGCGCCGGATATATTGGTTCACACATGGTCAAACAGCTGTCCACTTCCGGCACTGAAGTCATCACCCTCGACAACCTGAGTTGTGGTTATCGTGATGCAATCAAGTACGGAGAATTTGTTGAGGGCGATCTTGGCGATCCTGCGGTGCTCGATCATGTATTCAGTAATTACAACATTGATGCAGTCATGCACTTCGCTGCATTCATCGAAGTCGGTGAGTCTGTAAGCAATCCGGCAAAGTACTATCGAAACAATGTGCTGAACACCATGGTACTGCTCGATGCCATGATTCAGCACGACATAGGCGACTTCATTTTTTCATCAACGGCTGCCATCTTCGGCGAACCGGAATATACCCCGATCGATGAAAAACACGGCAAGAACCCGATTAACACCTATGGCCGCACCAAGTTGATGGTGGAACAGATTCTGCAGGATTACGACACAGCCTATGGCCTGAAATCAACCTGCCTGCGCTACTTCAATGCCGCAGCCAGGGCGTCGTCGAGCGCCACGGCTATACTATCCTGGCGTACCGCCTCGACGGCAACAAGTGCGGGAAATGCGGCGAGACGATCGCCGGCCACTGGGCGAAGCCGCCGGGGAATTTGCGGTGGGTGTTTTAACAGCTAGCCGGCCTCGGGCCGGCTTTTACCCACCCTCTTCCCCCTTGCCCTCCCCGCCCGCCTCGGTTATAATCGCCCTCGAACCTAACGTCCCGTAACTCCTTTCCCACGGGGGGAACGATGTTAAAGCGAATCAGCTTAGTAGCGGCGTTGGCCCTGGGCGCCGCGTTTTCTTTTGCGGCCTGGCAGCCGCCCGTTAACCTGGGGCCAACGCTGAACACCGGCTACAACGAGTGGTACCCCCTGGTCTCCCGTAGCGGCTTTTACATGATATTCGTCTCCGACCGCCCCAGCGGCCGCGGCGGCATGGATCTCTGGCGCGCCGGTTACGCCGGCGGCGCGTGGCAAACGCCGGTCAACCTCGGCAACTTCGTCAATACCGGCTCCAACGACTCGGTCCCGTTTCTGGCGGAGAACGACACGCGGCTCTATTTCGTCTCGGACGCGCCCGGCGGCTACGGCTCGTTCGACATATATTGGTGCCCCGTGAGCGCCGGCGTTCCCACCTCGGACAAGGTCAACCTCGGGCCGCCCGTCAACACCGTCCACCTCGATTGTTGACCGGTCCTCACGAGCGACGGCCAGTCGCTCTTCATCTGCTCCGAACGACCCGGCGGCCAGGGCGGCGAGGACATCTGGGTCTCAACCAAGGTCGGCGGCCGGTGGCAGGAACCCGTTAACCTCGGCGGCGTCGTCAACAGCTCCGGGAACGAGCTGCCGCGGTGGGTATCGGACGACGGCCGGACGCTGCTCTTCAACTCCGACCGCGGCGGCGGCCAGGGCGGCGTCGACATGTGGTACACCGTTTACGAGGGGGGCGCGTGGCAGGCGCCGGTCAACCTGGGCCCGGCGGTCAACTCGGCGGCGACGGAACTGGGCGCCTCGTTCAAGTGCCACGCCGGCGCGATGGGGGGATTTATCTTCTTCGGCTCCGGCCGGGAGGGCGGCCACGGCGGCCTGGATCTGTGGCGGGCGGAAGACAGCGAATATCACGCCGTCGACCCGGCCTCCGTGGGCCGCGTAAAAGCGTCGTTCCGGTAGCTTGCTCCCCGCGCGGCGGACAAAGCCGGCCCCCGGGCCGGCTTTTTACTCCCCTCTTCGCCGTTGACCTCCGCGCCGCGCTCGGTTATAATCGCCCTCGAAATCAACATCCCGTAACTACTCTCCCCGGGGGGAACGATGTTAAAGCAAATTAGCTTATTAGGGGCGTTGGCCGTCGCCGCCTCCTCTTTCGCGGCGTGGCAAACGCCCGTCAACCTGGGCTCGCCGCTCAACACCTCCGCCAACGAGTGGTACCCCTTCCTCTCGCAGAACGGCCGGTGGATGGTCTTCGCCTCCGACCGTACGGGAGGCCAGGGCGGCGCCGACCTGTGGCGCTCCGACTACTATGGCGGCGCGTGGCAGCCGCCCGTCAACCTGGGGTACTACGTCAACTCCTCCTCCGGCGAGTCGACGCCGTTCCTGGCCGACAGCGATACGCGCCTCTACTTCATCTCGACCGCGCCCGGCGGCCAAGGCTCGGCCGACATCTGGTGGGTTCCCCTTCGCGGCGGGACGCCGATCGCGGCCCGCGTCAACCTCGGCCCGCCGATAAACACGGCCTTCATCGACTGTTGACCGGTCCTGACGAGCGACAGCCAGACGCTCTATATCTGCTCCACGCGCCCCGGCGGCTTCGGCAGCGAGGATATCTGGGTCTCGACCAAGGTCGGCGGCCGGTGGCAGGAACCCGTCAACGTCGGCAGCGTAGTCAACAGCGGCGCCAACGAGTATCCCCGCTGGATCTCGGCCGACGGCCACACGCTCCTCTTCAACTCCGACCGGCCCGGCGGCCAGGGCACCGTCGACATGTGGTACACCGTCTACCAGGGAGGCGCGTGGCAGCCTCCCGTCAACCTCGGCTCGGCGGTGAACTCGCCGGCCCAGGAGTGGGGCGCCTCCTTTAAATGCAACCACGGCGTTATGGGCGGCATCATCTTCTTCGGCTCCGGCCGGCCGGGAGGCCGCGGCGGGTGGGACCTGTGGCAGGCCACGGACGACGAGTATCACGCCGTCGTGCCGGCCTCGCTGGGGAGGGTGAAGGCGTTATTCCGGTAATTCGCATAATTATCCCTGACGAATGAAAACGGCGGCCCGTAGGCCGCCGTTTTTTTTCGCGCGGTAGACGCCCTAATTGAAGAGCGCCTTTACTCTACCCAAGGAGGTGGGCGCCACCGCTACGCCTGTTACCCTAATCGAAACGTCGTCTACGCCCGCCGCGTAGGTTAGGCCGGGCGTTCAACCAGTCACCAGCGAAGGTTTCACGTACACGTACGAGAAAGGCAGTTTTATTTCCTCTACCGGGAACCACACGTGGTTCCATCCCTTTTTAAGCTCGCCCGCCGTCGAGGTGAGCGTCTTTTCGTTTAGGCCAAGAGCGACGTCGAGTCCCCACGGGTTATTTTCAATATCGGGCGCGAAATACACCCACAGGTCGACGCCCCTTACCTCCGACGGCTTAA
>CP070633.1:1669554-1681013 GCA_020356085.1 Candidatus Coatesiibacteriota bacterium | reverse complement strand
TCTGGAGCCGCTGTGGGAGGAACGCCAGCTCAACGAGTTCGAACTGGAGTTTAGGATATGGCGCTGGTTTAAGCTCGGCCTCCGCACGGAACCCACTTTCTGGAAGCGCTACGCCGACGGCGGCTTTTCCGGTAAATTTCGTTACGACGACGATCGGTACGTTAACTTCGGCTACACCGCCCTCGATTTCGACAACAATTACTCGTTCGAACGGTCGAAGTACGACGAGGGATACGAGGAAATATACCGCCTGCGGCCGCGGCGGTACGAACTCGAGGCGGCGTGGGCTTTCCCGCGCGGGTTCCGGCTCCGCGGAGAGGGATTCTACCGGACGCCGTCGACGAAGTACTACGATTACTTTTACGGCCAGGAGCCGGACTGGGCGCGCCGGTACGCCGAGCGGCACGCCTCCCTGACCGCCACCCAAGCCCTTCCCCGGAACTTTGAGGTATACTACGAGGGGGGCTGGAACGAGTGGGAGGACATGCGGCGCCCCCTCGACCCCGGCGTGACGGAAATCCCTCTCGCCGAGCACTACGGCGGGTGGATGACGCTGGGGAGTCACGCCGCAGGCGCGTATTACCAACCGCCCGGGCGACACCGCTTGCGCGGCGGCGGCCAGCGTCGGTTCCAGCAACGGCACTTCCGCTTCCCCTCCGCGCCGGCTCAAAGCTACCATTACGAGAAGACCGAACTTGTATTGCACTTGCTATGGCGGCTCCGGCTGTGGAGAGAACTGTATCTCGAAACCGGGTACATGGGGGAACTCATCGAGGTCGAGGTCGAGAATCTCTCGAACGGCTACTTGAGCAGGTGGGACTGGTCCGAAAACCGCGTTCCGATCGCGCTGGAATATAAATTCGGCGAGACTTACGGCTTTAAAATGTCCTCCGGAATCGACCTCGACGAGCGCGATTGGGGCCAATATCTGATTTACGACAAAGCCTACGCTTTTGTCACCGCCTGTTTTTAGGTAACGGCGGCCGCCAGGGTCGGACTAATAGGGGTAACGGCTATGGCCGACGAAATGTTCGTCGACGAAACCGTAATCGAACTCGCCTCCGGCGACTTGACGGCATGGCGTGGCGACGCCGTCGTAAACGCCGCCAACACCTCTTTGGTAATGGGCGGGGGCGTGGCGGGAGCCCTCCATAAGAAAGCGGGCGGTACGGTCCAACGGGAGGCGCTGGAAAAAGCGCCGCTCGGGCTGGGCGAAGTCGCGCGCACCCGCGCGGGTCTCCTCCCCGCAAAGTTCGTTATCCATGCCGCAGTCATGGGGGACGACCGGGTTACGAATACGGAAATCATCGCCCGGGCGACGGCCGCGGCACTGGCGGACGCCGAGTCCGTCGGCCTGAAATCGATCGCTTTCCCGGCGTTGGGGACGGGCGTCGGCGGCCTGGCGTACGAGGAGGCGGCTGCGGCCATGTTCGAGGCCGCCGTCGCGTACCTCCGCGACCGCCCCGAGCCGCGCTTGCAACGCGTCGTGTTCATGTTATACGACGAGGCGGCACTCGGAGCTTTCCGCACCGTCCTTCAAGCCTTTCGGGGTAACCATTAAAAGGAGTATGACTATGGGCGCTCGTTCGGTGGGAACCGCAATCCTCGTGGCGTTGGCCACGGCGGGGACATGGGCCGTCGACGTCGAAGTCCACGGGCACCTCTACGGAGCCGTAATCGGCGACTTTACGCAAGGGGATTTAGGGCCGAGGTGGTCCCCCGAAACCCCCGGCGGCCGCAACCCCTCCGACGACATCGCCAAAGACGGCGATTCGCAGTACGGCGTTCGGTGGGAGGCGGACGTGGGCTTGCGGGCCGTCTTCGCCGAAGACGTTTTCGGCCACCTGCTCTTCACGTTCGACGACCGGAAGCAGTCGAAGTTTTACCGGTACGAGCTGGTCGAACCGGAAACCGGCGACTTCTACCTCGCTGAAACCGAGACTACGGAATACGTATACGCCTCGCTCGAACAGGCCAACGTCGAGTTGACCGAGTTGGTGGCCGCGACCGACCTGACCGTAGGCGGTTTCGACGTCCGCTACGGCCACGGCGGATACTACAACGGCCTCGTTAATCGGATCGACCCCGTATCGTTCGTGGCCTATCTCGACCCCGCCGGCCTCCGCGCGCGGCGCCCGTTCGGCGAGTGGGAAGCCTCGGTCGACGTCGGCGTCGGGCTCGCCCGCCAAGCAATCGTGACGGCGACGGTGGGCCGGCCGAATTTCGCGGCGTTCGCCGCGGCCGAGGGCCGGACCTACGACCTCAAATCCCTATGGGACAGCCACTACGCCTCGGCGCTGCCGAAGTTCTGGAGACATCTCGGGTGGCGCGAGGAGACGCTCGCGCCGGAGCCGTTCGGCGCTCTCGGATCGTTCGGCGATACCATCCACGCCGGCGGGGAGGTGGCGTGGGAAAACTCGTTCCTGGATATCTACGTCGTCGGCGCCTACCACCGCTTCGCCGACGACCCGGCGTTCGCGGACCCCACCGGCGGAGCCCTAATGCAGCTCTATCCGGACTTCGGCGTCCGTGTGTTTTCGCCCCGGGTGTGGTTCCGCGGCGCAGCCCTCTACGAGGCGTGGCGGGCGAATTACCACAGCACCTTCGGCGACGGCGTCAATACGAACGACTCCCTACTGTTGTTCGGCGAGCCGCAATACTTCTTCGCCGAGAACCTCTTCGTGGGGGTGGGCGGCCGGTATCTCAACCCCAGCCGGCTGGCCCCCGACGACCCCATTACGAATGTCCGCGAAAACAAAGCGCTTAGCGTCTCGGCGTTGCCGCACTTGTCGTACGCGCCGACGGAAAACGTCAAGCTCGATTTAACATACGCCGAAACTTGGTGGGACCCCAGCTACGACCTCCAGGCGACCGAATTCGAAGAAAACCACAGCCGCGAATTAAAACTGGAAATGGAGGCCGCTTTCTAGTATAATAATAACGAGGCAGGGGTGGATACCAGAATCCACATAATGGCGGCGATTTTGTGCGCGGTGGTCGTAATGGCTTCCGCGCCCACGGCTACTTGGGCCGAACCGCGCTACCTGGACGGGTGGCCCGCGGCGGCGGGATCGTATCACGACTCCTCCCCCGCCGTGGCGGACGTCGACGGCGACGGCCGGCGAGAGGTGGCGGTCGTAGCGTGGGACGGACGCCTCCACCTCTTCGACTCGCGGGGGCGGCCGGTCGCGGGCTTTCCCGCAACCACGGCCGCGCGTAGCGGCGAGCGCTCCTCGCCGGTAATGGCCGACCTGGACGGCGACAAGAAGTTGGAGCTCCTGTTCGGCTCCGCCGACGGCCGGCTGTACGCGCTGGACCGGAACGGCTCGCCGCTACCCGGGTGGCCCCGGGAACTGGCCGCGGTGCCGGCCGGGCCGGCGGTCCAAGACTTCACCAGCTACCGCGGATTGGAAATTTTCGCCGCGGCCGGGAAATACGTATACGGCCTCCACGCCAACGGCACCGCCATCGGCGGATGGCCGGCGCGGCTGTCCGAAGAAGCTTCTGGCCCCCCAGCGGTCGGCGACCTCGACGGCGACCGCCGGCCGGAGGTAATAGTCGCCTCCGGCGCGGAGGTCTCCGCGTTCACGACTTCGGGCGCTTTAGCGCCGGGGTGGCCCGTGACGCTGGATGCCAAGGTGGTTTGCGCGCCGACGCTGGCCGACGTCAACGGCGACGGCCGGACGGAGGTGCTCCTGGGGACTACCGCCGGTTCCGCCTACGTGTTGGAGTGGGACGGTTCCGTTCGCGCCGGATGGCCCCAAAAGTTAGGGTCCACGCCGATTACGGCCCCGGCGGCCGTCGGCGACTTGGACGGTCGCGGCGAGTTGACGTTGGTCTTCGTGGGAGGGGCTACCCACCTCCGCGGCGCTAACCTCGGCGCCTTTACGGCGGACGGCCGGCCGCGTCCGGGATTCCCGAAACACGTTAGCCGTACGATCGCCGCGGCGCCCTTACTCGCCGACGTGGACGGCGACGGTTTCCCGGAGATCTTGGTCGTCACGTACCACGGCTCGTTAATCGCTTTCGAAAAGACCGGCGCCGTAACCTCCGGATTCCCGTCCAAACTGCGGGGGAGCGGCATTACCTCCACGCCCGCCGTGTCCGACGTGGACGACGACGGCTTCACCGACGTCGTCGTGGCCTCTCAGGACGGATACTTGGAGGTATTCGCCGCGGATTCGGCGTACGAACCGACCGCTCACCCGTGGCCCATGTACGCCGGGAACCACTGGCGTACCGGGAAATATTTGGGCGCGGCCGCCAAACGCCAAACCTTCGCGTTGTCCGTTCGGAGCGGCGGCGTCTACCTCCGCTGGCGAGCCGACCCCCGGGACGACCGCGTGGGCTGGACCATCCAGAAAGGCCTTAAAGATTTCGTAACCGGGAAGGTCCTCTACTACGAACTGGCGGCCGTCGAGGAGCAGCCGACGAGTTCCTACAGCTATCGGGACGAACAGGTGGAGGAGGGCACGGTTTATTACTACAAACTGGAGGAACGGTTCACCTCCGGAAAAGTACATACCTACGGCCCGAAGGCGATTCGCGCAACCGGCGGCGCGGCGCACGCCGTAAGCGCCATCACCCGCTGCTACCCCAACCCGTTCACGGCGCAGATCAGCATCGCCTACGAAGTGGGCGGGAGCGAAAACGAGACGACGACGACCACGATCTCGATATACGATATCTCCGGCAAGCTAATCCGGAATTTGGTCCACGAAAATAAAACCCCCGGTAAATACATTGCCGAATGGGACGGGACGGACGCCGGCGGCGCGCCCGTCGCCAGCGGCGTCTACCTCACTACGCTCCGCGCCGGCAAGAACTCTCCCCCCTCCTCCAAGACGATCGTCTTAATCCGCTAACGAATAAATCGCCGACGAAAAAAGGGCCCCGGCAGCGGGGCCCTTCGTTTATTATTAACCTATCCACGCTACTTGGGGCCGTACTTCGCCTCCCAGTCGGCGAGGGTTTCCTCGATTTCGGCCCGCTTCGGCGAATCGGGCTCCAGCTCGATGTAGCGGCGGTAATGGAAGATGGCGTTATCGACGTCTTCGAAGATCTTGTATACCGAGGCCAGGTTATAGTGCGCGGCGGCGAAGTCCGGGTCGATGGCCAGCGATTGGTCGTAGTTTTCGATGGCCTCGCGGAGAAGCGCCTTCCACTCCGGGCTATCCTTGCCGAGAAGCCATAGCGTATTCCCGAGCGCGTAGTAGCCGTCTTTGTTCGACGGCCACACGGCGACAAACTTCTCGTACGCCTCCCGGGCCGCCTCGTAGTCGCCGGAGGCGAAGTACATGCCGCCCTGGCCGTCGAACACCGGAGCGTAGGAGGGGTCGAGCGCCAGCGCCTCGTTGTACAGGTAGGCCGCGGCGTCAACGTTTTCGGGGTCCTCTTTACGCGCGAGGGCGGCCAACCCCACGGGGGCGGCCGGATAGTAGTCGGCCAACTCCCGCGCTCTCTCGTACGCCGGCTTCGCCTCCGAGAAGTTCTTCTCCTTGCGATAGGCTTCGGCCAACATTAGGTGCGCCTCGGCGAAATTCGGGTCTTGCTGGGTCGCGTTCAGGAAGAAGCTTATCTGCTCGCCGGTGAAATAGCGGGCCGTCCCCTTGGCGAACCATTTAAACGCCCCCAAATCCGCCGTGGGCTCTCGCGCGATCAGGCCCGCGCCGGCGCCCGCGCCCGCGGCCGACAACACGTACTTCGCGGCCGCCTCCGACAGCGCGAACACTTCTTCCACGTTCCCGGCAAACTCCTGCGACCGGCCTTTGGGGGCCACGACCACAACCTTGGCGATGTGTTGGGCGTAGGCATGAAGGCGGGCCCGCAACTCCTTCATCCTGGCTTCTTTCTCCGCGGCGGAGTACTTAGGATCTGTGACCACGCTATGCAATTCGGCCGAGAGTTCCTCCATCTCCGCCAGCCGTTCCTCGTCGATCTCGACCGTGAACTCCGGGGGCACGGCGCTCGCGATCTCGGCCGTCAATTCCGCCATCCGCTCGCTCACCGAGTCCATGCGGGTTTTGATCTCGGCGGCGCGAGTTTTCTTAACGTCCCAGGAGAGAGAGGTGTCGGCCATCAGCTCGCGCATCTCCTCTCCCGATTCCCTCATCGACTCCGCTAGGTGGTGGAGTTCCTCGCGCCGCTCCGCCATCGCCTCCAGCTCCGGCGAGGCTGCGATCTCCTCGCCGACCGGCCAAATCCGGATCTTAAATTCGAGATCTTTGCCGTCCTTGTAAAACGAGCCGCCGACGACGTGCGTTATCCCCTCCCGCGCCGCGACCTCCGTTACGTCGGCCAGTGGAGTATCCGCCGCCAACTCCAGGCCGCGTCGTTTCCGCAGCGCGAGCGCGAAATCGGCGCGGGGGACTACGTTTATAGAGGCCGCCCGCTGGAACGCGAGCTCCAACAGCCCGGGTAGGCCGTCGGCGAGCCACGGCATCGGCGCCTCCGGGTCGAAGGGCATGCCCGGTACGGCGGGGAGTTCCTCCTGCACCGGCGACTCGTCGACGAACGGGAGCACCGTTACGGCCGGCCGCGCGAGCGGCGGCGCCTCCTGGGCCCCGGCGGCCGCGGCCAATAAAATTATAGCGCCAATCGCGATAGTACGCATGTTTCCTCCTGCATAGTCTCAAGCGGGCGAGATACCCCCTCGCGGAAGTATAACAAACCGGCCTTAAAAATCAAGCCGCCGCCAGTAGAAACCCCTCCGATTCGACGGAGGGGGGAGGGGCTATAGTTTAACCGTTCCGGCCTACGACTTCGTGCGGGCCCGCTCTTTTTCGTGGGAGGGCGGGACCCAACCCGTCTGCTCCACGGTCCCGAACTCGCAATACGGGTCGCCGTCGTACTTGCGGCTGTACGCGTCCACCTCGGCCTCGAACTTTCCGGCGTAGGCGTCGAGGTCCTCGGCCAGCTCCGTGACCAACTTGAGGTTGGCGTCGTACGAGGGCCGGGCGTGGCCCAGTTTGACGCACTCCCGTAATACTTCCGGGTTGTCGATGATGGCGCAGGGTCGCCGGAGGTCTTTGCTGAACGGTTGGCGATTGCGGAACTGGCGGAAGAAGTCGCTCCGTAGGCACTCGACCAGCGGTTTATCCCGTACGTTGTCGACCGTGAACTGGGCGAAGACGCACGGCTCGACGTCGCCGTGGACGTTGATGTGGAAGTACCGCTTGCCGCCCATAATGCAGCCGTCGACGTGGGGACCGTCGTTCCAGAAGTCGGCGGCGAACACGGTCCGCGTCTCGCGGATGCGGCGGATGCGCGCGCCCATCGTATAGCGCTGCGCCGGCGTCGGCATGAGCGAGGTATCGGGCTCCCGGCCGATGGGGATGTAGGTGAAGTACCAGCCCAGCGTACACCCCTTCCGCTCGACGAAGTCGATGAACTCCGGGCTCGTGATGGCGTCGAGGTTGTAGCGCGTGCACGTCGCGCTGAAGCCGAAGCAGATGCCCTCTTTCCGCATGTGGTCGAAGGCCTCCGAGCATTTCTCGAAGACGCCGTCGCCGCGGCGCTTGTCAGTCTCCTCCTTGAGGCCCTCCAGGCTGATACACGGGACGAGGTTGCCCATTTTCCCGATCCGCTTCGCCATTTTCTCGTCGATCAGCGTGCCGTTGGTATACATCTGGAAGCCGATGTCGGAATGCTTCTCGATAAGGTCCAACATGTCGGGGTGGAAGAGCGGCTCGCCTCCCGAGATGACGATGAGATGGATGCCCATCTCTTTGGCCTCGGTGAAGATCCGGTCGATGAGTTCCGGCTCCATCTCGTATTTTTTGGAATATTGCGCGGCGTAGCAGCCGGTGCACGTAATATTGCACCGCATCGTCGGCGACAGAACGAGGAGCGTCGGCGGGTAGAAGCCGATCTCCTCTTCGATTTTGTGGCGCTTGTCGGCGCCGATTAGCGCCTCTTTGACGATCAAGTTCGTGAGAAGCCGCCGCCGCACGGTGGGATTGAACTCCTTTAAAAACCGCCGCGCGATAGCCATCAGCGGGTGGTTGATCTCCAGGCGGTGCTTGAACCCGGAAATCGCGTCCACCCACAGCGGGTCGGTCGTGATCTTCTCGCCGAGCTTTATTATGCGCCGTAAGCTCTTGTCGGGGTCGCCTTTACAGGCCAGGTCCGCCATGCGGTTGATGCTCTGCTCGAGCATGAACTCCCGGACCTTTTCGCGCACTCCCATGGCTCTTCCTCCTACGCCGGGCACCGCGGGTTACCGCGCCCCGGCCATAGCCGATTTCTACGATATTATATATAAATCCCGCGGCCAAATCAAGGGTAATCCTGACCTTAGTTAATACAAAAAGGCGGCTTCCGCCGCCTCCTCGTGCGCCGGCCGTTTCTTTAATAATACAAACCCTTAATCCGGCCCCACGACGCCGGCGCGACCGCCGGGTACGACGCCTCCGTCTCCACTACCACTCGCAACATAAGATTGGAGTATCCGTACGGACCCTCGAGAGACACCCACTGGCCGCCGTAGTACGACCACGAGTGCCGCCGAGGCGTCGGATTGGTATCGACCATCAGCGGGTCGCAATGGGGCCACGCGGCGGCCGGGTCCGCCGCCGCCAGAAACCTGTCCGCCGGTAAGGGGAAGTCGAGAGAGTAGTCGTACCAGCTCCAGCCGGTCCCCGAGGGCTTGAAGAAGACGTAACTGCCGCTCCGGGGCCAAATCTGCCACCCAGGGACGCCGCCGCGAAAATCGTACAGTTCCAGGTACATGCCGTCCCATCGGCCGTTGGGCCAGACGTCGGCGGTGTAGATGCGAAATTTCCTAACGGCGAGGCGGGTCGCCGTTAACGTCGCGACGTCGAAGTCGTTGGCGAAGGTATGGCCGGCTATACCCGGGCCGTTAGCGGCGTACGAGGGCACGCCGTTATCCCACGCCAGCTCGACCTCCGCCGCAAAGGCCGCCGCGGCCAACGCCGACGCCGCGAAAGCGATAAGTAACGCCCGCATCGTAATCCCCCCGCGTTATTGGGGAGTGACGGTGAAGCCACCCCCTTGCGGTAAAGAATCAACTCGAGGATATCGTTGCCGGTATTTTAGCACGTTTCCATAAAAGCCAAATGCCTAATAAAAGTTCCGCCAGCGCCGCGGGTACCACGAAAATCGGTAATAATTTTTCGGGTACCATAGAACTCCCGAAAAGTAATACTACGTAGCATAACGAGGCAATTATCAACAAGACCCCCAGACTTCGCGGCATATACGCCGATTTGAAGACGGCATAACCAAGCACAAAGATATGAGCGGTAAAAAATACGTACCCGATAAGCTTCACGGTTCCGTAACTATAAGCGTCGATAAATCGCAATACCAAAGCCAACACGCTAATTACCAAAATCGCGGCGTATAGCAGCCGAAGAACCGCCGTCAACGAGGCGAGAATCTTGTTTGCCGGCTTGAGTATGACGTAAAGCGCTAGAGCGATGACCGCGTCAAGGATAAGGATTAATAAATAACCAATAACCCCGAGGCCGAATCGCGCCTCCTTAACTTCCATATCACGGGCTAACGCAGCCGTGTCTCCGGGCCCAATGAAATTAGGAAGTACAAACTCGTCGACGACGATAGCGAGCACAAACATGGCCAATATCGCAATGCCTACGACTATGGCAGCTTTGCGGGGCGACGTTTCGGCGGCTGTTGCCGTCATCGACATTCCTCCTTACGCATCAGGCGCCGTTTTATGGTCCACGGTTATTACGACGTTTCCCTTCTTGTGCCCGGTTTCGACGTACCGGTGAGCCTCGGCGGTCTCCTCCAAAGGATAGCATCTATCAATGACGGACTTGAGCTTTCCCGCTTCGATAAGCCCTCGGAGGAAAACTAAATCTTCTATTTTATTCGCTATCCCAAACACTACTTTCCTGCTACCTGCTATTGACGTCCATAGCGCTCGAAGAAGAGGGTAATCCACAGTAACGTATACCCCTTTCCGCTCTAACGAGTTCTTACAACGCGAAAACGGAGCCTTCATTACCGCGTCGAAAATTATGTCGTAGGTCCGGCCGCTCTCGGCGAAATCCTCTTGGGTGTAATCAATAATCCTATCGGCGCCAAGGGATTTAACCAGTTCTATATTCGCGGTACTACATACGCCGGTTACTTCCGCGCCGAAGTACCGGCCTAGCTGTACGGCGAAACTGCCCACGCTTCCCGAAGCGCCGACGATAAGGGCCTTCTGTCCGCTCTGAATTTTCCCCTTCGTAAGCAAAACCAACGCCGTCAATCCGCCGATAGGGACGGCCGCGGCTTCTTCGTAGGTCATACTGGCCGGTTTTATCGCTACGTTATTTTCAGACAGACATATGTACTCGGCATTAGCGCCGCCAAAACTGGTCTTCCAGATAATCCCGAAAACTTCGTCGCCTTTCTTAAATCGTTTTACCTCTTTGCCTACTGCTTCGATTTCCCCGGCCAGCTCGTTCCCCGGTATGGTTTTTCTTGGCCCAGTGATACCGTACATTATTCGCCCCGGGAGCCAGAACCACGGAGCCCACGTGAAGCTTCGAAGCCTTACGTCCCCCGACGTTACCGTGCTGGCGCGTATTTTAACGAGCAACTCATCGTCTTTGGGAGTAGGTTTTTCTATCTCCTCGAGGCGAAGAACCTCCGGCGGGCCGTATTTCGCACAAACGATCGCTTTCACCAATATTCCTCCAACGTTCCTAGGTCTCGCTACTACGTTCCACAGTTATTACTACTTTCCCGCGCGCGTGTCCTTCCTCCAGGTACCGCAGAGCCTCCGGAACCTCGCTTAACGGATAGCGTCTATCGATAACGGGAACAACGTCGCCGGCTTCGAGAAGCTCTTTCACGAAAACCAAATCTTCCTGGTTGGGCACGTTCGACATGGAACCCATTTTCTTGCTCCCGGTCATCGAAATCCACGGCCCCAGGAGCGCGGCTTGCAACATTTGGGCGTTGGTGCCGCCGACCATGACGTAAACGCCCCGGGGGCTTAACGCCCGCTTATAGGCGGAAATCTGATAATATCCGTTGACGGCCAGAATCAGGTCGTACCGCCTCCCACTCTGCGTGAAGTCTTCTTGCGTGTAATCGACGACCTCGTCGGCGCCGATCGAGCGCGCCAGGTCCAAATTTCTCGTGCTGCACACGGCGGTGACGTCCGCGCCGAACGATTTGGCGATCTGCACCGCGAACGTGCCGACGCCGCCGGAGGCGCCGTTAATCAAGACCTTTTGCCCCGGCTGGATCCGTCCCTTATCGCGAAGGCCCTGGAGGGCGGTGACCGCCGCGAAAGGCACGGCCGCCGCCTCCTCGAACGTCGTACCGGCCGGTTTAGAGGCCAACGCCTCCTCGCCGGCGCACACGTACTCGGCAAAACTGCCGGCGTTCGGGAAGCCGCCGGAATGGGATATGTCGCCGAATACGTCCTCGCCCGGCCGGAACTGCGTAACGTTCCTACCGACCGCCTCCACTTT
>CP070633.1:1665311-1669454 GCA_020356085.1 Candidatus Coatesiibacteriota bacterium | reverse complement strand
ATAATACCTTAAAATAAGACCAATCCCGGCCCGTGTCAAGCGAATCCGGGGAAACCCATGTCGGCCGAAGCCGTAACCGCCGCGTTGGCCGCCGCGCCGGCCTTTCGGAACCTCCCGCCGCGGGACCTCTCCCGCCTGGCGGCCTTCTGTACCTACCGCGCCCTCGCCTCCGGCGAGGTCCTGTTCCGGGAGGCAGAGGAGGCGTCGCTCTTTTTCGTCGTCGCCTCCGGCCGGATCAAGGTTTTTAAGCACTCGGCAGAGGGGCGCGAACTCATAATCAAGGTAATGGGGCCGGGGGACCTGGTGGGCGAGGCCGCCGCGCTGGCGGGCGTGCCCTACCCCGCCTCCGCGCAGGCGCTGGAGAAAGCCGCGGCCGTGCAGGTACCCCGCGCCGACTTCGTCCGCGCTCTCACCGGCGATCCCGAACTCGCGTTGAACATCATCGCCGCGCTCTCCGCCCGCCTCCACCAGCTGAGCGGCGTCATCGAGAAACTGACGCTCAAGGAGGTCCCGGCCCGCCTCGCCTCCTACCTGCTCGAGCACGCGCGGGCCGACAAGGGAGGCCGCCTGACGGTCGAGCTCGCCGTCACTAAGACCGCGCTGGCCGCCGAGCTCGGCACCGTCCCGGAGACGCTCAGCCGGGCCTTCCGGCGGTTGACCGAGGCCGGCCTCCTGGCCGAGGAGGGGACCCGCCTCCTCCTCCCCGATCCGGACGCCCTCCGCCTTCTGAGCGGCGCGCCCGACTAAAACTGAACCCTTCAAAAAACCAACCGAACCTTGACGTAAGTCAAGGTTTTTTCCATGCCCCCGCGGTATAGTAGGGCCGTCACGACGGAGAAAAACGTTAATTTCGAGGAGGTACCACCGTGGGAAAAGTAAACCGTAAAATAGTAACGATCGACGAGGAGCGCTGCGACGGCTGCGGCCTGTGCGTACCGTCCTGTGCCGAGGGCGCGATCCAGATAATCGACGGGAAAGCCCGCCTCGTCAGCGAGATATACTGCGACGGCCTGGGCGCCTGCCTGGGCGAATGCCCCCAGGACGCGATCACGTTGGAGGAGCGGCCGGCGGAAGCCTTCGACGCCGCGGCCGTAGAGGAACACCTCCACAGCCTCGAGAGCGAAGGCGCTACCCCCCCGCCCGAAGCCGAACGGAAACCGGCCGGCCACGCGGGCCACGGCCACGGCTTCTCCTGCCCGGGCGCCCGGACGATGGACCTGCGCGCCGCGGAGGAGGAGTGCGTGGAGCCGGAGGCCACTTTCGAGGGGGAGCTTCGGTCCGAGCTGCGCCAGTGGCCGGTGAAGCTTTACCTGGTCAGCCCCACGGCGCCGTATTTTAACAACGCCGAGCTGCTAATCGCCGCCGACTGCGCGCCGCTCGCCTACGCGGCCTTCCACCCCGACTTCCTGAAGAACAAGGCCGTCGTTATAGGCTGCCCCAAGTTCGACGACCTCGACCTGTACCGCGAGAAGCTGACGGCGATCTTGCAGGCCAACGACGTAAAAAAAGTTACGGTCCTCCATATGGAGGTCCCGTGCTGCTTCGGGATCGCGCAGGTCGCTCGGGAGGCCGTTAGGGCTTCCGGTAAAAACATCCCCTACGAGGACGTGACCGTTACGATCCGCGGGGAGGCGGTTGTAGGCGCGGGGGTTTAAAATCCCCTCTCTCCTCTAAAAAAAGCCCGCCTGGAAAGGCGGGCTTTCTGCATTCGGTCGCGAGAAAATTAGTTAATTGAACAGCGCCTTAACGCGTCCCAGCGACGAAGGCGAAATACCCGTGGTGCTGAACTTCGCCGCGCACGCGTTGTGCACTTCGCGGTCGGAGGAGGGTCCCTGAACCCAGGCGGTTATGCCGAGGTCGGCGCGTTTCCACCCCGACTGGACGCTGAAGGTTTTTTCGAAGTCCTGCTGCTGGTTAGCGTTGGTTATGGTTAGGCTGGTCGAGGCCAGGTCGCGTTCGATGACGCGGGTTGGCGTACTTCCGTACGAGCCGCCGACCACGACGTGGTCCTCCCACAGGCCGATGTGGATGAAATGCCCCGCCGGAAGGTTCTGCTCGAGCCTGACGCGAACCTTGACGTACGCGGTAGTGGATCCGATGTTATTCTCCAAGACCGTTATAGTCAACGGGGCCGAAATTACGCGCCGGGTATTATAGTGGGATAGGTAAGTGCTATAACCCGAGTTGCACCTAAGGATTCCGTCCGTGAAATGGTGGGGGACCGTATTTTGCCCGTAGTAAGTCATTAAACGTGCGCTCGCGTGCGGGGATACGTAGAACATGTATTGGATCGGGCATAAAGCCGTGAGGGGGTAGGTATTAATTAACCGGCTAAAGTCCGCTTCTGCGGCCGGGCACGAGCCTCAAGAGGTCCACCCGAAGTGCTCGACGAGCACGGCGCGAGTGGCCGCCCACGAGGACGCCGCGAGCACCACCAGGCCGACGATAGCTGCTTTGCGTAACATGATTGCTCCTTTCGCCGTAGCCGTTAAGCCCTCAATTGCCATTAATTCTTACGTGACCCGGTCGGTCATATTCTGATTCAAGTCTACCACAAACCTACCTAAAAAACAATACTCAAACGCGATAAAAACGCGCTTTGGGGGGCGTCTTTCCTCCCGCGAATCACTCCTCGCCGGCGAAGGCGGAGATAAACTTCGTCAATACCTCCCCCTGGGCCGCTGCCTCCTCCCCCGGATAGTAGTACGCGACGAGAAGAAGCGCGCCGTTGTGGACGGTCCGATACTCGCGGAGCACGTCCATAAGGTCGAACTCGCGCCCGCGTTCCTCCGCGTACGAGATAGCGCCGTCCCAATACATAAAGGCGTACGTCTCCAGGATAACCTCCGGGTCGGCCGTCCCGTAAACCGCGTGCCACACGCAGCCCTCCGGCAGCTCGCGGATCAGGTCCGGGCGGGAGGCGAACGGCACCTCCGCCGCCCGCAGCAGCGCCTCCGCCCGCTCCGCCTCCGGGAAGATCAGCGAGGCGGGCCGAGCGGTCTCGCCGGTTTCCGGCGCCAGGGCCGTACCCTCCGCCGGCTCCTCGCCCTTTTGGCACGCGAACGCCACGGAGGCGCAAATTAACGCCGTTACGACAACTTTTCTCATTTCCGCGCCAACTCCTTTCGTACGTACGGGACCAGGCCCCCCGCCTCCAGAATGCCCAGAACCTCCGCCGGGAGCGGCGGAAAGGGAAAGACGGTGCCGTCGGCCGTCGTAAGCTCGCCGGCCTCGAAATCCAAAGTTATTTCGTCGCCGGAGGCGACGTGCGCCACGGCCTCCGGCGCGACCACGGCCGGCAGGCCGGCGTTGAGGGCGTTGCGGAAATAGATCCGCGCGAAAGAGGCGGCGACGACGGCCGTGACGCCGGCGTATTTCAAACCCAGCGCCGCCTGCTCGCGGCTCGAGCCGCAACCGAAGTTCTTGCCGGCGACGATTATGTCGCCCGGCTTCACCCCCTTGGCGAACGCCCGGTCGAGGTCCTCCAGCATATGGGAGGCCATCTCCTGCGGGTCGGTGACCGTATACGTGTACCGCCCCGGGAAGAGGACGTCCGTATTGACGTCGTCGCCGTATTTCCAGACCTTGCCTTTAATCATTGATCCTTAAACGAGCCCTGTCCTCGTTCCTCCGTGTCCTCTGAAGGTTTGGAGTATTCGCCGAACCCCGAAAATAAACCTTTACTTAAGGGTATTGAGCCTCTGCTTAAACCCGAGAATAATTCCTCCCATAATGACTTACCCGAACGGCTGTATTCCTTAAGTAACCATACCAACGCTAAGAAACCGACGGCATTAAACAAAAATACAGTACTAAGGCCGATCAAGAGCGCAACCGCTAGGCCTAAATCGGTTTCCATTCCTACGCCTTCACGGTCCGCGGGTCCGTAATCCGGCCGTACAGCGCCGAGGCCGCGGCTGTCGCCGGCGAACAGAGATAGATCTCCGCCTCCGTCGAGCCCATGCGGCCGCGGAAGTTCCGGTTCGCCGTCGAGAGGCAGACCTCGCCCTCCGCCAGGATTCCCTCGTGCGCGCCCAGGCACGGCCCGCACCCCGGGTTCATGACGATGCACCCCGCCTGCGTCAGCGTCGCCAGCGCGCCGATGCCGAGCGCCTCCAGGTACACCTCCCGGCTGGCCGGGAA
>CP070633.1:1652016-1665211 GCA_020356085.1 Candidatus Coatesiibacteriota bacterium | reverse complement strand
AACCGCGCCGGGAGGCGCGGTTTGTGGGATGAGCCAGGTCCGGGGAACTTTACGGGGCGGGCCGGTCGCCCTCCCGCTCCGGCGGCCCCTCGGTGCGGAGACGCGCCGTTACGTCGGAGTAGATTATGCAAACTTCCGACGACGGCGCGCCTTCTATCAGCAGCGGGTAGCTGCGTTGATGGATCCACCTCTCCTCGCCGTCCGGCCGCGCCGCGCGGAAATCGAGTTCGAGCGCCTCGACCGAACCGGCGCTGCGGGCCAGATGCGCTTTCGCGTTCGCCTCGCGGAGGCGGTCGAGGTCGTCGTCGTGGACGAAGGCGTCCAGGGTCGTCTCAAACGCCGTACCGCACAGGTCGTGCCGGGTAACGCCGAACATTTCGACCGCGGCCGGGTTGGCGTAGGTAACGCGGTCTTCCGCTTGGTCGTAAATGACGATCGCCTCGCGGAAGTCTTCCGCCAGTCGCCGGAACCGCTCCTCGCTCTCGTGGAGCGCCTCCTCCGCGCGCTTACGTTCCGTTACGTCGCGAACTATAATGAGTTCCGCGGAGCGACCTTCGAATTTAATTGGCGCCGGGTTCGTTTCGACGGGAACCTCGCGGCCGTCGCGGGTAAGTACTACAGCCTCTACCGTCTCGTTCGTAAAGCCGTGCTGGAGGCCTTCCCGGTACCGTGCGGCTATGTCCTCGCGCGACCGCTCCGGGACCAGCTCGAGGATGGAACGGCCCAACAGCTCCTCCTTTGCGTAGCCGCTCATGCGGGCAAAGTGCTCGTTTGCGAACGCGTACTCGCCCTCCGTAACGATTACGATGCCGTCGCGGGCCTGTTCCACGAACTCGCGGTACTTCTCCTCGCTCTCGCGGAGCGCCTCCTCGGCGTTTTTGCGTTCCGTTATGTCCCGGACGATCGAAATAACGGTCGGTTTCTCGCGGAACTCGAAGAGGTGCGCGCTGACCTCCACGGGGATTTCGGTCCCGTCTTTTTTTACGTGGACCCACTCGAAGACAAGCTCTTTTTCCTTCGAAAGCTGCTTTAATTTTTTCGTGACGGCGCGTTTGGTTTCCGGGGGGACGAGGTCGGCCGGGGTGAGTCGGTGCAGCTCCTCCGCGGAATACCCGAGATACCGGCAGGCCTCGTTGTTGACCTCGATAAAGGGGCTCGCCTTCCCGGCAGGCGTCAAATTGAAGACGAAGACGGCGTCGTTGCCGCCCTCGAACAATACGCGGTACCTCTCCTCCGAGTCGCGCAGCGCCTCCATCGCGTGCTTCCGCGCGGTGACGTCCGTAACGATTCCGAGAATGGCGCGTCCGCCTTCGTACGGCAGGAGCGTCGTCGTAATAAGGGCCTCGATTTGCCGGCCGTCTTTCGTTACAAGCGAATACTCGTACGGCTCGACCTCCTCGCCCCGGGAATGCGCGGCGAAAGATTTTTGAACCAGTTCTCGCGAGGCGGGTTCAATCAACGTGAGGAAGTCGAAGTCCGGCGCGTAGAACTCCTCCCGCGTATACCCCATCACCTGCTCGCACTTCGCGTTGGCGTAGACGACCCGGCCGCGGAAGTTGATGAAGATCATGTTGGGCGATCCCTCGGCCAGGTTGCGAAACTTCTCCTCCGACTCGCGCAGCGCCTTTTCCGCCCTCTTCCGCTCGGAGACGTTGCGGATCGTAACCAGGATCGCGGGACGGCCGTCGTAGGTAATGTCAGCCGAGACCGTTTCGGCGGGTATTTCGCGGCCGTCCGCGGTTAGCAAGTACGCGTCGACGGGCTCGGGGGTGACGCCGTGCTCGAGCGCGAGTTCGTACATCGCGGCGAACCCCTCCCGGAGTCGCGGCGGCACCATGTCGTAGATGGAACGGCCTATTAAATCGTCTTTCGCGTAGCCGAGTAGGGTCGCGTAGTAGTCGTTGACGAAGGCGAGTTTGCCGTCCGCGACTATTATGATGCCGTCGCGCGCCTGTTCCACGGTCGCGCGGTATTTCTCCTCGCTCTCGCGGAGCGCCTCCTCCGCCCGTTTGCGCTCGGTAATATCGGAAAAAGCGGCCACCATTTTTCCCGGAGAGGTTTGGAAGGCCTGGACGGCGAAGGCGCCCTTGATTTGTTCGTCCTCGTAATCGATTTGTTCGGCGTACCAGCGTTCTCCTTCGGCGGCAGCCCGCCGATACCTCTCGGGGATTTCGGTATCGGCCGCCGACGGAAACGCCTCCTCGAGCGCTTTGCCCACGAATTGCGAGTTGTCCAAACCCAGTATTTCGTCGGCCGCCGGGTTGCCTCCTACGAACACAAGCCGGCCTTCGGCGCCCAGCTCGTAAAGGTGCATCCCCACGGGGGAAGATTCGATGATGGTCCGGAACTTCTCCTCCGACTCCCGGAGCGCCTCCTCCGCCCCTTTGCGCTCGGTGAGGTCCGTGGCGATGGCCAGGATTCCCCACGGCATGGGGAAAACGTTCGTGCGGAAGTACGCCTCGCCGAACTCGCCCTCGGCCTCTTGGGGCGTATCGGTGGCGAGCGCCCGGGCGAATGCCCCGTGCGTTTCGGTTTCGGCGAAGGAGGGCAAGATCTCGAGCAGGTTCTCGCCTTCTATTTCTTCCCGCGGCCGGCCTACGAACGCCGCGTACGCCTCGTTGTGATACATGATATTCATTTTCGCGTCGAGCGCCAGCACGGGCGAACCTATGCTCTCGAGGAGGAGGCGGTGTTTGGCCTCGCTGTGCCGGATCGTTTCCTCCGCGCGCCGCCGCTCCAGGACCGTCGTAAACATCCCGGCGACGGTTTCGAAGAACGTACGGTCCCCCTCCGGGATTTCCCGGGGGGAGCGGGAGAGGAGCTGCATTGCGCCCGTTAACCGGCCGTCCGCTCCCAGGAGGGGCCAGGAGATGATCGAGGCCAGGCCGAGTTTTTTTATTCTCGCCCGGTGGGCTTTGGCGAATTTGTGGCCGGATACGTCCGGCGCGAAGATGGCTTCGCGGGTGCGCGTCACGTGGGCCGCGAGGTAATTCGGATCGTCGATTTTTTGAGCCGGGAAGTAGTCGTCGAGCTCGTCCCGGGTGAGGCCGAAGAAGGCGGTTTTTTGCAGGGTTTTGGTTTCTTCGTCGTAAAGGCGTACCGTTCCCATCTCGAAGCCCAGCGCTTGGGCCAGGCCGGCCACGACGTGTCGACACAGCGAGCGGGTGTCCCCGCCTTTTACCGCCGCCTCCGCGATGATGCGGAAGGCTTTTCGTTCGCGCTCGCGCGCCTCCTCGGCCTGCACGCGCTCGGTAACGTCGCGGGCGACGTGCACGCAGCCCGCCAGTTGCCCTTCCGCGTCGCGGATCGGCGACGTAGTGACGACGAGGTGCGCGCCCAGGTGTTTCTCGTAGAACTCCGCCTCGTGCTCGCGGCCGTCCTTCATTAATTTGGCGTGGGGGCAAAACGCGGGGGGTTCCTCCGTCCCGTGGAAGAGCGTGTAGCAGTTGCGGCCCACGCACTCCTGCGGCGTCAAGCCCGCGCGGCGGGCCGTCGCCTCGTTTACGCGGAGGAGGCGGTATTGGTCGTCTATCAGGGCTACCATGTCCGGGACGGCGTCGAAGGTACGCCGCCATTCCTCGTTGGCCCGGGTCAGCGCCTCCTCGGTCCGGATCCGCGCGAGCGCCCCTCCCACCTGCGCCGCGATGGCCTTCAGCCCCTCCTGGGCCCACGGCTCGATCGCCTCGGCCGTGTGGGAGGCGACGTTCAAACAGGCAACAATATCGCCTTCGAACGTTATGGGGATAACGCCGACGGTTTTCAAACCTTCTCGGACCTGGACCTCCGTCAGCGGTACTCCCAGGTCTTCGTACGTCGCGAAAAGAGGTTTGCCCTCCAGCACCAAACGCGCTTGGGGGGAGGCGACGTCGAACCGGGAGACGGCCTCGACGAAAGCCTCTCCGAGGCCCTCGTGGTATACCAACTCGCCGGCCCCGGCGCGTACCTCGGCGGCGTACAGGCCGCCGCTATCCATCCCCCCCGCCTGCAGCGCGGCCTGCACGCATAGGCGGCCCGCCTCCTCCAGCGAGATGGGTGCCGCGAGCGCCTGGGCGAGTTCGCGTTGGAGGTGCGTCAATTCCTGCGCGCGTTTTCGTTCGGTGAGGTCGCGGATGAGCGCTAACACTGCGGGTTCGCCCCGGTACCGGAACGTTCCCACGTTGGCCTCGACGTATAATTTACTCCCGTCCTTCCGCCGGACGATTGTTTCGTATACGGTCGGGGCCTCCTCCCCCTTCACGCGGTTCTCGTGATAAGCGCTTACTTTCGGTATTTCGTCGGGGTCTATAAACGTGGTAAACGGCTGCTCGAGTAGTTCCTCCGCGGCGTATCCGGTCGCCTCGACTATCCGGGGATTTACATATATAAACCGGCCGTCCTTTACGATGGCGATGCCGTCGTTGGCCCGTTCGACGACGTCGCGGAACTTCTCCTCGCTCTCTTCCAGCGCCTCCTCCGCCCGCCGGCGCTCGAGCACCGTGGCGAACATACCGGCGACGGTGGCGAAAAAGGTCTGGTCGCCTTCGACCAGTACCTTGGGCGTCCGGCCGCCGAGTTGCAGCACGCCCAGCAGCTGGCCCTCGCCGCCCAGCAAAGGCCACGATATGAACCCCCGGATGTCCAAGTCTTTCAGCCAGGGGCCGTAGGTTTTATTTACCGGATGGTCCCGCAGGTCGGGTACGAAGAGGGCTTCCCGCGTGCGGCCGACGTACGCGCTGACGTGACGGTCGTCGTCCAGGGGGACGGGCGTTTCCTTTACGGCGATTTGTTTTTTCGTGAGCCCCGCGGCGCCGCAGTTGTACAAGAATCCGCGGTCCGCGTCGAAGAGTTCGACCGTACCGAAGTCGAAGGCCAGGGCCTCCGCCAGCCCCTGCAATACGCGTTGGCACAATCCCCGCGTCTCGGCCGCCTCCACCGCGGCCTCGGCGATAATCCGGAAGGCGGTCCGCTCGCGCTCGCGGGCCCGTTCGGCCCGTATGCGGTCGGTAATGTCCTGGAGGCCGCCGTGGATCGCCGGACGACCCTCATACGTGATGCGGCTTCCCAGCCCCGCAGCGTCGATAATCGTCCCGTCTTTTTTAACGACCTTGCAGACGATCTGGTCCGCTTCCCTTTCTCCCGCGAGGCGGAGTTTTAGTTCCTCGGCGATGAACTCTCGGTCGTCAGGGGCTACGAGTTCGTCCACTCCCACTCCTATTAATTCTTGGGCGCTATCGTAGCCGAGGATTTCGGCGAAGCGTTGGTTGCAGAATTTAATTACGTGGTCCTGGATAATATGGAGGCCGACCATGGAATTGTCGACGACGTCGCGGTACTTCTCCTCGCTTTCCCGCTGGGCCTCCTCCGCCCGCCGGCGCTGGAACGCTACCGCGGCCTGGTTCACGAAAGCCTCGATTGTATCCCGAGGCGCCAGCTCTACGCCCGGGGGCGGTATAACGCCGACGGCGCCGAGGAGTGTCCCGCGGCTGACGATTCCCATCGCATATATGTCGCCCATCCCGAGCGCTTTCTTGAATTTACGGGCCACGGCTCCCCCGATTACGCCGCCCGTGAGTTCCTCTATATCCCCGGAAGTCTTTTCCAATTTACCCCGGAGCAGCGACGCTTTCGTCTCCGCCGACGTCGGAAAAACCAGTTCGAACGGCCCCTTGCCCAGCAGCTTGGGGAATACGCCGAGTTTCTTTTCTAAACCGAGCAACTCCTGGAACCGGAAGGTATCCGCCTCCTCGTCGTACGCGGCTATCGCTACGACGGCCTCGCCGGCGAGCTCTCTCACCTTCTCAGTTATGTAAGATAACAGGTCCGCCTGGGGCGCGAGTTCCACGAACGCCATGGCCGTTTCCGAGAGGAAGGAGAGGTTGCGGAGATGTTCCTGCTCCTTTTCCTCCGCCCGATGGCGCTCGGTTATATCGCGCGAGACGCCGCGGACCCCCGCGAATTTCCCGGCGGCGTCGAAGACGGGCTCGGCGTCCGTCTCGAGCCACCGCAGGCCGCCGTCGCGGCGGGTGAATCGACATTTGAAGTCGCGGATTAGTTTTTTTCGCTTGCGCAAGGTGCCGATTTCTCGGTCGAAAAGTTTGGCCTCTTCTTCCGGGATCAGGAATTCCGTATGTTTGAACCCCGCGAGTTCCTCGGGCCGGTAATCCAGGATATCGACGACGGCGACGTTGGAGTACGTAAATTCGCCGCCCTCGTCGGTTTCCCAAATCCACGCCGGGACCGTCTCCAGCAACCACCGGTACTTTTCCTCCGCCGTTTTTAACCGGCCCTCGATCCGCTCGTATTCCGAGGTGTCGATCCCCAGCGGGATTAGCGCGTATCGTAGGTTTTCCTTGTCACGGGCGAACGAGGCTGCGGTTTCGGCGAGGGCCGCGCCCTCCACGATTATCCCCGGCGGGTCGGGGTCTTTTTCCACCGCCGCCTCCAGCTCCCGCAGCCGCTCGCCCTCCAGCCAGCGGTCGAGGTCGGCGGCGAAGGCCCGCACGTTACCGCCGACGCGGAAGACCGGCAAGCCGTCTTCCACGCGACGCACGGCGGTCGACCGGGAACAGTTGAGATACGCGGCAATCTCTTTCCACCCGATCAAGACTCGTAGCGTGTTGTCGTTCATGGTCGCCCTTTACTTCTCGGGGAAGTAGGTTAGGCGTTACGGTAAGAGAAAATACGCCCCGGCCCGGAGGTGAGCCGTTTTTATGGCAGTGCACCAAGTGGTTGGTGAATCCGGGGAGTATAGCATAAACTACTTACTAAAACTAGGTAAAATAATATTATTACCGTTATGGCAAGTAAAAGGCCGCCGGGAGCGAGGGTTCCTATAGTGCCTTTTTTTCCGCCCGGCGCCGCCCTATATCTGGCCCACAGCTCCGGTACGTCGGCCATTGTATTTCTTTTTCGCGATACTTGTCCTATCAAAAAGCGCCAAAAGGTTTCAAATCGTCTCGGTGCGCGGTTTTTTTGCTTTCGATTGAAGAGAAAGGTTATTACGTTGGAACTAACGTCCGTCTAGCGGAGGCAATATCCCGCGGGGGGGTGGGGGGGAATTTGAACCAGTGGGGGGTGGAGCCCATCTGATTCGACGTCGCTGTAACGAGGGAAAAGACGGGTAAAAAGCCGAAGCGCGGGCGCTACTGGCCGGCGCTCCGGCGCCGGCGGCGGTTGCTTCAAACCGTGCGATCGCGCTGTGGCGGCAATCTTACACGACGTACCCGCCCGGGCGTCTTTTTTGGGAGGGGGGAGGCTTCGGAAAGAACTTCGTTAAAAGCGTAACCTTTGCGCATCGCGGCCCGTCTGTTTATAAGGAACGGCGGTAGCGGCGGGCGGGAGGAGGGGACCGGAGGAAACGCGGCCGGCGCGAAGGTGGCGCAAACGCTCGGTAAAATGTTATAATTACGCGGCGGCGGGCGATATTTGTCGAAGGCCGCAGACTCAATACCGTTTTCAAAATCAGGCGCGGCGTTAGACCGTCGGCGCCCGAGTTACTTTTGGCGCGCCGTTTCAAACCCGGAGGCGGGGAACGGGACCCCCGAGGAGTAGTTATTAAAACCCGAACGTTAGCGGTACTAATCGGTATGCCGGCTTTGGCGGCGGCGGCGACGCTTTCGCTGGAGGAGGCGCTCGCGACGGCGCTGCAGGATAGCCTTAAGGTGGAGTTGGCCGGCGTCGAACTGGCCCAGGGCAGACAGGCTCTGGCGGAGGGCGTGGCGTCGGTTATGCCTGACCTCAGCGCTTCGTACTCGACCAGCGGTAGCTCCTTCGCGGAGATGGGCGATACGTGGCGGTTGGGGTTCTCGCTCACGCAGCCGGTGGTCGACGCGACGGCCTTTTTCGGCGTCCTGCGCGGCTTTCGCGAAAAGGAATACTATAAGGCCAAGTCGGCACGAACGATAGCGGACCTGGTCCTGGCCGTCCAAGGGGAGTATTACGACTTGGCTCGCGCCCAGGCGCTGGTCTCGAGCGCAGAGAGGCAATACCGGCGCGCCGTCGAGAACTCGAGAATCGTGGGGAGGCGGTATGAGATAGGCGAGGCCAACCTCGCCGATAGGCTGCGCGCGGAGGCGGACCTCTTTACAAAGGAGACCGAGCTGCTTTCGGCTCGTAACGCCGTAGCGGAAAAACAACGGACGCTTTCCGATTTAATCGGCCTCGACCGGTGGGAGGCGATGGCGGTGGAGGAACTGCCCTCTCCGCAGGAGCCTTCCGCGCTTCCCACCACGGCTATCTCCGCGGCCTTGCTGGAGCGGAACCCCGAGCTGACCGTCCTTCGAATGCAGGTGGAGGCGTCGGAGGTGGCCTATTGGAGCGCGTGGGGGGAGTTGCTCCCGGCGCTTTCGTTCTCGTATAGTCGAGGTTCGACCTTCGGCGGCGGAGGCCTGTTCCCGGGCGAAGAGAACGACGATACGCGTTACGGCCTGGTGGTCAGTTTTCCCGTAGTCGACGTCGCGGACCGCGTGCTCGGCCTCACCGGCGCGCGACTGGATCGCAAGCAGTCGCGCCTGGAGTTGGCGCAGGCCCGCCTCGACGCCCGGGAGAGGTTGGCGAGCTTAGTGGATACGCAGGAACTATCCTATAAGGAGTGGGAGAGCGCTTCCAAAACGGTCGAGCTCAGCGAGGAAGTGTACCGCCTTAACGCCCGAAGCTACGAGTTGGGCGGCGTATCCTTCGACGAGCTGTTGCAGGTGGAGGCGGAGCTCGGCCAGGCGGAGCGCGCGCGGGTCGAAGCTCAGGCCCGGTATTGGTCGAGTCGCGCCGAACTCAATTACGTACTCGGGACGTCGGTGGAGGAACGATGAACCGGAAAACGCGCCGGAAGTTAATACGGGCTCTCGTCGTCGGCGTCGGCGGTTTGGTGGTCGCGGTGGTTATCGTAAAAATCGCCTGTCGTCCCCCGGGGTTGCCGGAGGTGGAGGTGATGACGCTGGCGCCGGGCGATATCGTATCGGTCGTTTCGGCGGACGGCGAACTGGAGGCGCTCAACCAAGTCGATATCTCGGCCGAGGTCGTCGCCAAGGTCGAAAAGGTATACGTGACGGAGGGAGAGGAGGTGGCGAGGGGGCAAATCCTGTGCGTGCTCGACGACGACGAGTTGCGGTCGCAGCGGGATTTAAACCGCTCGCGGTTAACGGAGGCGGAGGCCTCGTATAAGCGCGCGAAGGCGCTGTTCGAGGAGAACCTGATTTCGGAAGCCGCCTTCGACGAACGCCGCACGGCGTACGAGGTGGCGCGGTCTCAACTCGAGCAGAGCGAGGACAACTTAAGTAAAACTCGCCTCTACGCGCCTATCGCCGGGCGAGTGGTCCGGGTGGAAGTCGAGGCCGGCGAGACCGTCGTATTGGGGACGATGAACAACCCCGGGACGGTGATGTTTACCTTGGGCGACCTCTCCGCCATGCAGGCCAAGATCTACGTGGACGAAGCCGACATCGTCGACGTAGTCGTCGGCCAACCGGCGACCGTAACTCCCGACGCCATGCCGGAAGTTGAGTTCGAGGCGCGGGTCCGGTCCATCGGTTACATGCCGGCCGTCGATACGGGGGCCGCCAGCGAAGACGTTACCGAGTTCGAGGTCCTCCTGGAGCTCGTCGAAGTCGATCCGCGGTTGCGGCCCGGGATGTCCGTTACGGGCTCCGTCACGACGGCTACGCGGGAGAACGTTCTCCCGTGCCCCCTCCAGGCCATCGGGAGGCGTGAGCAGGAGGGCGAAATGTACGACGCGGTGTTCGTGCTCGAAGGCGGCCGCGCCAAGGTGGTTCCCGTAAAAACGGGCATTTCCGACGGGACGCGCGTGGAGATAGTGGAGGGCCTCCGGGCCGGCCAACCGGTCATCGTCGGCCCGTACAAAGTGCTCCGCCTCCTCGCCGACGGCGACGAGGTGAAAGTGGTCGAAGGAGAAGGGAAATGGCCGCACGGAAAAAAACGCCGGCCGCGCGGTCTCCGGTAGACGGCTTGATCGAACTCGTCGGCGTATCGAAGGTTTACAATCCCGACCGCGTCCCCGTTCACGCGCTGGCCGACGTCGACTTGCAGATCGCCGCCGGCGAGTACGTGGCCATCATGGGTCCCTCCGGTTCGGGCAAGTCCACCCTCATGCATATCCTGGGATGTCTGGATACGCCGACGTCAGGTTCCTATTCCCTGCGCGGCCAAGAGGTATCCCGCTACACCGGAAAGAAGTTGGCGCATATCCGCAACCGCGACGTCGGCTTCGTATTCCAACGGTTTAACCTGTTACCCCGGCTCACGGCGGCCGAGAACGTGGAGTTGCCGCTGTTGTACGCGCGGGCGCCGGCCGACCGGCGACGGGAGGTGGTGGCCGACCTGCTCGCCAAGGTGGGGTTGTCGGACCGGGGACACCACCGGCCCAACGAGCTCTCCGGCGGCGAGGTGCAACGGGTAGCCATCGCGCGGGCGCTGGCCAACGACCCGGCGATCATCCTGGCCGACGAACCTACCGGGAACCTCGATTCCAAGAGCGAGGACGATCTCATGGAACTCTTGGATTCCCTTAACGCCGCGGGGAGGACTTTGGTCGTAGTAACGCACGAGGACAGCGTCGCCCGTCACGCCAAGCGCGTAGTGCTGCTGCACGACGGGAGGGTCGTATGAATTTAATAACGCTCTGTGCGCGCGCGATAGCCTCCATGCGTTACAACAAGACGCGGTCGTTCCTGACGACGTTGGGGATTATCATTGGCGTAACCACCATTATCGCGATCGTAGCGTTGCTCAAAGGGCTCGACCGTACGATCGACCAGGAGTTTTCGTCGCTGGGGACGAAAACCATCTACGTCCAGAAACTGGAATTGGAAATCGGCTTGCGGCGGCACCGGAATTTCGAGGAAATAAGTAAGAGGCCGGACCTCACGGTGGCGGATGCGGCCGCGATTTCGAAACTGCCTACGGTCCGGGCCGCGGTACCCAACATCCACCGGGACTTGGGTACGCTTACGCGCGGCGTGTACGAGGCGGACGAATGCCTCCTGACCGGGATCGGCGAGGGCGGCGACCTTACGGGGAATTGGGTCGTTTCCGAGGGGCGCTTCATTACTCGTTACGACCAACAGCATCGCAATATGGTCTGCGTAATCGGCTCGTACGTGGCCGGTAACCTGTTCGGCCCGGGCGAGGAGCCGCTGGGCCAAACGTTGGAGGTGGAGGGCCGCCGCTATACCGTCGTCGGCGTCTTGGAGGAGAAAGGCGCCTCCTTCGGCCATCCCCAGGATAACCAGATTTATGTCCCCGTCGAAACCTACATTAAATATTATTCCCTTCCCGAGGGCCGGGCCTCCGTTTTCCGCGGTATAAGGATCGAGGTTTTGCCCGAGGAAAAAGTCCCGGTGGAGGCGGCGGTCGCGGACGTGGAGGAACTCCTCCGCCTCCGGCACGGCCTTCGGTATTACGAAGACAACGACTTCGGCCTGAACACGCAGGAGTCGATGCTCTCCTCCTTGAATACGATCCGGTCCGTGCTGTGGCTGGTGATGGTCGGCGTCGCGGGCATCTCCTTGCTGGTGGGCGGCATCGGCATTATGAACATCATGTTGGTGTCGGTGGCGGAACGGACGAGGGAAATAGGCATCCGCAAAGCGGTGGGCGCGAGCGACGCCGACGTTATGGTCCAGTTCCTCTCGGAGGCGGTCGCGCTGTCGTCGGTGGGCGGCGTCGTCGGCATCTTCCTGGGATTGGCGGCGGGCGCGTTCGTATCGGCCATTACGCCGCTCCAAGCCGCGGCGCCGTGGTGGACGGTAGTATTGGGCGTCGGCTTCTCCGCGGCGGTGGGGATAATATTCGGGATCTACCCGGCGCGGAAGGCCTCGGGGTTGAACCCCATCGAGGCGATACGGTACGAGTGAGCGGCGGCGGGCCGCGGATAACAAAAGCGCGCGAAGGTCCTTTCGCGCGCTCGTTGTTTATGAGGGGCTAGTCGTACGTCTTGCCGCTAGAGCGTGATCAGGTACGACACCTTCAGGAAGAGGAGCTGGTCCGCCAGTAGGAAGTGGCCTGTGGCGTCGCGCCGCTGCTCGTACGCCAGGTACGCGGTGCTGCCGGGACGGAACTCCCACCCCCACAGCGTGCTCCCCAACGCCGTCCGGGCGTCGGAGTCGCCCTGCAGGATTACGCGCCAGAAGAGGCCCTCGGTTACGGTCAGGGTGCTCTTTAAATTGCCGACGACGAAGCGGTCGCCGCTGCGGGGGTTGAACGCCGTCGCGTCGGTCTCGACGACCCATACCGGCCAGGGGATTACCGAAACCGCGCCGCCGTAGTTGTGATAGTACTCGCCGTAGTACGTCCCCTGCCTGTAGTTGAGGTTGAAGCCGCCCCAGGCCGACGGCGAACGCCCCGCGCCCACCGAGGCGAAGTTATTGCGGAATTCCGGGAGGCCATACGGCACGTAGCGGCGGTCGACGCCGGCGGCGTATCCGAAGTTGACGAAGTAATCGTTCCGGGCTACGACGCTCAGCGACGGGTTCGTTCGCCACAATACCATGTCGCCGCCGATAGCCCGGTCGTAGGCCGCGAAGAGGTCGGGGGTGACGGACCGGAAACCGGCGCGGTTGACCTGGGTTTCGTGGCGGCCGTAGAATGACACGCGCCGTATCCCGAGGAGCTCCGGCTGCAGAAACGCCATATCGGCCCGAAAATCCTCGGATATCGCGCAGTAGTCGAGGCTTAGATAGTCCTTCAGGCCGGGGTAAGAGAACGTCACGTCGTATATATAACCGTCGCCGCCGTCGCCCGCGGTCGCGCTTTTAGAACCGGAACCGGAGAGGAAAAACCCGGCCGGCAAGGCGAATCGCCCCTGGACCTGGCCGACGTTGTTATATCTCGCGACGTCCCCCCCGGCGTACGGTTCGGCGGCCGGGACCACCTCGCCGAGTTCGCGCCGCCCCACGCCCGCCGCGCCGACCCGGTGGCCGCCCGGGAGGTCCCACGTCGCCCGGGCCACGGCGAAGTTATCCTCCGGGTACCGCGGGTCGTCTTTCTTGAGCACGACGTCCAACCCCCCCACGGTGACGGGGCCGGCACGGCCGGAGCCCTTGACGCCTCCCGCGATTTCGGTTAACCGGCGCGTATAGACCAGATGGAACGGCAGGTCGAACAGGTCGTAGTTCTCGGTGAAGAACGGCCGCTTCTCGAGGAGGAAGATCTCGGTGGGTTGGAGGCTAATTTCCGCCGGGTCGGCCTCGATGTAGGCGTAGTC
>CP070633.1:1641524-1651916 GCA_020356085.1 Candidatus Coatesiibacteriota bacterium | reverse complement strand
GGGGCCGGAGGAGTACCGGGCGCTGGTCTCCGCGCTCGTAGCGGCCGAGACCGCCGCCGAACGCGACTTCGAACGAGGACTGTTTTTCGAGGGGTGTCTGCCGGTCGAGGAGGCCGCCCGGCGGGGTGAGGACACGCTCCGTTTCGGGCCGATGAAGCCGGTGGGCCTCGTCGACCCGCGGACGGGCGAACGGCCTTACGCCGTCCTGCAATTGCGCGCCGAGGACGCGGCCGGTGCGATGTACGGCCTGGTGGGATTCCAAACGCGGTTGAAACAGGGCGAACAACGGCGCATTTTTAGGATGGTCCCGGCGTTGGCGCGGGCCGAATTCTTGCGGTACGGCGCGGCCCACCGAAACACGTATCTGTGTTCGCCGGCGGCGCTGGAGGCGACGTTGGCTTTTCGGAACCGGCCGGGGGTATTCGTCGCGGGCCAAATTACGGGCGTGGAGGGGTATATGGAATCGGCGGCGACGGGTATCTTAGCGGGCTGGAACGCGGCCCGCCTCGCCCGCGGCCGGGGCGCGGCGTATCCGCCGCCGGAAACGGCCGTGGGGGCGTTGCTCCGATACGTTACGGCCGCCTCGCCCGCGACGTTCGCGCCCATGAACGTAAACTTCGGTCTCTTCCCGGCTGTCGCGGCCCGGGGGAAGAGGCGGCGCCACGCCGAAATCGTGGCGCGGGCCCGCCGGGCGCTGGACGACTGGATGCCGGTTTTTACGGAGGGGGTGTAACTCACGAATACCGTGCGCGAGGCCGGCGGAGCAGTGGGGGCGGTTTTGGCCGTCGCGATTTTTATTACTCTCGCGCTCCTCTATTTTCCCTATACCATAGACGATGCGTACATTTCGCTCCGCTATGCGCGCAACGCGGCGGCGGGCTTGGGATTCGTCTTCGACGAGGCCGTCCCGCCGGTAGAGGGCTACACTAATTTCCTGTGGATTCTGTGCGAGGTACCGTTTTTCGCGTTCGGCCTCCCGGGGGAGGTGTTAACCTACGTTAAGGTACTGGGAATCGTATGGGGCCTAGGGACGGTGGCGGCGGCGTTCTTGCTTGGCCGGGCCGCGTACGGCGGAGGGGGCGGCGGGTTGGCCGCTTTGTTCGTCGCGGTCACCGGCAACTTCGCGTTTTGGGCGGTGGCGGGGCTGGAGACGGCGCAGTACCTGTGCCTGGCGTTAGGGGCGACGTACTTGTCGCTGCGGGTGGACCGCGGCGTCGTCGTGGCGGTCGCGGCGGGGCTGGCGTGGGCGCTAGCCGCGGCGGCGCGGCCGGAGGGCTGCGCGTTGGCGGCCGCGGTGTTGGCCTACGGTTTAATCGCGGGCGGCCCCGGGCGCGCGCGATACCTGCTGGCGGCGGCGGCTTTCGGCGTCGTTTACGGCGCGTACTTCTGGTGGCGGGCGGAGTACTTCGAGGCGTTGTTGCCGAATACGTATTACGCGCGGGGCGGGTTCTTCTGGCCGGCGCTGGCGGCCCGGTTGCGCGGTTTGGCGCCGTTCGCGGCGTACGTGGCTCCGGCAGTCGTCCTCGCGGCGGTGCTCGGCTGGCGGAGACGGAATCGCGACGCCGGTTTTATATGGGTGGCCGCGGCCGCGAGTCTAGCGCTGGCGTTCGCGGCCCGGCGCGAATGGATGCCGGGATTCCGGTACGAGTTGCCGTTCGTGGCGTTTTTATGGGTTGCCGCCGGGGGCGCGTTCGATTGGCTGCGGCGGCGGTTGTTCGGGTTGCCCGCGGCCGTGGCGCTGGCCGTAACGTTGGCGTACTTATTTCTCCCGGGGGTACCGCTTTACGGCGAGAGACCGTATACGGAGGGTCTAAACCGGGCCCACGTAGCGCTGGGGCGGTGGCTGCGGGAGGCCGCCCCTCCCGGAAGTTCGCTCGCGGCGTGGGACATGGGCGCGCTACCCTATTATTCGGAATTCCCGCGAATTTACGATATCAACCCGGAGGGGCTGTTGGCGCGGGAAACGACGCGCGACGGGTATCGGCCGGAATATTTTCTGGCCGAGGAGCCGACGTTTTTCGTACTCTATAGCTCTCGCGCCGACGGCCTTCAGGCTCCTCCCGGGCATTGGACGTGGTCGTATTACCGGGCGCCGGGTTTCGCCTCGCTTTATAGGTACCTGTTCACTTTTACGATGCGCGAGGGGTATAATCTCCGCGTTTACCTCCGCCGGGACGTTTCGCTTTCGGCCGCGGCGGTCGCGGCCGGCGAGGTGCAAGCGCGCGACAGCCGCGCGGGAGAGAACTCCTTCGCGGGAACGGTACTTCGAGAACGTTAGGCGCGAGGCCGCGTTTAGGTTTGCGAACCGCCGCTTTCATATTATAATCCTCGGCGTCGGGTCCGGGGTTAGGGGTCGTTCGCGTGGAAGCATCCTCGTTAAAAGAGCCGCGCCGTAAAAACGCGCGGGTCCCGGCCGGGCCGCTAGGGGCCGTCAAGGTCGTGGCCGCGGCGGCGTTTTTTTTCGCGGCCGTGGATACGCTTTTCGTGCGCGTTATCTTCTTTGGCGCGCATTTCTCCGACTATTCGCCGCTAACGTACTTCGGCCGCTCCGCCGTGCTGTATCTGGTCGCGGCGGCGGCGGCCGCGGTTGTTGCGGCGGCGCTCCGGTTCGGCTGGAACCTCGTCCGGCCGTCGCGCAGGCCGAGCGTCGCCGGGGCCGCGGCGGGGGGCGCGGTGGCGCTGCCGGCTTTGGCCGTCGCGATTCTCGTCAACCGGGCCTCGCCGTGGACAATCACGCACCCGGCGATGGTCGCCGTCGACGTCGCCGTATTTGCCGGTTGGGCGACCGCCGCGTTGGAGGGCGGCGCGCGGCTGTACCGGTGGGCGGGGCCGGGCGGCGGCCGCCTCCGGCGAGTCGTGTGGTTCGTCGTCGGGTACGGCGGGATTGCCGCGTTTGCGTTCCTAATCCTGGGTCTCTTCGCGGGGCGAAGCCTCACGCGGCCGGCGCCGCCCGAGCGCGCTCCCAACGTCTTGTTGATTACGATCGACGCGTTGCGGAAAGACCGCCTCGCGTGCTACGGCTACGAACGCGTCGCTACACCCCGTCTGGGGGCGTTCGCCGACTCCGGCGCGACGTTCGAATACGCGTACAGCAACTCGCCGTGGACCTTGCCTTCCATGGCGAGCCTCCTAACCGGCCGGTACCCGTCGGTGTGCGGCGTAGATGCGGGTCACAAGCTTCGCGCAGGAATACCGACGCTGGCAGAGAGGTTGCGCGCGGAAGGCTATCGCACCGAGGCGTACGTCACGAACATTTTTATGCACCCCGAATACGGCTTCGCGAGCGGGTTCGACGTATACTTAATGAACGGGGATTTTAGGCTCCTCTATCCGCTCCGCGGGACGGCGCTGTATAAATTTACGGTGGCGGCCGCGAGGGCGGCGCGAAGCCGTTCGGGCCGCCGTCGTAATAATACTACTTTCAATTCCGCCGCGACCGCCGCCGCGCTCCGTCGGTTGGGTTCCGGCCGGCGGCCCTTTTTCGTGTGGTGTCATTTCATGGACCCCCACGGCCCGTACACGCCGCCGCGGGGGTACGTCCCGGATTACCCGGGCGTCGAAGCCGCGGAGGCGTACACGTTGATGGACGACCTCCTGGCGCGGGGGTGGGGGTTGGATGAATTGCCGATGGAGGAGGCCGAAGTCCGAAAATTCGAGATGCTTTACGACGGCGAGGTCGCCTACGTTGACGAGCATTTCGGTAAAATCATGGAGACGCTGGAGGCGGAGGGGTTGGCGGACGATACGATCGTCGTCGTACTCACCGATCACGGCGAGGAGTTCTTCGACCACGGCGGATTCGAGCACGGCCACACTTTATACCCCGAATTGATCGACATGGCGCTGTTGGTTCGCCTCCCCGGCTACGACCTCCGGGAGGTCGCGGCCCGCCGCTATGTGTCGCAAGTGGACGTCGTCCCCTCGATTATGGAGGCGTTGGGATTCGCGCCGCCGCGGGACGTCGACGGCCGTTCTTTCCTGGGGGGCGACCCGGAGGAGGAGACGGCCGCGTTCGCGGAGGCCGTCAAACGGGGAACCGAGAAGAAGGCTCTGCGGCGAGGGGGATGGCTCTATATCGAGGATTGGGAAGAGGGCACGCGGGAGTTATATAATATCGCGGCCGACCCCCGGGCAGTCGAAAACGTGGCCGGTACGGGCCTGCCGGTGGAGGAGGAATTGGCAGAGGCGATCCGGCGGTATGTCGCGGCCAACGAGAACGAGGTCGCCGGCGGCGGGGCGGCTCCCGAGTTGAGTTTACCGGAGGAACAAAAAAGGCGGTTGGTCGGCCTGGGGTATATCGCGCCGTAGCCCTTAAACTATTGACAGTTATAGATTTCGGGTATTATAATCCCCTCGAGCTTGCGGAACGACGTTTTCCCGTACCAGCCGAGCGAAAAGGAGCATTATGCGGCCGCCGCGAGTAACGTTACAGTTGCAGTTGTTGGCGATTTTCATTATATACGTCGCCGTCTCCCTCGTCCTGGCGGTGCTCGTACGCCTAACGGCGCATTGGGGGGCTTTAGCGGCGGTATTCGCTTTCGTTGTATTGGGCGGAGCCGCCGTTTTCGCGTGGGTAAGCCGGCGGTTTTTCCACCCGCTGGGTGGGGCCACGAAACTCCTCGAAAATATGGGGAAATGCGACTTAACGCTGGAAACCCGTCCCCGTACGGACGACGAAATCGGCCGGCTGTACCAGGCCATCGACGCGATGGCTCGCAGTTTCCGCGACGTGTTGGGGGGTATCGAACAGGCGGCGCTGGATATAAACAAGGGGACGAGCGAGATCCTCGCCGCCATCGTCCAGCAGAGCGCCGGCGCGAGCGAGCAGGCCTCCTCCATCAGTCAAACCAGCACCACGGTCACGGAAGTTAAACAGACGAGCGAGCAGGCGGCCGGCCGGGCCCAGGAGATAGTCGGCGTGTCGGATGAGTCCGCGGAATTCTGCGCCGAAGGCGAGGGGGCGGTGGAGAAGACGGTCGAGGAATTCAACCTCATCACCGAACAGGTCGAGAAGAGCGCGGTCAGCGTCCTGACGTTATCCGAGAAGACGCAACAGATCAGCGAGATCCTGCGGACCGTACGCGAACTGGCGGAACGTTCGAATATTCTATCGCTGAACGCCTCCATCGAGGCCGCGCGGGCCGGCGAAGCCGGCAAGGGCTTCGGCGTAGTCGCCGTAGAGGTCAAGAACCTCGCGGATCAGTCGAAGGCCGCGGCGGCTCAGATCCAGGAAATAATCAACGAAATCCAAAGCGCGGCCAATACCTCCGTGATGGTAGCGGAGGAAGCCACCAAGCGCGTCGACAGCGGCAAGGAAATAGTGGGCGCTTTGCGCGAACGGATGGAGAACCTTACGGAGGCGGTGGCCAGCGTCCGGAAGTCGGCGAAGCAGATCGCCTCCTCCGCTAACCAACAGAGCATCGGCATGGAACAGGTTGCGCTCGCCATGGAGAACATCAACCAAGTGGCGGCGGAAAGCGTTACCAGCGTCAAGGAAATTGAGGAGGCCGCGCGGGGCTTGAGCGACCTCGGCGGAAGGCTCACGCAGTTAACCGGGCGCTACATATTGGAGTAGGGGAACGGTGGCTACCGGCAGAACCAACGACGGTATCGAGGAAGTTTTCGGTCTCTTCCGGGCGGAAGGCCGGGAGCACGTCACGCGCATTACGGAGTTGCTGTTAGCGTGGGAGCACGGCGACCTTCAAGCGGAGGGTTTAGAAGAGCTCTTCCGCGCCGCGCACAGCCTTAAGGGATCGGCGAGCACGCTCGGCGTGGACGACGTCGCGGAACTCGCGCACGCCGTGGAGGACGTCTTCGGCGGCGTTAAACGAGGCGAGGTCCCCTACGCCGCGGAGACCAACACCGAAATCCTCGCGGCGTTGGACGAAATATCTCGCCTTATCGAGGAGGCCTCGCCCGAGACGGCGGGCCGGGAGCTGTCGGCTCCGGCGGCGGCGCTCGGCGCCCGCGTGCGGCGGTTGTTGGCGGGGGGGGAGCGCAGCGACGTTCAACCGGCCAGCGCCGCGGCCGCGGGGTCGAAGAAGGGGGAGCCGGAAACGCCTCCGCCGCCGTCCGGCGCGGGCGGCCGGAAGCCTGCTTCGACGGAGGAGACGGTACGGCTTCCGGTCGACAAATTGGATACGGTCATCGACGGCTTTTCGGAGCTGTGGGAGGAGAAATTCCGGAACGACGAGTTTCGGCGCCGGCTCGGCGGGGCGGCGGCTGCCGCGCGAGCGGCCAGTAAGACGCTGGAGGAGGCGCTGGAGATGTATCGGCGGCGCGGGGAGGCGCGGGAATTCTTCGACCGCGTCGAACGCACGGCCGAAGCGGTCGGGTCCGTAGACCGAACGATGCGGGGGTTAGATTTCGATTTCCACGCCGCCGGAAAACGTTTCGAACTAGACCTCGAGAGCTTCGGCGACGAGTTGGGGCGCTTACGGATGGCGCCGCTACGGAGTCTGTTCCGGAGTTTCCGCCGGCCGGTCCGGGATCTCGCCCTCAAATTGGGTAAGAACGTGCGCTTGGACATAATCGGGGAGGAGAACGAGCTCGATAAAACGGTGATCGAGCTCATCAAAGACCCGTTGAACCACGTTCTACGGAACGCGGTCGTCCACGGGATCGAGGAGGAGGCCGCGCGGCGGGCGGCCGGCAAACCACCGGAGGGACACGTCCTGGTCTCCGGCACGCGGATCGGCTCGCGGTTATTGATCGAAGTCGAAGACGACGGCCGGGGCCTGGACCTCGAACAGGTCAAGAAAGCCGCGTTGGCGGAGGGCGTTATTCGCGCCGAAGCGGTCGATTCGTTGTCGGCGGAAGAGGCGACGCGGCTTATCTTCGAACCGGGCGTAACGACGTTGGCCGGGACCGCGACCGAGGTCGGCGGGCGCGGCGTGGGGCTCGATGTCGTCGCCGCCAACGTCGCCGCGCTCGGCGGCACGGTTGACGTGTGGTCGGAGGGCGGCGTGGGAACGCGGTTCACGATCCAAATCCCGCTGACCATAGCCACGGCCCGGGGGATGCTGGTAGAGGCGGCCGGGAGGCGGTTTATCGTCCCCGCGAGCGCGATCCGACGCGCCGAGTTGGCGTCCGCCGAGGATTTTGAGACGGTGGAGGGGAAGCCGGTGTTGCGTTATCAAGGGAGGATTTTCGCCGTGGGGAGGCTGGCGGCGGTGCTGGACCTGGGGGAAGGGCCCTCCGTCGAAAGCCGGCCGACGGCGTTGTTCCTGTCCTCTCCCGCCGGGGAGGTGGCGTTGCTCGTTTCGGAGGTGCGAGCGGAGGGCGAGTTCCTCACCAAAGATTTGGGTCCGGCCGCGGCGTTGATGCCCTATTTCGGCGCGGCCCACGTAACCGGCGAGGGAGAGGTCGTCCTAATTCTCAACCCGGACGCGGTAATCAGGGCGATTCTAACGCGAGAGGTAAAGTGGCTCCCAAGCGAGGCGCCGGCCGCCGAAGTCCGGAAGCAGACGATCCTCGTAGTGGACGATTCGCTGACGACGCGCGTGTTGGAGAAGAATATCTTGGAAGCGGCGGGGTACGAGGTGATCGTGGCCACGGACGGCGATGAGGCGCTGGAACTCTTGAATACGGAGCCGTGCGACCTCGCGGTCGTAGATATCCAAATGCCCCGGATGGACGGATACGAGTTAACGCGCCGCATCCGCGCCTCCTCCGAGTTCCGCGACCTCCCCGTCGTCGTCGTGACGTCGATGGACACCGAGCGGGAAATGGCGCAGGGTTTGGAAGCCGGAGCGGACGCGTATATCAAGAAGAGCCGGTTCGACCAGCGCGAATTTTTAGAAGTTATAGGCCAATTCATATAAGGGACGTTGCGCGAATGAGCGATCAAGCAAAGCCTATCAAGGTACTAGTCGCCGAGGATTCCGCGGTCGTGGCGCGGGTGTTGGTCGACGTGTTGACGACGGACCCGGACATCGTCGTCGTCGGCGTCGCGAGCGACGGCGCGGAGGCGGTGGAGATGACGCGGTCGTTGAAACCGGACCTCATTACGATGGACGTGCGGATGCCCCGGATGGACGGCTTGGTCGCGACGCGGAAAATAATGGAGGAGATCCCCACGCCCATCATCGTCGTAAGCGCGAGCGTGAACGTCCAGGATATGAATATTACGTTCGAGGCGCTGCGCGCGGGCGCGCTCGAGATTATCGAAAAACCGCGGGGCGTGGGCCATAAAGACTACGAGGCGGTGCGGGGCCGTTTGATCCGCGCGGTCAAAGCGATGAGCGAGGTCAAGGTCGTGCGGAGGATGTCGGAGGCGCGGCTCCGCCGGCCCTCTCGCTTGCCGAAAGCCGTCGTCCGCGGCAAAGAGCGGGGGCGCGTAATCGTAATCGGCAGCTCCACGGGTGGGCCGGCCGCGCTAGAGAAGATCTTGGCCCGGCTTCCCGAAAAGCTCCTCGCGCCGGTCCTGGTCGTACAACACATTGCTCCGGGCTTCGTCGCCGGGTTGGCGGAATGGTTGAATCAGAGTTCGGCGTTGAACGTTAAAATCGCGGAGGCGGGGGAAGAGCCACTTCCCGGGACGGTCTACTTCGCGCCCGACGGGTACCACATGCAAATCGACAGGGACGGCCGCGTCGTGTTGGACGAGGGGCCGCCCGAGCGAGGCCACCGCCCCTCCATCGACCGGTTATTTACGGCAGCGGCGCAAGTGTGGGGGCCGCGGTGCATTAGCGCGTTACTTACGGGAATGGGGTCGGACGGCGTTTCGGGCCTGGGCGAAATTAAACGCGCCGGCGGCGCGGCGCTGGCCCAAGACGAAGGAACCGCCGTCATATACGGGATGCCGCGGGAGGCGGCGGAGGCCGGTTTCGTGGATAAGGTACTTCCGCTGGAGGAGCTGGCCGCGGAGTTCGTCGCGCTCACTTCCGAAAATTCCTAACGGACGTGGCCGATATGGCTGACCGAAAAAAACTGCTCCTGGTGGACGATACCGACACGATCCTCTTATTCTTGAAGACGTTGTTGGCCGGCCAGGGATTCGATTTCCTCACCGCCAAGAACGGCGAGGAGGCGGTCGCTAAAGCCCGCCAGGAGCGGCCGGACCTGATACTGCTCGACGTATTTATGCCCGTAATGGACGGGATTGAGGCGTGCCGGGTAATTAAAGGCGATCCGACGCTCAAAGACATTCCGGTCGTCGTCGTAACCGCGCGGAGCGAGGCGGAGAACGTCGAGCAGTGCTTCGAAGCCGGGTGCGACGATTACGTGTTTAAACCTATCCGTAAGCTCGAGCTTTTAGACAAGATCAACCGGTTGTTAGGCGAGGGGTAGGAGGGCGGCCGAGGCGAGGCGGCGCGCCATGGTAGAAGAGGACCGAAAACAACACGGCGATTACTTGCTGCAGGTGTTCGAGCAGGGTAAGGCGTTCACCGAGCAGTTATTGCAGGAAAACGCGGAGCTCCGGACGGTTATCCAGCGCCTCCAGCAGGAAGTGCAGGAGGGGGGAGGCGTCGAAGGCGCGCCCGCGACGGGCGAGGCGCTGCAAAAGAAATACCAGGACCTGGCGGCGCACTACAACGAGCTCCGCGAGCGGTACCGGAAATTGGCGGCGGAACTCAACGCCATTAAAACCGAGAACATCGACTTCGCGAAGCGCTACGTCGACATCGAGGAACAAAATACCGGTCTGGCCAACCTGTACGTAGCCTCCTATCAGCTCCACTCCACGCTCGACTTCGCCGAGGTCGTCGGGATCGTCGTCGAGATCGTGATCAACCTCATCGGCGCCGAGAAACTGGGCGTCTTCGTTTTCGACGAAGAGACGGAGCGTTTGGAGTGCGTCGCCTTCGAGGGGTTGGCGAAGGAGGAACGGCGACCCATCGCCGTCGGCGACGGCCTGCAGGGTAAGGTCGCCGCCCTCGGCGAGTCGTACTATATTACGGAGGAGGAGCAACAACGACGGGCCGAGAAGGCGGGGGAACCGCTGGCGTGCATACCCCTCAAAATCCAGGACCGGCTCATCGGCGTGATCTCGATTTACCGCCTGTTGCGCCAAAAAGACGGTTTTACCTCCATCGACTTCAAACTCTTCGATTTACTCGCGGGACACGCCGCGACCGCGTTGTACTCCTCTCGGCTCTACGCCCTCTCGGAACGTAAACTCAAGACGGTCCGTTCCTTCCTCGACCTGTTGAAGATGCCGCGGGAGGGGCGTTAACCCTCGCGGGGGCCGCGCCGCTTTCGAGCGCGCGGGGACCCAATTAACGTTCTTGACGTCACGGTTTAAAGGAGGTAGGAAAATGAGGCGACATTTCGTAAAACTCGCGGCGGTAGTACTTACGGCCGGGGTTGCCTCGGCCGACCTCGCCATCGTGAGTTCCTGGCCTTCGCCGGCGCAGCGGCCCTACGGCGCTGCCTACGACGGGACGTACG
>CP070633.1:1635357-1641424 GCA_020356085.1 Candidatus Coatesiibacteriota bacterium | reverse complement strand
GCGAGGAGTTGCCCTTCGCGCAAAAGGACGTCCGTCAGCGGGGCCACGCGATCGAGTGCCGCATCTACGCCGAGGATCCCGCCGCGAATTTCCTGCCCTCCGCCGGCAAGATCCTGTTCCTCCGCGAGCCGCGGGGGCCCGGCGTCCGCCTCGACGGCGGCATCTACGGCGGCTACGACGTTCCGGTCCACTACGACCCCATTCTGGCCAAGCTCATTACGTGGGGCGCGGACCGCGAGGAGGCCCGCCGGCGGATGGCGGAGGCGCTGCGGGAATACGTCGTCGTCGGCATCCAAACGACGGTGCCCTTTTTACGGGCCGTAATCGCGCACGAAGCCTTCGCCTCCGGCAAAACGAACACCGCCTTCATCGCGGAATATTTCGACGGCTGGCGGGAGGAGGTCCCGCCGGAGCTGTTGGAGCAGGCGCTGGCGGCGGCCGCCGTCGCGGATTTGGCCGCGCCTCCCCGACCCGCGTACGGTGCGACGGACCACGCGGAGGCGCCGACGCCCTGGCAGACGGTCGGGCCCTGGGAACTCGGCCGGGGTGCGTAACTGCGTAACGGTATGGAATACGAATATAAAATCGGCGAAGAAGACCACGCCGTGACGGCCGAGAGGCGCGGCGCCTCCTACGTCGTGAACGTCAACGGCCGCGAGTGGGAGGTGGACCTCGTCGCCTCCGAGCCCGGGTGCTACTCGCTGGTCGCCGCCGGCGAGGCCGCGGAGGTCGTCGTCGTTCGCGACGGCCCGCGGCGTTACGTCGTCGTCGCCGGCTACACCGTCGTGCTGGAGGAGGGGGGCGCGGAGGCCGGCGTCGCCTCGGCGGCGGAGGAGATAGTCGGCGGCGTCCAGACGATCCGCGCGCCGATGCCGGGCAAGGTCGTCAAGATAGCGGCCGGCGAGGGGGAGGCCGTCGATAAAGGCGGGACGGTCGTCGTCGTGGAGGCGATGAAGATGGAACACCCGCTGGCGGCGGCGGGGCCCGGCCGGGTAGTAAAGATAACGTGCGAGGAGGGGCAGAACGTCGACGCCGACGAGCCGTTGGCGGAGGTAGAAATCGACAGCCCGCCTCCCGATAAATAAAGACCCGATTCCAACGAGGGGTAGTATGGATTTCAATCTGAACGACGAACAGAAGATGATGCGGCAGGTGGCGGCGGAGATCGCCGACGAACAACTCGCGCCCCGGGCCGAGGAGATGGAGGAAAACCGGGAGATCCCGGCGGATTTGTTGGCGTTCCTCGCCGAGCAGGGATATTTCGGCCTGTTTCTCCCGGAGGCCTACGGCGGCGTAGAGCTCGATCCCGTGACGTACGCGCTCACGATGGAGGAGTTCTCGCGCGGCTCGCCGGCCGTGGCGTTGGTCGTGTCGGTGCAGAACGCGCTCGTAGGCCTGCCCATTCTGAAATACGGGACCGAGGAGCAGAAGGAGAAGTACCTCGCGCGCGCCGCCTCCGGCGAACTCTTCGGCGCGTTCGCGCTGTCGGAAGACGAGGCGGGCTCGGATGCGGCGAGCGTCCAACTGCGCGCCGAAAAGAAGAACGGCGGCTACGTCCTCACCGGCCATAAAAAATACATCACCAACGCCGGCTTCGCGGGCCTGTTCCTGGTGGTCGCCCGCACGGGCCCGGAACCGGGCGCGAAAGGGTTGTCCTGTTTCCTCGTCGAACGCGACGCGCCCGGATTCGCTCTGGGCGAGCGGTTCGAGGGGATGGGGATGCGCGCGCTGGACGTCCGCCGCCTCGAGTTCGAAAATTGCGAGGTGCCCGCCGAGGCCCTGTTGGGTGCCGAGGGCGAAGGCCTTAAAATCGCGCTGGCCAGCCTGGACCTGAGCCGCATCGGCGTCGCGGGGCAGGCCGTCGGCATCGGACAGCAGGCGTTCAACGAGGCGAGGCGCTACGCCGGCGAGCGCGAGCAGTTCGGCCGGCCCATTATCAAGTTTCAGGGGATACAGTTTTACCTCGCCGAGATGGCGACGCGGTTGGAGGCCGCCCGGTTGTTGATGCTGCGGGCGGCGGCGCGGGCGCAGGCCGGCGAACCTTTCTCCGCCGAGGCCGCGATGGCCAAACTGTACGCCTCCGAGACGGCCAACTTCTGCGCCAACCTGGGCGTCCAGATCCACGGCGGTTACGGTTACATGAGGGATTACGTCGTCGAGCGTTTCTACCGCGACGCCCGCGTTACGGAGATATACGAGGGGACCTCCGAAATCCAAAAGCTTATTATCGCCGGGAGTATCTTGAAAGGATAACGATGTTGGATTACAGCTCCTACGACGAATTCCGGGAGGAGATTCGCGCGAAAGCCGACGAGATCGTGGCCCCCCACGCGGCCGCGATCGACGCGGAGGACCACATCCCGGACGGCGTTATGAAAGCCGTCGCGCAGGAGGGGTGGTTCGGCGCGACGGCGCCGGAGGCGTACGGCGGCCTGGCGTGGGATACGGTCCGCTACTCTATCATGGTAGAGGAGGTCTCGCGGGCTTCCGGGTCCGTGGGCGTGATGCTCGCGGTACAGGGGTCGCTAATCGTCTATCCGCTCCAGAAGTACGGGACCCCGGAACAGGTCGAGCATTATATGCCCGGGTTCGCCTCCGGCGAGGTGCTCGGTTCCTTCGCGCTGACGGAGCCGGGCGCCGGCTCCGACGCCGGCAACACCAAAACGACGGCCGTCCTCGACGGCGAGGAGTGGGTTATCAACGGCCAGAAATGCTTCATCACCAACACCAAGCGCGACTGGCCCGGCATCTGCTTCGCCACCGTCCGGACCGACCCCGACCCCTCCGCGGGCGTCCGGGGCGTGAGTTCGCTCGTCGTCCCCGCCGAGACGCCGGGTTTCAATTACGGCCGCAAAGAAAATAAAATGGGCCTCCACGGCTCCGACACCTCCGAGATTTTCTTCGAGGACTGCCGCGTCCCGAAGGACAGCGTCCTGGGTGAGCTTAACGAGGGGTTCAAGTTGTTCATGGTCGCGCTCGACGCGGGGCGAATCAGCATCGGCGCCATGGCGGTCGGCCTGGGGCAGGCCGCGCTCGATCTCGCGATTAAACACGCCGAGACCCGCCACCAGTTCGGCAAACCCCTCGGCGTGCAGCAGGCGATCCAGTGGAAAATCGCCGAAATGGCGACGAAGGTCCGCGCCGCCCGGTTCCTGGTCTACTCGGCGGCCGCCCGCAAGGACGCCGGCCTGCCGTACACTACCGAGGCCGCGATGGCCAAGTACTACGCCGCGGAGGTCGGACGCCTGGTCGCCTCCGACGCCGTGCAGATCCACGGCGGCCTGGGCTACGATAAATCGTACCCCCTCGAGCGGATTTACCGCGACGTCAAGCTCGACGAGATCGGCGAGGGGACGAGCGAGATTCAAAAAATCGTTATTGGCCGCAATTTGATAAATCTGAAGAGGAAAACTTAACGCGAATTCACCGCGCCGGCGCTCTCGCGGCCGTACCGCGGGGGCGGCCCGCGCTTGTTCATTACGCTACGCAGGAGTTGCGAATGGAAGAAAAAGGGTTCACGATTTGGTTCACCGGCCTCTCGGGTTCCGGCAAGACCACGATCTCGAAGCTGGTCGAAGAAGAATTGCGGCGCCGCGGCAAGAAGGTCGAGGTGCTCGATGGCGACGTCGTCCGCACTAACCTCTCCAAGGGGCTAGGGTTCTCCAAGGAGGACCGCGACATCAACATCCGGCGCATCGGCTTCGTGTGCCACCTCCTCAGCCGCAACGGCGTGGCCGCCCTCGCCGCGGCCATCTCGCCCTACCGGGAAATCCGGGCCGAGAACCGGGAGCTCATCGGCGACTTCGTCGAGGTATTTTGCGACTGCCCGCTGGAGGTCCTCGTCGAGCGCGACGTTAAAGGGTTGTATAAAAAAGCGCTCGCCGGCGAGATTAAAAACTTCACCGGCGTCTCGGACCCCTACGAGGAGCCGGAGGCGGCGGAGGTCGTCTGTCACACCGAACGCGAAACGCCCCAGGAGAGCGCGGGAAAGGTCATCGCCAAGTTGGAGGAGAGGGGTTACCTGGCGCCGCCGGGAGCGGAAGGGGTATACTCCGCAGAAGAGGAGGAGAAAGTGCGGAAGCGCCTGGAAGCGCTCGGCTATATGTGATGTCCCAATACGTTGACTTACACGTCCATACCTCCTGCTCCGACGGCTCGTTGACGCCCGCGGAGGTGGTGCGGCGGGCGTTGAATATGAAGCTCGCTGCCATCGCCGTCGCCGACCACGACTCGGTGGACGGTAACGCGGAGGCGTTTGCGGAGGGCGCGCAGAACGGCCTGGAAGTCATCCCCGGCGTCGAACTCAGCTGCAACTTCACGCCCAAGAACATCCACCTTATCGGCCTGTTTATCGACCCCACCGAGGAGAAGTTGACGGAGACGCTGACCGAGGTGCGCGACTATCGCACGCGGCGCAACCCCAAGATCCTGGACAAGCTGGCCGAGATGGGGATGCCGCTGGAATTGGCGGAGGTGGAGGCCAAAGCCGGCGGCCGAACCATCGGCCGGCCCCACATCGCGGAGGCCATGGTGGAGCGGGGGTACGTCGCCGATTTCCAGGAAGCTTTCGACAAGTACCTCGCCCATAACAAGCCGGGGTACGTCCACCGCCGGCGCGTCTCGGCGGAGGAGGGCCTCCAGCTCATTCACGGCGCCGGCGGCCTGGCCTTCCTGGCCCACCCCGGCGTCTACGCCCTCCCGCCCCGCATCACCGAGAACATGGTCTACAAGCTGGCGCGGGCCGGCCTCGACGGCGTCGAGGTCTACTACTCCGACCACCTTCCGACCGATACGGCGTCCCTCCAGCGGCTGGTCGAGGAATACGACTTACTGGCCACCGGCGGTACGGACTTCCACGGGTACGCGAAGCCCGGCATCGAGATCGGCGTCGGCCGCGGCGACCTTCACGTCCCGTACGAGCTGGTCGTGCGGATGAAGGCGCGGCTCGGCGCGCGGGCGCGCCAGGCGGCGATGAAGAGGTAACCCGCGAACCGAACGGTTAAAGCCGGCCTCGGAGGCCGGCTTTTTTTATTTGGAGGGGAGGCGCTGGCTAGAAAAAGTAGGTAAAGCCGAGGAAGCCGAGCACGAGTAGGACGACGACCGTTATTATCCCCAGGCCGATAAGGCCCGCGATGATTATTAGCACTATAATCCCTATCTTTTTCAGCGACTTCGCAATTTCTCTTTGGACCGCCGCCCCCCGCTCGAAGACGTTCGTAAATTCGGCGTCGTATTTGGCGCGGATTTTTTTCGTATACTCTTTCGCGACCTTTTTGAACGGGTAGTCGAACGACATGTACCTCGTGCCGGGCTCTCGGCGGGCTTTCGGCGGGATCGCCTCCTTTTCGGCGACGTCGACGATCGCGATCCAACTTTGAAGCTCCTCCGTCCCGTGGGCCTCCCAGTAGTAGAGCAGATCCAGCAGCCCGGCGAGGTTTTTGCGGTCGTTAGCGTTCGCGGCCATGACGCGGCCGAAAAGGTCGACCGCCAGGGCGCCGGCGCGGTCGGCGAGCTGGCGTTGGAACGCCGCGGCGTCGTCGCCGTCGAAGTGCTCCAGCGCCATGTCGAGGCACGACAGGACCTCTCCCGCCTCGAACTGCTGGTCGGTTTCGAGTTTGGCGTACGCGCCGGCCAGGCCCTTCCCGACCCACGCCTGGTATTCGGAGGCGTCGGTTTCCAGAATCCGGTCGAAGTATTCGTACGCCTGGCCGTAGGACCCGGCCTCGGCCGCGGCGAGCGCGCGCTCGTAGAATTTCTGAAGGTCGACGGATTTCGCGCCGAAGACCTCGCGCGCCAGGAGCGTCGTCCCGCAATAGGCGCAGGTTAAGCGGCCGGTTTCGGCCGCGTCGAGCGGGCCGCCGCATTTGGGACAGCGCGGCGCGACCAGTACGGGTTCCGGCGAATAGTCGGGTTCGTTCGGCATGGGCTTTCTCCCTGGGTACCGCGGGTACGGAATTAGGGGTTTAATCCGGGCTTAGCTTACGGAACCGATTATCGCCAACAACACGAAGCACAGCACGCATAGAATCGCGATGCCGGCGACGATGCCGATTATGATGGCGGCCGT
>CP070633.1:1631421-1635257 GCA_020356085.1 Candidatus Coatesiibacteriota bacterium | reverse complement strand
GGTCCTTCTCCTCCCACTGGCCGCTGAAGAACGCCCAATAGCCGTCGTCGGTGAGGAATTTACTGTCCCCCTCCTTTTCCACCGCGGCCTCGCCGTACGCCTCCGCCAGGGCGCACCTGGTCACGCCGTCGGGCTCGGCCTTTAGCCGCTTCAACAACTTCTTCGCCGCGGCCTTGTCGCCGGTCGGCGCATATCCGAGCAGCGAGGCCACGGAGGCGGCTGCGGCGCGGCGGACCGCGACCTCCTCCTCCTCCAGCAACGGGTAGAGCAGCGGGAGGAGGGAGGTATCGCCGCTATGGCCCACCTGCCGCGCGGCGAAGGCCCGCACGGTGGCGTCGTCGTCGCCCAGCGCCCGCTCCACGGCCTCGGCCTCCATCGACCCCTCCTCGGCCAGCAAGAAGGGGGAGTTCAAAACCCTCAATACGCACCACCGGCGGACGTCGGCGTCCGGGCTCTCCATTCCGAGCACGGCCAGGGCGCGGGCGCGGTCCGAATCTACCAACGCGATTAACTTCGCCGCCTTCACGCGGGCCGCTTTATCGTCGCTGCGCAAGTCCCGCTCGAGCCGTTCGTAAAGCGTCTCCTCCCCCGCGGCCGGCGTTTCCTCGGCCTCCCGGTAGAGCGCCGTCTCCGCGATGGTCGCGAGCATAAGCACGTCGCCCTCGCCGAGGCTATCGTACAGTTCGGGGAGGCGGGCGGCCGCCTCCTCCGGGTAGGCCTTCCCGAGAAGGTCATACGCGATCAGTTGGAGGTAGGGATTCCCGTCCGCCATGGCCTTGCGACAGGCGGCGGCGATCGCCTCGCGGCCCTGCTCGCTCTCCGCGAGGCGCTCCAGGATCTCGAACTCCTCGAACTCGCCGCCGACGTCGATACCCGCGAAGAGGAACACCGTCTCCTCGTTCATCGCGCCGATCATCTTTTTCAGGGCGTCGGCGGCCCCGCGCAGGATGCGGTCGGTCTCGGCCGAAACGTCCTCCGCGGCGCCGGCGGCGGCAACGAGCGATATTAGCAAGAGGGAGGGGATTAGATAGCGTCTCACGGCGACCTCCGACGTTGGGCGGCGTACGGCCGGTTAACGGGGGAAATTAATATAACCTTATCGCGCTTAACATTCCAGCTTTTTCTGTAACTTGGGCACGCCTCCGGCCCGGAAAGTTTAATCGCGGGCCCGGGTAAAAAACCGCTTGACTTCCGGCCGGTTCTATCTTAGTTATTAGCCATGGATTAGGCTTGAGCGATTTTGAGGTGAGGGTATGTCCCGTACAAGCACAGGGAGAGAGGTCACCGCGGACGGCTTTTTCGGACCGCGGCCAGCGAGTGGCGGACTTTTACCCAGGTTCGGCTTAGGCCGGCCTGGGTTTTTCGGAGGCGCGAGGCGCGACGAAGCCGCCGAACCCGACGGAAACGACCGACCCGGTACCGACGGGAAGACGGAGGCTCGCCGGCCCGCGACGGAGGAGCCGCCCCTCCGCCGGGCGGCCCGCCGGTTCTTCTTGGAAATCACGCTGTTCTATTATCCGGAGAGGAACGGCGAGGCGCACAGCTAACGAAACGTCCTAGATACTAAGCCTGCTTGGACCGCGGCACCACCAATATAACGCCCACCTCCGCCGGGAAGATGCAGGCGCTGTTCCGCTAGCCGCGCGAAACGCTAACGAAAAGGCCGCCCCACTCGGGCGGCCTTTTGTTTCTATGGGGAATTTAACACTATATTATTAAATAAAAGCCCGGCAATACGCCGCGGCGCGGCCCTTAAGGCCGGCCTTCGCTTGCCTTTAGCGGAAAATTAACGGATTTTGGAAAGAAGAACTGTTTGCGGTCGTTTATTAACAGCGAGGCCAGGGGAGACTTTAGGTCGCGCCAGAGGGCGGCGGGCCTCCTCCCCCGGAGCCCTCCCCAGAGGACCTTGCCGAAAACCTTGCCGTAAATATCGAGGGGTTTGTTAAGCGAATTTATTACCGTCGTCAACAGCGTCTGCATCTCGCCGGGGGAAATGTGCGGGTGGTTCCATACCAGGTGCTTCAATTTATAGTGGCGATAGTCCCGGTCGAAAATGCCGTACCGCCCCTCCAGTTCTTCCCACAACGGCGTGTGAGGGAAGGGCGTAATTACGCATACGCCGCAGGTATCGAATTCCAGCCGGCGGAGCCGGGCCGCGTCCTCCAGCGTATCCTCGGCCGTCATGTTGGGGTAGCCGATCAGGTAGAAGGCGAACCGGAACATGCCGGCCTTCTCTTTGGTGCGCCGGGCGAACTCGACGATATCCTCGACGTCTTGCCTCTTATCTATGGAGTCGAGGGAATCCTGGGACATCGACTCCACGCCGACGGCCGGGATACGCAGGCCCCGTTCATACCACTCGTCCAAGTAGCGGAGGAAGAAACTCGTACGCGTCTGCGCCCACCAGTGGAAATCGTAGCGCGCGAAAAGGCGGGTGAGTTCGTCGGCGAACCGGGGGTCGGCGCCCAGGATCTCGTCCAGCGGGAAGAGATATTTGATCCCTATCTTCCGGTAGTGGCGCAAAACCCGTTCGACACTTTCGAGGTTGAGCGTGAAGCGTCGTTTGTCGAACGCGGGAGTCTGGCAGAACGCGCACTTGAACGGGCAACCGCGCTGGGTATAGAGCAGGCCGAGCGTGAAGTGACGTATGCTCCCGGGGTGCAGCGTGAGGTGAGCCGTCATCGCCGGGTGCTCAATATCGTCGTCGCGAACGCGGTACCCGAAGAGCTGCGCGACTTCGTCTTCGCCGGGGCCGAGAAAGACGCGGTCCACAATACGGGGGACTTTCTCATCCAGCGCGCCGAAGTTACCCGCCCACGTTTCGGCCACGCCCTGGCGGCGAGCCTCCTCCGCCATCCTCTCGATCTCGTTTATCTCGTACTGGTAGAAGCTGAAGCCTACAACGTCCCACCCTTCCTTCAACTTGGCGACGTACTCGTGCCACCGGGGAAACTCGAGAATCTCGACCTCCGGGACGTTTTGCTTGATGAACCGCAGGCCGGGGCTTACCCGGCACGGTACGCTCAGCTTGGGAAGGCCGCGCGTGGAACCGCCCAGGAAGTCCAAATAATCGCCGGCCGAGCGCCGAAACTTGGTGGTTAAGAGGACCCGGGGATTGCTCGATAAAACTGCCATCTAATTCCTTTACGTCCCTCCGGCCGCGCGGCGCCTAAGCCGGCGCCGAGGGCTACGCGCGGTAGGGCGGCATTTGAGCCCATACCGAAGGAGCCGTTGCATAATAAACCAACCGCCCCGGTAGGGGTACCGATTACCCGGGCGACTAATTCTTAAGTAAGTTGGCAGGTACGAACCGCGTTTAGTCTTTTTACGACGAAGCCGCCATGTGGGCCGAGGTCCTTATTACGGATTGCGTATGTCGAAAACTCAATCCTCAACCTACCTAAAATTTACAAGACTCGGTAATATATGTCAAGTTTTTTCCCGCGAAGGGCGCCTCCGGAGCCGGCGACGGCTGGAGTAGGGATTAAAAACGCCCGGCGAAATGCCGGGCGTTTTTGCAAACGGACGGCCCTTAAAACTCAAAAAGGGGATATTACTCCGCGACCACCATCTTCCGGGCCGCGGCTTCGCCTCCCGCCTCGAGGCGATAGACGTACACGCCCGGCGCCAGCTCCGCCCGGAACGGCACGTCGTGAACGCCGGCGGCGTAATGCCCCTCGGCCACGGTCGCGACCTTGCGCCCCGCGGCGTCGTATACCGCGAGCCGCACGGCGGCGGCCTCCGCCAGCTCGAACGAGAACGTCGCGGCGCCCGTGACGGGGTTGGGCGCGAGGGGTCTCAGCGCGAACGAGGCGGCCCGGGCGGGCGTCTCGTCG
>CP070633.1:1628725-1631321 GCA_020356085.1 Candidatus Coatesiibacteriota bacterium | reverse complement strand
CGTCGTTCACGCGCCGGCTGGAGACCGGCCCCTACATTACGCACAACGGATTTTTTGCTTGACAGGGGGGGGGAATTATTTATAGTTGTTACACGTCCGGCTGGGGTTTTCACGGTCGGGTATTAGCGGAGGAGGTTACCACGTTTTACGCCCAAGTGGCTCGGACCGCCGCTCTCTTCCCGCGAGGAAGGGGACGGCGGTTTTTATTTCGTAGCGGTTAGGTGGGAAGGCAGGTGGTAAAAATGAAGTTCGTTATTACGGCGTTTGCGATAGCCGTTGCCGTGTTAGTTACCCAAGCCGTCGCCGAATTGGGGGCGGTCGTAAACTCTTTTCCGGGCCCGCCGAGTTCTTACCCAATGGCGCTCGCCCGTTCGCGCGATGCGCTCTACGCGTACTGCAAATTAGATACGGGGCCGGCACGCGCGCTCATATATAAACTTAACCCCCAGACGGGGAGCGTGGAAAACGAGTTCGGCCTTCCCAGGCGCCCTTACGAAAACTACGGCGGTTTGGCTTACACGTCCGACGGTTCGCTCTGGACCGCCAACGGCACGATAGATTCGTTGTATCAACTCGACGCTGAAACCGGGTCCGTCAAGAAGTCGTTCGCACTATACGGGCGGGGCGTAACCGGCCTGGCGGCCCGGCACAACCCCGCCACCGGCGGCCCCATCCGGGGGATATGGGCTAAGACCTATCGCCCCGAAGGCATAGCTTTATACGACCACGTTACGGGCGAAATCAAGATCCAGTGGCTTTGGAGCCCTGACGGCTTCGATATCGCCTGGCTTTACGGAAAAGGTTTGTTACTCTCCGGGCTAATTACCGAATCCGGATACTACTGCCAAGCCTTCACACCCCAAGGTAAGGTAGTCGCGACTTTCCCCGCGCCCACGCGTAACGAGTTGTACGGGTTCGCCTACTATGAGGGTTCCCTCTGGGTATCGGCGACGCGTACCGAGGCGTCTTACGACGGTTATATCTGGCAACTCGACGTGCGGGACCTCCTGGCCGTGAACCCTGCCTCCCTCGGCCGCGTCAAGGCGCTGTTCCGGTAGGCCAGTACGTGGCACCGACATTCCTGTCGGTGGTCAGGGCACCAACATTCCGGTAGGCGGCGGCCGCACCTAAAGGTGCGGCCCTACGATAACGCACTAACTCCCGACAAACGCCCGGTTCGCGCCGGGCGTTTTTTACGCTAAGCCGTACACGGCGAAAACCCCGAATTTTAGCTTCCCTGCGCCGCCGCCGGCTGTTATCATACCCGCCGTATGTGTCCTTCCCGACGCTTTCCGGTTACGGCGCTGGTCGTCGCGCTGTTCTTCGTCTCGGGCGCAGCCGGCCTCGTGTACGAGGTCGTATGGATGCAGATGCTCGCGGTGACGCTGGGCGGGACGGCCCCGGCGGTGGCCGCGGTCCTGGCGGCCTTCATGGGCGGCCTGGCGCTGGGCAGCGCGCTGGGCGGCCGCCTCGTCGACCGCTTCGGGCGGGCCCTCGGCGGGTACGCGGGCCTGGAGTTATTCGTCGGCCTGTACGCCCTCGCGTTCCCCTTTATTTACCGCGCCGCGGACGGCCTGTACTTCGCGGCCTACGAGCCGGGCGCTGCCGGCTTGTGGCACCTGGTGCGATTCGGCGTCGCGGGCCTGCTCCTCCTCGCGCCCACGGCGGCGATGGGCGCGACGACGCCGATCGTCGTGGCGGCGCTCCGCGAGTTGGGAGGCGGGACCTCCCGGTCGTTCTCGGCGGCCTACGCGGCCAATACCGTGGGGGCCGCGGCGGGCGTGCTGGCGGGCGGCTTTTGGCTGTTGTGGGTGCTGGGCGCCTCGGCCACGCTGAAAGTCACGGCGGCGGTCAACGTGCTGGTGGCGGCCGCGGCGGCGGCGTTGGCGTGGCGCCTCCGGGAGCGGCCCGGCGCGGAGGCGGAGGCCCGGGCGGAACCCCAAGCCCCGGCCGGGCCGCGCGGCGGGCCCGCGCTGGCGGCATTAGTCGCCGGGGCGGTGGCGTTGGCGGCGCAGGTCTTCTGGACGCGGGCGCTCGCGAACGTCGTCGGCTCGGCCACGTACGCGTTCGCGGCGATGCTGGCGGTAATCCTGTTGGCGATAGCGGCGGGGGCGGCCCTCCACCGGCGGCTGGGGCCGGCGAGAGGCGGCAGCGCCGGGTTTTACGCGGGATGCTGCCTGGCGGCGGCGGCGAGCCTCGCGCTCAGCGTCGGCGCGCTCCGCCTCGCGCCGCTGCTGTTCCTCCGCGGGTACGGCGCCGCGGGGGGCGGCTTCGGCGTGGCGGTAGCTTTGGTGTTCGCGCTCGCGGCGTTCGTCCTGTTCGTACCGTCTTTATGCCTGGGGATAATCTTGCCGGTGGCGGTGGCGGCAGCCCGCCGGCGCACGCCCGGGCGCCGCGTCGGATTCCTCTACGCCTCCAATACGGCCGGCGCCATCGCCGGCAGCCTGGCGGGCACCTTCGTCTTCCTCACGACCTGGGGCCCCGTCGGCGGGTTGCGGGCCGCGGCGCTGGCGATGGTCGCGGCGGCGTTCCTCTTCGGCGCTACTCGCCTCCGCCTCCGGTGGATGGCGCCCGCGGCGGCGGCGGCCGTCGTCGC
>CP070633.1:1617351-1628625 GCA_020356085.1 Candidatus Coatesiibacteriota bacterium | reverse complement strand
CTCCGGCTTGCCGTTAGTATAACAGAAGAGGTAGCGGCTGATCGGGTATTCCATCGCGCCGACGGTCTCGTGGGTGGGCGCGACGGCCTCGGCCGCCTCGTCGGCCTTAACGGCCAGGATCTTCACGTCGTCGCGCTTCGCGGCGTAGCCGTAGCCGACGTACGCGAAACCGTTCTCGTCGCGGGCGACCGAGTCGCACAAGAGCGAGTTGCCCTGCAACTCCTGGATGTCGGCGCGGTAGTCGTCTTTGTGGAGGACCTTCGTTTTGACGAAGTCGTAGGTCCCGGAGGTGGACTGGCGGCCGTAACACATTATCTTGCCGGAGCCGCCCACCGCGCCCCAGTCCTTGACCTTGCCGCGGTAGATGTCACCCAGTTGGTCGATCGTAATTTCCTCTACCGGGTTAGCGGGATTGACGATGAAGCAAATGCCGTCGACCGCCACGGCGATCTCGTTAACGTCGACGCCCTTGGCCTTCGCCCCTTCGCGCTCCTCCTCCTTAATGGGACGGGAGGCGTTGGCCACGTCGGTTGTACCCTCGATCAGGGCCTTGAGGCCGACGCCGGAGCCGCCGCCCGTAACTTGGACCACGGCCGCCGGGTTCCCCTCCATGAACGCCTCCGCCCAGCGCTGGCTGAGCATGAGGAGCGTGTCGGAACCTTTTACTTGCATGGTTCCGGCGACGCCCGGCTCGCCCGTCCCGGCCTCCTCGGCCTTCTTGCACGCGCCGAGGGAGAGCGCCAACGCCGCGACCGCAGCCGAACACGTTGCGAGAATCAGCAAACTCTTTTTCATCGTTTCCTCCGTTAAAGGCGAAATCGCCAAAATTCGCGGCCATTATACCTAAATATCCCGCCGTGTCAACGAAAGACCCGTGGTTAAGCGTTGCCGGCTGCGCCGGATACCGGCTTGGCCGCGGCCGCCGCGATATGATATACTTCCGCCGATGGACGAGGGATCCTTAAAAGCGCTGGAATTCGACCGTATTCGCGAAAAGGTCGCCTCCTACGCGTTCTCGCCGCTGGGCGCGGAGCGGGCCGCCGCCATGGCGCCGGACGCCGCCTCCGCCGCGGCCGCGCTGCAGGAGGCGGCCGAAATGATGGCCTATGCCGCGGCGGAGGGAGATATCCCCCTCGCCGGCCTGTCCGACGTCCGGCCGCTGCTCAAGCGCCTCGAGCTCGACGGCGTCCTGGCCGGAGGCGAGTTCGTCCAGCTCCGCGACTTCCTGACGGCCGCCGCCCGCGCGCAGCGCGCCTTCGCCTCCGCCGCCGACTACCCGGCTTTGAACGCCTATGCCGCCGCGCTGGCGCCGCTCCCCGACCTCGCCGCCGACATTACTCGCCAGATAGACGACGACGGCCTGGTCCGCGACGACGCCTCCCCCCAGCTGGCGCGGCTCCGCAAAAGCCTGGCCGCGAAGCGGGAGGAGATCCAAAACGCGCTCGAACGTCTCCTGAACGCGCCGAAGATAAAAACCGCCCTCCGCGAGCCGATAGTAACGCAGCGCGGCGGCCGCTACGTCCTCCCCGTCCGGACGGACTCGATGGGCGCGGTGCGCGGAATCGTGCACGCGCACTCCGGCAGCGGCGTCACGGCCTTCGTCGAACCGATGGCGGTCGTCGACTTGAACAACGAGCTGGAGGGCCTGCTGGCCCAGGAGGAAGCCGAGGTCGAGCGAATCCTGCGGGCGCTGGCGGCGCAGTGCGCGCTGGAGGCGGAGGCTTTCGCGGTCGACGTCGAGCTGCTGGCGGAGTTGGACTTCGTCGCCGCGCGGGCGGGTTACGGCCGCGCCTACGACGGCACGACGCCCGAGATAACGGAGGCGCCCTCCCTGGCGCTGCGCGGCGCGAAGCACCCGCTCCTGTTGGCCGCGCGCAAGGCGGCGGAGGTCGTGCCGATCGACTTCGCGCTCGGCGACGGCTACGTCGGCCTGGTCATCTCCGGCCCGAACAACGGCGGCAAAACGGTGGCCCTCAAGACCGCGGGCCTGCTCACGGCCATGGCGCTCGCCGGCGTACCGATTCCGTCGGCGGCGGACAGTTCGGTCGGCCGGTTCGAACACCTCCTGGCGGACCTGGGCGACGAATCGTCGATCGAGGGAAACCTGAGCACGTTTACCGCCCACATGCGCAACGTCGGCCGCTTCCTGGAAACGGCCGACGAGCACTCCCTCGTCCTCCTGGACGAGATCGGCGTGGGCACGTCGCCGACGTACGGCGTCGCGATTGCCTCCACCGTCCTGCGGCGGCTTGCGGCGCGCGGCGCGCGCGTCGCCTGCACCACCCACTACGACGAGCTCAAGAAGTTCGCGTGGGAGGAGGAGGGCTTCGTGAACGCGGCCGTCGAAAGCGACCCGGTCACGCTGGCGCCGACCTACAAGCTGAAGACCGGCCGCCCCGGCACGAGCGAGGCCGTGGCCATCCTGGAACGGCTCCGCTTTCCGGCCGAGGTCCTCGCGGAGGTCCATACGGCGCTAGGCGAGGAGGAGCTTTCATTTCAAGACCTGGTGGCGCGGCTGGAGCGCAGCGAGACGGAGGCGGCCGCGCGCGCAGCCGAATTGACGGCGCTGACGCGGGAATACGAGGCGAAGGTGGCAGAGGTGGAGGAAGCGCGGCAACGCTACGAGACCAGCGAGGCCCGGCTGCGGGGAGAGGCGTACGAGCAGGCGGCCCGCCTCCTACGGGAGGCGCGGCGGGAGGCGAGCGTGATTATCGCCGAGCTCCGCCGCCAGACGGAGGCCGCGGCGGCGGAGGAAGCCCGCGCGCGCCTCCTCGCGGCCGAGAAAGCCGCCTCCGCGGAGGCGGAGCGGCTGGCGCGGGAGATCGCGCCGACAGCTGAACCCGGGGCCGAGCCGCTGTCGGAGGGCGCTAGCGTTACAGTACGCGGGACCGGGACCCGGGGCGAGATCGCGGAAATCGACGCCGCCAAGGGGCGGGCTCGCGTCCGCTTCGGCGGCGTGGAGGCGTGGGTCGACGTCGCCGACCTCGTCCCGGCGCCAAAACGGCGCGCCTCCGGAACCGTCAAGGTATCGCTGGAGGCCGACCTCTCCCCGCGGCTCCACCTTCTCGGCGCGACGGTGGAGGAGGCGGTGGTGGAGCTGGGGCGGTACCTCGACCGCGCCGTCGCCGCCCAACTGCCCAGCGTCGAGATCATCCACGGCCACGGGACCGGCCGCCTCCGGGAGGGGATCCGCCAATACTTGCGCACCCACCCGGCCGTAGATTCATACGGCCCGGGCGCCGGCGGCAACGAGGGCGTAACTCTCGTCCGCTTTCGAAACCAATAAGGCGAGGAATGCTATGGTTGACCAGTTAGCGCTCGACGGCGGCCCGCCGGTACGCGAGACTTACCTCCCGTACTCGCGGCCCGTACTCACGGCGGAGGAGGTCGCGGCCGCGACCGCGGTCCTGGAATCCGGGTGGCTCACTACCGGCCCCGACATCCCGGAATTCGAACGCGCGTTCGCCGCGGCCGTGGGCGCGCCCCACGCCGTCGCCGTCTCCAGCTGCACCGCGGCGCTCCACCTGGCGTACCTCGCGGTCCCGCTGGGCCCGGGGGAGGAGGTAATCGTCCCGGCGCTCACGTTCGCGGCGACCGCCGCCTCCGCCCTGGCGGCGGGCGGCCGGCCGGTCATCGCCGACGTCGGCGAGGATCTCAACGTGGACCCGGAGGAGGTGGCGCGGCGCTTCGGGCCGCGCACGCGGGCGGTAACCGTCGTCCACCTGGGCGGCCTCCCGTGCGATCTCGCGGCGCTGGAGGTGCTATGCGCGGCGCGCGACCTCGCGCTGTTGCAGGACTGCGCCCATGCCGTCGGCGCCGAGTACGACGGCGAACCGCTGGGCGGCCGCGGGTTCGCCGCCTGCTACTCGCTCCACGCCGTAAAGCAGATCGCCGCCGGCGAGGGAGGGGTCGTGACCACGGCCGACGACGGCGTCGCGGAGCAAGCCCGCCTCCTGCGCAACCACGCGCTGACGACCTCCGCCTCCGAACGCCACGGCGCCGCGGCCGGCTACCGCTACGACGTCGCCGGCCTGGGCTTCAACTACCGGTTGGGCGACGTCAACGCCGCGGTGGCCCTCTCCCAGCTCGGCCGGCTGGCGGAGGACGGCGCCCGCCGCGGCGCGCTCGCCGCCCGTTACGACGCGGCGTTCGGCGGCCGCGACGACGTCGAGATCATTCCCACCCCTCGCCACCTCCGGCACGGCCGGCACCTCTATATAATCAAACTGCGGCTCGCGGCGCTAACGGCCGACCGCGACCAGATCTTCCGCGCGCTGCGCGCCGAGAACGTGGGCGTGAACGTCCACTACATTCCGCTGCACTACCACAGCTACTACCGCGACCTCCTCGGCCACCGCCCGGGCGACTTCCCGCGCGCGGAGGCGCTGTTCGAGCGGATCCTGTCGCTCCCGCTCTTCGCGGCGATGACCGACAGCGACGCCGACGACGTCGTCGCGGCGGTCGATAAAGTACTGCGCCACTATCGCCGCTAACACCGCATGGACGAAACCGTCGTATTGATCCAAGCCCGCCTCGGCTCCCGCCGGCTACCGGGGAAGGTTTTGCTCCCGCTCGCGGGGCGGCCGGTATTGGCACGCGTAATCGAGCGGTGTCGGGCGGCGGCCGGCGTGGCGCGCGTCGTCGTCGCCACGACGGAGGCGGCGGAGGACGAGGCGGTGGCGGTGGCGGCGCGGGACCAGGGCGCGGAGGTCTTCCGCGGCGCGGCCGAGGACGTATTGGGGCGGTTTGCAGCCGCGGCGGAGGTCTTCCCGGCCGGGCACTATGTCCGCGTTACCGCCGACTGCCCGCTCCTCGACAGCGGGATCTTGGCGGCGGTCCTGGCGGCCCACGTCGCCGGCGGCTACGACTTCTCGTATAACGAGGTCCCGCACGACTACCCGCGCGGCTACGACGTGGAAGTCCTCACGCGCGCGACGCTCCGCGCACTGGCGGCGGACCGGGCCGACGCCACGACGCGGGAACACATAACGCCCTACCTCCTGACGCATCCGGAGGGCTTGCGCGTGTACCGCGCTCCGCCGGCGCGTCCCGGCCGGGACCTGTCGACGCTGCGCCTGGTGCTGGACGAAGAGGCCGACTACGAACTGCTGCAAGAGATTTTCGCGCGGCTGGGAGACGACGCCGGCTTCGGCCTGGAGGAGGTCCTTCGCTTGCTGGAGGAGGAGCCGGCGTTGGCGGAGATAAACCGCGCCGTGGTTCAGCACGAACCGCCTCCCCCCGCTTCCCCGGCACAATAAAAGGCCGCCTCGGCGAGGCGGCCCGTTTATTAGTCGGGTCCGGCGTTATTGAAAGAGGGCTTTTATTCTTCCCACGGAGGTCGGCACGACGTGCGGGTTTTCAGTGTGGTTAGGGAGAGTGGGGAAGATCTGGCGGACCGCGTCGGCGTTGGCCTCGAGGTCCTCCTCGTCGTCGCCGCCCACGATCGCAAACGTGAACCGCTTTATTTCGCTCATGTTCAACGCGCCGAGCGAGTCGCCCATCACGACCGCCCACCGGTTAACCGGGGAGGGCGTGCCGGAGTAATCCTTTTGGCCGTTGCTCATTAACGTGAAATTAACGGCGTCGTCGGTCCACTGACCCATGGTGGAGGTAAAGTTGACGGAGGTCGGCGCGCGGTCGGGTTGGTGGAGGAACATCAGGCCCGTTACCGGCTGGTCGAGCTGGCCGTCGTCGTAGAACATCGCGAGGCGCCGGGTCCCCTTCCAAATCACGCGTTCGTCGTCGTCGCGCTCGTAGGGGTCGTGGCGAATGTCGAAGTTCATCCGGACGCCGGCGTAGACGTTCGTCTGGCGCTCGGGCTTGCCGTTCTGGACGTAGCAGTCGACGATAACGTAGTCCCGGGAGGGGTACATGTACTGCTGGACGCGGAACTCGGGTTGGGAGGGCGACCGGGTCTCGGCGTTGGAATACGTCACGAAACTATCCCAGCCAACGGAGGTCGAAACCCAATCGGGCGTGAAGGCGTCGCAGACGTAGGAGGAGGAGGAGCCGACCAGTAGTTGGCCGTTGTTGAGGAAGTTAACTTCGCCCGAGAGCGGCTCGCTGAATCCCCACGCGTCGACGGCGTTACCCGTGACGACCTCGTTGATCCACTCATCGGCCTGCTTGTTTTCGAAACCGTTGTAATAGAGGTCGGTGTTACCGTCACGCACGACTTTGAATTCGTCGAAGTAGAGGCCGTGGTGGTTGACGCGGTTGGAGTAGTCGCTCCGGAAGTGGAAGCGGAACTTCACTTGGTTCCCCTTGTAAGCGGTGAGGTCCACCGTTTCCTTCTTCCAGACGGTCGTCTTCCCCTCGTAATAATACCGGTTGGTATTCGGTTGGCCTGGCTGGCCCGAACCGCGGACCGTACTCGTGGGTTGCAGGTTCCGCCAGTTGGTCGGTTGGCCGATCAGCGCAAACTCCAACTCGACGCCGTCGAAATCCTCCTCCAGGTCCCACTTCGCGCGATATTCTACCGTAATGGTGTTTGCCGCCGCGGGGAGCTCCAGCCAGATGGGGAGGCGCGTCGTCGTCTCGACGTAGTTGTTGTAGTTGATCAGCGTCGGCGCGTCGGTCCAGGAGTACAAGCCGGCGTACTTTTCCGGAGGCCGGGAGGTGCCGACGTCGTAATGGAAGCCGTGGTCGCCGACGAAGCCGTAACACCCGAATAGGCCGTAGTTGGAGAAGACCAGGTAACAGTTCTCGCCGGTAGCGCGGAAATACCGTACCGGCCCGCCCGGCTGATCGTCGAAATACCCTCCGGTCGGCTCGGCCACGCCCGCCGGCGGCGGCGCGCCCCGCGGCGCGGTAACGTCGCCCGGGCCCGCGCGGGTACTCTCGGAGGCGGCGAGGGTTAACAGGGCCGCGCCGACGACAATCGCCGTTAATGCTAAGCGTCTCATTTCGTTACCTCCCCGGCGTGCTATGTCCGGTCGGGTTACGGGAAATTCCCCTAAAGTAATCTAACGTATTTTATTCTTCCCGTCAAGTTAAATCCTTCACGAAAAAGTAGAAAACGGCCTAGGCGGAAATAGGCCGTCGCGGACCGTTTTTCGGGAATTAATGGCTTTTCCCGGGTTCGGCGCCTGGCCGGTCCACCAGCGTCGCGCCGGTCCGCGCCTCCAGGCGGCGCAACTCGCGGGCGAAGGCCTGCGAGGCCCGGTGCATCAGCACGCGGACCGTGCTCTCCTTCTTCTTCAGGACCTCGGCCACGTCGGCGTTGGATAGGCCGTCGAAGTAGCGCAACGTCAGGACCTCGCGGTAGGAGGCGGTGAGGCGCCCCAACACGAGGCGGACCACCTCCGCGGCCTCCTCCCGCGCGACGAGCTCCTCCGGCGGGTCGTCGTCGGCGGCCAAACCGTCCACGTAGGCGCGCATCTCGCCGGCGACGCCGGTGTCGTCGAGGGAGACCTCGCGGCGACGCTTGTTGCGGGAATAGTAATTGCGGAGAATGTTCTTGGCTATAGCGTACAGCCAAGTGGAGAGGCGGGATTCCCCCCGGAAGCGCGGCAAAGACTCGAAAAAGGCGAGGAAGGTGGCCTGGGTCAGTTCCTCGGCCTCCGCCTCGCCGCGCGCGGAGAAGTACATCATGCGGTAGATCTTACCGCAGTACTTCTCGTAAAAAGACGTCGCGGCCGCCTCGTCGCCGCTGCGAATCGCCTGTGCCAATGTAGAATCGTCCGCCGCCATAAACCCGGCTCCGGGCGAAACTAACGCGGCATAAAGGCGACCTCCTTATCCTTTCTTGCTTTGCGGCGAGGGCCGCGGCCCCAACGTCATGCCATCTATTATAACACAAACCGCTTCCGGTTCGTAACTTTAGTAACGACACCCGCGGAGGCGTTACGGTTTAATCGGCCGAATTTCGCCTTGCGCGTTTGGCATATCGCAGGCGTGGACGGGGGTTCGAGGGGGGAAGGCCAAAGCGTTATTTCGGTAGGACGGGGATTGAGCAGATAATGAAACGCCGCTTCGCGCGAGGCGGCTTTTACGTTTAATGCGTCAACGCGTATAATACGATATTGACACCCATCTGGAGCGCGGCCTCGCGCTTGGCCGGCGGGTCGTTGTGCACGTCGGCGTCCTCCCAGCCGTCGCCGAGGTCGGTGTTGTAGGAGTAGAAGATAACCATCCGGCCCTCGTAAAAGACGCCGTAGCCGCGCGCCGGGCCGCCGTGGTGCTCGTGGATCTTGGGGAGCCCCGCCGGGAAGTCGTAGTATATATGGTAGAGCTCGTGGTCGGCGGGGAGCTCGACGAGCGGCCGGTCCGGGAAGAGGCGGCCGCACTCGCGGCGCCAGGCCTCGTCCAGGCCGTAGTTATCGTCGACGTGCAGGAATCCGCCGCGCTCCAGGTAACGGCGCAGGCGCGCCAACTCTTCCTCCGAAAAGCGGACGTTGCCGTGGCCGCTCATGTGGAGGATCGGATAGCGGAAGAGGTCGTCGGCGGAGGCGACGTCGGCGACGACGTCGTCGCGGAGTCGGGCCGCCGGCAGGCCGGCCTCCCGCAGCGCGGCGTGGAGGTTGGCCAGGCTCGTCGGGTTGACGTACCAGTCGCCGCCGCCGCCGTACTTGAGCTTGGCGACGACGAGCGTGCCGGGCGGCGGCTCGGGCGCCTCCCACTGCCCACACGCGGCCCCGGCGGCCCAAAGGCCCATCGTAATTGACAAAAAGGCTTTACATCTCGCCATAATCTGGTACTATTTTAACATAACCCGCGGCGCCGGGGCGCCCCTGAAGGCGTTCCCGGGCGGGCTTTATTTATAGGGTAACGCGGTTGACGAGGAAATGGCAACGCGCATAAGTATATTCCGGCGGGCGCCGGGCGAGGAGGGGCCGTTGCGGACGGCGCGGCGGCGCGTGGTCGATTTAGCTTGGGGCACCGACCGGCGGCGGACGTTGACGGCGGTGGCGATAGTATTGGCGGCCGTGGCGTTCTATTTCCTGTTCCGACGGGGGAGCCCGTACGGCCTACTCCAACTCGCGATCCTGGTCGGCGTCTTTTTCACCATCATGTTGAAGCCGCACGTCGGCGTCATCGCGCTGAAGGTCTACCGCGCGTTCGCCCGCGGCCTGCGGGTCGAATACCTGGTAAAAAACCTCGGCGTCACGATCACCAAAAGCATCGGCCTATTCACGCTCGTCGCGTTCGTAGCGCTGGTCGTAACCAAGAAAATCCGGCCGGTGTTCGGCCACCGGAACCAGCTCCTCTTACTCTACGGCCTGCTGCTCTCGACGCTGATTTCGGCTTTTGCGGCGCTGCAGTGGCGAAGCGTGGGCGTCACCGTCTTCCAGATGGTGCAAAACGTCATCCTGTATATCATCTTCGTGAACCTGTTCGCGGAGGCGAAGTGGCTCTCGCGGTTCATGTGGTTTACAATTTTGGCGCTGCTGGCGTCGTGCCTCTCCGGCCTGGGTTCCGTCGCGCTGCGGGGGGTAATCCGGGCGGCGGGCGCGATGGGAAACGCCAACGGCCTGGCGGTCGTCGCGAACCACGCCGCCGCGATGCTCCTCGTCCTGGTGTTGGCCGAACCGGAGTTTAAGAAGCGGTTCCTGTTCCTGGCGGGGCTGGGGCTGTGCCTGACGACCATCGTTTTCACGGGTTCGCGCGGCGGGCTGCTGACCGTCATCGTCACGTTCGCGTACCAGCTTATCAAGCGGCGAAAAAACCTGATTCCGTATTTAGTCGCGGCGCTAATCCTGGTCGGCGTATTCGTGGCGGTCCCGGGCCAGTATAAAGCGCGGCAGGAGGAGTGGTTCGGCGCGCTGTTCGCGGGCGAAACCGAGAAGGTGCTGGGGGGCGCGCGCGGTTTCGTATACCGCTCGGCGTGGGATACGTTCAAAACCTCTCCCCTCATCGGCGTCGGCCCCCGCACCTTCAGCGTTATTTACCAGGAGGAATACGCGGGGGCGGCGCGCGGCCCGGTAGCCGGAGTCCGGGCGGTCCACAGCGGTTTGCTGGAGGTATTGGTCGGAAACGGCGTGGTGGGCTTCGCCGTTTTCGCAAGCCTTATCGTGGTGACGTTCTTAATTTTCCGCGCCAACGAGCGCCGCTGCCGAGCCGCGGGGCTAAAGGAATACCTGCTGTTAAATCAGGTCTATGAGGCGTGGTACGTCGCCGTCATCGTCGCGGGTTCTTTCGAGACCATTTTGCGGGGCGGGCACTCCTTCTTCGTCGCCTGCGCCGCCGCGGCCGTCATCCACCGCGCCTCCGTCCTGCTGGCCGCGGAACGAAACGCCTCGGCCCTCTCCCCCGCCCCGGCCGCCGCGGAGGGGGCGGCGGGCCGACCGGCGGCCGACGCCGCACCGGCCGCATAGACAAACCCTCCCTCCTTATGGTATAAATCGGCCAACCTCTCCAACCGGTAACCCGGGAGTCCCTTATGGCCCAACCTGACGAAAAGGAATTCGTAAAGGAAATATGCCGCCGCGACGTCGACTTCTCGCAGTGGTACCTCGACGTCGTGCGGAAAGCCGAACTCGCCGACTACGCGCCCGTCCGCGGCTGCATGGTCATCCGGCCGTACGGCTTCGCGCTGTGGGAGCTGCTGCAGCGGGCGCTCGACGACGAGATTAAAGCCACCGGCCACGAGAACGCCTACTTCCCCCTCCTCATCCCGGAGTCCTTCCTGGCCAAGGAGGCCGAACACACGGAGGGTTTTACGCCGCAAGTCGCCTGGGTGACGCAGGGCGGGAACGAGCAGCTGGAGGAGCGCCTCGCCCTGCGGCCGACGTCGGAGGCGATCATCTGCCAGATGTACGCCAAGTGGATCCGTTCGTGGCGCGACCTACCGGTCCTTATCAACCAATGGGCCAATATCGTCCGGTGGGAGAAGGTTACGCGGCTCTTCCTGCGGACGACGGAGTTCCTGTGGCAAGAGGGCCACACCGCCCACCGGAGGCCCGAAGAGGCAGAGGAAGAGGCGCTACGGATCCTGACGCTGTATGAGGAGTTTATGCACGAGGTCCTCGCGCTGCCGGTGCACAAGGGCGTCAAGACGGACCGCGAGCGCTTCCCCGGCGCGGTCCAAACTTATACGGTGGAGGCGATGATGCCGGACGGCCGCGCCCTCCAAGCCGGGACTACCCACAACCTGGGCCAACACTTCGCGAAGGTCTTCGACATCACGTACCTGGAGGAGGATAACCAACTTCATCACGTGTGGCAAACGTCGTGGGGCGTTACCACGCGACTTATCGGCGCGCTCATCATGGCCCACGGCGACGACGCCGGCCTGAAGCTGCCGCCGCGGGTGGCGCCGGTGCAAATCGTCGT
>CP070633.1:1611905-1617251 GCA_020356085.1 Candidatus Coatesiibacteriota bacterium | reverse complement strand
TCGGCGCCGGGCCGATCGTCATCGGCCAGGCGTGCGAGTTCGATTACTCCGGGACGCAGGCGTGCAAGGCGCTGGCCGCGGAGGGCTACCGCGTCGTGCTGGTGAACTCCAACCCGGCGACGATTATGACGGACCCGGAGTTCGCCGCCGCGACCTACGTCGAGCCGTTGACGCTGAGCGCCGTCGGCAAAGTAATCGAACGCGAGAAGCCGGACGCGCTCCTGCCTACCGTGGGCGGCCAGACCGCGCTCAACCTCGCGGTCCAGCTGGCGGAGGCCGGCCTCCTGCGCGAGAACGGCGTCCGCCTTATCGGCGCCAGCCTGCGCGCCATCCGCACCGCGGAGGACCGCCGCTTGTTCCGCGCCGCCATGGTGGCGGAGGGGGTGCCGGTTCCGCGGGCCCGCGCCGTGGGGACGCTCGACGCCGCGCAGGAGGTCGCGGCCGAGCTCGGCTTCCCGGTGGTCATCCGTCCTTCGTTCACGCTCGGCGGCGAGGGAGGGGCCGTGGCCTACAATGCCGTCGAGTTCGAGGCCGCCGTTATCCGCGGCCTGGAGGTCTCGCCCATCGGCGAGGTGCTGGTGGAGGAGTCGGTGCTGGGGTGGAAGGAGTTCGAGCTGGAGGTCATGCGCGACGGCCTAGACAACGTCGTCGTGATTTGCTCCATCGAGAACGTGGACGCGATGGGCGTGCACACCGGCGACTCGATTACGGTGGCGCCGGCGCAGACGCTCACCGACGCGGAGTACCAGCACCTGCGCGACCTGGCGCAGCGCGTGATCCGTCGCGTCGGCGTCGAGACCGGCGGGTCCAACGTCCAGTTCGCGGTCCACCCCGACGACGGCCGCGTCGTCGTCATCGAGATCAACCCTCGCGTCAGCCGCTCCTCCGCGTTGGCCTCCAAGGCTACCGGCTTCCCCATAGCCAAAATCGCCGCCCAGCTCGCCGTGGGCCTGAACCTCGACGAGATCCCCAACGACATTACCCGCGAGACGCCGGCGTGTTTCGAGCCCACGGTGGACTACGTCGTCGTTAAGTTCCCGCGGTGGAATTTCGAAAAGTTCCCCGGCGCCTCCGACCTCTTGACGACCTCCATGAAGTCGGTCGGCGAGACGATGGCGCTGGGGCGCACGTTCCCGGAGGCGCTCCAGAAAGCGCTCCGCTCGCTGGAGCGCGAGCCCTTCGACCCGAACGGCGAGGGGAGCCTCCCGGACGGCGACCTCCTGCGCGATCGCCTCCGCCACCCGAACCCGGATCGCCTCGGCTACGTCCGCTTCGCATTGCAAAGCGGGTGGAGCGTGGCGGACGTCGCCCGGGAGACGCAGATCGACCCCTGGTTCCTCCATCAGATTAACGATATCGTAGCGTTGGAGGGGCAGCTGCGGGCGTTCGAGGCGGCGACGGTTCCGGAGGAGTTGTTGCGCCGCGCCAAACGGGCCGGCTTCGGCGACGCGCAGCTGGCGCGGCTGTGGGAGGTCGGGGAGGCGGCGGCCCGGTCGCGGCGCGAGCGCGCGGGCCTGGCCCCCGTCTTCAAAGCGGTCGACACCTGCGCCGCCGAGTTCGAGGCCTACACTCCTTATTACTATTCGACGTACGAGGAGGAGAACGAGGCCGTCGGCGGCGGCGAGCGGGCGATCGTTATTTTGGGCGCGGGGCCGAACCGGATCGGCCAGGGGATCGAGTTCGACTACTGCTGCGTCCACGCCGCCTCCGCCTTCCGCGAGTTGGGGTTCGAGGTCGTAATGGTCAACAACAACCCGGAGACCGTGTCCACCGATTACGATACCTCCGACCGCCTGTACTTCGAGCCGCTGCATTTGGAAGAGGTCCTGGCCGTCGTGGCCAACGAGCGGCCGCGGGGCGTCGTCGTCCAGTTCGGCGGCCAGACGCCGCTCTCTCTCGCGGGGCCGCTGCACGAGGCGGGCGTGCCCATCCTGGGGACCTCCCCTGACGCCATTGACCTGGCGGAGGACCGCGAACGCTTCGGCGCGCTGCTGGGCGAGCTGGACATCCCGCGGCCCGAATACGGCACGGCGCGGTCCGTGGCGGAGGCGCGGGAGGCCGCGCGCGGCGTCGGGTATCCGGTTTTGGTGCGGCCCTCCTACGTGCTGGGCGGCCGGGCGATGGCCATCTGTTACGACGAGCGCGACCTCGAGAAGTACATGGCGGAGGCGGCGGAGGTCACTCCCGCCAAGCCGACGTTGGTCGACCGCTTCCTGGAGGACGCCTTCGAGGCCGACGTGGACGCCGTCGCCGACGGCGAGGAAGTATACATCGGCGCCATCATGCAGCACATCGAGGAAGCCGGCATCCACTCCGGCGACTCGGCCGCCGTCATCCCGCCCTACCTCATCAAGGCGGAACACCTCGACACCCTCCGCAACTACACGCGGCGCCTCGCGCTCGCGCTCGACGTCCGCGGCCTGATCAATATCCAGTTCGCGATCAAAGACGACGTCGTCTACGTATTGGAGGTCAACCCACGGGCCTCGCGGACCGTGCCGTTCGTCTCGAAGGCCACCGGCGTGCCGCTGGCCAAGGTCGCGGCGCGCGTGATCGCGGGACAGTCGCTCGCCGAGCAGGGCCTGCGCGGCGAGGGGGAGGCACCGGGCCATTTCGTCAAAGAGTGCGTCTTCCCCTTCGACCGCTTCCCCGGCGTGGACACGGTACTGGGGCCGGAGATGAAGTCAACGGGGGAGGTGATGGCCGGGGGGCCGACCTTTGGCCTGGCGTTCGGTAAGGCCCAGCTCGCCTCCGGCTACCACGTCCCGCTCCGGGGTACGGCCTTCGTCTCGGTGAACGACAACGACAAGGAGACGGTCATCCCCATCGCCCGCGACCTGGCCGAGTTGGGCTTCAAGCTCGTCGCGACGCGCGGGACGGCGGCGCGGCTGGCGCGGGAGGGCCTGGAGGTCGAGCCCGTCTACAAGGTCAACGAGGGCCGCCCGAACATCGCGGACAAGGTGATGAGCGGCGAGATCGATTTCATTATTAATACGCCGGCGGGCCGGGAGTCGTTCTACGACGACGTGACGGTGCGGCGGGCGGCGCGGGTGCGGGGGATTCTGGTGGTGACGACGCTGTCGGCGGCGCGGGCGACCGTGGAGGCGGCGCGGGTCCTCCGGGAGAGCGTTCCGGGCGTGCAGAGCCTGCAGGAAGTACACGGCCACGGCGGCCCGCGTAAATAACACTTGACAAAGCTGCGTAGTTATTATAGATTTTCGGTCCTCGTGAATTTTTTAGCGAAGTCAAATTCGCGAAGTTAACAGAATATAGCGCGAGGGCAAGGGCCGACCGGTTTGGTATCGCCTACCTCTATCCCGTTCTTCGTTACGCCTGCCCGAGGCCGTCGCGTGTTGAGGTTACCCGCCCCATTTCACGAGGGTGGGTATTTTTATCCGCTTTCAGGAGGTTGGCCGCTATGGCCGGAATCGTAGGCTGGGGCTCCCACCTGCCGCGCTACCGCATCAAGGTCGAGGAAATTGCGAAGGTGTGGGGCGCCGACGCCCAAGCGTATAAGAGAGGTCTCAACGTCCAGGAGAAGTCGGTCCCGGCGCCGGACACCGACACCATCACGCTCTCGGTGACGGCGACGCGGCGGGCGCTCCTGCGCGCGGGCATCGACGCCCGCGAAATAGGCGCCTGCTACGTCGGCTCCGAATCGCACCCGTACGCCGTCAAGCCCTCCGGGACGGCGGTGGCGGAGGTGGTGGGGGCGACGCCCGACTGCCGTTGCGCCGACTTCGAGTTCGCGTGCAAGGCCGGGACGGAGGCCATGACCGTCGCGATGCGCCTCGTCGACGCCGGCGAGGTGAAGTACGCGCTCGGCATCGGCGCGGACACCTCGCAGGGCGCGCCCGGCGACGCGCTGGAGTACACCGCCTCCGCGGGAGCCGCGGCCTTCCTCATGGGCGCGGACAACCTGGTGGCCGAGTGCGAGCACACGTACTCTTATATGAGCGATACTGCGGATTTCTGGCGCCGCGAGCACCAGTACTACCCGCAGCACGCCGGCCGCTTCACCGGCGAGCCCGCCTACTTCAAACACGTGCTGGGTTGCGCCAGGGCGATTATGGAGCGGGCCGGCCTTAAGCCGGAGGACTTCGCGTTCTGCGTCTTCCACCAGCCGAACGGCAAGTTCCCGGCCACCGTCGCCAAGAAGCTCGGCTTCAACCCGCATCAGTGGGAGCAGGGGCTGCTCTGCCCGCTCCTGGGCAATACGTATTCCGGCTCCTCGCCGATGGGCTTGACGGCCATCCTCGACGTCGCGAAACCCGGCGATCGCATTCTGCACGTCTCGTACGGTTCGGGCGCCGGCTCGGACGGCTTCGTCTTCCGCTGCACGGACCGTATCGCGGAGGTGCAGGGCCTCGCGCCGCAGACGCGCGAGCTGCTGGAGGGCGAGCGCTTCTATTTACAATACGGCGAGTACGCGAAGTTCCGCGGCAAGATAATAATGAACGTTAAAGGAGCGTAAGCGATGAGGGACGTTGCCATAATCGGCGTCGGCGCCAACCCGAAGTGGGGCGAGCTGTGGGGGCAGTCGCTGCGCGACGTTTTCGTGGAGGCGGCGCTCGCGGCCATGGACGACGCCGGCGTCGACCATGTCGACGGGATGTACGTGGGCTGCATGTCCTCCGGCCTCTTCGCGGGTCAGGAGCACGTCGGCTCGCTCCTGTCGGACTATTTGGGCCAGCGGCCCGTGCCGGCGACGCGCGTCGAGGCCGCCTGCGCCTCCGGCGGCGCGGCCGTGAAAATCGCCGCGCTGGAGGTCGCGAGCGGCCACAGCGAAATAGTCCTGGCGGGAGGCGTGGAGAAGATGACGGACGTGGGCGGCGGCGACGCCACGTACGCGCTGGGGAGCGCCGCCGACGCCGAGTACGAGTGCTACCACGGCTCGACGTTCCCGGGCCTCTACGCCATGATCGCCCGCGCCCACATGGACCGCTACGGCACGACGCCGGAGATGCTCGCGCAGGTGGCCGTCAAGAACCACGACAACGGCGCCCTCAATCCCATGGCGCAGTACCCGTTCCATATTCGCGTCAAGCAGGTCCTGGACTCCATCATGATCGCCGACCCGCTGCACATCCTCGACTGCTCGCCTATAACGGACGGCGCCGCGGCCGCGATCCTATGCCCGCTCGAGAAGGCGAAGAAGCTGTCCAAAACGCAACCGATAAAGATCGCCGGCTTCGGCCACGCCACCGACACCATCCAGCTCGCACAGCGCGAGGACATAACGTGGCTCGCCTCGACGGCCAAGGCCGCGGAGCAAGCGTGCCAGATGGCCGGCGTAACGGTAAAAGACGTCGACCTGTTCGAGGTCCACGACTGCTTCACCATCGC
>CP070633.1:1609467-1611805 GCA_020356085.1 Candidatus Coatesiibacteriota bacterium | reverse complement strand
TTTTCGTGGCGGTGATGGCGGCGGCGGCGGGAGTGGGCGGCTACTCGCTGTGGCGGGCCCACGATTCCGCCGCGGCGGGGGCCGGCGGAGCGGCGGTCCCTCCCGGTTGTTGCGACGATCCCGCGGCGTGCGGGGATAGCGGGGCGGGTCCGTAGTGCCGGCGTGGGTCCTCCAGATTCTGGAATCGCCCGCGCTCGGGCCGGCCACGCTGGCGGCGGTGTTGGTGGTCGGCGTGGTGGGCTCGTTGAGTACGCCGTGCAACCTGGCCTTCGTCGCGGCCATAGTGGCGTATGCCGGGTCGTTGAGCGAAACGCGCGGCCGGCGCGGGATCGTCCTCGCCGGCGTATCCTTCATCGTGGGGACCGTTCTGGTCGTCGCGGCGCTCGGCGTGGTCATAGGTTTAATCGGCAACGTCGTGAGCGCCTACGTCGGCCCCTACTGGCGACTGATCGCCGGCTTGCTCATGGTATTTATCGGCCTGGTCTGCCTGGGCCTGGCCCCTTTCCGGCTGCCGAGTTTCAGCCTGCGAGAGGCGCCGCGCCGCGGCGGCCTCCTGGAGCCCATGCTGTACGGCCTGGCGGTGGGCGGCGCCGCGGTGGTGTGCGCAGTTTGCTGCAACCCCTTGCTGTTGGTGGTAATGGGTTACGCGACGTTGCACGGCAGCGTCGCCTGGAGCGCGACGGTACTGGCCGTATTCGCGTTGGGATACAGCTTGCCGCTCGCCGCGGTATTGGTGGGATTGGCGCTGGGCCTGGGGAAGTTGAGGGAGGCGGCGCAGAAGATCGGCCCCGTCGTCCGCGTAGTCGCGGGCGTGTTGTTAATCGGCGTCGGATTCTACATGCTCGCCACGGCCGGAGATGAGATGGCGAGACCGGCCGAGGCCGACGAGGCGTGTCCAGCGCACGTCGCCGCGCCGGCGGAGGCCGCTCTGGATATCGAGATAACGTATTGCCTCGAATGAGGCTACGCCTCCCGCGCCGCCGGCCTGGCGGCCGCCCTCGAGAAGGAGTTCGGCGTGAAGCCGAAGCTCGTGGAGGGCCGCGACGGCGTCTTCGACGTGGAAGTAGGCGGCGACGTCGTATTCTCGAAAGCCGAGGCGGGTCGCTTCCCGGAGGAGGAGGAGATCTTACGCCTGGTCCGGGAACGCCGCTAACCGCGGGCGTGTAGACGGCGGACAAAAATAAAAAAGCCGGCTCCCCTCGGGGGAGCCGGCTTCTTTTTTGGTATTGGAGGCGGCGGGAATCGAACCCGCGTCCGGAAGTGCGGCTGCCAGGCCTCTACACGCTTGTCCCGCGTATTGATCTCGCGCAAGACTTGGCCCGCGGGCGGGTCGGCCTTACGCCAGCCCCCGTTAGGATTTTCGTCCTCGGCGGAGGGGGCCCCCACCTCGGCTTATCCCGCTATTCCGACGGCCGGCCGGGGCGCCGCGGGAAGGCTCCGCCGGCGGCCGACTTGCTAACTAGTTAGCAAGCGTACGCGTAGTTATCCGCGTTTATTTTTCCCCGCCTTTCTAACGCGGCGACGGGAAGCCGCGACGTGCCGCCTGGTTACCGTCCACCCCCGTCGAAACCGATCGCCCCCATACTTAATCACATACTTAATTATACCATATTTTAACGATATAGCGCGCGAATTCGGCCTAAACTCGTCGGCGCCACCGCCGGATGGGAGGGCCCATAGTAGACGCGCAACAGGAAGTCGCCGTTTAATACCTCGAACGGATACCACTTGTAGATGAAGTAGCTCCAATTCGGGTTCGGCGTCGTCCGCGCCGAGTCGCAATAGATCGAGTCGCAGTTGGGGTAGCCGTCGCGCTGCTTCGCCAGGATGAGGAACGGCTTCGTGCTCTCCCACTCGTAGTCGACGTTCGTGTACGTAACCCACCCGTGGGGGTTGGTGAGGTTGTACGTGAACGCCTGCGGCCCCCACACGCGCTTGCCGGGCGCCTCCGGGATCGAGGAGTCGTACCAGTCCCAGATCTCGAGCTGGAAGCCGTCCCAGCTGGTGTGGCCCGGCGGGTTGCCGACGTACAGCCGGATCCGCTGGATGTACCCCGGCTCGTCCGGCTCGAACTTCACCGCCCAGCCGTCGTCCTTGTTCTGGCGGTAGATAGGCTGGTAGGCCGTGCCGTTGTCGTAGTGGAGCCACTCCGGCGGGGGAGAGGCGCCGACGACGGCCGCCAACGCCGCCGTAATCGCGATCGAGGCCAACGCTCGTACCATAACCTCTCTCCTCGGTGAGGGGGCTCCCGGCGGGCCGCCCCCGTCCATTTAACATTATAATACCACCTTAGGCCCTCGTCAACTTTTTTAAGAAAAAAAAGGACTTGCGGCGCCGG
>CP070633.1:1570705-1609367 GCA_020356085.1 Candidatus Coatesiibacteriota bacterium | reverse complement strand
GACGACGAAGAGCGCGATTTTGAATCGGAGGGGCATTAACGCGCGGCCGGCGGCGCCGCTACTTACTTTCGAGATCTTTGAGGACCGCCTTCGCACGGCGGATATTGGTACGCGCCTTGGAATAGAGCGGGTCGGCGGAGGGGATCTGTTCCCAGTACGCGATGGCGGCGCGGTACTGGTGGTTGGTATACGCCTGGATGCCGTTGAGGTAAACTTTCGTATAATCCATAGCTTTGCGTTGGGCGGCGCGGCGCTCTTTGATCTTCCCCAAATACGCGTTCGCGCGAGTGTGGTCTGGTTGGAGGTCGAGCGCGGCGGCGAACTTCTTCTCGGCGCCGTCCAAGTCGCCACGCTCGTACAGCGCGACGCCGGAGGTCACCAGCGCCTCCGCCTCCCGGCTCACCGCGGCCAGCGCTTTCCGGCGGCCGGCGGCGGCCTCCTCATCTCCCGGCGCCAGGCGAAGCACGCGGTTCCAGGAGGCCAGCGCGGACCCCCAATTGCCGGCGGTCTCGTAGCGCCGCGCGCTCGTCCGGTATTTATCCGCCATCGCCTCCAGCCGTGCCCGCGCGTCCTCGAGGTTGGCCGCCGCCTCGGCGCTGGCCGGCTCGAGCTCCAGTACCGCCTCCCACTTCGTCACGGCGTTTAAGTACTCGCCGCGGCTGTAGGCGGCGCGCGCCTGTTCGAGTAGCTTGGCTATTTCTTCGCGCTGGCGAGCCTCCTCGCGGGCCAAACCTTCCTCCGCCCGGGAAAGCCCGGCCAACGCGCCGGTGTGCGTCGGGTCCACGCCGAGGGCCAGCGAATACTCGAGCGCGGCCTCGCTGTATTTACCCTCCGCCTCGAACGCCTCCGCCCGGCCGGTATGTTCCGCGACAAGTTGCTCGTTCGAGCGCTCTTGCGCCTCCTCGTGCCGGCGCGCGGCCTCCGCGTTCTCGGGGTCCCAAACCAGGATCAGGTCCCACGTCTCGACCGCCTCCTGGAAGTTGCCGGCCTCGTAGTAGCGCTCGGCCTTCGCGGAGAGGGCGGCGATCATCTGTTTTTTCTGCCGCTCGAACTCCTCCCGCATCTCGGCCGCGACTTCGGCCGTAATCCGCCGCCGCTCGCGGCCCAGAACGTACGTGAACCCGGCGCGGTAGGTCATGCCCAGGTCGCCGTACGGCGCGACGGCGAGGTCGAAGGAGAAGCCGCCGACGTTCACGCCCACGCCGCCGGTAATGCCCGTATTACCGCCCGTATCGAGGCCGTAGATGTACCCGACCCGGCCGGAGAGGAACCGGAACGGGTTGTACTCGACCCCTCCCTTGTAGAGCGGGTCGCCGTCGAACGGCTGTTCGCCAGCGGCGGCCAGGACGAGCTGCCGGTCCCACAGACGGTAGGCCAAACCCAACTCGCCGGTCATGGGGAGGGGGCTCGCCTCCTCCACGAACGTAATCTCGGGGCCGAGGTTCCGCGCGGCCAACCCCGCGCTGAACGACGGCCACGGCGCCCAATACAGGCCGGCGTCGCCGGCGAACCCCGTCGCCGCCGTGTCGTAGATTTTTTGGCGGAGGAATTTGGCGTTGACTCCGGCGCCCAGCGTATCGAACACGGGGTACGCGTAGCCGAGGTCGACGGCGAACGCGTTCGCGCCGAAGGTCCCCTCCGGCTCGGGAGGCGGCGTCGTCGGCGACGTCCGCAGCTCCAGGCTACCCATCGTGAGGGCCCGGGCGTCGAGGCCGAAAGTCCCCCACGACGTCGGATAGGCTAACGCCACATACTCGTACCGCGTATCCAACAACCACTCCGCGTGGGTGGCCGTGACTTCCGGCGCCTCCAGGGAGGCCACGCCCCCCGGATTGTACGCCCACGCGTTAACGCCCTCCGCCAGGCCGGTATAGGCCTCGCCCATCGCCGCGGCCCGGCCGCCGACGCCCAACGTCAAAAAGGTCGCCGTCGTCCGCCCGCCCGCGGCAAGGGCCGTCGTCGCCGCCGCCGCGGCCGCGAGCGCCACCCGGGCCGATTTTCCTAATATTCTCGTCATATCTCTAGCGTTCGCAAGCACTTCGGTCGCCTCGCCCCCCCTTATATTTCAGATAATAGCGGCGCCGGCGGCCGGAGTCAAGGTCAATCGCCCGCACCCACCTCCGCCGCTAGCGCCGCCGCGGCCTGCCGCAGCGCCGGGAGGTCCTCTTCCAATACGCTCCGCACGTCCACCAACACCGCCTCCCCCGTCGCCCGCGCGAGAACCGGCGGCGTAAGGCGTCGCAGCGCCGCGCTTAGCGCGTGCGGCGAGAGGCGCGCGTGCCGCAACGCCACCGCCGCCGTGGGCAGCTGTACGTAGGGCAGCGTCCCGCCGCCGACGTAGGAGGTGGCCCGCTCCGTCGCGACCTCCAGGCCGGCAACGCCAGCGCCCGTAAAATAGGTAGCCACCTCGCCGGCCAGCGCGTCGAGCTCCGCCTCCGAGCGTTTGAGTAGACGGTACACCGGGACCGCCGCCAGCGCCTCCTCCTCGCCGAGGTAGCACTCCAGCACCGCCGCCAACAGCGCGTACGTCTCCTTGCCGACGCGGAGCGCGCGGTAGAGGCTGTCGCCGCGCATTTTCCCCACCGCCGCCGCCTTCCCGACGACGATCCCCGCCTGGGGCCCGCCCAGCAGCTTGTCGCCCGAAAAGCACACGACGTCGACGCCCGCGTCCAGCAGGTTCTCGACGGACGGTTCTTCGGCCGAAACCAAATCGGGATACAAGGAGGTGCGGAGCAGGCCGCTGCCGAGGTCGTACAGCACCGGCCGGCCGTAGGAGGCGGCGAGTTCCACGACCTCCTCCGGCCGCGGCTCCTCGTACCGGCCGCGGAAGTAGAAGTTACTCCGGTGGGCCAGTACGATCAGCGAGGCGCCGTCGTCGAGGGCCCGGCGAAAATCGGCGAGGCGCGTTACGTTGACGGTCCCGACCGGGCGCAACTCGACGCCGCCGGCGGCCATCACGTTCGGCAAGCGGAAGGCGCCGCCGATCTCGACAAGCTGACCGCGGCTCGCCGCGGCGGGGCGACCCTCTCCCAGCGCCCGCAAGGCGAGTAGCACCGCGCCGGCGTTGTTATTCACGACGAGCGCCTCCTCCGCGCCGGTAAGCTCCCGCAACGGCCCGGCGATCAGCGCGTTCCGCTGGCCGCGCTCGCCGGAGTCTAGATCGACCTCCAGGTTGGTATATCCCTCCAGCAGCTCGCGGAGGCGGTCGACTACGGCCGGCCCGAACGGCGCCCGGCCCGCGCCGGTGTGCAAAACGACGCCGGTGGCGTTGACTATGCGACGGAGGAGCACTGGCCGCAGTATAATAACCGCGCGCGGCGATGTCAAATTAAATACCGGGCCGGTTGAAATCCCGGGGCGTACATAGTACATTTACGCGATGAGGTGCGAGCTGCTTGCCATCGTGGGGCTGACGGCCACCGGAAAGGGCCAACTGGCGCTCGACGTCGCCGAAGCCCTCGGCGGCCCGGAACGCGTCTCTCTCCTCGCCTGCGATTCGGCGAAGGTATACCGCGGCGCCGACATCGGTACGGCGAAGTTAACCGGCGAGGCGAGGCGCGGGTTCGACTTCTTCGGCGTCGACATCGTCGACCCGGGCGTCCCCTACAGCGCGGGCCGCTACCAGCAGGAGGGCCGCCAGGCGTGCGAGGCGCTCTGGCAGCGGGGCCGCCTTCCCGTCGTCGTGGGCGGAACGGGCCTGTACTTCCGCGCCCTGCTCGACGGCCTGAGCGACGCTCCCCCCGCCGACGACGCCGTCCGCCAAGCGTTGCTTGCCCGCCGCGCGGCCGGGGAGGACCTGCACGCCTCGTTGCAGGCCGTCGACCCGCAGGCGGCGGCGAAAATCGCGCCCGCCGACGCCCACCGGATAATCCGCGCGCTGGAGGTTTACGAAATTACCGGCCTCCCGCTATCGGAGGTGCACCGGCGCGGCGCGGAACCTTTCGCCGTAGACAAAATTGTCGTCGTTTCGCTCGATGCCCCGCGCGCGTGGCTGGCCGAACGCGTGGAGCGACGGACGCGCCGGATGCGGGAGGCCGGCCTGCTCGCCGAAACCCGCAAGCTTCTGGGGCAGGTCGAGCGCCCGACGGCGCCGCCGCTGACGGCCGTCGGATACCGCCACCTGGTTCAATACCTTCAGGGCAAGTGGACGGAGGAGGAGGCCTTCGCCCGACTGGTGCGCGATACGCTGCGGCTGGCCAAACGGCAGCGGACGTGGTTCAAGCGCGAGCGGCGGGCGGCCCGGCGGGACGCCGCCGCCGGCCCGGAGGCGCTGCGGGCGGAGGTCCTGCGATTATGGGAGGCATAGTTGCAAAAAGTTGTCTTTTATGATAAAATATCGGATATTTAAAATCGGAGGAGGTACACCGTGCAGCGTTTATACCTAATTACCGTAGTCGTATGCTTGGGCGCCCTGACGTTCGCGTTTTACGGGTGCAAGAAGAAAGAGGAAGCGCCGACGGCGGAGACGGTCGAGACCGCCGAGACCGCAGTAGAGGAAGAAATCGCTTGCCCGGCTCCCGGCGACGACCTCATCTGCGAGGAATGCGAGACGCTCTTCATGACGGACGAGGAATACGCCGGCCACATGGAGGGGACCCATCCCGAGAAGTGGGGAAAGATGAAAGATAAATTCTGGGAGCTGCGCGAAGGCGAACCGGGCGGGGAAAGCACCGAATAGCTCTTAACCTATTCCCTCCCCCGGGCATTCCGGGCTACTCCCGGGCGGAACGGCCGACGAATTAGGCCGCCGCCCGGGGGTTGTAGTGAAGCGCCGAGGACTACCCGCGATGCCGATTTACGAATTCCGATGCGAGAAGTGCGGCGCCGAGTTCGAGCGGCTCCGTCGCCCGGAGGAAGAAGAACCCGTAACGTGCCCCGCCTGCCGGGCCCAGGACTGCCGCAAGCTTATATCGCGCTTCGCCACCTCCTCCTCTCCGGACCCCTCGGCGGGCGCGGCGTGCAATATTAAAACCGGTTGAGGCGCCTAACCCGGGCGGCGGAACGCCGCCGAAAGTAATGCCCGTATACGAATACGAATGCGCCGCCTGCGGCGCCCGTTTTGAAATCCTGGTCCGAGAACCCGGGACGGCGCCCGGACCGTGCCCGTCGTGTGGTTCGCGCCGCGCGACGAAGCTCTTTTCGGTCTTCGCGGTCGCCACGGCGAAGGCCGCCGCATGCCCCGGGGCGCCCGAGACGACTTGCTCGTCCGAGGCGCCGTGCCACCACCATTGCCCGTGGGAGCAGTGATCCATGGCGGAAGCTAAATTCGAAAACTTCACGAACCCCCCCGACGACCGGTTAACGGAAATCCTTTCCGCGCATAAAAGCGTGGCCATCGTAGGCTTGACGCCGAAACAGGAGTCCCCCGCGAACCGCATCGCGCGGTTCTTGAAACGGCACGGCTTCCGTATTCACCCGGTCAACCCGCGTTACGCCTCGGTCCTGGGCGAGGTGGCGTATCCCTACGTAAAGGATATCCCGGAACCCGTGGGGATATTGGACGTCTTCCGGCGCCCCGAGCACCTCCGCGGGTTAATCGAAGACGCCCAACACGTCGGCGCGCAGGTCCTCTGGCTCCAACTCGGGATCATAAACGAGGAATTCGCCAGCCAGGCGCAGGAGGCGGGCTTCGAAGTCGTGATGGACCGGTGCATGAAAAAAGAATACGAGCGACTGGTCCTCAAACGGGGGGTTAAATAACGGCGGCACCCGAGGAGCACGCGCTCGTTATATTGGGCGGCGGCCCGGCGGGTTTGACCGCCGGCATCTACGCCGCGCGCGGCCGCCTCGACGTGATCCTGCTGGAGGCGAAGCCCCTCACCGGCGGGCAAATCGCCACCACCGACATCGTCGAAAACTACCCCGGGTTCCCGGAACCGGTATCCGGGGCCGAACTAATGGACCGGATGCGGAAGCAGGCGGAGCGCTTCGGCCTCCCCTTCGCTACCGCCGACATTACGAAGATAACGCCCCGCGACGACGGCTTCCTGCTCGAAGGCGCACGGACGAGTTATTTGGCCCGGGCGGTGATCGTCGCCACCGGGACGGAGCCCCGCCGGCTCGGCGTCCCCGGCGAAAAGGAATTCTGGGGAATGGGCGTGACGACGTGCGCCACCTGCGACGGCCCGCTGTACCGCGATAAGCCGGTGGCGGTTGTCGGCGGCGGCGACAGCGCCGTCAAGGAGGCCGTCTACCTCACGAACTTTGCGAGCGTGGTATACCTCCTCCACCGCCGCGACCGCCTCCGCGCCGAAACAGTTATTCAGGAGCAGGCGCTGGCGAACGACAAGATCGACGTCCGCTGGGATACGGTCGTGACGGCGATGCTCGGCGACGCCGAAAGCGGCCTGACGGGCCTCGCGCTCCAGAACGTCAAGACGGAGGAGGCGAGCGAGCTCGCCGTCGATTGCGTCTTCCTCTACGTGGGCGTGCTGGCCAATACCGACATGGTGGAGGGGCTGGTCGCGCTGGACGACGCCGGCCTAATAATCACCGACAACGACATGGCGACCAACGTTCCGGGGATTTTCGCGGCGGGCGATTGCCGGTCCAAGACGCTGAAGCAAGTGGCGACGGCGGTCGGCGAGGGCGCGGCCGCGGCCTTCTCGGCGCAAGAATACCTGACCGGAGGACCTTATGGCGCCGGTTGTTAAAATCCTGCTGGGGATGGTGGCCGGCGGCGTGCTCGGCGTGGGGTGGGGTTACCTGATCCGGTGCGTCGGCTCCTCTTGAGCGGTGGGGTCGAGCCCGTGGCTCACGGGCGGCCTCGGCGCCATAATCGGATTGTTGTTCGTAACGGCGGGGTGGCGGTAGATGTTGAAGGCCTCGCTGGCGGCCGCTTTGGCCGCGGCCGGCTTCGCCGCCGGGTACTTCTTCCACCAACTCGCGCTCGTACCGGCGGGCTACGCCACTTGAGCGAGCCAGGGTTCGCCCTGGGTTACCGGGGCTATCGTCGGAATCGTCGGCGCGCTCCTCGCGTTACTCATTATCCGAAGGTAAGACCTCTTCTCTCTCGATAGAAAAAACCGGCCTCGCAGGGCCGGCGTTTTTTTATCCCTAGCATCGAGACCGGCTACGTCTCCAGGCCGTACCTGCCCGCCTCCAGCACGACCATCTTGTCCCAAGGGCCGAGGCGCGCCGCCGCCTCCACCATTAACCGCCGCGAACTCACGTCCACGCCGAAGAGCGCCGCGGCGAAGGCGTCCGCCTCCGCCGGCCGCGCGCCGGCGACGACGACGCCGAGCCCCTCGAGGTCGTCGTAGCGGTCCCCCCAGTCGGTCTCGTGCTCTCCCGTCTCCCGGACGCGGACGGCGTGGAATATCGCCTCGCACGCGCCGAGGAGACGGAAATACGCCCCGTACAACAGACAGGCGTCCGTTATCGCCTCCGGTAGGCGGTCGTGGTAGGCCGCGCGGCTCGGTTCCGGCAGAAGCCCAAACATATTCTTGAGCGAGAGGCTGAAGCCCGCCGCGCCCGAGCCTGGGTCGGCGATTTTAACCCGCGCGAGGCTAAGGAGCGGCCGGCCGCGCCAGGCCATAAGTTTCGCCGGCAGCGCCTCGTACAACTCCTGGTAGAGGAGCGAGGCGCTTGCCCCCTCCAGCGCCTCCCCTACTTCCGCCGCCGGGACCGTCCGCCCCTCCCACACCTCCTCCGTCACGTTGACGTACGTGACGTCGTCGCGCGCGAGTACTTCGTCGAGGCCGAAGCGGGCGAAGTAGGCCGCCTCCTGCTCGCGGATCCACGCCCAGTTCTCGCGGCCGTTGTCGGGCGTTATCTCGCGGGAGCCGTCGTTGCGGCGCGAGGCGTGCCCCTCGACGACTATCTTCTCGCCGTCAATAGCGTCGCAGAACAGCGCGAGCGTCGCCGCCTCGGTGAATTGGCCGGGGTAGGGGCTGAACCAATTGGGTTTGAGGAGTACGGGGCCCTTCGCGCAATCTAGTTGGGCGAGCAGGTCCCGGAGAGGGGCGGCGTCGCGCAGGCCGCGCGCGAAGTAGAGGTCGTCGCGGACCTGGTGGATGCGCAAGCCGTCGTAAACGGGCACGTTAATCCTCTTTCTTTTTCTTACCGCCCGCCGCCTTCTTTTTCTTTTTCTTCGGCTTGGCCTCTGGCGGCGGCGCCTCCTCCGCGGGGGCCTCCGCCTCGGCGGCCGCCGGCGGCGCCTCCTCCGCCGCAGGAGCTTCGGGGGCCGGCGCGGCCTCTTCCTCGACCGGCGCTTCGGGCTCGGCCGCCGGTTCCGGCTCGGCCGCGGCCGGCGCCTCGGCCGCCGCCGGCGCTTCCGGCGCCCGTTCGCTCTCGTCGACGTAATTCAGCTGCAGCTCGGTAACCAGGTTGCTAAGCACGCGGCGTTCGCGGTCCGTCAAATTCCCCTCCGTCTTCTTCTGGAACATAAGGAGCACGTCGATGGTCCCGCGCGCGCCGGCCAGGTCGCGTTCGACCTTCCCGGTGAGGGGATTGGCGATCTTGCCCATCTGCTGCATGGCGGCAGCGTGGAACGAGTACATAATTGAAAGGAACAGCGCCTCCTCGCGGTTGAGCTCGTTTCCGTCCGTCATACGCACCTCCCGCGGTAGTTAACGGTTTAGGCCAGCACCTCCGCCACGACGTCGACGTTCCCGAACGGCGGCACGACGTACACGCCGGCGCACGCCTCCCGTACCCGCGCCAGTATTTCGCGCGCGAGGGCCACGCCCTCCGCGGCCTCCGCCTCCTTGCCGCGGGCGGCGGCCTCCTCCATCCGCTGCAGCGCCTCCGGCGGGACGTCGATGCCGGGGACCTCGTAGTGCAGGAACTGCGCGTGGCGGAAGGTCCGGAAGGGCAACAGCCCCACGATCGCGGGGATCGGCGGCTCGCCGTACCGCTCCAGGAATTTGAGCCACACGGCGGGATCGTAGAACGGCTGCGTCATCGCGAAGTCGGCGCCGGCCTCGACCTTTTCGCCGAGCCGCTCGGATTCCCGCGCGGGGTCGGCCGCGCCGGGGTTGAGCGCCACGCCCACGGTCATCTCGAACGGCTCGCCGATCGGCTTGCCGGAGAGATCGGTTCCCGACCGCAACTTCGCGACCAGGCCCACCAGGCCGGTGGAGTCGAGATCGAATACGGACTTGGCCTTCGGGTAGTCGCCGACCTCGGAGGGGTCGCCGGTCAACGCGAGGAGCGTGCGGATGCCCAACGCGGCCGCGCCGACGAGTTCGGATTGCAGGCCGAGGAGGTTCCGGTCGCGGCAGGTGAAGTGGAGGATGGGCTCCAGGCCGACTTCGGCCTGGATAATGTGCGCCAGGGCGACCGACGACATCCGGACGCGCGCCAGCGGATTGTCCGCGACGTTGACGGCGTCGACGCCGAGGTCCCGGAGGCGGGCCGCGGCCTCCAACGCGCGGCCGTAATCCGGACCCCGCGGCGGGTCGACCTCCACGGTCACGACGAACTCGCGGCCGAGTTTGTCGGCTAATCCCCGGCGTTCAACCGGCGCCTCCACGACGACGGCCCGCTCCGCCGGCGGACCGGCGGCGGCGACGGCGAGGCGCGGCGGCGGCGCGGCCTCCTCCGCGAGCGCCTCCGCCATGGCGGCCACGTGGCGCGGCGTCGTCCCGCAACAGCCGCCGACGACGCGGACGCCGGCCTGCGCGAACAGGCGGGCGTACTCGCCGAAATATTCGGGCGTGGCGCCGTAGACGGGCCGGCCGCGGTCGTCGGCCGGATAGCCCGCGTTCGGCATCGCGCTAACGAACCACGAGTTAGGGGGCGGCGGCTCGGCCGCGATCCGCTCGGTAAGGAGGTCGTAGGTCTCTTTGGGGCCGAGGTTGCAGTTCAAGCCGACGACGTCGGCGCCCGCGCGCACCAGCGTTTGGAACGCGACGGCGACGTCGTCGCCGAACTTCGTCGTGCCATCCGGAAGGAACGTAAGCGACACGAGCGCGGGCCGGTCCGTCAACTCCCGCCATACCGCCAGCGCCAGCTCCGCCTCCGCCAGCGACGACATCGTCTCGACGACGGCGAGGTCGACGTCGCCCTCCAGCAGCCCCGCCATCTGAGCGCGGAAAAACGCCCGGGCCTCCTCCTCCGAAAGATACCCGAACGGCTTGAGCGCCGCGCCCAGCGGCCCCACCGACCCACCGACGAACGCCTCCGCCTCGCCGACGGCCTCCCGCGCAAGGGCCGCGGCGCGCTCGTTCAACTCGGCGACGCGCGCGGCGAGGCCGTACCGCTCGAGCTTGACGCCGTTGGCCGAATAGGTGTTGGTCTCCAGGAGGCGCGCGCCGGCGGCGAGGTATTCCCGGTGGACGGCGGCGACGACGTCGGGGCGCGTAACGTTGAGCTCCTCCAGGCACCGCCCGGGCTCGGCGCCGCGGGCGTACAAATAAGTGCCCATCGCGCCGTCCGCGAGGAGGACGCGGGTCGCGAGATATTCCTGTAGCGTCTGGTCGAACATAAGGTCAATACCTACGGATCGCGCCGGCCGGCCCGGCCGCCACGGTACCGAAGCGGTTGAACATTATAACAAAAAAAACCGCCGCGCGCGAACCCGGTTAGGCGGGATAATAAAAACGCCGCCCCGGAGGGCGGCTCGAAAGGTCGCGAGTACGCGCGCTACTTCTTAGGCGTCGATTTCTTGGTCTTCGACTTCTTCTTGGTCGCCATTGCGGGCACTCACCTCCTCTCGCGCCGCCGGCCATTGCCGGCCGCGCCGTCGACCCGCAATTAAGCGAACGTTGCAGGCAACCTTCTCCCCTCAAACCGGGCCAAAGGGGTTCGGGAAGCCCTCACTTATTAGGCGCCGGCCAAGCCCTAATTCAGGACTCCACCAGCGCCACTACGCGTTAGTATAGCAGAAAAAGAGCGTCCGTGCAAAAAAATCGTACGCCTTCCCTCGATACGGAAGGGGCCGCCTAGGCGGCCCCCGCGGCACCTGCCGCTGCGGCCTAGTTACTTCTTACGCGTCGTCGTCCTTTTCCGGGCCGTGGTCTTCTTCTTGGCCGGGGCTTTCTTCCGAGCCGTGGTTTTCCTAGCGGTAGTCTTCTTCTTAGCAGCGGTTTTCCGGGCCGTGGTCTTCTTCTTGGCCGGAGCCTTCTTCTTCGTCGCCGCCTTTTTCCGCGTCGTCTTCTTCGCTGCCGTCTTTCTTACGGGCATGGTCTCACCCCCTTCCGGGGAAATCCGGGCACGAGCCGCCCGCGGCCGCCCGAGCACCCCCCGGCCTCCCCGCCGCGACGTATCGGGCGAGGCGGACGGGCCGGCCGTAAGAAAAGCTACTTCTTTTTCTTCTTCTTAGCTGGAGCTTTCTTCGTCGTCTTCTTCTTCGTAGTTTTCTTCGCGCAGCCCATAGCGGGTCCTTTCACCTCCTCTCGTGCGGCCTAGCCTAGCCGCTAGCCGCACCTCGTAAACCCGCAGGAACGGCACGTTAAACAACCTTCCGCAATCTCGAGCAGGCCGGAACACTCCGGACACTGGGGCCCGATGTTGGCGAGCTCCTTCAACATCCGCTCGCGCCGGAGCGCCTCCAGTTCCTCCTCGGCGGGCGCAGCATCGAACAGCGGCGTCATCCGCGCCGCCATGTGGCGTTCGATGACGATGCCGATAGCGTCCGGGCAGCTCAATATGGCCTCGCCGTTCTGCCACGTCGGCATCGGGCACCGAATACTCCGGAGTTGCTTCACTATGGACCTCACCGTCACGCCCGCCCGCAGCGCGAGCGAGATAAGGCGGGAGGAGGCCTCCGAGTGGGAGGAGATGCAGCCGCCGGACTTGCCCATTTTGGCGAAGACCTCGCATAGCCCCTCCTCGTCCCAGTTGAGCGTGACGTACAGGTTCCCGCACCCGGTCGCGACTTTTTCGGTAATGCCGTGGGTTACGTCCGGGCGCGCCCGCGGCGCCACGCCGCGGCCCCGGAGGGCGGTTTCCTCCTCCTCCTCCGTCGCCGTGCCGACGTTCAGCACTTGCACCGAACGCGAGCCGTCGCGGTAGATGGTGACGCCTTTGCAACCCAGCTCGTACGCGAGCCGGTACGCGCGATCGACGTCTTCGGGCGCCGCGGCGCGGGGGAAATTGACGGTTTTGGAGACGGCGTTGTCGGTGTGTTTTTGGAACGCCGCCTGAATGCGGAGGTGCCACTCCGGCGAGACGTCGTGGGCCGTGACGAAGAGGCGCTGGAGCTCCTCCGGGACGTCGTCGCGCTCCTGGATCGACTCGCCGCGGGCCAGGCCCTCGAATAACTCCTCGCCGGCCAGGCCGGCGTGCTCCGCCGCCGCCGCGAAGAGGGGGTTGACCTCCACCAGCTTGTCGTCGTCGAGGACGCGGCGGTAAAAACAGAGCGCGAAGATCGGTTCGATCCCGCTGGAGGCCCCCGCGATAATGCTGATGGTCCCGGTGGGGGCGACGGTCGTCGTCGTCGCGTTGCGGAGGCGGGCGCCGCCCGGGCGGTCGTAGAGGCTGCCGCGGAAGTTGGGGAACACGCCGCGTTCCTCGGCAAGTTGTTGGGAGGCCCGTTTCGACTCGAGGTCGACGAACTCCATCACCTGGGAGGCGAGCTCCACCGCCTCCTCGGAATCGTACGGAAGGCCGAGTTCGATCAACAGGTCGGCGAAGCCCATGACGCCGAGGCCGATTTTACGATTGGCCTTCGTATTTTCCTCTATCTTGGGAAGCGGGTACCGGTTGACGTCGATGACGTCGTCGAGGAAGCGGACCGCGGTGTGGACGGTACCGGCGAGGCGGTCCCAATCGACGAGGCGCCGGCCCTTCTCCTCCCGGACCATCAGGCCGAGGTTGACCGAGCCGAGGTTGCACGACTCGTAGGGCAACAGCGGCTGCTCGCCGCAGGGATTGGTCGACTCGATCTCGCCGACGTGGGGCGTAGGGTTAGAGGCGTTCATGCGGTCGAGGAATATAATGCCCGGCTCGCCGTTGCCGTGGGCCATGGAGACGATTTGGGAGAATACGCGGGCCGCGGGGAGGCGGCCGGACTCCTCGCCGGTGCGCGGATTGAGGAGCGCGTAGGTCTCCTCGTCCGCGAGCGCCGTCATGAACTCTTCCGTCAGAGCCACGGAGATGTTGAAATTGTTGAAACGGTGCTCCTCCGCCTTACAGGTAATGAACTCCAGGATGTCGGGGTGGTCGACGCGGAGGATGCCCATATTGGCGCCGCGCCTCGTTCCCCCCTGCTTAATCGCCTCCGTGGCGGCGTCGAAGACCTGCATAAAGGAAATGGGGCCGCTGGAGACGCCCTTGGTCGACATGACGACGTCGTTCTTGGGCCGGAGGCGCGAGAACGAGAAGCCGGTCCCGCCACCGCTTTTGTGGATCAACGCCGTATCCTTGATGGCCTCGAAAATGGAGTCCATCGAGTCTTCGACCGGCAAAACGAAACAGGCCGCGAGCTGGCCCAGCTCCCGGCCCGCGTTCATCAGCGTCGGCGAGTTGGGCATAAACTCCCGCCGCGCCATGATCCCGAAAAACTCGCGCGCCACCGGTTCGAGGTCCGCCATCGGGTTGTATTTGCGCTCCGCCTCCGCGACCGCCCACGCCACGCGCCAGAACATCTCCCGCGGTTCCTCGACCGGGTTCCCCTCCGCGTCCCGGCGTAAATACCGCCGCGTCAGAACCTCGTAGGCGTTAGCCGAGAGTTCGATCTCAGGTTCTTCCCAGTCGTCTTGTCCCTCCGCGGGAACGTTCCGCTCCCAGCCGGCCTGGGCCTCCTCCACTTTGGCCGCGACGACCTCCTCCAACGCGGCGGCCGAAAAATCGCCCCGGTCGTCGAGTTCGTCCAACGCTTCGATTATAATTTTCTCGGCCTGGGACCCGCGAACGCCCTGCTCGTTTAGCAACGCCCGCGCCCGGAGGCGGGCTTTAACCCGGGCCGTTTTCCTTCCAGTTCCAACCGCCATTACGTAACGATATCCCTTGCTCTGCGCGCCCCCGCCCCCGCGAACCGGCGCTCCCACAGCCGCGCCCGGAGCCTCCCCGTACGACGCCTATTCCGGGCCTTCTTCCACCCCATATCCTACATATCGTGTCCTTAAGGATTTTACACCCCAATATGTTGGGTGTCAAGTAAAAAAAACGCGCGGGCGGAGGCGGCCCGCCCGCGCCGCCGAACCACCCGCGCCCCTCCTCCCGCCGGTCCCGGTCGCCTAATAATATCTTGCTTAACTTAATATGTCAAAGATAACATTCATTGGCTTCCGGCGTGGCCAGACGCCGGAAAGCGACGGCCGAACCGATTTTACGGCAAAACCGCGCTAGGAGGGAGGTCCGCCGGCGAGGCCTTCTTTAACCTGGTTCCACTTCACCTCGGCGTCGATGGAGAGCAGCGGGTCGTCGCGCAAACTGTCGGCATAGAGGCCCATACTCTCCGCGGCGAGGCGACACTGCGCGGCCAGCGCCTCGTCGGCGGCCGCGTTCTCCGCCAACGTCTCGAACTCCGTTTTAAACCCGTCGAGCGTAGAGGCGATTTCTTCCTTAGGCGTGTTCTCGACGTTATGAGCCTTCATGTACTCGTCCACTTCCGCGACCTTAGCCTCGAACGCGGCGCCGAAGTCCTCCGGGACCTCCGCGGTGCCCTCGACTTCGGCCGGCGTCTCGGCCGTCGCGACCGTCTCCGCCTCTTCGGCCTTCTTGCCGCAACCGGCGAACGCGACCCATGCCGCGGCGGCTATCGCCAGTATCATAAAACTCACGCGCCTGTGCAATTCGCACCTCCAAGGAATGCGTTTACGATGGCGCATTATTAACACAGCCTTCGCCTGACCTCAACCCTTTAAAACGGGGCGGGGCGAGATAAGATATTAACACCTCCGGCGATATTTGATATACTGGCCTCCCGATCTAAGGAGGCTCGTTTTGATCCCTAAAAATATTTTTCGCGAATACGACGTCCGCGGCACCGTCGGCGAGGAGTTGACGGAGGAGGTGGTCGCCGCCCTCGGCCGCGCCGTGGGGACGTACCTGGCCCGGCACGGCAAGAAAACGGCGCTGGTGGCACGCGACAACCGGCCCTCCTCCGAACCGTACGCCGCCCTGATCGCAGAGGGGTTGCAAGGGTGCGGCGTCGACGTCGTCGACCTGGGCCTGGCGCCCACGCCCGCGTTCTACTTCGCCACGCGCCACTACGCCCCCGGCGAGGGAGGCGTTATGGTCACCGGGAGCCACAACCCGCCGCAGTTCAACGGCTTTAAAATCGCGTGCGGCGAGGGTACGATCTACGGAGACGAGATCCGTAGCCTCGCCGAGATCATCGAGCGCGGCGACTACGCCTCCGGCGCCGGGAGCTACGGGCAGCGGGAGGTCCTCGACGACTACCGCCGGGCGCTACTCGAGCGCGTGAACGTGAGCCGACCGGTGAAGCTCGTGGCGGACGCGGGGAACGCCATGGCCTCGCTGCTCATGCCGGACTTGTTGACGGAGGCGGGGTGCGAGGCGGAGGGCCTGTATTGCGAGCTGGACGAAACGTTTCCCCATCACTGGCCGGATCCCACGGTCCCCGAGAATATGGAGGCGCTGGCCGCGCGCGTTCGCGAGACCGGCGCGGCGGCGGGCGTGGCCTTCGACGGCGATGCGGACCGCCTCGGCGCCGTCGACGACCAGGGCCGGTTGATATGGGGTGACAAACTCCTGGCGCTGTACGCCGGGCCGATCCTGGAAGCCAACCCGGGGGCCAAAATAATCTTCGAGGTCAAATGTTCGCAGGCGTTAGCGGAGGAGGTCGCGCGGCGGGGCGGGACGCCGGTGATGTGGAAGACGGGCCACTCCTTAATCGAGGCGAAAATCCGGGAGGAGAGAGCGCTCCTCGCCGGCGAGATGAGCGGCCACATATATTTCGCGGACCGCTATTTCGGTTACGACGACGCGCTGTACGCGGCGCTGCGGCTAGCGGAGCTGCTCGCGGCCGCCGGCGAGCCGTTGAGCGCGCTCGTCGACCGGATCCCGACCTACTACGCCACGCCCGAGCTCCGCGTGGACTGCCCCGACGAGGTGAAGTTTAGGGCCGTGGAGGAAATAAAGAGGCGATTCGCCGATCACGAAATAATCGCCGTCGACGGCGCGCGGATCCTGTTCGACGGGGGCTGGGGCTTGGTCCGGGCCTCCAATACGCAGCCGGCGCTCGTTTTGCGGTTCGAAGCGGAAAGCGAGGCGCGACGCGACGAAATTCGCGCCGAGGTGGAGGCGACGCTGCAGGAAATCCTGGTCTCCGAGCGGAATCCGTAACGGCTTTTTTAAACTTGACACCGGCGGTTCCGACGGGGTAAAATGGTAAGAGGTAGAATAATATCTAGGGAGGTGATCGTTGCCTTACCAACGCCTAACAACCGCCAATCGGTTACCAAATTAACCGAAGAGGAGAGTCCGCATGAAAAAATCGCTAATTTTATTCGCCAGTGTCGCGCTCGTGGCGGGTACGGCCGCCTCGGCCGAAACGGTAGCCCTTAGCGGCGCCGGGACGCCGGAGGCCGTAACCCGGGTCATTTCGGATACTCCCTCCGAAACGGTCCTCACCTTCTCGATTAACGGCTTCGTCCGCGAGAAGGAGACCGCGGAGGGCGTAACGTACGACCGCATCCTCCTGGAGAGCCGGGGCACGCTGGACGAAATCGGGTACCCCGAACTGCCCGCCGTCAACGAGACGGTAATGATCCCGGGCGACCGGAAGGTCCGCGTGGATCTCGTCGCGTGGGAGGAAACGACGCTGGGCGGGTATAACGTTTGGCCGTTCCAGACGCCGGCCACGGACTTCGACTACGAGCTTCCGTTCGTACGGGAGGAAGCATACTACGCCGGCGGCGCGACGTATCCGGAGATGAAGGTCGAGCTCGGCACGCCCGCCATCTTCCGCGACCTCCGCGTCATCCCGCTGAGCGTCTACCCGTTCCGGTGGAACCCGGCGACCAAGGAACTTACGGTCGCGACCAAGGTCACCGTTAAACTCACGTACTACGGCACCGGCTCGGTAAATACGCTCCGCGACACGGGCTACCGCGATCCCGACTTCGAGCCGCTCTACCGCGGCACGGTGGTTAACTACAAACCGGGGTTCGCTCCGCCCAAATTCGACACCAACCTCACGAAGGCCGAAATCCTCTTCGTCTGCTACCCGGACTACAAAGATGAGGCCGAAGTGCTGGCCGAGTTCTACAACAAGATGGGCTACTACACGAAAGTAGTGGACACCGGCACCACCGGGACGTCGAAGGAGAACATTAAGGCCTACATCCAAACGACCTACGACGAGGCCTCGCCGGCCGTCCTGAAGTACGTGCTGCTCGTGGGCGACATCGACTACGTCGCGGCGGGGTACTGGCCCGGCTACAGCATGGTGGCGGACTACTGGTACAGCTGCCTCAACGGCGGCCAACAGGACCCCTATCCGGACGTGAACGTCGGCCGCTACAGCACTAAAGACGCGAACAAACTTACTTATTTCATCCAAAAGAACATAAAGTACCAGAAGGACCCGGAACTGGGCGGCGGCTGGCTGGACAAGGCGCTTCTCGTCGCGAACTACGAAAACGCTCCCGGAAAATACGAAGGGTGCTGCGAGGAAGTCGCGAACTACAATTACAGCAAATTTCAACCGACCTTCGTCAAGGTCTACGGCTCGCAAGGAAAGCGTAATACGGACATCTCCAACGCCATAAACGCCGGCGTGAACATCACCTCCTACCGCGGCCACGGCGACGCGACCTCCTGGCAAGCCTGGAATATCTACCGCGAATATTATAGAACCAGCGACGTGCACGCCCTTGCCAACGGCGACAAGACCTCCATCTGGCTCAACATCTGCTGCCTGAACGGCAACTTCGCGTACGGCGGCGAGTGCTTCATCGAGTCGAACCTGAACGCCACCGGCAAGGCCGGCGTCGCCTCCAACAGCGCCTCCGACCCCTCCTACACCGTCCCCAACCACGACTACATGAAGGAGATGTACAAGGCCGTCTACGATCAGGGAATCTTGAACGTAGGCCGCGTCTCCAACTACGGCAACACCCGCCTCATCCAGATCTACGGCCCCTACCACACCTACATTAAGAACGTCTACATGTACATGTGGAACGGCGACCCGTTCACGCGCATGTGGATGAAGACGCCTACCATGACGCTCAAGGGCGCCCATCCCTCGAACTTCAAGCCGGGTCCCGGGAACAAGTTCAACGTCACCGTCACGGACGACGGCGACGCGCCGGTGGAGGGCGCGCTGGTCGGCCTGTACAAGAAGGACGACATCTACTGCGCCGGTACGACCGACTCCTCCGGCCAAGTCTCGCTCGAACCGATCCCGCGCATTGGTTCCGCCGGAACGATGTACGTTACGGCGACCAAAGACGGCTACCTCGGTTACTGGGGCACGTGCACGGTAGAAAATAGCTCGGACATCAAGATCTCGGGCTTCTCCGCTCGCCGCGTCGAGGAAGGCGTCCGCGTCTCCTGGAACGCTCGCCACGACGGCGAACTCCTGGGCTTCAACCTCTGGCGGAAGGAACTCGCCGAGGCGGAGGCGTTCACCGCCCCGGGCGGCGCCGGAGCCACCTCCAACCCGTCGTGGGTCAAAATCAACGGCGAGTTGATAACCGGCCGCGGCCCGTACGAGTACTTCGACGGCGTGGGCCCGGGCAGCTACAGCTACCGGCTGGAAGCCGTGACGATCGCCGAGCCGGTCTTCGCCGGCCCGATCCGCGTCGACAGCCAACTCGCGCCGAAGTCCTTCGTCCTGAGCCAGAACTACCCGAACCCGGCCCGCACCTCCACTACGATCAGCTTCGGCCTCCCGGTCACGACCTCCAACGTCGCGCTCCGCGTCTTCGACCTCTCCGGCCGCGAGATTAAAACGGTTAACTTCGGGACCAAAGAAGCGGGCGTCGTGAAGTTCGAATGGAACCTCACGGACAACGCCGGCCGGTCCGTCCCGGCGGGGGTTTACCTCTACCGCCTCGACACGCCGGCGTTCGCCGCGACCAAGCGCTGCATCGTATCGCGCTAACGGCCCCGACGTATCAACGCCAAACAAAAAGCCCCGGCGCGAGCCGGGGCTTTTTTTTACTTGCTTTTATACGCTTTGGAGGCGAAACCGCTAGGAGGCCAGCGCCGGGTTGGGGGGAGAGCCGATCCGGCCATCCTTCAGGACCACCTCGCCGCCGACGACGGTTAGCACCGGCCACCCCGTCACCTCCCGGCCCTCGAAGGGCGTGTTCTTCCCGCGCGAGAAAAAGGAGCCGGCGGCCACCGAGCGCCGCGCGGCGACGTCGATCGCCGTTACGTCCGCCGGCGCGCCGGGCCGGAGCGTCCCGCCGCCCAGGCCGAACAGCGAGGCGGGGCCGGTCGCAAGCAACCGGACGAAGTCGAGCGGCGCCGTGCCCCCCTGCTCCACCAACGCCGTATACGTGAGCGGCACGAGCGTCTCGATGCCCGCGATCCCGAACGCGGCGTCGTTGAACTCGACGTCCTTGTCGACTATCGACAGCGGGACGTGGTGGGAGGCGACTGCGTCGATGGTGCCGTCGGCCAGGCCCGCCTTCACCGCCTCCACGTCCCGCTCGCCCCGCAACGGCGGCGCCACCTTCGCGTAGGTGTTGTACCCCTCCACGGCGCGCTCCGTCAGCCAGAAATAGTGCGGCGAGGTGTCGCAGGTCACGCGGATCCCGTCCGCCTTGGCGCGCCGGATAAGCTCCACCGACCCCGCCACCGTGACCGGCGAGAGGTGGATCCGCCAGCGGCTCATCCGCGCCAGGATGACGTCGCGAATGACCATAACCTCCTCCGCCGACCAGGGGATGCCCCGCAGGCCCAACGCGGTCGAGACGAAACCCTCGTTCATCACGCCCCCCGCGGCCAGCGACTCGTCCTGGGCGAAAGACAGCACCGGGACGCCGAAGGTCCGCGCGTACTCCAGCCCCCGCCGCATAACCTGGGAGTTCATTACCGGCCGGTCGTCGCCCAGCGCAACCGCCCCGCCCGTAACCAGGTCGCCGACGTCCGTGAGGCTCTCGCCGCGCAGGCCGCGCGTCAGCGCCGCCACCGGTTGCAACCGGACCAGCCCCTCCCGCCGGTTCTTGCTGTGCAGGAACTCGGCCAGCGTAATGTTATCCAACGGGAGGTCGTCGTTCGGCCGGCACACCGCCGTCGTCACGCCCCCGGCGGCGGCCGCGCGCGACAGGCTCGCGACGGTCTCGCGGTCGGCCCGGGTCGGCTCCGAGATATGGACGTGGAGGTCGACGACGCCGGGGAAGACCCACAGGCCGGAGGCATCGTAAACCTCGGCCCCCGGCGGGGAGGCGAGGTTCTCGCCGCAGGCGGCCACGCGGCCCTCCTCCAACAGGAGGTCGCACACGGCGTCGAGTTCCTGAGAGGGGTCGAGTACGCGGCCGTTCCGGATCAGCAGCGTCATGCGCGGTCCCCTCCCGCCAGCAGGTACAGCACCGCCATCCGAACGGCGATGCCGTTGGTCACTTGCTCGACCATCAGCGGGAAAGCGTCGTCCGCCACCTCCGGCGAGATCTCGACGCCGCGGTTCATGGAACCGGAGTGGAGGACCAACGCCCCCTGAGCCGCGAGCGCGAGCCGGCGCCGCGTAAGGCAATAGAAGCGGGCGTACTCGCGCAGCGAGGGAATCTGCAGCCGGTTGGCCTCCGTGATCTCCACCCGCGACAGCAGTATGACGTCCGCCTCCGCGATCCCCTCCTCCATCCGCGTCGCCGTACCGACGCCGAGTTGCTCGATACCGGGCGGGAGGAGGGTGGAGGGGCCGACGAGCGTCACCTCCGCGCCCATCTTTTTCAACCCGTATATATTCGATATCGTCACCGGGCTGCGGGGGTGGTCGCCGACGATCGCTATTTTTAGGCCGGCGAAGCGCTTTTGGTGCTCCCAAATCGTGAACAGGTCGACGAGCGCCTGCGTCGGGTGCTCGTGGGGGCCGTCGCCGGCGTTGATGACGGAACACTCTACCTGGCGCGCGAGCTGGTGGGCGGCGCCGGCCATGGAGTGGCGCACGACGAGGAAGTCGACGTTCATGGCCTCCACCGTCTTCGCCGTATCGGTCAGCGTTTCGCCGGTCGCGGCGGAGGAGGTCGCGGCGGTAATGTTGATGAAGTCGGCCGAGAGGCGCTTGGCGGCCAATTCGAAGGAAATGCGGGTCCGGGTGGAGGGTTCGTAGAAGAGGTTGGCGACGGTCCGGCCGCGGAGGGTGGGGACTTTCTTAACGGGCCGCGCGGCCACGGCCGCGAAGTTGGCGGCCGTGTCCAAGATGACGCGCAGCTCGCCTTCCGAGAGGGATTGGATCCCGAGTAAATCTTTCGAGCGTAAGGTCACGGTCCTCCCCTACAAACCTTGGCCCTAAGGCGGGCCGGCCGGGTTAAGGTAGCTTATGACGCGGTCGCCGCTCTCGTCGAAGACGACCTCGATGATGCGGTCGGACCCGAGGTCGACGCGTTTGCCCACGAAATCCGGTTGGATGGGCAGTTCACGGCCGCCGCGGTCGATGAGCACCGCGAGTTCGATGCGGCGGGGCCGGCCGAGATCGATGAGGTTGTCAATCGCCGCGCGGACCGTCCGGCCCGTAAAGACCACGTCGTCGACGAGCACGACCGTCATTCCGGCTACGTCGAAGGCGACGTCGGTGGAGCGCACGACGGGCGCGGGGCCGATCTGCGATAAGTCGTCGCGGTAGAGCGTGATGTCGACGGTCCCGGTGGCCGCCGGCGGTTCGCCCAACTGCCCCAGCGCCGCGACGAGCCGGTCGGCGAGGGGTACGCCGCCGGTGTGGATTCCGACTATGGCCACCTCGGCGCCGCCGCCGTTCTCCTCGACAATCTCGCTCGCGATCCGCGTAACGGCGTGCGCGGTATCCGCGGGAGAGAGGAGTTCCTGAACGTCGCGCGGTTTATCGACCATCGCCTTTTCCCCCGCCGCCCTCCTTGAACAGCTCCTTGAGGGCGCCGACGCTCGCAATCAACCCTTGCGCCTCGTACGGCATGAAGACCAACTTGTTCCCGGCGCCGCTGGTAATGTCCTTTAAGGCCTCGATATAACGGACGGCCACTAAGTACTGGGCGGGGTCGCTGACCTTGGCCAGCGCCTTCCCCACCATTTGCAGCGCCTGCGCCTCCGCGTCGGCGACTTTAAGCCGGGCTTGGGCTTCGCCCTCCGCGCCGAGGATGGCGGCCTTTTTCTCACCCTCCGCGCGGCGGATCCGGGCCTCGCGCTCGCCCTCCGCCCGGAGGACGGCCGACTGCTTCGCCCCCTCCGCCTCCAAGACGACGGCGCGGCGCTCGCGCTCCGCGCGCATCTGCTTCTCCATCGCCTGGAGGATATCGCCCGGGGGGCTGATGTCCTGGATCTCGACGCGGTTTACCTTGACGCCCCACTTGTCGGAGGCCTCGTCCAGAATCGCCTTCAGCTTCGTATTGATGACGTCGCGGGAGGTCAGCATCTCGTCGAGGTCCATCTCGCCGCAGATGTTCCGGAGGCTGGTCTGCGTCAGCTTCTCGATGGCCACCGGCAAATTCTCGACCTCGTAAATGGCGCTGACCGGGTCGGTGATCTGGAAATACAGCAGGCCGTTGATCTCGGTGATGACGTTGTCGCGCGTAATGACGTTTTGCGGTTGAAAGTCGTAGACCGTCTCCCGCAGCGGGATCCGGTAGACGTCGCGGAAGTAAGACCGGCCCTGCGGGTCGCGGTAGCGCCAATTCACGTGGCGCGGTTTTTCGACAAGGGGAATCAAGAGGCGCAGGCCGCTGTCCATCGTACGGTTGTACCTCCCCAACCGCTCGACGACGAGGGCCTCCGCCTGGCGGACGATCCGGAAGCTCCGCATGATAATCAGGAAGACGACGAAGCCGGCCCCCGCCGCCGCCAGTAACACGCACCACCCAAGTGCCGTTAACTCAAGCATTGTTCGAATCCACCTCCGCTACGATCAGCTTCACGCCCTCATACCCCTGGACGATCACGACGGCGCCGGCCGGAATCGAGACCTCGGCGGCCGGGATCGCGGCCCAATCCTCGCCGCGCACCTTGACGCGGCCGTACTTGAGGGGCGCCACCTCGTCGATAACGACCCCCTTCAGGCCGATTAGCGCCTCGACGTTGGTTCTGCGCGGCCCGGCCATGATTGCGTTACGAGCCCTCCTCGCCGACGAACTCGGCGCGCAGCTCGTCGTCGAGCTGGTCGGCCACCTCGCCGATGCGCGTCAGCGAACGGTAGCATTCGTCGTAGTCTATCCCCGCGAGCTCGCGGGTCGTATCCAACCATACGGTGTCTTCGCGGAGCGAGAACCGCGTCGCGACCCACTTCGCGTTCTCCTCCAGCAGGCGGCGGTAGAACGGCAGCAGGTTGGTGGAGGGGATCTTCATGAGCGGCGAGGAGAACTCCACGTACCATTCGGCCTCCTCGCCCTCGCCGAGGATGAACAAGGTGATGAAGACGTCGGCCGAGCCCTTGCATAAGCTCCAGTACCGGCCCTCCTCCTTGTAACATTCCTTCGGGTCCAATCCGAGCTTCGATATTACCTGGTGGATAATATCGTAATACGGTTTCAAATCGCCGGGCTTCGCTTGGGGGGTCTCTTCCGCCATAATTCGCTCCTCGTTACGGCGCGGCGAGCGCGGCGCCGCACTTCTTGCAAAACTGCGCCCGCACGGGGTTGGGCGTTTGGCACGCGTGGCACGCGCGTTCCTCGGTTTCGGTTTTCGGATCTTCGAGGCGCCGGCCGCAGCTCTCGCAGTACTTCCCGCGTTTCTCGTTTAAAAACCCGCACAACGGGCAATAATATCTCGTCTCCCAGTCGGCGAGTTTGGGTTCTACTTCGGCCAAAACCTCTTGGATATACCGGACCGGGATGGCAAAGCCGATGTTCTGGGCGTCGCTCCGGACCCAGGTGTTGACGCCGAGGGCCTCCCCCTCCTCGTCGAGGAGCGGCCCGCCGCTGTTCCCGGGGTTGATCGGGACGTCGGTCTGGATGTACTCGACGCCGTGGATGAGGCGCCGCGCCGCGCTCACGATTCCCTTCGTCACGGTAAAATCGTAGCCGAGCGGGTGGCCGATGGCGACGACGGTCATCCCCTCCCGGACCGGCTCGTCGTTCCACGGGATCGGCGTGGCCCCCGGCAGATCGGCCCGCACGAGCGCGTAGTCGACGTTCGCGTCGGCGCGGATAACGAGGCCCGTAAGCGAGTTCTCGTCCGCCGTCTTCAACTTGACCTCCGGCGCCATCCCCACGACGTGGCGGTTCGTAACGATTAGGCCGCGCGAGTCCACGACGAACCCGGTCCCGGTCCCGTCGGGCGCCTCCACGCTAACGACCGAGGCCCGAACCTGGTCGACCATAACCGGTAACGAAAGTGGAACCGTCACTCTATACTCGCCTTCTTTCGGGGAGGGGCGCCGGCGGCGCCGAGTACGCCGAAATTACCACCGCGGGCCGTATATTTCAAGGGTAAAATCCCCTCGGGGCGGAAGCTCCCGGTCGGCTACGCCCTTTCCGCGGCGTGCGCGATCCAGCGCGCCGCGGTGCGGTCGCCTTTTCCCAAATCGGCCTGCAACTTAGCCTCCCGCCAGCTTCCGCCCACGACCTTTGCGCCGCGGGCCTTCGCTTTTATTACGCCGAGGAGCCGCCGGAAATCGGCGCGGGAGAGGAGCGCCGCCGCCGCCAGCGGCGTCCGCGGCTTCGGCACGAGCGGATTTACGCGCGCCTCCAGCGTCAGCGTCCGGAAGCGGCCGTTCAGCCGCGCCAGCTCCTCGCCGATCGCCGCGACCTCCGCCTTCGTCTCGCCGGGAGCGCCCACTACATAATACAGCTTGATTTTCGACAGGCCGGCCGTCGCGGCCTCCTCCAACGCCGCCTCCAGCCGTCCGGGCGGGAGCGGCTTGCCGAGGCGCGCCCGCCCCTCCTCCGTCGCCGCCTCCGGCGCCAGCGCGACCCCCCGCTGGCCGGAAGCGCCCAGCGCCTGCAGGAGTTCCGTCGTCCCCGGCGAGGCGAGCGCGAGGGAACTCACGCTCAGCAGCATCCCCCGCTCGACGACGTCCCGCGCCAGCGGCCCGACGGCGTTGTAATCCGCCACGGCCGCGCCGACCAGGCCCACCTTCTTTACGACGCCGGCCGCCTCCTCCACCAGCGGTTCTAAGGACTCCAGACGCCGTTCGCGCGGCGGCGAACTTATCACGGTCGTCTCGCAGAACGCGCAGCCCCGGCCGCACCCCCGAATCGGCTCCAGCAAGAGGAGTTTGCCGAATTCGGCGTGGGAGGTGGCGATCCACGAACCGCCGCGGTAAGGCGAGAGGTCGCCCAAGCGGGTAATTGAGGGGTACGGCGGCGCCTCCGCCTTCGGTGCGATCGCGACCGGCGACCCCGGCGCGCCGTAGAGCGCTTTGTAGAGGGAGGGGACATAGACGCCGGCGATTCCCGCGAACTCCCGCAAGACCGCGCGGCGAGGCGCGCCGGCGTGCGCCGCCACCGCCTCCAGGAGAGCGGGCCACGCCTCCTCCGCGTCGCCGAGGACGACGGCGTCGGCGAAGGGCGCTACCGGCTCGGCGTTGGCCGTCGCGGCCGGCCCCCCCACGACGACGAACGGGTCATATTCGCCGCGTTCCGCGGCCCAGGGCCGCACGCCCCCGCCCTGCAACATGCCGTAAAGGCGCAAATAGTCCGGTTCGTAGTACGCGGCGAACGCGATCACGTCGGCCTCCGCCAGCGGCGTCCCGCGTTCGAGCCCCCGAGGATTCGGTACCAGCCCCCGCGGCGCGCGGCCGGCGTAGCTCGCGAAATACCGCTCGACGGCGAAGGCCGGGTGGGAGGCGGCTGCTCCCCAGACGAGCTGGAAGCCGAGGCTGGCCATGCCGACGCGGTAGCTGTTCGGGTAACAGAGGGCGGCGCGCAGCTCGCCCGCCGCCGCGGGCGGGGGCGGCGATAAAAAGACCTCCGCGGCGAGGAGGTCCGAACGACGGTCGATCGTAGGCTTTTTATCGGCGGCCATAACGACGGCGCCGAGGCGGCGCCGCTAATGGTTCAACTTTTCGCAGAAAACCTCGTCCGCCCCGGTCTCGCAGGGTTCCTCCTCGAGCTGGAGCGTCGTGTGTTTGATGTGATATTCCTCGGCCAAGGTTGTCTCGGCGGCGCGGCGCGCCTCCTCCCCGGCGCCCTCGCACACGACGAGGTGCGCCGACAGGTTGGTGATGTGCGAGCAGAGCGCCCAGATGTGGAGGTCGTGGACCGACGTTACGCCCTCCACCCCCGCCAGCGCCGCGGCCACCTCCCGCGGTTTAATGCCGGGCGGCGTCCCCTCCAAGAGGATCCGTACGGCGTCCCGCACCACGCGCCCCGCGCCCCAGAAGAGCAGGCAGCCGATGGCGAGCGCCAATATCGGGTCGACGACGTACCACCCGGTCAGGATCACAACGACGGCGCCGACGATTACGCCCACGGAGGCGACGGCGTCGCCGACGACGTGCCACAGCGCAGCGCGGAGGTTGATGTCGGCGCCCACGTGCCGCCGGAGCAGGAGAGCGACGGCGGCGTTGGCCACCAGGCCCACGGAGGCGATAACCAACAAGCCGACGCCCCGCACCGGCGTCGGATCGACCAGCCGCTCTATCCCCTCGACGAAAATTACCGCGGCAACGACGATTAGCGTCAGGCCGTTAATCAGCGCGGCGAAGACCTCCGCGCGATGCCAGCCGAAGGTCCGGCGGTCGTCTGCCGGCCGCCGCGCCAACAACAGCGCGCCGAGCGACAGCGCCAGCGCGAAGACGTCCATGAAGACGTGGGCGGCGTCGGAGAGCAGCGCCAGACTCCCGGCCCACAGGCCGCCGACGACCTCCCCGGCCAGGACCACGGAGGTCAGCGCTACGGCCAGAACCAGCCGGCGCGCGGCCTTCCCGGAGGGGACCTCCCGGCCGCCGGCGTCGTGGGAGTGGGCGTGGCTTTCGGCCACCGCGCTACTCCTCCTCCCGGCCGGCGCGATAGCCGCACTCTTTTTTCGGACACCGGTTGTATTTCCGGCCGCGGAGCAGGTACGGCGAGCCGCACTTGGGACACGGCTCGTTAACGGGGACGGCGTTGGAGGTGAAGTCGCAGTCCGGGTACTTCTCGCAGCCGTAGAACGGCTTTCCCCGCTTCCCGCGGCGTTGGACCATTTGGCCGCCGCATTGCGGGCATTTGGCGTCCACCTTTTTCCGCAGCGGCCGCGTATTCTTGCACTCCGGGTAGTTGCCGCACGCGAGGAACTCGCCGTACCGGCCGCGCTTAATCACCATCGGGCCGCCGCACTTGTCGCACTTCTCGCCGGTATCCTCCGGCTCCACCGGGACGACCTTCCCCTCCTCGTCCCGCTCGAAGTTCATCGTTTCGGCGCAGTCGGGGTAATTCTCGCAGCGGAGGTACTTGCCGAACCGGCCCCACTTGATTTCCATGACGCCGTCGCATTTCGGACAGCGGACGTCGGTCCGCTCCGAGGCCTCGTCCCGGACGGCGTCCATAACCTCCTCCGCCCGGGCCAGGTCCGCGGCGAAGGGGTCGTAGAACTCGCGCAACACCGCCTCCCCGGCGGCGTCCCCCTCCTCCACGGCGTCGAGCTGCGACTCCACCTGCGCCGTGAACTGGACGTTGAAGATGTCCGGAAAGGAGGCGACGAGCAGCGCGTTTACGAGCTTGCCCAACTCGGTCGGGTAAAAGGTGCGGCGGCGCCGCTCGACGTACTGGCGGTCGATAATAGTCGCCACCGTCGGCGCGTAGGTGCTGGGACGGCCGATGCCGTACTCCTCCAGCGCCTGGACCAGCGAGGCGTCGTTGTACCGGGGCGGCGGCTTCGTGAAGTGCTGCTCGGAGGTTACGTCGCGGAGGTCGACGCCTTCGCCGACCGTTAGCGTCGGCAACGTCGATTCGGCGACGTCGTCGCGGGGCGACACGCGCAGGAACCCGGGGAACTTTAGCGCTTGAGCGGAGGCGCGGAAGAGGTAGTCTCCGCCCTCCAGCGTCGCCGCCGCCGTATCGTACACCGCGTCCGCCATCTGGGAGGCCACGAAGGTGCGGTAGATCAAGCCGTAGAGTTTAAGCTGGTCGGGCGTGAGGACTCCCTTAAGTCGCTCCGGCGTTCGCGCCACGTCGGTGGGCCGGATGGCCTCGTGGGCCTCCTGCGCCCCTTTCCGCGAGCGGTAGGCACGGGGCTTCGGCGGGAGGTACTCGGCGCCGAACTCCTTCTCGACGTACCGGCGGCACGCGGCGACCGCGCCGCGGGCGACCCGTACCGAGTCGGTGCGCATATAAGTGATGAGGCCGACGCGGTCGCCGTCGCCGACGTCGACGCCCTCGTAGAGCGTCTGCGCTACGGCCATCGTCTTCTTCCCGGTGAAGCCGAACTGGCGGGCGGCCGCTTGCTGGAGCTTACTCGTCGTAAAGGGCGGCGGCGGCGAGCGCCGTTTTTCGCCGCGCTCGAAGGAGGTGACGTTAAACGCCTGCGCGCGAATCCGCTCGCTCTCGGCGGCAGCCTCTTTCTCCGTGGCCAACCGGCGGCCGTACTTCTCCAGGCGGCGCGGCGCCATCAACGTTTCGCCGGCGATGGAGAGGAGCGCGGCTTCGAACCGTTCGCCGGAGGCGGCCTCGAACTCGGCGCCGATCGTCCAATACTCCTCCGGGACGAAGTTCTCGATCTCCTCCTCGCGCTCGCAGATAAGGCGCACGGCCACGGACTGGACGCGGCCGGCCGAAAGGCCGGTCGTAACCTTCTTCCACAAAACCGGGCTGACCTGGTACCCGACCAGCCGGTCGAGGATGCGGCGCGCCTGCTGGGCCGCGACGAGGCGGAGGTCGAGCTCGCGGGGCTCGGCCACGGCCGCGCGGACCGCCTCCGGCGTTATCTCGTTGAAGGAAATCCGCCGGGCGCGCTTACCGTCCAAGTGCTGGGCCAGGTGATAGGCGATGGCCTCGCCCTCCCGGTCGGGGTCGGTCGCGAGGTAGATGACCTCCGCGCCGGCCGCGGCCTTGGCGAGGCTCTTCAAGGTCTTCTCCTGCGCCGCGGTCGGCTCGTAGGTCGGCTTGAAGTCGTCGGCGACGTCGACGCCGAGCGACGACTTCGGCAAGTCGGTAACGTGACCCTGGCAGGATTTCACGACGTAATCCCGGCCGAGGATTTTCGCGATGGTCTTAACCTTCGCGTTCGATTCGACGATGACCAGTTTCTTACCCATGTAGATTCCTATACGAAAAGGCGTCGATAGCAGTTTCCGGGAAGTTTTTCGACCAAGGCGGCGATCTCCAGGTTTAACAGCGCCGCCGCGGCTCGGGCCGGGTCCCACCCCGCGCGAGCGGCGAGGTCGTCGGCCGTAATCGGCTCCACGCCCACGTGGGGGAGGATTTCGGTCTCGTCCGGCCCGAGGTCGGGGGGCGGCGCCGGCGGCCCGGCGGGAGCGCGGTCGGCCTCCGGCATAAACTGCGGCGCGATCTCCTCCAGGATTTCTTCTAACGTCCCGACCGGTTTCGCGCCGCGGGCGATCAGGTGACGGCAGCCGTCGCTGGCCGCCGAGAAGATGCTGCCGGGGACGGCGAAGACCTCGCGCCCCTGGTCCGCGGCGAGGGCCGCCGTGATGAGCGCGCCGCTCTTGACGCCCGCCTCCACGACCAGCACGCCGGCCGCCAGGCCGCTGATAATCCGGTTGCGGCGCGGAAAGTGGGGCGCTTCCGGCCGCGTCGACGGCGGGAACTCGGAAAGGACGACGCCGCGCTCGCAAATCGCCTCGTACAGCTCGCCGTTCTCCGGCGGATATACGACGTCGGCGCCGCTGCCCAGCACGGCGATCGTAAAACCACCCGCCTCCAGCGCGGCGCGGTGAGCGGAGGCGTCGATGCCGCGGGCCATGCCGCTGACGACGGCCACGCCTCCTTCCGCGAGTTCCCCGGCCAGGCGGGCCGTGGCGCGCTCGCCGTAGTCCGTGGGCCGGCGCGTACCCACGACGGCTACGGCCACCGGCGGCCAGGGATCGACGGTCCCCTTGTAGTACAACACCGGCGGCGGGTCGTAGATCGCGGCGAGGAGGGGCGGATACGGCGCCTCCCCCCAGACCAGGCAGCGTAGGCCGAGGGACTCCGCGCGGGCCAGCTCCGCCTCTACCTCCTCCCAACCGTCGAAGGCAACTATAGCCCGCGCGCGCTCCTCCGTTACGCCGGGGACGGACCCCAAAGCCTCGGCCGGCTGCGTAAACGCGGCGGCGGCGCTGCCGAACGCGTCGTATAGCCGCTGGAAAAGAACGCTGCCGACGCCGGCGACGCGCGCCAAGGCCAAGGAGCTACGTACGATTTCGTCCCTTCCGGGTCCCACGCTGGCCGGATTGTATGCAAGGCCCCCTCCCGTGTCAAGTTAAAATTAACGAAACGTATCGGCTTGACCGCGTACCCACGGTATGTTATTTGTTCAGAATTGAGGATGCGGACCTTTTCTTTTATACTCGCCGGCGCCCTCGCCGCGCTCCCGGCTCTCTCCTCTGCCCAGGGCGAGGGGACGGAAACGACGGAGGAGAAACGCGGTTACCTCCCGGCCTCGATCTACCCGGCGGCGTACGTTTTCGGAGGCGTCGTGGAGGGGCCGACGTACGACGCCGCGAACCGCATATCGGCACTAGCCGAGGCGACGGGTTCGACCGAACGCCTCGCCGACATCGGCCAAATCCCGGCTTTCGGGTTCGGCGTGGATTTATACTTATGGGGCGGTTTGAGCGCGGGCCTTAAATTGGGGCACGCTATCGGGACGTTCAAAGAGGCCTCGGTCAAATACCCGGCGGAAGTTGATTGGAAGTGGGCGCGGATAAATATAGAAGAGAAGGTGGCCTATCGCTTCCAGAACGTCGATTATAAAATCACGTTAAAATATACGGCGCCGTGGGAGTGGTTCCTTAAACCGTACGTCGCCGCCGGCCTGGGCGGGAACTCAACAGTTATGCGTTTGATCGACGACATCTCGGACCTCGAAATCGAAAAGAGGGATAAATCCCTCCTTTTGGAGGACGGTAAGGTCCAACAATATTCGTTCGACTACCTATGGGGCGCCGGCCTGCAAGCCAACCTGGGGGACCACTTTTTCCTGCTCGCCGAATACAACGCCGACCACCAGTTCCGGAAACATAAAATCGCGGGGTACGAATACGACACCAGCCTGGAGGGGATATACCTCGGCGCGGGGTGGCGCTTCGATTATTAACCCTCCGCCGTAGAATTCGGTTGCGCCGCGCCGGCGAATAGCGTATAATTATTATTAAAAGAATCATATATAGGCTGAGGATTAACCCCGGAGCACTTTCCAGGGGGCGGGATATGTCGAATGCAAAATACTTAGTTTGGGTAACCGCGGCGGCGGCGCTCCTGCTCGCGTGCGCCGACGAGGGGACGACGCCGACGCCGAATACGACGTCGATCGGCACGTGGGAGGTACATACGCCTCCCTACGCCGGCGCCTGGACGCACTGCGACCTTCAGAGCGACGGCACGTTGTGGGCGACGATTATCCGCGACGGGTCGAAACGGGCGGCTATCGTCCGGCACGGCGAGGGCGGTTGGTCAATCCAAGAATTCGAGGCCGAGACTACGGAGGCGCTCAACGACATTCGCATGTTCGACGACGACCGGGGGTGGGCCGTCGGAAACGCCGGCGCGCTGTTGGAATACCGCGGCGGCCGGTGGTTTCTCGAACGGCCGCTCTATAACGTCGAATACTTCCACCTCGGCGGCGTCGACTCCCACAACGTGTGGGTCAACGGCATTTCCCGGCCTTACAATGGTCCCGCGTTGTTGCACAACGACGGCTCCGGATGGCACGAGGCGGTCCAACCGCCGGGATATAGCAGCTACGGCCCCCTCTATATGTCGGGGCCGCTCGACGGCTACATGATCGGCCGGACGCGATTCGGCGACGAAATCCTCCGATTGGGGAACGCCGGGTGGGAGGCGGCGATAACCTTCAGCGAACCGCTCCACTTTTACGATATCGGCGGCGCCGGCGAGGTGACGTACGCCGTGGGCGAACGGCGGCTCGGCCCGATGAGGGAGGGGCGCGTCTACCAGATCACGCCGGCGGTGGTCGACCTTACGCCGGCCGTGCTCCCCGCCGAGGACTACGACTACCGGGCGTGTTTCGTGGACGCCCGCGGCGGCCTGTGGGTCGCGGCGGCGCCGTACCGGATTACGACCGAACCGTTCGAACTCCTTTATTGGAACGGCGCGGAATGGCGGCGGGCGACGATCGAAAATACCACCTCCGCGATCCCCCGCTTCTTCGACCTGGATTTCGCCGCCGGCGCCGGTTGGGCGGTCGGCGGCGCGGCCTACGCGCGCTACCGCGAACCTTAAACCTAAAAAAGCCGGCCGCGCGGCGGCCTTTTTTGGCCCGCCCCCCCCGGAAAAGGGTTGCCGCCGCCGCCGGGAGTTGGTATAATACCAACGAGACGGGGGTCTTTACCATCGACCGTAGTTATTCCCCGGGATCGGCCCCCGCCGGTCCCGTTTTACGTTACGAGGGCTCCGCGGCCGCCCGGCGGCCCGCGGCCGAGCTACAAGGAGGGGCGATGAAAACGGTTAGGATTTTCCTGGGAGCGCTGGCGCTGGGGGCGCTGGCCGTTTCCTGCGGCGAGGAGGGACCGACGGCGCCCGAGGTCGGCGCGTGGACGTTCTACGACTCGCCGTACGAGGGCGCGTTAACGCACTGCGCCGTACAGCGGGACGGCACGTTCTGGGCAACGGTCCAACTGGAAGCGTCCCGGCGCACCGCGATCGTGAGCTACGACGGCGAGGCGTGGTCCAAACAAGAATTCGAACCGTCGGTTACGGAGGCGCTGGAGGCCCTCCTGATGTTCGACGACGGTTCCGGATGGGCGGGAGGCAGCAACGGCGCGCTGTTGGAACACCGGGAGGGCGAGTGGAAACTGCACCGGCCCTTCAATAACCTCCACTACTACTATCTCGGCGCCGCCTCCCCCGACCGCGTATGGGCGATCGGCCAGGGGCCCGTATACCCTCGGGGATATGAGCCCGTAATTCTGTACTACGAGGGGGGTCAGTGGCGCGAGGCCGACAAGCCTGCCGGGTACGCCAGCTTCGGCCCGGTCGTCGTAACTTCCGGCGGCGGGTACCTCGTGGGCCGTAACGATACCGGCGACAAGGTCCTCCGCCTAAGCGGGACGACCTGGGGTTCGCCGCTTACCTTCGACCGGGCTTTGCGCTTCTTCGACGTCGCGGCCTGCGGCGGGTACGCCTTCGCCGTCGGCGAGGAGCGGCCGAGCGCGACCGAACGAGGCGCCGTGTATCAGCTGGCCCCGGGCGGCGTCCGCGACATAACGCCCGGCACCCCCTCCCCCGACGATTATTCTTATCGAGCGGCCTACGTAACGCCCGAAGGCCACCTGTGGGTCGCGGCGGCGCCGTACGCCTCCGGCGGCCAAAACTATAAAATCCTCTACTGGGACGGCGAGGCGTGGACGGAGGCCGCGGTCGTCAACGATACCGGAACGGCGACCCGCGCGTTCGACCTCGGCTTCTGCGGCGGCGGCGGGGGTTGGGCCGTCGGCGGCGAAATTTACGGCCGAAACCCGGCACGATAAAAAAAAGCCGGCCTTGCGGCCGGCTTTTTCATTTCGCGTAGTCTTCCTCAATCGCTTTTATCTTCCCCACTCGCCGCTCGTGGCGGCCGCCCTCGAACGGCGTTTCGAGCCACACGGCGAACATCTCCCGGGCGTACTGGAAACCGGTCTGGTCTCCCGAGAGGACGAGTACGTTGGCGTCGTTGTGGAGGCGCGTGAGGCGGGCCATGTAGACCGTCCAGCACAACGCCGCGCGGACGCCGGGCACCTTGTTGGCCGCCATGGCCATGCCCAGGCCGGTGGCGCACACGAGCACGCCGCGGTCGACCTCCCCCCGGGCGACGGCCTCCGCCGCCTCCCGGCCGAAGTCGACGTAGTCGCACGAGTCCTCGCAATCGGTGCCGAAGTCGACGACGTCGTGGCCCAGCTCGGCCGCGACCTCCTTCAAGTATTCTTTCAGCGGGTAGCCGCGATGGTCGGCCGCGAACGCGACTTTCATGCTTCCACCCCCCGCTTCTTCGCCTCGGCCGTGTAGCGGGCCTTCATCTCCGCGTAGAGGGGGAACCGGTCGCAGAGCGCCCGGACCTCCTCCCGGACCTGCGCGACTACCGCGTCGTTCTCGATGTCCTTCACGACGCGCGCGATCATATCGCCGATCTGCTCCATCTCCGCCTCCTGCATGCCGCGCGTCGTGAGCGCCGGCGTGCCGATGCGGACGCCCGACGTAACGAACGGCTTCTCGGGGTCGAACGGGATAGTGTTCTTGTTGACCGTTATACCGGCCTCCTCCAGGCGCCGTTCGACCACCTTGCCGGTCAGGCCGACGGGCCTCAGGTCGACGAGCATCAGGTGGGTATCGGTCCCGCCGGAAACGATGCGCAGGCCGTTAGCGGCCAGCCGCTCCGCCAACGCCCGGGCGTTCGCCACGATCTGCTGTTGGTAGGTCTTGAATTCGGGCTTCAGCGCCTCCGCCATACACACGGCCTTGGCGGCGATGACGTGCATGAGCGGCCCGCCCTGAATACCGGGGAAGACGAGGCGGTCGAGGTCCTTGGCCCACTTCTCGCTGCACATGACCATGCCGGCGCGGGGGCCGCGGAGCGTCTTGTGCGTCGTCGTCGTGATGAAGTCGGCCACGCCCACGGGAGTGGGATGGAGGCCGGTCGCGACCAGGCCGGCGATGTGGGCGATGTCGGCGACCAGGACGGCCTCCACCTCGTCGCAAATCGCGCGGAATTTCGTAAAGTCGAGGGTGCGGGGGTAGGCGCTCGCGCCGACCATCATCAACTTCGGCTTGTGCTCGCGGGCGAGTTCGCGCAGAGCGTCGAAGTCGACGGTCTCGTCGTCCTCCCGGACGCCGTACTGGACGACGTTGAAGTAGCGGCCGGAAAAGTTGATGGGGTGGCCGTGGCTGAGGTGGCCGCCGTGACTGAGGTTCATGCCGAACATCGTATCGCCGGGCTCGAGCACCGTGAAGTAGACCGCCATGTTGGCCTGCGTCCCGGAGTGCGCCTGGACGTTGACGTGCTCGGCGCCGAAGAGCTCGGCGGCGCGCTCCCGGGCCAACCGCTCGGCGGCGTCGACGTACTCGCAGCCGCCGTAATAACGTTTGCCCGGATAGCCCTCGGCGTACTTGTTGGTCATCACGGAGCCGACGGCCTCCAGGACGGCCTCGCTCACGAAATTCTCGGAGGCGATCATCTCCAACGTCTCGTCCTGGCGCCGGATCTCGCCCAGAACCGCGGCCGCGACCTCGGCGTCCGTCTCCCACAAGTGACTCATCGCAAACCTCCCGCGTGGGGGTGGGTTTTTAAAGTAACACTCCGCCGCCGGTTAGTCAATCCCCCCTCCGGGGCCGGAGGTGTAACGCCTCCGCGCGGGGGACCACGTATACGGAGGGGCCGAAGGAGGGGGCCTTTACCCTTGATTTCAAAGCCGGTACGGTGTTATAATCATGGCGCAAGGGGGTTGGATGATGAGAAAGTCCACCATAATAATAACGATTTTAGCCGTGGCCGCGCCCTGCGCGTTGTGGGCTGCGACGGAAGACGTTCCGAAATTCGTTTTCCTCCTCATCGAGCCGGGCTCTAGGCCCGGAGGGATGGGCAAAACCTTTACGGGCCTGGCGGACGACGTTAACGCGCCCTACTACAACCCGGGCGCGCTCGCCCTACACGAGAAAAACGGCGTCACGCTCATGCACGAACCCCGAGGGATCGAGGGAATCGACGACATGTTCTACGATTACGCCGCGTTTTCCTATCGGACCGGTAAATTCGGCGCCTTCGGCTTCGACGTCGTATATCTTGACGCCGGCAAAAGCGAACGCAAAGACGAAGAGGGTCGCACAACGGGGATGCTGCACAGCTACATGGCGGCGCCGTCGCTGTACTGGAGCTACCCTGTCCGGAAAGACCTCGGCGTGGCCGCCGGGTTAACGTACGCGTACGAACACCTTACCGACGAGGACACACCCTCTAAGCTCTTGTTCAACGCCGCGGCCTACTATCAAACGCCTGTTAAAGGCCTTACGGCCGGCCTGGCGTTCATGAGGCTCGGCGCCGACGAGACGGCGACGCGCACCACGGGCGGAAATGAACAAATCGAGACGACGTGGGCGCCTCCTCGCAGCCTACGCTTCGGCGTCGGGTACAACGTCTTCTCGAACGACCTCAACGACGTTACCGTCGTCGGCGACATGTCGAAACTTCTCATGAACCTCGACGACGGCCTCGGCGACGAGTTCGGCCAGGCCGTATACTCCGGCGGCGCCGAATACGTGTACGCCAAAATGGTCGCCGTCCGCGCCGGCTACTACCGCGACAAGGCCGGCGAGATCGACGGCCTGACGCTCGGCTTCGGCTTCGCGTACCGGGGATTCAGCTTCGACTACGCCCGGATTCCGGAGGGCGACCTGTTCGGCGACGTTAACCGGTTCGCCGTCGGGTACGCGTTCTAAACGCGGCCCCGCGCGACGCCGTGACGGCCGAACGATTCATAAACCCAAGAGCCGTCGTCACCGCCCTGGTGGCGGCGGCTTTCGCATACTGCGCGGGCGCCGTCACGATCGGCGGCGAGGAGGGGGCCTCTGTTCCGGCGAGCGTGAAAGTCGTGGGCTTTCTGGGGGAGGCGGGCCGGGAGGACGGCCAGTTCAACGAGCCGACCGACGTCGCCTTCGACCGTTCCGGCCGCCTGTACGTCGTCGACAGCCGCAACTTCCGCCTCCAACGGTTCCAGCCGGGAGGCGTGTTCGAATACTCCTTCGGCCGCTTCGGATGGGAGGGGGAGGGTTTGGTTTCCCCGTACGCCCTCGCGCTGGCCCAAGAGCTCTACATCTACGTTAGCGACCGCGAACGCAACCTCCTCCACCAGTACGATATTTACGGAAAATACCTGAAATCGTACGGTCAGACCCCCGCGATCACGAGACAATTCGAAAATCCCGGCGGCCTGGCCGTGGATAACCTCGGCAACCTGTGGGTGGCCGACACCGACAACCATAAGGTCAAACGCCTCAACGCGCTCGGCGAGACGACGCTCGAAGTCGGTTACTACGGGACCGAACTGGGCAAGTTTAACCTCCCCGCGGACGTGGCGCTGGACGCGCACGGCCGGCCGCTCGTGGCCGAGGCGGGCAACTCGCGCCTCCAGTACTTCGACCGCTTCGGCAGCCCGCTGGCCGTAATCCTGCAAACCGGCGACGGGACCTTAAAAAATCCCACCGCCGTGAGTTTCGACCGCTTCGGCAACATTTTCGTCTCGGATACGGGAAACGACCGGCTGGCCGTATTCGACGCCGACGGCCGGTTCCTGTTCGCGTACGGCAAGTTCGGCCGCGGGGGGAAGGACTTCAACCACCCGGGAGGGCTGGCGTTCGGCCCCGCCGGGAATCTGTATGTAGCGGATACGTACAATAACGTAATAAAAGTATTGGAGATCGAGTATCGCGCTCCCGACCGGGTCGAAAAGCCGCCGCGGGTGCCCGCGCCGCCGGGAAGGGACGAAAATTAACGGCCGGCGCCGCCTCCCGGCCGGCCTCCGGCCGACACGACCCCCCCGGAGGGGGCGTTTTCATATTATGCGTATCCCTCATGCGCGGCCGGTATTGCTCGCCGTCGCGTTGGCGGCCGCCGCGTCTCCCGCCTCTCCGGCGGAGGAGGCGCCGCGCTGGCACGGTAAGCTCGCCGCCTCCCACGCCACGTTCCACCTCCCGGCGCCGCTGGAGGGGGAGAGTTACCGCCTCCCCCACAAATTCCTCTTCGTCGCCTCCGAGACCGTTCGCCTGGGCGAGGTCGCGTGGGAGCGCGGCCGCGACTACCGATTGGAGTACGACACGGGGACGCTAACGGTCTTGGCGCCGCCGCCCTACGAGGGGCCCCTCGTTATCGAATACGATTACCTGCCGTTCCTCCAGACCGAGGATTACCGGGAGGCGCTGGAGGGAGAGGAGGAGGCGGAGGCGCTGGAGCGGCTGGAGGAGGCGGCGGCCGCGCCCTCCCAGCTCGACATTACCGGCTCTAAGACGTTCACGGTGGCGGCCGGCAACGCCCAGGAGGGGGCGGAGTTCGACCAGTCGCTCCGCCTCTCGATCCGGGGCCAGGTGGGAGAGGTGAAGATAACCGGCGAGATCTCGGACCAGGATTTGCCGGTGGAGGAGGGCGGCGTCACGGAGGAGTTGCAGGCGCTGGACAAGGTCAGCGTGCGGGTGGAGGGGCGGCACCTGGCGGGCACGTTCGGCGATTACGACGCGAGCGTCGGCGGCCGGCGCTTCGCCTCCTACGACCGGCGCCTGACGGGGATTAAGGGGGAGGCGTTCTACCCCGCCTGGAACGCCGAAGCCTACGGCGCCCGGGCGCGCGGCCGCTACGCCTCCAACGAGTTCTACGGCGTCGACGGCGTCCAGGGGCCGTACCAACTCACCGCGCGCGGCGAGGAGGACATCATCGTCCTCCCCGGCACGGTGTCGGTGTGGAAGAACGGACTCCCCCTCCGCGAGGGCGAGAACAACGACTTCGTCGTTGACGCCGACGTGGCCACGATAACGTTCACCGTGCGGCAACCGGTTACGGCCCAGGACCGGCTCGTCGTCGATTTCCAATATACGACCGAGGAATACGAACGCAA
>CP070633.1:1565132-1570605 GCA_020356085.1 Candidatus Coatesiibacteriota bacterium | reverse complement strand
ACGACCGCCTCCAATACTTCAACCGCAACGAGCCTACCGTCGCGCCCACCTCGCTCGGGAAGGTGAAAGCGCTGTTCCGCTAACAAGGGGATTAAGCCCCTTGTCCCTTGATGCACGTATGGGCCGACCTTTGGGTCGGCCCTTTTCCTTTCCCCTTGCCCCGGTTTTTGGTATAGTGGCCGCGACGTCTCTTCCCGGCTGGATACGATGCCGCAACCCAGTTCCCCTTTAACTTTAACTGCGGAGAGGAATTATGGACTTGACCGAGGTAACGTATTGCGGCCTGTACTGCAGCCTGTGCGCCTCGCGCCGGCGGATCCCGGCGCGCGCGGAGGCGCTGCGCGATTCCCTGGTGAAGGAGGGCTATGACTACTTCGGCAAGGAGATCCCGACGCTGGCGGAGGGGTGGGACCCCTTCCGCGCCGTGCTGGACCATTTGGCAACTAACCCCTGCCCGGGCTGCCGCGCCGGCGGCGGCTACCCGACTTGCGCCATCCGCGATTGCGCGCGCGAGCGCGACGTCGCGACTTGCGCCGAGTGCGACGACTGGCCGTGCGAAAAGTCGGAATTCCTCAAGGCGTACGTTAATTTGAAGGGAGACGTCGAGCGGCAGCGGGAGGTGGGGCTGGAGCGGTGGATCGAGGAGCAGGAGGAGCGCCTCTCGTGCGGCTTCTGCTACGCCGACATTCGCCTCCCGCGCAAGGAGGAGTAGGGGGCCGGAGGATAGTGTTCGCGGAGTAGCGACGTAACGCCTTGGAAAGCCGCCCGTTTAACGCCGGGCGGCTTTTTTACGCCCCCCTCGCCCGCGCGTAATCCTAACTCAATTTCACAAGTTTAACTTTTTTTCTGCTTGACAACGAAGCTCTCCTGTCGTATACGTTTTACGAGGAGAAAAGGATGGGATGTCGTTCGATTGCGGGTGGGGGGAAAGAGGCGCGCGGGGCGCCGCCTGGAGCGGGCGAGCGTCGTGTTCCCGCGAGTGAAGGATAGCGAATAAACACCCGGGTCAGGCCATCAAGGCCGCCCGGGTTTTAACGTTGACCTTTACCCGAAAGGGTTAGAGCGTAGAGAGGTAGTAATGGGACGCCCGGCGTACGGGCTCGGGGCGGCCGTGGCCGTTGCGGTTGTTTGCGCAACGACCGGGGTCGCCCTATTGTCATAGCCGGCGGGTTGGGGTCACGGTCCCGGGGGATTCGCGAGGAGAGGATTGTGCTAATGTTACGCTCGACGCTTATACTGGTGGCGGCCGCCTCCGCGGCCGGGGCCGCGTACGTGTACGAGGGCGGTTGGGGCTCCTCGGGGAGCGGCAACGGCGAGATGAGTTACCCGCTCCACCTCGCGCTATCGCCGGCGCGGAACGTGTACGTCGCCGACCAGGGCAACGACCGGATTCAGTATTTCACCTCCGCCGGGTCGTTTCTCGGGAATTGGGGAAACCGCGGGACGGGCCAGGGCCAATTCCAGAATCCCAGCGGCCTGGCCTTCGGCCCCACCGGCTGGCTCTACGTGACGGAATGCATGGGCGACCGCCTCCAGTGCTTTTCGGCGGCGGGCTCTTTTCTCTTCACGTGGGGGTCCTTCGGGTCCGGCCGCGGCCAGTTCCAGTACCCGCGCGCGGTGGACGTGGCCCCCGACGGCACGGTCTACGTCGCCGACACGCGCAACTACCGGATCCAGTACTTCACCTCCACCGGGTCGTTCCTCGGCAGCTGGGGTTCGTACGGTACCGGGCAGGGCGAGTTCGACATGCCGCTCGGCGTGGCGGTGAGCCCCGCGGGCCGCGTATACGTCGCCGAATACTTCAACCACCGCGTGCAATACTTCACCTCCGCCGGTTCGTATCTGGGCGGGTGGGGTTCGGAGGGCTCCGGCCCGGGCCAATTCAATAATCCCCAGGCCTTGGCCTTTGCGCCCGACGGGACCCTCTTCGTCGGCGACACCACCAACTCGCGCGTGCAGTACTTCACGCCGAACGGCTCCTTCCTGGGGAGTTTCGGCGGCCGCGGCTCGGGGCCGGGGGAGATGGCGGACGTTACCGGCCTGGCCCTGTGGCCGACCGGAGCGCGCCTCTACGCCGTCGACTACGGCGGCTGCCGGATCCAATACTTCAATCGCAACGAGCCGGCCGTAACGCCGGCGTCGTGGGGGACAGTTAAGGCTCTGTACCGATAATTGGTTCTTAGGGGTTAACGTTCCGGGGGTTTAGCGAGGAAAGGATTGGCCTAATGGTACGCTCGACGCTTATTCTATTGATAGCCTCGTTCGCGGCCGCGGCCGGCGCCGCGTACGTATACGAGGGCGGCTGGGGTTCGGCGGGGAGCGGCAACGGCGAGTTTAACAATCCGACCGGCCTCGCCCTCTCGCCGAACCGCAATCTCTACGTCGCCGACTACCACAACGACCGCGTCCAGTACTTCACCTCCGCGGGGTCGTTTCTCGGCAAGTGGGACTCGTACAGCGCCCACGGCCTGACCTTCGGGCCGAACGGCCGCGTGTACGTTACGCAATATTTCGGGTACCGCGTGCAGTGTTTCACCGCCGCCGGCTCGCTCTTGTATCAGTGGGGGTCGCGCGGTGCGGGGCCGGGGCAGTTCGAGTTCCCGCGCGGGGTCTCGTGCGCGGCGAACGGCCGCGTCTACGTGGCCGACGCCGGCAACCACCGTGTGCAGTATTTCACCGCCGCCGGCGTCTATGAGGGGCAATGGGGCAGGTCGGGGACCGGACAGGGCGAATTCAACTTCCCCTCCGGCGTCGGCGTGTCGCCCTCCGGCCGCGTCTACGTGGCCGAGTACTTCGGCCAGCGGATCCAATACTTCACCGCCAACGGGTCCTTTCTCGGGTCGTGGGGGAGCCGGGGCGGCGGCCCGGGCGAGTTCTACAACCCGCTCTTCCTGGCCTTCGGCCCGGACGGAACGGTCTTCGTCGACGACTCGGCGAACGACCGCGTCCAGTACTTCACGCCTACCGGCTCCTTCCTGGGGAGCTTCGGCGGGACGGGCTCCGGGCCGGGCCAGATAAGCCTGGCGACGGGCGTCGCCGTCTGGCCCACCGGCGCGCGCGTCTACGTCGGCGACTTCCGCAACCAGCGCATTCAGTACTTCAACCGAAACGAGCCGGCCGTGACGCCGGCGTCGTGGGGGACGATTAAGGCTTTGTATCGATAACCAGCCCTGCGGGGCGTTCACATATAGATCGAAAGGGGGAAGCACATGCTACGGATCCGAATTGCAACCCACCTCGGCGGCAAGGCTGCCCCCGGCGCGTTACAACTACCGCGACGGGGGCGCAGCCGACACGGGTAACGGGGATCCGATACGCCTCCCGGCGCCGCGACGGAAAGCGCGGACGCCGGACGTAACGACGAGGCGATAGCGATAAGAGGCCGCCCGGGTGGGCGGCCTCCTCCTTACACCTGCCGCAGGCCGCTAAGTTAAGGTATAATGACCGAAGGAGCTTTTATGCCCGGCGAGGATATCTTTCCGGAGATAATTACGACGTTGCCGCGGGCCGACGTTCCGCTCGAGGGCGTCCGCTCGTACCTCCTCCAGGGCGCCGGACGGCAGATCGTCTTCACCGAATACGACGTCGCCGTCGAGGCGCCGGAGGAGGCGCACGAGGCGCAGTGGGTCGTCGTCCTGGCCGGCGAGGTGGAGCTGACGCTCGGCGGCGAGACGGCCACGCACCGGCGAGGCGACACGTACTACATCCCCGCGGAGGCGCTCCACCGCGCGCGCGTGGCGGCGGGGACGCGCCTCCAGAACCTGTTCGACCGGCCGGACCGGTATCGGCCGAAGTAGCGCCGGCCGGCCCCGGCCTTTATTCCCTTAGGAGGTTAAGCTATGGCGCTAGAAGATTTCTTCCCGGAAATAGTAAGAGACCTGCCGGAGGCCGACGTCCCGCTGGCGGGCGTCCGCGCGTACCTCTTCCAGGGCGAGGCGAAGCAGCTCCTCTTCATGGCGTTTGCGGAGGAGGTCGACGTCCCGGAGCACGACCACGCCGCGCAGTGGGGCGTGGTCCTTCTCGGCGAGATCGAGCTGACCATCGGCGACGATACGAACACCTACCGCCCGGGCGACACGTACTTCATCCCGGCCGGCGTCCCGCACCGCGCGCACATCCGCGCCGGCAGCTGTCTCCAGGATATGTTCGACCAGCCGGACCGGTATCAAGCGAAGTAACCTAGTTAGGGAGGAGAAATGAAGAAGGTTGCGATCGCCGCAGCTTTAGCGTTGCTTGTTACTGCCGGCCCGGCGGCGGCAACGGCGTTGAAAAGCGACCCGGGTAACTACTACCTCGACCCGGACGAGATAAGGCCTATCGTACGGGATAGCCTCGAGACGACAATAAAGATGGGTGCCCGGGTAGAAAATAGTAATTTTTCGCGCGTTGAGGTGCTAGACGTGCGGCTTGTTCCTGGGCAATTGCCGATGTATACTATCGACGGCCACCTCGGCGGTTACTTATACATCGCGTACGCATTACCCGGGCCGCTGCCCACGTTTGAAGAAATCATTAACCGCGCCCGCGAAAATTACGACGAAATTTACGAATATATTTGGAGCATAGAACGCGAAGAGCCGTCGCGCGAATTTTAGAGTAGGAATTTCCCGTATGAACTAACTTGCGGTTACAAATTCGTCGGTACAACTCGGTATTGGGTAGATAGTGAAGAATCTTGTAGTATCCCCGAAATACTTATATACCAAAGGGGGGCGGAGGACGCGGCCCGCGAATACTACGGCTCCGACGATTTCGAATTTGTAAGGTACGTCTACTGTTCAATACTAAACGGGTACGAGTTCACGAACGGCCGCGAGAATATTATCGTCCCGTACGATACGTTGAAGAACTGGATTTATCCGGACGAAGTGAAATCCATGGCAGAAGTGGAGGCCGAGATCGATAAGTACGTTTACGACCCCGGCCCTAGGGCCCTAAAAGAGCACTTCGAACGGTGGGCAAAACGACTTTCGGAATACTATTCCCACTAACCACCCCCGCTCCCTCTTAACCTCGTTTAACCCCCTTTAGCGCGTTGACGGAACCTCCCGCGCTGTTAATAATATAGCGTGCCTTTCGGGGCGCGCTTTCGAAAATTCCCCGGCTCGCGGTGCCCCCGATCGGGATAAACGCGGCCGCGAGCACCCCCTTCGGGCGGGCCCCGCCCGTCCGCTTATTCTCCCCGCAACGTGTGCCGTCGAAGAAGAAACCCGCCTCCTGGCGCGACGATCGCGAACGGCTGGACCGCGAACTCCTCCGCCGGGCCCCCGAGATTTATAAAAAGCTCGCGGAGCTCGCCGCGGGAGGTGACTTGAAGGCCATCCAGCTGGTACTCAAGGAGCTGGGCGAGGCGGACGGCCGCGCCGGCGCCTCGGGAGGCGGCGTCGAGTTGAAAGAAATAACCTACGACGTTGTGCCGCCAAATAATAAACGTAAGGGACGCCAGCCTAAAAAGAAGTCCTAACCAGTATGC
>CP070633.1:1546088-1565032 GCA_020356085.1 Candidatus Coatesiibacteriota bacterium | reverse complement strand
GGAGATATCCGAGGGTCCCTATCTCCGGACGTGGCCGGACCGGCACGAGTGCAACGGTGGGTTTGCCGCCAAACTGAGGAAGTCGTCGTGAGCGAGGAGCGCCCGCGTTCCGAAAGCCCGGGGCTTTTAATCACGGACGCCGCGCAGCTGTGGGGAGCGGCGCTCGTAGAGCAGTTGCTGGCGCTGGTCCGCGGCGTCATCATCCCCCGCTACCTGGGGCCGGGGTTGTACGGGATCCTGGGCGCCCTCACGCTCATAACGAAGTACGGCGCTTACCTCCAGCTGGGTATAACGACGGCCGTAGGCCGCGAAGTTCCCTACGCCGTAGCCCACGCCGAGGAGAACCGCGCCGAGGAACTCGCCCGCCTCGGATACTCGTTTAACCTCTTGACCTCCGTCGGGCCCGCTCTTCTCCTGGTCGTTTTCGCCCTCTTGACGTGGGGGCGGTACATGGCGGTGGTCTCGTGGGGGTTGCTGGCCGTCGCCGCGCTCCTCGTAACGACGCGCCTGGAGACGTATTTCGCGGCGTTGTTTCGCGCCCGACGGCAATTCACGGCCGCGTTTTGGTTTTCGACGTTCCGGGCCGCAAGTCTGTTCGCGTTCGCGGTCGGGTTTTTATTCCTCTACGGCCTGTACGGCGTTTTCATCGGCTTGGTACTCAGCGGCGTTCTCGTGACGGCCGTCGGAACGGCGTGGACGCGGTCGTGGGCGGGGCCGTGGCCGAACTGGTCGCTGGTCCGAAAAATGTTGCCCATCGGGTTGCCGCTCGCGGGGTTGGGGGCGTTGGGGTTCCTCCTCCAATCGGCGGACCGCCTGGTCGTAATCCGTTACTTCGAACCGGCCGAGATCGGCTATTACATGCTGGCCGTCACCGCCGCTACGTTGGTCTACTTTTTACCGATGAACATCGGCCAGGCGATGGCGCCCCGGATTTACGGGCTCCGCCGCGACGGCGACCGTCTCGCCTTCGAGGAATACCTGGTTAAGCCCTCCCTCGTGGTAACGTATTTGGTAGCGGCGGTGGGCGGGTTTACCGTCATTGCGCTGTGGCCGTTTATCCGTTACGTACTGCCCGCGTACTTGCCGTCGCTGCCGATCGTGGCGGCGCTGCTCGTGGGCATAACGTGTCAGGGGGGCGCGCAGGGGGCGGCGCATATTTTAATCGCCCTCGGCCGGTTTCGCGCGCTCGCCGCGGCCCAAGCCAGTTCGCTGGCGGTCGCGCTCCTGGTGTTCGCGGCGGCGCTGCACGGGGGATGGGGGCTGGTGGGCGTGGCGGCCGGCGCCTCCGCGGGGCTGGTAACGTTCGCGTGCTTGGTGCAGTTTACGGCGTGGCGTTTAATGTCGCTCCCGAGGCGGACGCTGCCGCGGGCGTTCGCCTACCTGCTGTTGCCCCCGGCCGCCGTGGCGGCGGGGCTGGTGTTCGCCTTTTTCGGTGGGACGTTCATAATCAAAACGTTCTGGCCGGAGATGGGACGCCCCCTCGGCGACGTCGTGAACCTCGGCTTGCGGCTGCTGCTGTTCGCGCCCACCGTCGTCTCGTTCGGCTGGTACGTGGAGCGCGAAACCGGGTTCTGGAAGCGCCTCCGCAAATTGGTAAGGGGGGGGTTATCGCCTCCGGCAGCGTAGCGCTCGTGTGGAGCGAGGCCACTTTGGCCGCGGCCCGCCGCCTCCGCCCGGAGGCGGCCGCGGTCTCGTTCGGGTGGCGCGAATACGTGGGCGAGCGCGAGGAGGTGGCGCTGGGCGAGGAGGGCTTGCTGTGCGAGGTGGCGGACGCCAGTTACCGCCTCGCCTCCGACTTGGCGCAAGCCTGGCATACCGTAGGGGAGCGGCGGTTCCTGGAGGTGGAGGGCGTTCCGGTGGGCGCGGCCGCCCAGGCCGACCTGTTCCATTTCTTCGAACCGAACCTCCGCCTCGCTTTCATCCTGGACCATATATTGGAAACTCACCGGCCGTCCCGCCTCGTGTTCGCCGACGACGGTTCGGATCGACCCGCGTTGCTCGCCTCGCTGCTGCGGGGCCGCGGCGTACCTTTCGACGTCGTCGGCCGCGGAGGAGGTCGCGGCCGCCAGCGCTTGGGCCTGGCCGCACGGCGGATACTGTGGCCGGCGATGTTCGCCGCGGCGCGGCGCCGGGCGCGGGCCGCCGGCGGCCGGCCCGGGGCGGGGAAGCGCGGCCGCGAATCCGCGGGAACGGTATTCTGGGGGCAGTTCGGCCGGTTCGAGCTCGACGTCTACCGGGGATTGCGCGCCGCGTACGGCGACGACCTTCCCTATTTCGCCTCTACCCTCGCCGCGGCGCGCGCGGCGCGGAGCGGGGGCCTGGCGTGCGAATCGCTACTGGACCGCCTCCCCCCCCGCCGCCGAACGCAGCAGATTTTCAAAGCGTTGGCCGCCTCCTATCGCGAGCTCGAGCGGGCGGCGTGGCTAGAGGAGTACGATCTGCCCCCGGGATTGGCGGCCTTCTACCGGGAGCATTTCCCGTTCCGGCCACAGGCGTACCTCATCACGTTGGCGATGTTTGCCGCCGCCGTCGAGCGCTATTTGGCCCGCCGGCCCCCCCGTCTCCTCCTCCACCTCAGCGACGTCCATATGACCGGCCGGCTGGCCGCCGAACTGGCCTCCCGCGAGGGGATTCCGACCCTCGTGATCCAGAACCACATCACCGGCGGCCCCACGTTCGGCTATCTCCCGTTGAGTTCGACGAAGATGGCGGCGTGGGGCCGCGTTAGTTACGAGTGGTTGGTCGCCGGCGGCGCCTCTCCCAAAAAACTCGTGGTGGTCGGTTCGCCCTACGCCGCCGCGGCCACGGCGCAATACGGGAAAGCGCGGGGCGAGATAGGCGACAGCCTGGTCGTGGCGACCAACCTCGCCGACCCCGAGCAGAACCGCCTGGTCGCGTTGGCGTGCGCCGCCTACGCGCGCGAGCGCGGGAGGCGGCTCCTCTTCCGGCCCCACCCCGTCGAACCGGCGGGAATGTACCGCAAGATCGTCGAGTACGCCGGCGTGCCGGATGCCCGGGTCGCCGCGGAGGAGCCGTTGGCCGACGTCCTCGCGGGGGCGGCCGTGGTCGTCGCCGCCCACTCGGGCGTCGGCGTCGACGCCCTGCTCGCCGGCGTGCCGCTGGTCCACGTCAACCTGATGGCGGGGATTCCCGACTACCTGCCGTACGTGGAGTACGGCGCCGCGCTCGGCGTTAGCCGGCTGGCGGATTTACCGGCCGCGATTGAGGAGGCCTGGGCGGCACCGCCCGGCCGCTTCGACGCCGGCCGCGAGGCTTGGGCCCGGGAATACCTCGGCGCGGAGGCCGGCGACCCGTTCGAGAATATCGTCGCGCTCGCGCGCGAGCTGGAGGCCCGGCGATGACCTCGCCTCCCCTCGTATCGGCGATTACGGTGAGTTACAACTGCGCCGACCTCCTCCGGGAGGCGCTGACGTCGCTCCTCGCCCAGGAACCGGCCGGCGGGTTGGAGGTAATCGTCGTCGACAACGCCTCCGCCGACGACGGCGTCGCCGTCGCGCGTAGTTTCACCGGCGTGGAAGTTATGGCGTTGGACCGCAACGTCGGCTTCGGCGCCGCCAACAATCTGGCCGCCGCGCGGGCGAGCGGGCAGTACCTGCTGTTCGTAAACCCGGACGTGGTGGTCCCGGCGGGGGTGGCGGAGGAGCTGGCCTCGTTTCTGGAGGGGAGGCCGCAGGCCGCGGCCGCGGGGCCGGCGCTGGTGGGCCGCGACGGCCGGCTACAGCGCTTCTGCGCGCGCCGGTTCCCCTCGGCGGCCAACTTAATTTTCCTGGTTTCGGGGATCGGCGAGACGCGGTGGGGAGGTTCGGCGCTGGCGCACCGGTATTACCCGCAATCCTACTATGGCCGCGGCCCGGCGCGCGCCGACGTTCTCGCGGGCGCCTGTATGATGGTCCAGAGCGAGGTTTTTAACGCCGTCGGCGGCTTCGACGAAGCCTATTTTTTGTACGCGGAGGACGTCGACCTCTGCCGCCGCCTGGCGGATGCGGGCGGGGAGGTGTGGTACCTGCCCGCCGGGCCGGTCCGCCATTACACTGGTGGCAGTCGCCGCACGCCGGCCCCGCTGGTCGTCGCCGCCTCCCACCTCAGCACGGCGCGCTACGCCGAACGGTGGCACGGCCGGGCGGCCGCGTCGGCCGTCCGTCTGGTATCGCGGGTCTCGCTGGCGACGCGCCGGTGGCTGTTCGCGGCGTTGGGCGCGTTCTCCGGCGAGATGCGCCGGCGCGCGCGGTTCTACGCCGACGTTATTGCTCTCCGGCGCGAGCGGGCTGGCGCCTCCGACTAGTTCGCCGCCCGCACCAACTTTCCCGTCCGCGACCACCGGACGCGCCGGTCGAACCGCCACGCCGGCGCCGGCGCGAAATCCCACCCCGGCCGCTTTTCCTCGCCTCCCCCGCTACAGTACCACTTTCCTTGCGAGTACAATATCGGCGCCCGATGCTTGGCGCACGTCGTCGGCGCAAGCGAGAAGTAAATGACCTCGGCCTTGCCGGTAACGTACTCCCGCGGGACGGCGCCGAAGTACCGGCTGTCCGCCGAGTCGTGGCGGTTGTCCCCCATCATGAAGTACCTCCAGGGCGGTACGATATACGGCCCCCAATCCGCGCCGGCGTCCGTCTTGAGGTAAGGTTCCGGCACCGCGCGGCCGTTTCTAAAAAGTACCCCCCTGCGGATCTCGACGACGTCGCCCGGTACGCCGACTACCCGTTTGATGAGCAGGGTCGGCCCTCCCGAAATTTCCCCCAGAAAGTTGCGGAGGAAGAACCGGACGGCGAGCGGCGCCGGCATCTCGCGGAAGGGATAGACGAAAGTGGCGATTTCGCCGGGCTCGGGGTCGCGGAGGCGGTACGTCACTTTTTCGGTTAGAACGTGGTCGCCTATTAGTAAAGTATCTTCGTCAGAGCCGGAGGGGATGGCGTGGGTTTCGACGACGCCCACGCGGATTACGACGTACGCGGTCGCGATCAATAAGACGTCGCGCGCCAGGCGGAGGCGAGGCCGGCCGGGATGTCGTTTGCGAACGGAGCTTTGGCGCGGGCGCGAGCGTTTGCGGCGTCGGGTCATAGCGCTTCTCCCGGTTTAGGTTTAATGGTGGTGGCTGGCAGACCCTCCCACATAGTATTACGGCCCGGGCGTGCTGGAGTTGCCTCCGGGTAAGTTAAAACGCCCGCGCAAAGGCGGGCGTCGTTTTCGGCCGTCGGGGAGCTGGATTCACTTAGCGTATGAGCCGCACCACCTTTCCCATCCGAGACCACCGGATGCGGCGGTCGAGGCGCCAGCCGTTCACCGATTCGAAGTCCCAGCCGGGCCGCATTTCCTCGGCGCCGCCGCTGCACGCCCATTCTCCGTTCGCGTACGTTATCGGCGCCCGGTGCTTAGGGCACGTCGTGGGCGCGAGCGAGAAGTAGATGACCTCCGCCTTCGCGGTGATGTACTTGCGGGGGACGGGGCCGATGAAGCGGCTGTCGGCCGAGTCGTAGCGGTTGTCGCCCATTACGAAGAATTTATCGGGAGGGACCGTATAGGGGCCCCAATCGCCGCCGGCGTTCGAGAACAGGTAGGGCTCTTTCGTCGGTTCGCCGTTGCGGTACAGCACGTGGCCTTTAAGCTCGAGGACGTCCCCCGGTTCGGCAACGACGCGCTTAATGAGGAGGCGGGGGCCCGTCCGGCTCTCGCCGAGGATGTTGCGGAGGAAGAAGCGGACGGCCTGCGGCGCCGTCATCGGGCGGAAGGGGTAAATAAAAGTAACGATTTCGCCGGGGCGCGGGTCCCGGAAGAGATACGTCGTCTTCTCGGCTAAGATATAATCTCCCACCAGGAGCGTATCTTTCATTGAGCCGGAGGGGATGACATTGGCCTCCACTACCCACAGCCGGATCACCACGAACGCCACGACGATGATTACGATGTCGCGGATAGTCCTATGGACGGGGCCCGGTTTCTTTTTGGCGGGGCGGGAGGGAGCGGTCTTTTTCTTTGTCATGGTAGGGTGTCTTCTCGGTTTAAGGTGGAGTTGCGCCGCGGCGCCGGACGGGGTGCATGCCGGCGGCGAGGTCGTTCGCTTCGAACGGCCGGGGGCCGGAGAACTTTACGCCGAAGCGCCGGCCCAGCTCGGCCAGCACCGCCTCCACTTCCGCGCGGTAGGCGGGCGCGACCCACGCCGCAAACGAGCCCGACCGGTCGCCCCGCTTCGAACGGAGCTGCAGTTGGTTTTCGTATCCGTCGGAAATGGCGACGACCGTGCCTTCGGCCGCGGCGGGCACGGCGAGGTCGTACACGAGGACGTCTTCCTCGGGGGCCGGAGGCGGGTCCCAATTCTCTCTAAAAGCCATAACCGCACTCAGTTCGGTTTCTCTTTGTTCGCCCGGGCGGTCAAGTGGCCGCGCAGCGTTCGGCTGAAGGTGTGGCTGCCGTCGCCGTTGGAGACGAAGAACAAGTAATCGGTCGCCGCGGGGTTCAGCGCCGCTCGGAGCGAGGCCCGCCCAGGCGAACAGATCGGCCCGGGCGGCAGGCCGCCGTTGACGTACGTATTGTAAGGCGAGTCGACCTGGAGGTCTTGGATCGTAAGGCGTTCGACGTCGCCTCCCAGCGCGTAGATTACGGTCGCGCAGGATTCGAGGCGCATCCCGCGCGCGAGGCGGTTGTGGAACACGGAGGCGACCAGCGGCCGTTCCTCGTCCAACATCGCCTCCCGCTCTACGATGGAGGCCAGCGTGACGACTTCGCCCCGCGCCCGACTTGAAACTTCCGGCGCCGCCTCCGCCTCCCAGACTTCGAAGAAGCGGTCGACCATCGTCGCGACGATTTCGTCGGCGCCGGCGTCGGCCTCCACCTCGTACGTGTCGCCGAACAGGTAGCCCTCCAGGTCCTCGCCCGGGAGCCGGCCGCGCGGGTCGCCGCGGTCGCACGCCGCCAGGAACTCCGGGACCGGGCACACCCCCGCGGCCTCCAACGCGGCCGCGGTTTTCTCTTTCGTATAGCCCTCCGGGATCGTGAACCGGACGACGCGGACGCGGCCTGCGGCGAGCGTCGCGGCGAGCGCGGGGATCCCCTCCTCGCTGGAGAGCTCGTAGCGGCCGGCTTGGAGCTTGCCGTCGAAGCCGTTAAGGCGGCAGTACCAAACGAACGCCCGCGGCTCGGCGATTAAGCCCTCCTCCGCCAGGAGGGAGGCGATCTCCGCGGTCGTGTAGCCCGCCGGGATGGTAACCGTTTTTACCGCCGGCGTGACGGGCGTGCGGCGGACCTGCGCGAGGTAATAACGGTAAGTACCGTAAACGGCCGCGACCACTGCCGCCGCCCCGATTAGCGCGATGACACCTCGTTTCATATTCGTATCGGGTGATTATAAGATAAAAATGGCGCGGCCGCAAACCGCGCCTTTTCTTTCGTTGGTCGCTCCCGGGCGGGCGCTTAACCTCGCGACGAGGCGTTGGTGGCGTAATACGACAGCCACTCCAACTCCATGGCCAGGTCGACCCGTTTCACGGTAACGTCGTCTGGCGTAACGAGGCGTTCCGGGGCGAACGAGAGGATCGATTTGAGACCTCCGGCCACGAATGCGTCGCAAACCTCCTGGGCGTTCTCGGCCGGCACGGCGATGATGCCCAATTGGGCTTCGGTTTGGGGGAGGACTTCCGGGGCCTGGGCGATGTCGTAGATCTTAACCCCCTCCCACGTCTGGCCGACTTTGGCGGGGTCTTTGTCGAACGCGACGACGACGTCGAAACCTTGCTTCTTAAAGCCGTTGTAGGCCAAGAGGGCGTAGCCGAGGTGGCCGACGCCTCCCAACGCCACTTGCCACCGGCGGTCGATGCCGAGAATCGCCGCGAGCTCCGTATATAAGTTTTCGACGTAGTAGCCGCGGCCGGGGACGCCGAATTGGCCGAAGTACGCCAAGTCTTTGCGAATCTGGGCCGCCGTCAAACCGATCTGCTCGGCCAGCTTCTCCGAGGAGGTCGTCACCACGCCGTCCTGGCGTAGTTTCTGTAAAGCCCGCACGTAGATGGATAGCCGCGAGACGGTAGTACCGGGGATTTTTTTGGGGCGTGACATTGAGTTAGAGAAGTATGTGAAAAAGTTATCAGATTGGCCGCAAACGAAGCCCTCCCCAACTTTCCCGATCCTCCGCCATTATAGAGGCGGCCGGGTGGTTTGTCAATATTTTTCCGCGCGGCGCTTCCTTGACCGGCCTCCCCGGTTATGCTAATGTTCCGAACCTGCTATGCGGTTGTTCGATATTTCGCTCCCCCTTCGCGAGGCGATGCCGGTCTACCCTGGAGACCCGCCGTTCGCAAAAAGCATCGCCCGAAGCCGCGCCCGTGGCGACGCGTGCGAAGTCTCGCGCCTGACGCTCAGCAGCCACGCCGGCACTCACGTCGACGTCCCCCACCATTTCCTTGAAGGGGGCGCGGACCTTTCCGCCGTTCCGCTGGAGCCGTTCGTCGGCCCGTGTCGCGTGGTGGAGGCGACCGGCCGGGGCTACGTCGACGGCGCGACTGTCGCCGCCTGTTCTCCTCTCCCCGGCGAACGGATATTGTTCAAGACGGATAACTCGGCCCGGCTCGGCGCCTCCGAATTTACGGAAAATTATGTATATCTGGCGGAGGACGGCGCCGCCGTCCTGGCCGCCGCCGGCGTGATCATGGTCGGGTGGGATTACCTCTCGGTCGAGCGGTACGGCGCCGACGACCCGGCCGCGCACCGGGCGCTCCTGGGCGCCGGCGTTCTTATTTTGGAGGGTTTGAACTTGGCGGAGGTCCCGCCGGGCGAATACTTCTTGCTGGCCGCGCCGTTGGCGGTCGAGGAAGGCGACGGCGCCCCCGCCCGCGCCCTCCTCGCGGAAGGGATCGATGTCCCCCAAGCGCCGTAGCCGAGCGATGACCGAGTTGGGGGCGGAGGTAGCCGCCCTCCGCTTCGGCTGCGGCTTCACCCGCGACGATTTCGACAAACCGTTGGTCGTTGTCGAGTCGGTCGGCGGCGAGAGCCACCCGGGGAGTTATCATCTCGATACGGTGGCTACGGCGGCGCGGGAGGGGCTATTCGCCGCCGGCGTGCGGCCACTCGCCTACGGCTGTACGGATATTTGCGACGGCCTCGCCCAGGGGACGCCGGCGATGGCGCTGTCGCTCGCCTCCCGCGACGTGCTGGCGCTGGCGGCCGAGATGCACGCCTCCTGTGCGCACGCCGACGGCGTGCTATTCATCTCCAGCTGCGATAAGGCGATACCGGGCCACCTGCTGGCCGCGGCGCGGCTCAACTTGCCTACGGCCTTCGTGCCCGGCGGCGTCATGCCGCCGAGCGACGATTGCCGCACGCTGGAGTACGTCGCAACGTTGGCGCAGGAGGCGGCGCGCGGCCCCGTTCCGGAGGGGGAGCGGCGCCACTTCGACGAGGTGGCAACGCCCGGGCCCGGTTGCTGCGCCTTCCTGGGCACCGCGGCGACGATGCAGTTGATGGCGGAGGCGCTGGGGGTGGCCTCGCCGGCCGCGGCGCTCATTCCGGCGTCGGACTTCGCGCTCCTCCGCGCCGCCCGCCGCGCCTCCGCGGAGCTGGCCGACAACGTCGCGCACGGCCTTCGCTTCGGCGACGTCGTTGACGAGCGCGCGCTCCACAACGCGCTGGCGGTCCACGCCGCCGTCGGCGGTTCGACGAACGCGTTGCTGCACCTCGCGGCGCTGGCCGCCGAACTCGGCCTGCCTTTCGACCTCGCCTCCTACAACGAAATATCCTCCCAGGTTCCGTATATCGCGAACGTCCGGCCCGGCGGCGAACATCCCTCGGCCTACCTGTGGTTCGCTGGCGGCGCCGCGGCCGTGATGCGCGAAGTCCGGGACCACCTCCGGCTCGACGCCCGGACGGTAACCGGCGCGACCGTCGGCGAGAACCTGGCCCGCCTGGAGCGGGCGGCGTTCTTCGAGCGGAACCCGCGGCGCCTCGCGGTTTATCGGCTGCGGCGGGAGGACGTAATCCGGCCGGCGGCGCGGCCGCTCTCGCGGGGGCCGTCGGTGCGGGCGTTGTTCGGCAATATCGCTCCCAACGGCGCGGTTTTGAAGGTGGGCGCGGCGGCGAAGAGGCGCTTCCGCGGCCGCGCGCGCATTTTCACGGCGGAGGAGGAGGCGCGGGAGGCCGTCAACGGCGGCCGCCTCCGCCCGGGGACGGTTATCGTCCTACCCTCCCAGGGGCCGCGGGCGGCGGGGATGCCGGAGCTGTTCTACCTGACGGAGGCGCTGGGCTCCCACCCGCAGCTCGCGGCGGAGGTAGCGCTCGTAACTGACGGTCGGTTTTCGGGGGCGACGCGCGGCCTGTGCGTGGGGCACGTCTCGCCGGAGGCGGCACGGGGCGGGCCGCTGGCGGCGGTGCGCGACCGCGACGTCGTCGACATAAACGCCGGCGCGGCCAAGCTCAACGTCGTCGAGGCCGCAGACGGCGCCACGGGCAAACAAGTCGCGCAGGTCTTCGAGCGGCGCTTTGCCGAGGGGCTGCCGCCGGCGCCGGAGAGGCATAGCGGTTTGCTCGGTTTGTACATGAAGTTGGCCGGCCCGGCGGAGCGCGGCGCTCGGATGGAATGGTAGGCTAATCTTATACGTAAAAATAGAAACCGCCCCGGAGGGCGGCTTTTTTACTTGCCGGTTTCGCACGTTATATGGGGCCTCATTTTCTCCAGCGTCGCCGGCCCGATCCCCTTGACGGCGAGGAGCTCCTCCGGCTCCTCGAACGGGCCGTGCTCCTCCCGGTAGGCGACGATGCGGCCGGCATAACATTCGCCGACGCCCGGGAGCTCGCATAGCTCCGCGACGTCGGCGGCGTTGACGTTAATCTTTTCCGGTTTCGTGAGCGCGAGGAGGGAGGCGGCGTCGGCCGGCGGTTTGGGCGCCGTCAGGTCGTACTCCAGCGTCGCCGGCTCCGGCGGCGCCGGGGCCCGCCTCCCGCGGATTACTTTGGCCGCGGCGCCGACGGCCAGCGCCGCCACCAGGAAGGCCAAGACCAGCCGCTCCTGCTTGGTTAGGTAGAACAAACGCCTCCGGCTCCCGCCCCCCGAAGTACCTTCCCGTTAGAACCCCAGATCGACGAAGCCGAGCTTCCCGGCCAGCCACCCGAGCTTATTGAAGAGGATGATGTGGCCGAACTCGATGAGCAGGATGCCGCCGATGACCTCGATCGTCCGGAAATGCTGTTTTATCTTTTGGAACGCCGACAGGAACGTATTGACGGCTAGCGCGGCCAGCAGGAACGGGATCGCCAACCCCAGCGAGTAGACCAGCAGCAGGAAGAAACCTTGCCATACCGTGTTCTGGTTGGAGGCCAGGAACAGCAGGCCGGCCAGGAACGGTCCGATGCAAGGCGTCCACCCGAAGGCGAAGGCCACGCCCACGACGAACGTGCCCAATATCCCCCAACGGCCTTTCTTGCCCTCGAAGCGCTTCTCCATGAGCAGGAACTTAATCCGGTACGCGCCGACCATGTGGAAGCCGAGGATGATGATGATTATGCCGGCGATCTGGTTGAAGAGCATCTTGTGGGCTTGGAGGAACGAGCCGAGCTTCGTCGCCGTAACGCCCATGGCTAGGAAGACGACGGTGAATCCCAGGCAGAAGACCGCGGCGTTGAGGAGCGTTTTTAGGATGATTTGGCGCCGCCGCTCCTTGCCGGTCAGCTCCTCGAAGGTCAGTCCCGAGATGTACGAGAGGTACGCCGGTACGAGGGGTAGTACGCACGGCGAGATGAAACTCAACAAGCCGAACAAGAGCGCCAGGCCGGCGCCGCCGAGGGAGAATGTCGCCTCCACGTCTTCGCTCCTCCGTTAGGGGTTAAAGGCCGTCATCGCCTGGGAGGGCCCTTCCAGGAGCCACGTCTCCGCGCACGCAGCCGCCCGGGCCAACGCCTCTTCGATTAGCTCCCGCTCGCCGGCGGCGAACGGCGACAAAACGTGATCCGCCGCCTCCTCCCCGGCCGGGGGCTTACCTACGCCCAGCCGGAGCCGGGCGAAATCCTGGGTTCCCAGTTCGTCGATAATCGACTGGAGGCCCTTGTGGCCCCCCGCCGAGCCTTTTTCGCGGAGCCGGATTTTCCCGGGGGGTAAGTCGATGTCGTCCGATACGATCAGTATCCGGGCGTGATCGAGGTTCAACCCCTCGACCGCCTCCGCCACCGCATACCCGGAACGGTTCATGTACGTACGAGGTTGGAACAGCCAGGTGGGCCGACCGCGAACCTTCCCGCGGCCGCACGCCGCGTTGTACCGTCGCCGCCAAAGGCGAATGCGCCACCGCCGGCCCAGCCGCCGGACGACCCACGCGCCGACGTTGTGCCTCGTGTCGGCGTAGTACCGGCCGGGGTTGCCCAGGCCGAAAATCGCGTACGGGGAGCCTTCGGCCACGGCCTCTCGTCGTCGTCGGCCCGGAGCCGCTAGGAGGAACCCTCTTCGGCCGGCGGTTTCTCCTCGCCCTCTGCGGGCGGGGCCTCCTCGGCGCCCGGTTCCTCTTCGCCCTCGACGGCTTCGCCTTCCTCGCCCTCTTCGGCCACGACCTCGACTTCAGGTTCGGCGCGGGCCATCCGCGGCGCCTTGACTACCACGAGCGCCATGTCGGGCGAGTCGAGAAAGGTGACGCCCTTCGGCGCCGCTACGTCGCTCAGGTGCAGCGAGTCCCCCATGACCATCGCCGAGATGTCGAACGTCACGGACTCCGGGATGTCCCGCGGGAGGCACTCGATCCGGACCTCGCGGTTGAGGTGCTCGACTATGCCGCCCTCTTGTTCGCCCTCCGAACGGCCGGTGGCCGTAATCGGGACCGTGACCTGGATCGGCTTGCCCTCCGTGACGCGGAGGAAGTCGACGTGGTGGATGACGTCGCCCAGCGCGTCGTATTGGACCTCTTTGATGATGGCGAGCGTCTTTTCGCCGCCCTCGATTTGGAGGTCGATGAGGGCCTGCGAGCCGCCGGCCCGCAGCGCCATGCGCAGGTCCTTTTCCGCGACCGCGACCGAGGCGTTGTCCTGGCCGGCGCCGTAGACGACGGCGGGGATGACGCCCGTCCGGCGTAGCGCGCGGCCGTGGCGTTTGCCGGTCGCTTCGCGGGGCGTAACTTGCATTTCGAGGCGTTTCATGATTACTCACTCACAATCGGTTCGGATTTCGAAGGCCGCTAGCCGAGGGTCGGCTCCAGCGCGCGGCCCCCCAGAAGATGCACGTGGAGATGGGGGATGGTTTGCGTCGCCTCGCTCCCGGTGTTGATTACCAGACGGTACCCCGATTCGGATACGCCCAGTTCGCGGGCGAGTTTTTGCGCCGTTAGGAAGAGGTGGCCCGCGAGGTCCCGGTCGCCGGCGCCGAGCTCGTTGACGGAGGCGAGGTGTTTCTTCGGGACGATTAGCGCGTGGACCGGCGCCTGGGGCGAGAGGTCGGCGAACGCTACCACGGCGTCGTCTTCGTAAATAAACTTCGTTTCGAAACCGCCGGAGGCGATTTTACAAAATACGCAATCCTCCGAGGCCATAATTATCACTCTCCGCTTCGGCCCAGCGGGCCGAGGTCACCTACGGCGTGCAGGATAAGCGCGCAAGCTACCGGCCCGGCCAACTCGGTCCGCAACCGCCGCGGCCCGAGGTCCAACGGCCGCCAGCCGGCGCCGGTGGCCTGTTCTTCTTCGTCGGCGGTAAAGCCGCCCTCCGGCCCCACCATCACTACGAACCGGCTCGGGCCGGGACGGCCCTCGCCCACGACCGCGGCCAGCGGCGTCGCCGTCGCCTCCGGCCGGCACTGGAACGCCAGCTCGAAATCCCGGCCGTACTTCAGCGTTTCCGCAAAGCTTTGGGGGCCGGAGAGGCGCGGCACCACGGAGCGGAGCGATTGCTTTACCGCGGCTTGGGCCACCGCCTCTAGATGGCGCCGTTCGCGCGGCGGGAACTCCCGCCGGAGCGACCGCGCGCACTCGAAAACCACGAATTCGTGCGCGCCCAGCGCCGTGGCCTGGTGGACGACGGCGGCGAGGGCCGGCGGTTTCACCAGGGCTTGCGCCAGCGCTACGCGGGCCAGCGGCTCCCGGCTCCGCCTCGTGGTCCGGAGGACCTTACCGATTAGGCCGTCGGGGGTCCGGATTTCGACCGTGGCCTCGTATTCGGCGCCCCGGCCGTCGAGGGCGACGAACGGGTCGCCGCGGCCGAGGTGGAGGACGTTCTTGGCGTGGTGGCCTTCGCTCCCCCGCAGTCGTACGATGCCGTCGGCGACGTCCTCGGGCCCGACGATAAAACGGGGCGGCGGTTCCGCCTCCTCGCGCCGGGCGCCGTTCGGCCGCCCCTCGGCCGGGTTTTCGGGGTCGGAATGTACCATAAATTTAGTTTTTTCGCAACTATTCCGAAGGGGGCGGTTTCTCGGCGTCCCGCTCCAAGAGCGCCCGCAATCGGTAGAGCGCCTCCAAGGCCTCCCGCGGCGTCATCCGGTCGGGGTCGAGGGAGGCGAGGTGTTCCTCCAGGACCGGGAGCCGAGGGGCAAACAAGTTCTGTTGGGAGGAGCCGTCGGCCAATACCTGGGGCCCGTGACCGAGCTCCAATTCCTCCAACAGCTGGCGCGCCCGGGCCAATACCGCCGGCGGCAGGCCCGCCAACCGGGCTACCTGGATCCCGTACGAGCGGCTGGTCACGCCTCGCACGACGCGCCGCAGGAAGTGGACCTGGCCGCCCGCCTCGCGGACCGTGACGGTATAGTTGACGACGCCTCGCCCTCCCTCCGCCAGCGCCGCGAGTTCGTGATAATGCGTAGCGAACAGCGTGCGCGCGCGGACGTTCTCGGCCAGGTACTCGGAAACGGCCCAAGCCAGGCTCAGGCCGTCGTAGGTGGAGGTGCCCCGGCCGACCTCGTCGAGCAGGATCAGGCTTCGGGAGGAGGCGTTGTTCACGATGGCGGCGGCTTCCGCCATCTCCACTAGGAACGTCGAGCGGCCGCGCGAGAGGTCGTCGGCCGCGCCGATGCGCGTAAAGATCCGGTCGCACAAGCCGACGGCGGCCCGCCGCGCCGGCACGAACGAACCGGCGTGCGCCAGGAGCGTAATGAGCGCCGCCTGGCGAAGGTACGTCGATTTCCCGGCCATGTTGGGGCCGGTGAGGATCATGAATCGCTCGCGCTCGTCCAAGAGGAGGTCGTTGGGGACGAACGGTTCGTCGAGATAATAGCGCTCGACGACCGGGTGCCGGCCGTCCTCGATTTCGAGCGTCGGCTCCGGTACGATTTCGGGCCGCGCGAAATCGTTCTCGAGCGCGGCCTGGGCGAAGGAGGCGAGGACGTCGAGTTGGGCCATGGCCGCGGCTACGCGGTTCAGCCGGGCGACGTGCGTGGCCAGCTCGGCCCGCAGCTCGACGAAGATCTCGCGCTCCAGCGCCGCGATTTTTTCATCGGCGGAGAGCGCCGTGTCTTCGTACTCTTTGAGCTCCGGCGTTATGAACCGTTCGGCGTTGGCGAGCGTCTGTTTGCGGACGTAATCGGCGGGCGCTTTGGCGAGATTGGCTTTCGTTATCTCCAGGTAGTAGCCGAAGACCTTGTTGTATCCGACTTTGAGAGAGGCGATGCCGGTTCGCTCGCGTTCGGTACGCTCCAGGCTCGCGATGTACTCTTTGGCCTGCGCCGACCGGTCGCGGAGGTCGTCGAGTTCGGCGCGGAAGCCGCGGCGGATAATGCCCCCCTCCGTCAGCGTCGCGGGCGGATCGTCCGCCAGCGCCTCCTCCACGAGTTGGACCAGGTCGGCAACGTCGACCAGGTCGCGCGCCACCTCCGCCAGCAGCAGCGCGCCGTCGCTCCCGAGCGCGGCGCGAAGGTCGGGCACCAGCGCCAGGCTGCGGCCCAGGGCGTGAACGTCGCGCGGGTTCGCGGTTCCCAGCGCCACCCGGCCGGTAAGGCGTTCGAGGTCGCCGCACGAACGGAGGAGTTCGCGCAGGCGGTGCCGCTTCTCGCCGGCGCGCAGGAGGTGGTCCACCGCCTCCAGCCGCCGATCGATGGCCTCGGCCGCCAGGAGCGGTTCGGCGAGGTAGCGCCGGAGGAGCCGCGCGCCCATGGCGGTGCGCGTCCGATTCGCCAGCTCGTAAAGCGTACCGCCGCCCGGGCCGGGGTGTTCGAAGACCTCCAGGTTCCGGACCGTCGTCGCGTCCAGGTACATGCGGTCGTCCAGTGTCCGCGTTTTAAGGCTTACGACGTGGGTGAGGGGGCCGAGGTGGGCGGCCGCGGCGTAGCGGAGCAGCGCGGCGGCCGCGGCAACGGCCGCGGCCTCCTCCTCCAACCCGAAGCCGGCCAGGTTCGCCACGCCGAAGTGGTCGCAGAGGAGGGCCGTCCCTTCCGCCACCGAGAATTCCGGCGCCTCGCGGTAAACGACGGCGCGGTCGGCGTCGCCGCCGTCCGGCAGCGGTACGCCCTCCTCCGCTAACGTTTCGGCCGGGTGCCAGGAGGACACCAACGCCGTGGCGGCCTCCGCCGGTAAGCGCGGCCAGACCTCGAACGAGCCGCCGGCGACGTCGAGGCGGGCGGCGGCCCACGTATTCCGTTTGTGGGCGAGGGAGGCGAGGTAAACGGTCTCGGCGCCGTCGAGCAGTTCGTCCTCGTAAACCGTCCCGGGCGTAATAACGCGGACAACTTCCCGCCGCACGAGGTCTTTGGCCTGAGCCGGGTCCTCCGTCTGGTCGGCGACGGCGACTTTATAACCGGCCTGGAGGAGCTTGGCGACGTAGCCGGAGGCGGCGTGGTGGGGGAAGCCGCACATCGGCACGCGGTTTTCGCCCTTCCCGCGGCCGGTGAGCGTCAAACCCAGAACGTCGCTCGCCACTTCGGCGTCGTCGTAGAACATCTCGTAGAAGTCGCCGAGGCGGAAGAAGATAATCGCGTCGGCGTTCCGGTCTTTGATCGCGCGATACTGCTTTAGCATCGGCGTGCTCATGCGGCGAAGGCCTCCGGGGAACATAGTAAAAAAAGCCCGGGGGAGGCGCAAGCGCTTTTTGGCGGTGGCGTCGCGTAGCCGGCCTCGCGGGCCGTAGGGGCAAAAAAAAACCTTGCACGGCGGGAGGCGTGTGCTATAATTCCTGTAGTCTGAAATCATAATTAGATTAGTTCTCGCCGTAGTAAGACGGCGAGAAAACGCGCCAAAGTAGGAGGCTCCCATGAAGAAAGGGCTGTGGCTTGCGTTCTTTTTCGCGGCGTCCGCGTTCGCCTATACGGTTCAGGTGGACCCGGCGGACCTCGCGGTAACGACGATCGAGGACCCAGCGTTCGGCGGGTACGACGCCGTTACGTTGAAAAACGGCATCCTATTACCGGTAGATCCTGGGGCCCCGGCCCTTCCCGCTCTCCCCGTGTCGGTAGCGCTGCCGCAGGGGAGGGAGATCGCCGACGTCGAGATATCTTACGGCGATCCGATCGTGTTGCCCGGTAGCTACCGCGTGGTCCCGGCGCAAAAGCCGACGCCGGTAAGCGAGCCGGCGGGCTCGGTAACGCCTCCCAACGCGGCGATCTACGCCTCCGCGGAGCCGTTCCCCGGGGAGAACGCGTACTCCTTCGGGAGCGGTAACATGGGCGGCTACGGCGTGGGCAGCGTCCTACTGACGCCGGTGCAATACGTTCCCGCCACCGGCCAGCTTACGCTGTACACGACGATCAATTTCGACCTCGCGCTTCGGCGGGGGGCGGAGGAATACGCGTACCCCAGCGTGCGGTTGGATTGGATCGACCGCGACCTGCGCCAGAGCCTGGCCGCGGAAGTTATTAACCCGTGGGAGATTCATACGCCGGCGGGCGTGAAGTTGCTGAGCGGCGGGTACGACGCCGACGTCTTCCCGTACCTGATTATCACCAACTCGGCGCTGGAGACCAAGGCCCAGGAGTTGGCGACTTGGAAGACGAAGAAAGGACTCAACGCCACGGTCGTTACGACCACGTTTATCGAAAGCAACTACACCGGCCGCGATTCGGCCGAGAAGATCCGCAACTGCATTAAAGACTACTTCCAGACGAAAGGGACGCAGTACGTGTGCCTGATCGGGTACGACTCGATTATCCCCGTCCGGAAGGTATACGATTCGCGGTACTCGACGATAGAGAGGAATTACCTCGTCCCCACGGACAACTACTACGGCTGCTTGGACGGCGACTTCAACGCCGACGGCGATAATTACTGGGGAGAATACCCGGCCGATAACGTCGACTGGGTATACGACGTTTACGTCGGCCGGATCCAGGTATCCTCGGTGAGCGACCTGACCGAAGTCCTCGACAAGACGCTGTGCTACGAGGGCGCGGACGCCTCCACCGAGGAAAACCCGTACGACTACCTAAACCTCATCATTCTGGCCGGCGCGTTCCTGGATTCCTCCACCAACGAAAAGCTCCTCATGGAGTACTGCCGCGATAACTACCTCACCTCCTCCCACTGGAACTTCACCGAGTTGTGGGACAACAGCTACCCCGGCGGCTCGGTATTCAACTCGGCCAACTTCATTTCGAATATGAACCAGGGTAAGGCCCTCATCGGCCACGCGGCCCACTCCAACACCACCGTCCTGGGGACGAACTCGGGCAGCGTTAACAGCTCCAACTTGCGCAATTTAACCAACCATCCGAAGTTTTTCGGCGTGTTGTACAGCCTCGGGTGCTACCCCTCCAATACGGATAGCACGAGCAACTGCGCGGCGTACTTCGTGAGTTCGCCGCAAGGCGGCGGCGTCGGCTTCGCCGGCAATACCCGCTACGGGTGGTACATGCGGGGGAGCCCGGTCAACGGCGCCTCGGCCGATTTCTTCCGCGAGTACTTCAACCAGTTCGGCCAGAACGACGTTTACGAGGCCGGGAAGCTCCTGGCGCTGCATAAGCACCCGCTGCAATCCACCATCAGCAATACGACGATGCGCTACATCTACTTCGAGCTTCTGCACAACGGCGACCCGGATATCTGGATCCC
>CP070633.1:1536901-1545988 GCA_020356085.1 Candidatus Coatesiibacteriota bacterium | reverse complement strand
CACGCGCCGCGCGGCCTCCGGGTCGGCCTTCGCGCCCTTCGGCCGGCCTTGCGGATAGAGGCCCCGATACACTTCCGGGGCCAGGATTTTCCGCTCGCCGACGCGGGCCACGACGCGCGCGGCCGGCGCCTCGCCTTCCGCCGCTTTGCGGCACCCGACGACGGCCAGGAGAACGCACGCCGCCGCCCACCACCTCCATTTACTGCGGAGCACTATAACTTCTGGACTTTCTTGAACGCCATTTTGAGCGCACCCTCGTCGATCTCGATCGTGTGTTTATTCCGCAATTCCTCAAACCACGCTTGACACTTACGGTCGACTTCCGGGCTGGCCATCTTCTCGTTGCCGGCGGACGCCTTGGCCTGGTCGTACGCAAGTTCCTCTTCCAGCGTGTGTTGGACGAACGGGAAATGTTCCTCGTACTTAAAGAACGCCCACCGGCCGTCCTTCAACTGAAAGAGTTCGCTTAGGGCGCCTTCGCTCAGTTTGAACACGCGGGGCCGTAATTCGGCCATTATGGGGTTCTCGCCGCCCTCCGGCCCGGACGGCCCGGCAGGAACCTCGGCCGCCTCTTTCGGTATTTCCAAGAAGGTCGATACCGGCATGTCTTCCGGCGCCGGTTGTTCTTCCGGCATTTCGCCGCGGGCATCCAACTCCTGGAAGTACTGCTCAATCCGCTCGCCGGAGAGAGCTACGATGTCCCCGCCGGCTTTGACGCCGGCATGGACCGCTTCGGCGTCCGCTTTCGCGGGAAAAGCGACCACGTGGATCGCCGCCATTTCCGGTTCTTGGAATTCGTGTTTGTGGCTCTCGAAGTATTCCTTAATTTCGCCTTCCGTAACTTCGGGGATCTTCGGGACGAAGACCTCCTCGTAAATCCGGTCGACGAGTTTGCCGGCGCGGAAGCGGTTGATATCCCGGATGAAATCCAACTCTTTGTCCGCTCCCGACCGGATCGCATCCCACTCGAGGAGCGCCTCACCCTCCAGCGCTTTCAAGCGGCCGTCCATAACCTCCTTATATCCCTCCGGCTCCTCGTCGCGGTATTCTTCCACCATCTCGGGGCTCATACTCAGCTGGACGAACATCCCCTCGTACCAGCTATCGAAATATACGGGAACGTCGCCGACGGTAGAAATAATCTCGCCTTTCCGGCTGTACTTCTCGCCGGCTCCGGCGACGTCGCCGGTAATGACCGCGTCGTAAAGTTCCGGGTTGCGCTCGATCTTGGCTTCCTCCCGCAACTTCTCCGCGTGTTCGTGCATCTTGAGGTCGACTTTGTACTGCTTAATCGAGCCGCGGATATTGTCCTTGACCTGCGCGTACTCGTCCTTCTGACCGGGGATCTTTTCATCCACGCGGAAGATAAGCCACATGTCGCCGGTCTCGGATTCGACAACCGGTGTGTAGGCGCCGACTTCGGTCTCGTACACGGCGCGGCTAACGTTATCGCCGGTATAGTAGAATTCCTCCGGGGCCTTCCCGCCCTGCTCTTTATTCTCCTCGAAGATAGTGTAGGTCCGGACAACCTCCTCCCAAGGCTTGCCCGCCTCGAGTTCGGCGTAGGCTTTTTCGGCCTGCCCCTTTTTATCGCACATGATAAAGGAGACGCGCCGCCACTCCTTGTTTTTATTGAAGTAGTCGAGAATCTCCGCCTCCGTGACTTTGACCTGGTCCTCGATTTTTTTGCGCGCCCACTCGCGGAGAAGGTTGGAGCGATACGTATCCAGGTCCCGCTTCAGGTTCTCGTCGTCGCCGTAGCCTAGAGCCTCGGCCTCCAGCTCCAGCACGCGGCTGGTGATGATGTCGTCCAGGAAGTCCTTGGCGTCGTCGAAGGTGTTGATGACCGGTTTGTCCTGGGGCGGCGCCATCTCAACGGCGCGTTTGTAGTGGTAGACGAAATCGCCCACGGTCACCGCCGTTTTGCCGTCGATGGTCGCGACGGGCTTGTTCTCGTCGTAGCCGCAACCGCTGCAACCGCTCGTCGTGAGTGCCGCGGCCACCAGGAGGGCCGCCGCGGCCGGAAACGCGATATACTTCTTCATACGATCTCAACCTCCACCTAGTATCAGTTTTCGGCGTAAAGGTTATGCCCTCCGCGGGGCGGAAGGCTGCATTCGGGGCCGACGGGGCTCGAACCCGCAACTTCCGGCGTGACAGGCCGGTGCTCTAGCCAAGTTGAACTACGGCCCCGGCAAGGCGCCATTTATAACATAAACGACGCCGTTCTGCAAGCGCCAAAGGGAGCCGCGGCCCCCTCGGCGCCGCGGACCTCCGCCCTCCTCTCGAAACATACGATATTTGGAAAGCCGGCCTTACGGCCGGCTTTTCTTCTTTTCACCGTCGCCGTTACGACAGCTCCTCCACGGCCCGCGCGATCCACGGGTCGTCCTGGCGCCAATACCGGTAAGCCGCGGCGTCGCCCTCCATCTCGCGGATGAGCTCCCGCCGCAGCATCCTCGTGAGTTGCTCCTCCTCCCGCCGCATGGCGCCGAGGTAGAACTGGCGGCCGTCATCCGGCAGCGTCTCGGCGTACCCCTCCGGATAGAAGTCCAGGTCCCGCTCCTCCACCCAGGCGACGAACTCGTCGAAGGCCGCCGGGTCGGCCTCGAAGTCGCTCAGCGCGGAGGCGCCGTGGGCGTCGTGGTACTGCTCGGCGTAGATGCGGAAGTAGCCTTCCGCGAACAGCTTGCCCAGAATCAGCGATACCTCCTCCGGCTCCAGCTCCACGTCGGGCGCGATGCCCTCGCCGTCGATGAGCTGGCCGTCGGGCGTATAGTAGTAGGCGATGGTTATCTTTAGCCCCGGGCCCGGGTCGGCGTCGGCGGAGGAGGCCAACGGGATGAGCGTCTGGACGGAGGCTTTCCCGAACGACTTCTCGCCCATGACGACGGCGCGCTTATGGTCCTTAATAGCGCCGGTGAAGACCTCGGAGGCGGAGGCGGAGGACCCGTCGATCAGGATGACGAACGGCTCGCCGCCGAACTCCGGCTTGTCCTTCACGAAGTACTTGCGTTCCTCCCACCGCTCCGAGCGGCCGCCGGTATAGACGACGAGTTCTTTCTTCTTCAGGAACAAGCTCGCCAACGCGACGGCCTCGTCGAGCGGGCCGCCAGGGTTGCCGCGCAAGTCGAGGATAAACTTCTTCATTCCCTGCTCCCGCAGCTCCTCCAGCGCTTTCGTCGCGTCCTTGGAGGTGCTGCGCTCCTCGTCGCGCGAGAAATTGGAGATGCGAACGTAGCCCACGTCGTCGGAGGCCATGAAGTAGTAGGGGACCGAGTCGATGTGGATAATCTCGCGAGTGATAGTGAAGTCGAGCTGGTCGGCGAAGCCTACCCGGGCGATGCCGATGGCGAGGTCCGTCCCGGGCTCGCCCCGCATTTTCAGGAGGGCCTCCCGCGTCGTGATACCCTTCGTCGACTCGCCCTCGATCTCGATTATCTTATCGCGCGCGCGCAGGCCGGCGCGTTCCGCCGGCGTCCCCTCCAACACGTTCATCACGGTGAGGGTATCGTCCTCCGGCGTCACCGAGATCTCTATCCCCAGGCCGCCGAACGAGCCCTCCGTGTCGTTGAGGAGAAGGCGGAAATCGTCGGCCTCCAGGAAGGCGGTGTGCTCGTCCAGGCCGGAGAGCATGCCGCGGATGGCGTCGTGGATGAGCTCGGTGGCGTCAACCTCCGTGACGTAGCTCATGCGGACGTAGTGGGCCACCGTATCGAAAAGCTTGATCTCCCGGATGAAGTCGCGGGCGGAGTCCTGGGCCCAGGCGTGGGAGAAGAGGGGGAAGGAGGCGGCGAATGCCGCGAGGACTCCTACCGTGTACGCAATCCGTAAAATCCGCCCGATGGTTTTCATGGTTTCACGCTCCGTCGATTTCCGCCGGCGCCTCGCCGGCCGCGATCGCGTCGAGGTCGAGCTCGCCCCGCGCGACCGCCGCCAGCACGCCCGGGTAAAGTTCGTGCTCTACTTTTAAAACGCGCTGCTGCAGCGTCTCCGGCGTATCGTCCGGCTGGACGGCCACCTTCCGTTGCGCGACGACCGGGCCGTGGTCGTACTCCTCGTCGACCAGGTGAATCGTTACGCCCGTGACGTCGTCGCCGGCGGCGAGCACCGACTCGTGGACGCGCAGGCCGTACTTGCCCGGGCCGCCGTGGGGCCCGGGGAGCAGCGCCGGGTGAATGTTCAATACGCGATTGGGAAACGCCGCCAAAAACGCCGGCCCGCGCTTCTTCATGTAGCCGGCCAGCGCGACAACGTCCACCTCGCAGGACCGCAGCAGCTCTACGAACGCGCGGTCGAGGTCGGCGTCGTCCGCGTAATGGTAATTCGAGAGGTGATGGGCCGGAATGCCGTGCCGCCGCGCGCGCTCCAGCACGCCGGCCTTCGAGTTATTACTTACGATTACGACAACCCGGCCGGCGATTCGCCCCGCCTCACACCCCTCGATTATCGATTGGGCGTTGGTCCCTCCGCCGGAGGCGATGATCGCGATTCGTAGTTCCTCCGCCACCGCCTACCTCCTGATCCACGGCTCCGGGTTAACGGCCGCGCCGTCCTGGCGCAACTCGAAGTGAAGGGTGGGCTTGGCAACGTACCCCGTGTCGCCGACGTACCCGATTGTCTGCCCCTCCCCCACGCTCTCGCCGACGCGGACGGCGTAGTCGCCCAGATGGGCGTACAGCGAGGTAAAGCCGCGGCCGTGGTCGACGATCATTAGCTTGCCGTACCCGCGGAACCAGTCCGCGTATACGACCTTACCCTTTAGTACGGCCTTCACCTCCGAGCCCAGCGGCGCCTCCAGGTCCAGGCCGTCGTTTTGCGTAAACGTACCGTACCGTTCGTCCTTGATGCGGCCGAACGAACGAACGACACGACCCGCCGCCGGGCTCCGGATTTTTCCGTGCCGCCGCAGAAGGTCCGGCGTCCTCCCCTGGGGCGTATCCGGGACGGCCCGGCCGCCGCTCGACGTCTTCCGGACCAGCCGCTCCAGCTCGGCTTGTTCCCGCTTGAGGTCGCGGAGGCGTTTCTTGAGTACGTCCCGCTGGCCCCGGGCCTGCGCTAAAATCGTCTGTTTACGCTCGCGGCGCAAGCGCGCAAGCCGGAGTTCCTCCAACTTCAAATCCTGTAGCGCTTTCAGGTAGTCGATCTCGCGCTGCAGCCCCTCCCGGTCGCGTTCGATTTCCTCCCGTTTCCGGCGGGCCGCCCGGGCCAGCCGGCGGTCCTCCCGCGCCAGCGCGAGCGTGAACCGAAGGCGCCGCACGAAATCGCCGAGTTCGTCGGCCCCGACCAGCAACCGCACCGCCGGGTAGCGCCCTAACCGATACACCAGGCGGACGTGCCGGCCGAGCTCGGTTTCCCGCGCCGCCAGCTCCGCCTCCGCCTCCGCTAAATCGGCCTGCACCGCCGCCATCCGCCCGGAAGTCTCGATCATTTCCGAGGAAAGCTCGACCATGGTTTTATCAATGTCTTCCAACCGCCGGTCCAATTCGTGGATCGACTCCACCGACAAGCTGACCTCGGCCTCCGTCCGCCGCAGGTCGGCCTGGTGGCGGCGGATATCCTCTTTTATTTTCTCGAGTTGGGCTTTATTACCGCCCAGGGCGAAGAGGGCCGCGCCGGCGGCCAACGCCGGCAACCACGCTCTCTTGAAATGGCCGTAAAAGTATCGCACGCCTCTAAACCGCAATGTCCCTTAGACCAATTATAACGCTTTTTCTTTTAACAGGGAAGTCCCTCGCGGCCGGGGCCTTATTTGGCCTCGCGAACCGCCTTTTGGACCAGGCGGTCGCATACCGGTTCGTCGGGGGTAAGAACTTCGTAGGTCAGAAGGACCGGTACCCCCCACGCCTCGGCCCAAACCAACCACTCGCCCAAATTCGCGGCCGCCATATCGACGATTAGGCCGACTTCGTCGGAACCCCGGCGGACGACTTTCGTGAGCGGCGCGGCGGGGGGGAATTGCCCCGCGCCGACGACCTCCACGACTTCGCCTTTAATTTTCCGGCCCCAATAGGAGGCGAGTCCGGTCCGTCCTTCCTCCGGCCGGGCCGTGACCACTACGCCGCGGGCGAAGGGAGCAGACCCGACGGCCTCCGCCTCCAGGCGGCCGTAAGAAAAGGCCGCTTTCGCGTTCGCCGTTTTAACTTCCGCCCGCAGCGCCTCCACCGCGGCGGCGGCCGGCCGCGAGGTGAAGCCGGTCGCCACGACGGCGCCCGCCCGCCGGAGTTGGTACGCGAAGGGGAATCCCCGGAGCACGGCCGGGTCCGTCTGGTAGTTTACCAAAAAGCACATCTCGCCTTCCGCCGCCGGCATCGCTCCCCCCGAGCCCTCCACGACGACGAACTCCCCGCCGGCCTCCGCGGCGAAAACGAAAGCGTCGGTCAATAACGAATCGAGCGGAACGCCGGTGAGGCCGGTCCCGGCGAAGGGGCACCCCACGGCCGGGACCCCGGTCGCGGCCGCGATCAAGTAGTGGTCGCCGCCGACGTTTCGGCCGTCGCGGTACGCGGCTAGAAACCTCGCCGCCGCCGTGGCGGGCTCCCCCGGCTCGACGAGCTCTGCATAGGAAGGCCCGCCCAGGTCGAGCACGACGGCCGCGGCGCGATACCGGTCCTTAATCGAATTCAGGAGGTGGACGATCGCCGCCGTTTTCCCGGCGGCCGCACCGGCGCCGACGAACATAACGGAGGGGAGGTCGCGGCCTTTGAACGCCGGCGGCCACAGGCGATAGTCCGCGCCGTGCACTTCCAGGCCGAGTTGCAGCGCCTGGTTCGCCCACCGGAACCGGTCGGCCAGCTCCGCCTCCGTCACGTCGACGATGGCGCGCGTCCGGAACTCGGCGGCCGCTTTACGGACGGCTTCCTCCGCCTCCGGCGCTACGACAAACGGCACGTCGAGCGCGAAGTCCTCCGGGACCTCCGCGGCGATCAACGCCGCCCCCAAGATCCGGTACTTCTTCTCCACGATCAGGTGGTCGATCGCAGCCTGGACCGCCTGGGGCCCGAACTTCACCTCACATAATACGACGGCGTCCATATCGCCCTACACCCGGTAGACGATCTCGCCTCCGATCACGGTCGTTACCACTTTGGCCTGGGACTCCAGCGGGAACGCGCTCCACACGACGGCGTCGCCGTCGTAGCCACGGGCGAGCTTACCCAGTCGCCGGCCCAAACCCAACATCTTCGCCGCGCCGTCCGTTACCGCGCGCAGGGCGCCGGCCGGCGACATCGCCTCCCGGACGGCCGTCGCCGCGGCCGTAATTAACGTGTCGATCGGCATGAACGGGTGGTCCGTCGTCAGCGCGACCTCGCACCCCGCCTCCTCCAAAACGCCGGCGGCCGCATACGACCGGTGCCGCAGCTCCTGCTTGAAGCGGCCGATCAGCGTGGGCCCGACGGCACAGGGGATTTTCCCCGCCGCGAGGAACTCGGCGATTAAGTACCCCTCGGTGCAGTGGTCCGCGACCAGGTGGCATTTGAACTCCCGCGCCACGCGGACCGCCGTCGCGATGTCGTCGGCGCGGTGGGCGTGCGCGCGCAACGGCATTTTCCGTTCGAGCACGGCCACCAGCGGCTCCATCCGGAGATCGAGGTCCGGCCGCTTGGCCGGCGGGAGGCGCCGCTTCCGCCGGTACTCGCGCGCCTGGGTCAACGTCTCGCGCAACACGGCGGCCGTCCCCATCCGCGTAACGGGCATCCGCCGGCTCTCGGGGTGCGAGAACTTCGGGTTCTCGCCGAACGCGATTTTCAGGCCGGCTTCGGCCCGCACGACCATATCGTCGATAATCGTCCCGGCGGTCTTGACCACGACTCCTGTACCGCCGATAACGTTGGCACTACCGGGCAAGATACAAACCGCGGTCACGCCGCTGCGCCGCGCGTCGTCAAAGCCGAGATCGCCCGGGTCGACGCCGTCGAGCGCGCGGACGTGGGGCGTCGCGGCCTCGACCGCCTCGTTGGCGTCGAACCCCGGCGGCCCGGTGCCCTCGCCGTAATTCCCCAGGTGGGTATGGACGTCGATTAAGCCCGGCGTTACGAACTTCCCGCGGGCCTCGACCACCTCCGCGCCACGGGGGACCCGCACCTTCGCCCCCACCGCGGCGATTTTACCGTCCCGGAGAAGTACGGTCGCCCGGCGGGGAGTCGCGCCGCCGGTGGCGAATACCGTCCCGTTTACGATGGCTACCGTTTTCATCTTCGCCTTTCCACCCCCGACCTCCGCCTAACTTACCAAATTCCGAGCCGTTTTTCAAATACAACGCGCGCGGCCGATAATTTTCTTGACATCGCCCCGGCGCCGAAATATCATGCAAGGGGAGCAGTTCAACGAAACGGAGGAGCCGTGGCAAATTACAATCGCGTATTTTTATTGGGGAACCTTACCGCCGACCCGGAAACGCGGGACCTCCCCTCCGGCGGCGTCGTAACCGACCTCCGCCTTGCCGTCAACCGCACCTACCGCAACCGCGAAGGCGAACTTACGGAGGAAGTCTCGTTCATCGACTGTACGGCGTACGGCCGAACCGCGGAGATTGCGCGGGATTACCTTAAAAAAGGGCAACCCTCGTTCGTGGAGGGCCGCCTCCACCAGGACCGATGGGAAACGAACGCCGGCGATAAACGCTCCAAGCTCAAAGTGGTCGTCGAACGATTGGTTCTGTTGCCGCGCCGCACGGAGGGCGCCGCACCCAGCGAACCCGCCGATACGGAGTCATTCCCAACCGAGACGGAACCTCCGGCGGCGTCCGACTTTTAATCGCGTACTCCCCTTTGCGCCCCGCCCCCCCGCGGGGCGTTTTTGTTAACGGCCTCCCCCCCTCCCCTCATTCGCCCCGCACCATCTTCCTCGTCGCCGTCCGCCCCGCCGCCTCCAGGCGGTAGAAGTAGACCCCCGGCGGGAGAGGCGTGCCGTCGTCGGCCGCGCCGTCCCACGTCAGCTTATGGCCGCCGGCGGCCGGCCCCTCCCACAACCTCCGCACGACCGCGCCTCGAACGTCGTATATGAGGAGCCGCGCGTGCGTATCCTCCGGAACGGCGAATACTATCGTCGTCGCCCCCCGCACGGGGTTGGGGTAGTTCTGCGCCA
>CP070633.1:1532699-1536801 GCA_020356085.1 Candidatus Coatesiibacteriota bacterium | reverse complement strand
CGATGTACACGCGGTTCTGCCACAGGTCGCGGTCGGCGACGGGCGGGGCGGGCCCGCCGGCGGCACGCGGCGCCGTGGCCTCGTCGGCGACTTCCGGCCGCCCCTCGGCGGCGGGGCTGGGGGGAGCGCGTTCCGGGGACACCTTCTTTAAAACGCCTCCTCGGCGGCCGAAGCCGGCGGGCTTAACGACTCCTCCCGACGGGTTAGATTCTCGAAGCGCGTATACTTCCGGATGAAGAGAAGCTTAACGCGGCCGGTGGGGCCGTGGCGCTGTTTCGCCAAAATTACGTCGGTCTCCGCGTAGAGCTGGTCCGAGCCCTCGCCGTCGGTTTCGCTCCCGGGACGGTGGAGGAACATTACGACGTCGGCGTCCTGTTCGATGGCGCCGGATTCGCGGAGGTCGGAAAGCTGGGGTTCGCCGGAGACGCGGCGCTCGACGGCGCGGCTGAGCTGGGCGCAGGCTACCACCGGCACGTCGAGTTCCTTGGCCAGGGCCTTGAGAAACGACGAGACCGCGGCGATCTCGGTCTGGCGGTTCTCGTAGCGGCCGTACCCGTGGACCATTTGCAAATAATCGACCACGATTAACTGGACGTCCCGCCGCGCCTTGATGCGGCGCGCCTTGGCCCGAATCTCAAGGATGTTGAGCGCCGGCGAGTCGTCGACGTAGATCGGCGCCTCCGCGAGGCGGTTGACGGCCTCCGTGAGGGGCCGCCACATCATGGACGACAACCGCCCCGAGCGCACGAGCGAAAGGTCTACCCTCCCCACGGAGCACAATAACCTTTGGGCCAGCGCCTCCCGCGACATTTCGAGCGAGAAGATCGCGACCGGGATGCCCTTGTTAACGGCGAGGTTCTCGGCGATGTTCAGGGCCAGCGCCGTCTTCCCCACGCTGGGGCGTGCCGCGACGATGATGAGGTTTTGGCGCTGCAGGCCGCCGGTGAGGTCGTCGACTTCCAAATATCCCGTCTCCAACCCGGAGAGGTGTTCCTTGCGCTTGGCCCGCGCCTCGATCGCGTCGTAAACGCCGCCGACGACCTCGCCCACCGGCACGAAATCCTGGCGGAGGCGCCGTTCGGCAATCGCGAAGACTTTGGCCTCCGTCTCGTCGAGGAGCAAATGGGGGTCGTCCCGCTCGCCGCTCGCGCGGTCGGCCAAGTCGACCGATACGTCGAGGAGCGAACGCAAGAGGTGTTTCTCTTCGAGGAGGCTAAGATGGTGGGTGAAGGAGGCGACGGTCGTAAGGTCTTCGACCAACGTCACCAGATAGGCCGTCCCGCCGGTCTCGTCCAGTTTGCCGAGACGCTTGAGGGTCTCGGCCAGCGCGACGACGTCGGCCTCGACGTTGGCCTGGAACAGCTCCTGCAGGCCGACGTAGATATGGCGGTGCGCGGGTTCGAAGAAGTAATCCGGGGCCAGGCGTTCCAGGCCCTCGTGGAGCGCCTCGCGGTCCAGCAACATGGCGCCCAGGACGGCCCGTTCGGCCTCGCGGCTTTGGGGGTATTCCCGCGCCCTCGCCACCGGCTTACGCCTCCGGTTTAACTACCGTGATGGGGACCGTGCCCTCGACACCGTCCGCGAACCGCACGCGGGCCGTAAACATGCCGATATGGGATATCGGCTCGTCGAAGGACACGTTCTTCTTGTCGACGTCGAACCCCAGCGCCGCCAGCGCCGTCGCCACCTCGGTCGCGGTCACGCTTCCGTACAACTCGCCCTCCTCGTTGCACAGCTTTTCGAAAGACAGCGCAGCTTCCGCGAGCCGCGCCGCCTCGGCTTCCGCGCCTTCCCGGAGCCGGTCGCGGCGGGCGGTGGTGCGTTCGAGCTCGGCCTGGACGGCCGCGCGGTTCTTGGCGGTTACGGGAATCGCCACGCCGCGCGGCAGGAGGTAGTTCCTCGCGTATCCGCGCGCCACTTTGACGATCGCGCCGCGGCGCCCCAGGTTTTCGACATCTTGTAATAGGATAAGTTCCATAGCTCTTTTACGCGGGTTCGCGTACGTTAACGGTAAAGTTCGCGCACGTACGGCATCAATCCCATGTAGCGCGCGCGTTTGATGGCCCGGGCGAGTTGCCGCTGGTGCTGCGTACAATTACCGGTCGCGCGCCGGGCCTTAATCTTGGCCTTGTCGCTCGTATAGCGGCGGATAAGGAGCAGATCCTTATAATCGATATGCTCCACCTTGTCCGCGCAGAAGCGGCAGTGCCTCTTCTTGAACGCGCGTCGTATCTTCAGTTTTGCCATGAACGCTCCTCGTTCTCAGATGCCGGCGCGGCCCCGTTTAATAGAAAGGGACGTCGTCGGCGGTAACCTCGGCGCCGCCTCCCTCCGGAGCGCCGAGGAACACGACTCGATTCGCTACCACTTCCGTCACCCAACGGCGCTCGCCTTCTTTCTCGTAATCGCGGACGTTGATCCGCCCCTCGACCAAGACGGCGCGGCCTTTGTTGAGATACTGGGTGCACAGTTCCGCGGTCTTTCCCCACGACACGACGGTGAGGAACTGCGTGTCCTCTTTGAGCTCGCCCTCGGCGTCGCGGTACGCGCGGTTGACGGCGAGCCGGAAATTCGCCACCGCCGAACCCGACGGCGTGTAGCGGAGTTCCGGATCCGCCGTGAGATTACCCATCAATACGACCCTATTTACCCCTTTTACCATTGCCCTTATCCTCGCTCGAGCGTTTGAACGTCTTAAGAGAGGCCGGGTGGCGATGGATGAGCAGGTGCCGAAGTATTTCCTCGTCGATCCGGATGCGCTGCGCTATCGCCGCCGGCAATGCGGCCGGGCCCTCAAACCAGAAGAGGAGGAAGTGGCCCCGGCGGTTCTTCTTCACGGCGTGGGCGAGCTGAATCTCGCCCAGGTCGTACACCTCCTCCAGGCGGCCGTCGTTGTCCTCCAGCCAACCCGTAAGGCGTTCGCGGCACGCCGCTAACCCCTCCTCGCCCAGCCCGGCCTTAATCATAACTAACATCTCGAGAGGTTTCAATTGCACTCCTCCTAGGAAAAATCGTTGTTAAGCGCTATGCTTGACGGTGAGAACGTCGCCGGCGGCGACGACGTAGTCGGGTCCTTCCGTCCGCACCAGGCCGGCGGCCCGCGCCTCCTTCGGCGAACCGGCGGCGATTAATTTCTCGGCGGCCACGACCTCGGCGCGGATGAAGTGTTCGGCCAGGTCGGAGTGGATCCGGGCCGCGCCCTCCCGCGCCGTCGTTCCCGCCGGGACCTGCCACGCGCTCGTAATCGTCCCCTCGACGGTATAGAACGTTATCAGGTCCAGGAGCTCGGCGCCGGCGGCGAGCAGCTCGTCGCGGCCGCGGCACGTCAGGCCGTATTCGGCCCGCATGCACGCCTCGTCGTCGACGCCGAGCTGGGAGAACTCCTCTTCCAACTTTCCGTACACCGCCACCGCGCGCGTCGCCTCGGCGGCGCCGCGGCGTTCGAGCGCGGCGTAGGCCTCCACCTCCGCCGCTCGCCCGGGTTCCCCCAGGTTCCCAACGTAAATCGCGGCCTTAGCCGTTAGCAGGCACAGCTCGCGCGCCAACTGCGCCTCGTCGTCGGCCAAATCCACCGCCCGGAGCGGCGTGCCCGCCTCCAACGCCGCGCGGAACTTCTCGAGGGCGGCGAGTTCGCCGGACTCCTCTTTCTTCCCTTTGGCCTGGCGCCGGCTCTTCTCCTGGCGCCGCTCGACCGTCGCCAGGTCGGCGAGCGCGAGTTCGGTCGTCAGCGTCGCGACGTCGCCGTCGGGGTCAAGGCCGGGCGGAAGCGTATGGCGGCCGGCGGCGGCCACGTCCTCCTCCGCGAAGAGACGGATGACGTACAGCAACGCCTCCATCTCGCGGAGGTGGGCGAGAAATTGGTTGCCCAGGCCGTGGCCTTCGTGCGCACCCTCGACCAGGCCGGCAATGTCTACGACGCGCAGCCGGGCGGGCCGGAATTCCTCGGCGCCCACCAGCGCGGCCAACTGTTCGAGCCGGGGATCGGGGACCGGAAGCACGGCCTTATTGGGCTCGACGGTGGTAAAAGGGTAGGGACCTACCGCCGCGCCGCAACCGGTCAATACGTTAAAGAGCGTGGACTTGCCGACGTTCGGCAGGCCTA
>CP070633.1:1529048-1532599 GCA_020356085.1 Candidatus Coatesiibacteriota bacterium | reverse complement strand
CGAGCTGGCGGCCGAAATACTCGGAGGCGTCGAGGGGAATTTCCGCCGGGAGATTGAATACGGCCAGGATAACGGGGCCCCGGCCGGCGACGCCGTCTACCGCCTCCCGGAGTTCGACGTCGTAGACGTAGAGCGGCGCCTCCGGGTCGGTAGCCTTAACGGTCGCTTCAATGCCGCCCTCCACGTCGCAGCTAAGGTCGCCGATTACGCGGAGGCGCGGCGCCTCCGCGGCACCGAAGAGTTTAGCTAAGTCGGCCTTCGTAACGAAATGCGGGTACCGCGGGTCCCAGTAAATGCAATTGACGAGAACCGTAATATGGCCCAGGAAATTTGCAAGCACCGGCCGGTATTTGGCGGGGAAATCGTAGTAATCGGCGAGGTCGAACGCGGCGACCGGGGCGACCGGTTCTACCAGGTGTTCTTCCTTCAAAACCGTTTTATAAACGACCTTCTCGGAGGCGTCGCCGCGCGCAGCCAACGTCGCCACCTCGGCCGGCGCCACCTCCTCCGTCGGCAGGAGCCCGAGTATCTCCTGGGCCCCTCCCGAGACGTTGCCGTAACCCGCGAACGCAACGACGAGCGGCGCCAAATCGCGGCCGCACCCCTCCGCGGCGAGGCGCCTCCCCACCTCCTCCACGGCGCGCCGGGCCTCGGCGAGGTCGTCGTACTCCCACGCCGGCCGAAGGTCCGCAAACGGCGTGGCGCGGCCCTCGTGCGCCAGGCGCTTACCCAGCGCCCACAGCGTATCGATCATCCCGGCCAGGCCGGCAAACCGCCCGAAGAACACCAGCCGCCGGCCCTCCGCGTCCACGATCCGCTCGTAGTCGACGAGCGAACACCGCTCCGCCCGCAGCCGCGCCAGCATCGGCATGTTGGCGGCCTGCCCTTTGACGACGTGGGCGAAGAAGACGTACGTTTTATCGGGGAGAATAACGTCGGGGGGAATCTCTTTAACGGCGAAGATGACGTTGCAGCGCTCCAGGTTCTCCACGACGGAGGCGCCGGCCTCCCGGTACGCAATGTCTTCGAACACGCGGACCTCGGAGGATTGGACGTCGACCGGAAGGCCCCCCGCCACCAGGCGCGCGACCTCGCGAGGCGTCAGCGGCGCCCGCCTTTCCCACCGGCTGATGTCCTCCCGGCGGAGGCCGATGCGAGGAACGTTCACCGCATTCGGGAGATTACGTGAGACGGCAACGGAATTTGACCGGGGCGCGGCCCGGTCCCGGACACTTTACCCCCGCGCGAACGATAGCACAGCGATATTTAAAAATCAACCCCGCGACCCGAAGGCCGCGGGGTACCTCAGAGGGTGATATTTGTTAATGGTAGCGCGTCTCGGTCGCGGCGGCGCCGGCGGCCTTCATGACCTCCGCAGCGGGGACTTCTTCGTCCTCCGCCTGCTCCTCCAGGAGCTCCAATTCGTTGGCGCTGTCGATTAACGCCTGGCTCAAACCGTCGGAGGCGCGGTCCCGGCTCAACTTCTTCTGCTTCTCCAGCAAGTCCTTCGCCTCGTCCCGTCGGCCCTCGCCCATAAGCCGCTGGGCCTCGTCCATTACCGCGGCGTTCTCCATCACGTACGCGGTGTTGACGACTTCGGGGACCACGTTCGCGGCGACGACCTCCTTCTGCGGTACGAAGTGCATCGCGAGGCGCGTCGGCGTCGAGATAATCGGTTTCTTCATCAGCTGGTCGTCGTAGCGCACGCCGACCGTGCCGAGCGCGACCGTCTTTTCCTCCAGCACCGCGGGGAGGGAGAGTTCGAGGAAGATGGTGTATTCCTGGCCGGAGGCGATGTCGCCCACGGCGATCTCGTAGCGGCCGTTACCGAGGTCGCGGTATTGGTAGCCGTGGGCGCGCGAGAGTTTGACGCCCGGCTCGAGCGTGAGGTCGACGCCGATGCCGCTCGCGGCAACGTTGACGATGCCCGACAGCTCGCGGGCGAAAATAGTCGGGATGTCGCTGGGACGGCTAATGTAGTAGTAGTTCCCGGCGCCGCCCGTCGCGATCAAGGTCAGAAGCTGGTCGTCGTAGTCCGCGCCCACGCCCATCGCCGTGGTGTAGACGTCCTTATCCTCCCAGTCGCGGGCCAGCGAGGCCAGCTTCTCCAGATCGGTAATCCCCTCGTTCGCCAGGCCATCCGAGAGGAGGAGGACGCGCGTGAGGTAGTTCTTCTTCTTGCCCTTCTTAGCCTGCGCGTAACCTTCCTCCAAACCGGCCGAGAGGTTGGTGTTGGAGCCGGCGAAGAGCTCGTCGATTTTCGACTGGAGCAGGCTCTTGTTCTCGACCTTGGTATTTTTCTGGACCACCTTGACGTCGGAGTCGAACGCGACGATGCTGATCCGGTCCTGCGGGCCCAGGCGGTCGACGACGTACTTCGCCGCCTCCTTGACGTAGTCCAACTTCCCGGCGGAGCCCATCGAGCCCGACCGGTCGACGACGAGGCAGAGGTTCAGCGGCGGCCGGTCCTTGCTGACTTCCACCGGAATCTCCGCCGCCCGGAACTTCAGCTCCAAGTAGGCGGTGGAGGCGGAACCGACCAGGCCGTACTCGTTCCCCAAAATAGGCCAAAACATCAGCGCCTCGCTCGTATGCGCGGGGTCGAAGCCGCCGTGCAGCGGGTCGTACGAATTGAGGACGATGTTCTCGCCCGTCAGGTCCGCGAGCACCGCCATAGCGAGCGTGTCGACCATCTTCAACGCCTCATTTTCGCCGGCGCCCTCCGCTTTGGCGGCGGCCACGATTTCGGCCGTCGCGACGTCGATAACGTGGGCGTCGAGGCGCAGCGCGCTGGGAACCGACACCAGCGAGCCGGCGACGATCACATCCGCCCCCAGGATTTTCCCGATCTTCTGGGCGTTGGAGGGGTCAACCAGCGCCGAACGCTCAAGCTGCAGCTCGGCCAAGACGTCGTCGAGGTTGTCGCGGGTCACCACTTTGAGCATTTGCGATTGTTTAAGGTCGGTGACCAGCATCTTGGCGAGCGCCACCTCCAGATAATCCAGGCGCGCCTGGCCGGAGGTGTTGACGAACGGCAGGACGGCGAGGGTTAGCTCCCCCTCGGGCCCGGCGGTCGCCGGCGGCTCCGGCGCGACGGCGACGCTCGGCGGCGGTTCCAACGCCGCGGCGGCGCCCGCTACCGTCAGTAACAGTATTAATACCTTTTTCATGAACCGCTCCTCTCGGTAGGGAATAAAAGCATAATTTATTCAATTTAGCGAAAACCGTGCCGGTTTTGCCTATATGACCGCCGCCGGCGGCGGATAGTTTAACGTCGCGGCGGCGTTAAACGCTCGCCGGGCCGCCGGCGTCTGAGAGGTAAAGGGCTTCCGCCCTCTACTGCGCTGGGAGTACCGAAATGCGAAAAATCATAGTAGCGACGTTACTATTGCTTGCGGCCGCCGCCTGGGCCCGAACCGAAATACTGGGGGAGGTGGCCGCGGCCGCGGCCGAAACCGCGCGCGAAAAGGTGGCGGCCGTAGAGGCCGACGAGGGAGGCGTCGCGGTCACCAACTGGACCGACGGCTACGTGGAGGTTACGGCCGTGGGGA
>CP070633.1:1522230-1528948 GCA_020356085.1 Candidatus Coatesiibacteriota bacterium | reverse complement strand
TGGAGGTTGACGTCTTTCTCGAGCGAGCCTTCCGGGCCCTCCGCGCCGGTGAAGTGGCCGCCGTGGCCCGGGTCGATGCAGATGGTATCGATGACGGTCGGCGTCGCGTCGGGCGTTATCTCCTTCGCGGAGGTGGGGAATTCCCCCTTGGCCGCGACGACGGGTTTTACAGGTTCTTTGACCGGCGTCTTCGGGGGCGTTTTCGTGGGCGCCGTCCCCGTTTTTTTATATATTTTGAAGAAGATTTGGGGCGGGTTTTTTAACGTTTTCCCTTCGTAGTTTTTCGCCTCTTTTCCGGGTGTCACGTAGAGGTACGCGCGGCCGTCGACGGTCTTAGATTGCACGCGGGCGACGACGCCGACCGCCTCGTCGAGTTTCGCCGCGGAGGGCGACACGGTACAATTATCGATTATGAGGGCGAGCCGGCCGTCTTTCGTGCGCGCGACTTTAAACACGGCCGGCTGTTCGAGTTTTACGATGACGGCTGTGTATTCCGTATAGTTACGGACCGTCAGGCCCGTAACGCGGTTGGCGCCCGCCGCGGCGGGGACGGCGGCCCCGAGGGCCAGCGCAAAGGTTAAAATCCGTGCGGTCCGCGGCCGTGTATTCCGGAGAGGGGTGGAGAGGAGTTTAAGCATTAGCGTTCCCAACTTTGTTTGGCTTCGTCTAGTTCGCGAATGGTTTCGCGCTTGTCGTATTTGCGTTTTCCCCGCGCCAGGGCGATTTCGATTTTGGCGTAACCTTTTGAGAAGTATATCTTTAGCGCGATTAACGTTACGCCCTTTTGCGCTACCGCCCGCGCTATCCGGCGGATTTCGCGTCGGTGAAGGAGTAACTTCCGGGGGCGGCGGGTATCGACGGGGGCGGTCGTGTTTTTGTCGTAGCGGCTGATATGGAGGTTGTACAGGAAGATCTCCTCCCCCTCCGGCGCGGCATACGCCTCCGTGAGCGAGGCCCGCCCCGCGCGGAGGGATTTGACCTCGGCCCCTGTAAGGACGAGCCCGGCCTCGTACGTGTCCAAGATCTCGTAGTCGTGCCGCGCCCGCCGATTCCTCGCTACGACTTTGACCATACCGACTCCGATAGTTATTGGAAATATATTATCCGGCCGGGGTTTAGTCAAGAAAAATGGGTTTCGTAGCTCCCCGACAAGGGCGGGAACGCCTTGCGGAAACCGATATAATAAGCTAATATACCGCAATTACTAATCCGGAAAGGCGGACTATATGCGCATTCTACGATGGTTGCTTATCGTTGCTTGGGGCGTCGCGGCCGGCGCGCAGGCCTTTGACGTTTATTCGTATTGGGTCCCGACGACGTTCGGCGCCGGCGGTTCCGCGGCCGTCGCGGACGACGCCACGAGCGTCCCGTTGAATCCGGCCGGGCTCGCCGCCAAGCACGGGTTCAATGCGTATTTCGCGCGCCACGTGCAGGACCTCGGCGACCCCCGCTACCAGCTCTACGGCGACACGATACTCGGCGGCTTCGGTTACGAGTGGACCGAGCGGTCGGAACAGAATATCCGGACGAGCCGTTTCTCGTGGACGGTTGGTACGCCCGTATATCGCTGGGTGGGGTTCGGCTTCGGCCTGAACCGTTTGGCGGCTTCTCGGCCGTACTTGACCTCCGCGTGGACGGTAGATACGGGCGTCCTGGCGCGGCCGAACCGATATTTATCCTTCGCCGCGGTGGCGCGAAACCTCAACGAACCGCGATTCCTGCGTCAAATCGAATCCCGCACGTACGTCGCGGCGGTCGGCATTAGGCCGTTCTGGGAGCGGCTGACGTTGAGCTGCGACGCCGGGTGGCGCGAGAGGGACGATTTCGAGCTGGACAATGTAAGCCTGCGCGGCGGCTTAAGTTGCGAAATCGTGGACGGCGTCACGTTGGGCGTCGACGCCGACGACGACAAGAATATCGGCGTCGGCCTGAGCCTGGGGTTCGGTTACGGGAGCGTCGGGTACAACGCCGGCCTGGACGACGACTTCGAATATACGGCCGATAGCGCGAGCGTCAGCTTTAACCTCGAGCGCCGCTCGTCCGTCTTGCTTTTCGGCGAAGAGTACCCCGAGATAAAGATAGCCGGGGAACTCGCCGAGACCGATCCCGGCTTCGCGCTGTTGGGTTCGGGCGCAGTCAGCGGTCGAGATATTATCAGGCGCCTGAACGCGGCTCGCGACGACGGCGAGGTGAAGGCGGTAATAATTCGCGTCGGCCACGTCGGCGCCGGATTCGGGCCGGGCGTCAGCGGCCTGGGCCAGGAGATCCGGACCGCGATCCACGAAGTACGGGCCGCCGATAAAGAGGTTTACGCTTACATCGAAGATGTATACCGGCCCCAGGGATATTACCTCGCCTCCGCGGCGGACGTCGTCGTAATGCCGGCGAGCGGCTTTTTCGGCGGCGTCGGCACCTACATGACGATGTGGCGGATAACCGAGCTCACCGAGAAGTTCGGTATCGAGTGGGATTATACTACCGCGGGCGAGGTCAAAGGCGCGTTCCACCAGGTCGGCGGCGAGCCTACGCCCGAAATGGAGGCGGAGGTTCGCAAACTCGTAGACGGCGTCTACCGGCAGTTTATTTCCGCGGTGGCGGCGGACCGGGGCTTGACCGAGGAACGGCTCCGCGAGTTGTGCGAGGGCCCGGCCATGACGGCCTCCGGGTGCCGGGAGGCGGGCCTCATTGACGAGGTCGCCCGCTACGAGGACGTCAAGGGTCTCGTCGCGCGCGACGCCGGGAAGAAAGCGGACGAAATCGCCCCGAGCGAGATATCGCTGCGCAAGCCTTGGGAGCGCCGGTGGGGCAAGCCGAAGTCGGTGCGGGTTATAATCGCGGAGGGGTCAATTACGCCCGGGCGGAGCGGCCGCTCGATCCTGTGGGGGGGCCGGCACATCGGCGAGGATACCGTCGTCGCCCAGTTGCGGGAGGCCCGCAAAGACGCCGACGTCGGAGCCATCGTGCTGCGCGTGGACTCGGGGGGCGGTTCCGCGACGGCCTCCGAGGGGATATTCGAAGAAATTATGAAGTGCCGCAAAGAGGGCAAGTTGGTGGTGGCCTCGATGGGCGATATTGCCGCCTCCGGCGGGTATTTCATATCGTGCCCCGCGGACCGGATCTTCGCGGATCCGGCGACCCTCACCGGCTCGATCGGCGTCGCCGCGGCGAAACCGTCGTTCGAGGAGTTCTACGATAAGTATGGGATTACCCGCGTTCCGGTGAAGTCGCACGAGCACGTCGACGCGCTTTCGCTTCACCGGCGGTGGACCGAGGAGGAACGGGCGTGGGTCGACGCCGTGTTGGACGACCTGTACGTTAGGTTTAAAAGCCTCGTGTCCGAAGCCCGGGGCATTGACCCCGCCCGGTTGGAGGAGCTGGCCGGGGGCCGGATTTACACCGGCGAGCAAGCCCGGGAAGTAGGCCTCGTCGACGAGCTGGGAGGCCTGGCCGAGGCCGTGGCCTACGCCCGCCTCCAGGCGAACTTGGCCGACGACGCCCCGGTCGAATACGTAACTCCCGAGGGCAGCTTCTGGGGCCGGATTCCAGGCGCCGCAGCTACGCTCATGGGAATCGATTATTAGTTATAACCGATAGCATGTGGAGGTATCCCGGTGCGTAAAATTGTATACGTGACGGCCGCCGTCGTGGCGGGGGCGGCGCTTTTAGCGTGTGGCCCGAAACCGCAACCGCCGGTAACGGGCGCGGACCTGGTGGCAACGGCCGTCGCGGCGCGTTACCTCGTTAAGGTGGACGGCGTAACGGAGACGGACGGCCGGTATAAGTGGGCCGTTAGCGCCGTGAACGGTTCCGAATACGCCTGGCGAGGAACCCTCTCGCTGAAGTTGGTCGACACCTCCAACCGCATACTGGAAAGCCACGATTTCGAAATCGAGGAAATGGCGCCGCCCGGGCACAAAACTACCGGCCTGACCTTCACCTCCGATCTCGCTCCCGTTGAGCGGGGAGGCGAAGTCGCGCGCCTTAAGGCCGAAGTGAACGTGGCGGAGTACGAGGAACCGGCCGCCGGCGAAGAATAACCGGTACTCCCGCGAGCTTGTAAGGCGGGCCGAGCGCGGGATTTTTCCCCGGCGCGCGCCTCGACCGAGAAGAAATGGCTAAGGCCAAAAGCGTAATCGTGATCGGCGCCGGGCCGGCGGGCTTGACGGCCGCGGACCGCCTGGCGGCGGAGGGATTGGACGTCTTGGTCTTGGAGGCGAACGACCGCGTCGGCGGCCTGTGCCGGACCGTGGCCTTCGCCGGCGCTACGTTCGATCTCGGCGGCCACCGCATCATTACCAAAGACGACGAGGTCCGCGAGTTCATCTTCGACCTTATGGGAGAGGAACTCGAGCTCCGCCGGCGCAAGAGCACGATACGGTTGTGGGGGAAGGATTTCGCCTATCCCCTCGATTTCAAGAACCTCCTCTTGAATATGAACCCGGTTACGACGCTGCGGGCGGGAATCGATTACCTGGCGGCCGCCGGTCGCCAGCGCCTCGCTCCCCGCCGCGACGTTTCTTTCGAAGATTGGGTGGTGAATCGGTTCGGTCGCACGCTCTACCGGATATATTTCGGCCCCTATACCGAAAAACTATGGGGAAGGCCGCCGTCCTCTATATCCGCCGATTGGGCCGCGCAGCGCATCTCGCTTCTCAATTTGTGGGACGTGCTGCTGCTGTTGCTCAAGCTCAAGAAAGAACAGCCGAAGACTTACGCCGCGGAGTTCCACTACCCGCGGGGAGGCATCGGCCGGTTGTACGAGGCGCTCGCCGCCCGGGCGGAGGCGGCCGGCGCCGAAATCCGGACAAAGGCGGAGGCGGTGGCGGTGCCGCGCGAGGGCGGCCGCGTCGCCGGCGTGGTTTACTGGCAGAACGGGAACGAGTACCGGGAAAACGCCGATTTCGTAATTTCGACGGCGCCGCTACCTCGGGTGGCGGAAATGCTCCAGCCCGGCGGCGACGCCGCCGTCGTCGAGGCGGCTGCGGCGATGGCCTTCCGAGGCCTGCGTTTCCTGAATCTTGTTGTGGACCGGCCGGCCCTTACCGATAATACCTGGATTTACGTTCCGGAGCCCGAGTTCTTCTTCTTTCGCATCCAGGACCTCCGCAATTGGTCGCCGTCGCTGTGCCCGGAGGGCAAGTCGGCGGTGGAGCTGGAAATCGCGTGCGACGCCGGCGACGAGAAGTGGCGACTGCCGGAGGCCGAGGTGCGCGAGGTCTGCCTCGCGGATTTGGCCCGCGTTGGCCTCGACCTCCACGAGGCGGTAGAAGCGTACGGGACGACGGCGGAGGCGTACTGTTATCCCATCTACGACCTCGACTACCGGCGGAAGATAAAGGCCGTATTGGATTTCGTGTGGCCGCTGGATAATCTCTTGACGATCGGCCGCGGCGGTTTGTTCCGGTACAACAATATGGACCACTCGATAAAGATGGGTTTGCTGGCCGCGGGGCACATTGCGCGGGGAGCTCCCCGGGAGGCCATATTGGAAATCGCCAAGGAGCAGTCCGTTTTCGAGGCCCCGCACAAGCGGAGCTGATTTCGTTTCCCTTGCCCCGGAGGTCGGAGTATCATAGAATCGAATGACGAAAAGGTCCCCACGGTATGAAGATACCTAAAATCGTAGCCGGTACTGCCGTCGCGTACGCGCTAAGCCTAGGTACCCCTGCCGGCGGCGTTTCGGATGAGTTCGTCGGGACGCCGGGCGCGGCGGGGGCCGGGTGGCACGCGCTGGTCTACGCGGGCGAGGAGGCGGAGGCCGCGGCGGCCTTCGACCGGGCGTTGGTCCGCGATCCCACCTCGCGCGAGGCGTTGGAGGGCGCGGCCTGGCTCGATTTTACGCACGGGCACCTGGCCCGGGCGTTCGACCGGTGGCGAACGTACTTGGAACTCTACCCGGAGAGCGAGGCGGCCGTCGCCTTCGTTTCGACGGTCAGGTTTTTCGACGGTGTCGTTCCCGCCTTTGACGAAACGCCCGATTTCCTGTTAAACCTGGCCGCGCGGCCCGACTGCCCGCCGGCCACGCGGGAGGTCGCGCGCCGGACGGCCGAGGAATTGTTGGTCCAGGCCGGGCGGTGGGAGGCGGCGGCCGCGTTGGCCGAGAAGCAAGGTTATATCGACGACGTCGTCACGTGCGGTATCTTCAACCGCTACGGCTTAGCCGACCTCGACCACCGGTTCGAGCCGGAGGAGAAGTTGGAGGCGGCGCCGGCCGTGACGGCCGGCGAGGCGCGGTGGCGGCCGATAGAGGGGCGCTTCGGCCGGCTGGACGTGGAGGGTGCGTTGGGCTTCAACCTCGGCGTGGCCTACCTCACGACGAAGTTCGACCTTCCTGCCGGCGAGTACTTTCTGGAAGTCCAGGGGGACGATTGGTTCCGGGCGTTCGTGGGCGGGACCGAGGTGCTTGTGAACCACCCGGCGGCGGGGCCGAGCAAGTCCCTGCATCGCGGCCGGTTTACGACGCCGGGCGGCCCCCAACGCCTATTGCTTAAGACGGTGAAGAACAACGACAGCGTGTACACCACGGACGGCGCGTGGGCGCTCAAAGTCCGCCTCCTGCGCGCGGCGGACCTCCGGCCCGTCGCGGTGAAGGTGGACGCCTCCGACCTCGCCTCGCCCGGCGTTCCGGCCGTAGCGGTTCGTGCCGAGCTGCCGCCCGCGCCGACGGGAACGATGGCCGAGTTTTACAACGCGTTCGAGGCGTACGCCGCGGGGGCGT
>CP070633.1:1503607-1522130 GCA_020356085.1 Candidatus Coatesiibacteriota bacterium | reverse complement strand
CCAGGCTCGCCTCCAGGAGGGCGAGGCGGCCGCGCGGCGAGAGGCGCTCGCGGCCGGTCGCGCGGAAGGCGGGGCAGACCTCGCGGCACAGGCCGCAGCGGAGGCAGCGGGCGAGGTTCTCGCGCCACGCCTCGAGCAGCGGATTTGGATTCGGCGTCGTCACGGTGCGATAAAAAACGGTTGCCTCCGGGGCGGTTAAAAATATAAGATAGAGAGGGGATGGAGGCAAGACGATACCGCCTCGCGGGGGGAAGCCGAGGGGGCGGCGGTATACAAAAAAAAGGAGGACCGGCGTGCGACGGTTGACTATAGCGCTAGTGGTGGCGGCGACGGCGGCGGGGGCGGCCGATCTGCCGGGGCGAATCCTCTTCGGCTTCGACGCCGGAGCGGTCCGGACCGCCTCGGACCACGAACGGTGGGGCGGCTCGGGCGTGGGGTACGCGTACTTCGGCGAGGTGGGGTACGAGTCGACGGCCTGGCTCGCGGCGCCGCTAATGCAATGGGGCTACGCCTACGGCCGCGGCGACGTGCCGGCGTGGGAGTCCGGCGGCTACGTGTCGCCTCCTTCCGAGCTGCAACATAAAACCAGTACGTTTTTCCTGGGGGCAGTAGCGCGCCTCCCGCTCTGGCGCATGAGGCTGCGGCCTTACGGCGGCGTCGGCCTGGCGTGGACCGCCTACGAGCGCCAGGTGCTGGCGGACGTAACGGTCCTGGCCGAGAGCGAGAGTTCCGGCTCGGGGTGGGCGGCGCTCGGCGGCATCGAGTTCTTCCCGGATCCCTCCCGGGGCTTTTCGGTAGTGCTCGGGTACCGCTACGGCGCGACGGGACAGGAGTGGCGGAAACCGCCGGCCGGCGCGGAGAAGGGCGGGTTCGATACCGAGTTCGACTTGACCGAGGGGTTAATTACGGCCGGCGTTCGGATGTACACGCTATAGGATTAACCTTTATGGCTGAGCCTTGGCAAGGTCCGTTGGAGAAGGTCGACGCGTGGCGGTGGCGGCTGCCGCGATCGTACGACGGCCGCATGCGCGTCGACGGCCTGATCTACGCCAGCGAGAAGATGCTGGCCCATCTCCGCCTGGACAAGACGCCGCAGCAAGTAGCCAACGTCGCCTCGCTGCCGGGCATCGTCGGCCGGTCGCTGGCGATGCCGGACATCCACTGGGGGTACGGCTTCCCCATCGGCGGCGTCGCGGCGATGCGCCTCGCCGACGGCGTCGTCTCGCCGGGAGGCGTGGGCTACGACATCAACTGCGGCGTCCGGCTTATAAGTACGGCGCTCCGCGCGGAGGAGATCCGGGACCGCGTTCCGGACCTGCTCCACGGCCTGTTCCACGCCATTCCGTGCGGCGTGGGGACCAAGAGCAAGCTGCGGCTGAGCGAGGCCGATTTGAAACGCGTTCTCCGGGAGGGGTCGCGGTGGGCGGTGGCGCAGGGCTACGGCGACGCCGGCGACCTGGAACGGACGGAGGCGGGAGGCGCGCTGCCGAACGCCGACCCGGAGGCGCTGTCGCCGCGGGCGCGGGAGCGGGGCCGGCCGCAGCTGGGGACGCTGGGCGCGGGCAACCACTTCCTGGAGGTGGGCGAGGTCGTCGAGGTCTTGGAGGCGGAGGCGGCGGCGGCCATGGGGCTGGAGGTCGGCGGCGCCACGTTGATGATCCACTCCGGCTCGCGCGGCCTGGGCTACCAGGTGTGCGAGGATTGGGTTAAGGTCATGCGCGCCGCGATGGCGAAGTACCGGATAACGGTTCCCGACCAGCAGCTGGCCTGCGCGCCGGTAACGTCGGCGGAGGGGAGCGGGTATCTGGGCGCCATGAACGCCGCCGCCAATTACGCCTGGGCCAACCGCCAGATTATGATGCATTGGGCGGAGGAGGTGTTCGCGAAGGTGCTGCGCGCCTCCCCCCGCCAGCTCGGCATGAGCCTGGTTTACGACGTGGCCCACAACATCGCGAAGTTCGAACGGCACGAGGTGGAGGGCGGGGAGGAGGAGGTCCTGGTCCACCGGAAGGGGGCGACGCGGGCGTTCGGCCCGGGCCACCCGGAGTTGCCGGAGGTCTACCGGCGGCTGGGCCAGCCGGTCATCATCCCGGGCGACATGGGGACCGCCTCCTACGTGCTGCGGGGGACGGCGGAGGCGATGGCCGAGACGTGGGGGTCGACCTGCCACGGCGCGGGCCGCGTTATGAGCCGCAAGGAGGCGACGCGGAAGGCGCGGGGCCGGTCGATTCAGCGGGAGCTGGAGGACCGCGGCATCGCCGTCGTGTGCCGGTCGCCGAAGACGCTGGCGGAGGAGATGAGCGAGGCGTATAAAGAGGTGAGCGAGGTCGTGGAGGTGGTCACGCAGGCCGGGATCTCGGCGGCCGTGGCGCGGCTGGAGCCGCTGGGGGTTATTAAGGGGTAACGCCGCGGGGCGCGGTTACCCACAGCGATGTAATTTCGGGTCAAAACGGGCCCGGTCCTCCGCCCGGAGGCGCGCTGGAGGGGCGGCGCGGAGGCGCGGCGGCGGGGGCCGGCGAAAAAGTACTTGACAAAAAAACCCCCCTCTCGTAGAATAGCAATCTGCGGCGAAGCCAAGTTTTTTTAGTTTGTTCGCCGTAATATTTAGGCGGTTTTGTGAATTTTGTAGCGAAGTAGTATCGGCCCCTGCGGGGGAGGTTCCCGCCGTTAATGGTAACAATCCGCGACATCGTAGAGGCTGTAGACGCCGAGGTCATGTGCGGCGAGGATTTATTGGACCGCGAACCTCAATGCGTCATCGCCTCCGACCTGGTGAGCGACATTCTATGCTGTCGGGAGGAGGGACCTTTTTTAATTACGGGCTTGGCCAAGATCCAGATTTTACGCGCCGCGGATATGTTGGATCTGGTCGGGATCTGTTTCGTCCGCGGCAAGACGCCGGAGGAGGAGATCGTCGACTCCGCGCGCCAACTGGGCCTACCGGTAATATGCACGTCCAAGACCATGTACGAGACGTGCGGGTTGGTGTTCAAGTTGGGCGCGCCGAGCGGCGTGTATATCCCTCCGAGCGGGGCCGAATGACGCCCGCCCATGGCTTGGCGCGAACGGATTTGGGCTAGGGAAGGCGTCGACGATGATACGATCGAAGAGTGCACGCAGGGCCAGCCCGACCAAGTTATTGAAATCGAGAAACCGATCGTGGGGGGCGACTTCGCCCGGGCGGGGGCCGGCGCGAGCGAGATAAAGCGGCTGGTAAAAAAGCTCGCGGTGCCGCCGGCCGTGGTACGGCGAGTGGCCGTGGCGTGTTTCGAGGGCGAAGTTAACGTCACGGTGTACGCGACGAGGGGGACGATCAAAGCCCGCATTACGCCGGCCTGCATCTTCGTCGTCGTCGCCGACGAGGGCCCGGGGATTCCGGATATCGAACAGGCGATGCAGCCCGGGTGGACGACGGCGACGCCGGAGGTTCGTGAGATGGGTTTCGGCGCGGGTTTAGGACTCCCCAACATCAGGGAAAACACGGATTACTTAAAAGTGCGGTCCGAAGTCGGTACGGGGACCATTCTGGAATTCGCCTTTTTGTTACGAGATATATGAAATGGGCGTGCTTAAAGGTTATGGGCGATTTTTTTTCCGAAAGCTTGTGAATGGAGTAACGATACCTTATTAATTTGGTTATAATTATATAAAGTTGCGTTCTGAAGTTCGGCGACGAGGGGGGTAAGAGAAAGTAGTTTCCGGGCCACGGCTTATACGGCCGTCCTGAGGAGGTCGCATGACTGATATACGAATTGGCATTTGGCGGGACCAGCCGGACTTGGGTTTCCTGAACGAGGTACTCGCGATTCCGGGAGGCGAGGCCGCGGCGGCCTGCATCCAGTGCGGGACGTGCTCGGGCGCCTGCCCGACGGTCCGCGACATGGATTCGAGCCCCCGCGAAATCGTGGCTTTTGTCCGCGCCGGCTATCGCGATCGGGTTCTGAACTCCAACACGATCTGGATGTGCGCCTCGTGCTACGCCTGTTACGCCCAGTGTCCGAAGGAAATCAAGATAACGGACTTCATGTACAAACTCAAACAGATCGCGATGCGGGAGGGATACAAGAATCCGGGCGCGAGGCGGGCGCGCGTGCTGGCCCGGAAGTTCGCCGATACGGTCCGCAAGTTCGGCCGCAACAGCGAGACGCGGTTGTTGTTGAAATATTTCTTCGCGACCGGGATTTTTTCGGCGCTCAAGTATACGGGCATGGCCCTGAGCCTTCTAGTTACGGGGAGGCTCGACGTGTTCCCGAAGAAAATCAAAGGTTCGGGCGAGGTCCGGGCGATCCTCAAACGGATCGACGAAGGGGCGGCGATGCGGCGATGACGACGTATACGTATTACCCCGGGTGTTCGTTGGACGCTACGGGCAAACCCTACGCCCGGTCGATAGCCGCGACGGCTCCGGCCCTCGGGATAGAACTCGACGAGCTGGAGGATTGGAATTGTTGCGGCGCGACGGCGTACACCTCGTACGACCAGATCAAGGCGTTCTCGATTTCGGGCCGCATTCTCTCGTTGGCGGAAAAAGCGGCGGGGCACGGCGGCGAGATCGTCGCGCCCTGCAGCGCGTGTTTCGCGGTGTTGAGCAAGTCGGTGCGATATATGAGGGAGGACGCCGTCTTAAAAGAACAGGTCGACGACGCGCTCGCCGCCGCCGGCCTGTACACTGAGTGCGACGTTAAAGTCCGGCACCTCCTCGACGTTTACGTCAACGACGTCCCGGAGGAGGTCCTCACCTCCCAAATCAAGAGAGACCTGGGCATGGTTCGGTTGGCGCCGTATTACGGGTGTCAGGTCGTTCGGCCCAAGAACGACTTCGACCACTACGCCCAACCCCGCAAATTCGACGAGTATTTGGAACTGCTGGGGGCGCAGCCGATCTATTACCCGGTCAAGACTAAATGCTGCGCCGGAACCTTTATTACGACGCAACCCGAGGTCGCGGCGCGCATGATAGGCCTGCTGCTGAAATCGGCGAAAGACAACGACGCCGACGGGATCGTCGTATGTTGCCCGCTCTGCCAGTTCAACCTCGACAACTTCCAGAAAGAGGCGGGGGAATATTGGAACGAGGAGTTCCACATTCCGATTCTATATTTTCCGCAGGTCGTGGGGCTCGCGCTGGGCGTCGCGCCCGCCGACCTGGACCTGAATAAGCACCGCGTATCCGCCGAGGCGTTATTGGCGAAGATAATCTGAGCCGGAGGTAGTTATCGTGGCGGAAGAAGAACTCAAAACCGGCGAGGGCGAAGAGCCTAAGATCGGGGTCTACGTCTGCCACTGCGGCCACAACATCCTGGGGATGGTGGACGTGCCGGCCGTGGTCAAGGATGCCGCGGGCCTCCCGGGCGTCGCGACCGCCAAGGAATTCCAGTTCATGTGTTCGGACCCGGGCCAAGACCTGATCCAAACGGACATTCGCGAGCTGGGGCTCAACCGCGTCGTCGTCGCCTCCTGTTCGCCGCTGATGCACGAGCGGACCTTCCGGCGGACCTGCGCGGAGGCGGGGCTCAACCCGTACCTCTTCGCGATGGCCAACATCCGGGAGCACGTCTCTTGGGTTTCCGAAGACCGCGGGAAGGCGACGGAGAAAGCCCAACAGCTTATCCGGGGAGAGGTGCGCCGCGTCGCGCTGCAGGAGCCGCTCACGCCGACCGTGGTGGAGGTCAAGCCGGTGGCGATGGTGGTGGGAGCCGGCATCGCCGGCATCCAGGCCGCGCTCGACATCGCCGACTCCGGGAAGAAGGTCTACCTGGTCGAGCGGGAGGCGAGCGTCGGCGGCCACATGTCCGTCTTCGACAAAACGTTCCCCACGTTGGACTGCGCCGCCTGCATCCTGACGCCGAAGATGGTGGACGTCGGCGTCCACCCCAACATCGAGCTGCTGACCTATTCGGAGGTCACCAAGGTCGACGGCTTCGTCGGCAACTTCACGGTGACGGTCAACAAGAAGGCGCGCTGCGTCGACCTCGAGAAGTGCAACAGCTGCGGCGATTGTATGGAATTGTGCCCGCGGATCCCCTATCCCTCCAAGCTCTTGGTGGAGGTTCAGGGCACGACGATTAAGGCCAAGAAACTGGAGGAGAAAGAAAAAATCCGGACCGCGGTGGGCGAGTAGCGCCGGCCGGCGGTTGCGGGAGGATCGCGTATGGCTATCGACGTCGAACGGGCCGAGACGCTGGTGGAGAACTTCCGCCAACGGGACGGCCGCGTGATAGAGTTGCTCCTGGACGTGCAGGACGAATTCAATTACGTCCCCGAGTCCGTCTTAGAGATGATTTCCGAGCGATTGGAGATCCCGCTCGAGCGGCTCCTGGGGACGGTAACTTTTTATAACGCGTTTAGCACCGCGCCGAAGGGACGCTACCACGTCAAGGTCTGTACCGGAACGGCCTGCGTCGTGCGCGGCGCGCGCGCAATCCTGGAGGCCGTGGTCGACGAACTCGGCGTCGACCCCGGCGAGGCCACGGAGGACGGCGCGTTCTCGCTCGAAAGCGTTCACTGCTTCGGCAATTGCGCCCACGGGCCTACCGTAGCCGTGGGCGAGGAGTATTACGCTCACGTAACGCTGACCAAAGCTCGGGAGATAGTCGCGGCCTTAAAGAAAGCGGAGGCGGAAGGCGGCGCCTAGCGGCGCGCCCGGTTCGGCCGGGTCGCCGAGCGCCGGTTTTCCCCGAAGGTGATGAACTATGAAGATTACGAGCACGAAAGACCTCGATAAGTTAAAGTCGCAGGGACGCGAGGCTCTTTACCCCGGGAAAATTAGGATTAACGTCGGGTCGCCGACGTGCGGCGTCGCCAAGGGCGCGTTGGAAGTGCTGTTGGACCTCCTGGACCGCGTGCAGGCGGAGGGCTTGGAGGCCGAGGTGGCCGGGACCGGGTGCTTGGGCTATTGCGAAGTAGAACCCCTGGTCGACGTCTGGGTGCCGGGCGAACCCCGCGTAATCTATGCGAATGTAACGGTAGAGGATACGCCCGCGCTGGTGGAGGCGTTGAAGGAAGGCCGCGTATTAACCGATAAGGCGCTATTCCGCTTGGAAGGCGAGTACCTGTTCCTCGGCGACGAGGAGATCAAATATCAAATCGGGAGTACGAACGGCAAGTACGACGGTATACCGCTCATGGCGGAGGTGCCGTTTTACGGCGGCCAGTACAAACTGGTTACGCGCAACTGCGGCTACCTCACGCCGACGGCGCTGCCGGAGTACGTAGCCCGCGGCGGCCTGTACCCGTTGGTGAAGGCGCTGACGCAGATGACGCCGGAGGAGGTAATCGCGGAGGTGTCGAAGGCCGGCCTGCGCGGCCGCGGCGGCGCCGGATTCCCCACGGGGCGTAAATGGCAGTTCGTGCGGGAAGCCCCCGGCGACGTCAAATATATAATCTGCAACGCCGAGGAGGGGGACCCCGGCGCCTATATGGACCGGTCGGTCGTCGAGGGCGACCCGTACTCCGTGCTCGAGAGCATGATCGTTTGCGCGTACGTCATCGGCAACTGCAAAGAGGGGTACGTCTACATAAAGCACGAATACGAACGGCCGCGCGGCATTATAACGACGGCCGTGGAGACCTTGCGCGAGTACGGCCTCCTGGGCGACAACATTTTGGGTACCGGGCTCGATTTCGATATCCACGTCGCGCGCGACCCGGGAGCCTTCGTGTGCGGCGAGGAGACGGCACTCATCAACGCCATCGAGGGCAAACGGGGAGAGGCGAGGTTGCGGCCGCCCTATCCCGCGCAGAAAGGTCTGTTCGATAAGCCCACCGTCGTCAACAACGTCGAAACGTGGGCCAACGTTCCCGTCATCCTCGACCGCGGCGGCGAATGGTACAGCGCGCTCGGCACCGAGGGGAGCAAGGGAACGAAAGTTGTCTCGCTGGCCGGCAAAGTTAGCAATACGGGTTTAGTCGAAGTCCCGATGGGCACGAAGCTGTGGGACGTGATATTCGGCATGGGCGGCGGGGTCCCTACCGACCGAGGTTTCAAAGGCGTGCAGATCGGCAGCCCGTTGGGCGGGTGCGTCCCCGGCGAACTTCTCGACCTCCCGTTGGACTACGAGAAGTTGACGGAGGCGGGCGCGATGGTCGGGTCGGGCGGTATGATCGTCATGGACGAGCATACCTGCATGGTAGACATGGCCAAGTTCTTTATGGAGTTTAACCGGGACGAGTCCTGCGGCCGGTGTACGCCGTGCCGCGACGGCGTCCCGGCGGCGCTCGCGATTCTGGACCGGATCACCAAAGGCGAGGGGACGCTGGAGGACCTCGACACGTTGGAGGAACTCGGCACGGTGATCCAGGAGACCTCCCTCTGCGGCCTGGGCCAGACCGCGCCCAACCCGGTCCTCGCCACGCTGCGTTATTTCCGCGACGAGTACGAGGCCCATATCGTCGAGAAGCGTTGCCCGGGCGCGGTGTGTAAAGCGCTCATCTCGGCGCCGTGCCATCACGTGTGCCCGATCGGCATGGACCCGCCCTCCTACATCGGGTACATTGCCCAGGGCGAGTTCAATAAGGCGTACGAGGTCATCGCGGAGGCCTCGCCGTTCCCCGGCGTGTGCGGCCGCGTCTGCGACTACCCCTGCGAGTTTAAATGCACCTCCGGCGACTCGGCGCAACCGATCGCGGTGCGGGCCCTCAAGCGGTTCGTCGCCGACTACGCAAAGAACAAAAACGGCCGGCCGAAGAAGAAGGCCGCCGGGAAGTTCGACGAAAAGGTGGCCGTAATAGGTTCCGGCCCCGCGGGCTTGACCTGCGCCTACCAGCTGGCGCTCCGGGGCTACGCCGTGACGGTCTTCGAGGCGCTGCCGGTGGCGGGCGGCATGCTCGCCGTCGGCATTCCGGCGTACCGCCTCCCCCGCGACATCCTCGAATTCGAGATCGAGAACGTCAAGCGGGCGGGCGTCGAGATCGAGACGAATACGGCCGTCGGCAAAGACGTTACGCTGGAGGAGCTGCGGGCGCGAGGGTACAAGGCGTTCTTCGTCGCGACCGGCGCGCATACGGGTCTTAAGCTCGGCCTCGACGGCGAGGACGCCGCCGGCGTCGTCGACGCGGTGGCCTTCCTCCGCGACGTTAACCTGGGCCAGAGCCAAAAACCGGGCGACCGGGTCGGCGTCGTGGGCGGCGGCAACGCGGCCGTCGACGCGGCCCGAACGGCCCTCCGGTTGGGGGCCGCCGAGGTCCATATCCTCTACCGCCGGACGAAGCAGGAGATGCCGGCCCAACGCGAGGAAATCGAGGCCGCGCAAGCGGAGGGGATCCATTTCCATTTGCTCGTCGCGCCTAAACGAGTCCTCGTGGAGGGCGGCCGCATGGTCGGCTTGGAATGTTTGCGGATGGAGTTGGGCGAAGTGGACGCCAGCGGCCGGCGGCGGCCGGTCCCGATCGACGGCTCGGAGTTTACGCTCGAGCTCGACGCGCTGATCCCGGCCATCAGCCAGGAACCGGACCTCACCTGCCTCGCAGGCTCGAATACGGTCGAAACGACGGAACGCAACACTGTCGTCGCGGACGAGAAGACGCTGCAGACGGCGGCCCCGGACGTCTTCGCCGGAGGCGACGTCGTCACCGGCCCGTGGACCGTAACGGGCGCCATGGGCCACGGCAAACTCGCCGCCGAGATGATCCATAAGTATCTGCGCGGGGAGGCGCTCGAGCCCGAGTACGCGCCGACGCGGCCGACGGCCGACGCCCCGATCTACCAGCTGACCGAGGAAGAGGTCGGGACGATTACGCGCCGACCGGAGGTCCCCTGCAGTTCGGCCCCGGCGCGGACGAGCAACTTCGACGAGGTAGACCTCTGCCTTACGGACGAACAAGCGAAGAACGAGGCCAAGCGCTGCCTGCGTTGCGACGCCTCGTCGACGTAAAAACCGCGGAGGCGAGCGGTAATCCTGCCCCCGAGGAGGCACGATGGTTAGATTAACGATCAACGACCAACCGGTGGAAGTCGAGGAGGGCACCACCGTTCTGGAGGCGTGTACGGCGGCGGCGATCGAGGTGCCGACGCTGTGCTCCGTCCCCTTCCTCGAGCCGCACGGCGCGTGCCGGATGTGTACGGTAAACGTATCGTACAACGGGACCTTCTCGCTCACGACGGCCTGCACGGTGCAGGCCGCGGAGGGGATGCGCGTGGTCACGGACGACGACGACGTTCGCGCGGCCCGCAAGGTCGTGCTCGAACTCCTGCTGGCCCGGGCGCCGGACGCCGAAGTCCTGCACGACCTGGCGCGGGAGTACGGCGTCGAGAAGTCGCGCTTCGCCGTGGAGCCTCCGGAGGAGGAGGCCGAAAGCGAGGCGGGGCCCAAGAAGTGCATCCTGTGCGGCCTGTGTTACCGCGTTTGCGAGCAGCGGGTCCAGGCGTACGCCATCGGCCTCGTCCAGCGCGGCGCCGACGCCGAGATTGCGCCGCCCTTCGGCCGGCCCTCCGACAACTGCCTTGCCTGCGGCGCTTGCGCCTCCGTGTGTCCCACCGGCGCCATTACGGCCGTCGACCGGCTGGGCCGGGAAATAGTCCACGACGAGTTGACGCTCGCCTCCAATTCCGCGATCCGGATCCCGATCAAACAGGCCGTTCCGAACGTCCCCTACGTCGATAAGACGGAGTGCATTCACTTCACGCAGGCGGAGAAGGGGCTGGACGCGTGCCGCGTGTGCGAAGATATCTGCCCCAAGGAGGCGATCGACCTCGACGCCGAGGAGGAGGAGATCGAGCTCGAGGTCGGCACCCTAATAGTGGCGACCGGCTTCCAGACCTTCGACCCGCGGCGGATCGCCGAAATGGGCTACGGCTACCTTCCCAACGTCGTCTCCTCGCTCGAGTTCGAGGTGATGATGCGGGCCGACGGCCTGACGGAGGGGGAAGCGCTGATGGAGGACGGCGGGAAGCCCGGGTCCATCGCCATTCTCCACTGCATCGGTTCGCGCGACAAGAACTACAACCGCTACTGCTCGCGCGTGTGCTGTATGTATTCGCTCAAGTTCGCCCACCTCCTCAAGGAGAAGACCGACGCCGAAGTCTTCCAGTTCTACATCGACATGCGGACCTTCGGCAAGGGATACGAGGAGTTCTACGACCGGCTGTTGGACGAGGGCGTCTTCTTCGTTCGCGGCCGCGGCGCGGAGGTCACCAACGTCGCAGAGCGGCCGGAGGAGGAGGGCAAGCTGATCGTTTGCTGCGAAGATACGCTCATCGGCGCGTATCGCCGCGTTCCGGTCGATATGGTAGTCCTGGCGACGGGCTTGGAGCCGCGCGCCGACGCCCAGGAGGTCCGCCGGACGTTCGGCATCGGCTGCGGCGCGGAGGGCTTCTTCCAGGAGAAGCACGCCAAGTTAGCGCCGGTATCGACGACCACCGACGGCGTCTTCCTGGCGGGCGCGTGCCAGGGGCCGAAGGACATCCCGGACGCGGTGGCGCAGGGCTCGGCCGCGGCCTCCCAGGCGCTGGCGCTGATGGATAAGGGCCTGGTCGAGATCGAGCCGATTACGGCCGTCATCGACGAGGACGTCTGCTGCGGTTGCAAGATCTGCATCGGCCTGTGTCCGTACACGGCGATCTCGTTCGACGAGGAGAAGGGCGCCTCGGTCGTCAACGACGTATTGTGTAAAGGTTGTGGCACGTGCGTCGCGGCCTGCACCACCGGCGCCGCGAACCAGCGCCACTTCAAGAACGAGCAGCTTCTGGCGGAGATCGAAGGGGTGTTGTCCTAATGGCGGAAGCGTTCGAACCGAAAATCGTCGGCCTACTCTGCACCTGGTGCGCCTACACCGGCGCGGACCTGGCCGGCACCTCCCGGATCAAATACCCGCCCAACGTGCGCCCGATCCGGATTATGTGTTCGGGGCGCGTGGACCCGCAGTTCGTGCTCGACGCCTTCGCGCACGGCGCCGACGGCGTCCTGGTGGGCGGTTGACACCCCGGCGACTGTCATTACCAGGAAGGTAATTACAAGACGCTCCGGCGGGTAACGTTGCTCAAGAAAATACTGGGGCAGATGGGTCTGAACCCCGGCCGGCTGCGGCTGGAGTGGCTCAGCGCCTCGGAGGCGCAGCGGTACGCCGCCACCGTGGCCGAGTTCACGGACGAAATCCGGGCGCTGGGGCCGATACCGGCCGGCGTCGAGGACGCGGCCGTGGCCAAGGAGGAAGTCCATGCCGGATAAATTCAAGTTCGCGTTCATGCCCTCCGCGAGCTGCGGCGGCTGCGAAATCGCCATCGTCGACATCGACGAGGTCATCCTCAAAGTGGCCGAGCTCGCCGACATCGTCTATTGGCCGACGGCGCTCGACTTCAAGGACCATCACCTGGAGGCCCTACCGGACGGGAGCATTACGGTGGGCTTCTTCAACGGCGCGGTCCGCAACGACCACGACGTGCATCACGCCAAGCTTCTCCGGCAGAAGAGCGCGTTCGTCGTGGCCTTCGGCGCGTGCGCGCAAATGGGCGGCATCCCCTCCCTGGGCAACTTCTGGACGACGGAGGAGCTCGCGCACCGCATGTACGATACCGTACCTTCGGTCAACAATCCGGAGGGGACGCGGCCGCAGCTGAAATACGACGCCCCGGAGGGCGAACTCACGCTGCCGCGCGCGATGGACCGCGCCTACGCGCTCGACCAGGTCATCGACGTCGACTACTACCTCCCCGGCTGCCCGCCGCAGGTGAAGTGGATCGTCGCGGCGGTGGAGGCCGTGGCCTCCGGCGAGCTGCCGCCGAAGGGGACCGTCATCGCGGGGACCAAGGCCGTGTGCGACGAGTGCCCGCGCGAGCGCTCGGAGGAGAAACAGGTCACCGAATTCAAGCGCATCCACCTCGTCGAGAACGACCCGGAGAAGTGCCTGCTGGAGCAGGGGATCATGTGCTGCGGGCCGGCGACGCGCGACGGCTGCGAGGCGGCGTGCGTTACCGCAGGCCAGGCCTGCCGCGGCTGCTTCGGCCCCACCGACAACGTCAACGACATGGGCGCCAAGCTCGCCTCCGCCATCGCCTCCATCACGGTGGCCGACGCGCAGGAGGAGGCCGACAGGATATTGGGCCACCTCGACGACCCGGCCGGCTACTTTTACCGCTTCGGCCTGGCCAAGTCGATGCTCGGCGTCCAACGCGGCGAATTCAAACCGGAGGCGGAGTAGCGGCGCCGTCCGGTTCTTAAGTCACCAACCTCACGGAGACTAGGGTTATGCAGAAAATCGAGATCGACCCCATCTCTCGCCTCGAAGGGCACGGCAAAATAGCCATTTTCCTGGACGACGCCGGCGACGTCGCGGAGGCCTACCTCCAAATTCCGGAGCTCCGCGGCTTCGAGCAGTTCTGCGTCGGCCGGCCGGTGGAGGAACTCCCCCGGATCACGCCGCGCATCTGCGGCGTTTGACCGCTCGTCCACCACTTCGCAGGCGCGAAGGCATGTGACGCGGTCTACAAGGTGGAGCTGCCGCCCAACGGCGAGAGACTCCGGCGGATGATATATAATTCCTACTACTTCTACGACCACCTCCTGCACTTCTACTACCTCGCCGCGCCGGACTTCGTCGTCGGCCCCACGGCCGACCCGGCGGAGCGCAACATCCTGGGCGTCGTCGGCAAGGTGGGCCTGGAGGTCGGCGCCAAGGTCATCGAGATGCGCGCCAAGTCCATCGACGTGCTGAAGTACTTCGGCGGCAAGCGGACGCATCCGATAATCGGCCTCCCGGGCGGCATTTCCCGCGCGCTCGACGCCGAGACGCGCGAGGAGATGCGCAAGCACGCCGAGGAGGCGGTGGAGTTCTCCAAGTTCACGTTCCAGATCTTCGAGGACGTCGTCCTCAAGAACCAGGAGTACGTGGACCTCGTCCTCTCCGAGATCTTCGGCGGCCAGCAGACCTACTATATCGGCCTGGTCAACGATGACAACAAGGTCGACTTCTACGACGGCCACACGCGCATCGTCGACCCGGAGGGCAACGAGTTCGCGCGGTACCACCCCTCCGAGTATCTCGACCATATCGAGGAGCGCGTCGAGCCCTGGACTTACCTCAAGGTGACGTACCTCAAGAACGTCGGTTGGAAGGGCTGGGTTACGGGGAAGGATTCCGGCATTTACCGCGGCGGCCCGCTGGGCCGGCTCAACGCCTCGGAGGGCATGCAGACGCCGCTGGCGCAGGCCGAGTTCGAGAAGATGTACGGGACGCTGGGCGGCAAGCCGGTCCACGCCACGCTGGCCTACCACTGGGCCCGCATCATCGAGGGCTGCCAGGGCGCCGAGCTGTGGCTCGACTACATGAACGACGACGAGATCCTGGACGAGCACATCCGCAATATCCCGACCGAGACGCCGAGCCGCGGCGTCGGCGTCATCGAGGCGGCGCGCGGCCACCTCATCCACGACTACGACACCGACGAGAACGGCATCGTCACCGCCGTCAACCTCATCGTCGCGACGACGCACAACTACGCCGGGATCAACCTCGCCATTCGCAACGCCGCGAAGGGCGTCATCAAGGGAGGCGACGTGGCGGAGGGCAACCTCAACATCGTCGAGATGGCCTTCCGCGCGTACGACCCGTGCATGGCCTGCGCGACCCACTCCCTCCCCGGCAAGATGCCGCTCGAGATAAACATCTACGAGGGCGACGGCAAGCTCCGCCGCACCATCAAGCGGAACTGCTAAGCTCCCTGAAATGGCGAAAAAGAGGCGGCCTGCAGGCCGCCTTTTTTTGTTGACCGGCGCCGGAGCCGTTTGTACGATTCCTTCCAAAGGGAGGCTCTTATGATTACGGCAAGATCCGCGGCGGCCTTATTACTACTCGCGGGTACGGTATGGGCCGTCGGGTTCGGCATCTCGCCCAAGTTGGTACACGGGTTAATCGAGTGGTCGGAATTCGGGATGGGTATAGCCGGCGACGGTCAGGTCCGAGGCGGGCGGTGGTTATACGAAGGCCGGGCGCAATGGTGGGTGGGGGGTAACGATAACGACCTCAGCACGCGGCAGTCGCTGCTTTTCGCCTTGGCGTCCGGTAAATCCTCCGCCGTGGCCGCGGGGGGCGGGCTATGGTTCAGCGCCAATAGCCGCGACGTTATCTCCGTTCCGGAGGCTCCGCCCGACCCGAACGCCTCGTTGGACCGTTTTATCGAGGTACGGCCTTTTATCGAAGCCCGGGCCGAATTCATTACCGGAAAGGTTTCCCTCGCCCCGCTCCTGCGCTACCAGGTTTCGGCGTACCGCAATTTCGAACCCAAAGAGGAGAGGTACCATTACCTCGAACCCGCGGTTATATTCGAATATCGTTTCACCGACCGGTGGGCGTTCGAGGCCCGCGCGCGTTATTGGCGAGGCGTCGGCAACGATTGGGCCGACGTCGCCTTCCTGGAGCTCGGCCCGCTTATAACATGGTAGACGTTGATATAACTTATCAACCCGGCCCCAGGCCGGGTTTTTGTTAGCTCCTCGCCGCCCCTGGCTTTTTATGTTACAATCGCAGTCCATGTCCGCGGAGTTCGAGGCGCGTAAAGGAAAAACGCTCGTGCTGGGGATAGGCAACGAGATCCGCGGCGACGACGGCGTCGGCATTCATGTCGTCCGCCGCCTCCGCGAGACGCTGCCGCGCGAACTCGCGAGCCGCGTCGACGTGGAGGAGGCCTGCACCGGCGGCTTCGACCTCGTCGACTACCTCCGCGGCTACGAGCGGGCGGTAATCGCCGACGCCATTAAGACAGAGGGGGGCGAGGCGGGGACGATATACAAGTTCGCCGCGGACGCCCTGCGCCCCACGGCCCACCTAGGTCACAGCCACGGCGTCAACCTCGCCTCCGCGCTGGCGGTCCTAAGCGAGCTTAAGCTTGGCGCGCCGCGGGAGGTAACGGTCGTCGCGGTGGAGGCGGCGTGGCTATACGAATTTAAAGAGGGGTTGTCCCCTCCGGTCGCGGCGGCGGTGGCGGAGGCGGCGGCCGTCGTCGCGGAGGAGCTAAGGCGGTGGCACCGCTGAAGGCCGAAGCCGCGACCGGGCGGCGGCGCCTGCGCGTGGAGGGCGTCGTCCAGGGCGTGGGCTTCCGGCCGCACGTATACAACCTCGCCTCCCGCCTGGGCCTGGGCGGCTTCGTCCTCAACGACGGCGCCGGCGTCGTCGTCGAGGTGGAGGGGCCGCCGGCGAGGATCGAGGAGTTCGTGACGCAACTCAAGGCCGCGCCGCCACCGCGCGCCCACCTCGAACGCGTGACGGCGGAGGAGCTCGCCGCGGCCGGGGAGGCCGCGTTCGCGATCCGCGAAAGCGTCGGAGGCGAGGCGGAGACGCTGGTCTCGCCGGACCTCGCAATTTGCGGCGACTGCCTCGACGAGTTGCTTGCGCCGGCGGACCGCCGCCACCGTTACGCCTTCCTCAACTGCACCAACTGCGGCCCGCGCTTCACCATTATCCGGGGCGTCCCGTACGACCGGCCGAAGACGACCATGGCCGCCTTCGCGATGTGCGAGGCGTGCCAGGGCGAATACGACGACCCGGCCAACCGGCGCTTCCACGCCCAGCCCAACGCCTGCCCGGCGTGCGGCCCGCGCCTCGCGTTGTGGGACGCCGCCGGCGAGCCCGTCGAGGCGCCCGACCCGGTGGCCGCCGTCCAACAGTACCTTTTCGACGGGGAGATCGTCGCCGTCAAGGGGCTCGGCGGCTACCACCTGGCCTGCGACGCCTCCTCCGCGGAGGCGGTGGAGAAGCTGCGCGCGCGCAAGTACCGGGAGGATAAACCGTTCGCCGTCATGGCGTGGGACGTCGCCGTCGCGCGGCTTTACGCCGAGATCGAGGAGGAGGAGCTCGCGCTCTTGACCTCCGAGCGGCGGCCCATAGTCCTCCTGCGCAAGCACGAGCCCTGTCACCTCCCGGAGGCGATCGCGCCGCGCAATCGCTACCTCGGCCTGATGTTACCCTACACGCCGCTGCACCACCTCCTCTTCGACGACGACCTCGAGATTTTGGTCATGACCTCCGGCAACCGCGCCGACGAGCCGATAGCGTACCGCGACGACGTCGCCCCGCGGCACCTGGCCGGCATCGCGGACTACTTCCTGACGCACGACCGGCTCATCGCCCGCCGCGTGGACGATACGGTTACGCGGGTTTTCCGGGGAGCGGAGTATCCGATCCGCCGGTCCCGCGGCTACGTGCCGCTGCCGATAGAGCTGGGCCGATCCTACGAGCGGAGCGTTCTGGCGGTCGGCGCCGAGCTGAAGAACACTTTCTGCCTTACGAAGGGGTCGCGGGCGTTCGTATCGCATCACATCGGCGACTTGGAGAACGAGGCGACGCTGGAGGCGTTCGAGGAGGGCGTGGCGCACTTCCGCGAGATGTTCGACGTCGCGCCGGCGGCGGTGGCGCGCGACCTCCACCCCGATTACCTCGCCTCCCGGTACGCGCAGGCCACCGGGTTGCCGGAGGTCGTCGTCCAGCACCACCACGGCCACGTGGCCTCCGTTCTGGCCGACGCCGGGTATGAGGAGGAGGGGAAGGTCCTCGGCGTCGCCTTCGACGGCGCGGGCCTGGGCGAGGACGGCGCTATCTGGGGAGGCGAGTTCTTGATCGTCGACCGGCGGGAGTACGAGCGCGCGGCCCATTTGAAGTACGTTCCGCTGCCGGGGGGCGACCAGGCCGCGCGGGAGCCGTGGCGGATGGCGCTCAGCTGGCTGCGCGAGCTTTACGGCGACGACGCCCTCCGCCAACCGCTGCCGGCTCTCGCCGAAATCCCCGCGCGGAGGCGGGAGCTGGTATTGGAGGCCGCGGCGCGGGGGGTCAACTCGCCGCCGACGAGTTCCATAGGCCGCCTCTTCGACGCCGTGGCCTCGCTGGTGGGGTTGCGGAACGCCGTGAACTACGAGGGACAGGCCGCCATCGAGCTCGAGCAGCTCGCCTCCCCTGACGAGGAGGAGGCGTACGAGTTTGCGTACGAGGAGGGCGAGCCGCTCGTTATAGACGCCGCGCCCGTGATAGCGGCCGTCGTGGCCGACGTCGTCGCGGGCACGGCGCCGGAGGCGATCGCCGGTCGCTTCCACAACGGCCTCGCCGCCGCGATCGTCGCCGTTGCCTCGGCCCTCCGCGAGAAGTCCGGGCCGGAGGTAGTCGCGCTCGGCGGCGGCGTCTTTCAAAACGTGACGTTATTGGAAAAAACGGTACCGGCGCTGGAGACGGCCGGATTCCGCGTGTTGCTCCACCGGCAGGTGCCGACGAACGACGGCGGCCTGTCGCTGGGACAAGCCGCGGTTGCGCTCGCGCGGCTGGAAGGAGAGTAATACCTTAATATGTGTTTGGGCGTTCCGATGAAGATCGTCGCGCGGGAGGGTAACCTGGCGACCGTCGAGATGGCGCACGTGCGGCACGAGTGCGACCTCTCGCTTTCGCCTCACGCGCAGGTCGGCGACTACGTTATCGTCCACGCCGGCTTCGCCATCGAGGTCCTGGACGAGGCGGAGGCGCAGGAGACGCTCGACCTCCTCGACCAGGTCGGCTTCGACACGGGGCGGGAGCCGTGAAATTCCTGGAGGAGTTCCGGGACCGCGGCCGC
>CP070633.1:1491992-1503507 GCA_020356085.1 Candidatus Coatesiibacteriota bacterium | reverse complement strand
TGCGGCCTTCGCCCTCCGGGTACAGCCCCCACGCCCACGAGAACCTATCGCCGGGATAGTCCCATACCATTGCCCGCGGCGGCTCGAGCACCACGACCTTCATCCGACTATTCCGGCTGAGGGGGACCTCGTCGCCGACCTTCAGATCCTGGTACTCGGGCAGAATCCGCTCGGCGCTCGGAATGCCGTCGTTGTCGAGCCGGTCGTAGCTGTAGAAGCCGGCGCGGCGATAGCCGATCTGCAGCAGCCAGGGCCAAATCTCCTCCGGCGAGGCCTCGACGGTCACGGCGCGCGTGGTATCGAGGTCCGCTCCCACGACGAGATCGTCGCCCGGCATGGCCCGCTCGACCTCTTCGTCGGTCGCGCCCCACCGCAGCTGCCACGGTCTAAGTACTAGCAGGTACGCGATAACGACGACGACCGTACCGCAGAGCAATATTAACGCTACGTACAGCGCGCCCCGGAGTAGCCTTCTCCACAAAGGCATGACCGACCTCCGTTACCCTAACGTTAAACCCGCGCCGGCCCACGCTACTCGGCCTTATCCTGCGCGATTATTTCGGGGATTAAGTAGGCGAACCAAACCTCGTTCAGCCCCAACGGTTCCTCCCCCTCCCCCTCTCGCCTCTTTTCGACGCGGGCGGAGCTCACGCCGAGCAGGTAAAAGCCTCGGCTGAGGAACATCTCCGGACTCGCACTCCGCGTTTGCATCAGGCCGCCGGCCTTGGTCAGGACGGGGCTCCCGCTGCACCCGCGGTGGAGGCGGCACTCCATTAGAAAGTACGGCCGGCCCCCGAACGGGATCGGGTAAAACGAGGCCAACGTCCCGCGCCGGACCAACGGCAGGTTGTACGCGACGTCGTACAATCCCAGCGGGTAGCCGAAGACGAGGACGTCCTCGCCGACCTGGATGACGACCTCCTCCGGGAGGTGGTCCTCCAGCCCGAAAGGCCGTACGACGTAACGGGCCTGCAACCGGCCGGTATCCAACGGTATCGCGACGACGTCGACGTCGCCCGTCGGGTGCTCGAGCCACCGGCGTTGCCCGTCGCGGTCGTACAGCCGCACGACATAGACGTCGTTACGGCGGATATCGGCGGCGTCGGTGTGGAGGCGAAGCTTGAGCTTGTCGGGGAGGTGGTCGGCCTCCTCACTGCGTACGACGTGGCGGTTGGTGATTAAATAAATATCGCCGGCGGAGGCGTAGAAGAAACCCGTCGCCCGGGCGATCAGTTTGCTGCGCTTAAAACACTCGACTTGCGCGACGCTGAACGCGAGGTGGGAGATCTCGATGGTGGCGCCGGCGGCCGCAACCTCCACGCCGGCCGCGGCGCCGTCGGAGGGGAAGTCCGTTAGAATAGCCGCCGCCGGGAGGGGTGCGGAGGCCGCCGCCGCTAGGGTTAGACCCACTACCCCGTACCGCACGCACAATACCATTTTGCGAACACCCCCCTGGTCGCGGCCGCTACGACCAATCGATGACTACCTTCTGCGGGTCTTCCGGGTCGACTTTAACGGGGATCACGGCGCCGGGTTGGAACTGCGGCACGAGCGACCGCGGGATAATCGTATCGAAGCTGACGTCGTACGGCGCTTGATAGCCGTCTTCGACGCGGACCTGGAGGTTCAAATACGGCTGGTTGTTGACGGTTACGACGCCGCCGCCGCTGTTCTCGCCGATGGCCAGAACCGTCCCCCGGGCGGGGCGGCCGTGCTTGCGGATTCGCCGCGCGGTGGGGCCGCCGCCGAAGAACGACAACATCGGCTTAATGAACGGGATTATGATTACGGCCGCGATGCCGATGGTCAATACGACGCCGGCGATGGTCATCCCGCCGGCGCTCACGAAACGCGCGTACGCCGCCTCGCCGAAAAGCGCCGGCATCCACTTCTCGGAGAAGGCCAACGCCATGAACGGGATCGGGGCTAGGAACACCCACCAGAAACGGAACCTGAGCCGTGCCATAATTCCACCTCGTTGTCTCGGGGCCCAAACCCGGGCGCGTACACATATTTGAGCTTACGCCGATACCCGCGACTTTTTCCCAACTATCTCCCCCGGCGCGGGAGGCGGGATGTAATCTCGCGTAGTATAACATTCCGGGTCGGCGCGGGAAAATAAAAAACCCTACCCTCTTCCCGCAACCGAAGAGGGGAGAAAAAAGGTTGCAATATACGGGGAAGTATGTATTAATGGCCGGTGAGAGATAGGAGGAGTTGACCCGGCCTTAACGCGGGGCCGGGGCACAGATGGGGAGACGTCATTATAAATACCTACCGAGGAGGTCGGCGAAATGATACTTGACGGGCTCACGTTGATCATCCTGGGCATCTTGGCGGCGCCGTCGCTTATACTCGCGAAAAAACCGGACGCGGCCGAAAAGCTCGCCAAGATGGCCAAATGGCAAGGATGGATCGGTTTCATCGCCTTCCTGTGGGGCTTATGGGGGATCATTTGGGCGATCCTGACAATTGGGTGGATCGCGTACGGCTGGCCCGTCCGGTGGTTCACCTGGCTCATCTGTAACATCATCGAGTTGGTCCTCGGCTTCATGCTCGGCTACGGCCTGATCGCCAAATACGCGCTCTCGAAAAGCGAGGCGGCGAAAGAGAAAGCCGGGAAGATCCTGGCCAAGCTCGGGCCGATGCAGGGCACGCTCGCCATCATCTCCCTCATCTTCGGCGTGTGGACAATTATCGCGGCCTTCCTCCCGTTCTAAACGTTCGAACTACGTGAGCACGAATACGGCCGGCCCTCTTCGGGGCCGGCCGTTTCCGCGGGTGCGGCCTGGCGGCTCTCAGGAGCCGAAGCAATCGAACCCCGCCCGTTTGAAAGTCTCTATCTCCTCGGCCTTGAACTCCACCATCCGGTCGGAGGGATATCGAAGCTTGAAGAGGAACTCGGCGTTGTTCTTAATGGCCAGCTCCTTCATTTTATCGCGGTAGGCCTCCACCCACGCCGGCGTCTCCTGCCGGTCGGCCTCCACCGCCTCCACGAACGCGCGCTCGAAGTACTTCTCTACGTTCTCGTCCAGCGAACCGTACTTGTCGTCGAACGCCTTTCGTATTTCCTCGTCGCTCAACGCCTCGTACCGCTCGCGGTGGAGGACGACGTCGACGGCCAACTTGGGGACGTTACGAGGGACCGTCTTGGGATAGCCCAGCGAGAGTAGCATCGCCGGGAAAACGTACGGCGGGAGCTCGAAATATTCCCGCACCTCGTCGGCGACGTACTGGATCGTCCCGACGTAGACCGACCCCAAGCCCAAGCTCTCCGCCAGGATAACGACCGTCTGAGCCGCGCACATCACGTCGGCGTAGCCGATGAGGAAGTGGCTGAGCGCCTCGTTGCCGCGGAACGACACGCCGGACAGTTCCGCCCACTTCTTGAGGCGCCAGAAGTCGAGGCAGAAGATCAGGGACAGCGGCGCGTTCTTGACCCACGGCTGGCTCCCCACCATCTCGCCGAGTTTCGCCCGCCGCTCCGGCTCGCGGACGGCGATAATAGAGAGCGGCTGCATATTGCCGCCGGTGGGGGCGTTATTGGCCGCGGCCGCGAGCTTCGCGACGACCTCCTCCGGAACTTCGTCCGGTTTGAAGTTCCGGACGGACCGTCGCCGCATCAACAATTCGTACAGTTCCACGCGCGCCTCGCTTTCTCCGAAAACATACGGCGGGACGCTTTCCCGCCGGTTAACGTCGTAGTCGCCTACCTACAACCCTTCATCGGAAACAATCGAACCCCGCGTTCTTAAAAATATCGATCGCCGCGGCGTTGGTCTCGACCATCAGATCAGCCCGATACCGCACCTTAAAAACGAACTCGGCGTTACTCGCCACGGCTTTTTCCGCCATCCGCGCGCGGGACCCCTCCAACCACTCGCCCTCCCCCTGCTCCTCCGCCTCCAACGCCTCGCCCAAAACGCGGCCGAAGTATCGGCGGGCGTCCCCGTCGAAGGCCCCGTATTTCTCGTCGAAAGCGGTTCGGAGGTCGTCGTCGCTCAGCGGTCGGTACTGCTCCCGATGACCGATCACCGCCGGAGGCAGCTTGGGTACGCGGCGGGGAACGGTTTTGGGATAGCCGAGACACAACAACATCAGCGGCAAGACGTACGTCGGCATCCCGAAATACTCGCGCGCGTCGTCGGCGACGTACGGGAGGCGGCCGACGTATACCGACCCCAGGCCTAAACTCTCCGCCAGGAGGACGACGGTCTGCGCGGCGCACATAACGTCGGCGTAAGCGAGCAGGAAATGGCTAAACGCGTCGTGGCCGCGGAACTCCACCCCCGACAATTCGGCCCACCTCTTGAGGCGCCAAAAGTCGAGGCAGAAGATCATCGAGAGCGGCGCGTTCTTGACCCACGGCTGCCGTTTGATCATTTCGCCGAGTTTCGCCCGGCCGGCGGCCTCCTGAACCGTAACGACCGACAGCGGTTGGATATTGCAGCCGGTGGGAGCGCTCGCGGCGGCGTTCACTAACTTTTCGACAATATCCCCCGGAACCTCGTCCGGCCTGAAGTTCCGAACGGACCGCCGCCTCATTACCAGATCGTACAGTTCCATACCCGCCTCCTGGTATCCGTTACTCCCGCTCGCCCCAGGCCTCCCATACCTCCGGCGGCAGCAGCGTCTTCCCCGCCGGCGTCATTTGCCCGGCACGCAGCATCTTGAGCGCGCGCCGCATATTGTACGCGGACCACTCGCTGCCCGGGCGCCGGGGCGAAAAGCGCCGCGCGTACCTCTCCTCGTCAAGAGACTTAACCTGGCTATCGATCCACCCGTAACACACGGCCTCCTCCACCGCCTCCTCGTACCCGAGCGAGGGTTTGCCGGAAGCCTTGTTATAGAAGACGAGCCAGATCTCGGCCTTCCGACCGTGGTTTTCGGCCAGCCATTGCTGCCACTCCTCGCGGGAAGTCGTGCTGTACGTCTCGCCGACGTCCATCGTCGCCAGTTCCTCCAACTTCGTACAGGTCAGGGGGGCGCGGTGCCCGGAGGTTATTTCGCGCCGTGCGGGACTAGGCACAGAAAGCGCAGCGGCCCCGACCCCGCGTTCCGGAAGTTATGTTCCTCGCCGGGGGGAACGAGGACGGCCGTCCCGGGCCGGAGCTCGTGCTCGCCCGCCGCAGAGACGACGACGCCCTCGCCCTCCAGGATAAAGACCTCGTGCTCCCACTCGTGGGCGTGGAAGGGCGTGTGGCCTCCCGGCGCGAGCTCGAACTCCCGCATCGCGAAGAGGGGCGCGCCGTCGTCCTGCCTAATAATCCAGCGGATTTTGACTCCCGCCGCGCCCTCGGCGTCGACTTCGTCCTGCTGGACGTCTTTGTAGTCGCGAACTATCATCGGTCCTCCTGGGTCATACGTTATAAACCGCCGCGTATTTTCGCCAACGCCGCCAGCCCCTTCTCCTCCGCCGCGCGAGCCGCGCGGAGCGCCGCCGCGGCCTGCGCGCAACGGTCCGCCTCCTTTACGTGCCCCTCCTCCCGTTCGAAGAACGGGAAAAGCTCGGCGACCTTCTTTAGGCCCTCCGCGACCACGCCGTAAGTCGCTATAGCCTTGTCGAAGACGGCCGCCGGCTCGCCCAGCCGTTCTTTCGCCTCCTCCAGGAATTTTACGGCGAACTCGCGGCACTCGTGCCACACCTGCGCGTTGTAGGCGGCGCCGAGGCTATCGGCGGTTCCCCCCTCCAGCGCGGCGATCCAGTTGTCGAACGCGGCCAAGCCCGCCTTATACTTGGGGAAGACCCACTCGGCCGGGCCCTCGGCGAACGCGAGCGCGAAGGCCAGCGCCTCCCGCACCGTCGTCCGATCGTCGGCCGCCTTGCTCGCCATCAGCGAATACATCTCCAACATGCCGATATCGGTATCGCCCAGCTCCTGCCACGGCTTCGGGCCGGCGCCGTCGTCGGCGCCCGGGCCGGAGTAGTAGTAGCCGACGTCGTCGTAGCCGCAGATAACGTAATACTCCGGCACGTCTAGTTCCCAACCGTAAGTCGGCAGGCCGTTGTCGAGGGCGAGCTTCGTCTCCTCCCAGATAAGCTTGCGCTTCGCCTCGAAGTCCGAGTCGTTCCGGGAGCCGCACAAGCCGCGGCTTTCGTAGCCGACGTTTTTCCCCCGCTCGCGGAACTTCTTCGTGTTCCATGCCGTCGGGCCGCTGGGACAGACGACGTCGTGAATATTTATTATAAACGCGTGCCCGGTGGCGCCATACAACCAGGCGTCGGAAACGTCCATCCCCAGATAGTCGAGGCACCCGCCGACGCAGCCGAGGTGCGAGACCCAGCGCGGCCGCCACCTTAAGTTTTCCAGTTCCTTCTTCACCGTCGGCACCTCCATCTTCAGTTACGACCCAGGTACAATTTCCTCGCGGACTATCGGCGTTCCCCCCGCTTACGCCGGGCCGGCCTTCCGCGCTGTATACACGACGAACTCGCCCATCGCCTCCACGGGCCGCCCGGGGAAGTCCGGGCGCGCCGCTATGTCGCCGAAGCCCGCCTCCCGCAGCAACGCCCGGTACTCCTCCTCCGTATACGCCTGGAACGTTTGGGCGTGGCGCGTGACGTCGCCGCTCGCCGCCTCTATTATGTAGTACCGCGTGGTCGCCGTTCCGCTCCCCTCGTCCCAGAAGTGCTCGTCCAGGCGGAGGTGCGGCCGGTCCGAGAACAAGCCGGCCTCTTCGGCGCGCCAGGTGGCGGGCCCGGTGCCGATGAGCTTAATCATCTCGCGGGGGTGCACCTCGAGAACGAACGTGCCGCCCGGCGACAGCGCCCGGTAAACGTTGTCGAGGACGGCCCGGCCGTCCGCCGGCCGGAGCGTGTTGAACTCGCCGTAGATGAGCATCGCCAGGCCGAAGCCGTCGCCGTAATCGCCGGCGCGGACGTCCCGGTGCAGGTAGGTGACAGCCAGGCCTTCCCGGCGGGCTTCGGCCTCGGCGTACTCTATCGACGCCGGCGAGTAATCGATCCCCACGACCTCGTAGCCTCGCCCGGCGAGCCGGCTCGCGTATAAGCCCGGGCCGCAGCAGAGGTCCAGGACCCTCGTTGCCTTCCCCGATAATAACTCGTCGTGGATCCATTCGACCTGTTCGTCGATCGTCTCGAGCCGGCGACTGGCGGCGTCGTGCTCCTGGCTTAAGTGCTCGGCCAGCATCCGCGCGCTGAACGCCGGCTCGTCCCAGGGAATGTTATCGCCCTCGGCCCAAGGCTCCGGCGGAACCCGTCGCTCGATTACGTCCCGCAAGTTCATCGCGGCTTTTCCTTCATCCTTTGCTCCGCCAACTCGCGGGCGTACAATTGTTGCGCGCGCAACAACGAGGAGAGCAGCGAGGCGAGGAACACTTTAACGTCGTCCCTTTCGCCCAATAGATCGTATATCTCCCGGCCCGGGTCGTTCTCCGGCGCCGCCTCCGCGCCCGCAATCCAGGCTTCGAGGGGCCCGAGGTATTCGTCGAGCAGCGCCGCCCGTTCCAGGCCGTCGGTACCGCGCCGCGGCATGGCCCCGCGCCACTCGCCGGCGCCGACGCTGGAGAGGATTACGTCGTAGCGGCGGAACGCCTTGTGATGACAGGGCCCCCACCCGCCGGCACCCTCCACGTCGAAGACGTCGAGCGGGAGGCCCTCCGGGCCGCGTTCGCGGATCTTCGTCTCGACGTACGCGGCCACAACGTTGTACGTTTCCCTCGGCGGCGACCCCTCCGGCAGAAAGCCGGCCAACCAGAACTGGAGGTAAAGGCATAGCCGCTCGACGTATAGCTCCTTGAGTTCGTCGGGCTCCCCCAGCAGGCCCCGGACATGTTTTTGGATCGCGCCTCCCGGGTCGCACGTTCGCAGCAGCGCCTCGTCCCCGCTCCGGCCGCCGGAAGGTAGCCATTGGCGGAGCGTCAAATAATAGGCCCAAACTTCCCTCCACCGTTCGTCGTTTACCGAGGCGAGGTGGCCTATCGGGAGTTCGGCCGGCCGGCCCGCGCCAACGGCGCCGCAGAGCGCCAGGAAGCTATGCCCCAGGTTCCAGTTGCAAATCTCCAACGCGGCAATCTGCGCGATAATCGCCTCGGCGTTCGCCGAAAGCGGCCCGGCCGCCTCCCGCAACTCGCGCAGCCGCGCCAACTCCTCGCCGGCGGCGTTGCCGTGGCGTCCCCACCGGTGTGGCGCTAGAACCTCGCGCTCCCAAACGGCCTCCCCGCCCGTCGCCTCTTTTTCTCCTGCCTCGGTCATATCGTTACCCCTCCCCCTCGCCCGTCAACCCGGCCAATACTCAGGCCCCGGCCGCTTTCTCGCGCGGGATCCGGTCGATGACGGCGCGCGCGCCCGGAAGATGCGCCGGCGCCGAAACCCAGAAGCTCATCCCGCGGAACTTCCCCGTTTTTTTCTGAAACGAGGCCTCCCAAAACCGGAACTTCTCGACGTCGAACGTCGCCTCCGGCTCGAACAAAACGCCTGCCTGCGGGTGCACGTACACCCGTAAGTTTTCGCGGCCCACGTTGATTGTCAGGAACTCGCGCCCCGCCTCGAAAAACGATACCGCCTTGCCCGCCTCCGTTTTAACGTCGTCGACCCTCCGCGCGAGGGTCGCGACGACGTAGTCGAAGAGCTCGCGCAAAGCCGCGGCCGTCTCCTCCGATTTGAGTTTCGCCGAGCTTTTCTCCCAGAACGCCGCGCTTACCGCGCGCTGGAGCGACCTCTTATCCATCGGGCCCTCCCCGTAAATCCTTCACGAACCGCTTCGGCTTTTCCACGTAACCCATGCCCTCGTAGAACTCGTGCGCGCCCGGGCGGTGCAGGCCGCTCGTGATTTCCATTTTCGTGCAGCCGGCCTCGCGCGCTACTTCCTCCAACCGCGTTAGTAACTCCGAGGCTGCGCCCCGCCGGCGGTACCCCTCCGCGACGGCGAGCGCCATCACGCGGCCCACCTTCCCGGGAGCGTGGAATAACGTCGCCTCGTGGAGGTGGCCGACGGCCGCGACCCCGCCCGCCGCCTCGGCGACGAGGACCGTATCGGGCTCGCTGGCCTCCAGCTCGCGCAACTTCTCGCGGGCAAACTCGGCCGAATTCGGATACCCGAGTTCGCCCAGCAGCGCGGCGACGGCCGCGGCATCGTCGAGGCGCGCCTCCCGTATCGTCAATTCGGCCACGAAAACCCTCGCGCGTAAAGCCGAAGCCCTAGGCGCGCTCCGCGCGGAGGCGCCGCCGTCGCCTCTTGGCCCGCGAAATGATGCGCGGCAAGCCGAAGAGGAGACGCGGATAAAATTTCCACCCCGGGAAACCGATCCGCAAACCCTTCTTGGCCACGGCCCACATTTGACGACGGTCGAAAAACCCGGAACTAATCTGTTTTACGATCCGGTTGATGTCCGCCGGGCCGTACCGCTTCGAGAATACGCGGTTGCCCTCGCCGACGTAATAATCGTCGCTCTCGTCGACGAGCCGGGCCAGGCCGGAATACTTCTCGTACCGCAACCGGTTGGGGCTGATGAGGTCGACGCCGATCTCTCGGGCGAAGGGAACGATCTGGAGCATCTCCTCCTCCGTCTCGCCGAGGAGGCCGACGATGAAGTAGCCGTTGGTCAGCATGTTCGCCTCGCGTAAGACCTTAAACGCCTTGCGGACGTCCGCCGTCTTGAAACCTTTGTCCAGCTGCTGCAAGCTCTTATCCTGGGCGGACTCCAAGCCGATCATTAACAGGCGAAAGCCCGCGCGGTACATTTTTTCCAGGAGGGCGGGTCGGTTCGCTATAGTGATCCGCGCGTTGGCCAGGAATATCTTACGCAGCTTGGCCTCGATGAGGAGGTCGCAGATCTCCTCGACCCTTTTAAGATCGGCGAAGAAGTTGTCGTCGACGAACGCCACGACCTCGGCATCTATTTCCCGCAGCTCCGCGAGTACCGACGCCGGCGATCGCGCCGACCAGTCGCGCTTCTGGCCCAGCGGGTTCAGCTTGAACGAACAGAACTTGCATTTGAACGGGCATCCTTGCGAACTAACGAGCGAATCGAAGCTGTAGCCCAGGCCGACCTTCTGGTAGCTGACTTTATATCGGTAGCGGCGCCTCTTCCGGTTAGGATACAGCGTATCTGAGACGGGGGCCAGGCGACGGTTGGCGTTGTGGACGAGCCGGCCGTCGTCGCGATAGGACAAACCCTCCACGTCCACCGGCGAGCCCGCCTCGACGAACTCCCGGAACGTCTCCTCGCCGTCGCCGCGCACGATTACGTCGACGTTGGGGCACAGCGCGAACAGCTCCTCCACGTTCTCGCTCGCGAACTTGCCGCCGACGACCGTCGTCGTCCCCGCCGGCAGCGACCGGATGACCTCGCACACCGAATCGTATTCGTAAGGCCAGTTCACGCTCACGCAGAAGAGGTCCGCGCCGTCGCGGACGACCTTCTCGAACTCCTTCTCGTAGCGCAGGTCGAGGACGCACGTATCCGCGACCAGGTCCTCCACCGCGGCTACGACGTACTCCAGCCCGAGCGGCGGGAAGAACTCGTACACCGGGACCTCGTAGTAGTAAGGGTAAACACCTACGACTTTTTCAAAGCGCATTCTCTTCCTCGCGGAGAGACCGGAGCGTCTAGAGGCGGCCCGCCTCCTTCATAACGTATAGCGCCTCCGCCGTTACCCACTCGTTCATTTTGGTTTTACCCGTAGGCCCCCAGTCCAGGCGGGAGGGGGGCCCGCCCCCCCTCGTCGACTTTCCGGGCGGATAATACCGGTAGTACTTAGCCTGCGCGGGCCAGCCACCCGCCGGGAGGCGTTTGGACTCGAGCAAATCCAGCGCCTCCGCGGCCCGCGGGTCGCCTACGAAACCCGCCGCGGCCAGCGACTTCAGACCGGCCAACACGTCGTAATGCCAGTACGCGGGGTAATGGAGGCGCGTGAAGTCCGAATGCATTACCCTCCCATCGCGCAATCGCCGGAAGAGGCGGCGCTTCAAGAAAAGCTCGGCCGCTCGCGCCGCCGCCTCCTCCGCCTCCCGGCTGCCGCTCCGGGAGGCGTACATCGCGAGCGCGCGGAGGGGGATATGGGATTCGTGGTAGGAGGAGTGGACGGCTTCTGGCCGGCGGTCGCAGTTCCAACCGCCGTCCGGCCACTGCCACGCGATCAGGCGGCGGGCCAATTCGTCGGTTCGGTCGTCGGCCAGGCCCAACGCGAGCAGCGCGAACACGGCGTTACCCTCCTGGGAGCCGCAGCGGCGGACGCGGCCGCCTATCCTCACGATCCCCCGGGCGTGCTCTCGCGAGAAAAGCCACCCGTGCACCTGATCGCGCAGCGGGAGAAGCGACTTATCGCCCGGCGGGTAGCCGAGGTCGGCGAGCGTGGCGAGCACCCAATGGGCGCCGCGCCACTTCGCGTACGGGTTCAGCGGAATCCGGCCGTCGGCGTCGCGTTCCGCCAACAAATCTCGCACCCGCCGCGAGCGCCTTACTGCCTCCCGCGCCTCCCGCACCGCCGGCGAGCGGGGGCCCTTCCCCACTACCTCGACCAGCACGCGGTAGCGCACCGACGTTTCTCGGG
>CP070633.1:1479083-1491892 GCA_020356085.1 Candidatus Coatesiibacteriota bacterium | reverse complement strand
TCCCGGCGGTTATCCCCTTCATCGGTTGGCTCTGGTGGATCTTCGTCCTTATCTGCATGATAATGGGGATAGTCGCCGCGGCGGGCGGTAAGTACACCAAACTTCCGCTCTTCGGCGCGATTGCTGAAAAACTTACGTTCTAATGCCGGGCGAGGAGAAGTACTCGCCCGAAGAGATTGAGGACGGGAAGGTGCTGGCGGCGATCGGTTATGTCGGCATCCTATTCCTCGTCCCGCTGTTGGTCAAACCGGAAAACAAGTTCTGCCGCGACCACGCCAAACAGGGTCTCGTATGCGCGCTTGCCGCTATCCCCGTGCTCGTCCCGTTTATCGGGTGGATGTGGGGCGTGTTCGTCGTTACGTGCGCTGTAATGGGCTTCTTCGCGGCGTACAACGGTGAGTATAAGCCGCTCCCACTTTTCGGGGCGTTAGCGGAGAAGATAACGATCTAATGGCCGAGGATACTGAATATACCGCCGAGGACGTCGAGGACGGTAAAGTTCTCGCCGCCATAGGGTACCTCGGGATCCTGTTCTTTATACCGCTCGTGGTGAAACCGGAGAACCGGTTTTGCCGGGACCACGGCAAGCAGGCGATGGTACTTTTCATCGCCTCGGTGCTCATCTCGACGTTTTCCTGTTTTATCCTCACGCCTTACGGCGGGAGTATATTAGCCTTGTTAATTCTTATCGTCGAGATAGTCGCGTTGGTCAAGACGCTCCAGGGCGAATTCTGGAAGATCCCCGGCGCGTGGGACCTCGCCTCCCGGATAAACCTCTGAAAGTCGGGGGAATTAAAAACGAAAAGCCGGCCGCGCAGGCCGGCTATTTTCTTGCGTTTTATTGCGGCGGCGTTACTAATATGATAATATGCACGATTAGGGTGAATTGCCATGGCTGCGACATACGTCGATCTGCGTAGCGACACGGTAACGCGCCCCTCGCCGGCCATGCGGGAGGCGATGTCCCGGGCCGAGGTCGGCGACGACGTCTACGGCGAGGACCCGACGGTAAACCGCCTACAAGAGGTCGTCGCGGGCCGGTTGGGCCAGGAGGCCGGGTTGTTTATGGCCTCCGGGACGATGGCCAATCAAGTCGCCGTGGGGACGGCGTGCCGCGGCGCGGAGGCGATTGTGGAGGCCGAGTCCCACCTCTTCCATTACGAGATGGCTGCTGCGGCCGCGCGATCCGGCATCCAGCTTTACCCGGTACGGGGTTCGGGGGGCGTGCTCACGTGGGCCGACGTCGCCCCTGCCATCCGCCCGGCCGTAGAATATCTCCCGCGGACGGGCCTGATCGCGTTGGAGAATACGCATAACCGCGCGGGTGGCAAGATATACCCGGTGGAGGCGATGGCCGAGATCGGCGCGGAGGCGCGGAGACGGGACATTCCCGTCTTCCTGGACGGCGCGCGACTGTGGAACGCCGGCGTCGCTACCGGCCTGCCGCTAACGGCCTGGACGGAGCACGTCGACGCCGTGACGGTATGTTTCTCCAAGGGCTTGGGAGCGCCGGTCGGCTCGTGCCTGTGCGGCCCGGCGGATTTCATCGCGGCGGCGAGAGGGGTCCGGCAATCCTTCGGCGGCGCCATGCGCCAAGTCGGCATAATCGCGGCCGCGGCGTTATATGCGGTTGAAAACAACGTTGAACGACTCGCCGAAGACCACCACCGCGCGCGGCGCCTCGCGGAAGGTATCGGCCAAATCGCCGGGATGGACGTCGAACCGCCGGATACTAACGTCGTGATGGTTGACGTGGAGGAGGGCGCCGGCGACGGCGCCTCCTGGGAAAGGACGTTGGCGGAGGAGGGGGTAGGGGTCCACGCCCTCGGCCCCCAGCGGATTCGCGCCGTGACGAACCTCGACGTCGACGACGCCGGGATCGAGCGGGCCGTCGCGGTGTGGGAGAAGGTCGCGGGGCGCTTGCGGGCGTCGTAATATTCTTATGAAGCTGTATCTCGCGGCGGGCGAAGAGTCGGGCGATCTCCACGGCGCGCACCTGGCCCGGGCGCTGCGAAAGCGGTGGCCGGAGGTCGAGCTCGCGGGCATGGCCGGTCGGCGGATGCGGGAGGCGGGGGTGGAGGCGGTCGTCCGCGCCGAGGACCACGGCGTCGTCGGCTTCGTGGAGGTGGCGGCACGGCTGGGGCAGCTCCGGCGGGACCTGGGCGCTTTGACGCGGGCGATGGCGGCGGACGGCGCGGCGGTGATCGCCATCGACTACGGCGGTTTCAACGCGCGGCTGGTAGCGCGCGCGCGGAAGGCCGGCCTGAAAACGTTTTACTATATCCCGCCGAAGCTATGGGCTTGGGGACGCCACCGCGGCCGCCGGCTCGCGGCGGATTTGGATTTAGTACTCGCCGTCTTCCCGTTCGAGGTCGACTTTTGGCGGGAGGCGGGGGCGCGGGTCGAGTTCGTAGGGCACCCGCTGTTGGATATTACGAAACCTTCCGGCCGCGACGTACGCGCGGAGGCGGGAATAAGCGAGGGGGAGAAACTACTTGCGGTGTTCCCGGGGAGCCGGCGCCAGGAGGTGGCGGCGCTGTGGCCGCCAACGGCGGAAGCCCTGGCCGAAATCGCGAGAAGCGTTCCGGGCGTTCGGACGGTTGTCGCGCCGGCCCCCTCCCTGGACGCCGGGATAGTGGAGGAATACGCGCCGCTGCCGGAGGGCGCCGTCGTGTCGACGGAGGCGGCCGTCGACCTCATGGCGGCTGCCGACGCCGCGATCGTCGCCTCCGGGACCGCCTCGCTGGAGCTGGCGCTCCTGGGTACGCCGGCCGTAATACTATATAAAGTGAATACGTTGACTTGGGAAATAGGCCGCCGGCTAGTTTACGTGCGACATCTCGGATTGCCGAACGTTATCGCGGGGAAGACGGTAGTACCGGAGCTGCTGCAAAGCGACGTCCGGCCCGAGCTAATTGCGTACGAGGCGGTGCGGATATTGACGGAGGAGGCGCTCCGACAGGGGATCGGGGCGGCGTACGACGAAATACGGGAGGCGCTCCGCCCGCCGGCGGGACAGGGCAGCCCGGGGGACGGGGCTCCCGGTTACGCCGCGGCTTTAATTGAGGACGCACTGAGGTAATGGCCGAAGAGCCCGAGGGAACGACGAAGCGAAAGCGGGGAGTCGCGCGGCGGCTCTTCGCCGCGGCGGCGCGATACTGGCATCTCCTGCTGGTGGGGATGGTCGCCTCTTCGTTGGCCTCCTCGCTGGAGGCCTCGCTCCCGGTTATTATCGGCCAAGTCATCGACGTCCTCGCCGGCAAGAAGGATCAACTCCTCTTCAACCTGCTCCTGCTGGGGTTCGATAAACCGCGACTCGCCGTCGTCAATTTCCTGCCGATGTGGGTGCTAGTCGTTATCCTACTTTCCGGCGCGTTTATATTTCTCCGCTCCTACCTCATTTCGTACGCCGGCCAACGCGTCGTCTTTAACCTTCGCGAAACGATTTTCAACCACCTTGTGGTACTGCCGTTGCGCTACTACGACCAGCGGCGTTCGGGCGACGTCGTGTCCCGCGTCACCAACGACGTAACGGTACTCCAGGACACGGCCAACGCGCTTAAGGACATCACCTCGGCGTTAACCACGCTCGTGATCGTCCTGACCGTAATGTTCGCGCGTTCGTGGAAGCTAACGTTATTGGTTCTTATTACGTTCCCCGCGCTCGGCGCGATAATCAACGCGCTCGCCTCCAAGAGCCGGAAAGCCGGCAAGCGGTTTCAAACCGAGATCGGCTCGCTTACGGCGTTGTTGTCGGAAACGCTCCAAAATATTAAATTGATAAAGTCGTTCCGGAGGGAGGAGTTCGAACGGGGGCGTTTCTGGCACCGCAATTGGGAAACGTTCCGGGCGTGGATGTACGGCGTTAAGGTGGAGTCAATCCTGCGGCCGCTCATGGAGGTCGTGAGCGGGCTCGGCATCGCCGGCTTCTTCTGGGTGGGGTGCCACCTCGTCCTCTCCGGCCGGATGACGCCCGGGACGCTGTTGGGGTTCACCGGCCTGGTCGTCATCTTGTATCAACCGGTGAAAGTTTTGGGCCGGGTTACCGCGCTGATCCAACGGGCGCTGGCCGCGGCAACGCGCGTCTACGAGGTGGTGGACGAGCCGGAGGAGCGTCGCCTTTGGCGGACGGGCGATCTGGTGCGGCGGGTGGAGGGCGCCGTCCGATTCGACGACGTGTCGTTCTCGTACGACGGCGTGAATTTTGTGCTCCGCGACATTTCGCTCGACGTCCGGCCCAGCGAGGTTATAGCCGTCGTAGGGCCGTCGGGCGCCGGCAAAACGACGCTGGTCAGCCTTATCCCGCGCTTCTACGAATTCACGGAGGGGGCGCTCACGCTCGACGGGTACGACATCCGCGACTACGACCTGGAGGGGCTGCGCGACCAGATCAGCTTGGTTCCCCAGGAGTCGATACTGTTCGCGGATACCGTAATGAACAACATCCGGTACGGCAAGTTGGAGGCGACGGTGGAGGAGGTGGAGGCGGCGGCGCGGGCCGCGAACGCCGACGACTTCATCCGCGCTTTCCCGGAGGGGTACGAGTCGTATGTCGGCGAGCGCGGCGTGCAGATTTCGGGCGGCCAACAGCAGCGCCTCGCTATCGCCCGGGCTGTCCTCAAAGACCCGCGGTTGTTGATTTTGGACGAGGCCACCTCTCACCTCGACGCCGAGTCGGAGGCGCTCATCCGGGAGGCGTTGGAGCGGTTGATGGCCGGGCGGACGACCTTCATCGTCGCGCACCGCCTCTCGACCGTCCGGCGGGCCGACCGAATCGTCGTCCTCGACCAGGGCCGCGTCGTCGAGGTTGGCAACCACCACGAACTTATTCGCCGCGACGGCGTCTACGCCCGTCTTCTCCACGCCCAGCTCGCCGGCGACCGCGACGACCAGTGACGACGGACGACACACCGGAAGCCGAGGGCCGCAGCGAGGGGCGGTGGGGCGGCCGCTTTTGGGCCGCGTTTGTAATCTACAACGTCTTGCTCCACTTACTGTTCGCGCTGTTGTGGCTCCCCGCGCTGGCGCTCCGCGAGTTCCGGGGGCGTTTTTTTAAACGGCTTGGCTTCCGGTTGCCAAAGGTGCGGCAGTCGATTTGGCTCCACGCTCCGTCGGTGGGGGAGGCGCTGGCGATCCGGGCGTTCGTGGAGGAGCTGCGGCGCGCCTTCCCGGGGTACGAGATAATACTGACGACCTTCACCTCCGGCGGTCGAGAGGTCGCGAAACAGGTGGCCGCCGACCACCACCTCGCGCTGCCGTACGACCTCTACCCGGCCGTGGCCGCCACGCTCCGGAAATTTCGGCCGGCGATGGCTTTGTTCGTGGAGGGGGATTACTGGCCTAACGTCCTCTTCGCGCTTTTTCGGCGGGGCGTTCCGGCCGCAGTCGTGAACGGCCGGTTTACCGAGCGCAGTCTCGGCCGTTACCGGCGCTTCCGGTGGCTGTTCGGGCCGTTTTTTCGTCGGTTCCGATGGGTGGGCGCGGCGGAGGAGCCGTATCGGCCGCGCTACGAGGCGATGGGGGTTCCGCCGGAGTCCGTCGCGGTAACGGGGAACTTGAAGTACGATAATTACGAGCGCGCGGAACGGCCGGACCTGGTGGCATTGATCGCGGAGGCCCTGGGCGGGCCCGCGCCGGAGGAGGTTTTAATCGCCTCCAGCACGCACGCCGGCGAAGAGGAGCTCGTTGCCAAAGCGTACGCGGAGCTACGGGCGGCGCGGCCGGCGCTGAAATTGTTCGTCGCGCCGCGGTATCCGGAGCGTGCGCCGGAAGTTTTAAAGCTATTGGCGGCGCGGGGGCTCGCGGCGGCGCCGCGGACGGCCCTTCCCGGCGCGGGGCCCGTCGAGGTTGTCGTATTGGACACGCTGGGCGAGCTGGGCGGGTTGTATCCCCTCGGCGCCGTGGCGATAATCGGCGGGTCGTTCGTGCCCCGCGGCGGCCAGAACATGATGGAGGCGGCGTATCACGGCTGCGTGACGGTGTGGGGGCCGCACGTCGAGAACTTCCCGGTAGAGACGGGTCGGCTCGCGGGGCGGGGGGGGATCGGCGTGCAGGACGAGGCCGAACTCCTAGCCGTTCTCCAGGAGGTGTACGCGAACGACCAGGTCCGACAAGTGTTGGGGCAGGAGGCCGCGGCGGTAGCCCGCGAAATGATGGGGGCGTCGCGGCGGACCGTAACCGCCCTCCGCCAAATATGGGAAGGGGGAGCGGCGTGACCCGGGTCCCGGCCTTCGCCGCGGCGCACCGGAAGCTGGCCGGGAACGCGTTCGCGCGCGTGCTACTCCGGCCGTTAGCGTGGATATGGCAAGCGGCCGCGGCCGCGCGGCGATACCTTTACCGGCGCCAAATCCTGAACGTCCACCGGCTGCCGCGGCCCGTAATCGGCGTCGGGAACCTCGCGCTAGGTGGCGCGGGGAAGACGCCGTTCGTAATATTCCTGGGGCAATATCTGGTCAATCACGGCGTCCACGTGGCGATTATCTCGCGGGGCTACGGCCGGGCCTCTCAGGGCCGCGTTCTCGTCCGGCGCGCCGGGGAGAGTGTCAAGGTGGGGGAAAGTCTGGTCGGCGACGAGGCGTTAATGATAGCGCGGGCGTTACCGGAGGCCTCCGTCGTTGTCGCCGAGGACCGCGTGGCCGCCGCGGCGTGGGCGATAGACGACTTGGGGGCGGGGATTATATTGCTCGACGACGCGTTTCAGGGGTTGCGGTTGAAAAAGGATTTAAACGTTCTCTTGCTCGACGCGCGCCGGCCGCCGGGGCCGGTTTTCCCGGCAGGTTACTACCGGGAAGGGCCGGCGGCGGCTCGGGCGGCGGACCTCGTCGTGTTTACGAAATGCCGGGAAAACGATTTCCGCAATCGGTGGCTGGGGGTGTTGGAACAAGCGGGCGCAAGTGCCCCCCGGGTGGAAGTGAAATTCTCGGCGTCGTACTTGCGGCCGTTAAATCGCGAGGAGCGCCTGGGGCTGGGGAAGTTGGAGGGGGCGAAGGTACTGGCGTTCGCCGGGATCGCCGACTTCGACCACTTCGCCGACGACCTGGCGGAGGCGGGGGCCGTCGTCGCGCGGCGGCGGCCGTTCCCCGACCACCACCGCTTTACGCACGGCGAGCTCGCCGATGCGGAGGGCACGGCGCTTGTCGCGGGATGCGACTTCCTCGTGACGACCGCGAAAGACGAGGCCCGGTTGGAGGGGTGGCGGCCGGCGGTCCTCACGTACGTCCTCGAGCAGGCGGTGGAGATTATTACTGAATTCGACGTGCTAAACGATTTCCTGGACCGCATAATATCGGCAGTACGTTTGCGAGGCGGCACGGATGTCGCGACTTAAAAAGCTAAAGCACCTGTTCGAGTTTGCGCTGGTCGGCAGCATTACCGTGACGGTCAACCTGTTGCCGGCGTCGTGGGCCGGGGCGCTGGGAGGGGTTCTCGGGCGTGGGGCGTACGCGGTGTTGCGCCGGCGGCGGCGGATAGCCCTCGCCAACCTACGGTTTTGTTTCCCGGAAGCCGAGGAAGGGTGGTTGCGGGCGGTAGCTCGGCGGTCCTTCGCCAATTTCGGCAAAGCGATGATCGATTGGATGCGCGTACCGCGGCTGAATCCGGGGAACGTCGAGAAGTACCACACTCTCGTAAACGGGGCCTCCTTCGACGAGGCGTTGGCGCGGGGCAGGGGGGCGTTATTGTTTACGGGACACTTCGGGTCGTGGGAACAGACCGGCGCGGCGGTGTGCCTCCGCGGATACCCTATCAATTTCTTGGTCGGTGAACAACATAACGTGTACGTGTACCGTCTTATGAATAGATTGCGGGAAGTGGCGGGCATCGGCATTATTCAAGTGGGGGTCGCAGCGAAAGGGGTATTTAAGGTCCTCCGGGCGAACGGCATGGTCGCTTTGTTGTCGGACCAGGACGCCGGCGAGGATGGGGTCGTCGTAAGTTTCTTCGGCCGTGCGGCCTCCACGCCGAAGGGGCCGGCCGCGTTCGTAGCCAAGACCGGCGCCGCGATCTGCGCCGGGTTCGCGATTCGGGATTCCAACCGGCACAACACGCTGTACATGGAGGAGGCGGTGTGGCCGGAGGTGACGGGCGAACTCGACGTGGATATTAAGAACATCACGCAATTCTACACTGATTTGTTAGAAAAATATTGCCGGGCATACCCGGACCATTATTATTGGATGCACCGGCGGTTCAAAACGACGCATCCCGAAATCTACGAGCCGTGAGGGCGAAGAGGGGGCGCGTCGCCTTACGGGCTTGCGAAACCGTTTGATTTCGGGTATACTGGAGGTAACCCTACGACAAATACGACGAGTTATCGGAGGAGACAGATGATGAGAAAGTACTGGCCGGTTCTCGTAGTAATGGTAGCGGCGGCGGCGCTGTGTCTCTCCTGTTCGACCAAGAAGAAGGTCGTAACGGGGACGCAATACGAATGTAAGGAATGTGGGAAAGTCTACCGGGACGATACCCGCGAGATGGAAGTCGACCGGCGCTTGGCCGAGGAATTGGGGGTCGAAGTCGTGGAGGGGTATTGCCCCAAGTGCGGCGACGAGCCCATGACGCTGGACCAAAGCCAGCATTATAAGTGCCCGGTATGTGGGGCCGACGGCGGAACCGAGGTCAAGAAGGTTACGCTGGAGCGGAAGCTCAGCGATACCGTCCCGGCCGAAATAGAAGTGGCGAAGGCGTGTCCCACCGGGAAATGCGCCAAGGTCGGCCGCCTGCGCGAGAAGTACAACTGGGATTGGCAAGTGTGCGCGGCCATTGCGGAACAAGGTATCGACCTGGGCTTCAACCAGGATATGGTCCGCGAGGCGTGGGGGCCGCCGAAGCGCGTCGAGAAGGTGGGGAGCGCCGAGAAGTGGTATTACGACGCCGAGACCATAACCTTCGGCGCCTCCGGAAAGGTCGTCAAGATCGATTAATGCCTACCCCCCGCGTGAACGAAAACCCTCCCGTATGGGAGGGTTTTCGTTTGACCCCGGCGGGATTTGAACCCGCGTCGCCGCCGTGAAAGGGCGGTGTCCTGGACCGGGCTAGACGACGGGGCCCACGACGACGGCGTTATAACATAATTACCGCGGTTTGTAAAGGCGAGAGGGAGAGGAGCCGGTTACGGGTGGTACTCCGCCAGAACCTCGCCCAGGCTTTTTTCGACGATGCAACCGCTACAGCGCGTGACGTCCTCCCACCGCCGCAGGTGCCATCTCCCGGCGGTAGAAGCGAATTCGTAATTGCAGCTAGCCTGGTCCAGCGCCCACTCGTGGTGTTCGTTCTCCTGGACGACGAGGCGCAGCAAGACCTTGGCGACGAAGTACGTGTTCCGGCCGGGATCGGGCCGGCCGACCGAGCGCCAGCCGCAGTGCAACGAACGACTAAAAGTCCTCTCGACCAGGTTCGCGATGACGAGACGGAACTCCTCGCGGGTCCAACGCCCTGGGATTTCATACCCGTTGACGGTCTTCCCGACGTCGCCGGGGTCGAAGTAGAACGCGAAATCGTCGGCCAGGCACGCCTCGAGCAGCACCAGGTCGCCGGCGTTGAACGCCCGCTCGACGTTTGCCAAAACGTATTGCGGCTCGGTGTTTTGGTAAGGGGTCGTCCCGGGCTCGACGTTGTCATTCGTACACGCCGCCCCCAGCAGGAGCGGGAAGAGTATACCCGGGAGGAACCTTTGCCGGAAACGTTTATGATAAACCATAATCGGCGATTTTACCTCCTAGTTCTCCGCGAGCGGAGGTTTTATATATAATATATTATATCATATATATCGGATTTCCGCTACTAATATCGGCCCGGAGGCCGAACCGATTGACTTCGCGGGTGGCCGCGGTTATAATAAATTAGATAGTATTATGCAGCGCTTTCTCGCATGGATAACGCCGTTCGCGGTCGCGGCGGCGTGGGGTCAAGCCGAGCCGGAGCGATACGCCAGCCGCGAATACGGCATTTACTTCGACGTACCGGCGGCGTGGACGCTGGACCGCAAGCCGACGGACGGCCTGGTGGCGCTCCAGGACTCGCTCGGGTTATTACGAATCGTCGTAACCGCTCAGATTATGCCGCAAAGGAGGGACGTCCGCGAGTTCGCCGATAAAATGGAGCGGAACCGGGGCCTGGGCGGAAAGGGCGTGGTCGTCGCGAGGTGGTTGGAGGACCCTTCGGTCCCCGAGGCTAAACGGAAGGTCTTGGAGCCGCTGGTATACGACGATACGAAGCAAACGGACGAGGCGAAGCGGAAGTACGAGGAGGCGAAAGCGAAGCGGCCGGTAGATCTCGCGGAGGGGGCGGCGGACGACGGTACGGGCTCCATTCCCGGCGAAAGCGAATTTATGGCCGAAATAACGACGCGGCTGTACGAAGCGGAGGGGGAGGCGCCGACGCGGTTGGTGTTTTACGTCGTGGGCGGGGGCGTTGGGTATACGGTAAACATTGCGGCGGCTGGGGACGATTTTTACGCGGCGCTGCCGATGGCCAGCGACGCGATCACGGCCATGAAAATAGACCGTCTTTCGGGGGGCCGCTACGCGTTACCGGACGCGAAGGCTCTCGCCGCTGCAAAAAAAGGCATTATAATGGGGAAGGTGTTGTCCAACGGCCAACCCGTTGCGGGTGCGGCCGTCCACCTCTACGCCGACGCCGCCACCTATGGGCAAGGCGTTCCCAGTCACCGTTCTCGCTCCAACGGTTACGGCGAGTACACGATAACCCAGCTAGAAGCCGGCCGCTATTACCTTTTGGAGGTCTACGGCGTATCCGACGCGGGGAGCCGCGTCCGCTCCGTACAACCGATAACCAATATCGACGTTGTTGAAGGGAGGATAATCTTCGTAAATATCGAAGTTTCTCCTCTCGAATAGCGCCTCCCGCGAAAATTAAAACCCATAGCGTCCGTTGGGGTCTAATAATCGGGTCCTCCGATTTGACCCAAACGTCGTTATGGGCTAAACTTTAAACGGGTCATGGAGAAGGCCCCGTCCGGGAGGTGATACCGTGGTAAAGACGATAAAGGCCGCCCAGGCGCGGCTCAAACGTAAGCTTTCCGGCGGGTTGTTCCGCTATACGCTGCTGTTCTCGCTCGCGTTGCACCTCGGCCTATGGGGTATCCTCGGTTGGCCCGGAGGCGGAATCGAACAGGGCGCGTTCTTACATTCCGACCGAGACCCGAATATTACTATCATAACCATACCGGAATTCGAACTCCCGCCGCCGGCAACGATTGACCCATTCGAATCCCCGGTAGCTACGGGTATCCCGGGTCGGGAAGAGGTGGGGATGCCGATTCCGGTGCCGGATAAGGACGCCGAATTCGATACCATTCGCCCCCCGTCCGTCGAGCGCGTAGCGCCGGTCACCGAGAACACCGAGATCATAGTACTCCCTTCCGAGAAAGCCCCGCCGCCGACGTCGGCGAATCCGAACGTACCGGAGATCGTACCGACTTCCCGGTCCCCCGTTATAATCCATAAGGAGCGGCCGAAATATCCCGAAATCGCGAGGGGATCGGGATTCGAGGGCGACGTAATCCTACTGGTTTATATCGACGAGCGGGGTCACGTCCGCAACGCCGTCGTCCAACACTCACCCGGTCTCCCGGCGTTAGAGGCCTCGGCGCTGGAGGCCGCCTACAGGTGCAAGTTCCAACCGGCCGAACAACAGGGAGTCCCGGTGGGGGTGTGGTATAGCCTCGTTATGCAATTCAAACAGTAGGTTGCGGCCGAGACTTCGGGGCCGGGGGAAACCCCGGCCCGTATTACGTTAAACGGCGGGGTCGGCTTTCCGGTCTAAAGGATGAAGAGGTGATTTGCGCTTGACACCGCCGCTACCCTAGGTTAGTATCCAAGGTTGAAAAATGCGGCCCATACAGATAGGAGGCTGAGCCGTGGCCAAGAAACAAATTGACGCCCAGGACAAACTCAAGAAGAAGTTGGCCGGCGGCCTGTTCCGGTATACGTTTATGGTATCGCTCGTCTTCCACTTCGGCCTGTGGGGCATAGCCGAAATGCCCAAGGACGTGCTGGGTAAAAAGGGCGAAATGAAGATGGGCGACGGGAAACTGGACCTGAAGGTCGTTAAGAAGAAGTACGAGGACCTGCCGCCGCCGCCCTCCCTCGAGATGCCGGAGGCGCCCACCAGCGCACCTAAAGGCTTGGAAGCCAAAGGGAGCGTGGGCGAAGTCCCCATGCCAGTCCCGGACGAGTTGGCCGAGGCGGATACGATTACCGACGCCGTCGCCGGTAGCGGCGAGGGATTCGGCGAGGGCGAGGAGATTTTAATCGAAGAGGGGCTGGAGGTCGAGGATAGCGGCGAGAAGAACCCGTGGGACGAGGTTACCTTCGTCGAATATTCGGAGGCGCCGAGCGTCGTTCACGAGCAGCGGCCGGTCTATCCCGACATTGCGCGCGATTCGGGCGTCGAAGGGGACGTCGTGTTGTTGGTATATATCGACGAGCAGGGAAACGTGCGCAACGCCATCGTCCAGTCCTCGCCGGGTCTGCCGGCATTGGACGAGGCGGCGAAAAAGGCGGCCTTTAAGTGCAAATTCCGGCCGGCGAAACAGCAGGGCGTACCCGTCGGCGTTTGGTACAGTATCGTTATGCAGTTCCGCATGTAGCTCCGGGCGTCAATCCCAGGCCGGGCGCGTCCCGGCCTTTTTTATTTGTGCCGTAACGACCTCGCCTCCGGAGGCGGGGCGTTTTATATTTTGACAAAGGCCGCCGCCATATTTATAATGGGCCGAAGGGGGAGATAGCCATGCGGACAGCGTACGTGATTACCGCGTTGGGCGTAAGCGTGATCGCGGCGCAGCC
>CP070633.1:1444953-1478983 GCA_020356085.1 Candidatus Coatesiibacteriota bacterium | reverse complement strand
CGCACGGAGAATCGAGGGCGGGCCCTTGCGGCCCGCCCTTTTTACGGTGGCCAAGACGAAGGGGGCGGTACCGGCGGAGCAACGAGCGCGCGCCGTTTTATTTTTGACACGGCGCGGGCATTGTGTTAGCATTCAAATTCGGTTAGGCGCAGTCTATATCGGAGGTTTTATGGCAACGGAGAGCGGCGCATCCCCCCAACGCGCGACCGCGACGTTAATCGCAGGCCTGGTCGGCCTGTGGCCGATTCTGTTTACCCTCGTGCTGTGGGCCTTGGCGCAGTGGGGGGCGGGCGAGGGCGAGTTTTCGCTCGCACCGCGCGAGACGACACGTAACGTTATAATCCTTCTCGTCGCGTTAGCAATAACGTTGGCGTGGAATATCGTCGTTATAGTGGTGGCGATCCGCGCGTGGCGGCGTCGCGTTCCGGCGCGGGGCCGCGCGCTCGCGGGCCTTATCGCCGCCGTCGTCGGTGCCCTTTTCGTCTCGCTGGTTCTGGCCGGGGGCCTCGCGATCGCGCTATCGCTGCGGGGCCGCGGCGAGCATAAACTCTCGGCCGAGGAGCAGGTAAAGAAATGCCGCTCCAACCAGGGAAGTGTCGCGATAATGCTGGGGCCCGAAATGTGGGGTTTCGACCATCCGGAGGCAAAGCCCGAGGATTTAAAGACTTTGGATCTCTCGCCGCAGGGCGACCTGATCGAGCCGGAGGACGGACCGGCGTACGCCACCGACCCTCTCCTGTTCGATTGCCCGGCGGATAACGACCCCCACGACGTAGATTACGTCGTCGATATTACGCCGGAGGGCGAGATAAAAATCCGGTGCATCGACCCGGACGGGATCAAGGCCGGGCATAACCCGTAATCCGGGGGTCATGGAGGAGACCAAGCGAGCCGAAACTGAGTTGCGGGCGTTCGAGGCGGGCGTCTCGCTGGCCGACTACCTTCGCGTCGTAACGAGGCGGAAGTGGGCGGTCGTAATTATATTCCTAACGACGGTCGTCCTCGCGACGCTGGTCAGCCTCCGGATGCCCAAGGTGTACCAAACCTCGGTTACGATTAAAGTCAGCCAGCGCGTCGTCGGCCAGACGCTCCTCCCCTCTTTTTATTACGACCCCTATTTCCTGGAAACCGAGATGGAAATGATCCGCAGCCGGGCGTTGTTGACGACGGTGGCGAACCGGCTGCGTATGACGTATCGGGTGGGCTCGGCGCCGCCCCGGCTCCGGGACGCCGTAACGGAGGCCTATTTCGAGGAGGGCACGCCGGCCGAGGACCTTGTTCTGGAGTTCGTCGACGCCTCCGGGTACCGAGTAACGTTCGGCGGCGAGGCGGTGGGGACCGGCCGCGTCGGCGAGGTGTTCCAGGCCGAGTTCGGTACGCTTCTCGTTAATACGGACCGCGCCCGAGCCGGGGATCAGATAGTTTTAAAGGTCCAAAAAGTCGATGCCGTGGTCGCGGGGTTGGCGGGGTCCATCCAAGTTAAACCCGTCGAGAACGTGAATATGCTACGCGTCATCGTAAAGGGGCGCGATCCCAAGAAGGTGGCCCGGTTCGCCAACGCCGTAGCGGACGTGTACGTCGAGACGAGTTTGGGGGAGAAGCGGCTCCAGGCGACGACGACGCGCGAATTCATCGAGGAACAGATCGAACGGACGGCGGCCAACCTCCGTGCCGCCGAGTTGGCGCTCGAAAATTTCAAACGGGAAACCGGCATTATCGATATGAGCGCCGAAACGCGCCACTACGTTACCTTGCTGGGCAACTTGGAATCGCAGTTGCTCCAGGAGAGTTTGGACCGGCAAATTTCCGCCCTCGAGCTCGACCTACTCCGGCGGCGCCGCCACAATCTGGACCGGGAGGACGGGGCTTTCCCCACGGAGGAAGTCCTCATATCCCACTTTGCCGCCGGGAGTACGCTCCAGCAGCTCGAGAACCGGATTATAGAACTCCGCCGGCGGCGCAGCGAGCTGCTTCAGACGCGCACGCCGGAGCACCCGCTGGTGCAAGCCCTCGACGAGGAAATAGCCGCCGCCGAAAACGAACTCTCGCAAGCGCTATCCCAAGCGCTCGACCAGGGCGAGTTGGCTACTAACGTTTCGCTGTCCGACGAAAAGATGGCCCTGCTCGAGACGAACTTGCGGGAGTACCGGGGCTTGACGGCGTCGTTACCCGAGAAGGAGATGGAGCTCAACCGGCTGCTGCGGGCCTACCAGGTAAACGAGCAGGTCTATACCATGCTCCTGGAGAAGCTCCAGGAGGCCAAGATTAACGAGGCGATGCGAACGGCCGATATCCGCGTCGTCGACTACGCGCTCATCCCCAAACGGCCCGTTAGCCCGAATTACGCGAAAAATATTATCGTGGGCATCCTCTTGGGCGTCTTTCTAGGGGTGGGCGTGGCCTACGTGTTGGAGTTTGCGGACACCTCGTTAAATACGGTCGAGGAGGTGGAGCGGCGGCTCGACCGTCCCGTCATCGGCATAATCCCGCGCATCGGCGCCGCGTTCGGCGGCGTCGTCCACCGCTCGGGGCAGTACGACCCGTACTTCATCACCCACGCGTACCCGAAGTCGCCGGTATCGGAGGCTTTCCGTATGCTCCGGACGGCGATCCGCGCCTCCGGCGTGGACGTGGAGGTTGCCAAGATCCTGACGACTAGCACCGGCTTGGGAGATGGAAAGACGTTAACCACGGTTAACACCTCCATCATATTCGCCCAAGCGGGCGATAAGGTCGCGCTGGTGGATTGCGACCTCCGGCGGGCTACGGTCCACCAGGCGTTCGGCCTGGAACGCGTCCCCGGGTTAGCGGAAGTAATAATGGGGCAGGTCGAATTGGAGGAGGCGTTGCGGCCGACCGAGGTCGAAAACTTGACGGTCTTGCCCAGCGGCGTCGTGCCTCCCAATCCCTCCGAACTCCTGGGTTCGCAAAAGTTCGCCGCGGCCTTGACCGCTCTGGGCGATAAGTTCGACCGCGTGTTCCTGGACGCGCCGCCGGTATTAGCGGTAACGGACGCGCTCGTGCTGGGAGGGTTGGCGGACGGCGTGTGTTTCGTCGTGTGCGCCGGAAGGACGGACCGTAACGCCGCACGGCGGGCGCTCGAGCTGTTGGCGCGTTCGGGCTGTCGGGTACTGGGCGTCGTGTTCAACCAGGTCGAGATGGCGCGGGTCTTCGGGACGTACGGTTATAAATACTATAGCCAGTATTACAAGTCGTACACGGAGGAGGCGGAGGCGTGAGAGGCGTCGTCGGCCGGCGCGTCCTCGCGCGGATTCTGCGGGGAGAGACCGTCGACGTCGAGGCGCTGGTGGCGGCGCGGCGCGTTTACGGTTCGTGGGAGAAGCTCGGCGAAGCTCTGCGCCGCGAAAAGCTCGCGGCCCTCGTCGGGTACTACCTGCGCCGCCTCGATTCCGTCGTCGACGGCGAATTCCGCGCGAGCCTCGAGGCGCTGGCGCGCGAAGTCCTCGCGGCCAACCTCTTGCGGCGTAAGCTCTACGAGGACTTGCGCCTGCTCCTGGCCGGCGCGGGCATCCCGGTCCTCCCGCTTAAGGGGGTCGACTTGGCGTTCGCGACCTACCCCGACCCCTCCTGCCGGCCCATGTCGGACGTCGACCTCCTCGTCTCGCCGGACGATTATCGGCGGGCCGCGGAGATGCTGCGGGCGGAGGGGTTCGGTCCGGTGTTCGACGAACCGCGGTGGTGGCCGGGCCAAACGTATACGCGCGGGCGGGAGGCGGTAGATTTGCACTGGAGTCCGGCGGCGGCCCTCCCGCCGCGCCGCGGGATGGCCTCCTTGTGCTACCTCGACGGCGACGAGACGGCGGCGCGGGAGGAGTTCCGGCTCTTGGTTTCGGTGTGCCACCATCAAAACCATTTCTTCTCGCTGCCGTTGTTGTATTTTTACGAGACGTTACTTTCGGCGCGGCGCGTCGCGGGGCCGAGGTATTGGTCGCTGGCGCGGAAATGGAGCGCCGTCCGCGCGACGCGCTTCGTACTGGCGTTGGCCGAGTCGTTTTTCGGCGACGTCGAGACCGCCGGCAGGTTCTGTTTACTAAAGGTTTTGGCCGCGCCCGGCTTGGCGGGCGCGGATCCGGGACGAGGGGCGCGGGCCGCCGCGGTTTACGCGATGTCGTTGGATAATCCGGCCGCCGCGTTCGCGTGGGGTTTCCGGAAACCCGCGTGGGCCAAAGAAGTCCTGACCCGCGGCCCCCTTAACGGCGAAGCGCCTGCGGCTGCAGGAAGGAGATAGTTTTTGAAATTACGCGAATTTTTCGACCGGTCTGTCGAGATCGGCCGGGCCAACGACCCCCGCGGCGAAAAAGGGGTGCTGGCCTATCTGGCGAAGGAGAGCCGGACGTTCGAGGCTTTGTCCGAGGAGGGCAAAACCGATTTCGACCTCGAACGTCTTACCCATCCCTATCACGATTGCCGCATTCTGAACGGGCCGGAAGAGGCCGAAGTAACCAGCCTCTGCGTCGGGATCGATTTCGAGGTGGGCGAACTTCTGTTGGCGGACCGCCTCCGCGAGCGCGGCGTTTCGATCGACGCGTGCGTCGCCCACCACCCCGAAGGCCACGCCCTGGCCAATCTCTACCGCGTCATGGATATGCAAGCCGATATCCTGGCCGCGCTCGGCGTCCCCATCAACGTCGCGGAGGGGATTTTAGACCCGCGGCAGCACGAGGTCAAACGGCGTATCCTGGTCCAAAACCACCGGCGCGCGGTGGACGCCGCCCGGTTGCTCGAGTTCCCCTTCGTCTGCCTGCACACGGTGGCCGACAACTGCGTTACCACCTATCTCCAACGCCTCTTCGACGAGAAACAGTCCGAGACCGTCGCCGACGTGCTCCGGCTGCTACGGGCCCAACCCGAGTACGCGGAGGGGAAGCTCCGCGGGACGGGATTACAAGTTTTGGCCCGCTCCGCTAAGTCGGAGACCAACTTCGCGCGGATTCGCGCCGGCGAGGTCTTCGTGGATATGACCGGCGGGACCGGCGGTTCGAAGTGGATGTTCGAGAAGCTGGCCACGAACACCAACGTCGGGACTTTCGTCGGGATGCATATTTCCGAAGAGAACCTCGAGATTGCCAAAAAGAACCACCTCAACGTCGTAATCGCGGGCCACGCCGCCTCCGACTCGTTGGGGTTAAACCTCCTGTTCGACGAGATCCTGGCGGCGGAAGATATCAAAATCACCGCCTGCTCCGGGTACGCCCGGGTGGAGCGTTAAAGACGACGCGGTTGTCGCGGAAAGCGGGTGCCATATGAAAGACCTTATCGGCGACGTGCTGGACATGGTCAAATCGCAAGGGGCGAGCTACGGCGACGTCCGCGTGTTGCGGCGCCGGAGCGAAGCCCTGGAGGCCAAGAACGGGAAACCGGAGACTATCGCCGCCACCGAGACGGAGGGCTTCGGCCTCCGCGTGCTCGTGGACGGCGCGTGGGGCTTCGCCGCCTCCTCCCACCTGAACCGGGAGGAGATGGAACGCGTCGCCGCCCAGGCGGTGGCTATAGCCCGGGCGAGCGCGCGGTTCAAGGCTCACGACGTACAGCTCGCGCCCCAGGACCCCCGGGAGGATACGTGGGCGAGCGAGTTCGAGGAGAACCCGTTCGAGGTCCCGTTGGAGGAGCGGATGGACCTGCTGGTCCGGGCCACGCAGGAGCTGCAGGCCGGCGAGGGGATTAAAGTCGCCGAGGGGTTCCTCCAATTCTGGGATACCGAGAAGACTTTCGCCTCCACGGAAGGCGCCTACCTCCAGCAGAAGATCGTCGAATCGGGGGGAGGCGTCGTCGCGACGGCCGTGTCGGAGGACGACATCCAAACGCGCTCCTATCCCAACTCGTTCCGGGGAAACTTCGCGACCGCGGGGTACGAGTATATCCGGGGGCTGGACCTGCTGGCGCACGTACCGCGCCTCGCCTCCGAGGCCGCGCAGCTCCTGACGGCGCAAGTTTGCCCCACGAAGGAGACGACGCTCATCATCGGCCCCTCCCAGCTCGCGCTGCAAGTCCACGAGTCGTGCGGCCACCCCATCGAGCTCGACCGCGTCCTGGGCCAGGAGGCCTCCTACGCCGGCATGTCGTTCCTGACGCTGGAGAAGTACAACGACTTCACGTACGGGTCGCCGATCGTAAATATCGTCGCCGACGCCACCGTTCCCGGCGGCCTGGGCTCCTTCGGCTACGACGACGAGGGCGTCCCGGCGCAGTGCACCGACATCGTGAAGGAGGGGCAGTTCGTCGGCTATCTCACGAATCGCGAGACGGCGCCCGTTCTGGGGCCGGAGGCGCGCTCCAACGGGACCGCCCGGGCCGAGTCGTGGAACAACATCCCCATCATCCGCATGACCAACATCAACCTCCTGCCCGGGGACTCCTCGCTGGAGGAGATGATCGCCGGGACGGAGGAGGGCCTCTTCGTCGAGACCAACCGCTCGTGGTCCATCGACGATCGCCGCACCAACTTCCAGTTCACGACGGAGTGGGGCCGGCTGATTAAAAACGGGAAGCTCGGCGCGGTCGTCAAGAACCCGACGTACACGGGCAAGACGCCGGTCTTCTGGGGCAACTGCGACGCCATCGGCAACGAGAGCGAATGGCGGATGTGGGGGACGCCCAACTGCGGCAAGGGCCAGCCGGGCCAGACGATGCACGTGGGCCACGGCACCGCCGCCGCCCGCTTCCGGAAGGTGAACATCCAGGGCGCGTAAAGTTATGGCAGGGAAGTCTCAAGGCCGGGTGCGAACCCGGCCTTTTTTTAGCCGCCGCATAAATCTAAGATGTTTAGTCTTAAATAAATAATGTACTTGACCGCGCTTGGTAATTACGCCATAATAGGAACGTTGAAAGGGAGGTTCGTTATGCACACGAGGAAGGGAACCTTCGCGCTTGCCGGCGTTTTGGCGTTGGCGGCCGCGGCGGCCTGGGCCGGGCCGGGATCCGTGATTAGCTCTTTTCACAGATTCCTGGGGGATAGGCCCACGGCCGTCTACCGCGACGCGGATTACGTTTACGTCGTCAACCTGGGTGAAGGATTATCTAACTACGCGATAAAGTATACGCCCACGGGGAGCTACGTAGGCATTTCGACCTTGTGGTTTTGCCGTTACGTTCCCGAAGATGTCGACCATAGCTTCCTCGGGTCCTCCTATATAACCCTCGCGGTCGAAAGAGGGTTAGTAACTTACCTTAAAGAGGGCGGTACCCCTGTACGGTGGGACCATAACGACCTTAGAGAAACGATCGGCTACGCTCACCGCCCGGGGAGCCAGTATTATTTCGTCTGCGTTTGGCCCGAAAGCCGCGATTACGATCATATAGTCTACGCTTTTAAAACCGGCGGAAGCCTCGTGAGCACCTTTATACCTGCTGAAGGCGGTTGGTTAGGGGCTACTGACCGATTCGCGGGCCTCGGCGGCGAGTACCTTATTATCCACGGCGGTACCGGGACGTGCGACATCTACGACCCGGGCGGGTCGCTGGTGGCGACGTTCGGCCACGAGGCCGGGTGTGGGATACGCGGCGGCACGGCGGGGCCGGGATACCCCGCCTCGTGGGGCACGACGCTCTGGGTCTTGGGGTCCTGGGGTCATAATGACCACGCCGTTTTCCAAATCGACCTGGGGAACGGGACCCCCTCGGCGATTGTGCCGACGTCGTTGGGGAAGGTGAAGGCGCTATTCCGTTGAGGTTCGACATATACGATAAAGCCGGCGCCTCGCGCCGGCTTTTTTTGTCGTGTCGCACGTCGCCGCCTACCTGTAGATCTCTTTAAATTCCTCCTCCCCCCACCACGCCTCGAAGTCCTCTTTCGTGGGGAGGCACTCCTTGCAGCCGGGGTTCTTGGCGACGAGGTCGCGCAAGAGCGCGAAGCCGCGCTCCCTCTCGCCCCGTTGGAGGGCCATCCGCGCGCGGTAGCAGATTATCTCCTTTAGGTCCGGCTCGACGCTCTCGGCCTTCGCCAGCAGTTTCTCCGCCCGCTCGTACTCGCCGAGTTCGATACAGACGTACGCCGCCTTGGCCCACGCCTCGCCGACCGCGCGGTCGAGCGCTATCGCTTTCAAGTACGCCTCCAGCGCCTCGTTGTAGTCCTCGAGTTCGTCGTGCATCCGACCGAGATTGATCCAGCTGTAATAGTGCTCCGGATTCAACTCGGTCGCCTTGCGGTACGCCTCCCGCGCCCGCCCGTAGTTCTCCATGTCGTCGTAGGCGTAGCCCAGCGCGGCCCACCCGCCGAAGTAGTCGGGCGCGCCGGTGACGTAGCGGCTGAAGAGCCCCACCGCCTTCGCGTATTCTTTACTCTCCAAGTAGTTGTAGCCGCCGTGGAGGAGGGCCGCGAGGTGATTGCCGTCGAGGGCGAGCGCTTTCTCGAAGGCCTCCGTCGCCGAGGCGTGGTCGTCTTTGCCGTTGTACGCCCGGCCCACGCCCACCCATCCGCCGGGATTATCCGGAACCAGCGCGACGTAGCGCTCGAAGCGTTCAACCGCGCGGTCCCACTCCTGCGCCCAGAGGCCGTTCTCGCCGCTGTAGAAGAGCGCGTGCAGGTTGTCCGGCTCGAGCGCGAGCGCCCGGGCGAAGGCCTCCTCCGCCGCGGCGTGGTCCTCGGCCGAGGCGAGGGCCCGGCCCCGCCAGACCCATGCCGCCGGCTCCTGGGGCGCCGCCGCGCAGCTTTGGCCGAAGTAGTCGGCCGCCTCGGCGTATTTTTCCTGGTGGTATCGAACGACGCCGAGGAGTTCGAGTACGCGGGCGTCGGAGGGGTACTTTTTTTGGAGCGGGAGGAGGAGGTTCTGCGCCGCCTCTAGATTCCCGGCCTCTATTTCGCGGGAGGCCGCCTCCGTTTTTTCACGTAATTCGGGAGGGGGTTCGGAGCCTGACATATTGCCTCCTCCGGTTGCGGCAGTTCCGTCTTAGCGGCGGTTACAACCGTTTTCCCAGGACCTCCCCCGCCTTGCCGCGCCAGCTCTCGTCGACGAGGGGGGTGAGCGGCGTCTCGTCGGAGTTGACCTCGATGACGTGCGCGCCGGCGCGACGGGCGAGCTGGGGTAGGTACGCCACCGGGTAGACGACCGCGGAGGTCCCGACGACCAGCATCAGCTCGCACCGCTCGGCGGCCGCGAGAGCCCGGGCGAGGGGCGCCTCCGGCAGCGCCTCGCCGAACCACACGACGCCGGGCCGCAGCAGGCCGCCGCATTCGTCGCAGCGGGGAGGCAGTTCGGGAAAGGGGACCGTGCGGTCCTCGCGGCTCCGGCCGCAGGAGGTGCAGCCGACTTTCCATAGATTGCCGTGGACCTCGACCAGCTTCTCGGAGCCGGCCAGACGGTGCAGGCCGTCGACGTTTTGCGTTACGAGGAGGAACTCGCCGCCGTGCTCGCGCTCCAGGCGGGCGATAAACTCGTGCGCCGGGTTGGGGCGGCAGGCCGCGACCAGCTCCCGGCGCCACTGGTACCATTCCCATACCAGGTGGGGATCGGCGGCGAAGGCGTGGGGGGTGGCGAGGTCCTCGGCGCGGTAGGTGCGCCACAGGCCGTCCTCCCCCCGGAAGGTGGGGACGCCCGACTCGGCCGAGACGCCGGCGCCGGTAAGGACGACGACGGCGCCTCCCAGGGCCGTGATTTGGTTGAGTCTATCGTCCGGCACGGCCGGGGATTACCGTTCCCAGTTTGCTTGGTATACGGAGTTGGCCCGCAGATACGCGGATAGCGAGGGAGATATATCCGAGAGGAAGTCGTTGAGGTTGGCGATGAAGGTTTTGGGTACGACGACGACGTCGCCCTTGGCGAGGGGGATATTGTAGGTAATGACGCCCTCGTCGATAACCTTCTCCATGTCGATCCGCATCACCTCGGGTTCGGAGGGGAAGGCGCGGACGACCATCGTGCTGGCCCGGGCGGCGCTGCGCTCGTAGCCGCCGGCTTCCGCGACGATTTCGAGGAGCGTCGTACGGCCGGCGAATTCGTAGACGCCCGGCTTCTTGACTTCCCCCAGCACGTAAACGACGCAGGAGTTGTACTCTCTGACCTCCACCGTTACTTGGGGATCTTTATAAACGGAGGCGAGGCGTTCCCGTAGGAGGCGGTTGAAGGCCGGCAGCGGCACGCCGGCGGCGTCGATCTCGCCGACGTAGGGGAAAACTATTTTGCCGTCGAGCCGGACGGTGTAGTCGCCGGTAAGGTCGTTCTCGCCGGCGACGCGGACGTTGAGCACGTCCGTCTCGCCGATGACGTAGCCGGGTTCGGCGGGGGCTTCGGCCTGGCCGTACGCGACGGCCGCGACGAACAATCCCCCGAGCAACGTTAGGATTCTGCGGGCCATGTTATTTGCGGTCCGGTTTGCCGCGCTTCGGCTGGCGGGTTCGGCTGCGGGCCGTAGCGCGCGTTTTGCGCTGAGCCGTCGTGCGCGTTTGGCGTTGGGCCGCCGCGCGCGGGCGCGTGCCGCGCTCCAACTCTGCGAACGAGGCGTCGATCTCTTTCTCCAGCTTGGTGATCTCTTTGAGTTGCCGCTTAACGCCGCCGTCGGCGAGGGCCTCGGCGCCGCGCGACCGGAGACGGTACACGTTCTCACCCAGTTCGGCGTAAGCGCGCTCGAGACGGCGCCGCAGCGCGAAGATGCGGACGCGGACGGCCGCGTGGAGCGACAGGTCCTCCGCCCGCTCCACCGCGTACGCTACGCCCTCCCTGGCCAGGCTCACGCCCTCCTCGACGGTTTTCTTCAGGTCGTCCATTGTGGCCATAACATAACCTCTTTGTTATTGTACTATACCGTACCCTGGGCGTCAAGCCGCGGCTCTTGACACGGAGAAAAGCGTGCCGTAATATACTAGTAATGGCTGGTCCCCATCGCTCGTTACGAATGAGCGGGACTCGCGTCGCGCTCGTGCTGGTGTTGGCGGCGGGCGCGGCGACGTGCTTTTTCCGCCTCGGCACCCATGGCCTGTGGTTCGACGAGATAACCGGGGCCCGCCTGGCCGACTTTCGCACGGCCGGCGAGGTCGTGGCGGACCGCAAAATGGATTCGCATCCGCCGGCCACGGCCCTCGCCGAACACTGGTGCCGGTGGGCGTTCGGCCTGTCGGAGTGGTCGTTGCGGCTGCCGGCGGCGCTGGCCTCGACGTTGGCCCTGGTGGCCGTGTTCGCGCTGGCCGCGGCGTGGGGCGACGGCCGCGTGGGCGTTTTGGCAGCGGCGCTCGCGGCCGTTGCGCCGCCGTTCGTCTTTTTTGCGCACAACGCCCGGCCGTACGCGCTGGCGATGTTTTTCTCCGGCGCGGCCTCCGTCGCGTTGTTGTACGGTTTTACGAACCGGCGGAAATACGTATGGTTCCCGCTGTACGCCCTATGCGCGGCGGTGGCGCTATACACGCATTATTTTACGACGCTCGTGCTGGGGGCCCACATCGTTATCGCGGCGGCGGCGTGGCTACCGGCTCTTAGGCCGCCGGCGGCGGCTTCGGCGCGGCGGTACGCCGTCTTATTTTTGTATTTCGTCGTGGCCCTCGGCGTGGCGGCCGCCGCGGCGTGGCCCGTTTTCGAGACGGCGCTCTTCGACCGCGCGCGGTTCCCGGGAGGGGAGATGCGGTTGTCGCTTTCGCTCGTATCGAGCGCGTTCACGGGCGTAACGTGGGACAGGGGGGCGGCGAACGTCCTCTTCGCCGTGGCGGCCGCGGCCGGCGTGATAGCCGTCTGGCGCCGGGGCGGTCGGTTCGCGGCCGCGGCGGCGGTAGCGTTGGCCGTGATACCCGTGTTCCTTCCGGTCCTCGTCATTCGCCTCACGACGCAATATTGGAACCCCCGGTTTTCGTATTTCGGGTTTCCGGCCGTGATGGCGGTGGCGGCGTTCGGCTTCGTCGCGGTGGGTCGCGCGGTGGCGACGGAGGCGCGGCGTCGCCTCCCCGCGGCGTTGCTCCTCGTGGCGCTGGCGGCGGGCGGGGCGCGGGCCGTAGTCGACGAGGTGAGGGCGCTGCGCTTCCGGTACGCGACGCCGGTCCAGGATTTCCGCGGCGCCGTCGCCCTAATCAACCGGAATCGGAATTGGCAAACGAAAATATTGGTGTGGCCGTATCGCAACTGGGGCTGTTATAATTTTTACACCAAGACGCAGGGGGGCCCCAGCCCGCTCGCCAAGCCGCGGTTCGCGGTAATGGAGTTATTGGAGAGTTGGCCGCGCCTCTTCATCGTGAGTACGGACGGGGAGTTTACGCGGGAAGTGGTGGAGGGATTTCCGACCACGGTGAAGTTCCGCCTCCGAAGCGTCGACGTCATATACCACGACGCCTCGCTGACCTCGCCGGAGGAAGTATTCCGCCGGGTACCGGCGGAGGTGGTCGGCGTGGCGCCGGCGGTTAGGGACAACGCGTTGGGACGGTACGCGTGGCGGCTCGGCCGCGTTAACGTCGCGCGGCGGTATTTCGAGGCGGCGGCGGCGCGGGGCGGGCCGGAGGAGGGGGAAACCTTTACGTTGGCGCAAATATACGCCGACGCCGGCGACTACGAGGCGGCGCTCCGCCTGGCCGGGGGCTACGTTCGGCGGCATCCCCACGAGGCGTGGCCGTATTCGCGGCTGGCCGAGTTTTACGCCGGCCGAGGCGACCGGACCTCGGCGGTGGCGTATTACCGACGAGCGGTGTGGTTGGACCCCGGCCGGGAGGATTGGCGAAGCCGGCTCCGGGAGTTGGCGGAGGGACAACGGTTTTTCCGCGGGCTTTTCGGCTGGGCCGACCCGCGGTGGATGTGACGAGGTATCGCTATGGATAAATACGTTATCGACGGGGGACGCCGGTTGGAGGGTGCCGTGGCGGCCCAGGGATCTAAAAACGCGTGTCTGCCGATGATGGCCGCGGCGCTCTTGGCGGAGGGCGTGACGACGCTCCGGAACGTGCCCCGCCTGGCCGACATCGAAACGATGGCGGCCGTGTTGCGGGCGTTGGGAGCGGGGGTCGAATGGATCGGCCCCCACGAGGTGGCGATTGACGCCTCGACGGTCGATAAACACGTCGCGCCGTACGACCTGGTGCGGCGGATGCGGGCCTCGTTGGCGGTGCTCGGGCCGCTGGTGGCGCGCTTCCGGCGGGCGGAAGTCTCGCTACCGGGCGGGTGCGCATTCGGGCCCCGGCCGGTCGACCTCCATCTCAAAGCCCTCCGCGAGTTGGGCGCGACGGTGGAACTGGAGGGCGGCTATATCGTTGCGGAGGCGCCGGCGCTGGTGGGAAAACGGATCAACCTGAGCGGGCCGGCGGGGCCGAGTCGCGGCGCGACGGCCAACCTGCTGATGGCGGCGACGTTGGCGGAGGGCGTAACTGTTATCGAGGACGCCGCGCGGGAACCGGAGACGGTGGACCTGGTAAACATGCTTACGGCGATGGGCGCGCGGATCGAGGGGGCCGGGTCGGCCGAGTTGGTCGTAACGGGCGTCGAGGAGCTGCGACCCGCCGAGTACGAGGTCATGCGGGATCAGATTGAGGCGGCGACTTACCTGCTCGCGGGAGCGATCACCGGAGGGGACGTTACCGTCGAGGGGGCCGATCCGGAATACCTGACGCCCTTCACCGCCGCGCTCGCGGAAGCCGACGTGGCGGTTGAGCCCGCCGCGGGCGGCCTCCGCCTCCGGGGGGAGTTGCCGGTGGGGCCGGTGGAGGTCCGGACCGCGCCGTACCCGGGGTTTCCGACGGACCTGCAGCCGCAGACGACGGCGCTACTCACGCTGGCCTCCGGCCGGAGCGTCATAGTAGAGGGGATTTATCCGGACCGTTACAACCACGCGCCGGAACTCGCGCGGCTGGGGGCGAACGTCGAGGTCACGCCGCCGACGGCTATTATTAACGGCGTCCACAAGTTATACGGCGCGTACGTTATGGCCTCCGATTTACGGGCGGGAGCGGCGTTAGTTTTGGCCGGATTGGCGGCGGGGGGAGAGACGAACGTTCGCCGGATTTACCATATAGACCGGGGCTACGAGGACTTGGAGGAGAAGCTGACGTCGTTGGGCGCCGCCATCCGCCGCGTGGCGGAGGAGTGAGTTCGGGGGCCGTAAGGAATTGAATGAAAATAAGGATTTTTGGGCTTGACACTTGCCCGTTTAACGACTATAATGTTAGATGGTGGTGTATAGAGGATTTCCTTTAATTCCATCGACGAAAGACTAACGAAATGGGTGGTTTAGCGAGAGCTCGGACGAGCTGGGGCTGTATAGTCACCTCGGCGGGGGTGGTGTTATTCGCGGCGGCCGCGTATGGAGGCGTGTATATCCAGAACGGCGTATTGGATACGCCGAACGCTTACGTAATGGAGAACACGCAGTTCAACGTCGGCGTCTCGAGTTACGCCATCACCAGTAGTACGACGGATTTCTACACCCACACCGGCGAACCGTTCCAGAAGAACTTACGGGAGCTCGACGCGTTTTTCCAAATCGGGCTGCTGGACCGGCTAGAGCTCGGCGTTCGGGAGTACGACCCCGAGACTTACGCCGGCGACGTCAAGGTCCTGGTCAAGAAAGAGAGTTCGCGGTGGCCGGCGTTCGCGGTCGGGATCTTCAACTTGAGCGATAATCGCGAGATCGGCCCCTATGGGGCCAAGTCCTGCTGGTACGCGGACAACGACCGGCAGAATTACGCCTACTACGTCGTGGCCAGCAAGAATATGCGCAATATCATCCGCGTCCCGGTCACGGTCAACGTCGGCGTGGGGAGCGCACGGTTCCAGGGGACGAACACCAACTGGCCCCATTCGAAGCCGTGGCAGGGCATGTTCGGCTCGGTCGAATACCATTTCCTCGACGAGCGGATTTCGGTAATCGGCGAAGTCGACGGCCGCGACTTCAACCTCGGCGCCCGGTTCAAGCTTCCGTACGGCCTGGTCGTAACGCCCTACGTCTCGGAGTTGGAGGAGGCGTGGTGGGGCGCCCACACGACCAAGACCACGACGGGAATCGTATACGAGGACGAATACGATTCCCCGAAGGGCGGGATCGCCGTTCAGTTGTACGTCGGCCCCCTGTACCGTAAGGCGGAGACGGAACGTCTCCGGGCGCTGCGTTCGCGTTTGAAGCGGGCGGAGGAGCGTTTGAAACAAGCCCGCCAGCGGCGCGAGATCCTGGAAATGAGGGTCGAAGAAATCCGCGAGGAACTGCTGGGCCCATAAGCCGCGGCCCCGCACCTTGAATTCGATGTCTCGGATATTCCGTATCGGCGTATGCGTATTGGCGGCGACGGCCGTTTTGGGCGTAGGCCGCCTCTGGGCGGCGGACGAGGTCACCGGCGAATACGCCGAGGAGCTCCGCAAAGGGAAAAAATTTAAAGAATTCGAGGCGTTGGCCTCCACGGCCTACGATCGGGCCTACCGCCTGTTTAAGCGGGAACAGTATTACGACGCCGCCGTAAAGTTCAAAGAGGTCGTTCTCCTCTATCCCTCCTTCTCGAAAGTCGACCGCGCGACGTTTATGATGGGGGAGGCTTATTACCAGGCCGGTATGTATACCGACGCGGCCTCCGCCTTCAACCGCATCCTAAAAAATTTCCCCCAAACCGAATATGTCCCGCGCTCGCTGTACCGCCTCGAGCTGTCCAGCCTGAAGATGGAGCGGTACAACGCCGCCGTCGGGTATTACGAGCAGCTCATTCGGAACTACCCGAATTCGCCCGACATCGCCGGCGCGCGCTATTTCGCGGGCCTCGCGTTCTACAGCATTAACGACTTCGCCAACGCCAAGAAGACGTTCCAGGAGATCCCCCCCGATACCGAGTATTACGGCTTCGGCCAATACTCGCTCGCGCTGTGCTTCCTCCGCGAGGGGATGCGGGACAACGACGTCCCCTCCGGCGTCGAACGAGCGATATCCCAGCTCCAGAACATCTTCCAAATCCGCCACAAATCGGCTCTCGGCCGGACGTTGGCGGGCAAAGCCCACGTTACGCTCGGCCAACTCCATTACCAAATGGGCCGGTACGACCAGGCGGAGGACGAATTTAATAACGTCTCGAGCCGCGATTCCTCCAACTACGACAACGCCGTCTTCGGCCTGGGGTGGGTGGAGATTAAACGGGCGGAGCAGGAGGAGGAAGCGGACGACGCCGACGGCCATTACCGGCGCGCGGCGGGCCTGATGAAGCGGATTACGGACCACATGGAGGGCTCGGAAGTATACGCGGAGGCCTGGTTGACGTTGGCGCATTGCTACCTGGGCCAGGGGAATTACGACAAAGCGATCGACACGTACGAGTACGTCGTAAACAACTTTTCGCTCGCGGCCGAATTCGCCGGCGATCCCCAGGTGGCCAAGATCCTGGAGGGCATTATCACCGAGGTCGAAAACGTAAAGCGGGTCAGCACCGCGCTCCAGGAACTCAACAAAATCGCGAAGGAGAAAGCCCGGGCCGACGTCCAAGCCCAAATCCGGCTCGAGCAGCAGGAAGTTAACCGCCTCCTGGAAGACCTCAACGACCTCGAGTTGTGGTTCACCGGCCGCTCGATTACCGGCGGCAACGTCATGCTGGGCGCCGATTACGGCCTGGCGACGATTACCTTCCGCGAGGCGCAGGAAATCGAGAAAGAGCTGATTTCGTACGACGAGAAGATGATTGAGAAGCTGGGCGTCATAAAAGAGGAGAAGACCCGGCTCGAAAAAGAAGTCCACATCCACGAGCTCCGCAAGGAGCAGATCATAATCGGGCAAAAAGACGAAGAACTAGAGACACCCGAACAAATTTACCGCCGCGAGATCCAAAAGTACAACGTCATCCCCGAACAGGAGACCGTCGAACCCGGCACGACCGGCAGTTATCGGCCGTTGTATACGCCGCCGCCGAGCGGCGCCGGGACGGGCACCGGCGAAACACCCGGTTTGGCGCCGGAGGGCGAGGGGCCGTCGGAGACGGGCCCCGGCGAAACGCCGCCCGCCGAGACGCCGGCCGAGTCGGCGCCTTCGGAACCGCCGGCCGAAGAGACCGGTGAAGAACCCCCGCCCGCCGAAGAAACTGGGGCGAGTGAAGGCGGGGAGGCCGAAAGCGAGGGCGGCGCCTCCTCGGAGTCCGAGGAGGAATTGCCGGAACCGGGGGCCGAAAGTGAGGGGGAGTCCGGGGAGGAGATGCCCTAAAGACGAGCAACGCCGGTTAAAAGGTCTCGCGGCCCGGCGGGTCTAAGTCAGGGTGGTGAAAGTATGATTTATCGGAGATATGGCGCGGCGACGGTAGCGGCCGCGATTTGTATTTTTATAATCGTCGGCTGCAAACCCAAAGAGGTCGTCATCACCCGCGAGGACACACTCGCCAAAGAAGACGCGGTGATCGAGGATCTTCAGGGCAAAATCGCAGAGCGCCAGGAAGAGATCGAGCAGCTCGAGGGCGAACGCCTTTCCAAAACCGAGAAACTCGCCACGGACGAGCGCCAGAAACGCGATGCGGCGATCCGGAAATACGAGGAGTTTCTCGGCAAATACCCCATCAGCCCCTATACGCCCGACGTCCTGATCGCGCTGGGCGAACTCTACCTCGAACGCTCGGAGGAGGACCACGTCCTCGCCCTGGACGATTACCAGTTGCGGCTGGAGTCCGCGGGGGAGGCCGGCGAGATCTTCTACGAGCCCGAACCGCAGCCCCACTACGAGAAGACCATCGCGGCCTACCAGCAGATCGCCCTCAAATATAAGGATTTCCCCTACGCCGACGTGGCCTACTACGGCCTGGGCTACTGCCTTAAAGCCCAGGGCGAGGAAGAGGAGTCGGCCCGGACCCTCTATAAATTAACCCAACAATACCCCGAATCGAAATTCGTGCCGGAGGCGTACTTCCGCATCGGCGAGTACTTCTTCGACCAATACGAGTTCGACAAGGCCGTAAAGTACTACGCGTTGGTATCGTCTGAGAACCCGAATTTCTACGACAAGGCGCTGTACAAAATGGGGTGGGCGTTCTACAACCAGGGCGACATCGGCGTCTCCTCCCTCGAATACCAGAAGGCGATCGACTCCTTTACGCAGCTGATCGAAAGCTCGGATAAGAGATCGGTCTTGACGGAGGAGGCGATGGAGTTTACGGCCATCTCGCTTACCGAGTGGTCGAGCGACCCTAACGACGAGACCGCGGTCGCCAAAGCGCTGGGTCACTACAGCGACGAGTTCCGCGGCGAAAAAGTGCGGGACTACTCGCCGGGGGTGCTCCACAAGCTGGGGGACGTTTACCTCTACAAGCAGGATAAACTAAAGGCCGCCGCCACGGCCTACGAGACGGTTCTCGAATACTACCCCGACTACGACAAGGCGCCGGAGCTGCTCGACTCGCTGGTCGAGTGCTACCTCCGCGAGGAGGATTACGACAACGCCCACAACACCCGCGTCCGGATCGTCGACCGGTACGGCCCGGGCTCGGAGTGGTACGAGAACCAGGACAGCCTCGACGTCCGCCACAAAGCGCTCCAGCGGTGGGAGAACTCCCTCTACGAGGTCGCCGTATACTTTAACGTCCACGCCGACCGTAAGACGAAAACGCACCCCGAAGAATCGAAGGAACTCTACGGCGAGGCCATCAACCGCTTCAACCAATACCTGGCTTCCTTCCCCACCAACGAGAAGGCCTACCACGTCAACTTCTACCTGGCTCAGGCGTACGATAATATCGGCGACCTGCCCAACGCCGGCGACCAGTACCAGAAGACGGCTCTCGGGTATACCGACCTCGAGCGGTACAAGGTCGACCACTGGGCCGAGAAGGGGATAACGCAGGAAAACGCCCTCTTCAACGCCATCGTCGCCTACTCGGACATTTTCGATAAGGACCGGGAGGGGGAGGAGAAAGGGAAGGCCGAGCCCTCGCCATCGGAGGCGGCCGGGGCCGAGCCCGCGACCAACGGCCTCCAGACGTACGGGCCCATTGCGATGCCGGTCAAGCAGTTGACGCTGAACGAGGCCAATCTCGTCCGGGCGTGCAACGCCTTCGTCGACCGCTACCCGCAGAGCCAGGAAATTCCCTCCGTTCTCTCCAAGGTCGGCGAGGTCTATTTCTTCGTCGACGACTACGAGCGGGCCCGCGAGGCGTACGAAAAACTCGTGAATAACTACCCGCAGCCCCTCGGCGAGGCCAACCCCAAAGAACACGACCAGCTCTACGTCAACGCCGTCGAGAGCATTGCGAAGTCCTACTTTAACGAGGCCGAGTTCTACGAAAAGGCGGGGTCCTACGAGGGCGCCGAGGCGAAGTACGCGCTCGCGCGGCAGTGGTACGCCAAGACCGAGCGGGAAGCCAAAGAACGGAACGTCCACGAGAACCTCGACCGCGCCAAGAGCCTGGCCGGCCTGACCGGCCTCAAGGCCGCGGAAATGAAGGGCGCCGGCATCGAGATCGAGGAGATCGAGGCGCCGGAGATCGAGGCCGAACTCCTGGAGGAGGCGGAATACGAGGACTTCGTCGTGCTCTACCCGCCCCTCCCGCCGATCGAAGCCGCCGCGTTCGCGGCCAAACAGGCGGAGGCCCAGGCGTACGAATCCAACGCCGCCGATCACCAGGGGACGGACGTTGGCCGCCTCAGCCTCGGCAAGGCCGCCGATACCTATTATAAGATCCGCGACTGGGATAACGCCGCGCGGGTGTATTTGGAATACGTCAAAGCCTACCCGCAAGCCGAGGACGTCAAGACGGGCTACGAGAAGGCGGCGGAGTGCTACGAACGCCAGGAAAACTGGGACGATGCCGCCAACGTCTACCTCGCCATCGCCGACCACCCCCAGTATAAAAATACCGGGTTGGGACGCGATTCGTTGTTCCGCGCGGGCTTGATGTACGAGCAGCAGCAGGATTGGACGCGCACCGCCAACACTTTCGCCCGCTTTGCGGAGGAGTATCCCGAGGAGGCGAAGCCGCTGCTGGAGGCGACCTTCCGCCAGGCCCGGGCCGAGGAGCGGCTCGGCCGCAACGAAGACGCCCTCGAAAACCACAAGAAAGTTGCGGGGGTCTATAAGTACGCCGCGATCGAGGGGTTCGAGATGGGCGGCACCGAGAAATACGCCGCCGAGTCGATGTTTAAAATCACGGACATCAAGTACGACGACTACGAGAGCATCGAGTTCGTGATGCCCCAAAAGGTCATGGAGGCTAACCTCCAGAAGAAGGTCAAGCAGTCGCAGGACCTTATCGCCGGTTACACCGAGTGCGCCGACATGGGCGTGGGGAAGTGGTCCGTGGCCGCCCATTGCCGGATGGCCGACGTTTACCTCGACTTCCGCGACGCGCTCCGCAACGCCGAGATTCCGGAGGAGCTGCGGCCGGAGTACTGGGAAACGCTGCCCGACGACGACCAGCGGAAATTCCTCCTGGAGGACGCGTACTACACCTATACCTCGGAGTTGGAAGAACAGGCGCTCCCGCTGGAGGATAAGGCCATCACGGAATACGGCGAGGCCGTGAGTATTGCCGAGGCTGCGGGGATTACCTCCCCCTGGTCGCGGAAGGCTTACAACCAGCTCCTCGCCATCGTCCCCTACGAGGTCGTCAAGTACGAGGACGTCGGGAACCAGGGCTTCACCAGCGACTCCTCCTGGTTAACCTCGAACACGTTGGAGGAGGGGTGGCTGGAGGTTGCCTACGACGACGCCGTGTGGACCCCCGCCGGCGCGAGCTACTGGCGGGAGAAGGACCTCGAGAAGGTAGTCGCCAACGTACCGGGCGAGCCGCAGACGATCTGGGGCGGCAGCCTCGACGAGAACGTGTACTTCCGCAAGAAGTTCTCGTTCACCTACGACCCGGGCAACTACGAGGCCGTGATTCAGACGCGCGGCGCCTACAAGCTCTACGTGAACGGGACGCTCGTCGGTCAAACCGACGCCTACGCCGAGGACCCTTGGGTCAAACCCGACACCTACGACCTCTCCGGCGCGCTTCATCTCGGCGATAACGTCGTGTGCGTGGAGATCCTCCGGGCGCGCGACGATTCCTACGGCCTGCGCTTCGCGCTGGTCCCGGAGGGCGGCTTCCCGGTGCCCGAGCCGGCGTTCGAGGAAACCGCCGTGCCGGGCGAGGAGTTCGGCGGTATCGCCCCCGAAGAGGGCGAGATGCCGATGGAGGAATGGCCGCCGCCGGTCGAGGAGGGAGGCGAGCTGCTCCCCGTGCCGGGCGAGGAGGCCGAGTTCGGCCCCTCCGAGGGCGAGGGGTTCGAGGAGTTCGGTGAGCCGACGCCCCTCGAGGAGGAGACGCCTCCGATGGAAGAGGGGGAAACGGTGACGCCGACCGAGGAACCGACCACCGAACCCGCCGCCGGCGGCGAGGCCGAGACCTTACCGGAACCGGGGGCCGGCGAAGAGACGCTGCCTGAGCCCGGCGCGGGCGAGGAGAGCGGCTACGAGGCGGAGGCCGGAGGCGACATCGACTTCGAGTCGGTCGGGACCCCCGAGGAGTTCGGCGATACCGGGGCGGAGCCCGAGGAAGAACCGCTGGGCGAGGAGTTTTAAGGCGGTTCGGTGAGACGGGGTCCCGCGCCCCGAATGGGGGTTGGGAAAGGGCACGATAAGTAGCGGAATGCGCGGCGGCGCTCGTCGTACTCGACGGCGGATTTGCTGGTCGGGCCCGCAAACGCCAGTCGCCCCTCGGCGGCGAGGCGTTTCGGGGAAAGGGTCGAAATCATGGCAAAATACTTGTCACGCCACGGTTTTGGAGTTATAATAGTAGCGGCGTTGGCTTTCGCCTCGGCGCCGGCGGCGGCCCAAGAGGGCGGCGAAGCCGGTGGCGAGGGCGACGCCGGGATTAAAGAGGAAGCGGGCGTCCGGGCCGAGAAGCTCGCGACGGGGGAGTATATGTTCGAGGAGACCGTCATCGAAGGCCGCCTCGAGAAGCCCGTAGCGTTATTTATCAAGCGCCAACAGCCCGACTTCGCGACGGTCCGTTTCGCGCGCGACTTCTGGGACGACATCCTGCGCCCCATCGATAAAGAGGAGTTCGAACGGGCGATCAAGGAAACGAAGTTCGACTACGTCAAGAACCCGTTGCTCTGGATGGCGGTAACCACCGCGGCCACGACGGGGGCGGCGGCCGGATACCAGGCTTATAACGAGGAATGGGGACAAGTTAAGGTTTACGGCATAACGTGCGGGGCCGCGGCCGCCTCCGCCTTAGTATTGATTCTTATCGACCGCGGCCGGGAGCGCGTCGCGAAATAGGCGCGGAGGCCGCGCCTCGGCTCCGGCGGAGGTAGCGGGACCTCGGAACCGATGACAGAAAGGAGTACGTGACCGATGGAATTTTTTAACTTCTTAGCCGAACACTATCGGGCCGGCGGATGGGGGATGCACCCCATTCTGGTGACCGGTATCTTCGCGATATCGATCATCATCGAGCGCGTCTGGTTTGTGTTCATCAAATCCAACGTGAACGCGGAGCGGTTCACGCGGGAAGTCCTCAACTTGATCAAGCAAGGCAAGGTCGAGCAGGCCAAAGCGCTGGCCAACCGCTCCGACGCCGCGCTGTACCGGATTACGCGCGCGGCTCTCTCCGCGGCCGGAGGTAGTATGCGCGATATCCAAGACGCCGTGGACGAGGCCAGTCTCTCCGAGCTGCCCCGGCTCGATAAGCGCACGCCGTATCTGGCGATGCTCGGCAACGTCGCCGTTCTGTTGGGCCTGCTGGGGACGATTACGGGTCTGATTAAGACCTTCGCCGCGTTGGGCGGCGCCTCCGCAGCCGAAAAGGCGACGATGCTCTCGGAGGGTATTTCCGAGGCCATGAACTGCACCGCGTTCGGCCTGATGGTGGCTATCCCCTCGCTTATCGTCTACGGCATGCTCCAGGGCCGCGTGACGCGCATCAATAACGACATCGACGCCAGCATGGTGCCGATTATCAACGCCCTGGCCGAGTTCGAAGGCAAAGCGTAATCCGCGGGGCTCACCCGTAGGAGGTGATGTCCGTTGGCATTTGCCCCCAAGAAAAGAATAAAACACCGCGAGGTGTGGGAAGACCCGGAGCTGGTCCCGTTCATCGACATGCTGGTGGTGTGTTGCTGCTTCCTGTTGATGTCGGCCTCGCTGCTGCAGACGGCCGTGATCGAGATTTCGTTGCCGACCGCGGCGGGGGCCGGGACCACGGGCGCCACGCCGCCCCAAGGCGGCGAACTCAATCTCTCGCTTATCATCACCGACGAGGGATTGCGCGTCGGCGGGGCGGGCGCCATTTTGCCTCTCATCCCCCGGAAGAAAGATAGTTTCGACTGGGAAAAACTGACCGAGACGTTAAAGGACGTTAAAAAGCAGTATCCGGATCAGGAGTCAGTCATCATTATCGCCGAGCCGGAGATCGTGTACAACGACATTATCCAGGCGATGGACGTTTGCGTTATGGAAGGCTTCCCGGATATTTCGCTATCGGGTAACATTACGCAGTAAGGGCGCGCTGGTCGCCAATGAATAGTTACCCGACTAGCGGTGGGCGGAACGCGGCCGTAGCGCCGCAGCGGACGCCGAAGGAGGTGAGACATGGCCAAACAGGCAAGTAAGATCCAAGAGAAAGGCACCCGGGGCCGGCTCCACGTGAGGATGAAGGAGCGGGCCGAGGAAGGGCGTAAGAGGGAAGCCCGCCTGATGTTGGTGTCCCTTATCGATACGTTCGTCATCCTGTGCGTCTTCCTCTTCCAGAACTTCTCGGCGGAGGGCGACATCATGTCGATCGCGCCGGATTTGACGCTCCCGGAGGCCCGCGTCGAGAATATGCCGACGTCGTCGGTTATCGTCGCCGTGACGGGCAAGTCCATCGTCGTCGAGGGGAAGAAGGTCGCCGAATCGTCCGAAGCCCTCAAGGACCCCGACCTCGTCATTGACGGGTTGTACGAGGAGATGGTGCGGATCGCCGACCTGAAGCGCGCCATCGCGGAGCTCGACGACACGAAGGAGTTCCGCGGCGAGGTAATTATCCAGGGCGATAAGTTAATCACCTTCGAATTGCTCAAACGGGTGATGTACACTTGCGGCCGCGCCGAATACGGCGAAATTTCCCTCGCCGTTTTAAAGAACCGGTAAGCGATTCTCGCCCGAAAGGAGGTGATCGCTGATTATGGCGAAAGTACGCAAAGAAATCCTTGGGCTCCGCGTTATCCGCGACGGTAAGGTCCTGCGGGAAATGGAACTGGCGGATAAACTAACGATCGGCGGGGCCCGCACCGACCATATCATCACGGCCGGTGAGAAGAAATCCGCGGTATTGTTCCGGCTCGGGAAAAGCGGCGAGGCGGAACTAATGTTGGCCGAAAATTACCGCGGCGAGATTGGCGGCGAAGGCGAAATGCTTTCGTTCGGCCACCTCAAGACGCTCGGCCTCCTGAAGCGCGAAGGCGGCCGGTACGTCGTCCCGATCCAGCGCGGCCGCTCGGGCTTCGTGGAAGCCGAAGGGATGACCTTCGAGTTCGGGTACCGCGCTCCGCTTCCGGTCGAGAAAGTAGCGATTCCGAAGCGGGGCCCCGGCTACGAGGCGGTAGCGACGTGGATCGACCCGGACAACGTCCGATATTACCGGACGTTGGCGGTGGTGGGCGCTATCCTGATAGCGTTCATGATCGGCTCCCAATACGCCGTAATTGAGCAGACGGACGTCCGCGTCGAAGACCTCGTCCGCCGCGTTACGAAGGTCGAAGTCCCCGAATCCGACGCGGTCGGTATCGTGGAAGAAATAGCTGAAGGCGAAGGGATGGGCGTTGGCGGCGGCGGCGGCGGCGGCGGCGAAATCGGCGCCGGCATTCCCACGACGGGCGTCGTCGCGGCCATTACGACTCTGGGCACGGGTTCCGGCCGCTCCATCGCCGACCTGCTCGGTTCGGGCAGCGGCGGAAGCGACCTCGACGGTATCGTGAGCGGTATCGGCGGGTTGAAAGGCGCGGGCGGCGCCGGCGGCCTGGGAGGGGGCTTAGGCGCCGGCGGTGCCGGCGGAACGGGCCTGGGCGGCGGCATGGACGGCATAGCCGGCCTAGCCGGCGGCGGCGGGGCGCGCGGCCCCGGCGGCCCGGGTCTCCATAAAAAGAGGGTATCGGTTTCGGCGGCGGCCCCGTCTTCCGTGGGCGGAGCGGCGGCCGGCGAGAAGAACCGCTCGCCCTCCGTTATCGCGAGCGTTATCCGGCGCCACCTGGCCGGGATTCAGAACGCGTATAACTCCGCGTTGAAGAAGAACCCGAACCTGGGCGGCGGCAAGATAACGATCCGCTTCACGATCGAGGCCGACGGCCGCGTATCGAGCGCGAGCATCGTTACGGACACGCTCAACTGCGCGCCGTTGACGTCGTCCATCCTGAGCCGGGTGCGGAGCTGGAAGTTCCCGCCCGTGGTCTCGGGTAACGTTACGGTCGTGTATCCGTTCGTCTTCGTGGCGTCGGAGGTGTAGACAACGCGCCGGGCGGCGGCCCCGTTAGGCCGCCGCCCGGCGGCCCGGTTGCAAACGTAAAGTGAGGTGGCAAAAGTAGCCCGGTAGCGGGCTGGGCCACTTAGATTATGGCCGGAAACCTTTACATCCACGTTGACGGCAAGAATTACGGGCCGCTAACGCCGGAGGAGGTCGCGCGCTGGGCGCGCGACGGCCGGTTGGGGGGCGACGATTACGTATGGGCCCCCGAGCGGAGTGAATGGACCCGGGCCGGCGAGGTCGATTTCCTGGCGCCGGTGTTGGGTAAAAACGACGTCACGTACCACGTCCGCATCGGCGCGGATACTATCGGCCCCATGGATCTCCAAGAGGTCATGCGGCTGATAACCGAGCGCCGGTTCAACGCCATGGATTTTATCTGGCTCGAGAGCGAACGGCGGTGGGCGCGGGCCGGCGAGGTGTCGTTTCTAAGTTCGTTCTTCCTCAAACAAATACGCGAGCAGGTCGAAGAGGCGCGGCTCGAGAAGGAACTCGAGGATTTGGACGACGGCGAAGCCGGCGACGAGCGCGAGCGCGCCGTCACGATGCCGGCGTGGCGCAAAGAGGCCCGCCGCGACTTGGGCCGGACCGACGACCGCAATTACCTTAAAACGCTGGCCTCCATGTTCTTCGTCAGCATTCTCATTATCACGACGGTAAGTTTCGTGGAGGTGCCGGAACCCGAAGAGGTCCGGCCCGCGGAGGTGCTGAGCCGCGTTGCCAGGTTGGTTGTCGACAAGCCGATAGAAGTCCCGCTCGAACCGCTCGTCGAGGCGGAGGATATAATCTCCACGCCGGGGACTGGTACCGGCGGCGGCGGCGGCGGGGGCGGCGGCGGCGGCCAGGGCGGGGAAGATTACGCCTCGGTCGGCGTGGTCGGCCTGATAACCTCTATGGGGACGGACGGTTCCGTCGCGGACCTTATGGGTACGGGCGGCGACCTCGACCTCATCGCGGGTAACATTGCCGGCTTGAAGACTACCGGTTCCGGGACGGTAGGCCGCGGGACCGGCGGCGGTTTCGGCCCCGGCGGCCCGGGTCTGGGGCTCGGCGGCGGTAGCGGTTTGGGCGTCTTGGCGGGGACAGCGCGGCGCGTAGGGTCGACCAAAGTCCGGGCAACGCGCGTTTCGGTGGCGCCCCCCGGCATCACCGGCGTGGCGGCTTCCAATAGCCTGCGCTCCAGCGCCGTTATCGCCCGCATCGTCAACCAACGCAAGGCCGGCATCGAATACATCTACAAGAAGTACCTCAAGACGAACCCGACGATGGAAGGTAAAATCGTCGTCCGGTTCACGATTGCGGCTTCCGGGGCCGTAACGGCCTGTTCGACCGTTTCCTCCACGATGGGGAACCCCGCGATGGAAGCCGAGGTATGCGCGCGGATCATGACGTGGCGGTTCCCGCCCATCGACGCGGGAGACGTAACGGTCGTGTACCCGTTCGTGTTCTTCTCCGCGGGCGCGTAGCCCGCAAGATTGCCGTCAACCGAAGGCCGCCCTCGGGGCGGCCTTCGTCGTAATTAATTATTGACACCGTGGGAGCTCTATGGTAGCTTCAGCTAAAATGCCTTTATGTGTATGGCGCGCGGCGCCGAATCCGTTATGACGAACAACACCCAAGATTTCTCGATTTCGGATATTATTCGAACGATACGCCGGCAGTGGAAGGTGGTCGTAGGGGTCCCGCTGGTCGTCACCGTGGGCGCGGTCGTCTTCTCGCTGACGTTAAAAGACACCTACGAGGCGGAGGGGACGATCGAAATCGGCCGGGTGATGGAGTATCCGCTCGAACCTCCCTCTACGGTTCTCGACCGGATGAGCAGTAAATCCTTCCTCGCCGACGTCGGCCGGGAGCTGGACTATAAAGATACCGCCGGCGCCCTCCAGAATATGGTGACGATCGAGTCCATTTTCTCGGAGAGCCGGGACCGGGCGCCCACCCGCGGCGTCAAGATCATCGTCCAAACCGACGACCCGGTCAAGAGCGCGAATCTCTGCCGCGCGATAATGGCTAAGGAAGTCGCCGAGCATAACGAGCTTTATGAGGCGTCGTGGGAAATCAACTACGAGTACCTTAATAAGGTCGAAGAGGATATCGCGAAAGTCGAGGCGCAAATCGACCGGGGCTACGACGAGATCGGCCGCCTCGCGAGTTCGGGTCGCGTCAACCAGGTCGAGATGTCGTATCTCGCCAGCTACGTGGAGGAGAAGGAGAGTTATATCCTCCATTTGGAAGAAGTCGAGCTCGACCTGAAACAGCAGTTATTAATGGGGATTTATACGCACCCGACGCGGGTAATCGTCGAGCCCGTCGTCCCGGTGGTCCCCTCCGGCCCCCACCGCCTCCGCCTCATCGTACTAGCTTTCGTCATCTCGTTCGCGTTGGGCCTGATCATAGCGTTCTTCTTCGACCGGTTATCGGCGGAGAAGGCTTCTACGAGCGCCGCCGGCGAAGACGAAAAAAAAAAGGAAGTCCGGGTAACGCCGCCGCCGGAACCGGAGCCGGCGCCCGAACCCGCGGCGGAACCGCCTCCTCGCCCGAGTGAACCTCCCGCCCCCAAACCGTCTCGGACTCCCCCTCGAGAGGTACAGCGTTTGTCGGAACAGGAAAGTTTAACGCTTACGGATTTCCTCCAGGTATTGCGCAGCCAGGCTTGGATTGTGGGCGTAACGCTCGTCCTGGGCCTGATCCTGGGCGTCGTCTACGCGCTCGTGAAGCCGCGCGAATACAGAACCGATTTCGTGATCTCGACGGGGATCGTGGGGGACCACTGGTTGCACAGCCCGATGATTATCGAAGAGCAGTGCATGTCGCGGTGGTACCTAAACGAACTTTCGAACCGCCTCCAACGGAAGTACGACGTCTTCGAGCTCGAGGACATGATCGAGGCCGAACTTATCATGACGCCGACCAAGGGCCTCACGCGTGAGTTGCGGATAAGCGTTAAAGCCGATTCTCCGGATGGTTGTTACGCTTTGGCCACCAACCTCGCCGAGATGCTGGAAGAGGCTGACGAGGAGGCGTTCCGAGATACGTACGAGATGTACGAGGCTTATCTGACCGACCTCGAACGAGTGATGACCGGCCTGGCCGGCGCGCCCGCCGGCGCCGAGCCGTCGGCGTTGGCCCCCGGGTTGGCCGTATATCCCCCCGACGAGTTGACGGACTACCGCGGCGGCGCCCAGGCCTATTCGTTGTTCTCCCGTTCGATTCCGTACGAAGATAACCCTTACCTCTTGTCCAGCCTCGCCCTCTTCCAACAGGTATACGTCGACACCTATATTAAAACCCGGAGCTCCGTTTTCTCCCAACCTACGACCGTCGTCGTACCGCCGTTAAAACCCACGCAACCCGAAGGGCCGGGGCCCGTAAGTATCGTCTTGATCGTCCTATTCGTTTCTGCGGTTCTCGGCATTACGTTGGCCGCGGTCAGTTACCGCCTCCGCCAGGGCAAAAACCCGGCGTAAGGGCGCCCCGCGCGGCGCGGAAGGAAGAGGGTAGTCGAGGAGAGGCGTGTTCAAACGGCCGCTCGCGATACTATTCGCGGTAGTCTTTTCGCTGTGCGTTTTAATCCTTGATTTTACGGCCGTAGGGCCTACGCCGATATGGGGGCTCTACGGGTGGGCCGCGGTGGCGTTCGCCGCGGTATTGGTTTTTTGGGGGGGGCGCACGTGGTTTACCGTTAAGAGTCTTGCCCCGCCCGGGCTCACCAGGCCGCGCGAGGCGGTTTTTTTTATCGCCGGCGTCGTGGCCTCCGTCTCCCTCACCGCCCGCGCTATGGCGGCCTTGCCGGCGGCCAATAGTTTCACCCTCCTGCCCAACTGGCCTCCGCTGTACTTGTTTTTATTCCTCCTCCTGGTAGGCGGCGGCGCTTACGTGTGGCTCTCCGGCCGGCGCGTTTTCGCGTGGGCGCTCTTCGCGCTTTTATTCCTCGGCGGCGCCAACGGCCAATTGTTCAACCTCGCGGCCGGCGGCTACGGCTTGTACTTCGGTTTTACCGCGGTCGTTTTCTTTTTCCAATCCGAGCGACTCGGCGCGGGCCAGCCGCGCCTCTCCTACGTCGGCGTGGCCGCCATTATCTTTATCGCGGCGCTCGCCGCCGGCGCCTGGTGGTCCCAGGATTGGGCGGGGAGCTTCCGGACGGTTTACTTCCTCGCCAACGGGTTCCTGCTGTTCGTAATCTTGGCCCGCGAGATCGGTTCCGCCGACACCCTAGCTCTTCCGGCGCCGGTAGTGTGGGCGCTCCTCCTGACCGCGACCGCGTTCGAAGTCTCCCTGGCGGCGAAGTTCGTTATGGTCGTCCGCTGGATCCCGCTTAACATCCCGCCGCAGGAGTTGTTCTGGACGATGGGCGTTCCGCGGAACGCGCTCACGGCCTACTTCGTCGCGGCCGTCCCCCTCTTAATCTTGGCGGCGAAGTCTCCCCGGCCGGTGGCTCCCCGGTGGCTCCTGTGGGGCCAGGTCGCGCTAACGGCGGCCGTCCCGGCGTTGACGCTGGCCAAGTCGGCGATCCTAGGTCTACTGGTCGTGCTATGGTTCGTCTTCGCCTTTAGCGGGACCGAGCGGCGCATGAACCTCAAGCTTCTGGCTTCCGCTGCCGTCGCGCTCTTCGTCGTCGTCGTCCTCCTCCTCGTCGTTTTCATCCCGGGCGGGCCGGCTCGTTTCCTGAAGGCCGCGGCGTACACGGCGCCGTTAATGGCTTTTAAAGCGGCGTTCGAAGCCCTGCGCGCGCACCTCGTAACCGGCGTCGGGATCGGCTCCGCCTTCGGCTGGGCGGCGCAGGCGCGCGCGTTGTCGCCGGCGGAATGGGTGGCCTATCCGGAGCTTCTGGCGGGGCGCAGCGACAGTCTGCTCCTCGAAATAGTCGGCGCGACCGGTTTGTTGGGGACAATAGCTTTCTTCATTCTCCTGCAGACGGCGACGTGGGCGGGGGCGACGCTCGTTAAGGTCGAAGCGGATCGGTTCTTTTTCGGGATGGTGAGCGCGAGCCTCGCCGGCGCGGCGGCGATTCTAGCCGTAGCCCAGGGATTGGCGCTCCTCTCGCCGATTCCGCTAATCCTCTTCGTGGGGCTCGCGATGTACGAGGGAGGGATTCGGCGGCGGGGGCTGGCGGCGCCGTCGCCGACCTGGCTGACGGCGGTTTTTACGGTTCTCGTCGTCGTAGCCACGGCCCTCGGGTTGGCGCGCGTCGCCGGTGGCCAGGAGTTAGCGCGGGGCGAGGCGCTTTTTAAACGGGGCGCCTTCGGCGACGCCGCGGCGTGTTTTGCGCGCTCGGCGCGGATAACGCCGTGGGAGGCCGAGCCGCTCGGCCGGTTGGGCGCGTGTTACCTGGCGGAGGAGGGGGGCGACCTGGACGCCGCCCGACGGGCGTACGGGGGCGCGGCCCGCCGGGCGCGGGGCGACTCCTCTTACCTGGAACGCCTCGGCCTGCTATATTGGGCCGCCGGCGAGGAGGAAGCTGGCACGTACTTGGCGCGGGCCGTGGAGGCCGACCCGGCGGGAGTATTCGGCGGCCCGACCCAGGTATCGTATGCCCTCTACCTCGCCTCCCGCGGCGATACGGCCGGCGCGCGGCGCCTCCTGGCGGAGGCCGTGATCGCGGACCCGCGATTGTGCCGGAGCGTAGCCTTTGTCAACGTAGGGCCTGCCGGCACGTTGCGTACGTACTTACGGCCGGCCCCCCTCCTTCCCGGGGGCCGCCTGGCGCCGGAGTTCCTGTTCGCGTTGTTGGGCGTCCGGGGGTACGAGGCTAGTTCGTATCCCCGCCGCGCGGCGGGCGTGCCGCCGGCCTTCGAACGCGACCTGGAGTTGGAGGAAGTATACGCCGCCGAATACCGTCGGGCGGATGTGGCCCCGGACCCCGCGAGCCCGTTGGCGTATCGGTTAGGAGAGGGGTACGCCGAGACGCGGAGCGAGGGGCGTTCGGTATTCGCGGAGGTCGAGGAGTTGCCGGGGGTTTCGCCGCGAGAGGAGGCGGTGGCGTGGGCGTTAGGACTCTCGGCCGCCCCCGCCGTTGAGCCGCGGCGGAGCGAACTTCAATCTTTGCTAGGCTTGGCGCTCTTGGCTCGCCGGAGCGGCGAGGCGCCGGCGGCCGCGGCGTTCGCGGCCGCGTTCGTGGAGAGGGCTGCGGAGGTGGGGCGCGAGTTCCCGGCCGGGGGCGCCGGCGAGAGGGCGTACCTCGACCGATTAAAATATAATAGGGTGCACGACGAGCGTCCCGAGTGGAACCTAACTCTCGCCGAGGCGTCGCTGCTACAGGGCCGGCCCCGCGAGGCCCGGCGCTATTTCGACCGAGCGGTGGAATTGCTCCTCGCGGCGGAGGTCGACGCCCGCGACGAACGCTTGGCGCGGGCCGTCCGGGGCGTCCTCCAGAGCGAAGCGTTGGTCGCGTTGGCGGGGGGCGCGCCGCGGGAACCGGCGCTTCCGCCGATACGCGTGGCCTCGCCGGCGGCCTACGCGGCGTTGGCCCGGGCCGCGGAATTCCGGGGCGAGTATAAAGACGCCCTCCTCACGCTCCGCGGGGGCGTAGCCGCCTATCCTCGCGACGCCGGTTTGCGATGGCGGTTAGCGGAGTTCTACGAACGACGCGGGAAGGATGACAAAGCCGGCGGCGTCTTGGCCGCGGCCGAGGCCCCTCGGGAGTTGGAGCTTTGGCGCTCGCGCGCGCAATTGTTGGCGCGGAGCGGCGCCCGGGAGAAAGCGGAGGTGCGGTGGGCGGAGACCGAGGGGGCTTTCCCGGGGGACTTGGTGACGTACGTCGGCCGAGCTCGCGGATACCGGGAGGATGGCGAAGTAGGGAAGGCGCGGGAGATTTTAGAGACGGCCCGGGAGCGGGTCCCGCCGGGGTCGCTGTGGGCGTCGCGGTACGGCGAGACGCTACTCGCCGCCGATGACCCGGAGGGGGCCGCTGCCTATTACGGAGAGGCGCGGCGTTTGAATCCGTTCGACCTCGAACCGTACGTCGTGTGGGGCAGTCAGCTTTGCCGACAGGGGGAGGAGGAGGGGCTGGAATTGCTACGCGCGGCCGTCGCGCTCGCGCCGGCCTCCAGTTGGGCCCGGCGGGAGCTGGCGGCTGGTTATCTCCACCTGGGGCGGGAGGCGGAGGCGGAGGCGGTATACCGGGAGGGCGTTCGCCTGGAGGGGCCCGGTTCGCCGATAACGCTCTTGTACGACGATTACTACCGCGAACGCAACGACGGCGCGGGGAGGCGGCGCGTGTTGACGGCGGCGCTGGCGCGCGACCCCGTGAACGCGACGCTGCGCGCGCGACTCGGCGAGGTGGCCATGGCGGAGGGGAACGCCGAAGAGGGCTTCCGCCTTCTCCACGAGGCCGTAACGTTGGAGCCGACCGCGGCCGGAGCCAACGCGGCCCTCGGCTTCTACTACCGCGCGCGCCGGGAGGCGGCGACGGCGGTTCCGTATCTGGAGCGCGCGCGAGCGGCGGCGCCCCGGAATGAGAAATACCGCGTGCTGTTGGCCGAGGTTTACGTCGAGACCGGCCGGAACCGCGAGGCGTTGGCCGAACTCGCCGCGGTGACGGCGCCGGCGTGGCTTCCGAAAGCTCTCGTGTTGCAAGCGAAAGCTTACTATAATCTAGGAGAGCGGTCGGCCGCCGCTGAGGCGGCCCGCCGCGCGCTCGAGTTGGACCCGGCCTGCTCGGAAGCCCAACCGTTCATTACCGAGTAGCGGCTCGTTTTTTCCGTCCCGAGGAGGATTCGCCCATGACTATTAAACCCCGCGACGTCATCGACGAGATATTCCCATATCGCCCCGGGAAGCCGGTAGCAGAGGTCCAGCGGGAGCTCGGCCTGGAGAAGGTCGTCAAACTCGCCTCCAACGAGAATCCCCTCGGCCCCTCGCCCAAAGCAGTCGCCGCGATGCACGAGGCTTTGGAGGAGGTCTTCCGTTACCCGGAGGGCTCGGGGTATTACCTGGTCGCGGCGCTCGCGGCGAAATTCCAACTGGAATTCGACCAATTCATCCTGGGCAACGGCGCTAACGACTTGTGCGAGCTGGCCGTCAAAACCTTTGCCGGGCCGGGGGATAACGTCGTCTCCGGCCATCCCTCGTTCATTATGTACAAGATCGCGGCGATGATCATGGAGGCGGAGTTCCGGGACGTGCCGCTGCGCGACTACCGGTTCGACCTGGAGGCCATGGCGGCGGCCGCGGACGAACGGACCAAGGTAGTGTTTATCGCCAACCCCAACAATCCGACCGGGACTATAGTGACGCGGGCGGAGGTGGAGGCGTTTTTGGAGGCGATCCCCGAGACGGCGTTGGTAGTACTGGACGAGGCCTACTTCGACTTCGTGACCGACGAGGCCTACCCGGACGCGCTGGACTACGTGCGGGCCGGCCGTCCGCACGTGATGGCGATGCGGAGCTTCTCGAAGAACTACGGCTTAGCGGGGCTGCGTCTCGGGTGGGCCGCGGCCGCCGTCGACGTCGTGGCGGCGATGCACCGCATCCGCCAACCGTTTAACGCCAACCGCCTGGCGCAGGTCGCGGGCGTCGCCGCGCTGGAAGACGACGAGTTCCTCGCGCGGAGCCGCGAGGCGGTCGCGGCGGGCCGCGAACAGCTTTACCAGGGTTTGGGCCGGCTGGGCGTTAAATTCGTGCTCTCGGAAGCCAACTTCGTCTTGGTCGACCTCGAGCAGGAGGCGGGGCCGGTTTTCGAAC
>CP070633.1:1432964-1444853 GCA_020356085.1 Candidatus Coatesiibacteriota bacterium | reverse complement strand
TCGTACTGCTCGTCGTAGGAGGAGAAGTTGACGAAGAAATACCGCTCGGGGCCCTGGATGACGACCGTTCGCGTCAGGACCCACCTCCCCTCCCGGCGGAGGCGATACTCGAACGACCGCGCCGGCCGGCCGCCGGCGTACAACTCCGCCGTCGCGACCTCCCCCTCCGCGCGGAGCTTGCGCTCGAACGAAACGGCCACGACCTCCAGCGCCGCCGCCGACCAGGCGCCTACCACGGTCACGCCGGCCCCCACGGTGGCCTTGCGCCCCGGCGCCGTTAGCTCGACGATAAGCGGCTCCGCGCCGCGGCCGGCCCGGGCCTCCCAATCGCCCGGATACTCCAGCCGAATCCCCCACTCCTTATTTTCGAAGGTTACGACCTTCGCCGAGGCCGGCGCCTCCTCGACGCCGCACGCGGAGAGGAGGGCGAGCAGCGCCGCCGCCGAGCCCGCGGCCCGAAGCCGGCTACTCACCGGCGGCCGACTCCAATCGCGCGAGGCGAGCCTCGAATACCTCGCGCGGCGCCGAGCCGTAAACGTGGCCCTGGGCCCGGCCCTCGGCGTCGAGGAAATAGGTCTGCGGAATCCCGCCGGTCGCGCCCAGGTAGGCCGCCGCCGTCTCGCCGTCGTCGCGCAGAATCGGGTAGTTGATGCCGTACTCCGCGGCGAAGGCCGCAACGTCCGTCGTCGGGTCGTCCACCGTGACGCTGAGCACGACGACCTCCCCCTCGTGGTCGCGGGCGAACTCTATGAGGTCCGGGATCTCCTGCCGGCACGGCGGGCACCACGTCGCCCAGAAATTCAACACGACGATCGAACCGCGAAAGTCGGCGAGGCGATATTCTTTCCCGTACAGGTCGGTTAGAGCGAAATCGGGCGCCGGCTCGTCCGGCTTCACCGTCATGTACTCGACCTCGGCCTCTTCCGCCTCCTCCTCGGCGTGGGCGAGCAACTCCTCGAAACCCTCCTCCTCACGAAGGGAGGCCAGGTCCCCGTCGCCCCGGACGTACCTGACGAACCGCGGCTCCGCCTCCAACGTGGCCCGCAGGCAGTCGAGCGACTTGCCGGCGTCGCCGAGGCGGGCGTAGGAGCAGGCCATATTATAATACACTTCCGGGTACGCGAGCCGCTCGGAGGGCTCGACGTTCCGCATGGCCTCCTCGTACGCGCGGACGGCCATCGCGAAGTCGGGCGGCTCCTCCTCCAAGAACTCGCCGCCCAGGGCGAAATATACGTCCGCCGGCTCGAATTTCGCCGCGGCGGCCTCTACCAGTTCCGCGTACCGCTCCTCCTCGCCGGCGCGATACGCCCCCCGCGCCGCCTTCACCATATCCTCCAGCGAGGCCGTCGCGAGCTCGAGCTCTTCCTCGGCCGCCGTCGCCGCCAGGGCCAACGCGGCCGCCGCCAGGGCGGCTAACGTTACCTTTCGCATGCGGTCCCCTTTCTCGTCGCCGAAAGATAACACAACGGCGGCGCCGCCGCAAGGCCGCCGCCAAGCTGCCGCCTCCGGACGGTTTTCGCTTGACCGCCGCGCGAGGAAAATTGATACTCGTACCAATCCGGTTGGGGGAGGTTTCTCGAAAGGGGGATTGGTGAAAACGATAGTAACGATCTTACAGGTGGCGGCGACGGCGGCGGCCGGGGCCGTAAGCGTTGGCGTCTACGGCGGGGCGGCGGTTCCCGTCGGCGGCTTGGCCTCCGCCGACTACGGCCATTTTAACTGGCTCATCCAGGACAACCCCGGCAGCGAACACGACCTGGTCGACCCGCGGGGCATAACGCTCGCCGGGACCGGCGCGGGCGCAACGCCGGCGGCGGGAATCCGGGCGGCGGTCGGCGTCGCCTCGCGATGGGAGGCGGAGGTAGCCGCGCTCCACCTCTACACCCGCGCCGGTACCTCAGCGCCTAAAAGCGCCATCGAAAACCCCGAAACCCGTATAACCGCCGCGACGGCCGGCGTCAATTTCGTAGAAAAGCTCGGGCCCTTCCGGGCGACGGCCGGCGCCGGCGGCGGCCTATACTTCACGGCGGTCTCGCTGTTCGCGAGCGGCGAGGGCCGGAGCGGCTTCGTCTACTCGAAGGTGCATACGCTCGAAAAAAGCGTGCGGACGGACAACTGGGGCGCGTACGCCGGCGGCGGCCTAGCCTACCCGTTGGGCGGCGGCCTGTCCCTCGCCGCCGCCGCCCGGTACCATTGGATCGCCAACGGCGGGACGTACGAGATAACGATCTACGAGCGGTACGGCTACGACCCCTATCACTACACGGAGTACGTCTTCGGCACGCCGCTTTTTAAAACCTACGACGACCAATTCGTCGAGCTCGCGCTGGGGCTGGCGTACGAGTTCCCGTAGCGGCGCGGCCCCTCCGCCCATACGAAAGGCGGCCTCGCGCGAGGCCGCCTTTGTCGTTCCGTTGTAACGTCGTTAACCCTCGATCTTGAGTTTGCCCGTCTTCTTGGCCCAGCGCTCGCCCAACACGAAGCACGCGAAGCCGGCCGGAATCAGGACGACGCCCGAGACGACGAGGATCCACAACTCCGTGGTAACGTCAGCCAGGCCGACGCCGTCCAGCACCGCGGCGCGCATGGCCCGCAGCGTATAGGTCGCCGGCGAGACCACCGAGAGCGGCTGGAGCCACGACGGCAACACCGTCACGTCGTAGTACACGCCGGACACCAGCAGGATGAGCGCCTGGAAGATGTGGGTGGCCTGCGAGCCGCGCTCCCGCGAAAGCAGCGGCAGTACCGCGCACGCCAGGCCCATTCCCAGGAACGGCAGGCTCGAGACGACGAGCACCACCGCGGCCGTCAGGAAGTTGCCGCCCGCCAGGCTGATGCCGAAGAAGAGCGCGCACACGAGGAGCTGCACGCCGGCGCGCACCAGGCCGTACGTTATGGCGTAGAGAGCGTTCCCCATCAGCTGCGTGAAGCGCTTGACCGGCGCCATGAACGTGTACTCCAGCGTTCCCTCCCACCGCTCCCAGGCGATGCACTCGCTCACCTCGTGGAACAGAATCGAGAGGTAGCCCCAGAGCACGGCGCCGATGACGAGGTACAGCACCAGGCGCTGGTCGCCGGTCGCGACGCCGATGAGGCCGATGGTCAACGCGCTTACGATGGTGTAGGTCAGGAAGACGGCCTCCCAGCCGGCGTACCGCTTCACGAGCATGAAGTTGCGCTCGGCGAAGCCGACGCTGCACCAAAACTCCCGTAAAGCCCTTACGTTTATACTCATAACGATCAACTCCTCCGGCGCGCCTAGCCGCCGTTTTCGTCGGCGAGCCACTCGGCGCCGGTGAACTTCAAGAAAACGTCCTCCATCGTGGCCGCCTCCCCCGGGCCGCCGGCGCGCCGCTCCAACTCCGCGGGCGTGCCGACGGTGATCAGCCGGCCCTCGTGCAGGATGCCGATGCGATCGCAGAGCCGCTCGGCCTCCTCCATGTCGTGCGTAGTGAGCAGGACCGTCGTGCCGGCCTCCGCGCGCATATCGCGGATCAGCCGCTGCACCTCCCGCTTCGAGCGCGGGTCGAGGCCGGTCGTCGGCTCGTCCAGCAGCAGCAGCGCCGGCGTCGACATGAACGCCCGGACTACCGCCACCTTCTGCCGCTCGCCGCGCGAGAGGCTCTTGACCTGGTCCTTAAGCCGCTTGGGCTCGAAGCCGATGCGGCGAAGCAAGCCGTTGTAGCGGCCGCGCGCCTCCTGCGGCCACAGGCCGTAAAGCCGCGAGGCGTAGCGCAAGTTTTCCGAACCCGACAGTACCTTGAAGAACGCGGCGTCGACGGCGACGCGGTTGATAAGCTCGCGGACGCGCGCCGGGTTCCGGGTCACGTCGACGCCGAAGACCTCCACCTCGCCCTCGTCGGGGGCGAGCAGCGTGGAGAGAATTCGGATCAGCGTCGACTTGCCCGAGCCGTTCATGCCGATCAGACCGAAAATTTCGTTCTTTTCGACGGCGAAGGTGACGCCGGCCAACGCGGCGAACCGCGGCCGCCGCCGCCAAAAGCCGCGCCTCTTGCCCTCCGGTTGCGGAAAGCGTTTTGTGAGGCCCTCGACGCGGAGGGCCCGTTTGCCGTCGTAGAAGCCGTCCGCGGCCAAGAGTTCCAACTCGCGGTCGAGATTTACGCGGTCCAAAGTTCCGGCCGATTCCATCGCCGGCCCTCCTTTCAGGTCGTCGTTCGTTACGCGTTTGTCGTTCATGCTCTTATATCTCCGGGCCCGAAGCCTACAACTTAAAAAGAATAACGCAAAACCCACCGGTGGTGCCCGGTGGGTCGGTGTCCGTCCAACGCGTAAATGCTTTAATCTGAACGTGATACACCTTTCCACCTGGCAATGGGCACAATAACCCACGGGAAATCGAGCGTACCCGCCCGGTGCATCCGGGCCAGCAGCTCGAAGTGGGTTATACTCGTGTTGATCATCATCGGGAACATTCCTTCCGTGCGTTTGACCGTATATATAACATAAGGCCGATGAAAGTCAAGCTTTTTTCTTCGCTCCCCCCGGTTTAGAACGTCCGCCGTTGGCGGCCGTACAATTCGATCTCCGGAATGTCTACCAACCGGACCTGGAACCAGTAAATGACCTCGCGCCTTTCCAACGCAATCCGCACCTCCGCCTCCCAGCGGTGGAGGTTGCGGTACAGGCGGTAGTGCTCGCCGATAAGCTCGCCGGTCTCGACGTCGTAGTACGCGTCGTAGCCCAGGCGCCACTTCTTCGTCAAGTCGAACGACAGCGCCCCCTTTACCGTATGCAGCGTTAGGGCGCCGAAGCCCTTGGCCGGCCGCGACCAGCCGTAGTCGTGGGAGAGCGAGAGGTTCCACCCCTGCCCCATGCCCTCGCCGGCCTCGTAGCGCCTCCCCGTGATAGTGTCGATGTTGTAGACGTTGGGGTCGAGGTCCTCGTCCTTCGGGCCGCGCGGCCGGCCGTAGGGGTCGCGGGCTTCCTCCCAGGATTGGTCCTCCGTCCCCTCCTTCTCGCGCCGGCCCGCGCCGGAGGTGATCGAGATCGTCGTCGACACGTCGCAGTCGAGGAACGAGAGATCGTAGAAATCGTTGGTGAACTCCAGCCGGTGGGAGAGGAAGTACCAGTCGGCGAAGTTAGGCGTCACCTCGATGGAATTTTGGAGGTTGCTGAAGGGCCGGGCGCCGGGATAGGTGAGTGGCCCCAGATTGTAGGAGGTGGAGGTATCCCATGTCGCCAGGTTGACGACGCGGCCGACGGTCGCGGCCTTGCGCAGGCGGGGAATAGTCTCCCCCGGCGGCGCGCGCCGGCCGACTCGCGTAGGACGGTAGACCTCCTCCCAGGACCGCGCGGGCCCCTCGCCCTCCTCGGCCGCCTCCGCCTCTTCCCGCCGCCGCTCGGGCAGCCGGACGTCGAAAGTCTGGTGCAGGCGGAGCGAGAGTAGGCTCCGTTCGGGGTAGACGGCCCCGCCGCTTACCATCCACGACTGGTCGATGTCGGGCCGGAAGGTATGCGTGACGCTCGGATTCACGACGTGTCGGAAGACCGTCTCCTCCCCCTCGAAGATCCCGTAGACCTTGGTGGAGGCGGTGAGGACGGTATCCCAAGTCCCGAGGAAGCGGTGGTTACGGCCGAAGCGGTCGCGGTCGTACCAGTAGCCGTGGCCCCCGACGCCGGGGTCCATCCGCAAGTACCGGAAGAGAGAGAAGGGCCGGGAGAGCGACACGTCGCCGGTCCCCTCCTTGAGCACCGAACCCGCCTCCTCGAAGTCCTGGTAGTTGACCCAGGAGGCGCCGTACTGATAATAGAACCGCGAGCTGCCCAGCTCCTGACGCGTGGCGTAGAAGTTCACGCGGGGGAAGGGGTCGCGGGACCGCTGGATGGAGCCCGGGTAGGGGTCCACGCCGTGGGGCGGTACGTCGAGGGCGCGGGGGCCGGAGGCGAAGCCGGAGGAGGAGGTCCCGGCTCCTGTCGTCTTCTCCTCCGTATAGCGGGCCTCTGCCGAGAGCTGGTAGTCGGTCCAGCTCTGCGAGACGCTCGCGAACGACTCGAGTCTGCGCTCGGTCCGGATCTCGAAATCCTCTTCGATTAGCTCGTCGTAAGAGGTGTCGTTGCGGAGGTCGAGGCGGAGCAGGCCGGCGCAGGAATCGGAGAAATCCTGGCGGTGAGTGGAATATATCTTCCACCACTCGATAGCGGTATCGCGCTGGCGCATGTGGCTGGCGTAGAAGTTGTTTACGGTGGAGCGGCTACCGTAGAGGTAAATCAGGTTCGCGGCCTTGCGCCATCCTTTAAGCGAGTTGTAGTCGAGCAAGAACGTCACGTCGGAGAAGTCGTTCAACACCCAGTAGAAGCCGTTGTTAACGGTGAACTGGCCCTTACGCGTATACCGGATGTACGGCGAGAGGAAGCCCGAGTGGCGGTCCTTGCGCAGCGAGAAGAAGTAGAACGGCGAGGCGGCAATCGGCACCTCGCCCATAAAAAGCACGGCCGGCCGCGCCACTACCTTATCCTCCACGTAAACCTTGAGGCGGGGCGACCAAAAACGGTAGTGCGGCTCGCCCAGGTCGCAAGTGGTAAACGAGCCGCGTTGGGCGGCGATGGTCTTCTCCTCTATTTTCTTTATGCGGCGGCCGCGGTAGTACCCCTGGACCGACTCGGCGTCGCCGTGCAGCACGACGCCCCTCTCGGTCTCCAAGTCGTACGACATCCGGACGCCGAGCATGGTCTGCGTGGGGTCGGTCAACTCACAGTACCCCTCCGCGATTACGAGGTCGCGCGCCGAGAAGAAGCGGACGCGGTCGGCGGTCAGCGTCATCTCGCCGTGGGCGACGTGTGCGCCGCGGTGGAGCGCCACCGTGTCCTCCGGGAGGAGGTACTCGATCCACCCCTCCTCCTGGTCGACGGTGAAGCGGACCTCGTCCGGTGCCAGCGGCGGCTCCTCCAGCTCCGCCTGGGCCTCGGCCGCCGTCACCTCCTCCAGCGGCGCCTCGATCCCGCGGGCCTCCCGGACTTCGGCCACCCACGCCGCGGCGGCTTCCCGCTCGGCGGAGGGGTCGGTCTCGTCCGGCGGCAGCACGTATTGGAAGACGTCGCCGATCTGGCCCGGGTCCGGGTCTTCCACCACGGTAGCGCCCGCCGCGCCGGCGCCGAGCGCTACGGCCGCGGCGACGGCGGCATACGCCGCGCGCCTCCCGCTGCCGCCTCCGAGCCTCCGGCCCGCCACGTTATTCGACCCCTCTCCCAATTCGCCTCCAGCGAACGTGGCGCCATATTTCGTACCACTTCGTCAAGCGGACGTCCTCGCCGTCGATTAACGTCTCGCCTCCGGCGTCGCACAGGAACCGGCCGCGGACCTCGCCGGCCGGCGGCTCCCCCTTGCCCGCGAGGCGGACGCGGTAGAGCGGCGTTATCGCGGAACGGTGTTTGGGACAGTGGGAGGGAATTCGCGACCAATATATCGCCGCGACGCGGCCGCGGAGGAGCCGCCGCGGGACGAAGCCCCAATGCCGGCTGTCGCGGCTCTCCGGGCGGTTGTCGCCCAGGACGAAGTACGCCTCCGCCGGTACCTTGTAGGGGCCGAAGTCGTCGGTCGCGCGCCCCAGCGTGTAGGGCTCCCGGAACCGCTTGCCGTCGACGTACACCGCGCCGTCGCGGCCCTCCACCACCTCCCCCGGCGTGCCGACGATCCGTTTGACGTAATCGCGGCGCGGGACGCGGCGGCGGTGTACGATCAGCTCGTACGTCTCCCGGAACCACTTGCCGACCGTCACCTCGTTATCCTGGTGCGGATATTTGAAGACGACGACGTCGCCGCGGGCGGGGTCCCGGAACCGGTAGCTCACTTTCTCCACCACTACGTAGTCGCCGACGAGCAGCGTTAGTTTCATGGAACCGGAGGGGATGCGGAACGCCTGCGCGACGAAGACGCGCAAAGCGAACGCCAGCACGACGGCGATTAGGATCGCCTCCGCGTAGTCGCGGGCGAACGATTTCGGGCGCGGCGCGTCCCGGCGCGACGCGCGCGCGGCGCTGTTATCTTCCGGGGACATTTCGATTCCCGCGGTCCGCCCCGCCGAGGCGCGGACGGTAAAAAGAGGCCCCGCCGTACCGGCGGAAAATCCTGCGCGAGGCGGGGGGGGACGGCCGGCCGGGGAGCCGCGGCCTCATTTGATTATCTTCGCTAAAAACTCCCGCAGCCGCACCGTAATTTGTCGGAGCCGCGCGCTCTGGATCAATAACGTCTGGCGGAACAGCCGATGTTCGTACAGCGGGTCTTCGGAGCCGACCGCCCAGAAATCGACGACCGGCAACTTCAAGTAGGTGACCGGCGAGGCCGCGACGGCGGACACGTAGTTCTCTTTGCCCTCCATAACCGAGTTGAGGCCGAAGACGTCGCCCCGCTCCCACCGGAACAACATTAACCCCCTCTTCTCCTCGACCTTTTTGATGTAGTCGACCGCCCCGGAGGCGACGACGAACAGCGCGTCGGCGGGCTTGCCCTCCACCAGGAGAGCGGTCCCCTCCGCGGCCTGCCCCTCCTCGCACTTGGCCGCGACGGCGGCGAGCGCCTCCGCCGGGAGGGTCCGAAACAAATCCGTCTCCTGGAGCAAGGCCAGGCGTTCTTTCTCGTCCGCCATCAGAATTTACTCATCCGGTAGTAACTCTCGATTTTCTTTGCCGTGTCGCGGGACCGCTCGCAAAAGGTCAGGATGATGGCCTTGAGCAATTTATTGGCTATCGGCATGTCCTCGGCGATTAGACGGTCGAACGATTTGCGGTCGATCCACAAGAGGCGACACGGCCCGCGCGCGAACGCGGAGGCGGAGACCGACAACGACTCCAGCAGCGACATCTCGCCGAAGAAGTCCCCCGCCTCCATGAGCTTTATCTCCTCCGTTCCGGCGCCGGCGATCTCGGTCGTTATCGAAACTTTGCCGGAGGCGATCATATAAAGCCTCTCGCCGGGGGAGCCCTCCCGGATTATCAACCGGCCGTCCTCGAACATCCCCTCCTCCGCGACTACGCGGACCATGTCGAGTTCCGGGTCCGAGAACCCCTGGAAGAGGCGGATGCGTCTCAAATCGTCGCGGTCGATCACGGTTGCTCCCGCCCCCACATGAAGCGCAGCAGGTCGGCGGCGCGGACGGTCCCGACGAGGCGGCCGTCGTCGTCGACGACCACCGCGACCTCCGCGTTCGAGTCCGCGAAGGAGGCCACGACGGCCTCCGGGTCGTCGTTCACGTTCACCTGCAGGAAATGGCGGTCGACCACGCCGGCCAACGAGGCCACGCCGGCCGGTACCCGCTCCCGCGCCACCAGGCGGCCCTCGTACTGGGTCAGCCGCTCCCGGATCCAGCGGTAGAACTTCACGCTGAGAACGCGGTCGAAGCCGACGACCATCGGGACCGTCGGCCGCCCCGCGATAAAGTCGAGGTGGTTCTGGAGCGCGCAGCGGTTGGCGTCGGCGTCGAGACGGAGGAAATACCGCAGCGAGGAGTCGGGCACGACGTCGTCGCCGTTCTCCGGTACGGTCGCCAGGAACGTCAGGTCGCGGAGGTCCTGCTCCCACGCCTCCTCGAACGCCGCGCTCGCGGCGACGAGCCGCCCCAGTTCCTCGTCCTGGTTGGAATATTTCTCCGAATACTTCTCGAGCGTGTCCACCGCGTCAGCCAGGAACGCGCCCAGCGCGCAACTCTCGCCCCACAGCAGGCCGGCGAGGACGAAGACCGCGTCGTCGGAGTGGCCCGGGCCCTCGCGGTCGCGGATGTACAGATACCGGTAACGGTCGTCGTCCACCTCGTCGGCCGGTAAATCTACTATCAACCCCTTCTCCCGGTAAGTTTCCAGCTCGGCCGCGTGGGCCTCGTGCGCCAGCTTCTCGCCGTCCAGGCCGAGTTCGCGCATTACCTTCGTATCGACGACGTGGCAGGCGCCGCCGCCTATAGCAAGGCCCGTCGCGGCCTCCACCTCCGCCCGGACGGCCGAGTTGTCGCGGAGGCTGCCGACGTACATGCCCCGCAGGACGTCGCGGGGGGAAACGGCCAGGTCGGCGAGGAACGGCACCGCGAGCAGCGGCTTGCCGTCGGCGGCCAGCAGGGCGGAGAGGTTCTCGCCGGCGATCGCCCGCTCGGCCCACGCGAAGATGTCGTCGATGAGTTGTTGCCGCTCGCGCTTGACCTGGGCCGGGTCGAGGCGCAACGCCCGCACCACGTCGGCCGTCGTCACGTCGACGTACCGGCGCTGCTTGAACTCGCCGTGGCCGTTGTGGGCGTGGCCCTCTATGGTCTGGACGAAGATCAGCCGCTCCGCCGCGGCCGAGCAGTCGAGCCGCTCCCGCCGGAGCAAACGGTTGTAGTCGGCCCGAATGAGGTCTTGGAGGTGCCGGTCCATGCGGTTCGTCAATCGGAGGAGGGCGGCGGCGCCTCGGCGGGCGGCTGCCGGTAGAACGGGCCCTCCAAATAGCGCCGCTCCAACCGTTTGGCGAGGATCTTCAGCGCGGCGGTTACCGGGACGGCGGCCAGAAATCCGACGACGCCGAAGAATTTCGCGCCGGCGAGCATGGCGATCATGGTTACGACGGGGTGAAGGCCGACGCGCCGGCCTACGATGCGCGGCGCCAGAATGAAGCCGTCGACGATGTTGACGGAGACGTACAACGCCGCGGCCCAGAGCAGCCGCGTTCCCACCTCCGGGCCCGTCAGGATAACGATTAAGGCCGGCAGCGCGCCGATATAATTCCCGACGTAGGGGACCATATTGGCGAAACCCGCGAAGATCCCCAAGAGGAGCGCGTACTCGACGCCGATAAGCGTGAGGCCGAGCGTGATGAAAGTCGCCTCCAGCGTCGAGACGATAAACTGGCCGCGGATAAAGCCCGAGAGTACGCCGTCGACCTCCCGCGCTATACTCTCCGCCTCCGCCAGGAACCGCACCGGGACCCGCTCTTTGACCCAGCGTTTGATCTTCGGCATATCGCGGAGGAGGTAGAACGTGAAGATCGGCGTGATGATGATATTCACGATGTGCGTCGCGAGCTTGGACATTGACGTCAGGAAACCCAACACGCGCTCGAGCAACCCGGCGAAGAGACCTTGAATCCGTCCGACGACGTCGTCGATCAGCGGCTGGGCGTACGGCGAGACCTCGTAGTCCTCCAGCGAGGCGAGCCAATCGCCGGTGCGGTCGAAGAGCACCTCCATGTGCGCGGGCAGGTCGCCCAGGTGGACGACGAACCGCGTGATCTGGCCCAGGATCGGCGGGACGACGATGAGCAGGCCGGCCGCCACCGCCATAAGCGCCAGTAGTATAAGCACCAGCGCGGACACGCCGCGCGGGACGCCCCTTTCGTGAAGGCGGTCGACGATCGGCGAGAGGAGGTACGCGATTACGAATCCCGCCACGAACGGGAACAACAGCCCCCAGATCTGGCTCAGGAACCAGAGAACGCCCAACGCGGCGACGAAATAGCCGACGCCGCGCGCCCACGTCGTCCGCATGGCGAAAGCCACGACGACGATGGCCAGACCCAACAGCAGCGGCGTCAGGATCTCGTCGACGGCGGCGAGGTAATGCCACAGCAGCAGTCCCAGTAGAATTAGCAGGACGACGCCGCGCAGGATTTCGTCATATCGGCCGGTAAATTTCGGCATCGCGCAATTATAGTACGGGCGTCGGACGGGTACGCCCAACGCCGCGGGATAAGCGGGCGAAGGGATTCGAACCCTCGACGTCAAGCTTGGGAAGCTTGCATTCTACCCCTGAATTACGCCCGCGCAGTATGACTATATATAACATAACTCCCGCCGGAGGGCAAAATAAAAGGCGCGCCCGCCCGGACGCGCCTTTTCCTTCCAATTCACCTTTTATTCGTTGCCGATATGGAGTTCGAAATAGTTGTCGCGGTTGTCGACGTAGTTGCCGGCC
>CP070633.1:1428607-1432864 GCA_020356085.1 Candidatus Coatesiibacteriota bacterium | reverse complement strand
CGAAACCCATAACGATGACGCGCTTGCCGTTCTGCTGCGCGCGCTTCACGATTTCCGTGAAATCGCCGTCGCCCGTGACCAGCGCGTACTTCTGGATATTTTGATTGGTATAGATAAGCTGAGCGACGTCCCACGCGATGTAAATATCGGCGTTGTTCTGCAGCACTGAGCACCGTTGGCCGGTCTTGACGTCGGTCTTGTCCACTTGCTTCGAGCTAATATTAACGGTCTCCACCCGCCATTTGCTCAACTGGGCCAAACCCTCGACGAAATTACTCCACGGCGCGTACGCCCGCTCTAAGATTATCTTCCCGAAAGGTTTAGTTTTTCCGTGGATCCCCTCAATGACCACTTCCAAGTCCATGGGAACGCCGTACAACCTCTCGAGCGTAATGAACACGTACTCGTAATCGATAAAAATGCCAATTCCATCGTCTTTAATATCGCTAATCATAACCACTCCTTACGAAATTCCAACGGTTTAAAAACGTCCACTGACTAGAGGGCGTTATTAAGATTTATTATCCCGGGCGCGCCCGCGGCCGCCGACCTGCGGCGCGCCCCCCCGCACTTCGCCGAATCCGGGTTACTTGGCGTTCTCGATGGGAATCTCTTTCGGCTTGACTTCCTCGCTCTTCGGGATGCTGACGGTCAGAACGCCGTCCTTGAAGCTCGCCTTAACCTGATCGGCCTGCACTACGGTCGGGAGTTCCAGCGCGCGGTAAAAAGCCCCGTACACGCGCTCGAGGCGGTGGTAATTCTCCTCCGAAGTTTCCTTCTCCATCTTCTTCTCGCCTCGGATAGTGAGGACGTTATTCTGGACGGAGATCTTGATGTCCTCTTTATCCACCCCCGGCGCCTCGACCATGACTTTGATGGCGTCCTCGGTTTCCGACACGTCCACCGCCGGGATCCAAACCGCGCTCTCGCCCGCCTCCGGGCGCCGGCTCATGAAGTCGTCGAAGAGCCGGTTCATCTCCTGCTGCATCTCCATCAAGTTGCGGAAAGGACTCCACCGTACGATAGGCATGGACTCACCTCCTTCTTTCTGCGGCTCGGTCTCGGCCCGGCCGTCGGCGGCGACCGCGCGGAGGCGTAAGCCGCGACACTCCGCCGGCAAATTCTTGGTTAAAATTTCCCGTACGATTTTCTCCAATAACTCTAAATTACACGGTTTCGTCAGGAAGGTATAGGCGCCGTGCTCCATGGCGGCGGCGATGTCGCCCGGCGAGGCCAGCCCGCTCATCATGATGACGGCGAGGGTCGGCCGGAGCTCTTTGGCGATTTTAAGCAGCGACAGGCCGTCGAGGAGCGGCAGCTGAAGGTCCAAAAAGGCCAGGTCGGCGTCCGCGGCCTTGACTAGGTCCAGCCCCTTGACGCCGTCCGCCGCCTCCCGCGACTCGACGTGCTCGCCAGCCAGGAACTCGCGGAGCGAACTCCGGACGTCCCGGTCGTCGTCGACTACTAAAGCCAATGGTTTCATCGCCGTATCCGCCATTACCAACTAAAACTCATCATATAATATAGCAAAATATATGCCATGGCGGCGTCCATGTTTTTTCCTGCAGCAAGCTAATTATTTGAAAAATAACAGGTTATTACCCGCCGGTCAAGCCAAAATGAAAACGCCGCCCCTCTCTCTGGCGGTATCTTCCGCGCGCCAAAATGGCGTACCCTGCGGCAGGGTAGGTACTTTTGGCATATGCCGGCGCCTTCGCCCCGCCCCTCGCGGCCGGCGTTATCCGTCGGCCTGCGCCCCGTCCTCCGTCTCGACGTCGTGGTGGTGTTTAATTATCTTGGCCGTCATCAGGTAGACGACCATCTCGCCGATGTTGGTCGAGTGGTCGCCGATGCGCTCTAGCGCCCGGGCGATCGTCAGGAGATGAACGCAGGCGGCGACCTCGTCCGGATGCTTTTCTGCGTAGGCGATAATATCGTCGTGGATTTTGCGCTCCAGGTCGTCGGCCTCGTCGTCGCGCTCGCATACCTGGCGGGCCCACCGCGGGTCCCGCTTGACGAACGCGCGGACGGCATCGTGGACCATGGAGGCGGAAACGCGAGCCAGGGCCGGGACGTCGAACAACGTATCCGGCTTCTTCTTCAACGCGTGCAGGCCGATCGCGTCCTGGCAGATGTCGATGGCAATGTCGTCGATACGTTCGAGGTCGCGGATAATGTTGATGGCCGTAATAATCATGCGGAGGTCTATCGCCACCGGCTGGTGGAGCGCGATGAGCGCGAGGCAGCGCTCCTCGATCGCGACTTCCAGGCTGTCGACGCGGCCCCGCTCGTCGATTATCCGCTGCGCCTGCTCGGCGTCGTCGGTCAGGACGCTCTCGACGGCGTCGTCGAAGATCTCGAGCACCAGGCTGCTCATGCCGAGCAGCATGTCGTTGACCTCGGCCAGTTCGTCGTGAAAGTGCTTTTCCGGCGTCATAGAAACACCTGCGCTTTGCCTCCGGACCCTCCGGTTTAGCCGAAGCGACCGGTAATGTAGTCCTCCGTGAGTTCGTTGTCGGGACGGGTAAACATCTTCTCGGTGTCGTTGACCTCCACCAAGCGGCCGTTCATCAGGAACGCCGTCCGCTTCGAAATGCGCGCGGCCTGCTGCATGTTGTGCGTAACGATGATTATCGTGTAGTTCTCCTTGAGCTCGATTATAAGGTCCTCCACTTTCTGTGTAGAGGTGGGGTCGAGGGAGGCCGCCGGCTCGTCCATCAGGATGACCTCCGGCTGGACGGCGAGGCAGCGCGCGATGCAGAGGCGCTGCTGCTGGCCGCCGGAGAGGCGCAATGCCGACGACTTCAAGCGGTCGCGGACCTCCGGCCAGAGCGCCGCGCGCCGGAGCGACTCCTCCACGATTTGCTCGAGTTCCGGCCGCTTCGTCACGCCGAACAGCCGCGGCCCGTACGCCACGTTCTCGAAGACCGACATCGGGAACGGGTTGGGCTTCTGGAAGACCATGCCGACGCGCCGCCGTAACGACACCAGGTCCACGCCCGGCGCGTAAACGTCCTCCCCCTCCAGTAGAACCCGGCCGTCGATGCGGATTTGGGCCTCCATCTCCGAGATCCGGTTTACGGCCTTGATGAGCGTCGACTTGCCGCAGCCGGAGGGGCCGATGACCGCCGTCACCGACCGCGGCTCGACGTCGAGGTCGATGTCGTACAACGCCTGGAAGTCGCCGTACCAGAACGAGAAGGACTCGTATTTCACGACGGGGTTCACCATGCTTTACGTCTCCGGAGTTTGGCCCGATACAGGATCCCGATCAGGTTGAACGCGAATACGAGGGCGATGAGAACGAACGTCGTCCCGAAGGCGACGGGCATAGACTTCGTGATGTCGGAGGCTTGCGTCGCCATCGCAAAGATGTGGTACGAGAGCTCCATAAACTGCTGGCGCGGGTGGTCGGGAAGGTGGGGGAGGTAGAACGCGGCGCCCGTGAAGAGGATGGGTGCGGTCTCGCCGGCCACGCGGCCTATCGACAAAATAGTCCCCGTAATTATTCCCGGCACCGCCTGCGGCAGCGTCACCTTCGAGATCGTTTGCCAGCGCGTCGCGCCCAACGCCGCGGAGCCCAGGCGGTAATCCCGCGGCACGGCCTTAAGCGCCTCCTCCGTCGAGACGATCACTATCGGCAGCACCACGATCGCGAGCGTGAGCGAGGCCGCCAGCAGCGAGGCGCCGATATGCAGGAAGACGACGAAGAACCCCAGGCCGAACAGGCCGAAGACGATGGAGGGGACGCCGGCGAGGTTGTTAACCGCGGCCCGAACGAGGCGCGCCCGCCTCCCCCACCCGATGAACTCGTTCAAGTATACCGCGGCGGCAACGCCCAACGGGACCGCCAGGGCGGACGTCAACAGCAGCAGCGCGACCGTGCCGTAGATGCACGTCGAGACGCCTCCCTCCAGCATGCCGTGCCGCGGCGGCTCCGTTATAAAGCTTAACCTCAAAACCGGCAACGCGCGCACGAAGATATAGAGGACGATGCCGGCGAACACGGCCACCACCACGTAGGTTAGAACCCGGAAGACTTGCTTCATGACGGCGTTGGCAAGCCTCCGCGTGGGCCTCAAGCCCGCTTGGACCGTAATTTTCTTCGGTTCCGCCAATTCGCCCCTACTTAAACTTCCGCGCATAGCGGTCCATTATGACCTGGGAGAGGAGGTTCACCACGAAAGTTATCGAAAACAAGACCACGCCCAGCGCGAACAGGACGTGGTAGTGCTCGCCGCCGAAGACGGCGTCGCC
>CP070633.1:1403466-1428507 GCA_020356085.1 Candidatus Coatesiibacteriota bacterium | reverse complement strand
CTAACGTTAGGGGTTGTTCATGGGGCTTCGATTACCGATGTTACGTCCTAACGGACGGGAGTCCCCCGCGTATTTGGGGGTTACGGGGCGCGGGCTTCGAAAAAGTCTGCGATTTGCCGTTGAACCGAGGGGCGTGGGGTTTCGAATATTACCCCCCGCCCGAGGAATTTTGGGTAACCCATTACGATAATAGCCATATCTACCGGCTATCAACTACGGGGTCGCTCCTCTCGTCGTTCCGGTGCCCGAAAGACCACCCCGCGGACATAGCGATGGGCGTGTTCAGCAAAATAAACGACGTCGCCGTCGCCATCCCGGACGAGAACTTAATCCTTTATATGACGACGACGGGGAGCGTCGTTTCCTCTGAACCCGGCCCGGGCTCGCGGGTTACGGCGGCGGCTCTGGCTTTAGGAGACGAGGCTACGCATACCGTCTACACTTGCGACGGCGTTTTTACGATCCCGAAACCGGGCGGCTTAATCCCTGATACGTTCGGAGGCCCCGGCTACTACTTCGTATGGGTAACGGATATGGAATCAAATAGCCTCCAGCTTTGGCAATACGACCCCGAACAACCGGTCCTCCCGGCCTCTTTGGGCCGCCTCAAGGCGTTGTTCTGGTAGGGGTGGCGGTTACTATACCTAAGAAACAGAAGCGAACGGCCGCGGCGGCGGCCGTTTTTAATATGGCCCCGCAAAAAGTACCGCCCAAATCGCCTTTACCCCTCCCTCCAAATCGGTTATAATGGCGCGTTCATTGCCCTTTCCCCCAAGGAGATTCTTATGCGTTATTTAGCGTTAATAATGGTCGGCGGCCTGGTAGCCGCCGCCGCCGGCGCGCTCTTCCTCCCGGAGGCGCCGCCGACGGAGGAGGAGCGCCTCTTCACGCCCCACCTCTACGACGGCCCGAAGGGCCTGAGCGACGCGCCGGCCGTGCCTCATAACTACGACGTCAAGGAGTACGTCATCAACGTCACGCTCGACGACGTTACGAAGGAAATCTCCGGCCACTGCGCCGTCGCGGCGACGAGTATGAAAGAGGGCCTGCGGGAGGTCCAATTCAACTTCGAGAACGACGTGACGGTCTCGCGCGTCACGCACGCCGGCCAGCGCCTCCCGTTTAAGCACGCCGGCGCCGTCCTGACCGTCACGTTCCCGACGGCGAAGGCCCGCAATCAAGATTTCAAAGTTATCGTCTACTACCGCGGCAAGCCGCAGGACGGCTTGTACTTCACCTCCAAGGGCGTCTACGTAACCTCCGCGATGGAGGAGGCTCAGCACTGGTTCCCCTGCTACGACCTCCCGGACGACAAAGCCGACCGCGTCGAGCTTACGGTGACGTGCCGCGACGACTGGTACGTCGCCGGCAACGGCCTTCTGACCCAGGAAAAAAATAACGGCAACGGTACGAAGACCTTCACGTGGGTCACGCAAAACCGCATCGCCACTTATCTCATCAGCATCTCCGGCGCGTATAAATACTCCCGCTTCGGCACGAGATGGAGCGGCATCCCGATCAACTACTACGTCTTCCCGGAGCACCGCGCCTCCGCCGAGATCTGCTTCGAGCACCTCCCGCAGATGATGCAGTTCTTCAGCGACAAGTTCTGGCGCTATCCCTTCGACGACGAGCGCTACGGCATCGCCGAGGCCGAAATGGCCTACTTCGGCGGCATGGAGAATCAGACCTGCATCTCGGCCGACCAGTCGTATATCCGGCCTAACCACTCCTCCGACAACTTCCTCGCCCACGAGCTCGGCCACATGTGGTGGGGCGACTGCATCTCGCCCGGGTCGTGGAAAGACCTGTGGCTCAACGAGGGCCACGGCACCTATTGCGACGCGCTGTGGGAGGAACACGCCAAGGGCGAAGCGGCGTACCGCGCGCGGATGCAGTACTTCGCCTCCCGCTACTTCGCCGAGGATCAGCAGAACCGCTTCCCGGTCTACAACCCCACGTATCCCTGGAGCGCCACCGTCTACCAGAAGGGCGCTTGGATCATGCACATGCTGCGCTACCTCCTGGGCGAGGAGAAGTTCTTCCGCGCCTGGAACCAGTACGGCCGCGACCACGAGTTCGGCCACGCCTTCACCGTCGAGCTCCAGCAGGCGATGGAGAAGGAGTACGGCAAGAGCCTCCAGGAGTTCTTCGACGACTGGGTGTACAAGGCCGGCTATCCGGAATACGAGTTCGACTGGACCGCCTCCGGCAACGACGTGACGGTGAAGATCTGCCAGGTCCAGACGCAGACGCCGCTCACGCCCCTCTTCGACATGCCGGTAGAACTCACGATTACGACGCAGAATAATCAGACGCGCGTTGAGCGCGTGTGGGTCCGCAATCGTTTCCACCGCTTCCGGTTCAGCTACGGCAGCCCGGTAACCAACGTCGAGTTCGACAAGGACGGTTGGATCCTCTGCAAGAAAGCGAATATTATCGGCATCCCCGTCGCCTCCTTCGACGGCCACGCCGTCCGCGGCGGCGTTAAGCTGGCCTGGCGGACCAACGCCGGCGCCAAAGTAGCGGGCTTTAACCTCTTCCGCGAAGGCGCGGCCGACGACTCTCGCCGCCTCCGCCTCAACGACGAGCTGATTACAGGCCGCTCGCCCTACGCCTACGTCGACCGCGACTTCGTGCCGGAGGAGAAGTACCGCTACTGGCTGGAGACCGTCGGCCTGGGCGGGAAACGAGAGACCTTCGGGCCGGTGGAGTGCCGCGCCGGCTCCCGCGCCCACGCCTTCGCGCTGGCGCAGAATTTCCCGAACCCGGCGCGGGGCGTAACGACGGTAGCGTTTACGCTCCCCGCCGCCGCCGAGGCGAAAGTTACGCTCTACGACGTGGCGGGCCGCAAGGTCCGGACGGTCGACACCGCGGGCCGGGAGGGCGAAAACGACCTCGCCGTGGACGTAGCCGGCCTGGCGCCCGGCGTGTACACCTACCGCCTGGAGGCGGGAGGGGAGGCCGCGGCGCGTAAGATGGTTGTAGCGGAATAACCTAACTTGTGTTATCATATACGAAAACCCGGCTGGGAAACGCCGGGTTTTTTATCCCCCCGCTATCCGGGAACCGAAAAATGGCATTAATATACCTCGACCACGCCTCCACCACGCCTCCCGACCCGCGCGTCGTCGCGGCGATGGAGCCCTATTGGACGGAGCATTTCGGCAATCCGCTCTCGACGCACCCGTTCGGCGAAAAGCCGCGCGAGGCCGTGGAGGAGGCCCGCGGCGCGGTCGCCTCGCTGCTCGGCTGCGCGGCCCGCGAAATTATCTTCACCTCCTCCGGCACGGAGGCCAACAACCTCGCCGTCAAGGGCCTGGCGTTGGCGCGGGCCAAGCGCGGGAAACACCTCGTAGTATCCGCCGTAGAACATCAGTCGGTTATGAACGCGGCGCAGAGCATGGCCAAGCTCGGGTGGGAGGTGTCGACGGTCCCGGTCGACTGCTACGGCCTGGTCGACGGCGACGACCTTAAAGGAGCGCTCCGGGCCGACACGACGTTGGTCTGCGTCAACCTCGCCAACCTGGAGATCGGCACGCTCGAGCCGGTAAAAGAGTTGGCGGAGGTGGTGGCCGCGAACTCGGAGGCCGCCTTCCACGCCGACGCGGTGCAGGCGGTAGGTCATATCCCCGTTGACGTCGAGGCGCTCGGCGTCGACCTGTTGTCCGTGTCCGGCCACCGCTTCTACGGCCCGAAGGGCGTCGGCGCTCTCTACTTCCGGCGGGGCGTGCGCCTCCATCCGCTCCTCGACGGCGGCATCCAGGAGGGCGGAAGGCGCGCCGGGACGGAGAACGTGCCGGCTATCGTCGGGTTGGGCGAGGCGGCGCGGATCGCTGCGGCGGAGGGGGAGGAGCGGTCCGCTCGGATTAGGCGGCTCCGCGACCGGCTGCACGACGGCCTGTTCGAGCGCATAGACCACCTACACCTCAACGGCCACCCGGAGCGGCGGCTCCCCACGCACGAGTCCGTGTGCATCGAGTACGTGGAGGGGGAGGCGATGAGCCTCTTCCTGGTGCGGGAGGGTATTTGCGCTTCCAGCGGGTCGACGTGCTCGTCGCGGGCGCTCAAGGCCTCCCACGTCCTCCTCGCGTGCAGCCTCGACCCGGCGGTGGCGCAGGGGTCGCTCCAATTCACGCTCGGGGCAGGAAATACGGAGGCGGAGATCGACAAAGTCCTCGACGTTCTACCGGAGATCGTGCGGCAGCTCCGCGCGATGTCGCCGTTGTATCCGCGGGAGTCCCGGCCGGAGTAAGGGCCCCCTTAATCCCGGCCGTATTATATCTGCCATTATCGATATTGTCGCCGGAGGGTTCCGTCAAGTTCCGTCAAAGCGGAGCGCGAGTGGCCAAATGCGATTTTTTCCCTTGACAAATAGCTGGAAATATTTAAAATAAGGCCCCTAAGGGGAACGTGTGACTCGAGCCACCCGAATACGTGATATCGTCCGGCGGCTTCGCAAGAAGCACGTATCGGTCGTATGGGCGCCCAGCGGTACGGGCGCGAATCGAACGTTGCGCCTCTCCTTGTTCCGGTGCTACGTCGGCGCGGCCGTCATGTGCTCGTTTGCGGCCGGCCTTTTAATTATTAGCCTCCACTACGCCTCTCGGAAGGAGCTGGCGGGCCGGTTGGACGAGTTGCAAACGCGCGCGGCGGTGCGGGAGGAACGCTTCGACGAAATCGCCGCGGGCCGGGCGCGCCTCCAGAAGGAGTTGTTGGGGTACGCCACGTTCGACGACTCGCTCCGCCTCGTCCACGATTTGGAAACCATCCCGGAGGACGTACGGCGAGCCGGCGTCGGCGGCCCGGTGACCAACGTTACCCACTTAATTAAGTTCGGCCGCGACAAGAACGTGGACGAGCTCGAGCTCGCGCTTCGACAAGCCCAACTGCAGAGCGAGTCGTTTAACGACATCATTACGGCTCAAAACCGTACGACGCATATTTTCGACCATACGCCGGCGATCAAGCCGACCGCCGGACACGTTTGCTCCGGCTTCTGTTGGCGCCGGAACCCGATCTTCGGCGGCGTCCAGTTCCACAAGGGGCTCGACGTCGCGATCCCGACCGGCGCGCCGATAGTCGCCCCCGCCGACGGCACTGTAACGTTCGCGGGTATGAAAGGCGGCTACGGGTACTGCGTGTTCATTAAGCACGGGTACGGCTTCGAGACCCGGTACGGCCACTGCTCGCAGTTGTTGGTCCGCGAGGGCCAGCCGGTCGCGCGGGGCGACATTATTGCCTTCGTCGGCGCGACAGGGTGGGCGACGGGGCCGCACCTCCACTACGAGGTCCTGGTCGGCGGCACCCACGTCGACCCCTCCCAGTACATCCTCCCCGACTATTTAATCGATTAACCGATTGTGAAACGCACGCGAAAAGCGGCCCCGGTGGGCCGCTTGTTTTTTACGAACAGAGGCGAGGCTACGGCCTCTTTTCCAATATTATCGGCTCGTTTTCCCAATCGTCGATATTGAGGCAGAACTCCCGGAACCCGGCGTACGCTGCGGGCGAAATGCGTTGGGCGTAAAGCTCGAATTCCTGTTTAACGGTAACGCGGCCCTCGCCCTGGCGGACGTCGATCTTCATCGCCCCGTAGGGCGAGCGGAACTCCTTCGCCAGCGGCAGCGCCGTCACGACGTACCCCGCCGGAAGGACGTAGGTTAGTTCGGCCGTCGTCTTGGTATTTTTCCGAATTATCAGCGGCCAGGTACGCGAGGCTTTTTTTCCGTATCGCGTCAGGAGCGCCGCTTTGTGGATGACCGCGTCGAGGTGGACGCGGGGGGCCCCGGCGTCGAATACGCCTCGGGCCAGCGCGTCGTATTCCGTGCGGACTCGTCGGCTGTAGTCCGAAATGTCGGAGAACTTCTCGTTAAATACTTTCGTCCCCGGATAAAGGCCGTTCCAATATTCTTCGATTACGGCTTTTCGTTTTTCTTCCACCTGGAACCGTTCGCGCTGGTACGGCGCGTCCGCGGCGCCGTACTCGACGGAGCGGTGAACGTGCGCGTCGCCGTTCGATTGGAGGACGAACGTCGTCCGCGTGCGCAAGTGGTTGTCGGCCAACGTCAGCGTCGGCGTCCGGAGAAATTCGCCGCCCTCGTCGAAGACTACGAACGCGTCGAGGTTCTGATCGAGGGTGGGGAGTTCCCGGTACGAGTGGTATTCCGCGGTCCCGTCCAGGAAGTACTTCTCTCCGTTCGGCAACTCCACGTACGAAATCATGTGGTTGAAAAGGCCGAGCAGGGGAAGTTCGTAATCGAGTTCGCCGAGGTCCGCGGTCCGCACCAGCGCCGGGTACGCCTTCCATCCCATCAGGCGGTAGAGCGTATTCATGAGCGTCGACTTGTCTTTGCAGTCGCCGTAATGGGCTTCGAGGCATTGTTTCGGCGAGTGTGGCCGGTAGCCGCCAATACCGAATTCTAAGCCGACATAGCGGATTCGGCTCATCACGAGGTTGTAGACCCGCTGGAGTTTGGTCAGGTCGTCGGGGTCGTCGGCCGTCAGCTCCGCGGCGAGAGTCTCGATTTCCGGGGAAGGCCGGAAGACGTCTTTGATAAGGCCGTTATACCACCGGCCGACGTCGTCCCACGTCGCGAACGTCGAAACCTGGACGCTGGGCAAGATTTCAGCCAGCGCCGGCATGTAGGGTTCCTCCTCCGCCGGAGGCAAATCGTACATATCGAACCGGTAGGTCGTGTTATCGGTTCCGCGGGTTACGGTCGGCGCCGGCGCTCCCCGCAGCCGGTGGAAGTAGTATTTTTTTCCGGCGGGGACCGTTATGACGTAGCGGGCGTGGCGCGTCGAGTTGTTCCCGCCGAAATAGAAGAAGTCGCCGAAGTAATCCGCGAATAGGTTTTCGCCCGTGTCGTTTATCTTGTAGGACACTTCCACCGTATCGCCGGGGGCGAGGTTGGGCATCGTAATCTCGCGGTTCACGTAGCTGTAGTATAGTCGGCTGCCGACGTCGAAGACGTTGTGCTCGCGGATTTGCGCCGCGGCGATTTCGGTCCCGTCAGGTTTGAGGACGGCCGCCCGTTTCAGCTCGATCGTCTCCGAGCCGGGGGAGTAACTGATATTAACGTACCGGAACTTGTCGGCGCCTTCGGCGGTGAGAATCTTAACGACGTAGTGGACGCTGCGCGAGCTCGTCCCGTTTTCGAACACCTCCACTTGGCGGTCGTGAAGAAGCCATACCGCGGAGTCGCGCGGGAACGCCTCGTCCCCCGGGTACGCGGCGATTAGCTCGTAGGCGTCGAGGCGCGGCGCCCGCAGCGTCTCCTCCTCCGGCTCCAGGTAGCGGAGGTAATTCTCGAGGGCCGGGAAGTTGCGTTTGAGCTCGACCGCGCGGCGATACGCCGCCCGGGCCTCCGCCTCCCGTCCCAGTTTTTCCAGCGCGATACCCTTAAGCCGCCACAGCTCGTGGTCTTCCGGGCAGAACGTTAACCCGATCTCGGCCTCCGCCCGGGCTTCCTCGTGGCGGCCTTGGTGGTCCAACGCCTCCGCCAACTTAATGCGGACATCCCCGTCGTACGGGTCGGCCTCCAGCGCGCGCCGTAAGACGGCGGCCGCGGCGTCGGTCTCGCCCCGGTTAAGAAGCAGCGTAAACAGCTCATCGCGGGCGGTCGTCGAGTAGCGGTCAGCGTTAAAAATCGCCTCCCAGAGGTCGGCCGCCCGGTCGAGGTCGCCGTAATTCTCCTCGAACAGCGCCTCGATCATCCGACTATACGGGTAGGAGGGGTACCGGCGGCTCAGGTCGGCGGCCTCCCGGACGGCGTCGTAGGCATAGCCGTTCTCCCACATGATTTTTGCCCAATACTGGTACGCCTCGACGAATCCGGGGTTCCGGACCAGGACCTCCTCCAGCGCCGCCTCCGCCTCGTATGGGCGGTCGAGGTTGTAGAAATATTTACCCCACGCCAACCGAGCCTGGTTGTGGCCGGGGGCCAGTTCCAGGGCGCGGGCGAGGTTGGCGCGCCGCCGCGATTCCTCCTTTTCCATTACGCCGACGTAGTAGTAAAAATCGGCCGCGGGTAGCAGCGCCTGCGCGCCGAGCATCAACTTCGTCGGGACCTCCTCCTTCTCGTCGGCGTCGCTGCGCGCGTAATGCTCGAGCGAGGCGTAGTAGAAGTCGAACGCGTCCGGGGGTTCCGTTAAGAGTCGAGCATCGAAGAACCGCTCGGGCTCGGCCCTAACGGAAGGCGACCGGGGGGAGGTCCGGGCCGCCGCGGCCAGCGCCTCGGTGGAGGGGTCGAATTCGACGTCCCGCAGCGGCTCGCGGCCCTCCGAGAGGAGGCGGGCGCCGAATCCCCACCTCGTGTCGTCGCCGCACACCTTTACCAGGAGGAAGTTGTAGCCGGCCTGCAGGGGCGCGGGAGCCAGATATTGATCGAAATATCCCTCGTGGTAGGCCTCCCGCGCGAAGATCTCCGCGCCGTTGAGCCACACCTTAACCGCTCCCGCGGCCGCAAGCGCGAGGTAGGTTTCCCGCGCCGTCGGCGATTTCACCGCGACCGCGGCGTACGCCACGCTTTTATCGGCCGGCGTCAGCACGGTCGTAAAATCCAAATAGCCGGTGGGGAGCGGGACCGGAAGGGCGCGCCACCCTACGGGGCGCGCTTTGCCGTCGTACTGCGCCGTAGGCGAGAATTCGGTTTCCGGCGGGTATGCGGCGTCGAAGCCCTCTTTGCCCTCGTTATCGAACGGCCCGATGAAGCGCCACGTACGCACGAAGTGCAGCGGGGCGAGTAGCGCCTCCGCCTCCTCGAACTCGCCGGCGCGGTGATATCGGTCGAATAGAAACTGCGCCGCCTTGGCTCGGAGGAGGGGCGGGGCCGCCTCCGCCTCCCGCAGCGCTTGGAGCGTGGTTATGAAATACTCGCGGCCGTTCGTGTCCTCCTCCAAGAGGTGGCATCGGTAGAGGTATATGGGCGCGGCCGGATGGTCCGGCGCCGCGACGAGGAAGTCTAAATACGCGCGCAGGGCCTCGTCGTAGTCGCCGCCGATCTCGACCGACCGGCCGTAGCCCTCCAACGCGCGCGGCAGGGCCGGGTCTCGCGCTAACGCCTCCTCGAAGTACTCTCGGGCCCGGGCGTAGTCGTTGTCGGCGAACAACGCGTACCACCCGGCGTCGGCCCAGGCCTCGGCGGCGGCGTCGCTTGCGGGTTCCGGGGCGCGCTCCGCCCGGGCCAAGGCCGCCGCGGGACTCTCGTAATGGAAGGCCGCGGCCGGGGCCGCGTACGCCGTCCCCAAAATTGTTATAGCCGCGACCGTCGTTAGCAGTTTAGGGTTCATAACTACAGCAAAAAACCCCGCCCCGGAGGGCAGGGCGACGGCGGGAACCCCGCCGGGTGGGTTGGGGCTCTCGTTAGCGGGTTTCCGTGAATAGCGTCTTGGTACTTCCAACGGAAGCCGGCGAAATCTGCGTCGCTATCACCAGGCCGGCGAGCGCCGCGAACATTACCACGAGGATTATGGTAGCCAGTTTTTTGTTCATCGGTCACCTCCGAGTTATCCTCGGGATTAGTACCCTCCTCCGTTGCGCAGTTACAATTTTATACCATTTTTCGCTTTCGCGCAAGCTTTTTCCGCTTCTCGACTGCCTCTTTTAGAAATCCCTCCAGGATTTCGCAGTGGCGGCGCCACCCGAATTCGGCCTTAACCGTTTCCTCGGCGTAGCTGCTTTTTTCCGCCAGTTGAGGGTCTTCGGCCAACGCGACGATCCCTTCCGCGAAAGCCCTCGGCTCGCCCGCGGGGACGAGATAACCCGAGCGGCCGTCGTGCACCATATCCTCCAATACCGGGTACCGGCTGGCGACTACGGGCAGGCCGCTCGCCAGGCATTCCAAAACCTTAGTCGGCGCCCAAAAGAAGCCGAATTCGCGGAGCGGCGGGTAGTACGCGTCGTTGAAGGGCGCTACGCTCGCCTCCGCCGCCGCCAGAAGATAGGGGAGTTCCCGGTGCGGCCGCCACCCCAGGAATCGAACCGCCTGCTGGAGGCCCAAGGAGGCGATCTCCCCTTCCACGGCCGGCCGGTCCTCGCCGTCGCCGACGAGCCAAAACATTACCTCCGGCCAGCGCTCAACAGTCGCCGCGATCAGCGGAGGCAGGTCGCGGGCGCCTTGCCACGGCCGGAACGAACCGACGAACGCGACGACGAACCGACCGGCGCCGCCGTAACGCGTGCGGAGGTTCCGGGCACGCGGCGTGTCGGCTAGGGCGGCCGAGAACTGGTCCTCGTTTACGCCCCATATTATCTTCCGGGCGCGGGTTCGGGCGACGGGCCGGACGATGTTGACGTTGGGGGCGCAAGCGCCGTCGGCGCGCGCGAATTGCCGGTCCACCCACCACTCCAGCACCTTCGCCCGCCGCGTTCCCGCAAGTCCCCACCGATACGTTATCTCCTCTACGTGGGGGCCGTTGACCTCGACGTAGTACGGCAGCCCCCGCGCGGCGGCGAACGCGTAGCCCAGGCCGTTCAACGTCAGATAGCGTTCCATCACGACGTCCCACCGCCGCGGCCACAGTCGCGTGACGACCGGGGCCCACCGGAGGTTGCACTTCACGCCGCCCAACCGGCCCGGCCGACGGTAAATTTTAACGCCCTCGCGGGTCTCGTGTGCGGCTAACCCCGTATCGGCGGCCGAGACCAGCGTCACTTCGTGCCCCCGCCGCGCCAAGCCTCGAGCTACCTCCCAAGTATGAACCGCGCCCGCGTGAGAGGCCGGGACCTCCTCGTTCGAAAAATAAAGGATTCTCACTTTATATCGTAGATCTCCACGGTCGGACCGGGCCGGCCTTGCCCGGCGAAAACGAGCCGGAGGTGGCCGCGGTCGGCGAGAAAGGCGGCGTATTCCTCCCCCCACGGCGCGAGCATCGTACCGTAGGGTTTAGCCTGTTCGGCGAAGAAGGCGCGGTCGTCGGGGACAACGCGCACGGCAACGTCCACGGGCGGCCGCGCGGAGGGCAACCACTCCTCCGCGAGGTAGGTTTCGTACGTGCGATGGCCGAACGGGTAGGCCGGCGATTTCGCCAGAAAGGCGTACCGCCCGGGCGAACCGCCGCCCTTCGCTTCGTAATATTTAACGAGCCGAACTAGCGAGTCCCGCGTGGGGTGGAGCGGGACGCCGTCGACGTCGGGCGGCACCGTTTCCACCAGGACGCGCGTGCCCGCCGGCACGGAGGTCCCGAAATATTCCGCGGCCATGGTCCGCGTATCGGCGCGCCACGCCCCCGGAAGGTGGCCGACGGCAACCCCGAAGGCCAAGGCTCCTAATGCAATCCACACCGTAGCTGCGGCGGAGCGGCCGCGCCGCCGGTTCGGCGAGGTTGTCGCGTGGACCGCTGCGCCTACCGCCCACGCCAGCGGCACGACGAGAGGGAGCAGGTGCCGCGGCGGCAGCGGGCGGACGAGTGCGGCGCCCAGGAACGGCAGCGCCGCCAGCGCGACGACGAGCGCCGCCCGCGTGCGGAGGTAAGCCAGCGCCCCGACGCCCGCCGCTGCGGCGAGCAATAACGGCCACCCTAGCGCCAGCGGCAACGTCGTCCCTGCGAGATATTGCGGCGACGGAGCCCACCGCGCCATGCCCGGTCGCCGGATCATGGTCGCGACGTCGCGGGTAAAATCGCCGGCGGCGATTACGGCGAAAGGACACGCGACGACAAAGGCCGCGGCCGCAGCGGCAACCGTTCCGCCGAGCAAAGCGGCCTTACGCCGGACCGTAGTTTTCGCCAGTAATATAACGGCCCAAATGGCCGGGCCGTACAGTAGGACGTGGTATTTCGCCGCCGCTCCCAGGCCCAGGCATATCGCCGCCGCCAGAAAGTATCTTGGCCTCGCCTCGTTCAGGCCGCGCGCAGCAAAGGCAAGAGCGGTCGCGCCCAGCGCTGCCGCCGCCATGTCCGGAAGCGCGATCGCGCTCGCTTGCACCGCCGCGGGAGCTACTGCTACGAACGCCGCAGCCGCCAGGCCGGCCGACGGCCCGAACGCCCTCCGCGCTCCCTGTCCCGCCGCCAGGACCGCGACCAGGCCGAACGCCGTCGAGAGGAGGCGGCCGAGGAAGTAAAACGGCCCCGGCGCGCGCCAGTAGAGATCGGCGAAAGCGGCGGCGTCGGCGACGGCGCCGAAAACGCGGAGCACGGCGAAGTACGCGGCGTACGCGAGGAAGTTGAGGTAGATAACCAACGTCCCCGGCCACGTGAACAGGCCGGGGTTGAGTTCGCCGGCGCCGACGCGCAACGCCCGCTCGACAATTTGAAATTCGTCCGCTTGGTAATGGTAGGGGAGCTGGGCGGCCGCCAGGAGAAGCCGTATGGCTACCGCCGCCGCGGCGATACCTCCCACCGCCCATTTATAGCCGCGGGACATCGCTACGGCCGGCGCCTCCGGCGACGGAACGTCGAGACGGCCGCCGCCCCTAAAACGACGGCCCAGGAGACGACCGAAATCGCCAGGCCGACGTAAAACGAGACCGGGACGAATCGGAATTCGACCGTATGGGGGCCGGCCGGAACGACGACGGCGCGCGATATCAGGTTGGCGCGGTAAATTTCGGCCGGTCGGCCGTCAACGGTCGCGCGCCACCCCGGGTAGAAGAGTTCGTCCAGCACCAGCAGCGCGGGGCCGGCGGCACGGCACGTTGCTTCGAGCGCGGTAGAACGGGTTAATTCTACTTCCGGCGGCGGCGGGGAGGTGGGCTCGAACGACGCCGGCTGCTCGGCGAGGACGACGTACCGGTGCGGGTTGAAGTCCTCGCTTTGAAGAAGTGTCAACGCCTCGCGGTCGCTGGAGGCGAGGAGGTACTCGGGTACGGCACGCGCGCGGGGGGCCGCCCCGGCGTCCTCATATACGAAATAGGGCGGGAAGTACGACCGCGTTACCTCGCCGGCGCCGAGCCAGGGGTTGAGTTGGACGAAGTAACGGAAGCCGTAGGTTCGGAAGAGTTGGCGCGCAGGGGCGCTGGGGCGGGGGAAGCGGCCTCCGCCCGGATCGCGGCCCGTCGTGTACAGGTCCTCCAACAATTCGAATACTTTAACCGCCGCGGCCGGCCGCAGCGAAGCTCGCGGAACTAGAAGATCGTAACCCCAAATCGCGTGCGTGTTCTCGTGGATCAGGCCCAAGCCCAGGTGTTTGTCGGGCCCCAGCGAATATCCGGAGGAGAAGACGCGGCCTCCGGTCGAGGGGTCAATGGCGGCCGCTACGGGAGGGGGGCGGTTGACAAACGAGGCCCGGACGACGGGGTTAAGCCCCGCGCCGTAGCGGTACAAGTCGGCTACCGTCACCAGCAATAGTAGGGCCGGAGCCGCGGCGGCCAGGAGACGGTTGCGGCGCGCGGCCCACAGGATTACGACCGCCGCCCCCAGGACGGCGAATTGGAACGCCGTAGCGGGCGAGCGGAGGCGCGCGGCGTACCGGGCCTTGCGGATGACGAGGCGGGCACGGTCGGCGTAATATTCGTGGACGGCCTCCGGCCGCTCGAATTTTTCGGCCACGGCCGCGGCTTTCGACTCCGCGAGGCGTTCGACGGCGGTTTTGAATTGCGGGAGGGTGAACCGGAAAGTTAATACTACTGCGGCGGCGACGACGGCCGCGGCGACTGCGGCTACAATCGGGAGGCGGCTGCGGGAGACTCGGAAATAGTCCAAGCCGTCGCCGGCGGCTACCGCGAGAGCGAACGCTACGTAAAACAGGAGGCGGCTCGGCGCGCGGAAGAGCGCGAACGGCGGGAGGTACTTGTAAACGTGGTACAACGGCAGGTACGTCCCGCAGGCGAACAGCGCGGCGAACAGGCCCAGGAGGAGGAAAAACCACCGCCGGCGTTTAAGGAAGCCGACGCCCGCCAGGAGGAGCGGGATCGCGCCGACGTAACACGCCGACTCGACGAACGAGCTCCGCCCCCAGTACGTATCCACCGGCGAGACGCCCGTCGGCGCGAACGCGGGGTGCGCCGCGCGGCCGAAAAGCTCGGGCAATAACAGCTGCAGGTACTGGGGCGGCCACAGCGAATATTCACCGGAACGAACGTCCGCCGCCCGTTCGCTGAGCCGCCAAAGTTCGAAAGTGGGGAGGAGTTGGATCGCGGCTAAGAGCAGAGGGAGCACGCCGAAGCACAGAATCGCGAACAGCGCGTTCCGCCTGGGACGGATAAAGACGACGGCGTAGAGGACGGCCGCGACCACGGCGTAGGAGGCCAGCTGGAACTGCCCCGCCAAGAGCGCGAGCGCGCCGCCGAGCGCGCCGGCGAGCGCGTAGGGCGCGGCACGCGTTCGGCGGTAGCAGGCGGCGAGCCACAGCAGCCCCGGCAGCCACACGCCGTTCGTAATCAGCGTATATATCCCCAGCCGCGCCAGGAAGAAGCCGCCGAGGGCGAACGCCGGCGCCGCCAGCGCGGAGGCGAAACGACTTTGGCCTAGCTCGCGGCAAAAGAGGTACGTGAAGAGCAGTCCCGCGTAGAGGTGGATTAGCAGGAAGAGGTTGGAGGCCGCCGCAGGCGGCAGCACGCTGAACAGGAGGAGGGCCAGCGGGTGGGCGAATCCCCCTTGCCCTTCCGCGAAGAGGGGCGAGTTGAGGTGCGTCGACCAGAGCGGGAAGTACCCTTCCCGCAACGCGCGCCCCAGCTCGACCTGCGCGGGATAGGAGAAGGTTAACGTATCCTTCGCGGCCGGGAGGTAGAACAAGGAGGCTAAGTGGGGAAAAAAGAGTACCACGAGCGCAGCCAGGAAGAGGGGCGGCGCGAGGCGAAGAACCCAACGGTTGTGAGCGAGACCGTTTATTGAATGTACCCCAACGCGCGAAGCTTGGCTACGGTTTCTTCGTCGACGGCCCTCGTCGGCGCGGGCGCCGGGTCGACCGTGGCGCGGAGAGCTTCGAGCTCCGCGCGCAGCGCCGCGCCGGCCTCCGGATTATCCGAGGCGACATCCTCGGTTTCTCCCGGGTCGTTCTCCAAATCGTAATATTCGATTTTGCCCCCGGCCGAAACGATTACCTTCTCGCCCGGCCGCGCGGCCATTTCCAACCGGCCGCGGGCGTATTTACTTTTCCGGAGCGGATCGGGGAGGCACACGCCGTACGCCGCGGGCGCCGGCGCGGCGGCGGAGGCGAAAAGCGGGCGGCCCCGCATCGTCGGCGGGATCGGCAATCCGGCCAGGTCGAGGAGGGTCGGCGCTACGTCGAGCGTCGTCGCCATCGCGGGGGGCCGCGTCGGCGTCGGAAGATGGCCGCCGAGGTCGGTGACGAGAAACGGGACGCGGACCTCCTCCTCGTAGAGCCGGAAGCCGTGGTATTGGGTGCCGTGTTCGCGGAAGGCTTCGCCGTGGTCGCCGACCACCATGACGACGGTCCGGTCGGCCAGACCCAGGGCCGCCAGGCCGTCGAGGAGCCGGCCCAATTCGGCGTCGACGTAGGCTATTTCGCCGTCGTAGAGGTCGGAGATGTAGCGCGCAATCCTGGGCCGCGGGTCGTTGTCGCCCCACCGGCGGTTAACTCGGCGCTGGACGAAGGGGTTGGTTAACCTGGGCGGGGCGTACTCGGCCGGCGGGAGGTAGTCGTCGTGGGGGTCGAAATAGTGGACCCAGACGAAGAAGGGTTTTCGGCGGTGGCGGCCGAACCAGCGGAGGGCCGCCGTCGTGACGGCGGCGGCGGGCCGTTCGGCGTCGTTATCGTCGGGTGCGAGCAGGGCGAATTTCTCGGCGAGGCCTAGCGGCGCGAGGGGGGAGGGGCGGTAAGCCTCCCGCGGGGTGACGGCGTCGTCGTAGAGCTCGAAGCCGCGGTCGAGGGCCGTGTCGCGGGCGTGCACCGAGCTGGCGGCGACGAAGGCCGCAGTCGCGTATCCGGCGGCGCGGAATTGTTCGCCGACGGTGGGAACGTCGTTGCGCAGCCGCATACCGTTCAGGACGACGCCGGTGGTTTCCGGGTAGAGCGAGGTCATCATCGTCGCGTGGGAGGGCGCGGTCAACGGCTCGAGGCAGTAGGCCGGGTCAACCTTCAGGCCGCGGGCAGCGAGCGAGTCAAGTATGGGCGTACGGGCGGCCGCATACCCGTAGCACCCCAGCCGGTCGGCACGGACGGTGTCGAGCGTGACCAGGAGGAAATTCGCCCGGTCGGCGCGGGCGGGACGCGTCCGTTCCAACAGGGAGAGGGCGGTGAGGCCGAGTAGTATGAACGCGGCGACGCCGGCGAGGATTACGACCGCCTTCCGCCGGCGGGCCAAGAGCGCCAGCGCCCAAGCGACGAGCGGCGCCCCCGCCAGGCCGATTACCAGTGCGACGACCCAGGCGAGCTTGGCCTCCGGGAGGAGGCGGTAGATCGTGTACCAGAGGAGAGGAGCCGCCAGCGCGGCGAACGCGCCGGCAGCGGGAAACCCTTCTTTCCGCCGGCGGCGCGCGACCCGGAAGACGGCAGTATAGGCCCACGCCAAGGCGAAGACGAACGCTCCGGCCACGAGTGCCTCTGCAGCCACGGTCCGCCAGAGAGGCTGGCGCAGCGCGGGCGCGTTAAGCGCCAAATGCCACCCGGCCTCCGCCGCGGCGGCTAGGGCTCCGGCGGCGAACGCCGGGACGACGTACCCGCGGCTAAACATCTCGGCGTTAAATAAAAAAAAACCTCCCCGGGGGAGGAGTTTCCGCGCCGGCCGGTTTTAGGCGCGGCCGACGGCGAGGTCGCGCGCGAAGGTTATGATCTCGGCGAACGTGCCGTGGTCCGGAATCTTGTGGCACAGGATTACGCCCACTTCGCGGTCGCCGTCGACGAGAAGCTGGTCGCCGAATTCGGGCGTCGTCTCGACGCGGACCGTCCCGAATTTATCCGTGGTGCGGTTGAGGAGTTTGACGTCGAGGATGTTCTTTAACGGTACGGCGATTATGTTGTGGTGGGGGTTGAACTCCTCACGGATAAAGCGTTCGTTGGTGATGATAAAACGGTTGCGCTTTTTTCGTTTAAAGTAGAGGAGGCTGAATCCGAGCAGGCCGATAAGGCCTATCCACCACATATTGACGATGATCGCGGCGGCGATCCCCAGCAGCGTCGTTACAACGCCGAAAATTATAGTTTTATAGAGAAACGAGATGTGCTCGTAGAAAATACGCTCTACTTGCTCGGATGAGCCGACGCTGGGCATACTACCTCCGCCGCAGGGTGGATATGTGGCGACCCTTTCCTACAACCCATTATACACGTTACCTTCGGGGTTGTCAAGCTAAACCTAAGGCTCAATCTACGTAAATTTCAACGTTTAATGACGGCCGGGCCTCCCGTACCGCCTCGGCCAGAAGTCGACGCATTTCGGCCTTGACGTATAAGTATAATACCTCGTTGCGGTATCGCGGGAAGAGTTTTCCGAGCGCCTCCCGGTCTCGCGGAGGTCGCTTCATGAATTCTCCCGGCCGGGCGGCGAAGTACGCCCGCAACGCCTCCTCGGTAACCGCCACCCGCGGATATACGTAGCGGTCGAGGTATTTCGCGATCGTTATCTCCTCGCCCAGCCGGCGCCGATAGCCCTCCGAATTCGTCGGAAACGGCGGCCGAAACGCCTTTACGGCCAACGCCGCGGCGCGGTCGATTTCCCCCGCCGACGCCCCCAGCGCTTTGCCTCGCGCGAGCGCCAATACGATCTCCCGTTGGACAAGTCCTTCCACCGTCTCGCGCAATTCCGGCCCTTGTGGGAGGTAGCCGTGGACCGCCAGCACGTCGGCCTCCGTGAGGGCTTTACCGCCGACGACGGCCAACGTTCTGCCCGCGGCCGGCGACGGCACCAACGCCGCCGCAGCTGCCAGAAGGAGGAGGCTCGTTGTGGTTACGTTTTTCACGGCGATTCCGGAGCGGCGTAGGTCTCCGCCAGCGCGGGTAATATTTCCGGCTGGCGCCAACACGAGCCGTAATCGAAGAGGATTACGCCGTCGACCGGCGCTTGGGCCAACCCCGCAGCGATCTCGGCCGGGTAGAAGGGGCCGTGGTTGAAGGCGCCCACGCCCATATAGAGGCGGGCTTCGCCCCGCCGCCGCGCGAGGCGACGGGCAAGGGAGGCCAGCTTCGGCGCCTCGCCCCAATACGTCATGGGGCACATAACGTCTACTAATCCGCGGTCGTACCACCCGAGCCAGTCTTGGCCGACGTACCGGTAGGCGTGCTCCGGGTTAGCCCACGGCGCGGCTGAGAATTGGACTTCCGGGTCAGCCTCTTTGACGGCGGCTCGCGTAGCGGCGACTACATTCGTAACCTGGTCCGCCCGCCAATCGAGCCATTCGAGCGCTTGCAAGTCCAGCCAGCGGTTCACTAGGCCCCCGTATCCAACCGCGGGGCGGTAGAACTCGTCGCCGAGTTTATGGTAGCCCAAGAGTATCGGGTCCTGGCCGCCGCGCTCGCGCAAGTAGGTCCCCCGGGCGCCCTTGCCGTAGCCGAAGCGGTAGTTGGGATAGCGGATGAAGTCGAGGTGAAGGCCGTCGACGCCGTATTTCCGGACGACCTCCGCGGCGACGGACGCGAAGTAGGGGGCGAACCCCTTCACCGCCGGGTCGACGTACCACCCCTCCGTGTCGGCGGCGGCCATCTCGCGCTTGGTGTAGCGCGTCAACCGGCGGCCGTCGCGCCCCACGGTAATCCACTCTGCGTGACGGTTCGCGAGGTGGTTGGCCGCCGGCGGCATTTCGGGGCCGGGCCAGAGGTAGTTGACGTTGAGCCAGGCGTGCACCTCCAGGCCGAATAACCGCGCGCAAACTATGGTCTCGGCCAACGGGTCGAAATCCTCCGGTTGCCCCTCCAATTTGCGCGAGCGCGGCTCGGTTTCCGAACGGTAGTACGCGTCGCCGGCGCGGCGGACCTGGACGAACAAGGCGTCGACGTCGTAGGCGGCGGCCGTGGCGACCAGACGCTCGATCTCGCCCCGATTGTACAGCGTCTCCGTCGTCACCCATAACGCGCGGACGGGGGGAGGAGGCGCCGCCGCGGACGGCTCCTCGGCGCGGGCGGCGGCCGCAAGCAGGAGCGTAGCTAACGCCGCCCTAAGCGTTACGGGGAGAGGTTTCGCTTCCGGACGCACGGCGCAATAATACCGGCGGAGGGTCGGCGAGGCAAGCGTAATTTGCGTCGGCCGCCGTTTTCCCTTGCAACGCCGCCTCCTTTTATTATGATAGGGTATCGAGAAAAGAGGTGCGGACGATGAGTTATTATTTCGCGAAGACCTTGGACGTTCCGGCGGCGGAGGCCGAGGAGCGGGTCCGAGAGGCGCTGGCGCAGGAGGGCTTCGGCGTCCTCACCGAGATCGACGTACAGGCGACGCTTCGGAAAAAGCTCGACGTCGACTTCCGCCCGTACAAGATCCTCGGCGCCTGTCACCCGCCATCGGCGTTTGCGGCGCTCCAGGCGGAGGATAAGATCGGCCTGATGCTCCCGTGCAACGTCGTCGTACAAGAGTTGCCCTCCGGCGAAGTAGAGGTCGCGGCCATCGACCCGCTCGCCTCCATGGCGGCCGTCGACAATCCCTCGCTGGCGGCGACGGCCGAAGAGGTGCGACGGAAGTTGCAAGAAGTTATCGAAAGCTTATAGCGCTCGGCGCGGAGGTGAACGCCGGATGTTTAAACGACTAGTCTTGGGCGCGGCGGCCGTCGCCGCGACGCTTATAAATTGCACCACCGGCGGATTAATCAGTCCCGGCGACGAAGGCCGGCTCGTGTGGAAATACGTTACCGGCGGGTATGTCGCCTCCCGGCCGTGGGTGGAGGACGGCCGGCTTTACGTCGGCGGCGACGATACTTACGTCTATTGCTTGGACGCCGGGAGCGGACAGGAAATTTGGAAATACCGGACCGGCGGAAGAGTCCGCTCCTCGCCCGCGCTCGCCGGCGGGCGGCTTTACGTCGGCGGATACGACAACTACCTCCATTGCGTGAACGCCGCCGACGGGAAGCGCCTCTGGCGTTACGAGACGGGGGGCTGGGTGTTCTCCAGCCCGGCGGTGGGCGGCGGCCGCGTATACTTCGGCGGCGTGGACGGACACCTCTACGCCCTTAAGGCCGACACCGGCGAATTGGCGTGGCGGTACCAAACGGGCGGCCAAGTTTGGTCGAGCCCGTGTCTCGCCCAGGGTAAAGTATACGTCGGTTGCCGCGACGGGAAAGTGTACTGCCTCCGGGCCGAGAACGGCGAGCTGTTGTGGGCGAGCGACGCCGGCGGCGAGATCTGGTATTCGGGACCGGTAGTGGCGGAGGGGCGGCTATTCGTAGGCGACGGTGCCGGTAACGTCAATTGTTTCGAGGCCGCCTCCGGAGCGTTGCGCTGGCGCTATCGGACGGGCGGTATGGTAGATTCGACGCCATACATCGAAGACGGGACCGTATACGTCGGGAGCTGGGACGGTACGGTGTACGCGCTGAAAGCGGATACGAGCCGCGCCTCCGGCGAGCTGGTATGGGAACGGGAGTTCGGAAAGCCGGTCGTATCGAGCCCGGCCGGAGACGACGGCCGCCTCTTCGTCGGCTGCCACGACTTTAATCTCTATTACCTCCGCGCCTCCTCCGGCGAGGTCGTGTGGCGATACAAGACGGGCCACCAGATAGAGTCGAGCCCCGCGGTGGCCGGCGGCCGCGTGTATGTGGGAAGTTACGACGACGCCGTATATTGCCTGAACGTTCTCGGCGAATGACGTTGGCGTGGGGGCCCGGACGAAGAGGAGGCGAAGGAGGGGGAGGAAGTTAGGGGGAATTAGGTTAAGGTAGGCTCCCGCGAGGCTACGGGTTAGGACCGAACGGCGCGATTGACTTTTAACCGGAAACGTGGTATCATATATATGATTATGGATGTTAGATATACATAATAACATAATTATTTAATCGCGTTATTATACTGTGAGCCGGTTCGGCGCGGGGGGGCGTCGTCGGGAGCGGCCGCTGGAGCCCGGGCCGGATTAGATATCTAAGCAAAGCTTGCTTTAACGGTATAAATTAGTTATAATAGCGTATAAAACCACCGGGACGGTACGGCCTCCGTCCCATTTCGCGGATAGGCGTTAGGACCTATTCCGGAAGGAGTTGCAAGGAATGAGATTTCGCAACGGAAAGTGGGTAGCGGTAGCGGCGTTCTTGGCCTGCGCCGGCATTGCGGGCGCCGCGGCCGAAATATCGCCGGCGCTGCTCGGGCATTTAGCGACCGCGGGGCCGGAGGAATTCGTCCCGATTACGATCGCGCTCGACGGCGGCTTGGCCCCGGAAGCCTACGAAACCATGACGGCGGGGCTGGACAAGACCGCGGCCCGCGAGTTGGTCCGCACGCTCGCTAAAGAACGGGCGGGGGAGAGCCAACGGGAGTTGCGGGCGTATCTGGCGGAGGCCGAATCGCGCGGCGCGGCGCGGGGCGTTAAATCGCTTTGGGCCGCTAACGTCGTCGCGGCCGAAGTTCGGGCCTCGGAGATTAACTCGATAGTCGGATTCAAAGGCGTTCGGCGCGTTAATCTCGACGCCGAGTACCCGGTAGCGTGCGGCCTCGCGTGGGGCGTGGAGAAGATAGGCGCCAACCGCGTATGGGATGAGCTGTATGTAAACGGCAAGGACGTCGTCGTCGCCGTTACGGATACCGGCGTCGATTACGAGCATACCGACCTCGCCGACCGCGACTGGGTTAACGAAAACGAGATCCCGAACAACAATATCGACGACGACAATAACGGCTACGTCGACGATTACCACGGTTGGAACACCTACAACGATACCAACGAGACGCGCGGCGGAACCGGCGGCCACGGTACCCACTGTGCCGGTTCCGTGTGCGGCGACGGTACCGCGGGGACGGAAACCGGTGTCGCGCCCGGCGCGTTTGTAATGCCGGTCCAGGTACTATCCAACTCCGGCAGCGGTACCGAATCCGGTTGCTGGGAAGGCATGGAATACGCCTTCGACAACGGCGCCGACGTTACCAGCATGTCGCTGGGGTGGATGCAGCGGTGGAACCCGGACCGCAAGACCTGGCGCGAAACCTGCGAGACTCTTATCGCCGGCGGCATGGTATATTCGATCGCGGCAGGTAACGAGCGTCGCTACAATATCCCGCCGCCCGACGATATCCGGACGCCCGGCGACGTCCCGGCCGTAATTACCGTGGGGGCGACGGACTCCAGCGACGTTATCGCCTCGTTCTCGTCCTACGGGCCGGTATCGTGGTCCACGGTAGCGCCGTGGAACGATTACCCCTATCCGCCCGGTCTTACCAAGCCCGACGTCTCCGCGCCCGGCGTTAGCATTACCTCTTGCCGGGGGATTAGCGGCGGTTACAGCGTCATGAGCGGGACCTCTATGGCGACGCCTCACGTCGCCGGCTTCGCGGCCCTGATCCTGGAGGTCGACGGCGACCTTACGAACGCGGAAGTCCGCAAGTATATGGAGGATTACGCGCTCGACCTCGGCGACCCGGGCAAGGATAACGACTACGGCTCGGGCCGCGTTCGGTGCTACGAGACGATCAACGCCATGAAGGCGACGCCGGTCAAGGTACTCTCCTTCGAGGCGGACGCGGTACGCGGCGGCGTCGCGCTGCGCTGGACGACTGGCGGCGAAACGAAGACGCTGGCCGGATTCAATATTTACCGCCGCGGCGTTACCGAAGGCCGCGGGGCGGGAGCCTCCTCCGGTTCCGCCGCGTTCGAGAAGGTGAACGCCGAGATTATTAAGGGGAAGAGCCCCTACCGGTACGGCGACGCCGACGTGGAGTCCGGTCGCCGTTACGAATACGTGCTCGAAGACGTGGACCTGCTGGGTCGGACCCACAGCCACGGCCCGGTTATCGTGCGGGCGGGCGGCCAGACCAAGGCCGTAACGTATTGGCTGGCGCAAAGCACTCCCAACCCGACGCGCGACCGCGTATCGATCGCATTCGGCCTGGCGGAGGGCTTCGCCGGCCGGACGGTTATCGACGTGTACGACGTAAGCGGCCGGCACGTGGAAACGGCCGTCGACTCCTACTACGAGGCGGGAACTCACAACGTCGAACTCAGCACCGCCTCCTGGGCGCCGGGTGTGTACGTTTACCGGATCGCCGCGGGCCCGTTCCACGCCGCGCGGCCGATGGTCGTGACCCGTTAAACCTCGCACCGTTCGGGAACGACTAATATTTTAACTGGGACCGTTTCGCGTTCCAGCGGATATACCTACCGGCCCTCGCGGCCGGTATGGTATAATTACGCCGGTGGGTGATATGCGTTACGGAGGTACGTTATGAGTTTCGACGCGAAGACCAAAGGAACGCTCTTGGCGGTCGCGGTCGGGTGTTTCGCGGCCGGAGCGATCGTCACGGGCGTTTTAGATTTGACCCCCTGGAGCTCGGCCGAATCCAATCCCTCCGCGGATCTGGAGGCGCTGCGGCGTATCGGCCAGGGATTTTCGCAAGTTGTGAAAGAGGTTTCGCCGGCCGTGGTTAACGTTCGCGTAACGGCGAAGGTTTCTGGGCGCCGCCCCTCCTTCCACGGCGCGCCGCCTTTCGACTTTTTCGGCGGGGACCCGTTCCACGGGTTCTTCGAGCAGCAGCCGGAAGAAGACCGCCTCGAGCGCGGTTCCGGGTCGGGCGTCATCGTCAGCGCCGACGGGTACATCCTTACCAACAACCACGTCGTCACCGAGGCCGACGAAATCACGGTGGTCGCGGCGGACGGCGAGCGCTACGAGGCGACGGTTGTCGGGACGGATTACCGGACCGACCTGGCCGTTATCAAAATTGAGGGTAAGAACTTCCCGGCTGCCAAGCTCGGCGACTCCTCCCAACTGGAGGTCGGTGAATGGGTGCTGGCCGTCGGCAACCCGTTCGAACTCCAGAATACCGTGACGGCCGGAATCGTTTCGGCGCGCGGGCGTTCGAACGTCGGCCTGGCGGAATACGAGGACTTCATCCAAACCGACGCCGCGATCAACCCCGGGAACTCGGGCGGCCCGCTGGTTAACCTCGACGGCGAAGTCGTCGGTATCAATACGGCGATCGCGACGCGGACCGGCGGGAATATGGGCATCGGCTTCGCCATCCCCATCAATATGGCGAAGCAAGTCATGGACGAGCTGATCAAGACCGGGAAGGTGACGCGGGGCTGGCTCGGCGTGTACATCCAACCGGTTACGGCCGATTTCCAAAAGCAATTCCGTTTGAAATCGACCGCCGGGGCGCTGGTCGCCGACGTAAACGCCGGGGGGCCGGCCGACAAAGCCGGCTTGAAACGCGGCGACGTCATCGTGCGCTACCAGGGCGAGAAGATCGAGGATACGAACCATTTGCGGAACCTGGTAGCCGATACGGAAGTCGGGACCAACGCGGAAGTAGGCGTGATCCGCAACGGTAAAGAGAAAAAAATACGCGTCAAGATCGGCGAGCTTCCGGAAGAGGAGGCGGCGGCGGGCCGCCAGTTAGGCGGCGGCTTCGAAGAGGACGTGGGCTTTGAGGTGAAGAACCTCACGCCCTCGCTCCGCCGCCAATTGGGCCTCGCCGAGAACCAGGAGGGCGTCGTCGTCGTCAACCTCAAACAGGTGAGCGACGCGTATCAGCAGGGGCTTCGCCAGGGAGACGTCATTATCGAGCTCAACCGCCAGGAGATAGCCGACGTGAGCGATTTTAACGCCGCACTCGGCGACCTCGGCCCCGGCGACACCGTCCTCTTAGTGGTGATTACGGCCGGCCATACGCGATATATAAGCTTCGAGTTGGAGTAAAAAACGGCGGATGACCTCTCGGACCAAGCGGGATTATTACGAGGTGCTGGGCGTTTCGCGCGAGGCCTCGGCGGAGGAGATAAAACGCGCCTACCGCCGGCTAGCCCTCGAATATCACCCGGACCGCAATCCCCATCCGGAGGCGACGGAGAAGTTTAAAGAGGCCTCCGAGGCGTTCGAGGTCCTCGCCGACCGCGAAAAACGCCAGATCTACGACGCGTACGGCTACGAGGGCCTGCAGGGCCGCGGTTACGGCGGCATTACCGACCTCGACGACGTCTTCGAACATTTCTTCTCGGCGGGCGGCATTTTCGGCGATTTGTTAGCCGACCTGTTCGGCGGCCGGGCCGCCCGCCGCCGCCGTCGGCCGCG
>CP070633.1:1400031-1403366 GCA_020356085.1 Candidatus Coatesiibacteriota bacterium | reverse complement strand
GGCGCGGCCGTGGAGGAGCGCCACTCCTTCGGCCAGACCGTCCGCGCCGGCTTCGGCCTCCTGCGGGACGACGCCAACTACCGCCGCTTCGTGACCTCCCGCCTCTTCCTTTGCTTCAGCCGCCTGGCCGTCCCGTTCTACGTCGGGTTGGCGATCGGCAAGTTGGGCCTTACCGACGCGGCGGCCGGTTCCTTCCTGGCGGCGCTTATGGCCGGGTCGGTGACCTCCAACCTGCTCTGGGGCTACCTCTCCAGCCGGCGGGGGAACCGCCTCCTCGTGCGCGGCGGCGCGCTGATAACTTTGCTCCCTCCGCTCCTCTATTTCCTCTCGGCGCGCGCCGAGTACGGCGGTATCTATTTATTCTACGCGCTGTTCTTCTTCGTCGGCTTCGGCTGGTCCGGCGCGGAGTTCGGCAGCATCAACTACGTCATCGACGTCGCGCCGGAGCGGCTCCGTCCCATATACGTCGGCTTCAACAACACCGTCAACGGCCTCGCCATGCTGCTCGCGGTCGGCGGCGGCTTCGTGTTGAAGTACGCCGGTTACGACGTGCTCTTCGGCCTGGCCGTCGTCTTCGCGGCCCTCGCGCTCTGGTTTACGCGCCGCCTGGTCGAACCGCGGGAGGCCGGCGAGGAACCCTCGCTTGTCGTCGGCGGGCGGCCGGCCTCGTAGCTTATACGAGGCGGCCCAGGGCCAGCCCCACCGTGAGTAGGATCCCCGTCCCAAAGTGGACCGCGATCGTCAGGCCGTTGGCCGGGATGAGCTTGTACGGCTCGCCGTAATGCCGCATCAGGACCGCGCCGGCCTTGACGGCCAGAGGGAGCGTCGCCAGGCCCAGCAGCGCCCAGAGGGGTAGCGCCCCGGCCGCGACGGCCGCGATCAGCGCGCCGTACGTCAATACCATCAACGCCACGTAGCCGTACCGCGCTCGCCGCGGCCCTAAGAGGACGATAAGCGTCTTCTTGTTGACCTCCTTGTCGGCGCGGTAGTCCGGGAACTCGTTTATGTAGAGGACGGCCGCGATGAGGAGTCCCACCGGGAGGGAGGCCAGCAGCGCGGCCGGCGAGAGCGTCCCGGCCTGGACGTAGTGGGCGCCGAGCACCGGAAGCGGCCCGAAGTTCACGCCGACGAAGAGCTCGCCGACGCCGCGGTAGCCGATAGCGAGGGGCGTCGCGGTGTAGAAGAAGCCGGAGGCGACGCCGACCAGGCCGAGCCACAGGACGACGTTTCCCGGCGTGACCCGCCACAGGTACAGGCCGATGGCCGCGCCGACGGCGAAACAGGCGATCGAATAAATCAGCATCGCGCGCGGCGAGACCGTACCCTCCTGGATGACGCGCGAGCCGCCGGAAAACGGCGTCGGCGTCTCGTTGACCCAGTCGTTGCGGGAGCGGTGGTCGAAGTAGTCGTTGGCGAGGTTGGTCCCGCCGTGCAGCGCGACCATGCCCACCAGCGTCAATACGGCGTGCCACCAGTGGATAGCGTAGCCCTCGTAGAAGGCCACGGCCACGCCGACCAGCGCGGGCGCGATGGCCGCGGTGAAGAACGGCGCGCGTATCGCTGTAATCCATTTTTTCATAGTTTTTACGGGTCTCCCGGGCCCGGAGGCGAGGTGCGATTCTATATTAAAAAGCATAACCTGGCAAGGGAAAACCCAGGCCGGCGCAGTTTTCCACGCGTTTTAGCCGGTTCTCCCCAGTTTTCGCACGGCCTATTGACAACGAGGCGGGGGAGTATTATCATGGGGTGCCGTTTTGACGCGGCGCGTTTTTTTTCTGGGCAATGAACCGGATCTGGCGTATTTTGGGCGGCCCGGGGCCGGCCGTTATTTTCTTGGCGGCGCTGGCGTACCGCGTGGTCTACTTCCTCACCGTCCGCGACGACCCGCTGATGACGTACGTGGAGGCGGTTCCCGACGCCTCGCTGTACCACAACTGGGCCGTTAATCTCTTGGGCGGGGCCGCCCCCGCCGGCGCGTACTACATCGGCCCCGCGTACGCCTACTTCCTCGCGCTGGTCTACAAGGTATTCGGCGTCCATCTGTACGCCGTTATAATCGTCCAGCTCGTCCTCGGGGCGGCGACGGCGGCGCTGGTATACGTGCTGGCGCGGCGGCTGTTCGGCCGCTTCGCCGCGGCGGTCGCCGGTCTCCTGTGGGCGTTCTACCTCCCGGCGGTTTTTTTCGACACGCAGATCCTACCGGCGTCGCTGACCCTCTTCCTGGTGACCGCCTCGCTGGCGGCGCTGGCGGCGGCGATGGAGGGGAAACGGGGCGCCCTTGCGGCGGCGCTCGGGGCGGGGGCGCTGTTCGCCGCGGCCGTCATGGCCCGGCCCAACCTGGCGCTATTCGTGCCCGCGCTGGCGTTGTGGCCGCTGCTCCGGCGGGGCAGGTACTGGCGGGCTGTCGTCGCGTTCGCGCTCCCAGTGGTGCTGGTCGTAGCGGCGGCCACGGCGCGAAACAAAGTCGTCGCCGACGACTGGGTAATTATCTCCTCCCAGGGAGGGGTGAACTTCTTCATCGGCAACAACCGCCACGCGCCCGGGTCGTTCTCGGCGCCGCGGGGGACGCTGGCGCGGCCGGAGGCGCTCAACGAGGTCCAGACGCGCGCCCAGGCCGAGCGGGCGCTCGGCCGACCGCTCAAAGCCTCGGAGGCGTCGCGGTGGTGGCTCCGTCGCGGGCTGTGGTTCCTCGCCCGCCAGCCGGGTAAGGCAACGCTCCTGTACGGCCGCAAGTTATCCCTCCTCGCGAACAGCTACGAGGTCACGCTCAATACGGACTTCAACTTTCGGCGCCACTTCACGCCGTTCCACCGCCTCGGCGTCCCGTATTACGGCTTGCTGTTCGCGCTGGGCGTCGTCGGCCTGGCGGCGGCGTGGCGGCGGGGGCCGCCGGGAAGGCGTCTCCTCGGGATCTACCTGCTCGCGACGGCCGCGTCAGTAATCATCTTCTTCGTCGTCGACTGGTACCGGCTGCCGCTCGCGCCGGCGCTGGCCGTGGCGGCGGGGAGCGGCGTCGCGGTACTCGTGGAGGAGGTCCGGCGGCGGCGGTGGCTGCCGTTCGGCCTACTGGCCGGCGCGGCCGCGCTACTCCTAACCTACTCGTGGCTTCCGGGTGTCGGCGTCGACCGCGACGCTATTGCTACGCAATCGCATTTCAACTACGGGACCTACTATCTGGTGCAGGGCGACTGGGAGGAGGCGACGGCAGAGTACCGTCGCGCCTTGACGTACAAGGAGGATAACGCGTTCGCGCTGGGGTACATGGGCCTCGCGTACGAGCGGCAAGGCCGCGACGACCTCGCCTCCTACTACTATCTGCAGGCCCTCGCGGTCGA
>CP070633.1:1396035-1399931 GCA_020356085.1 Candidatus Coatesiibacteriota bacterium | reverse complement strand
TTGACGCGGCCCGTCCCCACCGTCTCCAGCAGGACCGGCTCCGCCTCCTTCCCGCCGTCCTTCAAGTAGACGTCCGGAATGGTAAAGGTAAACGTCTCCGCCGCCGCCCCGGCCGCGAGCGCCGCGGCCATAGCTAAAGTTGCCGCCAGTAACGTCCGGTTCATGATTCCTCCTCAGTTTCCCAACGGGCTGGTTTATCGTTTCGACGGCCGGAGGCGCCGACGGTTTAACGCCTCGCCTCGCGGCCGGAAGCCGTAACGTTAGTAGTTGCGGACGGTAAGGCCGACGGTCGTGGTCACGTCGAGCTCGCCGTAACCCTCCGGCGGGACGTTATCCCATTCGATCTTCTCGGTCGCGGCCAGGTCCAACCACGTCGCGACCTTCACGCGGAGGGTGGTTTTTGCGGTCAATAACTGTTCGGCCGTGTTACCCAAATCCACGTCCCAGGCCGCCGACGCCTCCACCTCCGCGGCGCTGTTGAGGAATACCTGGTAATCGACGCCCGCGTGCGCCCCGACGAACGAGGCCGGTTCCTTCGCGCTGTCGTCGCGGTACCGCTCGTTGACGTAGTTCGGGCCGCCCTCCACGGTTAGTTCCTGCGGGTCGCTTTTAATCAGGTAGGCGCCCAGGCCGGCGAAGTTGGTGAAGCGGTGCTCGAAGCCCGAGAAGACGTTCCGCCGCCACTCCCCTTTGTACCGGCCGTAAAGCCGCTCCCCGCCCGTCAGAAAATATTTGGCCCCGGCGGAGAGCCCCGCGCTCTCGCCCTTCTTCTCGCCGTCGGAGACCGAGACCGAGTAATCGCCGCCGCCGTCGACTATCCACCGGCCGCGCGCGTACTCCGCCTCGCCGGCGGCGGCGCCGCCGTGGTTCTGCGTGTTGCCGCCGGTCCCATGATACGAGAGCGTGGCCCGCGCCTCGAGCGGTTGCTCGCCGGCCGCCGCCCCGGCCAGACCGAGGCCGGTTAGAATAATCGCTACGAAAGTTTTATCCACGCCTTCTCCTTTCGTCCCGCCTCCGCCTATATGGTACGAGGCGCCCCGCCGCGCCTCGCTTTGTTGAAATGACCGCGGCGTGCCGTTTTACTTCACAATCTCGAACGCGCCCTGCACGCCCAGGATGACCATCTCGGTTCCGATCACCGCCACGATAAGCCCCATCAGTTGGCTGATAATCTTCACCACGCCCGCGCCCAGGAAATCGATGAACTCCCGACCGTAGACGAAAAACAAGTACGTTATGAGGCACATAACGCCGAAAATAGCCACCGTCGTCGCGACGGCCGACAGCGACCCGCCGGAGGCGAAGTTCATCGCCGTGGCGAGTGTCCCCGGGCCCGCCAGGATCGGAATCGCCAAGGGCGTCAACGCGACGCGTATTACGGAATCCCGCGAGGGAGCGCGGTCCTCGGCCGAAGGCGTCTGCACTTTGGAGAACCGGCCTTGCAGCAACTCGAAGCCGACCCAGAAGAGGAGGATCCCGCCGGTGATGCGGAAGGCCGGCAGCGTCAGGCCGAAGAGTTCGAAGATGAGCTTGCCCGCCACGCAAAAAACGGCGACGACGACGAAGGCCGTCAGCACCGACCGCCGCGCGACGGCCCTCTTCTGCGGCTCGTCGAAGTTCCCGACCAGGCCCACGTATATGGGCGTATTCGCGAACGGGTTCATAATGGCGAAGAAGCCACAGAACGTCTTAATAAGGAGCACCGGCAAGTTGTCCACCTTCGCCTCCTCTCGTTTCGCGAACGGCCCGCGCCGCCGGGGGCGACGCGGGCCGCGTTAAGGATCCAACCCGGACCTAGCTTACGGCGCGACGACGAACCGCTTCGCCGCCGCGAACTCGCCGGCCGTAAGGCGGTAGAGGTACGCCCCCGGCGGCAACGAGAGCGGTGCGGCGTACTCGTACTCCCCGGGCGCCACGTCGGCGTCCACGACGGTGGCTACGCGCCGGCCCGCCAGGTCGTACACCGCCAATTCCGCGTGGCACGCCTCCGGTACGGCGAAGGCGAACGTGGCCTCGCCCCGCACGGGATTCGGCGCCACGCCGTGGAGCGCGAACGCCTTCGGCCGCGAGGCGCCGGCCTCTACTTTCACCGGCCCGAACCACACCGCCTTCCCGGAAAGTTCGACCGCCTCCAGCCAATACTCGTACGTCCGGCCCGCGGCGGCCGCCCCGTCGAGATAGGAGTAGGGGCTGCGGCCCGAAATCGGTTCTGCGTTGAGGCGGCTCCTCCCGCGGCTTTCGAGCTCGGCCGCCTCCGCCGCCTCGCCGCGGTACAGGTTGTACGTTACGGCCCCCTTCTCCCGCGCCGCCCACTCGACCTCCACGCCGCCGCGAACGGCCCGGGCCGCGAACGACGTCAACGTTATGCCCGAAGGACCGTTATTAATCGTAAAGTCCATGGACCGCTGCGTGGTGTTCCCGGCGAAGTCCTTGGCTTGGACGTAGAACGTGTACTGGCCGTCGGGTAGCGCGGTCGTGTCGAGGTTATAGGCCTCGTCGCCGACCTCGACCTCGCCGTCGCCGTCGGTGTTGGTAACGACGAAATAGAAGTCGCGGTTGTTGTAGTCCCCGCGCGTATACCATTGGCCGGCGCGCTTGTAGACGACGGTCGTCACCGTAGAGCTGGGCGGGGTGGCGCCGGTGAACTTGACGAACGTCGTCGGCGGGATGTTACCGTTCTGGCCGGTCACCCACCACGTTATCTCGTACGGCACCAGCACCCACGTCGGGTGGCCTATCTTATCGCCGATCAATGCGATTACGTCTACCTGGCCTTTAACGTCGCTCGGGTCCACGCGAACCGTGCCGTTGTCCTCGCAGAAGGAGAAGATTTGGCCCGATTCCGTCTCCCGGAATTCCGGCCCGTCGGTTTCGGCGGCCGGCACCATAAACTCGATGGCGTTGTCCACGGCGTCGTACCACCCGATCACTCCCGGGTAGTAACTCCGCGTGAAATGGACGTGATGGAAGCTCGCGACCGGCCAGGTAGCGATATTGCCGACGAGCGCGTCTACCGCCACCGGATCGCCCTCGATAAAGGGGATCGTACTGAACGTGATGTGCCAGTACAGCCACCCTTTGTCCTGGCCCCTCGTGTAGTTAATAATCAATCCCGTATAGAGCGGCTCGCTGACGCGGATCAGGCTGACGAAGCCGTTGTCGACGGAGTAGCAGGGGTCTCCCCCCTGCCCCAAGACGTCCAGGCCGTCGTGATAGTAGGAACTACCGCCGTAGTTCTGAAACTCGTAGATATTGTTGCCGTTGGGTTGGAGGACGTTGCCCGGCCCAAGCGGCCACCGTTCCGCCGCCGCCGAGGCCGCCAGTACCAGCACGCCCAGGGATAATACGAGTAGTACCTTCTTCATGCGACCATCCCCTTATTGGCTGAGCTCCGCGTACCACCCCTGGCCCCACGCTGCGGCGCGGGAAGGGGGACCCGCGAAGACGGCGACCTCCGGCGAGGCGCCGCTCGGCTGCGTTACGGTGTGTTCTTCCCTAGCGATTTCGCCCAGGCCGGCGTCGAGCCACACTACCGCCTCTATCGCCGCCAAGGACCGGACGCCCACGGCGAAGGAGGAGAAATCGGGGGCGGCAGCGAGGTCGGTGACGCCGAAACCCTCCGGCGCCTCCCACCGCGCCGTCACGCGGCCGTCGGCGAGCGAGACCAGCGCTACCTCATGGTGCGCGCCCACAACCGCCCGGCCGCCGGCCTCGTCCAGAGCGACCAGCCGCGGGAAGTACAGGCCGTGGCTCTTACGCCACTCGCGGGAGGCGCCGCCGTATAGCGCGATCCCCTCCCGGTCGACCAACACTACCAACCCCTCCGGCCCCGCGGCCAACGTCCGCGCGGCCGGCAGGCGGTACGCCACTTCGCCCGCGGCCAGGTCGCAGACGAC
>CP070633.1:1391671-1395935 GCA_020356085.1 Candidatus Coatesiibacteriota bacterium | reverse complement strand
CCGAACCCCATTTCCCGACGAAGCTGCCGGCGGCAGTGAAATATTGAATGCGGTTATTCAGCGCGTCGGCGACGTAGAAGTAGCCGTTCGCGCCGACCGCCACGCCCTCCGGGTACCGGAATTGGCCGTCGCCTCCCCCCTCCGCGCCCCACTTGCCGACGAAACTCCCGGCGGCGGTGAAATATTGGACGCGGTGATTAAACCCGTCGGTCACGTAGAGGTATCCATTAGAGGCGCGGGCCACGCCCGAGGCGTTGGCGAACTCGCCGTCGCCCGAACCGCTGCGGCCCCACGCGCCGAGAAAGCTCCCGACGGCGGTGAAATATTGCACGCGGTTGTTTCCCTGGTCGACGACGTAGACGGTGCCGCCCGGGGCGACTGCCACGCCCGTCGGGAACTGGAATTCGCCCTCGCCGGAGCCCATCGTGCCCCACTGCCCGGCGTAGAGGTACGTGGGCGGCGAGGCGGCGGCCGCGGCGCCCCACGCCGCTGCCGCGAAAATCGCAACGGTATATTTACATTTCATTTCGCCTTTTCCTTGGTTGGGAGGTGAGCGGAAATTATACGGTTCGGCGGCGGCGGCGCAAGGGAAAAATGGCCCCGCCGGGCCGCAACTTCGCCTTGTAACGTTTTCGCCCCATATGTTAATATTACTAAGGGGTAAGTGTATAAACGTCGGACACTACAGGCCGCTTGGGCGATTGCCGCGGCCCTCGCGGCCTATATGCTATGGCCCGCCTGGGTCGCCGCGGTAGACGAACTTCTCGCCGCCGAGGAGGAGACCGCGGCGGAGGAAGTAGCCGTCGAGGAGGCGGCGCCCGGGGAGGAGGCCGCAGAAGAGGAGACGGCGCCTCCCGCCGAGGAGGAGCAGGAAGTCCGCCTCCTCCCCTTCCGCGCGCGCGACGCTTGGCTGGAGACCGGGACCTTCGGCCTGGCCGACGGCGTCGGCGCCGACTTCCCCCTCCATTTCCAAAATTGGGTCCTACTGGACGACGCCGACCCCGGGCCGTGGCTCGGCGACTGGCGCGACGTCGCCGGCGAGGCCCGCTACTATTATAAGTCCGGCTTCGAGGAGCCCTTCGACCGCGGGCTGATGGCGGAATCCTACCGCCTCATAAAGGAGGAGGAGGAGTTCTACGCCTGGGAGCAGGAGCGCGGCCTGATCCCCGACATCGAGCTGGGCCGCGAGTCGGACATCAAGTTCGAAGGCCGCAAGCTCTTCTCCGCCGGCTACTCCAAAACGTCGTACGGCGGCGGCGGCAGCCCGATTTACGGCGGCGGCCAACCCGCCGGCGACTTCCAGATGGAGGGCGAGCTCCAGCTCCGCGTCGAGGGGACCGTCCTCCGCAAGACCCACGTCTACGTCGACTACGACGACACCCGCGAGAACGAGACGCGCAACCAGGTCTCGGTGGTCTACAAGGGCGACCCCGACGAGCTGGTCCAGGAGGCGGCCTTCGGCGACATCGTCCTCTCGCTGCCGGCCACGGAGTTCGTCTCCTACTCCTCCAGCCGCGCCGTCTTCGGCGCCAAGGTGGACTTGAAGTACAAGTGGGCGCGGCTGATGGCCATAGCCTCCCGCGAGAAGGGCGAAACCGAGCGGGCCACCTTTACCGGCGGCACGGAGCTCCGCAGCGTCAACGTCGCCGACACGAACTACACGCGGCGGCGGTTCTTCCAAATCGACCCCTCCTACGACCCGGGCACCGGACGCGAGTTTTTCGCCCGGTACGACATCTATAAACCCTCCGAGGGGGCGTCGCCGAAGGTAGAGGTCTTCGTCCGAGCCGGCGGTTACTTTCCCCAAGGAAAGACTAAATTCCTCGTAACCGCTTACGAATTCGAGGACGACACGGAACAGCGAAAAGGAGCCGCCATCCTTTCCGACGCCCCGTGCGAAAGGCTGGTACGCGGTACCGACTACGACGTCGACGTCGACGCCGGCATTATCCGGTTTAATAAGACCATAAGCGAATCGGACATCGTCGCCGTGGCGTACGTCGCGTACAACGAGAGCACCGGCGACTACATCCGGATCGGGTACGACACCTCCAACAACTTGGCGCAAGCCGACGCGGGGGGCGGGGACATACGAATAACGAAGGACTTAAAGTGCCTTCGCAAGGCAACAAAAAGCGGCGGCGACCGCAACCTCGAACGCTATGAGCAGCGCAACTGGTACTACCTCGGCAGCACCAATATCGAATCCAATACGCTCGTCGTCAAGCTCCTGGACAATAACAACAACGAGTTCGACCCGCGCACGAACCGCGAAAAAACTTACCTCTACACGTACGGCCTGGACCGGGACGAAGACGGCCGCCTCGACAGCGGCACCCTCCACAACGCCTGGGGGTACGTCGTCGTTCCCGACGTCGACTTCGAAAATAACTTCGCCCGCCGCGACCGCCGAGAGGACGACATCTACGAAAACCTCCCCTTCGACTATGACGACAACGGCTCCGCCACCGGTAAAGACGCGTACGAGCCGGAAACGATAAACGAACTCAAGTTCTATTTCGAGTACAAGTCGCTCAAACCCTCCTATTTCCTCCACCCCAACATCATCCCGGGCTCGGAGACGGTGAAGCTCAACGGCCGTATTCTGGTACGGAACCAGGACTACTGGATGGACTACGACTCCGGCTTCCTGGAAATCCTGGCGGAGGGGGCCGACGACCCGACGGCGACGCTGGAGGTCACGTACGAGTACAAGCCGCTGTTTACGGTCCTGGCCAAATCGCTGGTCGGCGGCCGCTTTCAGTTCGGCCCCGACGACGACCGTTATCTCGGGACCACGCTCATCGCCGAATTCACGACCAAGCCGCCGGCGGAGGAAATCCCCAACTTGGAGGAGGCCCCCGACGACCACGTCATCTTCGACCTCGACGGCCGCTACCGCCTCTACCCCGAATTCATGACGACGCTCGCCGACGCCGTCCCGGGCGCCCACACCACGGAGGGCTCCACCTTTGACGTGCACGCCGAGTACGCGCGCTCCGTCAAGAAGATCAATACGGTCGGCCGGGCGCTGGTCGACGACATGGAGGGCGCGCGCCAGCTCCTCACGCTCCCCATGAAAGCCGAGGCCTGGAAGCATACCAGCCCCTCGGCGGCGGCGGGCATCGACCAGTCCAACCGCGGCAACCACCTGCTCGATATAAAGTCCGACCCGGATCATTTCTGGAGCGCCGTCGACCCCGATTGGCCGGACGACCAACTCGAGGTCCTGCTTCTTGAACGTTTGCCGGATAACCCCGAAAACGTAGGCCCCCCAGAGAAAAACTATAAATGGGGAGGCGTACATCGCGTCCTCTCGCCGACGGGGCTCGACTTCGCCGACACGCGCTACGAGTACGTCGAGATCGTGATGAACCTCAACAACCTCACCCGCGACACCGCCGGCGACGACGTCGCCGGCGGAATCCTGCACCTCGACCTCGGGACCATTTCCGAAGACGCCGACGGAAACCAAATACTGGGAACCGAGGACGAGGACGACGACGGCGAAATAACGCAGGCGGAGGACATAGGCTACGAGTTTAACAATAGAGCTACAGGTCAACCCCCAGGCGGTATCCCGCCGGACCCGCCGGGGAATATCGAGGTTACGATCGGCGCGCGCAACAACCGCCTCGACACCGAGGACAACAACCGCAACGGCGTTCTGGATAGGGAGGACAACTACTTCCGGTACGAGATCGACCTGGGGGAGGTCGTCAATAAAACGTCGCCCTACGTTATCCGGCACGAGGCTTCCAAAGATCCGCTCCAACCCGGGTGGTACATCCTCCGCCTCCCGCTCGAATTCGACACCGCGGAGGCCCAAGGCGCGCCCGACCCCTCCAGCCTCCAAACGTTCCGCCTCTGGGCGGAGGCCGAAACCCGCGCCGACTTCCCGTTAAATTCCTCCCTCATCTTCGCCTCCGTCTCGTTCGCGGCGCTGCGCTGGGAGGACCCGGAGGTCGACCCCGACAAGGGCCTAAATCAGATGAAGGTCTCCACCAAGGACAGCCGCCACGACGGCGACTACGTCCCGCACGACCCCAAAACGGAGCGCGAAACCGGCGCGGAGGCGAGAGAACAGGCGCTGGTCCTGGAATACATCCTTACCGACTGGGAGGACGTGGGCGTATCGACTCAGGAGGGGTTCGAGCCCTGGGGCGCCGGCAACGACGTATTCGACACGGAAGACCTGGACCACGACGGCCTGCTCGACCCCGGCGAGGACGTCGGCGTAGGGCCGTTCCACTTCGGCGCCGGG
>CP070633.1:1336862-1391571 GCA_020356085.1 Candidatus Coatesiibacteriota bacterium | reverse complement strand
ACGAGCAGCGCCGCCGACTCCTTGCCGCGCTTGTCGCCGCCGGCGGCCTCTCCCGCTTTGAGCGCCTCCACGAGCCGGCGCGCCAGCGGCCCCTCCGTCTGGACGTAAGCCCGCTCCATCTCGGACAAGACTTCCTCGCCGACGAGGATGTTCCCCTGCACCGAATAGGCCGGGCCGGTCCGGTGGCCGGACCAGGCAAACGTCTCCGCGCCGGTGAAGGCAACCACGTTGCCCGCGGCGTCCACGACGGCGACCTGCCGCTGTTCGCGGCCCTCGTCCGCCGCCAGGAGTTGCGCGAGGACCTCCTCCGCCGAGAGTCCCTCCCTGAGCAGCGCGAGGCCGTCCGGGCCGTAGTCGATCTTGGCCAGCGCCTGCGTCGCAATCGCGCCGACGCCCGCCTCCGCCCACGGGACGATGTAGCCCACGGCCAGGACGCGGGAGGCCACGCCGATCCCCCACTCCTGCGTCTCGGCGTCGTAGGCGACGATGGAGAAGGTGGCCGTAACCTGCGGATTGGCCGCCGGGGCTGCGGCTGCCGTGGCTATACTTAGAATGATCGCGCGTACCGTCTTCGCTAACGTCATGTCCGCGCCTCCTCCAACGCTACCCCTCGCCGCCGGTGTCGATTTTCTCTACGTACGCCTGGAGCAAGGAGGTCAGGTACTCGTCGTAGTTCTCGTTGCGTTTAGCCTCCAACTCCGCGTTCTCATAGGTCAACGTTAGCGCCTCCTCGAAATCGTCGCGGGCGGAGGCGACGTCGCCTCGCAGGTAGCGCATCGCGCCGGTTATCATCAGGAACTCCTTGCGCTCGCCGGCGCGGCCTTCGTCCTCCATAAACCCCTCCGCGAGCGCCAGGGCTTTACCGCGGGCCGCCGCGGCCTCTACCTCGAGGCCCTCCGCCGCGCAGTGGTACCCGAGGAGGCGGTAGAAATGGCACCAGAAGTCGTCGCCGCGATCCCATTCCGCGTACACCTTCTCGGCCGCGGCGAGGCGCGCCGACATCGGGATCTCGGCGTAACTCGCGTACTCGCCGCCGAAGTCCACCTCCGCCAGCGCCGCGCGGAACGCCTCGGATTTTTCCGGAGGCACGTCGTCGAAATCGCTCATAAAACAAGTGAGTTTGCAATTCCAGCACGAATATAGGACGTTACCGTCCGTGTACGGCCAGTAAACCAACTCATATTTCGACGGCCAATCGTAGATGTACGTTCCCCAACTTCCCACCGTGTTGAATTCGTTTGTCGTCTCGCAGAGCGGGCAAGTAACTTCCACGGGAAACCACGTCGTCGCCGCCGCAGCGGCCGCCAACAGCACGACCGCAGCTGAAGTTAGCCTTAGCATCACAAACCTCCCGGAAAGGGTAGTTTCGGAAGCGTGTTTTACGGGGGCAAATACTATCACGGCCAGGGGCCGGGCGAAACCTTTTCTTTACCGAACCGTAGCCTCATCAAAAAGCCGCGCCGAGGCGCGGCTTCGAATAATCATTCGAGCGAAGGCCGGAGCGCTAGTCCCCGTACCTCTTCTCGTAGTACTTCAACATCTCCTCGATCTCTTCCGCGGATAGGCCCCTCCGCCAGCCGTGTTCGGGCATCCCCAGCACCTCGGCCGTAATACCTGGGCGAAGCGCCTCCGCCTCCGGGACGAACCGGTTATAGAAATGATTCGCGACCTCGTAGAAGCCGTGCCACTGCGTGAAGTCGGGGCCCATCATGGAGGCGCCCATCCGGGCGCGCCGGCCTTCGTGATGCCAAAGCTCGAAGAACGTCCATTCGATCTTATCGTCGAACGGCGTGGCCGTTATGGCGCCGGCCGCTTTTAGCTCGTCCATGACGGCTTTCGAGGGCGCGCCGAACTTGTCGTTATACAATTCGACGGCGTCGTCGTACATCAAGAAATAGTTATCGACCCACGTCTTCCCGTGGCACTCCAGGCAGACCGCCCTCATCTGTCCGCGTTTCGCCTCCCAGTTCTCCAGCTTTTTAGAGACGATGGGACGCAAGGTCCAGGCGATGCGGGCGCCGACGTCGTGGGTTACGTTCATCGTCGGCGTAGCGCTTACGTGGCAGGTCGCGCACGTAGGCGCGGCGGTGTACGTCTCGCCGACTATCCACTCGTCGGCCTCCAACGCCATCTCCTGCCGGTACGCGGCGAAGTTGATGCCGTGTTTGGACTCCTCGAATATTTCGAGTTGGGGATGGTCGGGCCCCATGTGGCACCGGCCGCAGGTCGCGGGCTCGCGGGCCTGTATTTTACGGAACATGTGTTTGGTATGGCACGCCGTACACGTTCCCCACGAGCCGTCGGGGTTTACGCGGCCGATGCCGGTATTAGGCCAGGTCCCCGCAACCGGTACACCCGCGGCGTCGAGTTTTACTTGGGAGCCGTGGCACTGCTTACAACCGAGATTCGCCGCCGGCCCGCCTTCGACAACCTCGCCCAGGAAGTTATCCAAGGAACCGATGAATTGCGCGGCTTTGGCGTGGTGGGAGGCCTCGAATTCGGCCGCCTCCCTCTTGTGACACTTGGCGCAATCGCGCGGCGACGGTACGTGGGTCAGCGTGAACCCCTCGTGTTCCCACGCGTCGACATCCTCCGCCCGGGCCGTGTGGCAGGCCGGGCAGCCGACGCCCTTCGCGCCGTGCGCCGAAACCGACCACTGCCGGATCCAGTCTACGGCGACGCGCCTCTCCAGGTGGCAATCGACGCACTCTTTCGTCTTCGCGTCGAGGCGCGGTTCGGCGGCCGCCTCCGGCCCCGCGTGCGCGCTCTTCATAGAACCGAGGAGCACGACGGCCCCGGCAACCGACACGAGAACCGCAACCAATACCACTTTTTTTGATATAAATTTCATGGGGCCTCCTCCAGCCGCCGCGCCTCCGCCGTCCGCGCCCTGTTTTGCCTCCCGAGTTGCGAAGGCCTTACCGCCGGCGAAGTTAACGTATTTAATTATGTACAATATAAACCCGGAGGGGGCGGCACGTCAAGGCCGTTTTCCGGGCGCCGCAATCGCCGACCTTCCAGCCCGCCGTTTTTCGCTTTGACTTGGCAGGGCCGATATGATAGTTTCCGGCGTTAACGTTAAGGAGGTCCCGCGATGCCCGAGGTAAATTGCCCCAAGTGCGACGCGCCGATAACGTACCCGGAGACCGAAGAGGGGAAGGCCGTCAAATGTTCGAGCTGCGGCGCCGACGTCCTCGCCCTTAAAGCGGCCGAAAAACTCATTAGCCTGAAATGCGCCGGGTGCGGCGGCACCATCGACCTGCAGGCTGGGATGGCGGAGGCGGTGTGCGACTACTGCGGCGCGCGCTATCTCCTGCCGCCGACCGTGGCCGCGGGCCCCAAACCGGAGGTGGCGGAATACCTCGCGCCGATCAGGGTCTTCCAAAGCAACATGCTGGAGCACCTGAACAAGTGGCTCAACGAGGGCGTCTTCACCGCCTCCGACGCCGACACGGCCGCCGCGGTCACGAAAATCGACGCGAAATATATCCCGCTATATATCTGCGCGTGCGAGGCCTCCTCGAACTGGAGCGGCCAATACAGCACCACCCACCACCGCACCGTAACGCGGACGCGCACTAACGCCCAGGGCCGCCGCGAAACTTACCAGGCCCAGGAACCGTACAAGGAGTGGCACCCCACCTCCGGGACGCGGACCGGCCACTACCGCCTCGCGATCGTCGGCTCCGGCAGCGTGACGCAGGGGGACTTCGACCAACTCACCGGCGACCCCGGCAACTTCACGAACGACGAGGGCGCGCTGCCGCTGAGCCAGGCGGCCAAGGACGACGACTACCCGCTGGAGCGGCCCACCTTCGACGCGGCGGAGGCACAGCGCCGCGCCAAGATGAGAGTGGAGGAACTCGAGCGCACGGCCTGTGAGGGCGAGGTGGAACGCCTCGGCACTTGCAGTACGCAACTCTCCGACCTTACGGCCCGCCTCTCCTACCACCCGGTCTGGTGGGTGACGTACTCCTACAAGGCCAAACCCTACAACTGCCTGATGGACGGCGTTACGGGCGCCGTGACCGGCAAGAAACCGATAAGCAAGGCCAAGGTCGTAATCGCGATAGTCCTCGTCTTAATCGTCATAATCATCATCGTAATCCTCGCGTGCGTTTTCGGCGGCGGCTATTTCGCGACCTCCTCCATGCTCCTAAACGACATCCTGGAGGGCGCGCGGGCCCTGGTTTAAACGCGAGCGGATCACAATAAGAAAACCGCCGGCCCCGCCGGCGGTTTTTTTACGCCTCTACCTGCTTACCGTTACCGCCGCGAGAATTCCTTTTCGAGTATCGGCCCGACCTTCTGGAAGGCCTCGAACGGCTTGACGGTCAACTTTTCGCCGTACGCGCTGTTGAGGAAGGCGAGGTATTTCTTCACCTCGGCGCTCTGGTAAACGCGGATGAAGCGGAAGGCGAAGTATTTAATATCCGCTTTATTGAGGTTGTCCATGACGTAAACCCGCGCGATGTTCTCGTACATGTAGAGCAGCTTGTCGAGCTTCCTCTCCTGATCGCTATCCAGAATGCTCTCGTCGAATTGGAATTTCTCGTAGTCGATTTGATAATACAACTCGGCCAGGTCCCGGTCCAAAACGTATTCCCGCGCGAGCGTGATTAAAAACTCCGCGCGCTTCTGCCGCCAACTCTTTCGCATTTGGACGTAATTAAAAATCAGACCGACGAACGTCAAGAGCAACAAAGACCCCAGGATGACGTTGCCCATCGATACCTCGGGATTCCACTCCAACATACCGCTCACCTCTTACGGACTTACCAGCCGCTCGAAGTCGGGCCGGCCGCGCAACGACGCTAAATCCCCGTCCGCCGCGGCCATTTCCCGATACCGCTCCGGCGCCAGCGCCACCGCGCGACCCAGCTCCGCCATGGCCTCCTCCGGCCGGCCCTGGCGAGCCAGCGCACACGCGAGGTTGTAGCGGGCACGCGCGTCTTCGCCTCGCGCCAACAACGCGCGGTACTCCCGCGCCGCGCCGGCGTAATCGCCCTTTTGGTGCAGCGCACCGGCCAGTGCCAGCCGGGCCTCCGCCGATTCCGGTAAGAATCGAAGGACCTCGGCGTAGCAGCGGGCCGCAGCGTCGTGGTCGCCGTCGGCGCGGGCCAAGCCACCGAGCTCGTACCAAGCCGCGGCGAAGTTCGGTTGAAAGTACACCGCGCGTTCGAAGTTTTCGCGGGCGCCGGAGGCGTCGCCCTCCGCCAGCAAAAGCTTCCCCAGGAAGTAGTAAGCACGGCTGTCCTCGGGATCTACCGTCAGCGCGTGTTCGTAATGTTCCCGCGCGGTCTCCGCATCGCCCCGTTCGGCGGCGAGGTTGCCGAGGTTGTTCCAGCCTTTGGCGTAGTCGGGTTGGTATTCGACGGCGCGGCGGAAATAATACTCCGCCCGCTTGTAGTCGCCCCGCCGGGCCGAGACGATGCCGAGGTCGTTGAGCGCGTCCGCGGTGGCAAGGCCGCCGCGGATTTCCAGCGCCGCCAGGTATTCGGCCTCCGCCGCCTCCAGATCCCCTCGCGCCAGGTAGATGCTGCCCATCGTATAGTGAGCCTGGGACTCGTAGCCGGAGCGGTTCCCGATGCCGAACGGGTCGGCGTCGCAGAAGAGGAACAGCGCGCCGAGCGCCCCCACCCGCCAGAGGATCTGGCGCCGGCGCCACCGGCGGAGGCGGTCCCACAAGTAGAAAAAGGCCGCGGCCGCGAAAATGCACAGATACGGCACCACCGGCATCCGGAAGCGGGCGTTGACGAAAAAGAGTATCACCGAGACGGAGTACGCGGCGACGAAGAGATAGAGCGAGGCGAGGCGGCGCCACTCGCGGAGACACGCGCCGACGCCGAAGAACGCCAGCGGGAGAATTACGTACAGGCTCAGCGGGTTGTAACGGAGCACCTTGAACTCGTTTTTCAAATAATAAAGGTCGAAATTGTTCGCGACCTCGTACGCGTTGGTATAGATGTAGGCCTTGCGGCCGAGGAGCTTTAGCGCACGGGCCGTGTCTCTCCGGAAGAATTCGACGGTGCGCCGCACGTAGTAACGGTCGATCTCCGCCCGCGACAGCGGCCTTCCCTGAGCCTCCTCCGCCATGCGGATCGTCTCGTAGTGGCCGCGCCACCAGTCGCCGTACGTCCCCGGCGCGATCGCCGTCATGCCGTCAGCTTCGGGGTTGTTGCCGATCCACAGGTTGACGCCCCCCTGCCACGAAATCAGTACCGGCTCCCGCGCGACGAGGTAGTTGCGCACGCCCGTCGCGGCGACGAACGCCCCCGCCACCGCGTACAGAACGGCGAGCATTCCCAGAATACGCCGACCCGAGAGACGGCGAAGCCGCCGGGCGGCGACGAACGCGAGCCAGATAACGGCGCCGACGACGAGGACGTTGGGCCGCGTAATTGCGCCCAGCCCCAGCGCCGCCCCCGCAGCCGCCGCCCAACCGACGCTCGCTTGCCGGAGAGCGCGTCCGACGGCGTAGATAAACGCCAAACCCAGCGGGATTTCCAAGACGACGAGGAGCAGCTCCACGTCGAAATAGACGGCCGTCCACAGCGTCGCTAACGCCGCCGCGGCCGCGGCGCCGACGCGGCGGTCGAAAAACTCCCGCCCCGCTAGAAAACACAGCGCAGCACTGCCGCCGCCGACGCCGGCCTGGAGGAGGCGGGCGCCGAACGTCGACCCGTGGACTATTTTGTACAGGAGCGCCAGAAAATATGGGTAGAGCGGCGCGCGAAAGAAAGCCTCGGTGCCCCAAAAGTCGCCCCCGGCAATCCGCCGCGCCCACGTGTCGTGATACGCCATATCCATGACCGGGATTTGGAAATAGGCGTGATCGCCGGCTGTGATTACCAGTAGGACCCGCAACGCCGCGGCCCAGAGGGCCACGCCGGCCAAACAGATCCAGTCGGCCCGCGTCCAAGGCTGCGCTCGCTCGTCGCGCTCCATCGAGGCAATATAACACCCCCTCCCCGCCGCCCGCAATACCAATTAAAAATTGCGTCGCCTCGCCGTTTAAAGTATCATGGGAGGATGATGACGGTACGGTTACCAGTTCTCGTCGTCGTTGCCTTGGGCGCGTTGCTGCCCGCGGGCGGCCAGGCCGCCGAGGAATTACGGGGGATGTGGGTCTGCCCGTGGGAGATGAACTCGCCGGCGGCGGTCGAACGCGTCGTCGCCGCGGCCAAGCAGTACAACTTCAACGCGCTGTTCTTCGAGGTCCGTTACCGCGGCGACGCCCTCTACGTACCCAACAAACGCACCACCGAGTTCCCGAATCCCGAGCCCCGCTCGCCCCACCTGGCCGGTACGCCGGCCGACTTCGACCCGCTGGAGGAGCTAGTCGCCCGGGGACACGCCGCCGATCTCCAAGTCCACGCCTGGGTCACTACGTTCGTCGTCCAAAATCGCAAAACGCCCACGCCTCCCGGCCACCCGGCCGTCGAACATCCGGAGTGGCTCAGCCAGAACGGCCGCGGCGAGCAGTGGGACCCGTGGGGGATGGCGTGGCTCGAGCCCGCGCTGCCGGAAGTTCACGTCTACCTCGCCGACGTCTTCTCGGATATCGTCGCGAATTACGACGTCGACGGCCTGCACCTCGACTACGTGCGATATCCCTCCCCCGACTTCGGCCGCCACCCGCGCGCGATAGAGCTTTACCAAAAGGAAACGGGTCACACCCTCGCCGACGCCGCCGCCTTCGCCTCCTGGCGCCGCCGCCGGATCGGCGAGTTCGTGCGGCGCCTGTACGAGCGCGTGGCCGCCGTCCGCCCCTCCTGCCGCCTGACCGCGGCCGTCTTCGCCTCCCGGACCGGCACGGCGTACAACTCCTGCCTCCAGGACTGGACGGAGTGGTTGGAGGAGGGGTCCGTCGACGCGATCCTGCCGATGGCGTACAGCCGCGACGCCGCCGTCGTACGGCGACAAGTGGAGGACGCGGTGAGCGTCGCCTCCGGCCGCCACATATACGCCGGGATTATGGTTCCGGAGGTCGGCGCGCAAAACTTCGACGAGACTATCGGCGTCGAGATGGCCGCGAAAGCGAGCGCGGCCCGCGAGGCCGGCGCCGACGGTATCGTAGTATTCTCCTCCAAAGGGTTACTGCTGGAGGAGGCGCTCGTCGCACAGGCGCTCCGCGAGTACGCCTTCTCCGAACCGGCCCTCCCGCCGGAAATGCCCTGGCGGGAGGAGGTCGTCGTCGCGACCGCCGCCGAGGTCGTGCCCGTATACCTTCGGGGCGAGTCGAAGTTCGCCGTTCGGTTGAAGGATAGCGTTCCGCGCCGACACGCTTACCTCCTGGCCAAAGAGGTTGCCTCGCGCTCCGGCGCCCGCGTCTTCATCAAAGCCGCGGAGGGGCCGCGGTACCGCGTTTACGCCGGCGCGTTCGACGACCGCGGCGAGGCCGCGGCCCTTCGGCGCCACCTCGCCGAACTAGGATATTAAGGTGACCCGGCTTCTCAAAACAGCGCTCGCCTGCGGCGCGGCCGCGTTTGCGGTGTGCGGCGCCGGCGACGTCCCCGCCTCCCGCGAGCTGATCCTCCTCTATACCGGCGACAGCGGCGCCGAGATCGAATCGTGCGGCTGCAACCTCCTGGCGTACGGCGGCCTGGCCCGGCGCGCCACGCTCGTCGACCTCTTCCGAGGCAAATACCCGGAGGCGATCTTCGTTGACGTCGGCGACTTCTTCAGCCCCGTCGCCGGCGAACAGGCCCGCCTTAAAAGCGAGATCTCGGCGGAGGCGTACGGGACGTTCGGCTACGACGCCGTCAACCTGGGAGAGGACGAATTCATTTTCGGCCTCGACTTCTTCACCTCCCTCGCCGAGGCGTACGACCTCCCCGTCATCTCGGCCAACGTCGTCGACGAGGGCGGCGCGCCGCTGGCACCTCCCTTTGTAATCGTGGAACGGGGAGGCGTCGCCGTGGGGCTCGTCGGCTTCGTCAACCCGGAACTCGCGGCCGGTAAGGACCTGGGCGGCGCCGAAATAAAACCGTATGGCCCGGAATTGAAGCGGGCGATGAAAGAATTGGCGACCCAGGTCGACGTCATTGTGTGCCTGGCGCATATCGGCAACGTCGACAAGGCGCGCGAATTTGCCTCCCGCTCCCCCAAGGAAATCGACGTCGTCGTCGCGGGCCACCGGGGCGGCCGCACGCCGCAAGCGGAGTCGATCAAAGGCCGCTGGATGGTCTATACCCGCAGCCGCAACCGCTACGTGGGCGTGTTAAAACTTGCGGTGGACGACGAGGGCGACGTCGTCGCCGCGGAGAATCAAGTCATACCCGTTACTAGGGAAACCGCGAAAGAGGAGCACGCTCAACTGCTGGTCGAGAAATACTACGAGGGGCTACGGGTCTTGGTGGCCGAGAAAAAGCTCTTGCGGCCGCCGGAGGAGGTCCCGGCGGGGGGCTTCGTCTACGTCGGCGCGGCGGCGTGCGCCGGCTGCCACCCCTCCCAAAACGAGCAGTGGCGTGGTACCGGCCACGCCTCCGCCTACGCCTCGCTCGCCGCCGCCGGCCGCGAACGAGACCCGGAGTGCGTAGCGTGCCACGTCACGGGCTACGGCTACCGCGGCGGCTTCGACGCGGAGGCGAAGGAGGAGGTGCAGGTCGACGTCGGCTGCGAGGAGTGCCACGGCCCGGGCGAGGGCCACGCCTCCTCGCCGACGCTCGCGCTCCTTTCTGTTCCCGAGGACACCTGCCTCCGGTGCCACGACAACGAACGCAGCCCCGCTTTCGACTTCGCGACTTACCGCGGGCGCGTTGCCCACTAAAAAAGCGGGCCCGGCGGCCCGCTCCGCGCGGTAACCTTCCTTAGGTCAAATCCGGCTTCTCGGCCTCGAACAACTCTACGACCTCCCGGACGCGCTGGCCGGCGCCCTTGGGATAGACGAGCACGACGTCTCCCGCGTCGACGACGACGTTATTGTCCACGCCGAACAATACCACCGGCCGGCCGCCCGCAGCCAAGACGACGTTCCCCACTCCCTCCAACTGATACACCTCGCCCCGCCGGACGTTGCCGCGTTCGTCCCGGGCCAACACGCGCTCGAGCGCGTCAAAGGACCCGATGTCATCCCACGCGCAGTCCGTTTCGACGACGTCAAACGCCGGGAGCTGCTCCATGAAGGCGTAGTCGACGGAGGTGGCGTCCAGTTCGTCGTACAGCGCCGCCACTTTGGCGCCGTCGCCGGCGGCCAGCGGCTTTCGGAGCCGCCGCGCGATTTCTGACTGGTCGGGCCGGCACTCCTCGGCCAGTGCCAAAAATCGGTCCGCCCGCCAGACGAACATGCCGCTATTCCACAGGTAATCGCCGGAATCGACGTAGGCGCGGGCGGCGGCCTCGTCCGGCTTCTCTTTAAAAGCAAGTCCCTCCCGGAGACGGGGCGGCGCCTCCCGCAAGACGGACCCGCATTTTACGTACCCGTAACCGGTCTCCGGCCGGTCGGGCCGCAAGCCGAACGTAACGACGGCCCCCTCCTCCGCCCGCTGGAATCCGACCTCCAGCGCCTCCCGAAAAGCCTCCTCGTTGCCGACGGCGTGGTCCGCAGGGAGAACCAGTACCGTCGCCTTCGCGCCCAGGCGGTCGGCGATTTCCAACGTCCCCAGCACGCAGCACGGCCACGTATTGCGGGCGGCCGGTTCCGCGAGGAAGTTCCCGAAGGGTACCGAAGCTAAAAGCGGCCGAGCTCGCAGCAGCAGGTCCTCCTCCGCGACGACGTAGACCCGCGAGGCCTCCACCAGCGGCGCTACGCGCTCGTACGTATCCTCGATCAACGTACGGTCCGTAACCAGCGAGAGGAACTGCTTGGGGCGGTCGCGGCGGGACAACGGCCAGAGCCTCGTACCTCGGCCGCCGGCCATAATCAGGATCGCGCGGCGTGGACGAACCATCTTATACCCCCTGGACGTCGGCCTCCAAGTACGGCCGCAGGAGTTGGAATAAAGTCGCGAATTGGGCCGGCGAGAAACGTTCCGGCCGCGCCCCCGCCTCCCCGCCGACCTCCTCCAGCCGGGCCTGTATTTCCCGGGCCGAGAGGGCGCCGCCGAGTAGGGTGGCTACCCGGTTCCCAATTTTCTTGCGCCGCGCCCCGAAGATAAAATCTACGAAATTATCGAACAACCCAGCCGAATCCCAACTCACGGGAGGCGCTTCGGCGTAACGATAGGTAACCAGCGCGGCGTCGACTCCCGGCCGCGGATCGAACGCCTCCGCCGGGACGACGAACGCGAGGTAGGGCTCGCCCCAGATTTGCATTTTCACGGAGAGCGCGCCGTACTCGCGGCCCCCGGGAGAGGCGCAGATCCGTACGGCGACCTCCCGCTGCAGCAGGAGCGACCACCGGAGGATCTGGGCGCGATGTTCGGTTAAGAGCCTCAGGATCGGGCCGGTGATATAGAACGGGAGGTTGCCCACGACGACGAGAGGGCTACGCGCGGGGACCAGATCCTCCCACGCTACCTCCAGGATATCGGCGTGCACGACCGTCAAGTTGTCGTAGGAGACGAAATCGCGCGCGGCGGCGTCGACGAACCGCTCCTCCACCTCGACCGCGACGACCTCGTGGGCGCGGCGGACGAGGTGCTGGGTTAGCTCCCCCCGCCCCATCCCTATCTCGAGCACGACCTCGGTCGGCGCGATCTGGGCCGTCTCCGCCACTCGCCGCAGGTATTCGTTATCGACTAAAAATACCTGCCCTTTGTGAGCCCGCCTCACCACGTCACGAAACTGCCGGTATCGAAGGCGACGAGCGCGGGCTTATAATCGGGCTGGTAGCGGAGCGCCTCCTCCAGCTCGACCCGCGATTCCTCCCGCCGCCCGGTCTGCTCGTAGCAATCCGCCAGTAGATACCGCGTGAAGGAGGAAGTTGGGTCTAGAACCACGGCCCGTTCGAAATACGGGACGGCCTGCTCGTACTCCCGCCGCAAGTAGAACACGGTGCCCAAATTATGCTGTACTGAATGAGCCCGCCGCCCTATCCGCTCGGCCGAGGCGAAATACTCTTCCGCCCGCCCCGAATCCCACGGTTCGTAGAATTGTTGTAGCTCGTATAAGAACGTTCCAACGGTACCTCGCGTCCAATGGTCCCAATACTCCCGCGTCGGTTCGACGCCCCGCAATTCGAACCGCGCGACGACGTCCGCGCGGGGAACGCCTCCCCACCCGCGGACCACACGGTAGACGGTCCCGTCGCGGACCATGCGGTACCCCCACGCCTCGATATACTCGTGGGGGTATAAAAAGTAATAGTCGTACCGCGGGTTGGATATCACCGCGGAAATAATTCTATAGTAGTAAACGCCAATAGCCTCGGTCGGAGCGTGCGTCATGTCTTCGCTGCCGAAATCGAAGACGTCGAAGTAGTTGGCGTTGCCGGTAATGTCGACGTAGAAGATGTCCGGCCGGGCGTACTCCAACGTCGTAATCGCCTCGATGCCGGTGGTGGGGGAGGAGTTCTCCTGACCCAGGAAGAGGTAGTCGCGGTAACCGACCGGGCGGAGGTAATTGGCCCCGAGGTCGCGGACGTAAGGGTAATAGGTACGGTCCGCTTGGTAGAAGCGTGAGACTACCGGGAAGATTACGGTCGCGACGGCCGCGAGCGCCAAGAGGTACGCCGCCGCGGAACGCCACCGCGCTAGAAGGCCGCCCACCCACGCGACCGCCACGCCGGCACATATGGCCGTCAACATGTAGAACGGGAAATACCACGCCCGGAAGCCGAACGAGGGGTAGTTGACCGTCAGGATAAGCGTGAAGAAGGCGATGAGTACGAGATATAAGAAATCGAGCCGCCGCCGCCACGCCAGCCGGACGGCCCCCACCGCCGCGGCGCCGAGCCCAACCCACCAGAATTGGTCCAAGTACAGCCACGCCGCGGTCTTAGTCCGCCAGGCTACGACCGCCGCCGGCGCGCTGAACATCTGGTGTTGGAATTCCTTGCACGTCAAATGGAAATACAAACCGTACAACGTCCGCGGGTTCCCCCAGTTTTGCTCCACGCCGGCCGCCGACCGCAGCGGTAAATACAGGTAAACCGACATCGCCCCCAACCAGAGCGCAGCCCCCAGGAAAAAGTCGCGCGGGGCCAGGCCGGCCTGCCGGCGGTACCACAGGACGAACGCGACGTACGGGATCAACAGCACCGCTTGCTGGGGATGGTTGGTGCACGCCAGACCGTACAAGAACGCCGCCAGGTAAAACCACCGCGTCTCGGCCCGTCGCCGCCACGCGAACAGCGCCAGCATGGTCGCGGCCGTAAGCGCCATGTTCAGCGTATATACCTCGCACGTCGTCGACTGGAGCCATACCGTCGGCCCGACCGAGTACGCAAGCGCGGCCACGGCGCCGCCGGCCGCCGTCGCGACGCCCTCTCCCGCCAACTCATACACCAAGAGGACGATCAGAAATGCCGTCGCCGCGCCGGGCAAAGCCGAGAACAAGTTCATCCCCACGAGCGGCGTTATCCCGGGCAACATCGTGAAGAGGTAACAGGCCAGATGCCACCCCGGGAACCCCGGCGGTACGCCGCTCCCGAGCATACCCACCGAACGGTTGAATAGGCCCGAGTCTTGCCAGAAGATGTCGCCGCACAGCGTCTTGGCGTAGATGACGAACGCCGCGAGCGCGACGGCCGCGGCGACGTAATACCGTTCACGAGGTCTCGAATTATTATTAGTCATAAGGGCGGCCCCGCGGGACTCAGGCCGCGAGGAAGATTAACCGCACGACGAACAATACGGCGAGTATGTACGCGAGCGGGCTTACCTCCCGCCACCGCCGCGCGAAAATCATTACGATCGGGTACGAGATGAAGCCGAGCGTAATTCCGTTAGCGATCGAGAAGGTCAGCGGGATCGCGATTAACGTCAAGAACGCCGGGATCGACTCCACCGGCTCGGACCATTTGATATCGCGGAGCCCCGTAAGCATAAACGAACCGACGATTATGAGGGCCGGCGCGGTGATAGGCTGGAGGAACCGCGTCATCTCCAGCAGGCCGCCGACAGCCTCGCCGCCGAGGATGCCCTCCACCGGCATCGCCTGCGTCACCATGACCCCGCCGCCGATCATCTTCGCCAGCGGGAGGAATAGCGGCGCGACCAGGAACAAAACCGCCGTGACGACGTTGGCCAGGCCGGTCCGGGCGCCGGCGGCGATCCCCGCCGCCGACTCGATGTAGGAGGTAGTCGTGGAGGTTCCGAACGCCGCGCCCACTGACGTCGCGACGCCGTCCGATATAAGCGCGCGGTTGATACGGGGCATGTTGCCTTTCGCGTCGAGGAATTTGCCGTGCTGCGCGACGCCCAGGAACGTCCCCAACGTGTCGAACATGTCGATGAAGAGGAAGACGAAAATGACGTTCAAGATGCCGAGGCGGAACGCGGCGGCGACGTCCATCTCGAGGAAGAGATTCGGCGTGGGAAGCGGCCCGACCTCGACGAGGTGGCGGAGCGGCCCCACGAAAACCGGAGCTATACTTTCCGGCGCAGAAATTATACCCGTATATTTTACGTGGCCGAAGACGACCGCCGCGACGGCCGTCAGCAGCATTCCCCACAACAGCGCCCCCCGCCACCGGAGGACCAGCATGACAACCGTGACGAGCAGGCCGAAGACGGCCAGCAGCGCCGCCGGGTGCGTTACGTCGCCGAGGGTTACGAAGGTCGCCTGGTTTAAAGCTACGAACCCGGCTTTCTCTAAGCCGATGAAGGCGATGAAGAGGCCGATGCCGGCGGCGATCGCCTTCCGCACCGACGGCGGTAACGCGTCGACGATAAGCGAACGAACGCGGCATAACGTCAAAATTATAAACAGGAGGCCGGAGATGAAGACGGCGCCGAGCGCGGTGCGCCACGGGACGCCCATCATCAGCACGACTGTGTAGGCGAAGTACGCGTTGAGCCCCATCCCCGGCGCCTGGGCGATGGGATAGTTGGCGAGCAGGCCTAGGAGGAGTGTCCCCGTCGCCGCCGCTATACAAGTCGCGACGAGCGCGCCGCCGAAGTCCAATCCCGCCGCGCTCAGAATGGCGGGGTTGACGAAAATAATATACGACATCGTCATGAAAGTGACGACGCCGCCCAATACCTCGCGGCGGACGGTAGAGCCGCGTTCTTTTATATGGAAAAACCTCTCGACCATCGCGACTTTCGCCCCGCGGCCAATATACCAAATCCGGGCCGGCCGCGCAAACGATTTCAAGACCGCGCCGCCGCCCTTGACCCCGCCTCGCGGCTATATTATTATCCCGCAACGGAGACCGTAAACCTTTGACGCTAAAAAAGATAGCGGTAGTATTCGTATTGGCCGTCCTCGCCGCGTTGGCCGTTCTCCAAATTTGGTACCGGCCGATTGACCGCGACGAGGGGTTTTGGCTCTATACGGCGTGGCGCCTCGCCTCCGGCGAACTTCCCTATCGCGACTTCGCACTGCCCCATTTGCCGCTCGCGCCGCTGTACTACGCCGCCAGCGTGAAGTTATTCGGGCCGTCGCTGTACGGCGCGCGCGCATTGAACGTCGCGCTATTCCTCGGCGCCGCCGCGTTATTGGGCGTCGCGGCGGCGAGGCGCTCCGGCCGCGAAGCCGGGATAGCTACGGCCGTCCTGTTCACCTCCTCCTCGCTCGCGTTGACGTGGCTCGTTCCGGCGAAGGCGTACGCGCCGGCCGTCGCGCCGCTGGCGGCGGCAGTGGCCGTCTGGATCTGGCCGGGGCGAGCAGAGACGATCGGGTGGGTCCGCGCCGCGGCCGTCGGCGCCCTTCTCGGCGTCGCAACGATGGCGCGGCTGACGGTAGCGGTAACGCTCGGCGCAACGATACTCGGGGTCTGGTTCGCCGTACCCGGCCGGCCGGGAAAACGCCTCCGCCTCGAAGTCGCCACGTGCTTAGGTTTCCTGGCCGTTATGCCTCTCCTCTTGTATTTTCGCGCCGCCGCCGGCGAGGCGTTCGCCTTCAACGTGTGGGGAATCCACCGCCTATTCCTGGAGGCGCCGGCCGCCGGGCGGGGCGCCGCGGCCCTCAGCCTCCTGCTGCCGCCGGATCCGGCGATACTGGCCGGGCTTGCCGTAGTCGCGTTAGCGGCCGGAAACGGTCGGATCTGGGTATTCCCGGTGGCGGCCGGGGCGCTAATCCTCCTCGCGAATTTCGCTCCCGGGACGAGCCAGCAACAATACTTCGTCCCGGCGGTGGCGGCCTTCGCGCCGGCCGCGGGCGCGGGCGCCGCGGCGTTGTACCGGAAACGCAAATGGATAGCGGTATTCTTGGTTGCCGTCGCCGCCCTCCTCGGCGCGGCACGGCCGGCGGCCAAAGTCGCATTCGACCGCGCGCACAAAAAGCTGGTAGGCCCGGCGGAGGTCTACGCCGCCTCGCGGCTGTTGGCCGAGAATTCCGCCGCCGATGAAACTGTCTTTACTGCCTGGCCCGGCTACGCCGCCCTCGCGCAGCGCCGCCTGATGGCCGACTGGGAACTCGGCTACTTCACGCACCGTATCGGCGAGCGGCTCTCGGCCGCCGAGCGGCGCCGGTACCACCTCGCGACGTACGAGGAGACGGCCGCGCGCCTCGCCGCCGGCGAGGTAAGAACCGTATTGGACGGGGTGGATACGCCGCAGGAATTGCGCCCCGTTATCGACCGGCATTTCGAGGCGGTCGAAAGCCGGCGAGGCGTGACCGTATGGCGCTATAAAAACCCGTAACCCTGCGCGGCGAAAACGAGTGGCCAAAAGGAAGAACATATTCAAGAGGGCGTACCGCGCCGTAGCCCGCGCCGCGGCCCGGGTAATCTTGCAGCCGCGCGCCGCGCCCCTCCCTCCGCCCGAGGCGATCCGGAAAATTGTAATCGTCAAAATGTGGGCGATCGGCGAGTACGTGATGGCGACGCCGGCGTTCGCCGCTCTCCGGGAGTTGTACCGGGACGCCCACCTCACCCTCCTGACGGGCGTAGCTCTCTCGCCTCTCGCCTCCTCCGCCCCCTTCTTCGACGACGTCCTGACCGTACCGGAGGGGATTTTCGTACGCCCCCGCCCTGGTAAACTGCGGCGGCTCCGGCGGCGCTTGGCCGAGGAATCGTTCGACCTCGCCGTCGTCTTCCACCACGCGTGGGAATTTTCCGCGTTCGTCGCGTGGACGAAAATCCCGCACTGCCTCGGCTTCGACCGCAACGGCGACGGCTTCGCCCATACGGTAAAGGTGCCGCTGCCGCCGGAGGCCCACCAGGTTGAGGAATATTTCGAGCTCGCCCGGGCCTGCGGCGCCGCCGGCGAGCCGGGGCCGTTGCTCGTTACGCCGGGCGCAGAGGCGCAAGCCGAGGCCGCGCATTTCCTGACGCAGCCGCCGTTCGACGGCCGGCCGGTTATAGTGGTCGCGCCGGGCGGGGGGATCAATCCCAAGACGAGGATGGAGATTAAGCGGTGGCCGGAGGAACATTACCGCGAACTGTGCACGCGGTTAAAGGCGGACTTCGACCTCCTCGTCGTTGGCGGCCCCTCGGAAGGGGAGGCCAACGCTCGCCTGGCCGCCGCCGTCGGCGCGTGGGACCTTACCGGCAAGACCTCGCTCGGCGCGCTCTATCTGTTGTTGCAGCGCGCCGCGGCGTTCGTCGGCAACGACTCCGCGCCGATGCACCTCGCCGCCGCGGCCGGCGTTCCCACCGTAGCTTTCTTCGGCCCCACGGACCCGAAACTAAACGGCCCGTGGAAGACCCCCGCTCTCGTCCTATCCCGAGAAATAGAGTGCGCGCCGTGCTACAAAGACGGCTACTTCCCGCGCTGCGACCATCGCCGGTGCCTGGCCGAGATTGCGCCGGCGGAGGCGGCCACTCGCCTCTACGATTTCCTTGACAGTCAAACGGGTTAAGTGTTAAATTTCCGCAAAAACCAACGGCTTTATTCATCCTACGCAAAGCCGAGCAGGAGGAAGAAATGAAAAGGCTTATACTTTGCCTCGGCCTGGTGGCCTTAATGGCGGTTTGCTTCGGGTGCAAGAAAAAACCGACGGACGGGCCGGAAACGGGCGAGACGCCGGCCGAAGGCGACATCGCCAAATTCGACGAGGGTTACGACGCTTTCCGGGAGGCGATTCGGTTCGTATCGCTGACGCCGGTTTCGGCGAAAGCCGCGGAAACCGCGGCGGAGGCGGAGGCGGCCTTCGAAGAGGTTAAAAGCGCCTGGCCCGACGAACCGCCGGAGCGCTTCGCGGGCGACAACGATTGGCCCAACCGGATAACGACGCTCACGAAGCTGATGGGCGACATTAAAAGCCAGGCCGAGGGCGAGGACTTCGCCGCCGCCCAGGCCAGCATCCTGGAGGCGCAGAAATCCTTCCTGGACCTCCACGAGAAAAACGACATTAATACCGCCGGCGACGAGGCCGTGCGGTTGCTCATTATCTCCGACGAGATGGCCCTCGCGTTCCGGGAAAAACGCTTCAACGATATGAAGCACATCATGCCGAATATGCGCGAGGCCCAGAAAAACTTCTTCGGGTCGATGATGCCGCCGTCGGCGGCCGGCCGCGAAGACGAGTTCGACGACCTGAAGGACAAAGTATACGACAGCGTCGAGGAGTTCGCCGAGGCGCCGGATCCCCAAACGCGGCAAGCCTCGCTCGACGCCCTCATCAAAACGACCACGGAGTTCTACGTCGAGTTCGGGTAACGAGACTTTGACCGGACGGAAAATTCCGATCGTAGGTTTCTTGACCGGGGCCTCCTTAACAGGGGGCCTTATCGGCGCGTGGGAGGCGGCCGCGTTGGTCGCGTTCGACGCCGAACTTACGACCTCCGCCCGGGGCGCCGCCCTCCTCGTCCTCCTCGGTTTAGGCCTCGGCGCCGCGGCGGCGGGACTCGCCGCTACGGCGTTCGCGTTATTCCGTCGAACGCGGCCGGGCCGCTTCCTCTGCGGCGAGCGGACCGTCGGCCCGGTTATCGCCGTCGCGGCCGCTCTCGTTTTCTACGCGGGTTATTACCTCAACGTAAACGTACTCCCGGGAAAGCTGCACCCGCTTAGCCTGGCCGTCGACGTCGCGCTACTTGTACTCGCCTGGGCGTTCGTCCGTTTCGGGCCGCGACTACGCTTCGGATTCGGGGCTGCAGCCGTGATATCGCTGTCGCTGGCCGTCGGTGCCGTCGCCGCCGCCATAGGCGCCGCGGGCGGGAGCCGCCGCCTCGAGCCCCCCGCGGCCGAACCGCCCCCCGGCGCCGCCAATCTGCTCCTAATAACTATGGACACGACGCGCGCCGACCGCCTGGGCGCGTACGGCGGGCCGCCCGGCCTTACGCCCCACCTCGACGCGCTCGCCGCCCGCAGCCGCGTTTTCCGCCACGCCTACTGCCCCATGCCGCTTACGGGCCCGAGCCACGCCACGCTCCTCACCGGCCGGACGCCCCGCGAACTGGGCGTCGTCCAAAACGGGATGCCGCTTCAGGCCAAGGCACCGACGCTGGCGGAAACGCTGCGAGCGCAGGGTTACCGGACCGGCGCCGTCGTCGCCGCGTTCCCCGTCTCCTCCAAGCTCGGCTTCGGGCGCGGGTTCGAGTACTTCGACGACGATTTCGCGGTGGCCGGCGCTGCCACCCGCTTGACTTGGGCCCGCCTCGCCGGCTCGTTGGGTCTCGTCGACGTCAAAGCGCGCCTCCAGCGTCCCGCCGACGAGGTTACGGACCGCGCCGTCGCCTGGCTCGCCGCCGAGGAGAACCGGCCGTTCTTCCTGTGGGTCCACTACTTCGACCCCCATACGCCGTACGATCCCCCTCCCGCCTTCCGCGACGTTTCGAACGCGGCCGACCCGCACGTCCGCCGGTACGAGGGCGAGGTGGCGTTTATGGACGCCGAGATCGGCCGCCTGCTGGGGGCGCTGGACCAAGCGGGGCTCCGCGATAACACCTTCGTCGTCGCCGTCGCGGACCACGGCGAGAGTCTGGGCGAACACGACTACTACTACGACCACGGCCGGTACGTATACGAACCGTCTATGCGCCTCCCGTTGATCGTCGCCGCCCCGCCTTCCGCGCCGTGCCCGTGCATGAGGTCCCTCTTCGGCGAACCGGCAGTCGACGTGACGAAACCGCTCCCCCTGGGGGCGCTCCACGGGTTTATACTACGGACTCTAGGCTCAAACGCCAAACGGCCGGATTACTCGAAGTTAGAGCGAAACGAGGTCTACGGCGAATCGTGGGAAGGCGACCTCCATTATCAGATGATCGTCGCGGCCGGCGGCGAGGAGAAGCGGTTGTTCAAACTCATACTCGAGCCGCGGACGGGCGACGTTGAGTTATACGACCTCCTCGCCGACCCGGCCGAAACCGAAAACCTTGCCTCTTCCCAACCCCGAATCGTCGACGACCTCCGCCGGCGCCTCGTCGCCTATTTCGCCGCCCAACCGCCCCTCGCCTCCGCCGACGCCGCCGACGCCGAAACCAAAGAGAAATTGCGCAGCCTGGGATATATGTAGCCGCGGGAGGAGTACCGTTATGCCCCACGAAGATTTGCAAACGGCCGCGCGCCATACGCTGGCCGATTGCATGAACGTCCGATCCGGCGAGGTCGTCGCGGTAGTGACCGACGACCTAACGCGCGCCGTGGGAGAGGCCCTCGCTCACGCGGCCCACGAGCTGGACGCCGAACCGGTGCTGGCCGTTATGCGCCCGCGAGAGGTAAACGGCGAGGAACCGCCGGCGCCGGTCGCGGCGCTTATGCGCGACAGCGCCCTGCTCCTCCTCGCCACGCATTTTTCGCTCTCCCATACGCGCGCCCGTAAGGCCGCGAGCCGGGCCGGCGCGCGAGCCGCCTCCCTCCCCGGGATTACGGAAGACATAATGGTGCGGACCATGGCCGTCGATTACCGCGACGTTGCCGCGCGCACGCGGGTACTGGCGGAGCGGCTTCGGGAGGTGGATTCATTCCGACTTACCTCCGAGAGCGGAACCGACATGACGATTAACGCCGCCGGCGTCGAGTTCTCCGCCGACACGGGCCTGTACCACCAACCGGGCGACTTCGGCAATCTCCCCGCCGGCGAGGCTTGCGGTGGCCCGGTCCTGGCGGGTAGTACGGGGGTCGCCGTCTTCGACGGCTCTTTCGCGGGCGTCGGCCTGCTGTCGGCCCCCATAACGGTTGAATTCGAAGACGGCCTCGCCACCTCTATTGCGGGAGGGGCGGAGGCGGAGGCGCTGTCCCGGATGCTAGAGCCGTTCGGGGACGGCGGAAAAGTGCTCGCCGAGCTCGGGGTGGGGACGCACCCGGAGGCGGAAGTCCGGGGCGTCGTCCTGGAAGACGAAAAGGTTCTCGGAACGGTCCACCTCGCGTTCGGAAATAACGTCGGCTTCGGCGGCGACAACGACGTCGCGATCCACGTCGACGGCGTCATCCGGGCCCCCACGCTGGTGACGGACGGCGGCGACCTCCTGATCGAGAATGGGAATCCCCACTTTTAGCGGAACGAATATGGCCGAATTACTACTTTATAACGCCGGCCAGATCTTCACCGCCGCCGGAGGGCCGCGGCGCCGCGCCGCGCTGGCCGAAAAAACCGTAGCCGACGGCGACGCCGTATTAATGCGAGAGGGGTTAATTATCGCCGTGGGAGCGCGCGCCGATCTCGCCGGGCTCGCCGGCGACGACTGCGACGCCGTCGATTGCGGCGGCCGGCTCGTCACTCCCGGCTTGGTAGATTGCCACACCCACCTCGTCTACGGCGGCTCGCGGGCCGACGAATACGAGCAACGGCTCGGCGGCGCCTCCTACCTCGAGATCTTCGAGGCCGGGGGCGGGATCCACACCTCCGTCCGGCATACGCAGCAAGCTACCGAGGAGGACCTATTCGCCTCCGCGCGCCGGAGGGCGAAGGTGATGCTGCGTCACGGCACAACGACGGCGGAGGTTAAGAGCGGCTACGGCCTGACGACCGAGGCCGAACTCAAAATGCTTCGCGTGGCCGCGCGCTTGGATAAGGAGACGCCGCTTCGGGTAGTACCCACGTTCTTGGGGGCGCACGCCCTTCCGCCGGAGTATGCCTCACGCCGCGAGGAGTTCGTCCGCCTCGTGGCGGAGGAGATGACGCCGGCCGTGGCCGCCTCCGGCCTGGCCCGCTACGCCGACGTTTTCTGCGACCGCGGCGCCTTCTCCCGCGAGGAAACGGAAACTCTCCTTCGCGCCTCCCGGGAGGCCGGCCTGGAACTCCGGCTCCACGCCGACGAGTTCGAGGCGCTGGGCGGTACGGAGCTGGCGGTCGAGCTGGGAGCGGCCGCGGTCGACCACCTCGCCGTCGTCACCGACGCCGGCGTCCGCGCGCTGGCGGCGTCGAATACGGTGGCCGGGCTCCTCCCCGGAACGACGATATTCTTGGGGTCGGGACACTTCGCGCCGGCGCGGAAACTCGTGGAGGCCGGCGCGCTGATAGCGGTCGGGAGCGACCACAACCCCGGGTCGTGCCACGCGGCCTCGCTTCGCACGATTCTAACGCCGGCGGCGACGTACCTTCGGCTCCGGCCGGCGGAGATGCTCCACGCGGTTACGATTAACGCCGCGTACTCGTTGGGGCTGGCGGACCACGTCGGTTCGCTGGAGGCGGGCAAGGCCGCGGACGTCGCCGTCTTTGACGTCGGCGACGTAAACGAGCTCTTCTACGACTGGGGGCCGGCGCGGGCGTGGCTCACGGTGGCCGGAGGCGAGGTCGTTTTCCGCGATCCGCCGGTTTAGGCGGGCCTCGATTTCAAATCGAAATGATCGGACGACGCATCAAAGCCGGGCTATATCTCACCCTCCCCGGGCGGGCGTGGGCGTGGGCGGCGTACGACTTCGCGAATACCATCTTCTCGATGAATATCATTACGATGTACTTCGCGCAGTGGATCATCGTCGACCTGGGCTTCGAAGACATCTCGTACAGCGTCGCCTACTCCGCCTCCATGATCGCCGTCGGCCTAACGATGCCCGCCCTGGGCGCGCTGGCCGACGCGCGCAAGAACCGCCTCCGCTGCTTGCTGGTTTACACCGCAGCGTGCGTGGCGTTTACGCTCGCGCTGGGCAACGTCGCCTTCTGGGTCCGCGGCGATTACCTTCCGGGCATCATAGCGTTGGCGGCGTTCGGCCTCGCCAACTATTTCTACATCGGCGGCCAGACCTTCTACAACGCGCTACTCCGGACCGCCTCCCCTCCCGGGCAAACCGGCCGCGTATCCGGCCTGGGAACGGCCCTGGGTTACGTCGGCGCGATCGCCGGGCTCCTGTTAGTATGGCCCTTTGTCCAGGGATGGGTGCCCGGATTCCCGGCCGGCCGCGCCTCCGCTTTTATCCCCACGGCGCTGTTCTTCCTGGCGTTCTCGCTCCCGACGTTCCTGGCGTTGAAGGAATCGCGGGAGGGAGCGGAGGCGAGGTCGCCGTGGTGGGGGCTGCGGAAAATCGCTCGTACGTTCCGGGAGGCGAGGCGGCGCCCCCACGTCTTCCGATTCCTGATAGGCAACCTGTTCCTGCAGGACCCGGTCGCTACGGCCATCGTGTTTATGGCGGTCTACGCCCACGTCGTCTTCGGCATGCCGGACTCGGCCAAAATCCCGCTCTTCCTGGTCGCTACCACGTTCGCCGTCGTCGGCGCCGCCGCGGCGGGGTTCGTTACGGACCGCTGGGGGCCCCGGCGGACGACGGTCGTTACGGCGCTGGGGTGGGCCGGGACGTTCGTCCTAATCGCCGTCGCCCAACATCCCGCGCTCTTCTGGGTGGGGGGATGTCTCGTCGGCGTGGGCCTGGGGTTTACTTGGACCGCCGCCCGGCCGTTCCTGGCCAGCCTGGTGGCAGAGGAAGAACAGGGGGAATTCTTTGGCCTGTACTCGCTCTCAAGCCGCGTAGCGGCTACCGTCGGGCCGCTCCTGTGGGGGGGGATAATTTACCTCGCCGCCGCTTGGCCGGTCGGCAAATACCGCTTGGCCGTGGCCTCGTTGGCGGCGTTGGAGGTCGTCGCGGCGATTATCTTCGCGGGCGTCCGGGTGCCGGGCGCCGAGCGCCGCTGAGGGCCGTTATTGTAAAACGACGTTAAATATAGTATCCTACTTACGGTTACGGTCGGCGCCGTAACGAGACGCACTTGAAACCTGGAACTGGCGGGGGGACCTCCTCGCGCAAAGGGTGAGAAGACATGGCAATGAGGAAGTATTTTTTGTTAATCGCCGCCGCGGCCGTCGCGTTGGCGTTGGCGGCTTGCGACTCGGACACGGAAGGAAACGGCCCCCCCATAACCGGCATGCGCATATGGGTGGCCGACCAACCGGACAAGGAAGTGGAAATATACGACATGGCGGGGGCCCGTCTTAAACACGTCGGCGGGCCGCCGATGTTCAGCAAACCGAACGCCATCGGCATCTACCTCGCCAACGGCGACACGTGGGTGTGCGACTTCTACACCAATCGGATCCGGAAGTTCAACGCGAACGGCGACCCGATATTCGCGACGCCGGGATCGGAACAAGGATTTTTAGTGCTTAATCCGGCGGCGTTGGCGGTCGGTCAGGCCTCCGGGGAATGTTGGGTCTCGGATCGAGGGAATAATCGCGTCCTCCGCCTCGGCCCCGACGGTTCCGTCCTCGCTCGGGTTACGGGATTTCAATACCCGCGGGGCCTCGCCGTAGGCCCGACCGCCGGCGACGTTTGGGTAGCCGACGAGGGAAACGACGCCGTCGTTAAAATCGCCTCCACCGCGAGAGGCACCGTCGCGGTCCGCAACGTCGAGGTCGGTCGGTATACGGGGATGGAGAACCCGTGGGCCGTGGCCGCCGAAGCTAACGGCCGGGCGTGGGTTTCCAGCCGCCTCGAGGGGCGCGTCGTGAAACTCTCTTCCGATGCCGCGGAAGTCGCCGCCGTGGGCGGGTTCGACGAACCGGTAGCGGTGGCCGTGGACGACACGGCGGGCTCAGTCTACGTCGTCGATACGGCGAGCGGCGTTCTGGTCGCTCTCCCTCGAGCACTAACGGGGACGCACGGTAATTACCGCGCCGTCGCGAAGTTCGTCGTTCCCGGCTTGGCCCGGCCGGAGGACGTCTTCGCGGACGAGAAAAACGGCCGGGTTTACGTAGCCGAAATGGGCGGCGGCAACGTCCGTATCTACGATACCTCGGGTCAGCTCGTTCAGACCCTCGGCGGGTTCGCGGGGCCGGCGGTCGTCGCCGCGTGGGACGAGGATTAACGGCTTCCCGTGGCGGCCAAAATCAACCCCCGGAAACTACTCCGGACGTTCAAGGAACTCGTCGTCATCTACGGCCCGGGCAAGCGGGAGCGGGACGTGGCCGATTACGTCTGCGACCGCCTCGCCGGCGCGGCTACCGTCGTGGAGGATAACGCCGCCGACCTGATCGACGGCGACGCGGGGAACCTCCTCATCCGGACGGAAGGTACCGGCGACCCTCTTCTTCTCAGCGCGCACCTGGACACGGTAGAGCCGTGCGCCGGCGTCAAACCCCGCGTAAAGAACGGCTACGTAACGAGCCGCGGCGACACCATTCTGGGAGCGGACGACCGGGCGGCGACGGCGGTTTTGATCGAGCTTGCGCTGCTAGCGCCCCGCCTCCCGCAAGCCCGGCCGCTAGAGATTCTCCTCACCGTCGCGGAAGAGATCGGCTTGCAGGGCGCCAAGCACGCCGATTACGGGGCGATCTCGGCCCGGCGGGGTTTCGTACTCGACGCCTCCGAACCTCCGGGGTACGCGGTCACCGCGGCGCCCGCCTCCGAAATCGTACGGGCCACCTTCCGGGGCCGCGCCGCCCACGCCGGCATCGAGCCGGAAAAGGGCGTCAACGCCATCCAGATGGCCTCGGCGGCTATCGCCGGGATGCGGCTGGGCCGCGTGGACCATGAAACGACCGCCAACGTCGGCCTGATCTCCGGCGGCCGCGCCATAAACGTCGTTCCCGAAAGCGCGGAAATTAGCGGCGAGATCCGTTCGCACGACGCCTCCAAACTGGTCGCGCACAAAGAACACCTTACCGCCGCTATAAAAAAAGCCGCCGCCGATTTCGGCGGCGAGGTGGACCTGGCGTGGGAGGAGGCGTACCGCTCGTACCGCCTCGCCGAGGACTCGGAGCCGGTAGCGCTGTTCGACCGAGCGTCGCAGGCCGTAGGCTTGGAGCCGCACCACGTAGCCGGAGGCGGCGGCTCGGACGCCAACGTCTTCAACGCCCGCGGCATCCCCTCCCTCGTGATGGGGTGCGGTATGGAAAAACCCCACACGACCGAAGAACGAATCGCCGTCGCTGCGCTCGGGAAATTGGCCGAGCTGGCGACGGCGTTGGTCACCACGCCCTAGAGTTTATTTTACGACGACGATCTCGACGCGGACGACCCCCGCCTCCACCATGCCGATCTTCTTGGCGGCCGCGTACGAGAGATCGATTATTCTCCCCTCGACGAACGGCCCGCGGTCGTTTACCCGCACGACGACGCTCTTGTCATTCGCCAAATTGGTAACGCGCACCCGCGTACCGAACGGCAGCGTTTTATGCGCCGCCGTGAGCGCGTTCATGTCAAACTTTTCGCCGGAGGCGGTCGCGCGGCCGTGGAATTCCCGGCCGTAGTAGGAGGCCGCCCCCACTTCCCGGTATCCGCCGGGCCGCTTAGTAGTATCGGGGTAGCGGCGTGTGAAACTACAAGCTAAACCGGCCAGCGCCGCAGCCGTCGCTACCCACCGACCGTATCGGAGGATCGTACTCACTCCAGCTCGCCGCCCGCTCGCCTTTTCGCCGCCGGCGCCGTTAACATTTCGGGAGACGGCCGTTCCGCTCCTCCCATTGCTTCGTCTTCTCGGCCAAGACGGCGGCGACGTACCCGCAAACCGCATGGCGATGGTAATCGCGGATGTCGGTGAAGTGGACCGCGGCGCCGAACGGCCAGTCCCCCTCGCCGGCGTTGTCGATAACGCGGACGATTATACCGTCGCAGCGGAAGGTGAGTTCCGGCTCGCCTCCCACCGGCGGCAGCACGACCGTAAGCGATACCTCGATAAACTCGGTAAGGCGTTTCTCGGTATCGAAATAAATCCCGGAGCCCGATATGTTGCGCGCGCGCAGGTTGATCTTGTCGCCATGCGCCGTTTCCAAAACGCCCCGGTAGTCGATGGCGGCGCGCGGGTACGTGCGGCGTTCGGCGTAACTCATGGCCATAGCTTTCTCCCTACGAAATGGCGCGGCCTACGTCTTTATTTCCTCCGCTTTGGTGAAGTCGGCGATCGTAAGGTGCTCGGTCCACGAGTAGAATAAGCCGATAATGATCGCGGGCAAGACCTGGACGACGTGGACGACGATCGCGTACGACAACGCCTCGTTCCGCGTTAGGTCCGGCTCGATCAGGTGTAGGGCCGCTATAATGCCGAGTTCCATGGTTCCGATAAACCCGGGCGAAGACGGTATGGATATCGCCAGACTAACGATCGCGACCAGCATTAACGGCGCGTACAGCGGCAGCGCCGCCGTGAACTTGAATCCGAGGTTGACGAAGTAGTACGAGAGGGCTACGAGCAACCATATCGCGCCGGAATATAAAAACGCCTTACCGAGGTCCGCCGGACTCCGGAAGCAGCTGAAACCCCGGATAAACTTGTCCAACGACCGGACGATTTTCACCGTTAGCCGTTTCGAGAAGCGGGCGAACAGGAACTTCAAGATGGAGGTCGCCGCCTCCCGATTAAAATAAAATAAAACGAAAAAGCTGACAAGGGCGAAATAGATCAGAAACCCCGTCGTGCCGCCGGCCTTTACGCCCGCGATCTTAGCGGGGATCAGGATCGCCAACCCGCCCAGGATTAAAAACAGAATCGCGCCGTCCAACAGGCGCGTTACGATTACCGACCCGAACGCCGTCCCCTTCGATAAGTGGTTTTTGCGGGCCAGAATATAGGCCCGGACGACCTCGCCGAGCCGGGCCGGCAAGATCGCGTTGGCGAAAAAGCCGATCATCGTTATCCGGAATAGCGGGTAGGACGGCAGCCGCCGCACGTTGCCCAAAACGTAACGCCACTGGAGGGCCCGACAGTAGTAGGACCCCAAGATGCAGGCCGTGGCCGGGATCAAGTAAACGTAATTAACGCGCGCGAGCGAGGCGGCGAACTCCCGCCAATCTATAATGAACGCGAGGACCACCGCCGAGACCAAGCTGACGGCCAGGCCTACTAGGATCCGCGCTTTGCGGGAAAATTTCGCCATCGGTAAAGTCGCGCCTACTTAAAGACGTACAGGATAAGAAACACGGCCGCCACGTACAGGAGGATATTCCCCTGCAGCGGCCGGTCCTCGATTAGAATGGCCGAGGGACTGGCGCCCTTCCCTTTCTTGTGGATTAAATACAAGTATCGGAAAATGCCGTATACGACGAACGGGATGGTGTAGATCATATTCTTGGTCCCGAGCCGCGCTACCGTCCCGGGCCAAATGGTGTACAGCGAATACGACATCACGGAGGAGGCGGTGGTTATCCCCACCATTTCGTCGATGAGCTTCGGCGAGTAGGAGGCCAGGATCGGCCGGTGGGCGACGGCGTTTTCCGAGAGGTCCGTTATCTCCCCCCGCCGTTTCGAAAACCCCAGAAAAAGCGCGAGGAAGAAAGTGCAGATAAGGAGCCATTCCGAGATCTGGCCGGGCTCGGCGACGATGGCGTATATACCGGCTACGGCGCGGGCGACGAAGCCCATCGCGATGACTACGACGTCGACGATGACGACGCGCTTCAGACCGAACGAATACCCGAGATTGAGTACGAAATAAGTTACCGCGCACGCGCCGAATTTCCAGCCCAACATCCAGAACGATAGGCCCAACGAACCGGCGGCGAAGACGGCGAATAGGACCGCGCCGGCGCCCCGTGAGATCCGGCCGGAGGCAATCGGCCGGTCTTTTTTTACCGGGTGGCGCCGGTCGTACGGCGCGTCGACGACGTCGTTGAGCACGTAAACGCTGCTGGAGAGGAAGCAAAAGAGGACGAATCCGAGTACCGAGTTCAACGCGTCTGTCAGGACCAGGGCACGCCCGGCGAAAACGACGGCGACGAAGAGGATTAGGTTCTTCGTCCACTGCCGGGGCCGCATCAATTTCAAAACCGCCGCTATCATAATACGCTCCGCTACAAACGCCGATTATAATTGATATTACTTAACCTCGCAATCCCTTTCGCGCTCCCGGCCGTAATACCACAGAAGGAACGACGTCGCCTTGTACGTCACCCACCGGGAGGCGCGCCCCGCCCGCACCGGCGTTATCCAGCACTGCTCGCCGAAAGGGACCTGCTGCCGCCAAAAGCCTCGCCGCGTTTGGAGCGCCCGCACCGCCTCCGCCAACGGCGCGACTTCCTCCCGCGAAGCCCCGGCCGCGACCAGCGCCGTCGCCACGCTCAGCGCGTCGTACCGATACTGCGGCCAACTGAGGCGGTACCACGGCCGATCGGAAGCGGCAAATCTTCCGTTGTAATCGGTAAAGAGGCACCCGAGAAGGTAGCGCCTCCCGGCGGCCGCCGTCTGCTCCTCTCCAGCCAACGCCCGCACTACCTCCGCCGTCGTGCCGACCGGGCTCGGCGCCCCCTCCCCGGCGATTTCGAGCGGCTCCGCCCACCCGCCGTCGGGACGCTGGCGGGCGGCGAGCCAGGCGCACGCGCCCGCCAGTTCCGCCCGGGGCACGCCCAGCGCCGCGAGCGCGCTTACGGCGAACGCGGTACCCGCAACGGACAACCGAGGCGGCGGCATTTCGAACGACCCGTCGGCCGTCCGGCACGCCAGGAACGCCTCCGCCGCGCGGGCTACGGCCGGCTCGGCCAGCGTAAAGCCGAAATCGGCCCACAACGGCAACTGCCAGACGGAGGCGAGGTAGCGCGGCGTAAACACGGACTCCTGCCGGAGGTAAAACGCCGCCGGCGCGCGCCACAAGCCGTCGTCGCCCTGGGCGGCGGTTACGGCGGCGACGTCGGCGTCGGTGTGTCGGACCTCCCAGAGCGCGGCGGCCTTTGGCGCTTCCGCCGGCCACCCCAGCAAGTCCACCGCCGCCCGGTACCGGACCACCGGCGACCGCGCCCGCATGAGCCACCGCGCCGGGTCGGCGGTAAACTTCTCCGCCCATTCCCGCGGGAGGGTGTGCGGCAGCTCGGCCACGGCTAGAAAACGGCGATGCCGATCAAGAGCAGCGACAGCGCCGTAAGGACGAACGCCGTCGCCCCGGAAAATATGTTTTGGAGCGGCGTATTGACGTAGTTGCCCATTAGCCGCCGGTCGTTTATCAAAACCAACATGCAGAGGATGACGACGGGGAGCGCGACGCCGTTAACGACCTGCGACCAGTACATTATCGCGAACAGCGGCGCCCCGGGCCACAATACGGCGAGCGCGCCGACCACTATAATTACCGTGAACAACGAATAAAAACCCGGCGCCTCGGAGAACTTCTTATCGACGCCCGCCTCCCACCCAAAAGCCTCCGAGATGAAGAACGCCGTCGAGAGCGGCAAGATAGAGGCGGCGAAGAGGGAGGCATTGAGTAAGCCGAAGCCGAAGAGGAACGAGGCGTATTGCCCCGCCAGCGGCCGCAGCGCTTGGGCGGCGTCGGCGGCGTCGGTTACCTCTATCCCCCCCGGGAACAACGTCGCGCCGCATACTACGACGATGAAAAAGGCGACGGCGCTCACGACGATCGAGCCGATGGTGACGTCCCACCGCGAGAGCCGATATTCGGAGATCTTAACGCCCTTTTCGACCACTGCGGCCTGCAGGTAGAACTGCATCCACGGCGTGACCGTCGTCCCGACGAGCGCAACGAGCATAGCGAAATACGAGCCCTCCCACGCGACCTCCGGGAAGGCGAGTCCGGCTCCCACCTCGCCCCAATCAGGCCGCGCAATAAATCCCGCGACGATGTACGAAACGTAAACTAGGCAGGCGGTTAGGAACAGCTTCTCGACGCGCTTATAATTCCACTTTACGACCAGCAGCCAGATCGCGGCCGCGGCCGCCGGTACGGCGATATACTTGCTCACGCCGACCAGGCCGAGGCTGGCCGCCACCCCGGCGAACTCGGCCACCGTATTGCCCAGGTTGATGATGAGCATCGCGAACATCAAATAGAACGTAACGCGAACGCCGAACCGCTCTCGGATTAGGTCCGACAGCCCCTTGCCGGTAACGACGCCCATCCGGAGCCCCATCTCCTGGACGACGATCAGGAAGAGGGTTATCGGGATGAAGGCCCACAACATCGCGTACCCGTACTGGGCGCCGCAAATCGAATACGTCGCGATCCCGCCGGCGTCGTTGTCGACGTTGGACGTTATGATTCCCGGCCCTAACACCGCCAAGAACAACGCCAACCCCTTAACGCGGGGAATGAGCCAACTCCGGGGTTTAAAATTCAACGCCACGCTATTCCCTCTCGAACTCCGGGTACTTCGCCGCTACCGCGTCGTACAACATGATTACGCCCTTGAGCCGTTGGCCCTCGTCGACGACGGGCAGCGCCGCGAACCCGTACTTGCCGAACAACTCGAATATGCGCTCCGGCCGGTCGTCGAGGTGCGCCGCGACCACCCGTTCGCTCATCAACGCCGCCGCCGGCGTCGCCCGCTTCGCGAGTAACGCGTCCCGAAGCGAAAATACGCCGACTAGTTTCTCCTCCGCGTCGACGACGTAAACGTAATAATACGCCTCCAGGTCCTCCTCGACCTTTAAGGTCTTAAGAACCTGCCCCACCGGCTCCTCCGGCGCGAGCGCCAAGTACTCGGTGGTCATCAGGCCGCCGGCCGTGCCTTCCTCCTGGGCTAGAAGTTCCCGTAAATCCTCCGCCAACTCCGGATCCTCCATCGCGTCGATCAACTCGCCCGCCTGCTCCGTATCAAACTCCGCTAGTACGTCGGCGGCCTCGTCCGGGTCCATCTCCTCGATGATATCGCCGGCGCGCTCCTCCCCAACCGTTTCGAGCAAATCGACGGCCATCTCCGGCTCGTCCACCTCCTCCAGGATTACCGCGGCCGTTTCGTCGTCGAGCGCCGCGAATACCGCCGCCCGCTCCGGTTGCGGCAAATCCTCGATGATGTCCGCCAAGTCCGCCGGGTGGAGCGAACTCAGGCCGCGGCCCGCGACCGTCAACTGCAACGAGGGGTGAGCGAGCCGCTCGCCCACCGGTTGGACGAACCGCCAGTTGACGAACCGTTCCTTGATCGTGTAGTCGAACAGCCAACGCGTCACGGCGTCGAATGCCGCCAGCAGGCCGAGGCGACGGAAGACACCGCGTAGGCCGACGTCGACGTGGACCACGCGCAAATCGCGTTCCGTATTCAACAAGTGGATGTCGTTGACGCGTTCGACCTTGGCGCCGTTGACGTCAACCACCTGTTTGTCCAACAGGTCGGCGACCAGCAGTACCTCCTCCGCCCCCCGCTCGAACGGCGTCAGACTATCTTCGCCGCCGGCTTGTAGAAAAACCCCCGCGGACTCCAGCCTCGCTATCGCCTCCCACGGGAACCGGACCCGCCTCCGCGAACCGCGGCGGCGATACACGAAATGGCCCACCCGGGGATACATCTCGCCGACGGAGGCCGCGAAGTCGACGACGCGGCCCAGCTTCCGGCCCGCGGCGTCGTGCACCCGTCGGCCCCGAAGATCCGTTAGAAATATGAATACGTCCACGACGGCGTTCCCCCGCTAACGAGACGGGGCGGTTCGGCCGCCCCGTTCGGATAGCTTGCGGCCTCGACGGAAGGTATCATTCCTCCACGTCGATCTGCGCCCGCTGCAATCGGCCCGAATAATCGACGTACACCGATTTCCACTCGGTGAAGACGTCGAAGACGGTGAACGAGCCCTCGCGGTGGCCGTTCCCGGTATCTTTGACGCCCCCGAACGGGAGGTGAACCTCCGCGCCGATAGTCGGACCGTTGACGTACGTTATGCCGGCGTCCAGGTCTTCGATGGCCTTGAACGCGAGGTTAACGTCGCGCGTATAGATGGAGCTGGACAGGCCGTAAGAGGAGTCGTTGAGGACCCGCATCGCCTCCTCGGCATCCTTCACCTTGAACACCGACAGGACGGGGCCGAAGATCTCTTCCTGCGCGATCCGCATCGTCGGCGTTACGCCGACGAAAACAGTGGGGCGGTAAAAATACCCGCGGGCGCAGTCGCCCTCCTCGTAATACTCGCCCCCCAGCGCGAGCTCCGCGCCCTCTTCTCGGCCGATTTCGACGTAAGAGTGTACGGTCTCGCGCTGCTCGGCGCTCACCAGCGGCCCGACCTGCACGGATTCGTCCAGGCCGTTGCCGAGTTTCAGTTTCGCGGCGGCGTCGACGAGCATTTGGACCATCCGATCGTGGATCGTTTCCTCTAAAATAAGCCGGCTGGTCGCGGTGCACCGCTGGCCGGTGGTCCCGTAGGCGCCCCAGAGTACGCCCTCCAGCGCGAGGTCGAGGTCCGCGTCGGCCAGGACGATTTGCGCGTTTTTGCCGCCCAGCTCCAACGACACGCGCTTGAGCGTTTTTCCGCCGACTTCGTTGATCCGCCTCCCCACCGCGCTCGAGCCCGTAAACGAAAGGACGTTGATCTCGTTGTGGTGGAGCATGGCCTCGCCCACCGTAGACCCCCGACCGCATACGATATTGAAAACGCCGGAGGGTACACCGGCCTCTTCCAGGATCGATCCCAACTCGCAAACCGTCGCCGGCGTATAGGTCGCCGGTTTGATTATAACCGTATTTCCCGCGACGAGTGCCGGGAAAACTTTCCAGGTTGGGATGGCCATCGGGAAGTTCCACGGCGTTATGAGCCCGGCCACGCCTACGGGCCGCCGGACGGCCATGCCGAACTTATTGGGCAGTTCCACCGGCGTCGTAACGCCGAAGAGACGCCGGCCCTCGCCCGCCATATAAAACGCAGTGTCGATTCCCTCCTGAGTATCGCCGCGCGTTTCCGCGATAACCTTGCCCATCTCGCGCGTCATCTGGCGGGAGATGTCTTCTTTCCGCTCGCGCATTAGCTCGCCCGCCCGTTGGACTTTCAACGCGCGGAGGGGAGCCGGCACTTTCCTCCACGCCTCGAAAGCCTCTCGTGCCGCCGCGACCGCCTCGTTTAAATCCTCCGCCGACGAATCCGGGAACGCGCCGATTGCGTCGTCGGCGTCGGCCGGGTTTCGGTTCTCGACGGTTTGGCCGGACTTCGCCGCTCTCCACTCGCCCGCAATATAGTTATTAAAATGATGCGACACGCTCGCGCCTCCTAGCCGAAAAGAACGAATCCGATTGCACAAGGAACGCCTATGTTATACTTTAAATGTACGGAAATCAAGTCATTTCGCTTTTACGCCGCGGCCGACCGGCTACAACGCCGAAGGAGGCGGCGGCGAGCAAGCCGCGCCGAGGAGGGGGCACCTTCCGGCCGGCGGCCGGAGGCGCCGACTTTAAAATTAAAACTTGATATTTTCGGCGACGGAGGTAAAATATACAAGTGAGGGTCTATATTTGGTATGCCTAACGGCCACGACAATAATCAACCCTCCGAAATATCGGAAGACGGCCGGCGCTTAAGGAAGCGCCTCCGCCAAGCCGGTACACGCGCTGAGCTTTTCCCCCTCGTAACCAACGGCTTACTCGATTTCTTCGAGGCCGACGTGTGCGCGGTATTCACGCGGGAAGGGAAGGGCGAGGTTGACGTCGCCCTTACGACCCGGAAATCGGGGAAATTTCGCCAACTGACGCTCCCCCTGGCCAACGACAACACCGTCGGTAAAACTCTCGAAACCGGCCGCGTACTCAATTACCCCGCGGCCTCGGCGGAGGATCTCGCGGGGATCCCCCTCCTCGAAAGTTACGCGGGCCAGCCGTTGTTGGCCGTACCCCTCAAGACGGACGGCGTCGTGACGGGGGCCACCGTCGTAATAAAAAACGCCGCGGCCGGGGGGTTCTCGCCCGAAGACGAGAGTATTTGCCGCTCGTTCGCGGAGGATATCGCCGTAGCGCTGGCGGAGATCGCCGCGCGGGAAAGTTCCAGCGCGGAGTTCGAACGCCTTTTGTGGCAGAACAAACAACTCCGCCGCGTCATCAACGCCGCGCCCGAACTCATCGCCGCCGAGGACGTGGCTACGCCTCTCCAGCGCTTGTTGGAGGAAATTGAAAAAGGCGTAGCCTTCGAACGCGGCGCCGTCTATTACTACGACTCCGCCCAGGACGTCGTTCGGCAAATCGCCGCCCGGGGGTACTCCGCCGAAGAGGCCCAACTGGCCGCCGAGACGGTCCGCGAAACGCTAGCCTACCGCGTGCTCCGCACGGGAAAACCGTTTCACGTTTCCGATGCTGCCGCCCAAACCGATACGCGTATATCCGGGGAGGCCCGGAGCGGTTCGCTGCTGGCCGTACCGATAGCCGCCGGGGAAAAAATCGTCGGCGCCGTCAGCTTAGCCCACGAACGCCGGAACGCTTTCGAACCCGAGGACGTGGCGTTCGTCAAATCGTTGGCGGCCTACGCGGGCGTAGCGGTCGAGACGGCGCGCCATTTGGAAACCGAAAAAAAACGCGCGCTCCAGCTGAGCTTAATCAACGCCATCGGGAAGCGCGCGCTCCGCGCGACCTCCACTCAAGAGCTCTACAGTGAAATCGCGACGGCCCTGAAAAATAAATTCAACTACTACAACGTGGCCGTATACTCCGTCGACACGCGACGGGGCGAGCTGTTCCTGGAGACTATCGTCGGCGGTTACGCCGACCATCTCCCGGTAGGCTACCGCCAGCGCCTCGGCGAGGGTTTACTCGGCGTCGCGGCCACGCAAAAGCGCCCCGTCCTGGTCAACGACGTATCGAAAGAGGAACGCTTCCGCGACGCTACGCCGGCCACGATGGAAACCAAATCGGAGTTGTGCGTTCCCATCCTCTGCCGCGGCGAGGTGGCCGCGGTCCTCGACCTCCAAAGCCTCCGGACGGACGCGTTCGAAGAAAGCGACGCGTTGGTGTTGGAAACGTTGGCGGACCAAATCGGCGTTACGCTCGAAAACACGGCCTTGCTCCGCGAGGAACGACAGCGCACCAACGAGTTAGCGTTGGTCGGCGAGATCGGCAAAGAGATCCTGGCCGCCCACGACCTCCCCGGTCTGCTCCGAACCACCGCCGTCGCAATCCGCAAACATTTTAAATACTTCAACGTCGCCGTATTCCTGGTAGACGCGGAACAACCGCGGACGCTGACGGCGAGCGTCGTGGAAGGGGCCTACGAGCGGGCTTTGCGAAAGTCGCCCACCATCCCGTTCGGCCAGGGATTGGTCGGGTGGTGCGGGGAGAAAGGGGAGGTAGCTTTCACGAACGACGCGACCCAAGATCCTCGATACGCGGCCGACCCCATCCCCGGGGAGGCCCGGTCGGAGGTCGCCATCCCGATAAAAATCGGCGACCACGTAGTCGGCGTACTCGACGTCCAGGAGAACGCCCGCGACGCGCTTACGAACCAGGACGTCGAAATCCTCCGGACCTTCGCCGGCCAATTGGCCGTAGCGATTCACAACGTCCAGCTCCTGGGAAAAGCGCAGCGATCTACGCAAGAAGCCGAAACGCTCCTCCACATCAGCCACATTATTAGTCAAACGGTCGACTTGGACAAATCCTTGGAGTTCCTTACGGAGGAAACGACCACCGTTATGGACGCCGACGCCGCGGCCTTGATTCTCCTCGATCGGGAGGAAAAACCCCGAATCCTGAAATCGGCCGCGGGTCTCCCGGAGCCGATCGAAAAGGCCCTGCGGTCCGGCGAATTCGACTTGGGCCCCGCCGCGCTCTTCGCCCGCGCGGCGAACAGCAGCAAGCCAGTCTTTGTTGCCGGGGACCAAGTCGGGGAAGGCGACCCGTCGCTCGCGGAATTTCTCCCCCATTTCAATACTCAGGCCGCGGTCGTCGCGCCGTTGCGCAAAACGGAACGGTTATTGGGGTATTTACTAGCGGTGTGGGAGGCCCGGTCACCGGCCGTTTCGGAGTCCGAACTCTCGCTCTTCGAGGGGATCGCGTTTCAGGCCGCGATCGGCGTCGAGAATCTCTTGTATTTGGAAAACGTGCGCCGTCAAACCGATTACCTGTCGATAATCAGTTCGATCGCGGCGGAAGCCAGCCGCCTCCCCCCGCTGGAGGAATTACTCTCCAACGGCTTGCACAAGATCACGGCTTTCGCCGGCCTCGCCGGCGGCGCCATCCACCTGTACGACGCCAAACGCCACCGGCTCTCGCTGACGGCGAGCGTCGGGGTGGAAGACCGCTCGAAGGAAACGTGGGAGGCGCTCGTCACCATCGACGAGGCGCGTACGGCGCCGTTGTTATCCCAGCGGATCTTCGTGGTCGAGAGCGAAGAAGACGACGACCCGTTCGGCTTGCCGCCCGCGGCGGAAGGCGGGCCGACGGGGTACCTGTCGGTACCGCTGGTCGCCCTCAAGGAGGTCCTCGGCCGGCTTACGTTGTTCTCTTGGCACGCCGCGAAATTCAAGGTCGAGGATACCGAATTACTGCGTACGATCTGCGACCAGATCTCGGTATTCATCGAGAACATGCAGCTCTTCTCCCAAAACGCGAGCCGCATGGAGGAATTGGTCACGCTGCTCGAGACCTCCAAGACGGTATCCTCCTCCCTCGATACCGAGGAGATAATCTACGACATCGCCCAGAAAGTAAAAGACCTTATCGGCGCCGACGAGTGTACGGTTTTCTTGCTCGACCGCGACGCCGGCGTACTGGAGCCCATCGTCAGCCTTACGGCCTATCCCGAAGAGGTAATGAAAATCCGGTTGAAATTGGGGGAAGGCATCACGGGGCACGTCGCCTTAACAGGCCTGGGGGAATACGTCAACGACGCCCGCGCCGACCAGCGCTCGATGGTCGTGCCGGGCACGCCGTCCGAAGACCGCGAGTCGCTGTTGTGCGTACCGCTGGTATCTCGGGAGGAGACGATCGGCGTAATGACGTTGGGGCGGCTGGGAGGCGATATCTTCACGGACCGCGACCTGCAACTCCTCACCCTCTTCGCCGGCCAGGTCGCGGGCTCGATCGAGAACGCGCGGCTCTTCGACCGCGTCCTCTCGTCGATGTCCATCGCCGAGGAACACCGCCGGAAATTGGACGCGACGTTCGCCAGCATCACGGACGCCATCATCGTCACCGACCCCGGCCTGCGCGTAATCGAGGTTAACCCGGCCGCCGAGAAGATGTTGGGGCGGGAGGCGCGCGACGTCGCCAACCGACACGTCCGCTCGATTATCGAAACGCCGACCCTCCACGAAACGTTCGAGCACGCGATGCGGCTCCTGCGCGAACAGGAGGTCGCCGAATTCGAATTCGCGGTCAACCCGCGCGGCGCCGAGGGGCCGGTCAGTTATTACCGCGTACTAGTCAACGCCGTCACCAGCCCGGCCGGCGAAAAAGTCGGCTACGTCGCCACGTTCCGCGACGTCACGGAGGCTAAAGAACTAGCTTTTTTAAAAGAGAATTTCATCGCTAACGTCAGCCACGAACTCCGCACGCCGTTGACTTCCATTATCGGGAGTTCCGAACTCATCATGGCCGACGGCGACGCCGCCCAGTACCCGTATTTCCAGTTCGTGAGTATCATCGACAAAGAGGCCCGGCGCCTGCGCGAACTCGTCGACAGCATCTTGGACTTCTCCCTACTCGAATCGCGTGAGTTGGAACTTCGGCTGGAACCAGTCGACGCCAGCGAACTGGCAGAGGGCACCGTCGAGACGTATCGGGACATGGCCCGGGACAACGAGATCTATTTGGAATACGAACCCGGGGAGGGGATCCCCATTACGTACGCCGACCCGAACCTACTCGTCAGTGCGCTCGGGAACTTAATTAAAAACGCCGTCCAATTCAACGCCGCCGGCGGGAACGTCCGAGTGTCGACGCGCCTGGCGGACGGGGAGATAACGTTCGCCGTCGCCGACGACGGTCCCGGCATCCCCGACGACCAATTGGAGAGTATCTTCTCCACGTTCTACCAAGTCGACAGTTCCACCACTCGCGCCGTCGGCGGGACCGGTTTGGGCTTGGCCATCGCGAAGCGGGCCGTCGAATCCCACGGCGGCCGCATAATCGTCTCCTCCGCCGTCGGCGAGGGGTCCACGTTCCAACTTGTGATCCCGATCCGCGAAGAATACCCGGCGGATAAGCGTTAGTTCGGCGTTGCCGGGCTCTCGTCCCTCCCCGCTTCCCCTAAAACGCGATCATATAGGAAACCTTCAGGAACGCCACCTGCTCGGCGAGCAAGAAGTGGCCCGTCGAATCGCGGCGCTGCTCGTAAGCGAGGTAGGCCGTACTACCCGGGCGGAAATCCCATCCCCAGAGCACGCTCGCCGAGCTCGTCCGGTCGGCGGAGTTGCCTTGGAGAATAAGGCGCCAGAAGAGGTATTCGCTCAGGCTGTGGGTGCTCTTCAAGTTGCCGACGACGAACCGGTCGCCGCCCCGCGGGTTGCCGAACTCGACGTCCGCCTCCAGCACCAACGGCGGCGTCGGGATGGCCGTGAATTCCCCCGCGTAGTAGTGATAGTAGTCGCCGAACCACATCCCCTGCCAATAGGCTAGCCGCGCTTGCCCCCACGAGGCCGGCCGATGGCCGACGGCGAATTCGACGACGTCGTTATGATAGTCGGGGTACCCGTACGGGACGTAACTCGCGTTCCGGCCGCCGCGATAGGTGACCCCTCCGAAGAAATCGTTTTCGAGTACGACCATGGCGTTCGGGACGAAGACGTTGTATTTCGTCTCGTTGTCCAAGTTCCATTCATGCTCGTAGAAAAGGTCGCCCCGCAAGAAGCGCACGCCGGCGCGGTTAACTTGTACCTCCCGGAGCCCGTAGAACCCCACGCCCCGGGAGTTCAAACTTTCGGGTTGGAGAAAACTCATGTCGGCGCGGAAGTCCTCGCTCAGCTCGTAGTACCACGTTCCCCAGTTATCCGTGACGCCGGGCCGTCCGAAGTGCGCGAAATAATCGTAGCCGTCCCCTCCCTCTCCCCCGGTTTGGGACTTGTAACCCTCCAACTTAAGCGCTAACCGCCACGGCAGTATGATCCGTCCGTCGACCGCGGCGACGTTGTTGTACCGCGCCTGGTCGCCCCCGTAATACGTACCCTCCGGCGGGACCGTGCCTCCCAACTGTCGCCGGCCCATCCCCGTGACGCCGAACGTGTGTCCGTCCGGAGTATCGTACGACGTCCGGACTAAAGCGAAGTTGTCCTCCGGGAACCGCGGGTCGTCGCCGAGGAGCACTACGTCCAACGCGCCGTAATTGAACCGGCTAGCCCGGCCAGTCACTTTAGTGCCGCCGGCGATCTCCGTAAACCGGCGGGTGTAGAGGAAGTGGTTGTCGAAAAACTCGAACCCCTCCGTGAAAAAGGGCCGCTTTTCCTCCAGCCAGATTTCCGTCGGTTCGATCGTAATCTCGGCGGGATCGGCCTCGATATAAGCGTAGTCGGGGAGAACCGTCGCCAAAACGCTCACCGCGGCGCCGGCGCGATATTCGAAATCCAGGCCGTAGCGGGGTTTGAATTCCCACCCCTCCGTCGGCTCGAAGCCGTAGGCGGGAGTGTCGAACGCCTCCTCCGCCCGGCCCGTAACGTACGGCGTCAGTTTAAACGGCCGCGGCCGCGGCAGGTTCTCCAGTCCCTCGATGCGCCCGAACGTAGAAACGCGATTGAGAAGTTGCCCGTCGCTGGCCCAAAACGTCTCCTCATACGTCGGTTTCCGCATCCGGAGGAACTGGACGCCCAGCGAGGAGGCGTCGCGGTCGTAGCGGAGCGTCGCCCACGGGATCGCCATTTCGCAGTACCACGCCTCCGCCGCCACCGACGTCGCGGCCTCCCAGTAGCCGTCCCACGCCGGCCCCCCCACCGTACTATCCTGCGCAAACGTGCCGTCGTACTTAACGCCCCGCCAGTTAACCATGAAATCGTACGCCGATTGAAGATCGTTGTTGGCGTCGAGCATGACGTCGATCGCGTCGTCGTCGTTTAAGAACATATCGCGGACCGTAGCGCAGGCTACCAAACCCGCGGGATCGTCCTCGTGACATACCCAGCCGAAATACAACGCCTCGTCGTCGTAGAGAACGTACACCTCCGTCGCCGCGAGCGCGGGCTCACCCTGGGCGGGCCGGTATTGGCGCTCGAGCCGCGCCGGTTCCGCGCGGAACCACACCTCCTCCATCACGCCGTCGATGATCGGCGGTTGCTCCACGCGGACGGCCGCGAGCGACCATACTTCCTCCCCGGCGGCCAACGTGCCGGCCGCCAGTGCCAACCATACCCCACCGTACTTAATTACACGTCTCATAAGAACCTCCGGTTCGCGTATATATTTAAACGAAAAAACCCGCTCACGCGGGCTTTTTCGTCGGGTTCCGAACGATAAGCCCGGTTAGAACGTTATCATATAAGATACCTTAAGGAAAGCCAATTGTTCCGCGACCAGGAAGTGACCGTTCGAATCGCGGCGCTGCTCGTAAGCCAGGTACGCCGTGCTGCCCGGCAGGAAATCCCACCCCCACAGGAGGCTGGCCGAACTCGTCCGACCCGCGGAGTTGCCCTGGACGATAATTCGCCAGTACAGGTCGTCCGTCACCGAATGGGTTACCTTGACGTTGCCGACTACGAAGCGGTCGGCGCCGCGCGGGTTTCCCACCTCCGCGTTGCCGTTCAGAACCACGGCCGGGACCGGTATATAGTCGCCCTCGGCCGTATAATAATGGTAGAAGTCGGCGTACCACATTCCGCGCCAGTAGCCCAAGCGGAAGCGGCCCCAGGAAGCAGGCCGGTGGCCGAAAGCTATATCGTAGACGTCGTTGTGGAAATCGGGATACCCGTACGGGACGTACCGTAAGTCGCGGCCGCCGCGGTAGTTCAACGTGACGAACAGATCGTTTTCGGCCGTCACTTGGAGGACCGGCGACACGAAATTAAGCGTCGTCTCGCTGTCCGCGTTCCAATTGTGTTCGTACCCGACGCTGGGCCGAATCATCCGTACGCCGCCGCGGTTGATTTGAAATTCCTTGAGCGCGCTAAGCCCCGCCCCCCGCCGGCCGAAGTCCTCCGGTTGGAGGAAAGCCGTATCGGCCCGGAAATCGTCGCTGATTTCGAAATAATACCCTTCGACGTTCTCCGTCAGGCCGTACCGGCCTAAGCCGAGCGTATACCGGTAGCCATCCCCGCCTTCGCCCGCGGTTTGCGACTTTATCCCCTCGAAGCCCAAAGCCATACCCGCCGGGAAAACCAACCGGCCGTCGACCAAGCCGACGTTGTTGTACCGCGCGCGGTCGTCGCCCGGCCCCTCTTCCAGCGGGACCTCGCCTCCCCGCTCCTGACGGCCGATCCCCATAACGCCGAACGTGGAGCCCACGGGAAAATCGTACGTCGCGCGCGCAAAGGCGAAATTATCCTGGGGGTACAACGGATCGTCGTCCTTTAACACGACGTCCAACGCGCTATAATTTACCGGCCCTACTCGCCCGGCGACTTTCGCGCCCGCCGCGATTTCCGTTAACCGCCGCGTGTAAACGGTGTCGCTATAAGTATCGAACAGCTCATACCCCTCCGTGAAAAACGGCCGCTTCTCCTCCAGGTAGATTTCCGTCGGCTCAAGACTGATCTGAGCGGGGTCCGCCTCGATATAGGCGTAGTCGGGAAGAACCGTCAGGAGCGCCGCCACCGCCGCCCCGGCGCGGTATTCGAAATCGAGGCCGGCCCGCGGCTCGAACTCCCATCCCTCGGTCGCCTCGTACCCGTACGCTGGCGTATCGAACTTCTCCTCCGCCCGCCCCGTAACGTACGGCGTCAGTTTAAACGGCCGCGGCCGCGGTAAACCCTCGAATCCCTCGACGCGCCCGAACGTCGAGACGCGGTTTAAAAACTCGCCGTCGCCCGCCCAATACGTATCCTCGTACGCCGCGCGGCGGAAGCGGAGGAATTGAATCCCGAAATGGCCCGAGTTCCGGTCGTAGCGGAGCGTCGACCATGGTATCGCCATCTCGCAGTACCACGCACCCTCGCCCACCGAGGTAGCCGCTTCCCAGAATCCATCCCACGCCGGGCCGCCGATGGAACCGTCTTTCGCGAAAGCGCCGTCGTATCGCACGCCGCGCCAGTTGACGATGAAGTCGTACGCGGATTGGCGGTCGTTGTTGGCGTCCAACATGACGTTTACGGCGTCGTCGTCGTTCATGTACATGTCGCGGACGGTCGCGGAGGCCGCCAAGCGGTCGGCGGCGTCCTCGTAGCAGATCCACCCGACGTACAACGCCTCCTCGTCGTACAGCACGTACACCTCGGTATCCCGGAAGGCCGGGGCGTTCAAGGCCGGCCGATATTGGCGGAACCCCCTCGCCGGCTGCACGCCGCCCCACGCCTCCTCCCACACGCCGTCTATAACCGGAGGGACTTCTGCGCGGCTCGCGCGTATGACCCACGGCTCCTCGGCCGCGGCGCCGCCGGCGAGGGGAAGGAACGCCAGCGCCCATAATTTAGCCCTTTTCATCGTGGTTCTACCGTCCAACGATAAAACGGGGCGAAAAACGGCCGCCCGTTGCGGCCGCGCCGGTAGCGAATTTCGTTGGGACGGGTTAGACCTTCAAGAAACGGCGCACGGCCGCGGCCGAGCCGATTGCCCCCGCCAATCCCGCCAAAGCCAACCCGCCGGCCCAATACGACGCCGGGAGGAAATGGACCTCTACGTGGTACGTTCGCAGGAACTCGACGCCGCCGTACAGCGCCGCCAACGCGACCAGGCCGCCGAGGAGGCCGATTATCAAACCCTCGCCGATGAACGGCGCCCGCACGAAACCGTCCGTCGCCCCCACGATCTTCATGACCTCGATCGTGTCGCGGCGGGCGTACACCGCGAGGCCTATAGTGCTCATTACGACCAGGATCGCCGCCGCGCCCAATACGCCCCCCACCGCGGCGCCGACTACACCCACCACCTTCGCCGCCCGCTCGAGGTTGGCGAGCCACTCCTGGGCGTAAACCGCGTCGTCCACGCCCTCCACGGCGACGACCTGTTCGACAATCGCCGCCACCTCCTCCGGCGTATCGTATTCGGGCCGGAGGTAAAGCCGGTACGACGCCGGGAGCGGATTCTCGCTCAACGCCTCCAACAACTCTTTATCTTCCGGGAACAGGCCGACGAACTCTTCGGCCGCCGCCTCCCGCGATATATAGTCGGCTCGGCTCACGCCGGCAAGCCGCCCGAGATGGTCGCCGATTACCTGGGCTTGGGCCTCGTCCGTCTCGTAGGCCAAATAGACGTCGACGTACAGCTCGCTCCGCAACTCCTCGTAAATCGTGCGGAGGTTGACGTAGGCGGTGGCGAAAATGCCGCCGATGAGCGCCGCGAACGTAACCGCCAGGATTGCGGCCGCCGTCAGGATGCCGCCCCGGCCAACGTTTTTTAGGGCCTCCCGCGCGAAAAAGCCGAGGTGCTTCACGCGACCGCCTCCTCCGGGAGCTCGCCCCTAATTATCTTTATCACGCGCGCGTCCATTTTTTTGACCACGTCGTAGTTGTGGGTTGCGATGACGACGGCCGTTCCCCGCGCGTTAATCAGGCGGAAGAGCTTCATAATGTGCCAGGTTATGTCGGGGTCGAGGTTGCCGGTCGGTTCGTCCGCGAGCAGGATCGCGGGGTCGAGCGCTATCGCCCGGGCAATGGCGACGCGTTGTTGCTCGCCGCCCGAGAGCTCCATCGGCCGCGCGTCTTTCCGCTGGGCCAAACCTACGACCGTGAGCACCTGGAGCGCCCGCCGTCGCTGTTCGGCGGGGGCGAGCCCCAGGATCGTAAGGGGGAGCATCACGTTCTCCAGCACCGTCCGCTCGTTTAGGAGGCGGAAGTCCTGGAAGACGACGCCGATCCGCCGCCGGAGGTACGGGACTTCGCGCCGCCGCAGCGCCCCCACGTCGTGCCCGGCTATCTCGACCAGCCCCTCCGTCGGCGGTTCCTCGGCCGTGATGAGCTTCAACAGCGTGGACTTCCCCGCGCCGGAGGGCCCGGTCAGAAACGCGAGCTCGCCCTTCGCGACGTCGACGGAGACGTCGTGCAGCGCGACGACGCCGTTGTCGTAGATCTTGGTTACGCCTCGCATTTTTATCATCGGCGTCGTCCTCGGCCTTTCCGTAGCTAGAAGGTCAATATCCTATCGGCGAGGTGAACCCAGTCGGCGAGGTCCTTGAGCGTCGCCGCCGGCGCGTACTCCGCCAACCGGTCGGGCGGGAGCGCGCGGTTCTTGAGGCACGTTCCGCACGTCTTGAACGCCGCCCCCGCGGCGCCCGCGACCTCGAACTCCATGTCGACGTCGTAGGCGGCGTTATCGGGCTGCGGCGTGTCGGCGTGCGGGAGCGTAACGGCGTCCGACATCAGAAAAACGAATACCTCGTCGCCGAGTTCCTGGTGGAACGCCGCGACGCGCATCGCGTTCCACACGACGTCGCCGCCGTCGTACGGATCGTGATAAACTAAGATTAACAGCTTCATCGAAAAAACCTCCCCCGCCGCCGGTTAGAACAAGTCGCCCAAGTCGCCGGTTTCCGCCGGTTCGCCTCCCGGCGCCTCCCCCGCCGCTCCCAACATCGATCCGGCGTCGAGCTGAAAGGCCGGTTTAGCCGCCTCGCCGGTTACGAGGAAATTGAAATGGGCGCGGCCGTCTTCGTCGCGGACGAGCGCGAGCGCGCGGCCCTCCCGCGCCAGCCGTTCCGCCGCCTTCTTGCTGAAGGTCGTATGGACCGTAACGTTAAGCTTCGTCTCGAGGTCGACCTCGCCGGCGGCTTCGATAGTCAGATCGGCGTTCTCCAGGCGGAAGTCGGCCGACCGAATAGTACCGTCGCGGGCGTCGCACATCACCCATAACTTAGAGATCTGCAGCGGCTCGTACAGATCGATCCGCGACCATTTCTTCAACTCCGTAAGCAACGGCAGCTCGGCGGCGCGGCCGCCCTTCCACTCCAGCGACCCGCGGCCTCCCAGCGACCGCTTAACCTCCTCCGCGGCGGTCCCCTCCGCGGAGAAAGTAACGTCGGCGGAGAACCGGCCGGTGAGGACGTTCTCCAGATATTTATTCTCGGTGAGGAACACGCCCAGCCGGGCGTCGCGGATCGTCGCCGAACACGTATACTTCGGCCGCGCGCCCGGGTGGATCGTCATCTGCGCCCGCACCTTCCCCTCGTAAGCGTCGAAGTCCAGCCTCGTAAGGTTGAGGATGCCGGCGCCGTATTGGAACTCGGCCTCCAACTTTTTTCCGGCGACGGATAACAGTCGGAATTTTTTAAAGCGGGCCTTCCCGGTAACGGTCAAATCCCTTCCGGGGAGACCGCGCGGCGCGGTCCCCCGTTCCTGCTCGCGGCGGCGGACCTCCTCGTTGGGCAACGCCGCGTCCAAATCCAAATCGTCGGCGACGACGACGAAGTCGAGGCGCGGCGTTTCGAAGCCCTGCCAACTCCCGCCCACCTCGAACTCCCGGTCGACCAAGGTGCCCTTAATTTTCCCGGCCTTCACTCTATAACCGTCGCAATACGCCGTCCCCTTCAGGTTGCGGAACGGCACGGCGAACGGCTTGAGCCGCACCTGGCAATCTACCAGCTCGACCGTGCCGTCGACGGAGGTCCGGCCCGCCGACGACAGCTCGCCGTCGACGTCGACGTTGAGCTGCACGGGTCCGGCCAGCTCGTAGGGCTCCGGGAGGCCGAGCAGGACCGCGGCGACCTCCAGCGGGAGCGCGCCCTCTATTTTCAGCGCAAACGGCCACCCCTCCTCCGGCCGCACCGTCCCGTACCCTTTGAAGCTCCCGCGCTTCGTTTCGCCGCGGAAGTTCTCTATAACGTACTTCTCGCCCTGAAAGCTGACGGTCGCCGCGACGTTCTTTATGGGTTCGCCGTCGTCGGGCTTAAGGCGGCCTTTCCGAACCTCCAACTCGCCGCGGACGGACGGCCGCTCCCCCTCCCCCCAGGAGCCTTTTACCGTCAACGCCAGATCGATCTCGCCCTCCAGCTCCACCTCGCCGAAACGCGGCGCCAGCGCCGGCAGGACCTGGCTTACCGCCATTTTTTTGCCCCGCAGCGTCAGGTCGATATCTTTCTCCCCCGGGCCGGTTTGGAGTTCCCCCGTAACGCTCAACCGCGCCTTGCCGAACAAGAAATCCAGCTCCTCGAACGTCAACCGCCCGCCCATCCCCTCCCGGCGGTACGATATCTTCCCCTCCGCCGCGAGAGCCATCCCGCCCACGGCCTCCTCCGCCCCCGCGCCCAGGTTCAGCTTCTCCGCCTGGAGCTTGCCGCGGAGGTCCAGCTCCTCCCCCCACGCGACGCGGCACCGAACGTTCCCGTTCACGCCGTCCAACAAGACGGTACGGCGGGCGGCGGCGTAGCGTACGAAACCCTCCCGCACGCCGAGCGTCCCGCGGAACGGCTTACCCTTCCCCGCCTCGCCGAAACTCATATCGCCGGGCGCCAGGTCGAGGCGGGGCCGCCGGAACTCGACCGCGGCCAGGCTCGGCCTCAACGCCAGGAAACCGAAGTAGGATAAACCCAAATGGACTTCGTCCGCGCGGAGGAGTTCCTTCCCAACGCCGTTAACGACTACGACTTCGGCGAGGGCGACGGCGGGGCGCGGTAAGAGCCGGAAGGTCGCTTTTCCGTGGCGGGCTTCGAGCCCCGGCCCCTCACGCAGCGAGGCGCGAAAAGCCTCCGCGACGCGTTCGGTCCCGACGACGGCCGGGGCGACGGCGGCGTAGTACAAAACCGCCAGCGCGACCAAGGTTAAAATGGCTACGCCCAGTATTAATTTCCGTTTCTTCATAATGCCGCCAAAAAACGGCCTTTTATACCATAGCGCGCCCGCGCTACCAACTTAAAAATCCGGCGCCCCGGTCACGCCGCGAGGCGCTTCCGCTCCGCCTCACACACTCGGCCGCAGCGGCCGCATTCGATACACAACGCCCGGTCCACTACCTCCCGGTTCTCGACGACGGCCCCGGTGGGACACACCTGCGCGCACTCGCGACAATCCTCGCACGGCGGCAGCCGCGGCTGCCGCCCTACCGCCGCGACCTCCCCCCACAAAGCCCCCACCGCGCACAGGTACCGGCAGAAGAAGCGGTAATGAAACGCCGAGACCGCCAAGACCGCGACGAGGAAAAGCAGCGACAACCCGGCGGCGGCGTACGCAAAGAGGTCATCGAACGGCTCGTAGGAGGCGGCGCCCAAGTCCCACCTCGCGACCATCGCCGCGACGACGACCGCTAACAGGATAAACCGTAAGTTACTGAGTTTGCGGGCGAACGCCGGCGCGACGGTTAATTTGCGGAACGGTACCTTATGCAGCAATTCGGCTACGGCGCCGAACGGGCACACCCACCCGCAATAAACGTTTCCGAAAACCAAGGCAATAACCGTCGCGCCGCCGAAGAGTACGTACAGCGACAGCCGCGGGCCGAAGGGCGGGAATTTCGCCATCACGAGGCGGCCGACGTCGCCAATCGAGAGAAACCGCCCCGCCCAGAAGCCCAGTACCCCCACGGCCGCCGCGGCCACGACGATCCGGAGCACCTCCGGCGGCCGCCGCCGGGCCCATACCGCGACGCCGAAAAACGCGGCCGCGACGGCGGCCCACGGCCAATCCCACGGCTCGCGCTCCTCCTCCAGCTCTACCTCCCGGCCCAGCGCCGCGCGGAGGATCTTACGGCCCGTAAGGCGGGCGGCAGCGGCAAACGCCTCGCTCGTCACGGTCGCGCGGGTGAGGGCGTCGACGTCCGTACCGGGTTCGAGCGGGGCCGTCGGGGACAGGCCGACGAACGAGGCCAAAAACGCCGGCGCGCCCGTCACGTACGAGGGCGTCTCGTTGTGCCGGACCATAAGGAGGCGGTCGAAATCGCCGGCCTCGTCGACGACGATCAAGAGGTCGAACGGGCCGCCGTACCCTTGGACGTCGGCGGCGAGCGCCGCGCTCTCCGCGGCGTACAGCGTCTCCTCGCCCCGTTTAATCCGCCAATACCCGGCGTTGCCGCCCACCTGCTCCGGGAGTTCGGAGGCGCCGGTCAGTACCGCGACGCGGTCGGCGTCGAGCCAACGGGGTGGCGGGTCGACGTGCCGGCCCCAGAAATGGGAGGCCGTCAACGTCGCACCAACGACCGCGATAAATATCAACCGGCGAAGCCACCTCCGCCGGGTCCGAGCGGGGTTCGCCTCCATCGCTAGCGAACATTATAAATGCGCTCCCGCCGACCCGCAAGGAATAATGCCCTTGCGGCGACCGCCCGGTTCGAGTAATATGGGAGGATATGCTTAACGTACTCGCGCTCGGCCTCGTTTCGTTCTTCGCCGACCTGCAATCGGAAATAATATTCCCCCTCCTCCCCCTGTTCATAACGCAAGAGCTGGGCCTCTCCGCCGTTTTCTTGGGCCTGGTGGAGGGCGCGGCCGACGCCGTGGCGGCGACGTTAAAGTACCTTTCCGGATACGTCGCCGACCGCGCGGGCCGGCACAAGTGGCTGATGCTGGCCGGGTACGGCCTATCGGTCCTCAGCAAGCCGTTGATGGCGTTCGCCTACGGCGGCCCCGCCGTCCTGGCGCTGCGCGTATCCGACCGCGTCGGCAAAGGCGTACGGCGTTCGCCCCGCGACGCCCTGCTGGCCGGGTACGTTACGGAACGGCAGCGCGGCCGCGCCTTCGGCCTGCACCGCGCGCTCGACTCCGCCGGCGCCGTCGCGGGCGTGTTGGTCCTGTACGCCCTCCTGCACTACACCGACTTAACGACGCGGGGGATATTCAAGTGGACGATCGTCCCCGGCGTGGCCGTCGCCCTCGTAATAATCCTATTAGTCCGGCAGCCGAAACGCACGCCGCGCGAGGCGCCGCCCAGGATATTCGACCGGGCGGCGGTCAAGCCGTGGTGGCCGTTCCTCGTGTGCCACACCGTCTACTCCTTCGGGATGCTATCGTACGCGTTTTATATCCTCCGCGCGAACGAACTGGGCCTACCGCTGACGACGATCCCGCTGGTATATTTGACCTTCACGGTGGCGCAGGTCATCTGGCCAGTCCCGATCGGGTGGCTCGCCGACCGCCTCCGGATTTTGCCGGTCCTCGCGGCGGCCTATTTTTTCCAAGCCGCCGTGCTCGTCGTCGCGGGACGCCTCCCCGCGCCGTGGACGGTTTGGCCGCTGTTCGCCCTCTACGCCCTCTATTACCAGGCGTTCATGGCGCTGCCGCCGGCGTTCGTCGCTAACGCGGTTCCCGCCGAGAGAAGGGGGGCAGCTCTCGGCCTGCTCCATATGGCCAGCGGCCTGGCCGTATTGCCGGGGTCCGTCGTCGCGGGCTTGATCTGGGATCGGTGGCAAGGCGCCGGCACGTTCACGTTCGGCGCGGCCACCGCGGCCCTCGCCGCGGCGGGAATCTTAATTTACGGTTTCCTCCGCAAAACCCCTACGCCGGGTAACGATTAACCGTGGCCTCCGAAAACACTAACAACCGTCTACAGGAACAACTCCGCAGGCGCGTCCCGCTGCCGCGCACTTTCCGGGCGCTCCGCCACCGCGATTACCGGCTGTGGTGGTTCGGCCAGATGGTCTCGCTCTCCGGAACGTGGGTCCAACTCGTCGCGCAAAACTGGCTCGTCTACCGCCTGACGGGTTCGGCGGCTATGCTGGGGATCGTCAACTTCGTGGCGGTCGTCCCCGCGCTGCCGATAGGTTTGTGGGCGGGCTCGCTCGCCGACCGCTTCGACAAACGCCGCCTCGTCCTCCTCGCGCAGGCGACGATGTTTGTCCAGGCCGCGGTCCTGGCGGTACTCACGCTCACCGACCTCGTACAAGTATGGCACGTCATCCTTCTGGCGTTTATTATGGGGAGCGCCCATGCCCTGGACGTCCCGGCGCGGCAATCTTTCGTCGTGGAGTTGGTCGGCAAGGAAGACCTGACGAATGCGATTGCCCTCAATTCGACCATATTCAACGTGGCGCGGACGGCGGGGCCGGCCGTCGCCGGCCTGCTGGTCGTTACCGTAGGGGAGGGGTTGGCGTTCACGGTCAACGCCGCGACTTTCTTGCCGGTAATAGGCGCGTTACTCCTTATGCGGACTTCTTCGGTCCGGCGCGAACCGAAAAGCCCGCCCCACCGCCAGATCGCGCGCGGCTTCCGCTACGCGGGTCGCAATCCGCTCGTTTGGGTAATCATCTCGCTCGTCGGCGTCTCGGCGTTCTTCGTCATGCCCTACGCGATTCTTTTGCCCGTGTTCACCAAAGAGGTGTTCGGCGGCGACGCCGACGTCTACGGGTACTTGATGACTTTCATCGGCGGGGGCGCGCTCGTCGGCGCGTTGACGGTCGCCAGCCTCGGACGCCGGAGCCCGCGCGGGTTGTTATTAACGCTGGCTAACGTCGCGTTCGCGCTCGTCGTCCTATCGTTCACGTTCGTACGCACGTTCTGGCTGGCGGCGGCCATTATGGCGGCCTCGGGATTCTGCTTCGTTATGCAGAACTCGCTGGCCAACACGCTAATCCAGCTCAACGTACCGGACTGGCTGCGCGGCCGCATCATGAGCATATATTTCCTGGTCTTCATGGGCGCGATGCGCCTCGGCGCGCTGCAGGCGGGATACGTCGCGCGCTACGTCGACGCCCAGGCAGCACTCTTTATAGGCGCCTCGGGCTCGCTGCTCTGGGCCGGGCTCGTGGCGTGGCGGTTTCGAAAGCTCAGGCACATAAAATAACCTAGGTTTAGGGTCATGTACTGTTTGACAAAACGCCGTGGGGTGTTATAATAAATTACGAAAGGAGGCGATACCGTGAAACGTTTTAGCTTAACCGCGACGGCCGCGGCCGTACTCCTCCCCCTCTTAGCCGGAGCCTCCGGCGAGAAACTGTGGGAGGAGAGGTTCGAGGGCACGGCGTTCCCGCCTCCCGGGTGGCAAAAACTTGGCACGGGCGCTTGGGATTGGACGCGCGAGACCGAGGGATTGAACCATTTCGCCTACGGCTTCGCTTTCGCCGCCTACGGCACCTCCTCGGAGTCGGAACTAAGAAGTAAGACCTTTTCCCTGGAATCGGGTCAACAATTATTTATTACGTTCCGCTACAAAGGCGTAACGAGCGGCGCGCCGATAAACTACTCGCGTATAGTAGGTCTCTATGCGCCGAACCTCACCTGCTGGGAGGCCGCTCTGCCGCCGTACGCCTCCTGGGTAACTTACCGAGGCCCCACGGCGGAGGTACCCGCCACGCGCGACGATTATTACTTCGCGTGGGTACTCAAGACCTCCTCCAACCCTAGCGGCCCGGGCGGCCTTATCAACGCCAGCGTCGACGTCGTTGTTGTCGAGCGGCGTTTCCCCGCCGTCGGGCCGACCTCGCTTGGCCGCGTTAAAGCGCTATACCGCTAGCGGCGTAACCTTCCGGGAGGCACGAAGATGCTTAGGACGTTTGCGATCGTTACGGCGCTCGGCCTAGTGGTGGCGGCCGCGGCGTTCGCAGGCCAGGTCGAGACCGGCTCCAAGGAGCAACCCGTCAAACTCCCGTTCTGCGGGACCTGAGGGATTTCCTATCGGTACCAGTTCTTGGTACCGCAGAGCGGCCTAAACTTCGAGGCGCCGATTACCAAGCTCGAATGGCAGGCGGCCGGCACTTTCGCCAACGCTCCCTTCCGCCAGTTCGAATTACGGTTCTGCCACACCTCGGTTGCCGAGCTTACGACCAACTTGAATACGAACTACGGCGGCAACACGCCGGTACTGGTGCATTCCGCCAACCCGCTCCTCCTCACCGGCCGACCGGACGAGTGGTTCGGCTTCGACCTCACGACCCCCTTCAACTATAATAACAGCGACAACCTCCTGATCGAGCCGCGCTGGAACAACGGCACGGTGGAGACGGCCTGCGACACCTGGGGCTGGAACGCCGGGAAGAACTGGGGCTGGATTACCAAACAGTACGGCGGCGAGTCCGGCCAGCTCTTCACGGTGATTTGCCGCTTCCGCCTCACGTACGACGACAGCGGCGTCGAGCCGACGTCGCTGGGGCGGGTGCGGACGCTGTATCGCTGAGCCGAGATTATTGCGCGTATAAAAAAGCCGGGCCGCGGGACCGGGTAATCACGTTACAGAAAGCCGGTCGATTTAAATATCTAAGGAGGGGTGCACAATGAGGAAGGTACTAACGTTGGCGTTGGCGACGCTCGGGGTGGCGGCCGGCGTCCGGGGGGTCGAGCCCCGCCTGTGGGAAGACTTCGAACGTGCCGATTTCCCGCCGCCGGGGTGGCATACGGAAGGGAAAGAGACAGCCTGGACGCGGGGCGCCGGCACCAATAACCACTACGCGCGCGGCAACCTGGTCGTGGAGCGGGGGACCTCGTGGGCCAGCCTCGTTACGCGCAACTTCGCTCTAAAAACCTCCGGGCAGATCACGCTGCGGCTGCATTACATAGCGGGCCTCCAGGGCGACGGCGAAGGGAAGCGTACCGTAACGCTCCGGCGAGGAACGAACGAACTCTGGAAAACAGAATTGACGGCGCCGTGGAGTTGGACCAAGCTCAAAGTAACGCTCGGGCCGTACCGGAGGGGGGACAACTATAATCTAGAGTTTAAGGTCACCGGCGCGGCGTCGACGATCGCAACGGTGTGGCTGTACGTGGACAACCTCCACGTTCGCGAGTGCGAGACGGCCGTCGAGCCCACCTCGCTGGGCCGCGTGAAAGCGCTATACTACTGAGCCGAAATCCGATAAGGAAAGGAAAAGCCGGGCCGCGGGGCCCGGCTTTTTTATAGCCGAACGGTTTACCCCGGGTGCCAACCCGCCTGGACGGTCTCCGAGTAGCCGCCGGGGAGGCCCGGCAGCAGCTCCGCCCGCCTCAGCGCCTCCCGGCCGTACTTCCGGTTCAACCGGTCGATGGTGGAGGTGAGGCGGTCCCGCCGGATCTCGAAGAGGCTGGCCGGCTTGCAGTGGTACAGCAGCATGGAGACCGAGACCCCCAGCATCCGCACGCCGCGCTCGCCCATGTCGGGAGGGAGCAGCGGCCACGCCGCCTCGAAGATGTCCCGCCCCTCGTCGACGTACCGCCGCAGCCGGTGGGACTTGCCGACGGTGTAGAAGTCGGGGTAGCGCGCCACCGCGTGGAGGCAGCGGCCGCAGTACCCCTGCCCCCGCAGCCGCCGCCCCACCCGCTCGCTCAGCCACAGGAACGTCCGCCGCAGCTCCGCGGCGTCGTAGAGGTCGCGGTTGAGCGTGATGGTGTTGCCGACCGACTTGGCCTCCTCGTAGTCGTAGTGGGTCGTGAGCGGCCGGCGGTCGATTCCCCGGCCCATGTTTTGTAATACTTCGCCGATGACGCCGAAGCGCGACTTGAGGCGCGAGAGCGACAGCCGGCCGAGCTCGCCGCAGGTCCGCGCGCCCAGCCGCCGCAGATGCTCGCCCATCTTGTCGCCGATGCCCGGCAGCTCCGTGGTCGGCAGTTCCTCCAGGAAAGCCTCCAGCTGGGAGGGGCGCAGGACCGTCAGGCCGTTGGGCTTCTCCAGGCCGGCGGCCAGCTTGGCGAGCATCTTGTTGGGCGCCACGCCCAGCGAGCACGGCAGCCCCAGCTCCTCCCGGACCTCGCCGGCGAAGGCGGCGGCGCAGTCGCGCGGCGTCCCCCAGCGCGGGAACGTCGTCGTGACGTCGAGGGCCAGCTCGTCGATGGAGGTTATCTCGACCACCGGCGTGTAGCGGTGGGCGCGGGCGACGACCTCGCGAATGGC
>CP070633.1:1335511-1336762 GCA_020356085.1 Candidatus Coatesiibacteriota bacterium | reverse complement strand
GGGAACCAGCCCCGCCTCCACCAGGATCTGCGCGCCGTTGCAGATCCCCAGGAGCGGTTTGCCCCGCTCGGCCTCCTGGGCCAGGACCTCCACGACGGCGTCCTTGGCGGCTATCGCGCCGGCCCGGACGCGGTCCTCGTACGCGAAGCCGCCCGGCAGGACGTAGCCGTCGTAACGCGCAATGTCCGCCGCCGGGAGGTTGAACCGGACTATTTCGGCGCGGCCGCCGGCGGCCTCTACCGCCCGGGCCGTCTCGAACTCGCAGTTCACGCCCGGGAACTGGACGACCGCGATTTTGGGTTTGCGTCGGCGATTCATAATCGTTCCCGTTCGGCCCCGCTAGCGGGCCTAGAAATACCCCCTCAATCCCTCGCCCCAGATTTCGGCGATCTCAACCGTCGATATGTCGATCGCGACGGCGTCGCCGTCCCAGAGGAGGAGTTTCGGCTCCGCCGTGACCTCGCCGAGCCGCCACCAGTCGACGCCGGCGTCGTCCAAGATGTACTCCGCGCCCTCCCGCGAGCCCTCCCGGACCTCCACGACGAAGCCGCCGTTCTCGCAGAAGAGCGCGGCGTCCAGCGCGGTCGAACCGCGGGCCTCCGCCACGTCGACGCTGCAACCTAGCGCGCCGGGTCCCCCTGGCCGGACCGTCATCTCGGCCAACGCCACGGCCAGGCCGCCGTCGGCAACGTCGTGCACGGCCGCCGCGCATTTCGTCTCTATCAACTCGAGGATGGCCTCGTGCATCTGCCGCTGCTCGCCGAACCGGGGCATCGGCGCGGGCCACCCCAGCCGGCCGCGGAGTTGGTAGTACTGGCTGCCGCCCATCTCGCCCCACCGGCGCCCCACCAGGTACAGCGGGTTACCGGCTTCCTTGAACTGCGTCGTCACCGCGAGAGCGTAATCCTCCATGAAGCCGACGGCGCACACGATGGGAGAGGGCTTGACCGCGACGCCGCGCGCCGACTCGTTGTAGAACGAGACGTTCCCGGATACGACCGGCAGCGGCGCCTCCGTCCCGCGCAATCCCAAACTGCGGCAGGCGTCGCCGATGCCGCGGACGGCCTCCTCGAACGACCAGAAGACCTCCGGGTCCTCCGGGTTGCCGAAGTTGAGGCAGTCCGTAATCGCGACCGGCGTGGCGCCGACGGCGACGACGTTGCGGCACGCCTCCAGGACGGCGTGGGCGCCGCCGGCGTACGGGTCGAGCTTGCCGATGAACGGGTTGCCGTCGGCCGCGAGCGCGATGGC
>CP070633.1:1330661-1335411 GCA_020356085.1 Candidatus Coatesiibacteriota bacterium | reverse complement strand
CCGGGACTCGGGCAGCTCGCCGAATAGCTGCCGGATCGGGTCGAAGACCTTAGTATAGGTCGCGGGGTTGGAGCGGGGCGTCCGGCCGATAGGCTGCTGGTCGATTTCGATGACCTTGTCGACGTATTCGAGGCCCTCCAGCGAATCGTAGGCGCCGGGCCGGACGGGTGTGCGGTACAACCGTCGCTTCAGCGCCGGGTCCAGCGTCTCCGAGATCAGCGAGGACTTGCCGGAGCCCGAAACGCCGGTGACGCAGATAAACGTCCCCAGCGGGAAGTCGACGCCTAAGTCCTTGAGGTTGTGGTGCCGCGCGCCGCGGAGGGCGAGCGCGTAGCCGTTGCCGCGTCGCCGCTCGGAGGGGAGGGGGATTCGGGCGTCGCCGCGGAGATAGCGGCCGGTTAGCGATTTCCGGGAGCGCGTGATTTTTTCGGGCGGGCCGGCGACCACGACGCGGCCGCCGTGAATTCCGGCTCCCGGCCCCAGGTCGATGACGTGGTCGGCCGCGCGAATCGTTTGCTCGTCGTGTTCGACGACGACCACCGTGTTGCCCAGGTCGCGCAGGGAGGACAACGTCCGGAGGAGGCGGTCGTTGTCGCGCCGGTGGAGGCCGATGGTGGGCTCGTCCAGGATGTATGTCACGCCGACCAGGCCGGAGCCGACTTGCGTCGCCAAACGGATGCGTTGGGCCTCGCCTCCCGAGAGCGTCGGCGCGGCGCGGTCGAGAGTTAAGTATACCAGGCCGACGCCGGCCAGGAAGCCGAGGCGGGCCGTGAGTTCCTTCAACACCTCTTTGGCGATCAGGGCCTTGTTGCCGGCCAGTTCCAGGCCGCCGAAAAAGTCGAGCGCCTCCGCGACGGAGAGGGCGCACACCTCGGCGATATTTCTTCCCGCCACGGTTACGGCCAGCGCCTCCGGCCGGAGGCGGGCGCCGCCGCATGCGGAGCACGGGTCTTTACGGAAGAACCGGCCGTAGTAGAACTCGCGCGCCTCCTCCGATTGGGTCTCCCGGTACAGCCGTTCGAGGCGGGGGATGACGCCTTCCGTCTCGTGGAGGAATTCGTACACCCGGCCGTCGCGTTCGTAGCGCATCCGAAACCGGCGGCCCTCGCTCCCGTAGAGGAGGAGGTCGCGGACGGGCGTCGGGAGGTCCCGCCAGGGCGTCTCCAGGTCGAAGCGGAGGTGGCGGCTGAGGTTTTCGAGGAACTGCCAGATGTAGGAGTCGCCGTTGCGGCGGTAGGGGAGAATCGCGCCCTCCGCGATAGAGAGCGTGTCGTCCGGGACGACCAGCTCCTCGTCTACCTCCAGCGTGAACCCCAGCCCGCCGCAGCTTGGACACATCCCGTACGGGCTGTTGAACGAGAAGAGCCGCGGGCTGATCTCCGGGTACGAAAGGTTGCAGTGGGAGCAGGCGAAGTGCTGGCTCAGGATGCGGTCCTCGAGTTTTTTGTTTTTGAAAAGACGTGCGACGGCGAGGCCCTCGCCTAATTCGAGCGCTGTCTCCAGCGAATCCGCCAGCCGGCGCGCGAGGCCTTCCTTTACCACGAGGCGGTCGACGACGGCGTAAATCGTATGCTTCTTATTTTTTTCGAGTTTTATTTCCTCCTCCAGCTCGTATTCGTCGTCGTCGACGACGACGCGGGCAAAGCCCTGCCGGCGGAGGCGCTCGAACTCGTTTTTATGGAGTCCCTTGCGCCCTACTACGATCGGCGCCAGGAGGTAGAGCTTGGTCCCGGCGGGGAGCTTGGTTAGCTCCTCTACCATTTGTTCGGGCGCCTGGGCGGCAATGGGGCGGCCGCACCGGTAGCAGTGGGGGTCGCCGGCGCGGGCGTAGAGCAGGCGAAGGTAGTCGTGGATTTCGGTGACGGTAGCGACGGTCGAGCGGGGGTTTTTGCTGGCGGATTTCTGCTCGATGGCGATGGCGGGGGAGAGCCCCTCGATGTACTCGACCTCCGGCTTGTCCATCTGGCCGAGGAATTGGCGCGCGTAGGCCGAAAGCGACTCGACGTAGCGCCGCTGGCCCTCCGCGTAGAGGGTATCGAAGGCGAGCGTCGATTTCCCCGAGCCCGACACGCCGGTTATAACAACGAGGCGGTCGCGGGGGATCTTGACGTCGACGTGTTGAAGGTTGTGGGCCGACGCCCCTTTAATGCGAATATATTTTTGGGGAGGCATATCTCGGTCGCGAAAAAGGGGCATAGCGCGCTATGCCCCGGATGCTCGGTTCTTACGCGGCGCGGCGGTTAGAAGCCCGGTAAAATGTACATCTCTTCGATGTTGATACCCCGCTTCTTCTCGCCCGAGCCGACCTCGACGAACCAGGGAATCCAGGTTCGGGTCGTTTCGCTGAACCGGCCGTAGTATCCGATCGGATCCTCGCCGGGGGTGTACTTCGTATCGCCGTTCGTATCTTTCACGGCTACGACGTAGTACTTCTTGTTCGGTTCGACGAGCAGGATGTGGTAGTTCCCCTCGGCGCCGGTCAACGAGCCGTTAGACAAGGGCGATTCCCCGGCCAGCATTTTGCCCTCTTCCAACAAGAGGACGTAGGCGCCGGACACGTTTTGGCCCTCGTCCTTGACGTTGCCGGAAATTTGCCCCTTCTCGAGCGCCTCCTCGCAAGCGAGGAACGTAAGCGCAACGCCTACCCCGACTAGTAGTATCCACCATTTCCTCACGGCGACTCCTCCTTTGCCGAATATTGTACCATAGTTTACGCCTTCGGACAAGTTGGACGCGGCCCCGGCGGCTAAAGTTTAACGTCGACCTCGGCGGCTTTGCCCGGCGGGAGGTAGCGGCTAGCGGCCCGTTTTACCTCGACGATCGTTAGGTTCGGATCGTGAGGCCCCTCCCAATGTTTTTCGACCGCCGGGAAGTTTTTCGCGACCCGTTGGCGGGCCCTACGGTCCTTAACGAGGTCGGCGTCGCCGGCAATCCGATAGTATCCCCGCCATCGGCCGCGATTAACCGGAATACAAATTTCGAGGCGGCGGTCCTTACGTATCTGTTTCACTTTCGCGTCGCCCGTCGTAGTACAGAAATATAGTTTTCTACCGCTGAGGAAAAAGGTAACCGGCCGTAGCGCCGGGCGGCCCCGGGCGCCGACGGTCGCCAGGTAACCCATTCGATAGCCTTTGGGTTCGAAGTACGCTTTAAATTCGTCGAAATCGGCCACCCATCCCCCTCCGGATTAACGCCCGGGCGGCGTGGCGGCCGTCCCCTCCACCGTTAGCGCCGGTTCCGCTTTCCGGCCGGCAAGGCGGTTTTCGGCCAGCGTTAGAATTTCGTTCGCGCGGGCCGTCTCCTCCTCGGAGGCACTCTCGTCCGTCCCAATTAAGTATAGCAAGCGCTGGGCGCAGTCGCGCGCCGTCTCGTAGTCGCCCAGGTCGTACCACAGCGTCGCCAGCCGGTACAGCGGCGAGCGGTACTTGGGGTCCAGGCGGGTCGACGTCTCGAGAGCGGCCGTCGCCTCCTCCGCGCGGCCCAGGCGCAAAAGCGCGACGGCGCGGTTGTACCACGTCGTAGCGTTGGTCGGCCGCAGCTCGAGCGCGCGATCATATTCGGCCAGCGCTTTTTCGTACCATCCCTTACGCCGGTAGAGGACGCCGAGATTGACGTGGGGCTCGTCGTACGCTGGGTCGGCCGCGAGGGCGGCTAGGTAGTGCTCGTGAGCGTCGGCGACGCGGCCCAACAAATAATACGCGACGCCGGCCTCGTTGTGGAGGCGGGCGTCGGCGATATAGGCCGGAAGGCCGGCGTAAGTGGGCGTTGGGCTCAAGGGTGGCTCCGTCGGAGCCTCGCCCGTACGGCGCTCTTCGGCGCGGGCGGCGGCCTCCGTGGCGGCCTCCGCGGCCGCTACGACGGCGGTCGGCGTCCCCAGCGCGAGTTCGGCCACAGAGGCGACGTCGTCGAACCGCCCTTGGGCGTTGCCGGCCGCGAAGAGCGCAGCCAGCTCGGCCGGGGCGATTTCGCCCGCCGCCACGGCCCGACGGAGTTCCGGTAGGTCCTCAAGCGCGGAGGCGGCCTTCTCCGCGGGGGGTGGGGGAGTCCCCTCCACGGAGGACCGCGCGTCGTCCCGGCCTATGGCCCAAGCCGCGGCGGAGGCGAGCGCCACCGTCGCGGCCGAAATATGTATTACCCGTAAGCGAATGTGGCGGAGGAGGGATTCGAACCCACGACGCCGCGGATATGAGCCGCGTGCTCTAACCAACTGAGCTACTCCGCCGACGCGTATACTATAACCGCTCCTGGCGTCTTTGACAAGAGTAAAACGAAAAAGCCTCGGGGCGGTTAAAATAAAGCGGGCCGGCCCGTAGGCCGGCCCGAGAAATCCTTACGTGCGTGTTCCTTAGTACATCCCGCCCATGCCGCCTCCCGGCGGTACGGGAGGACCTTTCTCCTCTTCGGGCTCTTCGGTGACCAGCGATTCGGTCGTCAACATCAAGCCGGCGATGGAAGAGGCGTGCTGGAGCGCGAGCCGCACGACCTTCGTCGGGTCGATAATGCCGGCGGCCAGCATATCCTCGTAGGTGTCGGTGTCGGCGTTGAAGCCCTCGGTGGTCGGAAGTTCCTTGACCTTCTGGGCGACGAGAGAGCCCTCCGCGCCGGCGTTGTTGGCGATCTGGCGGAGCGGCGATTCGAGGGCCTTGCGGACGATCTCGGCGCCGATTTTTTCCTCGCCGGCCAGTTTCAACTTATCGAGAGCCGTCATGGCGCGGATGAAGACCACGCCTCCGCCCGGGACCATGCCCTC
>CP070633.1:1323458-1330561 GCA_020356085.1 Candidatus Coatesiibacteriota bacterium | reverse complement strand
GGGCGTTACTAATATTGACGATTTGCGCTTTAGCGAGTTCCGCGCCGGCGACGTACCCGGGCAGCGTAATATCGTCGTTTTACGCGGCGCCTCTCAGGTACGGCAGCGTTACGTACTTCCCCCAAGGCTTGACGTACGGCGACGGTTACCTCTGGGTTATGTACGCCGACGGCATCGTTACTAAGCGCCAGTTCCCCTCCGGCTCTTTAATCGGGACGTTCGTGTGCCCGCCGCCGGCGTGGGGGGGCGAAACGGCTTGGAACTCGGCGCGAAAATACGTGTATATAAGAAGCGTTTGGACCGGCGTCGTTTGGGCCGAGTCCGCCGGCGGTTCCGTAATAGGCTCTTTTCCCAAACCGCCGGGGGCAGGCCCCCTTTACGGCATAGAATACGACGATTACAATACAAGCCGGCCGATTTGGGTAGGCGACGGTAATACCGTATGGAACCTAACTTCGGCCGGTTCCTTAATCAATAGTTTCAACTGTTCCGCGTGGCCGCGCCGGCCCAGGGCGTACGCCTTCGATGGCGATACGTCCGGCGGCCCTTACATATTAATAGGGGCGGTCCGCCCCGCCGCCCACCCTTGGGTGTATGTAGTCAACCCCGCGAATTTCTCTTTAATAAGTTCTTTTGCCTCACCGTTGCTTCCCGGCCACCTAACCGATATTACGTGGGATGGCCGGTATTTATGGGCTTTAGAGAGCGGCGAAACCACCTCCGGTTGGGTTTACCGCTTCGTCGCCCATTCCTCGCCGGCCGTCGCGCCCGCCTCGCTCGGTCGGATAAAGGCGCTATATAGATAGGCAACGTTTATAAAAAACCGCCGGCCTTCACGGCCGGCTTTTTCGTACGTTAATCCGGTTCGCGGCCCGCGTTTCCTCACTCCGAGAAACGGCGGCCGCCGCGGATCCCAGCCTTAACGCCATTCCAATCGCGCCGCCTCCAGCGGCTTGAGCGCGCCGGCCCGATACACGACGACCCACGAGCCGTCGGCGCTCGCCGCTACGGCCCGGCCGTCGCCGACGAAGACGGCCTCTCCCCCCTCCGGCCGCCAGAAGTAGCGGCCGCCGAGGTTCTCGAACGCGCCGCCTCGCCTCGGGACCGCAATCGGCGCGGAGTAGAGGGTGCCCTCCGGCACGACGAGCCGCCACGGCGCGGCAAGGTACGGCGAGTTGCGCATATGCGGCGAGAGCCGCTCGCCGAGCTTCGCGACGCCCCCCTCCGGCGTGGGCAACGGCGTAGTAACGCCCGTCGCCAGGTTATAGCCGAAAAGCGCCAGCGTGCCCAGGCCCACCTCTTTGGCACCGCTGGTTTCCCGTCCCAGAACCAGGCGTTCCTCGCCGGCCCAATCGACGAAATCGCCGCCGACGACCGGCAGCGGCTCCCGGCCGTCCGAATCCAGGTCGTATATCACCGGCCGCGTGACGTAGCCGCTCCCCACGAACGGGTCGTAGTAGAGCGCGGCCTTAAGCTCGGCCGCGCCGATTTTAAGCTCGCGGCACAGGCCGCTCGTCCGCGCGTAGGGAGGCGTCACCGTATTATCGACGACCTCGATCTGTTCGCCGACGACCACCCGGTCCCAGGAGGGGTTCGGCGCCGCCGACCAGACGCCGCTGAGCTCGAACGGCGCCTCCCCCTCCCCCATTACGGCGAGGGTCCCCGGGTAGGCCGTGCCCTCCAACGTCGTCCACGCCAGGACCGCCACGCCCGGCCCCTCCACCGCCGAGGTCGCGGTCACGATTAACCCCGGCGTCTGCGGCGCGCGCAGCTCGTACGTCGCCGCCACGCGCGGAACGGCCCCGCCGGCCGCGCAGGCCCCGCCGAAGACGAGGAGGGCTACTCGGAGGCTAACTTTCGACATAACGGCGTCGGATCGCAAAGCTCGCCGGTCAAGGCCGCCGCCGCGGCGCCGGCGGCGCTCACGTAGTATACCTCACAGCCGTGGGTACGGCAAACCTCGAACGCGCACAGCCCGGTTACGGCGACGGCGCCGTCGGAGGAGGTGAGTTCCTCCACCCACGGCAACATACAGGAAGGCAGGATTGCGGCGCCGGCGTCGAGGAGGGGCGTAAGGTAGCCTCGCGCCATCGCCTCGAACTGCGCCGGCCGCGAGCCCGGGCCGATCCACAACTGCACGCCGGAGTGGATCTTAGTACCAGCCAACAAACGGGCGGCCTCGCCGATCTCCTCCGCCGAGGCCGCGGGGCCGACGACGACGCGGTCGACGAAGACCCCCTCCGCCTCCGCCAGCGGCGCTACCTCGAACTCGCCGTCGGCCTTGGCGCGCGCGTACTGCGGAAGGAGGTCGGCGAAGTCGTATTCGAAATAAGCTTGGGCCTGGTCCCCCGCCGTTCCGGGCGCGGACAACGTGGCGCGCGGCGCGCACAGCGAGAGAGCCTCCGCCAGCGCCCGCCGGCCGTCGACCGACGTCGCCTCCGCCGCGGCGCCGGCCACCTCCAACACCGACCCGGAGGCGCCGCCGCCGCCGAACTGCGCGGCGAGGTATAAGCCAACGTCCGCGGGTCCGACTCCCGGCCGCAGCGCGCCCGCGATCTCGAGACGGAACGCCGGCGGCCAAACCGCCGATACAACGCCCGTGGTCACGAGGTCGCCCAGCGCGGCGACCTCTACCGGCCATAATAAGAACCCGTCGCCGCCGCCGTGGCCCTCCGGCAACCCCACGGAGGCGACGACGTCGCCCGCCGCCGCCAGGCCCCGTTCGCGCAGCACGACCGAGGCACACCCCGCGGCGGGAGGTATTAGGCGGAAACCGAAGCGTTCGGCCTGCGTTCGCGCCCGGCGGCCCAGGCGCGCCGTACCCCCTCCGCGGCAGTCGCCGGCGAACAATACCGCGCGGGCCACGTCGAGCGCCGCGGGAGCCGGCGGCGCGAGGGCTTCCAGCGCGGCCACCGCCTCCTCGCCGCCGAAAGCCGCCGCCGCCGGCCGGACCGTCGTCTCCTCGCCCGGGCCCTCGCCGCCGGAGAGGCGGTGGCGCTGCCATATTTCCCTCGTTGTGAGGTAATCCGTCACGGCGGTTGTCTTACTCCCGAAATTTTGGTATACTTATAGCGTAAAATGATGGGCAAATTTATCGGAATATTCGCGATAACCGCCACGCTGCTGGGCGCGTTTGCCGCTCGGGCCGAGGACGTCGAGGCAACAGCGCCGGAGGCGCAGGACCAGGCCGAGGCCGGGTACGTCGTCCGGGAGGAGAAAGTAATCAACTACGAGACCGGGAAAGTCGAGCAGGAAAAGGTCATCGAATTCCCGGAACTCGAGATCTTCCCGGAACTCTCGCGGCCGGTCGAAATAATTATCCCCCGCACCGAACCCGATTTCGAACACATGCCCTTTACGATCTACAACAACGAACCCTCGCCCTACCTCCCGGAAGATTACCGCCTCGAATACTACGGCCGCGTACCCGTAAGCGAGGAGACGCTCCGGCGCCTTAAAAGCGGCGACATGTTCCGACCCGCCGACGAGGAGGCGGCCGAAGAGGAGGGCCAGACCGAAAACAATCCCTAACCGCCTCTCCCCTTTCCTCACAAAACAATATGACCGCGGCCGAGGCGGTCATATTTTTTTCCAGTCGTTCCACTACTCCCTCCCGGCCGCGCCCGTTACGCCTTACCTTTTTCTTTTTCCTTTTCCTTCGTGCCCAGGCGCGCGAGGACCTCTTTCGACTCCTCCACGAAGCCGTCCACCCGCTGCTTGGCCTCGCGGGCGAATTTCTCGGCTTCCTTCTTCACCTCCGCCGCGGCCTCCGCGATATCGCCCCGCGTCTCCTTGCCGGCCTTCGGCGCGAATAGGATGCCCAGGATGCCGCCGACGATGCCGCCGACGACGAACGAGAGGAAAACCAACCCCGCGTGTGTATCTCTATCTGCCATGTACGTGCCTCCTTAGCGCGTTAATCTTCCTTGTCGGTATCGGTTTCTTCCCCGCCCTCCTCCTCCCGCTTGCGCGAACCGGTGAGCCGGTCGATCCACCCTCCAATTGCCGCGAAGAGGGGCGCCAGCGCCTTAAGCTTCGAGAACACGTTCTCGTCGAGGAACGTTACCGCCTCCCGTACGCGGTCCACGATCATCCGGACCGTCGCGGCGGCGTCCCGGACCACGGAGGTGGCGTCGGCCACGTCGGCCGTGACTTGCTCGGCGTTCTCGAGGATCTTGCGGACGCTGGCCGAGGCCGCGGGGACCTCTTGGCGCACGTCGCCGATTACCTGGTTCACCCGACCCACTGTCCCGGCGCACCGTACGATCAGCCAGGTCAGCGCCGCCGCGATCAGAACGATCGCGAGCGCCAGGGCCCAATACACGCCGTCAATCGCGGTCATAAGTTAACCCCTTGGCAGCCCCTGCGCGGAAGCGGGCGAGACGGCGCGGAGCCGCTCGACGATCGCCGGCAAAACGTCGCCGACGCGCTCGATATCTTCCGCGCGGGTATAGGCGCCGAGGCTGAACCGCAGCGCCCCCCGCGCCAGCTCCGGCGGACAGCCCATCGCCGCCAGTACGTGCGACGGCTCGTCGGAACCGGTGGCGCAGGCCGAGCCGGTCCCGACGGCAATGCCCTCTATATCCAACGCCAACATTAGCGCCTCGCCCTCGATGCCCGGAAAACATACGTTCAACGTATTGGACATCGCGTTTCGGGAGGGCGTCATCACGACGACCTCTCCCGGGAGGGCGAGGATTAACTCTTTCAACCGGTCGCGGAGGCGGCCTAAGCGCTCGTTCTCCTCCTCACACCTCGCCCGCGCCAGTTCCAGCGCCTTCGCCAGGCCGACCATCCCCGGCGAATTGTGGGTACCCGCGCGGCGCCCCTCCTCCTGGTGGCCGCCGTGGATGACCGGCACCAGCGCGACGCCCTCCCGCACGTACAGCGCGCCCACGCCCTTCGGCCCGTAGAACTTGTGCGCCGAAATGGAGAGTAGGTCGACGCCGAGCTCGGCCGCGTTCACCGGCAGCTTGCCCGCGGTCTGGACGGCGTCGGTGTGGAAGAGGACGCCCCGCGCCCGCGCCGCGGCCGCGAGCTCCGCCACCGGCTCTATCGTCCCCACCTCGTTGTTGGCGTGCATGATGGAGACCAGGACGGTGTCGTCGCGGAGCGCGGCCTCCAGCTGGGCCGGCGCGATCCAACCCTCCGCGTCCGGCGCCAGGAACGTCACGTCCCACCCCTCCGCGGCCAGCCACTCGCACGCCACGAGGACCGCCGGGTGCTCGACGGCGGAGGTTACGACGTGGCGGCCGCGCTCGCGCAAGGCGTACGCGACGCCCTTGACGGCGAGATTGTCGGCCTCCGAGCCGCCGCCGGTGAAGACGATTTCCTCCGGGGAGGCGGCCCCCAGCAGCTCGGCGACCTTCGCCCGGGCGGCTTCCACCGGTTTGTAGGCGCGCAGGCCGAAGGTGTGCAGGTTGTAGGGGTTGGCGAAGTTCTCGGTAAAGAGCGGCCGCATCGCCTCCACGACCTCCGGGTCGGTCGGCGTGGTCGAGTTGTAGTCGAGGTATATGCCTTCCATCTTCATAACTCCAAACACCCGGACACAAATTTTATCAAAAATCGGCGTCCGACGCAACTGACTTCGGCCGAAAGGCACGCTTACCCGGCGTTTTCGGACGGATTAGGAGCGCTTGATTACCGCCGGGGGATATTATAAATTGTACGAAACGAGGACTCCTTATGTCCGGCGTACTGCTTATCTGCCTTTCCCTGGCTTTCCTAGCCCTGGGGTACCTCCTCTACGGCCGCCTTGTCGCGCGCCGGCTGGGCGTCGACCCCTCCCGGCCCACGCCCGCCCACGAGCTTCGCGACGGCGTCGACTACGTGCCGGCCAAGCGGCCCGTGGTCCTGGGCCACCACTTCGCCTCCATCGCCGGCGCCGGCCCGATAGTCGGGCCGATTCTCGCGCTGCAGTACGGCTGGCTCCCGGTACTCTTGTGGGTGCTTTTCGGCGTCGTCTTCGTGGGAGGCGTGCACGATGTCGCCTCGCTGGTCGCTTCGCTGCGCCACGAGGGGAAGTCGATCGGCGAGCTGCTCGAGCGCTACGTCGGCGCGGCTGGCAAATACATATTACTCCTCTTCATCTGGGCGACGCTCCTCCTCGTCGTCGCCGTCTTCGTCGACCTGGTCGCCAATACGTTCGAGGCCTCGCCGCCGGTGGCGACGGCTTCGACCTGCTTTATTGCGCTCGCCGTGGCCTTCGGCCTGGCGATCTACCGCCTCCGCGTGCCGCTGATCGTCGCCTCGGTCGTCGGCCTGGGAGGCGTCGTCGTCTCGCTCGCGGTCGGCTTCGCCTACCCGCTCGCGCTGCCGTACGAGGCGTGGGTGGCGGCGCTGGTGGTCTATATCTTCGTCGCCTCCGTCGCGCCGGTGTGGGTATTGTTGCAGCCGCGCGACTACCTCAGCTCGTTCCTGCTGTGGGGACTGCTGGGGGGGATCGTGGCCGGCGTCTTCTTCTACAAACCTACGCTCGAGCTGCCGGCCGTGGGCGTACTCTTCGGCCGGGGCGTAGCGGAGCCGGCCTTCCCCTTCCTCTTCGTCCTCGTCGCGTGCGGCGCCATCTCCGGGTTCCACTCGCTCGTCGCCTCCGGGACGACGGCCAAACAGCTGAACAACGAGCGCGACGCCCTTCCCGTCGCCTACGGCGGGATGCTATTGGAGGGGGTGATGGCCGTCGCGACGGTCGTCGCCGTCGGCCTGCTGGCAACTACTGAGCGGACGGGCACGCCGGTAGAGCTTTTCGCCGCGGGTGCGGGGCGGTTGCTAACGGCGCTGCCGGTTTTGGGGCTAGAGCCGGAGGCCGCGGCCGTATTCTGCGCGCTGGCCGTCTCGGCCTTCTGCCTGACCTCCCTCGACACCGGCACGCGGCTGGCGCGCTTCGCGTTCCAGGAGCTGTTCGAGAGGAAGGGGCGGCCGGAGCGCCTCCGGCCGCTGCGGAACCGCTTCACGGCGACGGCGGTGACGGTCGCCGGCGGCGCGTTCCTGGCGTTCTACGGCGCCAAGACGGTGTGGCCGCTCTTCGGCTCGGCTAACCAGATGCTCGCGGCGCTGGCGCTGCTGGCCGTTACCGCGTGGCTGGCGGCGCGCGGCCGCAAGCG
>CP070633.1:1312537-1323358 GCA_020356085.1 Candidatus Coatesiibacteriota bacterium | reverse complement strand
CACTACCGCCCCGTCGCCGCCGCCGACCCGCTCCCGACGACGAAACTCGGCCGCGTGCTTTCGCTGGCGGACCGCCTCGACACGCTGGTCGCGCTCTTTGGCGCGGGCCACCGGCCGACCGGCGCTAAGGACCCGTTCGCCCTCCGCCGCGCCGCCATCGGCCTGTGTCGGTTGTGGTTGGAAGACGAGGGGGATATCTTCGGCGGCCTCGCGATCGAACAGGCCGTGGCCCAAGCGGCCGCGGCCGCCACTGCACCGGCCGGAACCGCCGCCGAGGTCGAGGATTTCGTGCGAGGCCGGCTGGAGCAGATATTCCTCGACCGCGGATTGCGGGACGATATGGTCGACGCCGTCGTCTTCCCGGCGCCGGAAATCGACCTCCCGCTGACCTCCCCCCGGGACAAACTACGGCGGGTGGAGGCGCTCAACCGGGTATACGACGACCGCCCGGCCTACCTCCGCCTGGCGATCGCCTTCAAGCGGCCCATCAATATTTTACGCCAAGGCCGCGAACGCGACTTGACGTGGGGCGAATTTGACGAGGGGCTAATCGCCCAAGAGGAGGAACGCGCCCTCTGGGAGGAATTCCGGAATGCCGAGCCACGGGTTATCGCCCTCCTCCAGGAAGGCGACCCCGCCGCCGCCCTGCACCTGCTCGCGGAGATGCGGCCGGCGGTCGATACGTTCTTCGACGAAGTAATGGTAATGTGCGAGGACGAAAAGCTCCGCGCCAATCGCCTCGCCCTTATGCAACTCCTCGCCGACTTGTTCCTGTCCTTCGCCGATTTTACGAAGCTGCGCGGCGAGGAGGAGTACGAGTAAACACCTCCGCCGCCCCGACGTTGAGCCGGGCGGCGGTTTAGTATGATACTAGTCCGCAGACGGCCCTCCCTTCCCCGGCTCGTAAAGGCCGCCAGTTACGGCTTGATAATCGCGACCCTTGGCGGCCTCGCTCTCTGGGGATATTGGAAACACCGGGCGACGCCGGGTCGGGTTCCGGTCGAGGTCCCGCCGCGGGAAGAGCTTCCCGCCGCCGCCGGGAGAAACCCCCGCCTCGCGCTGGCCTCCCCCCAGGAGCTCCTTGCCCCCGCGGCTTTCCCGTGGAGCCTGGCGGCCGTGTCCCACCTCCCGCGCGCGGAAGTGGCCGCGTTGACCGTAACGCGCGCGCCGGAGACGACGGCGGCCCCGGAGGAGTTGCGCGAACGGCTCGCGGCGGCTTTGGCGGAGCAGGCTCCGACCATCGCTCGGCCGTTCACGCTGGCGACGTCGCCTCCCTACCTGGTAACGCCGCTAACGCTCGAGCTCGAATTCCTCCTGGACGAAACGGGCGCCGCGGCCTCGGCCGGCGTGGCCGGCGCGCCGGCCGATCTCAACGCCTCGTTTGCCGAGCGGGCCGTCCGATTCGTCTTCCCGCCGGCGGCGGCCTCCGCTTCGTTCGCGGCCACCGTCCAGCTCGTCCCGCGCTCCTACGACCGCCTCCGCGCGAGGCGGGGCGGCGGACCGGTGCCGGCGGAGGAGTACCGCCTTCTCTTCCGAGCGCTGCAGTACAACGCCTTCCCGCTGTACGATACCTGCCTGGCCGCCGCGCCGGAGCTCCTGACGGCGGAGGAGGCTACCGTCGTCACGTTCGAGGTCGACGTCGAGGGCCACCCGCGTCGCGTAGCCTTCGAGCCGCCGTTGGCCTCCGAGGCGGCGGCCGAGGCGCTGGCCGCGACGCTGGCCGAAATCCACCTCCCGCACGCCCTGGCGGGCGCCACGGTCGAGTTCGCCCTCGGCGGGTAGGCCGACGATGGCAACCGTACGCCCTCGCCCCTCCGTTTCTTTAAACGCCGCCGTCCGCGCGGTGATCGCAGCGGCGGCGTGCGTAACGCTCTCGTGCGGGCCGTGCCGAAAACCGGCGACCGACGGCGAGAGCGTCGCCTCCGCCGAGCCGCCGCCCGGGCCGCTCGTCGTGACCACCTCCCAACCGCGCTACCTCCGCTACGACGTCGTCGTCGTCCGCGTAACCGCCGAGGCGGAGACGATACCGGTTCTGGCCGCCGACGACCTCCGCGGCGTCGTTACGCACATGGGGGAGCCGGTAACCACGGTCGGACAGATCCGCGAGTTGCGCTTCCGGCCGGCGGAGGACGGGGGATTCGAGGCCCGGTGGCCCCTCCCGTGGAACCCGCCGCTGGGGGAGTATCGGGCGGAAGTTACGGCCCAGACCCCGGCCGGGGAGTTCGAATCGTACGCGGCCTTCGAAATCGCCGGCCGGCCGGCGCAACGGCCGAAGAAACCGCTGTGCGTCGTTACGCTGGAGTCGGACGGGAAGTGGGAGCGCCTCGCCGTCGCCACGCCGGGCGAGAACCGCGATTGGAAAGCGCTGGTCGATTGGGCCGAGTTTATGGGCGCGGACGCTTTTTTCACGTTGGTCGGCATTACGAAAGCCAAGTACGCGCCGACGATGGAGGATCCGTGGTACGACTACAACCTCCGCTTCGCGCCCAAGCTGGCCGACGAGTGCCACGCCCGCGGCCTCCAGTTCGGCGGGTGGATCGGCGCTTTCCTGCCGTACGGCAAAACGCAGGTCCCCCTCCCGTACAAGTTCTCGCGCAACCTGGTGGAGGGCGAATTCTGGTACACGCTGCACATCTCGCTAAGCGACGAGCAGCGCTTCCGTCAAGTCGTGGACTTGGCTCGGGAACTCCAGAACGATCCCCACTACGACTACGTGGGGCTGGACTACATCCGGACCGGCTTCGGCGGCTACGAGCTCGTCGACGAGTTCGTGGCCGACCTCGCGCTCGACGTGCCCGCGGACTGGGAGGCGCGGTCGCTGGAGGGGCGGATGTGGTGGCTGGTAACGAAACTGCGCAGCCGCGACGAGCGGACGATCGAGCTGTGGCAGTGGTGGCGCGCGCGGAAGGTCGCGCTGACGGTCAAACGGATTAAAGAGGAGGCGGGCATTACCAAGCCGCTCTTCGCGTTCACGCTCGGGTGGGAAATGGGCCACCAACACGGCCAGGACATCCTCATGCTCCACGACGCCGGCGTCGACTACTGCATGGTCATGCTGTACGAGGCGACGAAGGACGAGTACGACTACTTGATTAAACGGTGGCCCGAGTACCTCGCGCAGGGCCAGCTCAACGCGCTGCCCGGCATCAGCGTCGACCGGTATCTCTTGCAGAACAAGTGGAACCCCGGCGTCAACCAACCCTACGAGATGTTCGACCGCTACCTGACCGCCGTAAACGGCTTTTACGGGAAGGGCAACCTGGAGGGGCTCTTCTGGCATGACTTCGAGCGGGGCCTGTACTCGCGGCGCGGCGAGGAGTTCACGTGTATGGACTACGCCGCCGCCGGCGCCGCCGCCTTCACCCGCCTCCGCGAGCGCGCCGGCACGCTGCCGCTTAAACTCCGGATCACGCGCGTCCTGGGCGGCCCCCGCGTCGACCTTACGCTTGAGAACGTCGGACCCAAGCCGCTGCGGGAGGTAGAGGTTTTCCTCGCCGCGACCGGCGGCATCAAGGCCGGCCGCGCCAGCCGGACCACGGTCGCCGCCCTCGCCCCCGGCGCGAAGGCCAGCCTCACCCTCGCCGCGGGAAGTTGGGACGTCGAGCGCCGGCACCTTATCGCCGCCTGCGCGGTATGGGGGAAGGCGGCCGACGAACGCGCGTGCGACGTCGCCGTCGCTACGCTCTACCGTCTCCCGAAGAAGAAACCAGAACCGGAGGAGGCCCCCGCTACGGCCGAAGGAGAAGGCGAAGCACCGCCGCCGGAGGACCAGGGGGGCGGCGGCAAAAAAGAGCCCCCGCCCTTTCCCGGCTAACCGGACTCGCGAGACCGTGAAGATAGTACTCTACCTGGGCCAACTCGACGTGGGCGGCGCGGAGGGCCAGGCGCTCCTCCTGGCCCGGGGGCTGCGCGCGCGCGGCCACGACCTCCTCCTTGTAACGGAAGAGGGCCGGCTGGGTGCCGTCCCGCCGGACCTTCTCGCCGCCGTGGCCGAGGTCCCGCGGCGGCCCCGCCGGGCGCGGCTGGGTGCGCTGCGCGAAATACTGGCCGCGGCCCGGGCCGACGTCCTCCACTGCCAGCTCCCCGTCGCCAACCTGTGGGGGACGATCGCCGGCCGCGGCGCCGGCGTCCCCGTCGTCATAATCTCCTTCCTCTCCACCGACCCCTGGAAGAAGTGGTACCACCGCCTCGCGGACCGCTACGCCTCGCGCCGGGCGGACGGCCTGTGGTGCAACTCGCGAGGCGTGGCCGAACTCTACGGCCGGCGGCTGGGTCGCGCGGCGAGTAAAATCCGCCTAATCTACAACGGCGTCGACTTAGACCGCTTCGACCCGGGCCGCCACCTTACCTCCCGGGAGGAGACCCGTCGGGCGGAACTCCACCTCCCCGCCGGCGCGCGGCTCGTCGTTAACGTCGCCAACCTGTACGCCGTTAAAAACCACCAGCTGTTGTTGCGGGCGCTGGGGCGCCTCCACGCGGAACTCGCGGCCGGCGCGCGGCCGCACCTGCTCCTCTTGGGCGAAGGCCCGGAGAAGGCGAATATTCTGGCCGAGGCCGGCCGGCTGGGCTTGCTCCCCTACCTGAGGTTGTTGGGCTCGGTCGCCGACGTGGAAAGGTACCTGGCGGCCGCGGACGTCTTCGTCCTGTCGTCGGAGGCGGAGGGGTTCTCGAACGCGCTGCTGGAGGCCATGGCCTCCGGCCTGGCTTGCCTCGCCTCCGACGTCGGCGGCAACGCGGAGGCGTTGGCCGGGGGGGCGGGAATCGTCTTCCCGCGGGGCGACGAGGTGGCCCTGACGGCCGCGCTCCGGGGAGTTTTAGAGAACGACCGGCGCCGCGAGGAATTGGCGGTCGAGGCGCGGCGCCGCGCCGTCGAGAAGTTCGGCCTGGAGCGGATGATCGCGGAAACGGAGGGCTGGTACGAGGAGCTTCGCCGCCGCTAACGGCGGCGGGAGGCGGTACGGAAAACGAGAACGCGGCCCCTCGGGGCCGCGTTAAACGTTCGGTATGGCGTCGACCTTACCGTTCGCCGTTCTCGGTAACGACGGCCATCGCGGTCGAAAAAGGAGATTGACGCGTAAAGTAAGTAGTGCTATAAAAAAGCGAGATCCGGCGGTTAAACTGCAAGGGAGGTATCGCGAATGGGACGGTGGAATATCTTGAAAGCGGCGGTTGTCGCGGCGGCTTTGGTCGCGGCGAGTTGTTCGGACGACGACAATCCGACGGGCCCCGGGGGAGGCGGCGAAGAACCTAAAACCGGCTACACCCATTTCATGCCGTTGAGCGTGGGCAACAAGTGGACCTACACGCGAATCGAAAAGGGCTCCAGTAGCGATCCTATAGAGACGACCATCGAATATACGGTTGTCTCATTACTTGAAGACTACCACGGTTACGACGCGTACTTAATAAGGGAAAAAATAGAAAAAGACCCGGTCGTAGTTTATCGCGTTGCCGGCTGCGACGGCGATAAATGCTTCCTCTACATTTGCCCGTGGTGGGAATTCCTGATCGAAGACGACATGGCGTGGCAGAGTTTTTCGCATACCGGGTTCTATTCCCCCTACCAGTTACAATATAACAACATCCAGAACATTACCGTACCGGCCGGCACGTTCAACGGCTGTAAACAACTCAATACGGTGATTTACACCAGCAGCAGTACGAGCACCTCTTACACGGAATACTACGCCCGGGACGTAGGTTTGGTAGACGCGATAATATACCGCGACTACGGCAATAACCGGTGGTATTCGACCGAGTATCAATTGACGAGCTACTCCGTCATTTCCCCTTCTTAACGACCCGCGTACGGATTATTAAAAAGCGGCCCCGCGGGGCCGCTTTCTTGTATCATATGCCGCGCGTTCGTTTACGCCCCGCCGTCCTCCTTTACAACGGCCATCGCAGCGACGCCGTCTTTCGCCTCGACCTTCATCACCTTCACGCCCTGCGTGGCGCGGCCCTGCCGCGAGATATCCCCCACCGCAAGGCGGTTCATGACGCCCTTCTCGGTGATGAGGACCACGTCCTCCTCCCCTCCCACGGCCTTCGCGCCGACGACCAATCCCGTTTTGGCGCCGGTCTTCAGCGTTATCACGCCGCCGCCGCCGCGGTGCATCTTACGGTACGCCTTAAGCGGCGTCCGCTTGCCCAGGCCTTTCTCGCTCACGACCAGGACGTCTTCCTTGGCGGCGGGGAGGAGCATCCCGACGACGGCGTCCCCTTTGCCCAACCTCATGCCGCGGACGCCGGCCGCGGCGCGCCCCTGGGCGCGGACCTCCTTCGCCGGGAAGCGGATGGCCTTCCCCCGCTCCGAGACCAGGACGACGTCGCCGCGGGGCCGCTCGAGCTGCGCGCCGACGAGGTCGTCGCCCGCGGCCAGTCTGAGCGCGATGATGCCGCCGCGCTTGGGCCGGGAGTACGCCTCCAGCGGCGTCTTCTTAACTTGCCCCCGACTGGTGGCGAACAAGAGATTTCCGCCGGCCCCCAGATCGTCGACGCCGACGACGGCGCTAATCTGCTCTTTGGGGGCCAGCTCCAGCAGGTTGCGCACGCCGCGGCCGCGGCCGGAACGGCCGATCTCGGGGATGTTATATACTTTGAGCCAGTAGCATTTACCGCGGTCGGTAAAGAACAACAAATAGGCGTGGGTAGAGGCGACGAAGAGGTGTTCGACGAAATCCTCCCCCTTGCCGGCGGCGTGGCCCAGGACGCCGCGGGTGCCCCGGCTCTGGCGCTTGTAGGAGGCAAGAGGCGTGCGTTTGATGTACCCCTCGTGCGTGAGGGTGACGGCCATGTCCTCCGCGGCGATGAGGTCCTCGATCGAGAAGTCCTCCCCCTCCGCGGCGACGATCTCGGTCCGGCGCGGGTCGCCGTACTTCTCCGCCAGCTCCTTAATTTCTTTTTTTACCAACCCGTAGACTTTCTTCTCGTCGGCAAGGATGGCTTTAAGCTCTTTGATGAGCTTCTTGGTCGCGGCGAGCTCGTCCAGGACTTTCTGGCGCTCGAGCGCGGTGAGGCGGGCGAGACGCAGGTCCAAGATGGCTTGCGCCTGGATCTCGGACAATTTAAACTTCTTCATTAAGCCGGCGCGGGCGCGGTCGACGTCCTTCGACTTCCGGATGAGCGAGATGACCGCGTCGAGGTTGTCGAGCGCGATTTTGAAGCCGGCCAGGATATGCGCGCGCTTCTGGGCGGCCTGGAGGTCGAACTCCGTCCGCCGCATCACGACCTCGCGGCGGTGCTCGATATAACACGTTACGAGGTCTTTGAGGTTGAGCGTCATCGGCTGGCCGTCGACGAGCGCGATGGCGATGACGCCGTAGGTTATCTGGCACTGCGTGTGTTTGTAGAGCTGGTTCAGGATAATCTGGGGGTTGGCGCCCCGCCGCAACTCCAGCACGATCCGCATCCCCTCCCGGTCGGACTCGTCGCGGAGGTCGCTCAGGCCGTCTATTTTCTTCTCCTTGACCAGGTTCGCTATCTGCTCGAGGAGCCGCGTCTTGTTGACCTGGTAGGGGATTTCGCTGATGATAATGCGTTCGCGGTCGCCGCGCGCCTCCTCCAGCGCGACCCGCGCGCGCACCGTAATGCGGCCGCGGCCGGTCCGGTAGGCCTCGTCGACGCCGCTCCGGCCGACGATAAGGCCGCCGGTGGGGAAGTCCGGCCCCGGGAGCAGGGCCGCGACCTGTTCCAACTTCATTTTCGGCTTGTCGATAAGGGCCGTGACGACGCGGGCGACCTCGGCGAGGTTGTGGGGCGGGATCTTGGTGGCCATGCCGACGGCGATGCCGTCCGCGCCGTTGAGCAGGAGATTCGGCAGGAGGGAGGGGAGGACTCCCGGCTCTTGGAGCGTCTCGTCGAAGTTAGGCGCGAAATCGACGGTTTCCTTCTCGATGTCGGCGAGCATGCTCTCCGCTACGGCGGTAAGCCGCGCCTCCGTATACCGCATCGCCGCGGCGGTGTCGCCGTCGATCGAGCCGAAGTTCCCCTGGCCGTCCACCAGCGGATAGCGCATCGTGAAATCCTGCGCCAGACGGACCAGCGTGTCGTAGATGGCCGCGTCGCCGTGGGGGTGGTACTTACCCATAACGTCGCCGACGATGCGCGCGCACTTGCGGTGCGCTTTCCCCGCGCCGACGCCCAGCTCGCGCATGCCGTAGATCAACCGGCGGTGGACGGGCTTCAGGCCGTCGCGGACGTCGGGCAACGCCCGGCCGACGATGACCGACATCGAATAGTCGAGGTACGACGACCGCATCTCCTCCGCGATCGCGACCTTCTTCGTTTTCTCAAACATTAACGGCGTCGTCATAATTCGCGCCCCCTTCGCCGGGGGCTACGTCGACCCTCCGCGCCGGTCGAACTCGACGACGGAGCCGGCCTTGGTTTTGCCGTATATTTTCACCTCGGTCGCGACGTCCACGAGTTGGACGTAGGAGGAGTATTGGCCGCGGTCGTTGGGGACGGCGGCGATGGTCATATGGATCTTACAGGGGATTTTTTTCTGGTGACCCTGCCGGTCCACCGTTACGAAGTAGCCGCGCGCGAGGTCCTCCGGCGCGAACAACGCCGATACCCGCCGCTCGAATTCGGTGATGGTGGTTTCGGCGACATCCGCGGCGATCCCCGGCTCGCACATGACGATGAAGTCGTCGCCGCCGACGTGGCCGACAAAGTCTCGGGGCGAGCCCGCGCCGCGGACCGCCTCCACCACTACCTCCGCCATCAGCCGGATGACGTCGTCGCCCCGCTGGTATCCGTAGTAGTCGTTGTAACCTTTGAAGCCGTCGAGGTCGAGATACAATAACGTAAACGGCACTTCCTCCGATAGCAAACTTTCGACGTAACCTTGGATCGCGATTTGGCCCGGGAGGCCGGTAAGCGGGTTGCGCTCCCGCTGCGACCGCGTCCGCGACAGGACCATCTTGACGCGCGCCTCCAGCTCCTCCCGGCTGAACGGCTTCGTGATGTAATCGTCGGCGCCGGCCTCCATCCCCCGGACCTTATCTTTGACCTCTTTGCGCGCCGTAAGCATGATTATAGGTATCCGGCTCGTCCAGAACCCGGTCTTCAACCGCCGGCAGACCTCGATCCCGTCGACCTTCGGAATCATCAGGTCGAGCAGGATGAGGTCCGGGGCGTACTCCTCCGCCATGGCTAGCGCCGTCTCGCCGTCCGTGGCGGCCAGCACCTCGTAACCCCAGTTCTCGAGGTTGAAGTTGATTATCTCGCGGATGTTCGGCTCGTCTTCGACGACGAGCACGCGCTCCCGCGGTCCGCCGGCTTCAACCATATCCTACCCGTTATTAAAAAACCGCGGCCCGCCCGCGAGCGGGCCGCGCGCCGAGGCGAAACCTCTATCGCCGGATAGTTAACGCCGTCGCTAGCGAACGTTGAATTTACCCGCCTCGTCCGTTTCTCCCGTGAGGTTGAAGACGAGCGGTTGGCCCTCGGCCGCCGTAAACGTCTTCGTATAGATGACGTAGGCCTTGGCGTTGCGGTCGTCGATAAACCCCTGCCCCGACCATAACACTAACGATAACGTGTGCGATCCGACCGGGGCTTTGATTGTAAACGAACCGGGCTCAAATATGCGCCGCGTTGCGGTGTGGCCGGTCTCGGCCGTAGTCAACGAGTAAATCTTTTTCCACTGGTCGACGTAGTACTTCTTCTCGCCGTCGACGTAGGCCGCGTAATACACGTTCAAATCCTGGGACGAAGACACCACATACTTCCCCGTAACGTTGACCGTGAGGTCGACGTATTTCGAACTCGGCGGCGTTACCTCCGTCGGCGTCCCGGTCCGGCCCGCGGTGCTGATGCCCGTAGAGGTCCCGGTGCCCGTCGTCGGAGGCGTCCCGCCCGGCTTCCGTAAAATCATATACTGCACGAGCGCGTCCGAGGCCCCGGCCTCCTTCAACTCGATGAGGTCGTCGGTCGAGAGGTTGAAGTACGACTCCGTCTCCTCGATACGAGCGATGATAATATTGTCGCTAAAATTGTTTTTTATCAGTTTGACGACTTCGTCGACGTCCATCGGCTGGCCGAACGCGACGCCGGCCGCGCCGACGGCGATTACTGCCGCCACGATTCCTACACGCTTTAGCTTCATATCTAACTCCCTTAGCGTTCGTCTCAGAGGAGGATTCATCCGTAAAAAATACCATATCCCGGCCGTAAAGTCAATTTACCGTGCACGGCCGCCGCCGCCGCCGATTGACACTCCCCTCGCCGTATGCTAACGTCGCACGAAACGGTATGCGTTACCGCCCAGGCGACATAGCACGGGGCGCGCTGGCCGGCGGCTTGCCCGTCGCCGGCGGCGCGTTGGCCTCCTACGGCGAGCTGGCCTGGGGCGCCGCCGCGCTCGCGGCCCTCCTCGCCTTCCGCCCACTCCGCCGGTACGCCGCCGCCGCGGGAGCCGTTTTCGGCCTGCTCGTGTTGGCGCGCCTCGGCCGGGAAGCTATCGCCGGCGGGGCCGGCGCCGTGGTCCTCGGCTTCGGCGCCGTCGCCGGCGGCGCTTACCTCTTCGCGTTGCGCCGCCGCGGGGAGAGGGACCGTCCCTCCGGCCTGGCGTGGGCCGTCGGCTGGGCGGCCGTCGCCTCGCTCGCCGCGGCCGCGGCGGCGACACTCCTGGCCCCGCCCGCGACCCTCAACGCGGTACTCGTGCCGGCGGCGGCGTTCGCGGCGCTGGCCGCGGTTCGGCTGGGAGAGCGCTGGCCCCGGCTCCCGCTCGCGGCCTTGGCCGTCGGCCTCGCGCTCGGCGGCTTGCGCGGCGCGGCCGGCGCGTATCTGACGTACCGGGGCGAGGAGGCGTGG
>CP070633.1:1309055-1312437 GCA_020356085.1 Candidatus Coatesiibacteriota bacterium | reverse complement strand
GGCCGCGGACGCGGACGCGGACGCCGTGACGTGGACTGAGTGCCGGCTTGTCCGGGACCGCTCGGACGAGGACCGCGCCGCCACGCCCCCGCGCGCGTGGGTCGGCCGGTTTGAGTCCGACCTAGACACGATCGCCGGCGCCGCACAGTGGGAGGGCGCGGAGCGGATCGCCGGGTTTCGCGGCGTCGGATCTAGGGGCGGGGCTTGATCTTGTCGCGCGCCGTTACGGGTGTCGGCCGTCCGCCCTGGTGTGCCTCCCGCCAGAGGACCCGCGCGCGCTCGCTCTCGACATCCGGGTCGCGCTTGCCGCCATTGACGCGACGGCCGCCGCTAGGGACGCCGGCGCCGTCGTGTTCCCGGTTACGCTTGTCTGAGGCGCTACAGGGGGCCTGTAAGGCCGTGGCGGACGCCGGGGCGGGTATCGGGCCGGCGGCGTGGTATGACGCCTCAGGGGGCCGGCTATGGCGACGGTAACCGAAACGATTGAATACCTGTTCACGGACTCCGGATCCCTTGACGACCTGCGCAAGGAACTCAAGCGACTGAGCAAGGACGCGGACGGGAGCGAGGAGGAGATCTCCCGGTTGCGCCGGGAGATCGATCGGCTTGAGGACGCCGAGCGGAGCGCCGCGCGGGCTACGTCGGCCCTGTCTGATTCGATCCGCGGCGTGGAGGGCGTGGGGCGTATTCTCGGCGGCACGGCCGGAGAGATCACGGGAGTGCTCGGAGATCTTGAGGCCGTCGGAGAGGGCGCGGCCGGCGCGCTCGGACCCGCGGGGCTTGTCGGGGCTATGGTCCTGCTAGCGGCCGCGGCCGTGCCGGTGGGCGTCGTCAAGACGATCGAAGCATTGATCGATTTGTCCCGGGCCGCCGTCGACGCGCGGGGCACTCTAGAGGATTTGGGCGGCCTATCGATCGTGTCGGACGCCGGGCTAGCCGCCGTGGCGGATCTAGACCACGCACTGGACAATCTAGACGCGCAGTTTTCGCGGCTTTTGGTGGAACTGTCGCCGGCGCTTGTCCCCGTGATCGATCTTGTTGGGGACGCCGTGGGCCGTGTCGCGGAGCACGCTCAAACGGTGGCGGACCTTTTCGCCGAAATATCCGCCTCAGACATAGCCGGCGTAGCCGGCGGGATTGCGGGGGCGGCCGGATTTGCCGGGGCCGGCGGCGGTGGACTACTGAGCAACCTGCTAGGCGCGGCCGGAACGGCAGTTGGCCGCAGTGCCGCGGGGGCCTCAGGACTCGGCACCGGCGGCCGCGCGTTCGCGCCTGAGCTAGATCCGAGCACGGCCGCACAGTTGGCGGCGCTTGGAATGATTGACGCGGGCACGACGACGACGACGGCCGGGCCGGATCCCACGGCCGGGATCCGGTTCGATTCGGGGCCCGTGTTTCGCCACGCCGCCAAAGGGCTAGGCATGACTCGCGACCCGGCGCGCGCCGGCCGCGACCCGGCCGCCGGGGTTCGATTCGACACGGGCCGCGTGTTTAGATTCTACACGGAAAATATACGGGAACTCGAAAGAATCCGCGATTCGTTGCCCGCGCTAGGCGATAGCATCTCCACCGGTATGCATGACGCATTCAGCGGTCTCCCGACTCCGGAGGATATGGAGCAAGCCTTTAGACAGGCCATTGGGGCGGGGCTTTTGGCTCGTATGGAGGGCGGCCGGGCCGGCGGGGAGGCCACGGGCACTGAGCTGGTTGAGTCGGTTTTGGGGGAAGTCCTCGGATCGATCCCCTTTATCGGCGGGTTGTTAGAGGCGGCCGTCGGGATTCTGGCCGACTTGCCGGCGTTTTTTGACGGGCTGATCTCAACCGTCGTGGAACTGCCGCGGGCGATCTTGGTAGGATTGGCGGACGTTATCGCGGACGTACCCGGAAAGCTGATTGAGGCTATACCGGGCCTCCTTGCCGGCTTGCTAGAGGGTATCGCTAAGCTATTGCTGAGCCCGTTCGCGCTTGTCGAAGGGATCATATCCGCGATCGGACGACTCCCTGAGCTATTCGTCAAGGCGTTTACAGGCTTGCCCGTCAAGCTTCTTCAGTTCCTTGATCCGGAGGAAAACGGGGTGTTTAGAGGCCCTGAGGGTCGCGTGCTCGGAATCGCGGGGACAGAAAAGCAACCCGATCGCGTGCCTTTTGACGCAAGCGATCCCGGGTATACCGGACTCGGCGGGGAGTCCGGCCCGTCCGCGTTCCGGTCCGGCGGGGGCGCTATTCTAATCGGCGGGTGGAGCGAGGCGGCCGATTCGCTACAGACGACGCTCAACACGCGGCGGAGTTTTGGCGGCGGTTATGCCGGTCCATAGGGGGTAACGCGTGGCTAACAGTTATTTTTATTACTACCCCGGCACCTATCCGGACGGCGCCACGCCCCTGAGGGCGCTTGACTTAGGCCGCCGCGCGGCCCTGATCGACGAATCCCCGGCCCCGGTTGAGTTTAGCGTGGGCAACCTGTCCGGCGCGGAAACGGTGCAAACGTGGGCCGTCGATCTCCCGGTCACAATCACGGCTGAGGGCATACCGATCGGGCTGGCTCAGCGGCAGCTAAGCGCCCTCGTTAGCCACGCGCGACGCGGCGGCGTGTTTGGCTTCTCACTCGATCACGCTAAAACGTGGGCCGCCACGCGGACCGGCGGGCTATCCGTGGCGGCGGGATCGACGCTCGGATCCGTCGTGCTGACGGGGCCTTACTGGCGCGCGTGGCAAACGTCTCCCACGCTCGGATCGGGCGATCTGGTAGCCGTTGAGAGCCTAGACGGGGCGCGGCGCATGGTACACGCCGTGTCTGCTGTTGGCGACTATTCCACAGCCCACGCGGGGATCACGATCGACGGATTTACAGAGTTCAGTCTGACGGATTTCATCGTCCGGTATCGCTACGCCTACCCGGCCCTCAGGCTGACTAGCGCGGCCCGGCGTGCGCGCCTGCTAAGCACGACGAACGGGCACACGTGGGCGCTGAGCCTTGAGTGCGTGGTAGCTCGAGACGTTCTAGCGCGGCCCACGGCGTCCATTCTAGCGCCGCTCCCGGGCATTACTGGCGTGCCGGCCACGACGCCCACCGCTTACGGGCCGCGGTGATGGCTTACACGCTCGCATTCATCGACGAAATCAACCGGCTAGGACCGCGCGATATCATCCTGAGGCCGCGCTTTTTTACCGGGACGCCGGGAGTCGGGAGCGAGGGCCTATCGATGCGGGGCGGCACGTATGACGGGACATACTATAGGCCCGGGATCTTGTCCGTGGCGCCGGCGACCCGCAATCTGTCCCCGTGGTCGTGGTCCGCGTCTCACGCGTCCCCGGCGATCACGGTTGATCCGACGACGATCGATCCGGACGGACTGCGCCGCGGGTCCGTGTGGGAGCTGGT
>CP070633.1:1289935-1308955 GCA_020356085.1 Candidatus Coatesiibacteriota bacterium | reverse complement strand
TCGATTGTAACAAATTTGCGCCTCCCGGCGCAAGTGATTAATAGTTTACCGCTCCCCTAATAGGAGCTATCCTTTCCCGGCCGCGTCGGACCACGCGGCCAGCGTCGCGACGACCTCCTCGATAACCCAATCGGGCGTCGACGTTCCGGCGGTAACGCCGACGACCCCCGTCCCCTGGAACCATCCGCGCTGCAATTCCGCAGCCGTCTCGACGTGGTGCGTAACGGCGCCGCCGGCCCGGCAAATCTCTACTAACCGGCCGGTATTCGCGCTGTTCCGCCCCCCCACGACGACTATGACGTCCACCGCTCCCGCCAACTCGAGCGCGGCCTTTTGCCGTTTGGCCGTCGCCTCACAGAGAGTGTTGTAGACGCGGAGCTCGGAGGCTTTGTCCACCAGGACCGCGACGATGCGGCGACAAGCCTCCGCAGAGTGCGTCGTTTGCATCACGACACCCATTTTCTCGGTACGCGGGACGGCCCGGGCCTCCTCCGCCGAGTTTACGATGACGGCCCCCGGCCCGGCGTAGCCCGCGATCGCCTGGACCTCCGGGTGATCCCGGTCGCCGATTATAACGACGGCGTACCCCTCCTGCGTCAGTTTCGCGGCCCGGTGTTGGACCGCTTTCACCGTGGGGCACGTCAGGTCGAGTACGGTCGCTCCCTGCCGCTCGAGCGCCTCCAACGTCGCGGGCGGGAGGCCGTGCGATCGCACGATAACCGTCCCCTCGCCGACGTCTTCCACGGCCCGCGCCGCGCGAACTCCTCGGGCCTCGAGCTGGGCCACGACCTGCGGATTGTGGATGAGTTCGCCCAACGTATATACGGGCCCCGCGGCCGCGGAAGCCGCCTCGAAGGCGGCTTTCGTCGCCCTTTTGACGCCGAAGCAAAAACCCGCGTCGGAGGCCACGACGACTTTCACCGTCGCCTCTCCCCCTTCTTCGGTTCGGCACGCAGCCGGTCGCGGAGCGACGCCAGTGCCGACATGAGTTCCGCGGCGATTTCGCGGTATACCTCCTTCGAACCCGGCTGGGCCCGGAGGCGCGCCAGGTCCACCGGCGGCCCGAAGGAAACCACTACCTTTGCCTGCCGCGGGAACTTCGCCCCCCGCGGGTAGGATTCGTAGGTGCCCTCAACGTAGGCCGGGACGACCGGTACGTCGGCGAGGTGCGCCAGCAAGCCTGCGCCGACCATCGCCTTACGGAGCTCGCCGTCGTAGGTCCGCGTCCCCTCCGGGAAGAACATTACGAACTTTCCCTCCGCCAACTTGCGCAACGCCTCCTTCAACCCACCGGCGGAGGCCATATTACGACCGATCGGAAAAGCGCCCCAGATACGGATAAGCCGGCCGAAGAACTTCCCGCCGAAGAGGTCCGCGCGCGCCATGTAATACATTACGCGGGGGGTAGCGTTCCCCAGAATCGGAGGGTCCAGGTAGGAGGCGTGGTTGGCCGCGGCGAGTACGCCGCCGCGTAGCGGCACGTACTCCAGGCCGCGGACCTCGAAGCCGAAAAATACTTTCCCGAGCGGCCACGCCACGAAGAAGTGGGACAGCCGCCATAGAATAACCCGCAACCAATGTCCGAGGTCAATCCGCCTCATTCCCGGTTGCTCCCCGTACCGGCGCGCACCCGCTCGACGATCGCGCGCACTACCTCCTCAAACGTAAGGTCCGTAGTATCTACGACAACGGCGTCCTCCGCCCGGCGGAGCGGCGCCGCCTCCCGCGAGAGGTCGCGGCCGTCGCGCCGCGCCAAATCCTCCTCCACCTCCGCGGGTGTAACGTCTTGCCCCAACGCAGCGAAATCTCCCGCCCGGCGCCGCGCCCGCTCCGCGAGCGAGGCCTCCAGGAAGAATTTAAACGGCGCCTCCGGGAAGACGACGGTCCCGATGTCGCGCCCCTCGACAACGACGCCCGGCGGCCGGGCCAGCCGCCGCTGCAACGGCAGCAGCACCTCCCGTACTTCCGGAAACGCCGACAGCGCCGAGGCCGCCTCCGCCACCTCCGCGGCCGCGAGTTCGGCGGTAACGTCCTCGCCGTCCACCAGGATTTGCGGGCCGGCGTCGGCGAGGCGATACTCGACCACTACCTCCCGAAAGAGCGCCGCAAGCGCGGGCCCGTCGTCGGGCGCGACGCCCTCCCGCAGCGCTTTCCACGCCAGCGCCCGGTACAACTTGCCCGTCTCCACGAACGCGAAGCCCAGCTCCCGCGCGACGGCCAAGCCGACCGTACTTTTACCGGAGGCCGCCGGGCCGTCCAACGCCACGACGACGGGAGCCGCGCCGCACGCCTCAGCCACGCAGCGCCTCCACCTCTCGAGAGGTGAGTTCGCGCCATTCGCCGGGTCGCAAATCCCCCACCCGGACCGGCCCGACGGCCACGCGCCGTAGCGTCCGGATCCGATGGCCCAAGGCCGCGAACATCTGCCGGATCATCCGCTTCCGGCCGTACGCCGCGGCGACCGTAACGAACGAGGTCCCCTTCCGTACGGCGATCCGCTCCACCTCCACCTTCCCCAGGTGGCCGTCGCGAAGCTCGATCCCCTGCTCCAAGGCTTCCCGCTCCGCACCCGTTACGCGCCCCCCCACCTCTACGAGATACCTCTTGACGACGCCGAAGGAGGGGTGCGCTACGCGATGCGCCCACGCGCCGTCGTCCGTAAGCAGGAGCAGGCCCTCGGTATCGGCGTCCAAGCGGCCCACGGGTTTAAGAGAGCGCAGCGCCGGCGGCAAAACGTCGGGGACGGTGCGCCGGCGGAAACGGTCCCGCGACGTCGTCAGCACGCCGCGCGGCTTGTAGAACGCGACGTAGCGGTAGCGCCGGCGGGCGGTGACCTTCCGGCCGTCCACGGATACGATCGCCCCCCGGGCGACGCGAAACGCCAGGTCGGTAACGGTCTCGCCGTCCACGGCGACGTGGCCGCCGCTCACGAGCCGCTCGACGGCCCGCCGCGCGCCCAGGCCGCACATCGCCAGGTAGCGGTTGATGCGGATGCCCTCCGGCGCCGTCACCCTACTCCTCCTCGGAGGAGACTTCCAACGGCGGGAGGTCGTTGAGGCCGGTAAGGCCGAAATAGTGGAGAAATTGCTTGGTGGTGCGGTAGCGGAAGGGACGGCCCGGAACGTCTTCCCGGCCGTCGGTAACGACGAGCTTGCGGTCGGTCAGCGTTTTAAGGACGGCGTCGCTGTTGACGCCCCGGATCTCCTCGATTTGCACGCGCGTAACCGGCTGCCGATACGCTACAATCGCCAGCGTCTCGAGCGCGGCGCGGCTAAGGCGGGGTGCCTTCTCGACGGGTAGAACTTGCTTGGCCCACGACGCATACTCCGGCCGCGAGAAGAAGCGGTAGCCGCCCGCGACGAAGGCCAACTCGACGCCGCGACCCTCGTACTCCGCGCGGAGCTCGGCGATAACGGCCTTAAGCTCGTCGGGCGAGGCGCCGACTATCCGCCCGAGCTTCTTAAGCGGCAGCGGATCCGGCGAGACGAACAACACCGCCTCCACGGCGTTCTTAAGCGGGAGGTCCCGCTCGGCGTCGTCGCCGTTTACACCAGCGCCAGCGTTGGGTAAATCCATATCTCCTCGAAGGTGCGGTCCTGGCGGACGCGGCATTCGCCCGTCCGCAGGAGCTCCAGCAAGGCCAAGAACGTTACTATCACTACAATTCGCGAGCCTTCGAACAGGTCCTCGAACCGGAGGCGGCCGCCGGCGGCCTTCAGCCGCTCGCGGACGGCGTCGATCTGCTCTTCCAGCGTCGGCCCGCGCAACCCGGGCACGACGTCGCGCTCCTCCGGGGCGCGCGCGAGTACGTCTTGTAGCGCCTCGATTAGAACGAAGAGGGATTCGCCCAGCGGCGCCTCTTGGCTAAAACGGCCGTCGCCTCCCGCGGGGAATTTTAGGCTCTGCTCCTGCTCCCGGGAGGCGAGCCCGCCGGCGGCGGCCTTGTAGCGCTGATATTCGAGAAGTTGCGCCACGAGCGCCGCCCGCGGGTCTTCCATTTCCCCACCGGCCGGGACCTCCGCCCGCGGCAGCAACATCGCCGATTTGATCTCCATGAGCGTGGCGGCCATAACGAAAAACTCGCCCGCCACGGCGAGATTTAGCTCCTGCATCAAGTCGAGGTAGGCGAGGTATTGCTCCGTAATACGCGCGATCGGGATGTCGTAAATGTCGAGCTCGTCTCGCTGGAGGAGGAAGAGGAGCAAGTCGAGCGGCCCTTCGTAGATCGGGAGTTTTACGCGGTAGTCCATCTTCTCCCGGCGCTACTTCCGCCGCGACAGCTGGACGGCCTCGTACGCCGCCTGGTACGTGCGCCCGGCGGTTTCGCGCGCGCGCCGCGCGCCGTCGTCCAAAACCTCGTGCAGGCGGTCCGGTTGCGAGGCGAGGGCGACCCGTCGCTCCCGCAGCGGCTCCAGGTGCTCGTTGATGGCGCGGGCGAGCGCCAGCTTGCAATCGGTGCACCCGATTCCCGCGGCCTGGCAATCCTCGTATACTTCGTCGGCGTTGACCGCGTCGAATACGCGGCGATAGAGGTAGACGTTACACTCGTCGGGGTGGCCGGGGTCACGGCGGTATACGCGTTTCGGGTCCGTGAACATGGTTTGGACTTTTTTCTCGACCTCGGCCGCGGAATCCTTGAGATACACCGCGTTCTCGTACGACTTCGACATCTTCCGGCCGTCCAGCCCCGGTAGGCGCGGCGTTTCCGTCAGCAGCGCCTGAGGCTCGAGGAAGACCTCGCCGAAGAGGTGGTTGAAGCGGCGCGCTATCTCGCGGGTGAGTTCCAGGTGGGGGAGCTGGTCCTCCCCGACCGGCACGGCCGTCGCCCGGTAGATCATGATATCTACCGCCTGGAGCACCGGATAGCCCAGCAGGCCGAAAGAAGCCGACTCGTCCAGGCCCAGCTCGCGGACTTTCTCCTTGTAAGTGGGGACGCGCTCCAGCCACGACACCGGGACGAACATCCCGAGGAGCGTGTCGAGTAACGCGTGTTCCGGGACTTCGGATTGGACGAACAGCACCGACCGCTCCGGGTCCAGGCCGGCGGCGAGCCAGTCGAGCAGGATCTCGAGGCGGTCGCCGCGGATGGCCGAGGTGTCGGTGCGGTCGGTGAGGGCGTGGAGGTCGGCGATCTCGTAGTAGCAGTGATAATCTTCCTGCAGCGCAACCCAATTGGCCAGCGCACCCGCCAAATTACCCAGATGGAGGGGGCCGGTGGGCCGCATCCCGGAGAGTATCGTCCCTTTCGTTTGCTCCGCCATTAATACCTCGCGTAAGGTTGCCGGCATTGTAGCACATTACCCGGAGGGGTGCAAGCGCGCGACCTCGGCTCCCCAGCTTCCCGGCGGTCGGCGGAGTTGCCCGCCCCCGGCCCCGCAACTTCCATCGGCTTGGTGCGGAAACGGAGCGGGGTTATAACGCAAACAACTTCACGGTCTTACTCCACCCCGGCGGTTCCCGAAGGCGTTTTTTACCCTTGACGGTTTGGCGGGGGTCACGTATACCGCCCAACGCAGAGTGACGAAGCGAAATCTTTATAGGAAAGGAGGCTAATCCGTGAAAAAGTACGTATTCCTAACACTGGCCTTCGCTCTCAGCGCCAGTTATGGTGTACGCCGCGCTCGGCGACGTCGCGGGCTCGTTCCGGATTCCGGGCGGGAACTGCGGCGGTTTGGCCCGGAGCGACGGCTATCTGTACTCGTGCGACTACTCGCCGGGAACGGTTTACCGCTGCCATCCCACGACGGGGTCCGTATACGGTTCGTATACCGCGGCCGGCGGGAGCTACACCCGCGGCCTGGCCTACCAGTGGGGCGGCAACCTGTGGCAGAACAAAGCCTACACCAGCCCCTACCGGATTTACCGGACGAACGAAGCCAACGGCAGCGTTTTCGCCTACTACTCGCTGCCGAGCAACGTTACGCACGGCTCCGCGCCGCTCGCGACCGGCGACGGCGGCCGCGGCACCACCTACATCATCCTCTCCTCCTACAGCAGCACGAGCCGCGTCTACTACATGACGACGACGGGCAGCATCGCTCGCTCGCACACCGCCAACACGTACCTGTACGAGATCGCGTACGACTGGCGCAACCGCCTCGTCTGGGGCGGCATGAACGACGGCTACGTCTACGGCTTTACGACCGCCGGTTCGCGCGTGGCCTCGTTCCGCAAGCCGAGCGGTAACGTCTACGGCATCACCTACCACGGCCAGTATCTCTGGGTCGGCGGGACCTCCGGCTACATCTACCGCCAGCACTGCCCGGCGAACGTAAGCGTGGCGCCGACCTCCGTCGGTAAAATCAAAGCCCTGTTCGAGTAACGCAACTGCGTTTGCCCAAAGAAGCCGCCTCCCGCGAGGCGGCTTCTTTCGCATGGTTTTGCCCAGAAACAGTAGGAAATACTTTAGTTCAGGGTTCGGTTTTAATACGATACCACCGCCGGAAGCCCAAGCCCCGGGGACATGCATAGCATGGCTTCGAAAATCTTCTTACGGGCGACGGCGCGCACGGGGCCGCGACTGCGGCCGCCGCCTTCGGGCGCTCTTTTTACGCCATTTCCTCTCGAAATCGGCACTTCTACGGGGGCAAAAAAAAACGCCGTTCGGGGGTTTACTTTCCCGCTGAGCTATATTATAGTAAACGGAACTGACATGTCACTTAGATAAAAGGAGGTATTAAATGAAAAGGGCAGGATTGATTGTGTTAGCGGTAACGCTGCTCTGGGGTACCGCGTACGGCGGTTTCGGCGACTTGGTCGCCTCGTTCCCCAACCAGCCGGCCTCGGGTACGTCGACGCACTACGGCCTGGCGGCCGACGCCAACTACCTGTACTCGTACTATTACAGGTCGCCGTACTATCTGTACCGGATGCGGAGGTCGAACGGGGCGTTGGTAAGCTCGTACCGTAATCCCCTCGGCACTACCTCTCCGGCCTACTACTTCCGCGGCGTATCTTACGACGGCACGGGCCACCTCCTGTGGCTCAACTACTCGGCCCGCCGGGTCGTCCGGGCTCGGGCGAGTACCGGTAGCATGGTCAGCTCCTGGAGCTGGCCTACGGGCAGCCGCTACGGCGTCTGCGCGAACCACACGGGGACCTCCGGCGGAAACCGAATCTACACCAACTACTACACCGGCGACTTCTGGAACCATACGACGACGGGCAGCCTCGTATCCTCTTGGTCGTTGGCGTTCTACTCTTACAACTACGACATGGCCTGGGACTGGAACAACCGCGTGATTTGGGCGATCAACTACAACAACGAATGGGTCTACGGCATAGACCCCACCTCGCAGAGGCTGTTGCACTCGTTCCGCCACCCGTTATACGCGAGTATATCGGGCTGCTACGGCATCGCTTATTGGCCGCCCTACGTGTACATAAGCAACTCCGGCGGGACGCCCGACGAGTACATCTGGGTCTTCGACGTCCCGAATAACGTAACGATCAACGCCGCCTCTATGGGCAGGGTCAAAGCGTTGTTCCGCTAACCTCCCCGACGACACAGCTCCATAGCCGCCCCCCTCCGGGGGCGGTTTTTTTCGGTACGGATAACGACGTAAGGCGAAGGAGGCCGATTATTCGGTTAAACCCGGCCCCGGAGGCCGACGTCGAATAACAAGCCTTTGCCGGAAATCATTGGAAACGCTCAACATAGCTAAATTCCCGTTTGACCGCGCGGAGATATAGAGGTATAATTTAAAGGTAGGAGCGGGGTAATATTTAACGCAAGCAAGGTATGCGGAGGCCGGGACAAGACGACAAGGGGGTAGAGTGATGGGTAGGAAGCGGATAACGGTAACGCTCCTCGCGTTGACCTTGGTGGCCGCGGCCGCGCTCGCCGCCCTGGGTGACGTCGTCGGCTCGTTCAAAGCGCCGGGCGCGAACACCCGCGGTTTGGCGCGGTCGAGCACGCGGCTCTACTTGTTGAACTTCGGCAGCCCCTCTCGGATATACCTGCTCGCCCCGGTGACCGGGTCGGTCTACGATTCGTGGGCGATCCCGTTCGGCAATAATTGCCGGGGCCTGGCGTACGCGGCCAGCGGCCATCTGTGGGTCGGCAATTACGGCAACGACTACGTTTACGACTGCCGACCCGCGACCGGTAGCATCTACCGCTCCTGGAGCGCGGGCCACGACCCCTACGGCCTGGCGCCGTATTGCACCGGCGACGGCGGCGTAGGCACCACCGCTATTCTAACCTCCGACTACGACCCGGCGTTTTATTGGCGCCACAACCCCGCGAACGGGAGCATCCTCTCCAGTCACCGGATCCGCAACGCCAGCTTCATGGACATAGCCTGGGACCACCGCAACAAGCTGGTCTGGATGGGGACCACGGGCAATCGCATATACGGATATACGACGACCGGAGTCGTAAAGGCGTCGTTTACGGTACCGAGCAATTTCGCCTACGGGTTGGCCTATTATAATGAGATCCTGTGGATAGGCTGCGACGGCAATAATTACGTCTACCGCGTGGAGTGCCCCGGGACCGTGACGGTTTGGCCGGCTTCGTGGGGCCGCGTCAAAGCGCTCTACCGAGATTAACCGGCCGTGGCGAAGCGGCCCAAGGCGAAAGATTAAAACCGCCCCCTCGGGGGCGGTTTGTTAATTCCACCGTTGACTCGCCCCTCGCTTTAAGATATACTCCCGGCTAAATTTTACACCCCGTCCGCCCGCTCTCTCTCCGGCGTTCGCGCCGCCACCCGAAAGGTCCGACATGTCCACCCGCCTGGTTGTTACCTTCGCCGTTTTAGGAACCCTCCTCGCGGCCCCCGCGTTCGCCGCATTGGGCGACGTCGTCGGCTCGTTCCGCGCCCCGGGGACCTCCGTCCGCGGCCTGGCGCGTTCGAGTACGCGGCTGCACATATTAATCTACGGGAACCCGACTACGATTTACCGCCTAGCGCCGGTCAGCGGGGCCGTCTACGGCTCGTGGCAGCCGTCGTTCGGCAACAACTGCCGGGGCCTGGCCTTTTCGACGCCCAACCGGTTGTGGGTCGGCTGTTACAGCGACGACCGCGTTTACGAGTGCCGGTCTACCAACGGCAGCGTTTTCGGCTCGTGGAACGCCGCCAATAACGCCTACGGCGTCGCGCCCTATTGCACCGGCGACGGCGGCGCCGGCACGACGGCGATCTTCACCTCCGATACCAACCCGACCGCTTTCTGTTGGCGCCACAACATGGTAACCGGCAGCGTCCTAGCTTCCTTTCCCACGCCGGTCCGCAGTTTCTTCGACATCGCCTGGGACCACCGCAATCGACTTATCTGGATGGGCGACCTCTCGAACGTAATCTACGGTTACGACACCGCCGGCTCGGTCGCCGCCTCCTTCCCCGCCCCCGCGACCTATCCTTACGGGATGGCGTATTACGGCCAATACTTGTGGGTGGGTTGCGACGGCAACGACTACGTTTACCGCGTCCACTGCCCGGGGACGCTGGCCGTCGCGCCGGCCTCGCTCGGGAGGGTGAAAGCGCTTTTCCGGTAAAACGACCGAGTAAAAAAAGCCGCCCTGAAGGGCGGCTTTTTTAATTTTAAAGCGTGAAGAAGGCGGCGTAGAAATACCAGAGCTCCTCGAGAGCGACGCCGGAGGTCAGCCCTACCAGGAATTTGACCGGCGGGATTATTATCCAGTGGAATAACGGGAAGCCCAGGCTGGGGCCTAAGAAAATTAGAACGATGAAGACGTATACCGCGTACCGGCCGTAACGGGTGACGAACCGCCCGTACGACACGGCCATATCGCGGGGCAAAATCGCCCACAATACGTTGGAACCGTCGAGCGGCGGGAGGGGAAGCAGGTTAAAAATCGCCAGGACGAAATTTATGTAAACGGCGTTGAAGAGAACCAGGTATAAGACGCGCGGCCAAGGGGAGGCGAACGCCGCCGGCGTTTTTACGAGATAGTCTAGCAATAGACCCAAGGCCACGCCGAATACGGCGCCGACCGCCAAATTCGAAACCGGCCCCGCGAGAGAGGTTATCAAAATCCCTTTCCGCGGGTCGCGGAAGTTCCGCGGGTCCACCGGGACCGGCTTCGCCCACCCGAAGCGGGCCAGGAACAAAGCGATCGTGCCGAACAGGTCGAGGTGTTTCAGGGGATTAAAAGTTAACCGCCCCGCCTGCTTCGCCGTCGGGTCGCCGAGGCGCCAGGCGGCGTACCCGTGGCAGAACTCGTGCACGACGAGCCCGAAGAGAATCCCCGGCGCGAGGTACAATTTATCGAGCCAAAACTCTGCGGTAAACATAGTTACTTCCTCGGGTGGTACAGCGCGTGAAAATCCTGGAGGCTTTTCGTGTCCAAATGGGCGTAAATTTGCGTCGTCGTTACGTTGGCGTGGCCCAGCAACTCCTGGACCGTCCGGACGTCGGCCCCCGCTTGAATGAGATGCGTCGCGAAGGTGTGGCGGAACAGGTGCGGCTTAACGCCCGGTACGCCGGCCCGGGCGGCGTATTTCTTCACGACCTTCCAGAAAAGCTGCCGGCTAATGGGCCCCTCCCGACGGCGAGAGGGAAAGAGGTACGGCGCCTCCCCCAGGCCCGCCTCGGCCGCGACCGCCAAGTACCGCTCAAGATACCGCCGCGCCACCTCCCCGAACGGCACCAACCGCTCCTTTCCCCCCTTCCCGCGGACCCGGACCACCGCCACGTTTAGATCGACGTCGGCCCGGCGCAGCGTAACGAGCTCGGTGGCGCGCAGGCCACAGCTGTACGCGACGGCCAACAGTGCGGCGTCCCGCGCCGCCTCCGCTTGCCGCGCGGCGGGGGCCGTCGCGGTCGCCTCCGCCTCGGCCGCCGCCGCCGCAATTATCGCCTCCACCTCCCGAACGTGGAGATAATCCGGCAACCGCGCCGGCGTCTTCGGCGACGGGACGAACTCCAGCGGCGAGGCCGCCACCTCCCCCTCTTCCGATAGGTACCGGTAGAAAACGCGCAGCGAGGAGAGCCGCCGGGACAGCGAGGCGGCCGCGGCCCCCCCGGCCGACAGTTCGCGGACGTACGCCACGACGTCGTTCAGCGTCGCCCCGCGGTACTCCCCCCGGTAGGCCAAGAAGTCGCGAACGTCGCGGAGGTAAGCCTCCACCGTGTTCGCCGCCAGGCCGCACTCCGCCACCAAAAAGGCCTGGAAGCCGCGGAGCGCCGCGGCACTCTCCGCCTCCGCCGGCGGCGGCTTCGCGTCGCCGTTCACACCCACCCCGCCTCCACGTACGGGTTCGTTTCCCTCTCCCGGCCTACGGTCGTGGCCGGGCCGTGTCCCGGGTAGACCGCCGTGTCGTCCGGCAACTTCAGAATCCGGTCGCGGAGAGAGGCGAAGAGCTCTTCCGTCGACCCGCCGGGCAGATCCGTCCGGCCAACGCCTCCGGCAAAGAGCGTATCGCCGGAAAACAAAACGCCCGGCCCGCGGAAACACACGGACCCGGGCGTGTGGCCGGGCGTCGCGAGAACCTCCCAGGTTATCGTCCCGAAACGTATTTGATCGCCGTCTTGGAATAAACGGTGCGGCGGCGTCCGGACGTAATTGGCGGCTAACGCCTCGTCCGCCGCCGAGACGAACCACGGCGCCCCGGTGGCCGATACCACTTCGTCCACGGCGCCGGCGTGGTCGGAATGGCCGTGGGTTAGAAACACCGCCTCCACCGGCCGGTCCGCAACCGCCGCGATTACTTTCCGAGCTTGCGCGCCCGGGTCGACTATTACGACCCTACCGGCGGCGACCGCCAAGTAGCAGTTGGTCGTGAGCGGCCCGACGGTTACCGTCTCGATTTCCACGGCCTTACTTCCCCACGCCGACCACGGAGATCTTCCCGCCATTCGCGGCGGCGACGACCTCTTCCCGATCGATTAAAAACGACGACCCCGCCTCCAACGCCAGGACTTTAAGGCCGCCGGATAACACCAGGCGGAGCGTTGCCAAACCCACGGTCGGGATGTCAAACCGGCGGTCCTGACCCGGTTTCATCGCTTTCACGACGACGCCGCCCTTGCCGTCGGCCAACTTCGCGCCCCGCCGCACGGTCTCGTCGGTCCCCTCCAGCGCCTCCGCCGCCAACACGGCCTTCTTTCGCACGACGACGGTTTGGCCGATCCCCAAAGAGGCGAGGCCGCGAGCTTTTTCCAAACCGAAGGCGACGTCCTCCAATTCGCCCTTCGAGGGCTTGCGCCTCGTATATACGCGCGGTTGGACAACGTACCGTTCCAGGATATCAGTCTGCGGTAAAACCTCGAAGCCCTCCTCTTCGAGTTCGCAGACCAATTCCGCCATCAACCGGTCGTCGGTGAAATCGCGTACCCGCGCCAGGATTTTCACCGCCCGGGCGTCGAACCGCAGGCCAGCCAGAACCGGCGCTTTCTCGACTTTGCCGGCGAATACGCAATACCGGGCCTCGTTCTTGTGCAACAGCTTTATGGCCCGTCCCGCCTGGCCCAAAGCTACCCGTTCCACGTGGATTCGGTCGCGGAGCCGGCGCGCCGCCTCCTCGGTAACGCACACCGCCATCACGCCGGCCACGCCCTCGGGATGACGCGCGATCGCCTCCTCGGCGACCAGCACGGGTATCTGGCCCGAGCCGGCGATTATTCCAATTTTACCTTTAAACTGCTTCACAGCCGCAAGATTCCGGAGTTCACCTTTCCCGGATACTCGAAAACGGCGTTGTTATTATTTCAATATCCCGCGCTCCGAGGCTTCCAGGAAGGCTATGATATCGCCGACCTCGGCGACGCCGCTCAACTCGCCGCGGAGCTTCTCGAGCGCCTGGTTCGTGTTTAAATCCTCGCGGTAGATAAAGTGGTACGCTTTCTTCAGCGCGTTCCTGACCTCCGCGGAGAATCCTCGCCGCTGGAGGCCGACGGCGTTGATGCCGGCGACGCGCGTCGGTTCGCTCGCGACGAGCGCGTAGGGGATAATGTCCTGGCTTACGCGGCTCATCCCGCCGATATACGCGTGTTTTCCGATGCGCGTGAACTGGTGAACGGCCGAAAGGCCGCCGATAAACGCGTACTCGCCCACCTCTACGTGGCCCGCCAACGTAGCGGCATTAGCCAACACTACGTTATCGGCTAATATGCAATCATGCGCAACGTGCGCGTACGCCATAAGGAGGCAATTCTCGCCGAGGCGGGTAGCGCCCGCGGCCTTCGTCCCTCGGTTGAGCGTTACGAATTCGCGGATCGTCGTGCCGGCGCCGACCTCGATCGTTGCCTCCTCCCCCTCGAATTTCAGGTCCTGGGGGATAGTGCCGAGTACCGCGTGGGAGAATATGCGGCACCCCTCGCCGAAAGTCGCGGGGCCCTCAATTACGGCGTGGGGGCCGACCGTAGTGCCTGCGCCCAACAAGACGGGGCCGTCGATAATCGCGTACGGCCCCACGGCAACATCGGCTCCCAACTCGGCGCGGCCGTCAACGATCGCGGTTTCGTGGATCTCGGCCATAAAAATTACACCTTCGTGGGTTATATTTAACTTTAACTGTCCTGCGGTAAAGCACTCTTAATGCTAGTATTTAATGTCGATAGTCTATCGAGTGAACACGCCGGGGTAGTCTAATCATCGTCTTTCGCGGTCTGTTCTTTTTCGACCAGACAAGCCTTAAATTCGCCCTCCGCCACGACGTTCTCGCCCACGTACGCCTCCCCGCGCATGACCGCGATTCTCCCCTTATATTTCACGGGGACGAGCTTGAAAACGAGTTGGTCGCCGGGGACTACGGGCCGGCGGAACTTCACTTTGTCGATGCCCATGAAATAGATGAGCATATCCTCGGGGTTATCCACGGTTTGCATGAGGAGAACGCCGCCGACCTGCGCCATGGCCTCCACGATAAGCACGCCCGGCATGACCGGCGCGCCGGGGAAGTGGCCGCCGAAGAACGGCTCGTTAATCGTAACGTTTTTCACCCCGATTACGTATTCCCCCGGGCGATAGTCGACGACGCGATCGACGAGAAGGAAAGGATACCGGTGAGGTAAATACTTCATTATGGCGCCGATATCGAAAAGCGTCCGGGCGGGGTCGACCAAAGGTACCCGGGCCTTGTCCTCCATATACCTCTTCACGCTCCTTATCATACCGACGTTTACGGCGTGACCCGAACGCATCGCGATTATATGCCCTCGGAATCGAGCGCCGAAGAGCGTCAGGTCACCCACCAGATCTAAAATCTTATGGCGCACCGGTTCGTCGTCGAACCGCATCCCGTCCTCGTTGAGGGGGCCGTTGTCGCCCACCACGACGGCGCAGTCCAAACTCCCGCCCTTTATGAGACCCGCCCGCCGTAGCTGTTCTATCTCCTCCTCCAACGCGAAGGTTCGTGCCGGCGCGATTTCCTCGACGAAATTATCTTCGCCGACGTGGAACGTATAGAACTGCGATTTTAGGTAGGGGTGTTCGAATTTTATGGTGAACGAAATACGCAATTCGTCTTCCGGGACGATCGTCATCTCCGCCCCGTCCTGCTTGTAATCGAAAGGTTTGTCCAGGGTAATAACGCGGGCCGGCGCCTCCAGCTCGCGACGCCCCGCCTCCACCAGCGCCCGGGCGAATACCGCGCTCGAGCCGTCGGTAGCCGGCGGCTCGGGCCCCTCGATTTCGACGAGGAGGTTATCGAGCCCCAACCCGGTCGCCGCGGCGCAGAGGTGTTCGACCGTATAGACGGTTACACCGTTCTCGGTAAGATTGGTTCCGCGGCTCGCGCCCGTTACGTACTCGACGCGGGCGTGAATCAGGGGCCGGCCGTCCAAATCGACGCGCTCGAAGACGACGCCAGTATCGGCGTCCGCCGGCTTGAACGTTACCCGGGAGGGTTCGCCAGTGTGAAGCCCTATACCGTCGACCGCCGTTTCCCGCCCAATCGTCTGTTGTTTAATCGCCGTCATCGGCCCCGTTTCCGTTCGTTCGCGACGCTTTCTTTAAACCCGCGACCTCTTTTTCCAGCGCCTTCACGCGCTCGAAATACTTCTCCAACAATGCGACCCGGCCCTCGCGTCGTTTAACTTCGGCCAACGGCCGCGCGGGCCGGCCGAAGACGGTCGCGCCGTCCCGGAGTGATTTGGTGATGCCGCTTTGTGCCGCGAGAATAGCGCCGTTTCCGATCGTAATGTGCGGTACGATGCCCACCTGGCCGCCCAGGACGCAAAACTCCCCTAATACCGTCGAGCCCGCAATCCCGGTTTGGGCCGCGATCAACGTCCCCGCGCCGATCTTAACGTTGTGAGCGATCTGGATAAGGTTATCGAGCTTGGCGCCGCGGCCCAGCCGCGTCTCGCCCATCGTCGCGCGATCGATAGTACAATTAGCGCCGATCTCGACGTCGTCTTCTATAACGACGACGCCGATTTGAGGGATCTTGTGATGGACCTTCCCCTCCGTCGCGAACCCGAACCCGTCCGACCCGATAACGGTCCCGGAGTGGACGATGCACCGGTCTCCCACGGTTACCCGTTCCCGGATCGTTACGAGCGGGTAAATCAAGCAGTCCGCGCCGACGACCGTATCCCGGCCGACGTACGTCCCGGCCCCCAACGTCGTCCGGTCGCCGACGGCCGCCCCCTCCCGGATCGTCGCGAACGGCCCTACGGCCACCTCCGCGCCGAGACGCGCGGTCTCGTGGATACACGCCAGCTCCGATATCCCCTCCGGCACCTCGGCGGGCGGCGCGAACATACCCAGGAGGCGTGCGAAGGCCGCGTAGGGATTGGCGACCTTTATCAACGTGAGGGAGGGGGCCTCAGTATCGGGGACGACGACCACGGCGCCCGCCCGCGTCGACTTGAGAGCCGCCCGGTATTTGGGGTTGGCGACGAACGTTACCTCGTCGGGCGCCGCTTCGGTAATGCCGTTAACGCCGCGGATTACCGTGCCGCCCTCGCCCGCGACCTCGCCGCCGACCGCCGCCGCCAATTCTTCGACCGTATATTCCGGCATAATAGTCGCCCCGGTTTCCGGGTTACCTCGTAATCCCCGCCTCTTCGTTCAACTCCGTTACGATGTCTTCGGTAATATCGTACTCTTCGTTCGCGTACAACATAATCGCCGAATAATCGAAGACGACGTCGTAGTCTTCTTTGAGCGCGTACGATTCGATTTTCTCGTACACGTTCTTGTAGACCGGTTCGAACGCGTCGCGCTCGATCCGCTTGTATTTCGCTATGACGCTGTTCCGGAACTCGAGCGCCTCCTCCACCATCGCCTTATACTGGGCCGTGCTCTCTGCCTTGGCCTCTTCAGTCAAAGGGCCCGCCAGCTTTGCCTCCAACTCGTCGATCTGAGCTTGGTACTCTGCGAGTCTTGCTTTATCCTCGACTCGCGCCTCCTCGATTTGTTTTTCGGCGTCTTCCTTCGCCTCCCGGAATAACACGTATTCGTCGATCAGGCGTTCCATGTTGACGTACGCGTATTTGAACGGCTCCTCTTCTTCCGCCGCCCGCGCCGCAACCGGTACGAGCGTAGCAACGGCCACCGCGCAGGCAACCCACGATTTCAAACGCATGGTTTTCACTCCTTTGAATCCCCGCCAGCGGCGCCGGAGATTATTCCTCGATTTCGCGTTTACCGATCCACGTCTCGAGGCCCACGAAGGATACGTATAAATCGAACGTTTCCTCCTGCAGGCCGTGGGAGGCTAAGCCGCCCCGCCTCCCGTACGCCAGCGAAACGTCGAGGCGACTCTCCTCGTTATTCTGAAACAGGTACCCCGCCCCCGCCGCCACGCCGAAGTGGGCGAATTCGCCGTGCTCTTTCGAATACCACGGCACGTAGAACGCACCCAGGCGATAAGGCATCCGCCATAAGAAAAAACCGCGCTTCGATCTCGAAATCCGGCCTTCCGCCCCCGCGTGGAACTCGAGCGTGTCGCGATAGCCAAAACCCTCGCCGTCGACCGCGAACCGGGACCACCCCGTATAGCGGAGGTCGGCCGCCAACCGCCCCCGCGGCCCCACAGCGTACGCGGCCCCCAGCCCCGCGGACCACGGCAGCGCAAACGTATGGTCGTCCTCGTACAACGTGGTGTATTCCGTGTACGCCGTTTCGTGAACCCGATGGTCAGTAAACGCCGAGGCGACGGCTCCCACCGACAACTTATCGGTAACCCAATACCCGGCGCCGGCCCGGACCTGAACGCCCTTATACGAGGTTTCGTAATTTTCCTGGGTGTCCGAAAAACCTTTAACGATATATTCCTTCGCGAACACCTCCTCCGGCGCGCCGAAATCGTAACCAGCCGCTCCCCCCACCAACCACCGCTCGCCCAGGCGCCCGGCCACGCCGGCCGAGAGACCGTAGACGGAGCCCGTGCCCCGCCACCGGTTGGTCCCCACGACCTCCCCCCCGTACTCCAGCGGCCAGGTAACCTCGTAGTTGTGATTGAGCACCTGCCGAAACGTCACCGTGAGCGCCAGCCCCTCCGAGACCGGAACCGACAGCTCCGCTCCGGGTAGGTCGAAGGAAGTCTGTACGCTCCGGCCTTGGTCCGTTTCGTAACTGGTGTAGCCCCGCGCCAGCGTGAGGTTGAAAACCGCCCGCTCGTAGGAGGCCGGCGCTGCCGGGTTGAACGCGTTCACGTTCTTTCCGTCGAACAGGCCGAGGGCCGCGCCTCCCATTGCTTGCGCCCGGGCGTCGACGGCCGCGCCGGGTTCGCCCGGCGTCCCCGCGGCCAATATCGTGTTCGCAGCCGCCTCGGGGCCGCTCGCCGCCGCCAGCGCTAAGCCGGCAAGTACCCTAGGAACGAATTTAAAGGCCACGTCTTACTCCGGCCCGCCAGGCCCGAGGTACCACGGTTCCTCCGGTATCGTATATTCGATTTCCAGGTAAGGCCGGCGGTCGGCGGAGGCGTTGTTCTGGGAGGCGAATACCGGGAAGACTTGTGCCTCACTCTCGTCCGGCGCCTTTATCATTAAACCGGCGTTCGGGTATTTCCCGGAAATCCACTCCTGGACCAAGGGGTTAATATGCAACTCCACGTACCCCGGCGATTCTATTTTAAATTCGCGGTCGACGTACGCGACGTTGTCGTGGAATTTCTGTATCTCCAACCTATCCTGGTTCATACCCTCCTCGAACGGCGCCGTCAACCGGAAGACGGCTACGTTAACGCGCTCGTTGCGGCTCGCCGGCCGATAGAACAGGCGGAGACGCGCCCGCGCGATGGAGGCCGTCTCCGGAATCCCCGTCCGTTCCGGCGACAGATCGAAGTAGAAAAGCGCTCGCCTCCCGTAGCCGTTGAACGAACCGAAATCCACCCACTCGTCGTACCCGTGGACCGAGGTCCCCTCCAACGCACCTTCGTAATCAGTGATAAAACAATCCTTCTCCGGAATCTCGGCGTAGTAGGCCTTTTCGCCTTCCTCCTCGTACGTAATCCGAAGCCGCACCGCGTTTCCCTTGTAAACCTCGTTCGTCGAATAGAACTCCTTAATACTCCCGACCGTATCCTCTTCGGCCGTTCGCAACAACAGGCCGTAATTCCGGTACGGATTGGACAACCACTCGATCACCAGGTCCGTAAGGTCGAATTGGATAAATTCGCGCTGGTAGGAGGGTTTCCCTACCACGGCGCTCGCTACCGCCGGGCCGAAATCCCCCCCCGGCGTCGTCCAATTCTCTTTGCGGGTCGCTTGCCGCCACGTCGCGCGATCCTCGTCGAAGTCGCGGCGCAAAGCGTGGACCTCCAACGTCGCCTCCTCCTCCGCGTATACGTCGTTGAGCCTCCCCGAGACGCGGAGGTAGGGGAGGATTAAGTGCGCGGCCGTAATCTTCGCTCCCTCCACCTCTTTCGGGACGTCGCCCAATTCGAACCGGAGGAGCGCCCGGCTCCGGAACCGACTGCCCGCCGCGCCGTACCCGCCGACGGCGAGGCGGTAATGCCGCCCGGTGGGGACAAAGAGGTCGTAATACGTATCGCGCCACGCGACGTCGCCGGGCCGGAAGACGACCTTAATTACGGGTTGGTCCGGCTCGCGGAAACCCACGGGGTCGCCCGTCGGATTGGCGCACGCCAAGAGCGCCAACCC
>CP070633.1:1283148-1289835 GCA_020356085.1 Candidatus Coatesiibacteriota bacterium | reverse complement strand
CCGAGAAGTACGAGTACCACCGCGGCGAGACGGTGAAGGTGGACTTGTGGACCGACGATTGGTACGACGACCCGGTAGCCGCGCCGGTGGAGGTGGAGGCGTACGAATACGGCTGGGACAGCGACCGCGGCTACTACCGCGGCGACCAACTCTACGCGGGAAGCACGACCACCGACGCCGACGGCGAGGGGATGGTCGAGTTCGAGCTGGCCGAGGCGCCGGACGAAGTCGAAATCGTCGCGCGCGTGACGGGGACCAACGGCGGCACTTACGAGACCTCCGCGACGATAGAGTTCGTGGCGGAGGAGGTAGTGACGACCGTCCGCAAGCCCGAGATCGGCATTACGGTTAGCGAGACGTATCCGACGCTGGGCGACGAGATCGTGGTGTCGCTGGAGTCGCGCTTCGATGCGGCGGAATGCGTGGTGACGACGTACTCCGGCCGGATCGTCGGCGTGCGGCACGTGACGCTGACGCCGGCGGAGGTCGGCTCGGCGGCCAGGTTCACGCTGGACGTGGACGACGCGCTGGTCCCGAACAGCACGCTGTACGCGACGGTGGTGCGGGAGGGCAGCTCGTGGTCGTCGAGCACGTCGATCTACGTCACGAATACGAACGTCCGGATGGAGGTGGAGGTGGAGGCGGCCAAGGAGGTCTACCGGCCGCGGGAGGAGGCCTCCGTTACGGTTCGGTGCACGGACCCGGCGGGGTTGCCGCTGACGGCGGACTTCTCGCTGGCGGCGGTGGACGCCTCGCTTTTGGCGCTCCGCTCCGACCGGACGTACGCCATTCCCTACCAATTCGAGAGCGCGCTAAGCCGCTACGGGTGGCTCCAGCAGGAAAACTCGCTGAGCGACCGGGGGTACGTCGGCCGCGCAATTTTCTGGTTCCCCTATTACCCCTACTACTACGAACCCTCCGCCGCGGTCTACCTCCCCTCCGACGAGGAGAGTTGGGGGCCCGCGGCGCGGATGATACAGCGGCTGTACTTCCCCACCCTCGCCAAACCGGAGTTGTTGCCTTGGTTGGAGATCGCCGGTACGGACTTGCTGCGGCGGGAGGCGCGGTATTGGGACCGCTGGTCGGTAGGTAAGGAGGTCGGCCTCCTCGACTCGGTCTCCGATATCGCGTTCCGGGGCTCCGCCACGGGCCACATGTACGGCTTCGGCGGCGGCGCCGGCGAAGGAGACCTGGCGGAGGAGGTGACCGCGGAGAAGGCGAAGCCGGCCCTCGCGCCGCCCGCGGAGCCCTCGACCACGATGACGCGGAAGGAGGCGGAGGCGGGGCCCGCCGACGAGTTCGCGGCGGCGGAGGTCCGCGAGGAGTTCGCCGACACGGCGGCGTGGATCCCCCATATCCTGACCTCCACGGGAGGCGTGGCGGAGGCCACGTTCACGCTCCCGGACAATCTGACCGATTGGCAGGTGCTCGCGCTCGCGCTCGACCGCGGCCAGCGCTTCGGCTGGGGCTCCTCCTCCTTTAACGTCAACAAGTTCATCATCGCGCGGTTGAAGGCGCCGCGGTACTTCGTCGCCGGCGACGTCGCGCGCCTTACGGCCATCGGCCATAACTATCTGGAGGAGGCGGCGGAACTCAAGCTCGGCCTGGAGACGGAGGGCTTGACCGCCGTGGAGGGCGACGTTTCGAAGACGGAGAACGTCCCCGCCGACGGCAAGGCGGTGCTCTACCGGTGGGTGGAGGCGCCGGGCGCCGGCGAGGCGAAGCTCACCGCCTCCGCGCTCACGGCGGTGGAGTCCGACGCCGCGGCCTATACCCTCCCCCTCTACCCTCACGGCACGCAGGTCCGCCAGGCGTTCGCGGGCCGGCTCCGGACGGAGGTCGCGCACGAGTTCACGATCGCGGAGGGGATGGCGGCCGATACGTTCGACGGCGAGCTTTACGTGACGCCGTCGCTGGCGGCGACGTTGAGCCACGGCCTGGACTTCTTCAAGAAGTACCCCCACGGCTGCGTGGAGCAGACGCTCAACCGCTTCCGCCTCAACGCGCTCTTGGCGGAGGGGGCGGCCGAACTTCGCCTGGAGGAGACGACGCTGGCCGAGGGCCTGACGGAGGCTATCGACGAGGGCGTCGGCCGCCTGGCCGAGCAGCAGACGGCGGAGGGCGGCTGGCCCTGGTGGAAGGGCGGCCGCGAATCGCCGTATATGACGGCTTACGCCGTCGACGGCCTGGGCACGCTCCAGGGCAACCCGTTCCTCTCGGAGATGGCCGCCGGGCGCGTGGAGGAAATGTATGAGAAAGGCCGGACGTACCTCGCCTCCTACGTCGAGGAGTGGCGCAATAATCGGGACCGCTACCCCGCGGCGCTCTCGCTCTACATCACCGACGTCTCGCTCCGGACGGGGATCCTCTCCCCCGACGACGAGGCGGCCGCGGAGATGGCGGACTACTACTTCGAGTACCGGTCGCCGCACAGCCACATGAGCCTCGCGCTACTGGCCTCGGTCCTGCACCAGCTCGGCGACGAGCAGCGTCTGGACGTCATCCTGCGCAACCTGGACAACGGCGCCACCGTCGGCCGCGACAACACGCTCCACTGGGGCGAGGACCCGGAGAACTGTTGGCGGTGGTGGGACGACTCGGTCGAGACGACGGCCAAGGTGCTGGAGGTCAAGCTGGCCTACCAGCCCGACAGCCCGCAGCTCTCCTACATCGTCGACTGGTTGGTGGACGAGAGGCGCGGCGCGGCCTGGAAGTCGACCAAGGACTCCGCGGCGGCGACGACCGCGCTCATGCACTACATCATGGCGAAGCCGGAGCTGGCGGCGCCCATAGTCGTGGCCTACCGCGCCGGCCGGCTGGAGGGCGGCCTGGAGCTCGACCCCACGGCTTACGAAAAGCCGGGCGAGACTGTAACCTTCGAGGCGGAGGACTTCACGGCGGGCGGCAACGAGATGACGCTCGCGCGTACCTCCGGCGAGGGGCCGCTGTTCTACACCATGGCGGTGGAGTACTACGCGGAGGGGAAGGACCTCCCCGCGATCCAGGGTTCGGTCACGCTCGAGCGCGCGTTCTATCTTATTAAAAAAGAGTTCAAGAAGGGCAAGCTGAAGGAAAAGCGCCTGCCGCTCGAGGGGCCGCTTAAGCTGGGCGAGGAAATAGAGGTCGAACTCACGATAAACTCGCCCTACGACTTCGACTACGTCGTGGTGGAGGACCCGAAGGCCGCCGGCCTGGTCTACCTCGAGACGAGCTCCGGCTACAGCTGGGGCCTGGACGCGTACGTCGAGCTGTGGAACAAGCAGCGCAACGCCTTCTTCGAGCGGCTGCGCGCCGGCGAGACGGTTGTGACGTACCGGCTGCGGGCGGAGGTCCCCGGCGACTACGCGGCGCTGCCGGCCCGGATCTACGGCATGTACAGCCCGGACATCGGCTCGAACACCGCCTCCGCGCGGATCGAGGTCGCTGACGAGTAGGCTCTATATTTCTCTAAATCAAAAGGCCGCCCGCGAGGGCGGCCTTGTCGCGTTCAGGGGATGCTACTTCGTTTTCCGCAGTTTGCGCCGCGCGAAGATTGCGCCGTAAATGCCGAGGAAGAAGAAGACGTGGGCCAGCGAGAGCGTGCCGCAGTTGCCGCACTCGTCGCGTTCCGTAGTCTCCCCCCGGAGGGCGGCGGCGCAGTTGATCAGGCCGTAGCCGTATTCCGCGTCGATGCCCGAGAGGCCGAGGTCGGTCGTGGACTCGCGGAGGACCCGCCGGACCTCGTTGTTATCCGTAATGCCGTGGGAGATGAGCAGCGCGGCCAGCGCCGCGGCGTGGGGACAGGCCATCGACGTACCCTGGAGGAAGTAGTTGGTGAAACTGGCAACGTTGGCCTTCTTCTCCGGCGGCCCCGGCTCGTAGAGCTGTTCGTACGTCATCTGCAGGACGCCGTCGGGATAGCCGTCGCCGCTCAAGTCAACGGAGGTGTCGCCTCCGGGTGCCACCAATTCCTGGCCGTTGCCGTAGTTGGAGTAGTAGGCGAGGTCGCCGTTGTAGTCGACCGCGCCGACGGCGATTACGCTGCCGTACCCGGCGGGATAGTAGAGCGACGCGGCGCCGGCGTTACCGGAGGCCGCCAGGACGACGACGCCCGCCGACTCGGCGTTGTCGCAAGCGAGACGGAGCGTCTCGGTGGGGGTCGGGCCGCCTAGGCTCATGGTGATGACGTGGGCGCCGTTCGTCCGGGCGAAGTCGATGCCGTCGGCGACGTCGGCCGTGTCGCCGGAGCCGGAGTAGTCGAGCACCTGGACCGGCATAATGCTGCAGTTGTGGGCCAGGCCGGCGACGTTGGCGGCGTTATTGGTCGTCTGGGCGACGGTCCCGGCGACGTGGGTACCGTGGCCGTTCTGATCGTTGGGGTGGGCGTCGCCGTTGACGAAGTCGTACCCCGGTACGAAGTTCGTCCCCGCGAGGTCCGGCGCCTGGACGTAGCTCGAGCCGACGACGTCGTCCCGCTCGTTGGAGGGGATGGCGTTGTTTTCGTACGCTACGCCGGTGTCAACCACCGCGACGACTACTTCTTTCTTGCCGCGCTGGAGGTCCCACCCCTCCTCGGCGTAGATGAAGTTGGGTTTATTGTAGTGCCACTGGTGTTGGTAGTAGGTGTCGTTGGGGGTCCAAAGGGCGTGAAGAATATAGTTCTTCTCCGCGAGGCGCACGCCGTCGGCGGCGGCGAACTTGCGCGCGTACGCCTCCTCTTGGCCCGCCGGTACGGATACTACCAGGCGGGAGGGCGTAACGCGGCTTCGCTCGGCGAAGGAGGCGCCGAGACGGGCGACGGTCGCATCGGCTGCGGCCACGCCGACGGCATCTTCGAACCACACGATGACCTCGCCCGGAACGTACTCCTCGGCGGTGGAGACGCCGTAGACCTCGTACGAGGTTTTGAGTGGCTCGCCGCCGAGGGCGGGGCCGCCGGCAAGTAGGGTTAAGCCGAAAAGCGAAATCGATAGGACGGCCGTCAGGCCGCGGGGGCGGAACGGGCCGCGCCCGGGAGATGTGCCGTTGCTCATTAGTTACCTCTGCGGTTGTGCTGCGGTTGCGGGAAACGCGTTAGGCTCGTCGTAGCGCGAGTGTGTTAAATGTCGTCCGGGCCCGGCCCGGGCGCGCCCTTCACCTCGTCGATTCCGACCTTACCGCCGGATTCTTCGGTCGAGAGGGCCTCGAGTTCGTAGTTTTTATCGGCGACTTCCACGATGTCGAGTTCGCGGTAGGCTTCGACGTACGTATCCTCCTTGCCCTCCGGGACGGAGATCGTAACGCGGGAGGGGGTGACGCGGCTGTACCGGAGGACCTCGCCGCCCGTCTCGGCGACGGCGTCTTCGATCGCGGACTTCTTGAGCCCGTCCAGAAACCACACGATGATCTCGCCGGGAACGTACGCCTCCTCCACCGGGGCGTTGCCGGCGGCGTCGGCGGCCGTAAGGTCTTCGTCTTCGCAGGAGGTGGCCGCGCCCGCCACCGGGAGGAGCCACGCCGCGGCGGCCAGGATCCAGAAGTACCGAGTCATATTACACCTTTCGCTAAGCCCGAGTGGGCGTCGTTTCTTATTCGAGAATCGGCCCTGCGGGCCGACCGTTCGCGCCTATTAGATGAATTTTACCCCTCGCGGGGTTTAAAGTCAAGTCGGCACGGCATAACGGAGGCCGGTTTTTTTACCTTAACATCCCGAACTGCTTCAGTTATAATGAATTACGGGTGCGACCTAGACGCGAGGAGGCGAAAATGGCAGGACGGGTCCTACTGGTGGCGGCGGCCGCGGCGGTCGCGGCCGGCGCCGCGGCGGCGGAAATCGAAATCTACGTCGGCGGCTCCTATGAGGGCCGGATCGAGCAGGACGGCGACGTCTACCGGGAGGGCTCGTACGCGGGGCGCCTGGAGGCCGACGGCGACGTCTACGTCGACGGCTCCTACGTCGGCCGCCTGGAGGACGACGGCGACATCTATAAAGAGGGCTCGTATTACGGCCGGGTGGAGGCCGACGGCGACATATACGTCGGCGGGTCGTACCGCGGCCGGATCGAGGACGACGGCGACGTCTATATCGACGGATCCTATTTCGGCCAGGCGCGCGGGATGTTCTTCTGCTGCTCCTCGCTCGTCGCGGCCTATTTGATATTTTTCGGCGGGTACCTGTAGCCGACGGCGCGGCCCCCGGCCCAGCCTCGGCATTTACCGGAGGTGGCTATGAGGAAGATAAGCGCGTTAATCGTTACGGGCGTCGTCGCGGCGTCGGCCGCGGGCGCGGCGAGCGAGACTTTCGAGTGGTCCGGCGGCGCGGACGCCCGCGCGCTCCGGGTGAGCCACGTCGTCGGCGAGGTTAACGTGACCGTAGGCGGCGAGGAGGTAGTCGTACGGGCGACGAAGAAGTGCGAGGACGCCGACGTACTCGCGGCTCTCGAGATAACGGTCGAGGAGTCCGGCAATGCCGTAGTCGTCGGCGTGGAGTACCCGGAAGATTTGCCCGGCAAGGCCGAGGCGACCGTCGACTTCGATATCTCGGTACCGGAAGGGCTGGCCCGCGTCGAGGTCGCGAGCGCGGCGGGCGAGGTCAACGTCGCCGACGTGCCCGAGGCCGAGGTGAGTACCGCCTCGGGAAGCGTCCATATATCCGGGGTTAACGAAAAGTTGGAGGTGAGCGCCGCGAGCGGCGACGTGGTCGTCGACAGCGGCGGCAAACCGACGGCG
>CP070633.1:1279689-1283048 GCA_020356085.1 Candidatus Coatesiibacteriota bacterium | reverse complement strand
GAAAATATACGACAGGGGGGTAGGTTTTGCAAGGCAAAAACCGCCGCCGCGTTAAACTCCCTCGTCGGCGGCGCGCCTGAGTGCCTCTTCTAAACCGCTCGCGTCCAAACCTTCGATCTCCAGGATCTTGCGGCGGGCCGAGGCGCCTCGCGCAATGCTCACTGCGCCGCGGGCCAAGCCCAAAAACGAGGCGACGACCTCCTGAACCTCTTTATTGGCGCGGCCCCTCTCCGGCGGCGCGGCCACGCGGACCCAAAGCGCCTGCCCCCGCCTCCCGGCCACGCCCGGCCGCGACGACCGCGGCGTTACCTCCACCTCCAACTTAACCACCGGCCTCGCCGCCCTCTCCCTCGCTCGCGACTTCGATCTCGAGTTCGCCCCCCTCCGCGGTCTTCTCTTTTCGCGGGGCGGGAGGTTTTTCCTTCTGCTGGGGGGCGGCCGGTTTTCCCTCGGCCGGCGTGGCCGCGCCGGCCCCCTCGCTCTTGGCGTAATCGGCCAGGAAGTGGTATTGCTGGTCCAGAAACGCCTTATAGCGAATGATGAACGAGTCCCGGTACCGCCGCAGCTCGTCGACCTGGGACTGGATGGCGATGAGCTTTTTATGGGCGTCGGCAACGATGCGCTGGGCCTCGCCCCGCGCCTGGTTGACGGCGGCCTCCACTTTATGCTGGGAGGCCTTCGCGATCTCGTCTTTCATCTCCTGCGCCGTCAGGAGCGTATCCTTGAGGCGCTCGTCCAGGTTCTGGTATTCGGCGACGCGTTCCTCCAACACCTTAATGCGGTCCTTCAATTGGAGGTTCTCCTGGGCGTAGGTCTCCAATTCGTCGGCGACCTGCGCCAAGAAAGCGTCCACCTCGTCCATATCGTACCCGCGCAGGCTGCGCCGGAATTCCTGCGAATGGATATCCTGAGGAGTTATCTTCATTCGGACCTCCGCCGCCTTTCAGAACGCGGCCAATTCCTCCAATTGTTCCTCCGACAAACGCCAGCGGTAATGCCCGGAGGCGGTATCGTGGAGCTTTAGTTCCCGCGCGAGCGCCGCCGGGTCGCCTCCCCCGACGAGCGCGATATCGTCCGAGGCGAATGCGCCCAGGCCGGCCCGGCCGCAATACGATAAATAACCGACGTCGCCGGGTTCCACGCCCATCATCTTGCAGACCGTAAAGTCGAGCGCGAGCGGGTCGAGCGAGGCCGCGGCGAACCCCCACGGCACCGCCGTTCCGTAGATCGGGCCGTTGCCCTCCATCGCCTCGTGGCCGTCGACGACGCCGAGGTGGGGCCACACCTCCCGGGCCGCGAGGTACAGGTTCAGGTTCGTAGCCTCGTAGCCCTGGTGCATCGCCCACTTGTCGTCTTTCGGGCCCATCCCCTTCCCGGTTCGCACGACGGCCGCCATAACCATATTCTTGACGGAAAGCGTCACGAGAACCGTATCGTGCGTTTTGGGTGGGCCGACGGCTATCCGAAAGTCGCTCTCGACGACCGGCCGCGCCAACCGCACCGTCAACGGCTCCCAATCCTCGTCGTAGACTTGGAACGGCACGGTCGGCGAGGCGTTGAGGTCGACCAGTTCCACGCCGAACTCCGCGGCCAGCGCCTCGTACCCGTACCCCGCGAAGCCCTCCGCGGCCTCCCCCACCGCCGGCCCCTCCGCGATTATAACCTCGCCTCCCGCGTGAGGCACTATATACTCCAAAACGGCGCGGGAGGCGTCGACGTGCGTCGCCGCCAAGGGATGCCGGCACGAGACGAAGTTGGGCTTAAGTAAGATATTTCGGGCGGCCGCGAGTTGTTCCGTAACCGCCGGCCCCAACGCGGCCAGCGCCTCGCGGACGGCGCGGCTCCGGTCCGCCTCGGCCACCACCGAGACCGTCGCCCGAGGAGGGGATTTCCGTCCGGACATCGCGTTCGAACCAATATAGCAGGGGGCCTCGCCGGTGTCAAGGGATTCGGCCGGGACGTCCCGATATAGCTTGACAACCGCCTTCAATAGTGATAGTTTACCTGCCCCGCCAGGGGACAAACGATATGAAAGTATGGCGCTCGCTCGCAGAGGTCGCCGCGGACCCGCTCCCGGCGCCCTATATTACGGTGGGGACGTTCGACGGCGTCCACCTGGGCCACCGCGCGCTCCTGCGCGAACTCCAGGAAATGGCGCGGGCCGGCCGGGGCGCCGCCGTCGTCGTCACGTTCGACCCTCCGCCGGACCCGCTCGCGGAACCGGAGGGCACGCGGCGCCTGTCGTACCCGCACGAGCGGCTGGACCAGTTGGCGGCGGCTGGCGTGGAGGCCGTGCTAACGCTCCCCTTCGACGACGCGCTACGTAGCATGGCCGCCGACCAGTTCGTGGAGGAAGTGCTGGTGGGGGCACTGCACGCGCGGGGCGTATGCGTGGGCCACGACCACCACTTCGGCCACGACGGCCACGGCGATATCAGCCTGCTGAGCCTGCTCGGGAAAAAGTACGGCTTCGAGACGCACGCGGCCCCGCCTTTCGCCGTCGACGGCATGATTGTCTCCAGCACGCTTATCCGGCGGAAGTTGCGAGAGGGCGACGTGGCCGCAGCCAACAAGTACCTGGGGTACCGGTACGAGGTGTGGGGGACGGTGGAGGCGGGCAGCGGCCTTGCCTCCCGCGAACTCGGCTACCCGACGGCCAACGTCAAGGTGGAGGCCAAGATGCTACCGGCGCCGGGCGTCTACGTCGCGCTGGGCGATATCTTCGAGGAGGAGGGCCGCCGCGGCGAGGGGCCGTTCGGCGCGTTTCTCAATTTGGGATTTAGGCCCACGTTCGCGGAGGAGCCCGCCGGCGCGCCGGGCCTGGAGGTCCACCTCTTCGACTTCGCCCGCGACATTCTGGGCCGGCGCGTCCGCGTCCAGTTCGTCGCGCGCCTCCGCGACGAGGTGAAGTTCGAGGGGGCGGAGGAACTCCGCGAGCAGCTGATCGAGGATGAGAAGAAGGCGCGGCGGATCCTATTCAGCCATTAACGGGAACTAACCGAAACGATATGGTCGTAACCAAAGAAAACAAGCAGGCGGTAATCGAGCGGCATCGCAAGCACGAGCGCGATACCGGCTCGGCGGAGGTGCAGGTTGCGCTCTACACCGAGCGTATCAACCACCTCACCGAGCACCTGCGGAGCCACCCGAAGGACAAGCACAGCCGGCGGGGGCTTCTGCTCCTGGTCGGCCGGCGGCGCCGCCTCCTCGATTACCTGAAGAACAAGGATATCGGGCGCTACCGCGACCTCATTCGCACGCTCGGTATCCGTCGCTAAGAGAGCCGCCAGGCCTGCGGCGGCCCGGGGCTTCGGCCCCGACCCACGTTCGCGGAAGGCCCGTAGGTACCGCGAGCGTAG
>CP070633.1:1273306-1279589 GCA_020356085.1 Candidatus Coatesiibacteriota bacterium | reverse complement strand
TAATGGCTCGCAAGGGAGAAGGTGTAGGTAACCGGGCGGACTTTCCAAGGGAGTAGGGCATGCCCGGGGCGGAGGAAAAGGCGGTAAGCGGAGGGCACGGCGCCGGAGGCGTCGCGCGTTACCAAATACTACCCAGGTTCGGCTAAGTGCCGGCCTGGGGTTTTTATTTACGCAGAGGAGGTCAAAAGATGAAGAAGGTATTAATTATCGTAACCGCCGCGGCGCTCGCGGCCGCGGCCTGGGCGACGCACGAGTTCGTGTACAAGGGCAATTGGGGCGAGTTAGGGAACGGCGACGGCAAATTCAACGAACCCGACGGCGTCGCCGTAGCCTCGAACGGTAACGTCTACGTGGTTGACTGCTACAACTACCGCGTCCAATACTTCACCTCCACCGGTTCGTTCCTCGGTAAGTGGGGCTCGTGGCCCGAATTCAACTTCCCGGCCGGCCTCGACGTATCGCCCGGCGGTTACGTTTACGTCGCCGACTACGGTAACCGCCGCATCCAGTACTTTACCCTTACCGGCTCCCTCCTCGGTAGGTGGGGTGGCTTAACCCGTCCTGCGGACGTAGAGGTCGGCGCGGGCGGCTACGTATACGTTGCGGATATGGACACCCACTACGTCCATTACTTCACCTCCACCGGCTCTTATCTCGGCATGTGGGGCGGGCCCGGCACCGGCAACGGCCAATTTAACAAACCCAACGCCATCGGCATAGCCGCCAACGGGAACGTGTACGTCTCCGACAGCGGTAACATGCGCATCCAGTACTTCACCTCGACCGGTTCCTTCCTGGGCAAGTGGGGTTCGCCGGGTTCCGGGAACGGCGAATTCATCGTTCCCTGTGGTATCGAGATTACTAAAAACGGGACGGTATTCGTCGTGGGTATCCGCTGCAACCGCGTCCAGTACTTCACGTTGACGGGCTCCTTTCTCGGCAAGTTCGGGACGAAAGGGTCGGGCGACGGCGAGTTCGAAAGGCCTATAGACGTGGCCCTCTCGCCCTCCGAACTTTGGGTTTACGTCACGGACAAGGATAACCACCGCGTCCAGTACTTCGAGCTGACGAACCCGGCCGTCGTCCCCGCCTCGCTGGGGAAGGTGAAGGCGCTGTTCCGGTAGGGGCGGCGTTTAAAATTTAACAAAGAGTTACGGAGGTCGGCGGGCAACCGGGGCTCCTTGGCGCGCAGGTCTTTCTTCCGCCGCTGCCGCGCCGGCCTCCCTCGGCCGCGTGAAGGCGTTGTTCAAATAGGAGGTTAAGAGATGAAGAGGGTTTTAATTATCACGGTAGCCGCGGCGCTCGCGGCCGCGGCCTGGGCCACGGTCAAGTACGAGTACGAGGGCAAGTGGGGTACGTTCGGTACCGGTAACGGCCAATTCGGCCGATCTGTCGGAATCGGCGTGGCGCCAAACGGGAACGTTTACATAGCGGACGTTAGCAACCACCGCGTCCAATACTTTACCCCTACCGGTTCCTTCCTCGGCAAGTGGGGTTCGCGAGGGACGGGCAACGGCGAATTCAACAGCCCGGGTTGTTGCGCCGTGGCGCCGAACGGTAACGTATACGTTGTTGAGATGGATAACCACCGCGTCCAGGTGTTTACCGCCACGGGTTCTTTCCTTTTTAAGTGGGGCAAAGAAGGGACCGCCAACGGCGAATTCCAAGCACCCAACACCATTATAATCGCTCCCAACGGTAATATATACGTCGGCGAATGGGCCGGCCACCGCGTACAGTACTTTACGCCGGCGGGTTCGTTCCTCGGTAAATGGGGTAAGCACGGGTCTGGTAACGGCGAATTCATTTGCCCGGAACTTGGGACCTTCTCCGCGAACGGGAATCGCGTTTACGTCGCCGATCCCGGTAATAACCGCATCCAATTTTTTACCCTTATTGGTTCCTTCTTAGGAAAGTGGGGCAAAGCGGGTTCCGGCCCCGGCGAATTTAACGACCCCTACTGCGTAGCCCGCGGGCCGCTCAACGTTTACTACGTCACCGATACGCGCAACCACCGCGTCCAGTACTTCACCTCTACCGGTTCTTATCTGGGGTCATTCGGTAAAAAGGGGTCGGGGAGCGGCGAGTTCGATTTACCCCTCGAAGTTAAAATTAATACCAGTAGTTGGCGGATGTACGTCGGCGATAACAACAACAACCGGGTCCAGTATTTCAAATATACGAACCCGGCCGTCTTCCCCGCCTCGCTGGGGAAGGTGAAGGCGCTGTTCAAATAGGAGGTCGAGAGATGAAGAGAGCATTGATTATCGCGATTGCCGCGGCGCTCGCGGCCGCGGCCTGGGCCTCGTTCACGTACGAGTACGAGGGTAAGTGGGGTTCCGCCGGGACCGGTAACGGCCAATTCAATAACCCGTTCGGCTTGGCGATAGCCGCGAACGGCAACGTTTACGTTGCCGACTGGCTGAACCATCGCATCCAGTATTTCACCGCCGACGGGAGCTTCCTCGGCAAGTGGGGCTCCCCCGGGACCGGCGACGGCGAGTTCAACCAGCCGGCCGGCGTGTGCCCCGCCGCCAACGGCAACGTCTACGTCGGCGATCAGCGTAACGACCGCGTCCAGTACTTCACCGCCGACGGGAGCTTCCTCGGCAAGTGGGGTTCCTCCGGGAGCGGCCAGGGCGAGTTCAATCGAGTTTACTGCGCCGCCGTCGCGCCGAACGGTAACATTTACGTGCCGGACCATCGTAACCACCGCCTCCAGTATTTCACGCCCACCGGTTCCTTCCTCGGTTCGTGGGGTTCGGAGGGCACCGGCCAGGGCGAATTCAGTCAGCCGGTATTTACCGCCTTCCGCGGTAACGGTAACGTCTACGTAACCGAAACCAATAACCACCGCGTCCAATACTTCACCTCCACGGGTTCTTACCTCGGCATGTGGGGTTCGTACGGCGTGGGCGAAGGGCGGTTCAAAATACCTCTCGGCGTGACGGTGTGGGACGGCGTCGTCTTCGTTTGCGACCGCGACAACTGCCGCGTCCAGTATTTCACGGTGACCGGTTCTTACCTGGGCGAAATTGGCAAAATGGGTTCCAGGAACGGCGAATTTATGGGGGTCGGCGGCGTGGCCGTCACGCGCGACGGCAAACGCGTTTACGTGAACGACTTCCTCAATCACCGCATCCAATATTTCAAGCTGACGAACCCCGCGGTCGTCCCCGCCTCGCTGGGGAAGGTGAAGGCGCTGTTCCGGTAGGGCAGTAGTTTAAATAGCGCGAACGTGTTACGGAGGCCGGCGGGCAACCGGGGCTCCTTGGCGCGCAGGTGTTTCTTCCGCCGCTGCCGCGCCGGCCTCCCTCGGCCGCGTGAAGGCGTTTTTTAGGTAGGAGGTTGATAAATGAAGACAGTTTTGATAATCGTAGTGGCCGTTGCGAACGCCGCGGCGTCCTGGGCTTCGCCCCCGCAATATGAGTACGCGGGGAAGTGGGGCTCGCGCGGTTCCGGTAACGGCCAGTTTAACTTTCCTCCAGGTGTGGCCGTTGCGCCTGGCGGCAACGTCTACGTCGCCGATTGGGGTAACCACCGCGTCCAATATTTCTCCGCTAACGGCTCTTTCCTCGGCCAGTGGGGTTCGCTCGGTTCCCGCAACGGCCAATTCAGCTGGCCCGAGGGCGTCGCCGTTACGCCCGCGGGTAACGTATACGTAGCCGATACAGGGAACTACCGCGTCCAATACTTCACCGCTACCGGCTCGTTCCTCGGGAAGTGGGGCTCGGAAGGTACCGGCAACGGCCAGTTCGACCGTCGGCTCGGCGTCAGCGTCGCACCGTCTAGCGGTTACGTCTACGTAGCCGATGTACTGAACCACCGCTTTCAATACTTCTCCTCTAACGGCTCTTTCCTCGGCAAGTGGGGTTCGTTTGGCTCCGGCAACGGCCAGTTCGATGGTTCGGAAGACGTCGCCGTCGCGCCCGCTAGCGGTAACGTATACGTAGTAGATTTCCTAAACCACCGCGTCCAGTACTTCGCCGGCAACGGGTCGTTCCTTGGGAAGTGGGGTTCGTTTGGCTCCGGCAACGGCCAATTTCGCTATCCCCGCGGCGTCGCCGTCGCGCCGTCCAGCGGTTACGTCTACGTGGCCGGCGGTGCACGCAGCGATATCCAGTATTTCACCGCCGCCGGCTCCTTCCTCGGGAAGTGGGGCTCACCCGGCACCGGTAACGGCCAGTTTTCCGATCCTAGCGGCGTCGCCGTTGCGCTGGCAAACGGTTACGTATACGTAGCCGATCGCTCCAACGACCGTATCCAATACTTCCGGGAAGTCAACTCCTCTGTCACACCCGCGTCGTTGGGGAAAGTGAAAGCGCTGTTCAGGTAGGAAGTTGAGATATGAAAAGGGTTTTAATTGTCGCAACCGCCGCGGCGCTCGTGGCCGCCGCCGTTCACGCGGAACCTCCCGAGGAACCGAGGAAAACAACCGGCTGGTTATACGCGGGATTGGGTTTAGGCTCACACGAATTTGCGGCCAGCGCCAGCGTAAATATTAAGCACATAAGATTATTAGGCACTTTGCGTGCAACGTTTATGGGCACGGTTTCCGGGGACTTTTTTGGGCCGGGGGAAGAAATCTACGATGTCGGGTTACTCTTCGGATACTGTCCTCTTGAATCTTTATCAATAGCCGCGGGTGTCGCTAAGGTAAAGGGGAAGCGGTACTACGGGGGGGTTGGGGGGGCCGTGGCAGCCCACGGAGTATAGTGACGCCGTTGGCGTACCTATTGAAATACAGTTCACGCCGGTGAAAGGGCGCGTCGTGGGACTTGGCATAGTAGGCCACGTAAATATCAACTCGGAAGAATCGTTTGGCGGCGTTACCGTGGGCATAGAACTCGGCGTATTGAAATAGACGGGCGCCGTGACGGAATACGGGAGACGTGTCCCGCCTCCCTCGGCCGCGTGAAGGCGTCGTATAAAGTGGTCCTAACGTTCCGCTAAGGCCAGGAGGTAAACTTATGAGGAAAGTGGCCGTATGCATAATAATTTGCATTATCCTGAGTTCGTTTGCCCGCGCGGGGTGGGATCCGGATACGTGGTGTAGCGGGTCGATGTTCGCGTGCGAAGCCGCGGCCGGCGCCGGATTAGGGTTATGTCTCGCTGCCGCGGCTTCGTACGGGGAGGATGACGACGCGGGTCCTAATTGGTTGGCTTTAACCGGTTTCGCCGTCGGGAGCGCCGGCGGCGTCATACTAGTAGGGGAATTTTTCGACGACCGGTCGCCCAACTGGTACGTTACGTACCCGGTAACGTTCGCGGGCGCAAGCATTCTACCGGTCACGTTTGGCGTAATAGCCGAGCGCTCTGACTTGGACGAGGCGTACTGGGCAGCTTTACTCATGGCGTTCACGACGCCCATCGTTACGGCCGCCACTTATAATCTAGTAAAAGAAAAGGTTGAGGAGACGTGGACGGTCCGGCACGAGGGGGAGGTCCGACCTTACGCCGGCCTACTGCCCGACACCGGCGGCGGATACGTCCCGGTCTGCGGCCTGTCGGCGTCGTTCTAATCGTACCCGAGGGGGAGGGGGACGACCCCCGGCGTTCGACGGAGGGGCGTTTCAAAAGGGGGTGGGGGCGTGAGGCGAGCGTTACGCGCGTTGCTGGTTTGTACGCTGGCGACAGTGGCCGTTGCGGCGGCGCTCAGCCCCCGGCGCGGCCGTAGGACCCGAGCCTTATTACGATTCAAGTTTCGGTAGCGGCCTCGCCGCCTACGCCATACCTATCGTGGTAGTTTCCGCCGGCATTTACTCCGTACCGAAGTTATTAAAAGGGGAACCGCACTACAATATGCTGGAAAACGATGTAAGGCGGAACGAAGCAGCCGGCAGGGGCGATATTGAAGAGCAGACGAGGGCGCTGCTCGACGCCGCCGTACGGCTGGAGGAGGAAGCGGTTACCCTAGAAAACGTGAACGCGGCCTTGGTAACAAGGTATTCCAAATAAAAGAGGCCTTTAATTTCTAGAAAACCTTTTTCCCTGTTGGGACGGCCGGGTTTTCAACGTCCCGACCCCAATCCTGACGGGACACAACCGAAAGGCGCTCGACGCGATCGGCCGTCGGGGTTATTCGGCTAAGGGACCTACTTCGATGTCGTCCAAATAAACGATGCAGTCGTCGGTCGCGCTGAAGCCCAAATTCCCCCGGTCGCGAGAGGAACCGCCGCGGACCATTAGCTTATCATTTATATAAAGCGATACCTCCTGGCCTTTTACTAAGACTTCGAAATTTCTCCACTCCTTACCTCCGATTTTACCGCTACTCTCGCCC
>CP070633.1:1248262-1273206 GCA_020356085.1 Candidatus Coatesiibacteriota bacterium | reverse complement strand
GCGGCCAACGCGAGCGCCGCCGCGACCGCCAACGCCGGAATCGCCGCCCGCGTATATTGGCCTATCCCGCGCGAGGCTATCCGCTCCGTCAGCATAACGGCGAAAATTATCAGGATGGCCACCGCGCCCACGTAAATCAAAACCTGCACGCCCGCCAGGAATTCGGCGCCCAACAGGATAAAGGCCGCGGCCACCGCGAACAGCGATAACATCAATGCCAGGCCGGCGTGGAAGAGGTTGCGCAGGAAGAGTACGCCCAGCGCGCCCAGTACGGCCGCTCCGCCGATGGCGTAAAACGCCGCGATATAAAACCAGTCTTCCATTCGTCTTTTCGCTCGCCCGGCCGCCGCCTACGCGGCCTCGGGTTCGATCCACTCCGCGAGGTATCGGTTGGCCTCCGCCCCGGCCGCGCGGTCGTCAATAACGGTTACGCGGACGTTATACGCGCCGACGAGTTCCAACGCCGCCTTAATCACGCCGGATCCGAAATCGGTGTTGGCCGTTAAACCGGTTTCCCGGATGACGGCTCGGCCGGGCGCGTACTCCTCCGCGAGCCAACGGCCCGCTTCCTCCCCCCTCATAACCTCTTTAGTCAATTCCGGCAGCGATTCGGCTAATTCCCGCGTAGTGCTTATCCCCCGCCGGAAAATATTGGCTTTAAATACCTCTATCCTCTGGTTCCCGATTAAAACCATGACTTGGGGCGATATATGCCCGATCAGGTACCGGATGGTTTTCAAATACGGCCCCGCCTCGTACCACGCCTCGCCGTCGACGTTCTCGAAATGCGCCGCCAGTTCGGCCCCTACTATCCCCTCTAAATGAGGGAACACCTCTTTAACCATCTGGTACGCGATGCCCCGGATTTCGGTGCTCGTCGTCATGCCATACGCGCTTTCGCGCCTCGCCGAAAACGCGCCCTCCTTAAACCTATCCCGCCTCGGGCCGGCCTATCTTTTAAATTCCGGCTCGAGTTGCCGCGCCAACAGCTTCGGGATATCGTATATGAAATCGGCTTTGTCGTAAGCCGAGATCTCGTACTCGGGAATCATCTCGAGCGCGCCGAAGTTACACACCTCGACGCACAGGCCGCAATAGATGCACAGCCCCAAGTCGACCACGTACGCGTCGACGAGGAAGCCCTTGACGCCCTCCTCCTTGTGACGCTCGAGCGTAATGCAGGCCGCGGGGCAAATCCGCAAACACTGCGCGCACGCCGTACATTTGTGGCCGCCCTCCTCGTCCGGGACCATCGCCAACCGCCCCCGAAACCGCGGCCACTGTTCGAACCGCTGCCGCGGATACTGGATGGTTATCGACCGCCGCAGCATATGCTTCGTGGTCGTGACCATCCCGACGAAGAGCCACCACGTGCCCTTAATAACGCGCCCGAGTGCCCGGAAAACGTTCATCCCGTTACATTAGCACGAGTATTAAACCCGTGACGAGCAGGTTTAAAAACGCGAGCGGCAGCAGGAACTTCCAAGCGAACGACATCAACTGGTCGACGCGCAGCCGCGGATAGGTCCACCGGAAGAACATGAGCAACAACACTATAGCGAACGACTTCGCGAGGAACCAGAACTCGCCCGGCAGCCACGGCCCCTTCCACCCGCCGAGGAACAGCGTCGCCGCCACCGCCGAGACCAAAAACATGTTCGCGAACTCCGCCAGGAAGAACATCGCGAACTTCATGCCCGAATATTCGATGTTAAACCCCGAGACGAGCTCCTGCTCGGCCTCCGGAATGTCGAACGGCGTCCGGTTGACCTCCGCCGTCGCCGCGATGACGTAGATGACGAAGCCCAGCGGCTGATAGACGACGAACCACATCGCGTTCTGGGCCTCGACGATCGCTCCCAGCTTCATCGTCCCGGCGAGCATAATCACGCCGAGTACCGACAGTATAAGCGGGACCTCGTACGAGACCAGCTGCGCCGCCGACCGGAAGCCGCCCAGCAACGAATACTTCGAATTGGAGGCCCACCCGCCCGCGAGAATCGCGATGACGTTTATCGTCGTAATCGCGAACAGGAACAATACGCCGATGTTAAGGTCGCGGACAATGGCGCCGTCGCCGAACGGAATCACGACGAAAGCTACGACCGTAGGCGCGAAGGCCAGGAACGGCGCGATATTGAACACCGGCCGGTCGGCGTCGCGGGGCGTCGTGTCCTCTTTCTGGACCAGCTTGAGCGCGTCGGCCACGGTCTGGACGCAGCCGTGCCACCCGACCCGCATCGGCCCCAGCCGCTGCTGGATATGGGCCGAGACCTTCCGCGTGAGCCAGATTAGGAAGAGCACCAAGACGGCGATAAACCCCGCGATCAGGATGGCATTTACCACCATCTGGGCGGCGGGGACGAACCACGTCGGGAGGCCGTAAGTCTCGACGATGCCGACCCACCAGTCTTTTAGCCACGAGAGTACGGGGTGAACTATCATACGTTGCGGCCGGCGCTAACGATCCACGTCCGGCAAAATAACGTCCAACGACCCGAATATCGGCACGATATCCGCGAGGTACACGCCCAGTAGCATCTCCCGGATCATCGACAAGTTGTTGAAGGAGGGCGTGCGGAGTTTGTAGCGGTAGGGTTTGTCGGCCCCCTCCGAGAGGAGGTACAGGCCGTAATCGCCGCGCGGCGAGGCGACGCGAACGTAGACCTCGCCGGCGGGGACTTTGGGGAACTTCGATATCTTCTCGGCCTGAACCGGCCCCTCCGGCAAACCCTCCACACATTTCTTAATAAGCTCGTGGGAGGAGCGCATCTCCAGAATGCGGGCCCGGTAGCGGTCGTAGCAATCGCCGTTTTGCAGTACTACCGGTTCGTAACCGAGCTCGCCGTACGCCTCGTACGGCCGGTTCCGCCGCAGGTCGAAGTCGACGCCGGAGGCCCGCAGGTTCGGGCCCGTCCACCCGTAGTTAATCGCGCGGGAGGCCTCTACGGTGCCGACGTTCTTGGTCCGCGCCACGAAGATCTCGTTCTCGTTCAGGATCCGGTCGTAGTCGTCGAGACGCGCGGGAAAGACCTTTACGAATTTCTCGACGGTCGGAAAAAACGAATCCGGCAGGTCGTCGGCGACGCCGCCGAAGCGGCAGTAATTGAACGTCATCCGCTGGCCGGTGGTCATCTCGAGCAGGTCCATCGTGAGTTCGCGCTCGCGGAAGCCGTAGAGGAACGGCGTCACGGCGCCCAGGTCGAGCGCGAAGACGCCGAAGAAGATGGAGTGGGAGGCGATCCGGCACAGCTCCATCATGATAGTACGGAGATATTTCGCCCGCGCCGGGACGTCGATCTCCATCAGCTGCTCGACCGCCTCGCAGTGCGCGACGGTGCAAAAAATTGAGCTCAGATAGTCGATGCGGTCCGCCATCGGCAGGAATTGGATGTAGAGGCGGTTCTCCGCCATCTTCTCCATCGAGCGGTGCAGGAAGCCGATGTGCGGCTCGCAGTCGACGACGCGCTCGCCGTCCATCGTCAGCACCATGCGGAAGACGCCGTGCGTCGAGGGGTGCTGCGGCCCGACGTTGACCTGGAACTCTTCCGTGCGATATGCCGTCTCGGGAGTCACTCGTTACTTCTCCGGCTTCCAGTCCGGGAACGGTACGTAATCGTCGTTCGCGAAATCCTTGAGCAGCGGGTGGCCCTCGAATCCCTCCGGCGTCACGATCCGCGTCAGGTTAGGGTGGTCGCGGAACTTTACGCCGAACAGGTCGTACACCTCGCGCTCCAGCCAGTCCGCCGCCGCGTACAGGTGCGAGATCGTCGGGACCTCCGCGCCGTGCCGCGGGACGTCGGCCTTGACCAGGAGCGAGTACTCGTGCCGGTAGGAGAAGTAGTGATAGAGGAGAGTTAGCTTCTCCTCCTCCGGGTAGTCTACGGCCGTGACGTACATCAGGAAGTCGAAGGCCAGCGTCGGCTCGTCGCGCAGGAATCGCGCGACGCGGGCGACGGCGTCGGCCTCCACGCGGACGAAGGGGATTTTATTCCCCTCCTCGACGGCCAACACCGTGGTGCCGAAATTATCCGTCAGCGCGGCCGCTATGTCGTTGAAGCCGGGGTCAACCATGACCGTTATAAAACCGCTCCGCCTACTCGTTAGGGAGGTATTACCGCTGCGCGAGCCGGTCCAGAATCCAGCGGCCGGCGAGGCGCTCCGCCTCCGCCTGGCCCTCTTTGAAATCGCCGAAGGCTTCGACCAAACCCTCGCGCTTGATTTTCTCTTGGAGTTTAAGGCAACCGTGCATCAAAGCCTCGGGCCGGGGCGGGCACCCGGGGACGTACACGTCTACCGGAATGATCTTATCGATGCCCTTCAGGACGCTGTAAGCGTCGTAGAAGAAGCCCCCGCCCGAGATGGCGCACGAGCCCATCGCGACGACGTAGCGCGGTTCCGCCAGCTGCTCCCACAACCGCCGGATCCGCGGCGCCATCTTGAGGGTGATCGTACCGGAAATAAACATCATGTCCGACTGCCGCGGCGTCGCCCGGAACATCATGCCGTACCGGTCGAAGTCGTAGCGGGAGGCGCCGGCCGCCATCATTTCGATGGCGCAACACGCCAGGCCGAAGATCATGTACCAGATGCTGGAAGCCCGCGACCAGTTCAGGACTTTTTCGACGCTCGTCGTAACCAGGCCGCCGCCCGGCAATTTCTCCCAATATACGGGGAGTCGCGCGATTACGCCCATTTCAGACCCCCCTTGCGCCAGGCGTAGGCCAGCGCTACCAGGAGGATGGCGACGAAAATCGTAATTTCCACAAAGGCGTACAAGCCCAGCTTCTTCGCCGCCACCGCCCACGGAAAAAGAAAAGCCGCCTCGACGTCGAACACGACGAACGCCAAGGCGATTAGGTAGAACCGCACGTTATATTGAACCCAGGAGGTCCCCCGGGTAACTTCGCCACACTCGTAAATGTCGTTCTTCAGTTTTCCGGGCCGCGAGGGCCGAACGAACCAGGCGCCGATGAGCGCCGCCGCCACGAAGAATATCCCGAAAAAAATGAAAAATGCAACGAACGCGTAATCCGTCAGCAAGGCACACACCTCGTCTAAATTTTACCCCTTCGATAACACACCTCCCGCGTCAAGTCAAGCATTTTGTGATTAATCGCACAGATTGACCGCGGGGCGCGGGCGTGCTATTATCGGCACTCCCGATGGCCCCCAAAAACCTACTGTCCAAAGTATTGGCCCGTTCGCCGGCCGAGTTGGCGCGAGAGGCGGCCAAACGGTTGCGTACGGCCACGCGCTTCGAACGTTACGCTCGCGGCCGCGCGGGCCCTCCCTACGCCGTCAGCTTTTGGGTAACGCGCCGCTGCAACCTGAATTGCGCCATGTGCTGGGTGGCCCAATCGCGGCGATTGGAAGGAGAACAATATCTCCGCGCGGGCGAGGAGCTAACCTTGGCGGAGTTGCAGGCCGTAGTCGACGACCTGCGCCGGTGGCGGCCGCGCCTCGGCGTAACCGGCGGCGAACCGTTCCTCCGCCCCGACCTCCTCGACTTTCTGGCCTACGCCAAAGCGCGTGGCTTCCGCCTCGGCGTCAACACCAACGGATCGTTCCTGGGCCGCGACGCGGCCGCGCTCGTCGAGATCGGCGTGGACAGCCTTATGGTTTCGGTGGACGGCCCGCCCGCGCTCCACGACGGCCAACGTCGCTCGCCGGGCTCGTTCCGCGCCGTCCAAGAGGGGCTAGCGGCGCTAGCGGAGGCGAAGGGGAGGCGCGGCGCCCGGACGCCGTACGTTAAAGTTACGTGCACGATCACCGCCGCCAACGTCGCCTCCCTGGCCGAACTCCCCCCTCTCCTCGCCGACCTCGCCCTCGACGAACTCACCTTCCAACACCTCTGGTATACGGACCGGGCTACGGCCGACGCCCAACGCGCCCTCTTCCGCGAGCTATTTGGCCAGGATACGACCTACCTCCAGGGCTTCGTCGTGGACGACCTCCCCCCCCTCGACGTCGGCCTCCTCCGCGTACAGGCGCGCGCCCTCGCCTCTACTGCGGCGCCGGTCCCGGTGAATTTTTACCCGCCCCTCGAGGAGGAGGCGATGGTCCGGTTCTACGCCGACCCGCGCTCGCCGCTCCGCCGCCCGTGCTTCTCGCGGTGGCTGCGGGTCGACCTCCTCCCGGACGGGACGGTCACGCCGTGCCTCGGTCTGGAGGCGGGAAACGTCCGCGACCGGTCGTTGTCCGTCCTTTGGAACGGCGAGGTCCTGCGGCGGTTCCGCGCCGAACTCGCCTCCCGTAAGGCGTTCCCGGGCTGCAGCCGTTGCTGCGGCTTGTTCAGCGACTAACTCGCGGGGGCTTGCGAAGGGGGACCCGCCGTGATAAAATCCACGTCAAATCCGGTCAGGGGGGCCGACGGCGGAAAGCGACGTTCGATCCGCCTCTCGTATGGATAATAAGTTGACTCCCTCCGCGCCGGGACGGCCTCGCCTCGGCGCTGCGCCCGAGCGCTTGGCGCCCTTCGGCGTTTTCGCCTCCAAACTCGGCGTCGCTGCGGCGTTCGTGGCGTACTACGTCCTTCATTTCAAGCGCATCATGTACATCGCCGACGGCCCCGGCCGCGCGATCGAGGCGTACCGCCTGGCGTACGGAGCTTTCGAATTATTCCCTCGCCACCAATTCCCGCCTCTCCCGCTGTGGCTCTGGGCCGGCCTACTTAAAATTTGGCCCGATATCTATTTTACCGGGACGGCCCTCAACGTCGTCGCCGGCGCCGGGGTGGCGGCGTTCCTGTACCTCCTCGGCCGGCGCCTCGCGGGCCCGGTCGCCGGGATCGTGGCCGCGGGCCTCTTCACGTTCTCGCCGGTCCACCATAACCTAACTCTCTCGATGGGCATGGCCGAGCCGATGTTCTATCTCGGCCTGGTGGCGGGCGTGTTCTTCGCCGCCCGGGCGGAGGCCGGTTTACGGGGCGCAGCCGCGGCCTCCTTTTGCTTCGCCGGCGCGGCCCTCTGCCGTTACGAGGCCACCGCCTTTCTCCTTCTCTACACGGCGTACCGCCTCTTTCACCATCGCCCGCGCAACGTCTTGGCGTGGGTCCTGTGGGCCCTCCCGGTAGCCCTCGCCGGCGTCTTCGTCGCCCACAAAGGCCTCCAGCCGAGCCACGCCGGCCTGTGGCCTGCGCTCGCCGGCGTCCGCGCCGACACGGCGGCCGTTCTCTCCAACCCGACGTGGTATCGCCGCCTCGGGTACGGCTTCTACCGCTTCCTCTTCGACGGCCGGGCTAGCGCCGCCTTAGCGTTCGCGGGGGCGATCCTCTTTTTCCGCAAAGAATGGTTCTCGCGCGACCGGTTCTTCATTTGGCTCGCGTGGGCGTTAATCTTCGCGGCCCTATCGATTATCGCCCTCCTCGTCGGCCTCGGCTTCTGTCCGGAACGTTACTTCGCCACCCCCCTCCTGCTCATCTTCCCGTTCGCGGGCCTAACCGTCGTCGCGCTGATCCGGTGGGCCGATTCGACTTGGAAAAAAATAGTCGTCGACGTCGTGCTCGTGGCCGCGGCTGTAATTACGATCCATTGGGACGCGGTAATCCTGCGGCCCGGGTACGGATACCCGGGGCCTTGTACGACCCACCCGGCTTACGCCACCGAAACGGCGCTAACGTTGCGCGAGCTGTGGCGCACCGGCGAGATGGCCCCCGACGAAACCGTCATCATCGAAATCGGCGAGCCGGGCGCGACCGGGGCGTGGCGTTTCGAGGAGTACCCGTTGCGGGCGTTTAGCGACCATCCGCTCAACTTCCTCCGGCTCTCGTGTTCCGAAGTTGCTTCGACTTGGCCAGGGTTATTGGCCTTGATGAAGACGAACGAGGCGCGGATAGCAATTATTGTGAGCGACCGCAACCGCGAGCTGGTTCGTTCGGATTACGACCGCATCCTCCGGGAGACCGTCGTCTACGAAAATCCGACGCAGACGATAATCGTACGGCGCGAAGGGTGGCGAACTGTGCCCGACTTCGCCTCTCGCGTAAGCCCCGATAGGGCAACAATCTACGACGTGCCGCCGGGGAATTTTTAATATCGACCGGAGGCCCGCGCGGAGGGTAAATTCGCGGAGGGGATTCCCCCTAAAATAGCGTTAGTCTTACCGACGCCCCGATTGGGGGCCTTGACCGGCCGGCGTTGCCGAAAAAAACGGCGCCCCGCGGGCGCCGGATAGCGTTTCCCTAATACCTTTTATTCCGCAACCAGTTCCGGGATCCCGAGGTGGACCAGGCCGAGATTCAAAAATCCGTTTACGATCTTTAGAACCTCGAGCTGATCGTCGATATTCAACTCCTCCGCCATCTCGCGGATCGTCAAACCCTTCTCGGCCAGGAGGAGGATCTCCTGCTCCAACTCCGTAAACTCGTAGTCGCCGCGGAGCAACTCCGCTAGCGGCCGCGTCTCTTTCCGTACGATTAGGTCGACGGAGGGGATCCGCCGCTGGAGGCGCTTATAATCGTCGACGCGCTTCGTAGACTCCATCACGAGCTCGGTTACCGATATGGATACGGTGATGTCCTCGTCGAGGCGGTACGGCGTGAGCTCGTAGGTAAACGTACCCTCCTCGATCAGGAACATATCGAAGAGCTTTATCTTGATCTTCCGCTGGATGAACTCGACCAGCGTTTCGCGGCTGATCGTCCCGCGGTGGAGGAGAAACGTACCGAACCGGGGGCGGTCTCCGCCCAGGCCGGCGTACTCGGCGAGGGCGGCCTGCAACTGGTCGCGCCGGATAACGCCGGCGTGAACCAGGTCCTCCCCCAGCGGCGCGTACCTCTTGTTGGAATCCGCGTATACGACGAAGCCCTCCTCGAAGTACGTTCGGTACCAGACGCCGTACTCGTCGTCAACTGTTAATACGCAGGTCCGCCGGCCCAATTGGACGATCTGGAAGAGGTCGACCAACGTTAGGTCCCGGATATTACCTATTACCGCCATGGCCTCCGGTCGCTATCGCAAGATGGAGTTTAAAGGTTTAAATGGAAGTATAACAAATACTTTACTCCGAGTCAAATTCGCCTCCTGGAGCAAGCCCGCTTTCGCTTGACCGGCGAGTAGATATCGGTTATATTGTCCCGCGTCCGGTTCCCCAGGAGGCGTTATTATGCCGAGGAAAACTGTGGCCCCAACCTTGCCCGCGATTTCGGCCCGGGCGGCCGCCTTGCCGGCCTCCCCCATCCGCAAGCTCGTCCCCTTGGCCGACGCCGCCAAAGAGCGAGGGTGCCGCGTCTATCACCTCAATATCGGCCAACCGGATATCGCCTCCCCGGAGGCGTTTCTGAAAGCGCTGGGCGAATACCCCGAGCGCGTCGTCGCGTACGGCCGCTCCGACGGAGAGCTCGCGCTGCGCCGCGCCTACCGTACGTACTACGGCCGCTTCGGCCTCGACCTCGCGCTCGACGATATTCTCGTGACGACCGGCGGCTCTGAAGCGCTGCTCTTCGCGTTCTTCACCGTCGCCGGCGCCGGCGAGGAGATAATCGTCTTCGAACCTTTCTACACCAACTACAACGGCTTCGCCTCCGTCGTCGGCGTAACGCTGAAACCGCTCGCCACCGACCCGGCCACCGGGTACCACCTCCCGCCGCGCGAGGTACTCGAAAACGCTATCGGCCCCAAAACCCGCGCCATAGCGCTCTGCAATCCCAACAACCCCACGGGAACGGTTTACACCGCGGAGGAGCTCGCGCTCGTCGCCGAACTCGCCCTTGCCCACGACCTATTCGTTATCGCCGACGAAGTCTACCGCGAGTTCGTCTACGACGGCCTCGCCCACCTCTCAATGCTCGGCCTCCCGGACCTCGCCTCCCGCGTCGTCGTCACCGACAGCCTGTCCAAACGTTTCAGCGTCTGTGGCGCCCGGGTGGGGTGTCTGGTTTCGCGGAACGCCGACGTCGTCGGCGCGGCGCTCAAACTCGGCCAAGCCCGGCTCTCCCCGCCGGTTATAGGACAATACGCCGCGGCCGCGGCGCTCGAGCTCCCGCCTTCCGAATACGTCGACCCGATGATCGCCGCCTTCGAACGGAGGCGCAACGTCGTCTACGAGGCCCTCGCGCAAATGCCGGGCGTCCTGGCCTACAAACCCTCCGGCGCGTTCTACATGCAGCCGGAGTTCCCGGTCGACGACGCCGAGGCCTTCGTCTCCTGGATGCTCACCGACTTCGAACTCGACGGCGCAACCGCTATGCTCGCGCCCGGTGACGGCTTCTATTCCACCCCCGGGCGGGGGAAGCAGGAGGCTCGTATCGCCTACGTCCTAAACGAGGAGGATTTGGCGCACGCGATGACCTGTCTGGCGGAGGGCCTCCGGAATTACCCGGGACGTACCGACTAAGTGACCCCCCCGAAACGAGCGGCAGCCGAGGGTTCCACCTTTCCCGGCGAGGGAATCGCCGCCCGCGCCAAAGCGCTCCTCTTCGCGGGCGCCCTCGACGAGCTGAAAGCGCGAGATATCGTCCTCCTCGACGTCCGCCAGTTCCCCTTGCTCGCCGAATACTTCGTTATCTGCACCGGCGAAACGAGGCGCCACCTCCGCGGGCTCGCCGGGCGCGTCGAGGAGACCGCCTCTGCGAACGGCTGCTCCGTCCACCACGCCGAGGGTTACGCCATGGCCCGGTGGATCTTGATCGACCTCCACAACGTCCTCGTCCATATCTTCGACGAGGACACGCGCGCCTACTACGAGCTCGAGCGGTTGTGGGGCGACGCGCCTCGCCTCGCGTTCGAGCCCGCCTCCCCATGACCGATTTCACCCAAAACCTCCGCGACCGTCTCGCCGCGGCCCTCGCCGCCGCCGGCGCCGAACCGGGCCCGGAGGAAGCGGACTTCTCTATCCCGCCGGAGGCGAGCCACGGCGACCTCACTACGCGGGCGGCGTTGCCGCTCGCGAAGGAGCTGGGTCTTCCGCCGCGCGAGCTGGCCGAGCAAATCGCCTCCGCCCTCCGCGAAGCACCCGGCGTGGCCGCGGCGGAGGTGGCGGGGCCCGGGTTCGTCAATCTCCGGTTAGAGGAGGGAGTCCTCTGGGGCGCGGTCGCGGAGGCCGTGCGGACGGGCGACGACTACGGCCGGAGCGACGTGGGGGAGGGCGTTCGCGTCCAAGTCGAATTCGTGTCCGCCAACCCCACCGGCCCGTTAAACGCCGTCAACGCCCGGGCCGCCGCGTACGGCGACGCGCTGGCGCGCCTCCTGGAATTTACCGGCCACGCGACCGAACGCGAATTTTACGTCTGCAACGTCGGGACGCAGATGGACCTACTCGCGCAATCCGTCCGCGCGCGGCTACGCGAAATATCGGGGGAGGAGGCCGAAATCCCCGAGGGCGGTTATCGCGGCGAGTACGTCGTCGACCTCGCCCGCCGGCTCCACGCCGCCGGCCGCCTTACGCCGGAAAGCGACGACGCCCACCTCGCCGCCGAGGCCGCCGAGGCCCTGGTCGCCGAACAGGAGAGCGACCTGGAAGACTTCGGCATTATTTTTGACGAGTGGTTCCCCGAGAATTCCTTATATCCCGACAAAGTGGAGGCGGCGCGGGAACGTTTGACGGGGGGCGGCGCCACCTACGAGAAAGACCGCGCCCTCTGGCTGCGGACGACGGCCGCGGGAGACGACGAGGACCGCGTCCTGGTGCGCGCCGACGGCCGGCCGACCTATTTCCTGGCCGACGTCGCCTACCACCTCGACAAGCACGACCGCGGCTTCGACAAGGTCCTCGACGTCCTGGGCCCGGACCATCACGGCCACGCCAAGAAGCTGTACGCGATGGTTAAGCTCCTCGGCCTCCGCGACGATTGGTTGGAGATCGTAATCTCGCAACAGGTAAACTTGTTGGAGGGGGGCGAGAAAGTAAAAATGTCCAAACGCGCCGGCGCGCTGGTTACGATGCGGGAAGTCATCGAGAATATCGGCGTCGATGCCGCGCGCTTCTTTTTCCTCCTCCGGACCCCCACCGCTCACCTCGACTTCGACCTCGAGCTCGCCCGCAAAGATACCCCCGAGAACCCCGTATATTACGCCCAATACTGCCACGCCCGCGTCGAGAGCCTGAAGCGCGAGGCCGGCGAGGCCCTCGCCTCCGCCCCCCCGGCGGAGGCGGACCTGGGCGAGCTGGACCTGCCCGAGGAACGCCTCCTCGCGCGGACGGTCTGGGAATTCCCCTCCGTCGTCGCCGGCGCCGCGGCGAGGCGCGAGCCCCACCGCCTTACCGCCTACGCCGCCCGGCTGGCCTCCCTCTTCCACAACTACTACCACCACCACCGGATACTCCAAGCTTCCGGCGAGGCGAAGAGGCGGGGTCGGCTACTCCTCGCCCGCGCCGTGGGCCAGACAATGAAAAACGCGCTCGGCCTGTTGGGCGTGAGCGCGCCGACGCATATGTAATTCTCCCGCTCTCCCCTGGAACGCCTACGGCTTGCCGGCCCCGGCGGGCTTTAATTTTAAAGCCGGCTCGACGAAGACGACCTCGCCGCCGCGGTGCGTAACGCGGCCGCGCGCGCCCTTGGCCCGCCGTACGTGCCGCCGTTCGACGACGACTACCGGAACGACGCCGGCGTGCTTGTCGCGGGAATAGTACGCCGCCAAGGCCGCCGCCTCCTCGATCGTGCGACGCGGCACCGGCTTATTTTTATCCGGCCGCCGGATGACGACGTGCGAGCCGCGGGCCTGGGAGGCGTGGAGCCAGAGGTCGTGGGGTCGTGCCAGCTTGAACGTTATCTCCTCGTTCTCCCCGGCGCCCCGCCCGACGACGATCGTAAAGCCGTCGGAGGAGAGGAAGCGCCGGCCCGGGCCCCTCGGCTCTCGGCGAGGGGCGGTCCGGGAAGGCGCGGTCTCGTCCCGCCGCCAGCGCTCCAATTCGGCCAGGTCGGAGGCTTGGCGCGCCGCCTCCCGCTCCGCCTGGAGTCGCGCAAGCTCCTCCTCCAGCTCCGCGAGCCGCGCCGCGACCGCCCGCCGGCCGCGCCTCGCCTTCCGGTAAAGGTCGAAGAGGCGCTCCATGTTTTCGGCCGGCGACAGATCCGGCGCGAGTTCGACGACGACGGCCTCGCCGCCGTACGGATCGGGAAGCGTCGCCGTCTCCGCGCCGCGCGCGACCGAAGACAGGTTATACTTGAGCGCCTCCCCCATGCGCCGGTACGCCTCGGCTTGGCCGTAGGCCGCCGCGCGGCGCGCCAGCGCCTCGCGCTGCCGCTCCAGCCGTTTAATGCGCCCGCCGAGGTCCCGTTCCGCCCGGCGCCGCGTCTCCTCCCGCTCGTCGGCCCGTTCGTTTTCGCCGTACGCGAACGCCACCGCCTCGTTCATCGTCGCGAAACGTCGTACCTCTTCCGCCTCCGGATCTTCCTCCGCGCCGAGCGCGCAGGGGAACGGCCGCCACCGCCCGCCGGCATTCACTGCGACCGGCGCGACGTCCTCGCCCGCGACGACGGCCGCGAACTCTGCCCACCGCCACTGCCGTTCGTCGTCGCTTGGTCCCGCCACGATCGCGGCCGCGGCATACGGCGACATAAACGCTACCTCCCGCACCATCTTGCCGGCGTCGTCCGCCGCCAGTAGCGCCGCGCGCTCCCCCTCCGAAAACTCCCAGGGCGGCCGTCGGCCCCGGTCGGCGGGCTCCGGATACGGTTCGCCGCGCGCTAGACGCCGGCCGGCCAAAACGGCCTCCACGACGCCCTGGTCCAACACAAATACGCCCCCCGCGCGGCCGAAAAACTCTACGACGAGCCGGCGGGGTCCGGCCTCGGTCTCGAGTTCCACGAGGAGCAGGCGGTCGTCGCGCCATTGCCGCGCGCCGACGAACGTCGCTCCCGCCAGGCCCGGGCGAAGACGCTCGCCCCGGGGGCGGTCCAGGAGAGGCGCACGGAAGAGGGCGCCGCCGTCGCCGGCGGCGACGACGAGCCGCCCGCGCCGCGCCGGAGAGGCGAGGTCGAACGCGAGCGCGCGGGCGGAGAGGCGGTACACAGCGAGCACCTTCGCGCCGCTCAGATCCGGCTCAAGCTCGCGCAACAGTATTTTCAACGTTAATTCGTCCATGGGGGCGCCGTTTTGGCCTTGACTTTGCCTCCCGAGGTGCGATAATTATGGGCCGATGCCGACGGAGAACTTATTCGAGGCGCTAGACATTTTCACGTACGCCGTCATGGTCATCGGCGGCTTGCTGGCCATTCTCTGGATATATAATAGCACGATTAAGGAACGCCGGGGCGTATTGCAACGCGCCCGCCGGGCCGGCAACCCGGCGGTGCAACGCCTCGTCGACCGCGGCGCGTTTTTCCAGCGCCTGGGCTTCGGCGCCGCCTCGGCCGCGACCGGCCTCGCCATCCTGTGGTTCGCACGCGGGTATTACGACAAATACCACGTCAACATCGCGCCCGCGTATTTCGTCGTGGCGGCCTCGCTCGTCGGCCTCGGCCTAGTTGGTATGATCCTGGCGTACCTCTTCCGACCTAAGGAGTGAGATACCAATGAAAAGAACATACGTGGTGGCCGCGGCGGCCTTCTTGTGCGCCGCGCTCTTGACGGCGTGCGCCAAGAAAGTCGGCGACGAAATAAAATGGCACCCCACCATGGAGGAGGGAAAGGAAATTGCCTCCGCGGAGAATAAAACCTTGATCGCCTACTACAGCGCCGATTGGAGCAAGATGTCGGAGGCGTTCGAAGACGAGGTTCTGGCTAACGTCGAGGTAGAGGAAAAGCTGGCCGATCTCGTCGCGGTCCACATCGACTCCGACGTCGACGAGGACACGCCCAAGACGTACGCCGTAACCGCCTATCCCACGACGATATTCTACACCCCCAAAGGCGAAGAGATTACCCGCGTCGTGGGGTTGGTTTCGGCGGAGGAATTCCTCGAACTCCTCGACGATATCGCCGCCGGCCGCGTCGAGACGCTCAACGAACTCCTCGCCCGGGAGGAAGCCAACCCCGACGACCTCGAATTGGCGTACGAGGTCGGCACGATGTACGTGGAAACCGGGCGTCCCGAGAAGGCGCTCGCCCGTTTCGATAAGATTTTAACGGAGGACGCCGCGAACGAATCGGGGCTTCGGCCGGGCGCGCTAACGAACCGCGGTTTTATCGAACTCGTGGCCCAAAATCCGGAACCCGCGCTCGCCTATTTCGAGGAGGTACTCGAAAACTACGAGACGGCGCCGGAGGCCAAGAAGTGCTACCTGTACCGGGGCGACGCGTACCATTTAATGGACGACGTCGACGAAGCCGTCGCCTCCTATAAAACGGTCGTGACCCGCTACCCCGACACGCCGGAAGCCGAGGAGGCCCAATCGAAGCTATCGAAACTAACGATGTTGGAGGAAACGGTGGAGGCCTTTACGCAAGGGCCCGAAACCGCCGGCTCCGAATAACCCCTCCCCCAGCCTCGAAAAAGCCGACCCCGCGGGTCGGCTTTTTATATTTCCCGTTCGGAGGGTTTTAGTTCGCGAGGTGACTTCGGCTCCCGCAGTATAAAGAACCGCGGGTTGAGCGGTACGCCGTTCCGCGATACCTCGTAGTGAACGTGGGTGCTGCTGGAACGCCCCGTGCTCCCGACGTACGCGATCACCTGGCCCCGCTTAACGCGGGCGCCCACGCGGACGGCGTTCCTCATGTTGTGGGCGTACCGCGTTACGAAGCCGTTCCCGTGGTCGATCTCCACCGTCAGGCCGTAGTGCTCCTCCAGCCCCTCCGCCGTCACCACCCCCGCCGCCGCGGCGACGATGGGCGTCCCGCGCGGCGCCGCTACGTCCACTCCCCGGTGCATTTCGACGCGGCCCGTAAAGGGCGACACCGTGTTACCGAAATCCCGATACAACCACCCGGAGCACGGCATAATGGAGGGGAGGCTCACCAGCGCTCCCGGGTCCTCGTCGAAGCGTCCCCGGACGAGGCCCAGGTTTTTCTCCAACCGGGCTACGCGCCGCTCGAGTTCGGGCAGCGACAGGTTGCGCGCGGGCGCTTCCTCCGGGAGAAGGCCCTCCGGCGCTTTGACCTCGTGCAAGCGGTGCCCTTCATACAGTTCTTCGTATTGCCCCTCTACCTCCTCGACCTTGCCGTCGAGGTCGGCCAGGCCCCGTTCCATGACCTCCAGCTTGTGATTCTCCTCCTCCTCCCGCCGTTCGTACGCCACCAGCTGCGACAATTTAATGATGTTACGCCAATAGTCCGATACCATTAATCCGGCCAACGCCAATACCGCGACGCTCGCCAGCAGCAATGCGGCCAGGATGGCGCCGTGTACGAACACGGTCCTACTCCGGCCGCCGCCGTGGGGAACGACCATCACGTTGACGTGCCGCTTTTTACGCTTCGGGAGTCGGGGCTTTTTCGCTTTCTTGGCCATGTGCGTGCGTATGGTACCGAAATCGCCGGCCGAGGTCAAGCGGAATCGGAGGTCGGCCGCAGCCGACGCCGCCTCCAGCGGAGTCGGATAACGCTAACCAGGGCCGATAATATCTCTTTCGGCGAGAGGTTCGACTCCCCCCGCCGGCGGTTCACGAATACGGTCGGGACCTCGGCGAACCGGAAGCCCCGTAAATACAATTGGTACGCGACTTCACTCAATACGATGTACCCGGAGGTACGTATAGCGTCGACGTCGAGCGCCGCCACCGCTTGCCGGCGATAACACCGGTAACCGTTCGTGTAGTCGGTTATGGGGATCCGGAGGAAAAAGCGCGCGTACCGATTGGCCCACCGGCTGAAGAACGACCTCGCCCACGGCCAATTTAGAATGCGCGAATCGGCCAAGTAGCGGGACCCGACGACGACGTCGGCCCCTCCCACCGCCTCCCGGAACAACGGGATCTCCTCCGGCCGGTGCGAAAAATCGGCGTCCATCTCGAAGAAATAGCGGTACTCCCGCTCCAGCCCCCACGCGAATCCGGCCAGGACCGCCCCGCCCCGGCCGCCCTTGCCCTCGCGGAGCAGGATGTGCATCCGGCCCCCGTACCGCGCGGCGACCGCCTCCGCCGCCGCCGCTGTCCCGTCCGGCGAGTTATCGTCGACCACCAGAACGTCTACGTGTTCCGGCCGCGCCAGTAGCGTCTCGCACAACGACCCTACGTTCTCCCGCTCATTGTAAGTGGGTATTACGACCAACGTATCGCCGGCCACGGTCTCCTTCCGCGCGTTAAAAACGCTCCATGAACTCGGCGCAGACGTCCACGACGTACGCGGCGTCTTCGTCCGAGATATTTTGATGGCACCCGAGGTAAAACCCCCGGGAGCCCACGTACTCCGCGGCCGGGAACTCGCCCTCCGCGTGCCCCATCCAGCGGTACGCCGGCTGCTGCGTCGGAATCGAGCCGAACGCGGGCCGCGTTTCCACGCCTCGCTGCTCCAAGAACTTCGTCAGCTCGAACCGGGCGAAAGGTGCCTCCGGCGTTACGAGGAGGGGGTAACACAGCGGGCTGATCTCCTCCTCCGGGCCCGGCCTAAACAACTTTAAGTATTTCTCGTAGCGGGAGAGGTGTTCGTTGTAGTACTCCAACCGCCGGCGCCGCGCGCGCACGATTTCGTCCATCCGGGATACTTGTTCGATCCCCAGCGCGGCCTCCATCTCGTTCATCTTACTCGAAAAGCCCACCCGCTCGAAGTGGAAGCGGATGTCGGTATCGTCGCCGTACTTGTAGCGAAGGGGGCAATAACTCGAATCGACGTTGAGGACGCATACCTTGCAATCGCACGCCCGGCCGTGGGCCCGCAAACTCCGGCAAAGCCGCGCCAACTCGTCGTCGTCGGTTATAACCATACCGCCCTCCCCGGTCGTGAGGATGTGGGCCACGTAGAAGGAATACGTTGCCATGGCGCCGAACGTGCCTACCAGACGGCCCCGGTAACGCGCGCCGTGGGCCTCCGCGGCGTCCTCCAGCAGCATCAGGTCGTGGCGGGAGGCGATCTCGGCCAGCTCCGCCATCGGCGCCGGCCGGCCGAAATTATGGACTGCCATTATCGCCCTGGTGCGAGGCGTGAGAGCGGCCTCCACCGCCTCCGGGTCGAGATTGTAACTGTCGGCGTCTATATCCGCGAACCGCGGAACCAACCCCGCGTGCAGCACGGCGTTGGCGACCGAGATGAACGTCAAGGCCGGGACGATAACTTCGTCGCCGCGCTGGGCGCCGCGGGCCAGAAGCGTCGCCGCCGCTACGGCGTCGGCGTCGGTACCGGTAGAAACCGCAATCCCGTATTTCAAACCGTGGTACGCGGCGAAGGCTTCCTCGAACTCTTGGACGAACTTGCCGCCCGAGATCCGGCCTCGGTCCAAAGCCTCCCTAACGCGCCTCTTTCCCTCTTCCCCCACTGCTACGGTCCCGACCGTAACGCGGCGGGGGGGCGAATCCGCCTTCCGTTTACCCATGATATCTCGCAACCCGTTCGATCATAACCTTTTATGCCGTCCGGTCGGCGGGTGCCGCCGGTATTAATAAAGCCGCGGTAACAAGGCCGCGGAAACGGCCGAGGCCGTCGCGATTGACGCTCCCGCTTAACGATGTTATGATATAATAATATCATAATCTTACGCTATGGTGCTTGACAAAATATATGCATACCTCGGCCTGGGGTCCAACGTCGGCGACCGGAAAGCCCATCTCGACGCGGCCGAGTCGGCGCTCGCCTCCGCCACGGGGATTTACCTCGACCGGAGCTCGCCCACCTACGAATCCCCTCCCGAGGGGCCCGGAAACCAGCCGGATTTCCTGAACCGCGTACTGGGCATCGAGACGTGGATGGGCCCCCGCGAGCTTTTGCAGACGTGCCTAGCCGTCGAGAATCAGTTGGGGCGAAAACGCGACCAACCCCAGGGGCCCCGGACCGTCGACGTCGACATTCTCCTGTACGGCGAGAAAATAATCGACGACCCGGAACTCCAAATCCCCCACCCCGCGCTGCCGCGGCGGCCTTTCTTCCTGCAGCCGTTGTGGGACGTAGCGGGGGACATCCCGCTTCCGGGCAGCGGCCTACGGCTCAGCCAGCTATTGGCCGGGCTCGCGCCGTACGAACTAAAGCTATACGAACGTCAATTCTAACGCCATGGATAAAGTAAACGCGCACGATCTCGTTCGGTTAAAACGGGAAGCCACGCCGATTGTCTGTATTACGGCGTACGATTTCCCCACGGCGGCCGTCGTCGAAGAATCCGGCGTCGACCTCGTCCTGGTCGGCGATACGTTGGGAATGGTTGTTCAGGGACACGATACGACGCTCGGCGTTACTGTCGACGACGTCGTATATCACCTCCGGATGGTTCGCCGCGCGCTTCGGCGGCCGCTGCTGGTCGGGGACATGCCTTTTATGTCCTTCCAGGAGAGCGACGAGGCGACGATGGCCAACGTCGGCCTGATGGTCAAAGACGGCGGCGCGGAGGCGGTCAAGTTGGAGGGAGCGCGGCCCGAAACGCTGCGGCGGGTTAAAATGATAGTCGGCGCCGGGATCCCCGTTATGGGCCATTTGGGTTACACCCCCCAGAGCGTCCACTATTTCGGGCGTCACATCGTACGGGGGAAGACGGTGGCCCAAGCCCGCGTACTTCTCGAGCACGCCCGCGCGCTCGAAGACGCCGGGTGCTTCTCCGTAGTCCTGGAAATGGTGCCGCGCCAACTCGCGGGGCTGATATCGCGTTCGCTGACAATCCCCACGATCGGCATCGGCTCGGGCGTGGAATGCGACGGCCAAATTCTGGTGCTTCACGACCTCGTCGGCTTTTACCGGGGCTACACGCCGAAATTCGTGCGTCGACTGGCGGACGTGACCCAAACCATGCGAGAGGCCGTTACGGAATACGGCGAATTGGTACGGAGCGGCGCATATCCCGGGGAGGCGGAATCCGTACCCTTAACCGACGAAGTATGGGAAGAGATCTCGCGCCTAGCCGAGCCGCCGGAGGAATAACGGCGTGGATATAATCCGGATCCCCGGCGAGATGCGCGAGACAGCCGAAAACCTCCGGCGCGCCGGTTTACGCCTGGGACTCGTCCCGACGATGGGCTATTTCCACGAAGGCCACCTCTCGTTAATACGGCGCGCGCGTGCGGAGTGCGACCGCGTCGTCGTCAGCGTCTTCGTCAACCCGACGCAATTCGGTCCCGGCGAAGACCTAGGCCTTTATCCCCGCGACTTCGACCGGGACTGCGAACTCGCGGCCGCGGAGGGCGTAGACCTCCTCTTTGCGCCGGCCGCCGACGACGTCTATCCGCCGGGATACGCCACCTACGTCGACGTCGAGCGGTTGACGGAGGGCCTGTGCGGAGCTTCCCGGCCCGGCCATTTCCGCGGCGTGGCAACGGTGGTCGCGAAATTGTTTAACCTGTGCCGCCCCGCGGTGGCGTACTTCGGCCAAAAGGACTACCAACAGGCCCAGGTGATTAAACGTATGGCCGCGGATCTGGACTTCGGCCTCCAGGTGGAGGTCCTGCCCATCGTCCGCGAACCCGACGGCCTCGCGATGTCTTCGCGCAATCAATACCTCTCCGTCGACGAACGGCGGCAAGCGACGTGCTTGTACCGGGCCCTCGGGCGCGCCGCCGAGCTCTTCGCCTCCGGCGAAACGGGGGCGGAACGCCTAGCCGCGGAGATGCGCGCGGTAGTGGAGGCGGAACCGGCCGCCCGCCTCGATTACGCCGCCGTCGTGGACGCCAACGAACTCACTCCCCGCCGCCGCGCCGCGCCGGGCGCCGTCGCGGTGGTGGCCGCATTTATCAACGATACCCGGCTCATCGACAATACGATCCTCGGCACGGACGACCTGAAAGCGGGTGCGACGGCATGTTAAGGCGTTTTTTACTCGGGAAACTCCATCGCGCGGCGGTTACCGCGACCGAGCTTTCGTACGAGGGTAGCCTGGGCCTCGACGAAGACCTCCTGGAGGCGGCGGGCCTGCTCCCGGGCGAAATCGTCCAAATATTCAATATTAACAACGGCCGCCGCTTCGAAACCTACCTTATCCCCATGCCCCGCGGGTCGAAAGCGGTTACGCTCAACGGCGCGGCGGCCCGGCTCGGCGAGGTCGGAGACCGCCTCATCGTCTTGGCTTACGCCCTCGCCGAAGCCCCCCCGACGCCGCAATGCCTCGAACTCGACGAAAACAACGACGTCGTCTCTTCCACGCCCGCTTAACGCCGGAGGGCAGGGATACGTATCGCCTGGGGCATCCCCGATCACCTTTTCCCCTCCGCCGGCTGTTGTGGGCGGGCCTCCTCTTGGCCGCGGCCGGCTCCTCGGCGGGCGCGGCGGTTCCGGAGGAAGAGGGGTTCGCCCTGGGCTCTAAAATGTTCGAACGCGGCCTGTTCAAGGCGGCGTACCGCGACTTCGACGATTATCTCAAACAAAACCCCGGCGGCGAATGGGCGGACGAGGCCCAATTCTACCTCGGCCGGTCCCTCCACGAAATGGGGAGTTACTCCGAGGCCATCGCCGAATACCGCCGCGTCGTAACCAACTACCCGACCTCTCCGCTCGTCGCGCCGGCGTTGATCCATAAAGGCGAATGTTTTACCGCCCTCGGCGAATACGACAACGCCGTCGATACCTACCGCCGCGCGCTTGCCGCGGCGACTGACCCGGACGACGTCGTTCGCGCCTACCAGCGGCTCGGCGAAACGTATTTCGCCGCCGCCGAGACCGACCGCGCGCAGGAAACGTACGAGGAATCGCTCCGCCGTTTTCCCACGGCCGAAAACGCCGGGGCGTTGCATTTCCGCCTCGCCCTTCTCTACTTCCTGGAAGAAGATCACGCCTCCAGCTGGCGCCACTTCGAGGCGGCCCGAATCGCCCGCGACGTTGACGTCGCCGCCGTCGACGCCTCATACGGCCGTGCGCTCCTCGCCGCCGGCGAGGCCGAAGCCGCCGGCGAAAGCTTCGAACGAGCTTCGGCGTCCGGCCCGGCCCCGCCGCCCCCGGCGGTCGTGCTGGCGCGCGCCGCGAGCTACATCGCCTCCGGCGAGGTCGAGCGGGGCGCCGCGTTCGCCGAAGAGTTAATCTCCTCCCCCGCCGAAACCGGTCCCCTTCCCGCCGAGACTTCCGCCGAGGCGCGGTACCTCCTCGCGCTGGCGCAGCTGGAACTCGGCGAACGCGGCCGGGCCGCCGAAACCTTCCGCGACCTCGCCACGGAGTATCCGCGGACCTCCTACGGCGCGCCGGCGAAGCTGTGGGCCGGCCGCCTAACGCTGGAGGCGGGCGAGGCCGACGCTGCTGCGGCCTATTTCGCTGAACTCGCCGCCGCCGACGGCGCGCTCGCCGAACAAGCCCGCTATTGGTTGGGATGGTGCTACTTCGTCGGCCGCCGGTACGCCGAGGCCGCCGAAACCTTCCACGCCGTGGCCGCACGCGCCGACGACGACGGTTTGGGCCCCTTCGCGGAATATTGGGCTGCCGAAGCCGCTACCCGGGGCAGGAATACGGCCGCCACGCGAGGAGCGATGGCCGAGTTCGCCGCCCGCAACCCCGAACACGCGCTGGCCGATAACGCCCTCTTCCGGGTGGGCAAACTATACCTCGCCGCCGGCCAACCCGGCGCGGCCCGGGAAGCGCTGTTGTCGTTGGCGGACCAATACCCCGACCGCGACCTCGCCGACGAGGCGAGGTACCTCTACGCCCTAAGCTGGCTTAACGAGAAGAATTTCGACGCCGCGGCGACGGCGTTCTGGGATTTGGTGAGCCGGTTTCCCTCCAGCCCCTACGCCCCCCAGGGGTTATTCGACCTCGCCGAGGCCCGGTTTTCCGACCACGACTTCGAGGGAGCCGCGCGGACGTGGACCGCGTTACTAACCCGGTATCCCCAAGCCGGCGTCGCCGACGACGCGCTCTTCATGGTCGGTGAATGCTACCTTCACCAGAAGAAATACGAGGAGGCGAAAGCCACCTACGGGTCGCTCGTCGAAAAACACCCCACCTCCCCCCGGGTCGACGAGGCCCGTTACGAGATCGAGTTGTGTAATTTTAAACAGGGGAAGTATTCCTCCCAAATCGAACTCGCGAAATCTTATATCGCGATGTACCCCCACAGCCGCCTTAACGGCGAGCTGCTAATAGTGTTGGGAGAGTACTACTACCACGCCGGCGATTACGACCAGGCCGCTAAATACCTGGCCGCCGTCGCCGAAGTAAAAGCCGATGCGAAAACGCTTACCGCCGCCCGGGCCAAACTCGCCGAAGTCCGCCTCGCCCAGGGTGATTTAGCCGCAGCCGTCTCCCAGTACCTCGCCGTCGCCGAGACGGCGGAGGACGAGGAGGAGGCGTTGGCGGCGTTGTACCGCGCGGCCGAGATCTACGAACGGGCGGGGAACCGGAGCGCGGCGATCGATGCGTACGGTGACCTCGTGGGACGCTTCGGCGTCGTCCGCACGACGGCCAAGGCCCAATTTAAAATCGGCGAAAACATGCGGTTGGCCCGGTTGTACAAGGAGTCCAACGGGGCCCTGGCCAAGCTGGCCCGGGAATGGCCCGCTAACGAATACTCCGCCCGCGGCGAACTATACCGCGGCCTCAATTCGCTCGAACTTGGCGTCCCGGCCGAGGCGATCGAACCCCTAGCCGCAGCGGCTGCCGGCGGCGAACGGGCGATATCGGTTCAAGCCTACTACTATCTCGGCCTGGCCGAACGCGCCCGCGGCCGCGACGAGGCGGCTCGGGAGTACTTTGGCCTCGTTTTGACCAACTACCGAGACTTCCCCGAATGGGTCCGCAAGGCCTCCGCCGAGTTGAAACGAAAATGAATAAACGGCCAGCCATCGTAACGGGTCTAATCTTCGGCGTTGCCGCCGCGTACGGCGCGGATTCGCCGTTTACGTTCGGCGACGCCGATCTCCGGGCGGCCTGGGAAGAAAGCGCGCCCAGTTTCGTTACGCCTGACTTACAAGACTACCTCGCCGACCGGAACGACGCATACCGCGAGGAGATCCCGGCGCTCTGGGAGGAGGGCGCGCGGCGGACCGACGAGAAGGAAGGACCAGCATGGCGGACCGCCGATAAACCGGGGAGGTCGAAATCGTTTACCGAACTCGAGGCCAGCGGCGGCCCGGGCGGTCGCATGGAGCTCGCGGCGTTCCAGGGGTGGGAAGTGAAATTCCTCGACGCCGCCGCCTCGTACCGAGACAGCCGCCTCGCGAGCGGCGACGATTGGTTCGACGACGACTTCTTGCGGGCCGACGCCGAAGTAGCGCTGTCCGACCAGGCGGGAACGACCGTAGGATTCGCGGCCAACTTCGAGCGCGACGCGGAAAAAGTCAACCGGGAAATACCGGGGCTCCCGGAGAGGGCCGGCGACATGGTGGGCCGGAGCGGCGAAGCCGCGGTCGGATTCCGGAGCACGCTGTGGGGCCGAGCTAAATTCGCGACGCGCGTAGCCGGAACATTTTCGGAAGGCGATTACCCGAACGGGGGCGCCGTCGACCAATCGATCGCCGCCGACTCGAGTTACGATTTCTTCTGGTGGGACGAGAACTTGGCCCGAGCCGTCCTTTCGATCGCCCAGGAAAACTACAAGGTCGAGGGGGAAGAGCAAGGGTTTTTTTACGGGCGTTTAACCATGGAGAACGACTTCCCCATCGCGAACCGCCTATACCTATCCGGCGGGTTCGGAGCCTACCTATTCCGCGACGACCGGCCGGAGTTCAGGCTATTCCCACGAGGACGCATGCTTTTCCGCTTGGCGAAGAGTTGGGGGTATTTCATTCACTACCAACCGGATTTCCGCCTCCCCTCTTTTCGCGAACTCTATCTGAATGCGGACTACGTTGCGCCGACGACGTTTCGCCCCGCCGAGGACGAGTATTACGCTCTCCGGACCGGCCTGAATACCCACCTCCGGAATTGGGGCTACGCGACCGCGGCCGTCTACGAGCGGCGCTTCCGACGAACGTACGCGGCCGCCGACGCCTCTTGGGCCGGCGTCACGTACTTCGACCCGGGAAAAACGCGCGTGCGAGGCGCCGAGTTTTTCTACCGCTTGACATTCGACCGCCT
>CP070633.1:1233783-1248162 GCA_020356085.1 Candidatus Coatesiibacteriota bacterium | reverse complement strand
CAGCGCCTCCACGCTCACGACCCACGACGCCACCATGAACAACGCGGGAATTATTACGATCGAGAAGAGGTAGAACGTTTTCGACATAGCCTTAACTTCCGGAGCCGTTATCTATCGCCGGTATGGTGGAGGATGTACGCGGCGCCGCTGCTCGTGCCGGTCCCGGCCCAGACGTCGTTTTCGCCGTTTGCCCAGAACTCGATCTCGCCGAGGAGGTCCCGCGGCCAGGGATGGGGGGTAAAGGTAGCGCCGTCGTAAAACCAACTCTGGCCGCCGCTGGCGGGGGAGTCGGTGAGCCAGCCGTACGTCGCCGAGAGGAAGTCGAGGTTTCCGGCGGCCACCAGCGGGTTGTCGACGCGCGCCCAGGAGGAACCGTCGTAGTGGTAGAGGAGGGGGCCGCCGCCGCGCGTGCCGAGGACCCAGCCGTCGGTCCGGGAGGTGAAGTCGACCGCCCGAATTTCGGTGGGCGCCGAGCCGGGGAGGGAGTCCCGGCGCCAGCGGCTCCCGTCCCAGTGGTAGACGACCTCCGCGCCGTTCTCGGTTCCGACGGCCCAACCGTTGGTGGAGGAGGTAAACGAGAAATCGCGCATGTCCGTACCGGCGAGGTACTCGGTCCAATCGTTGCCGTCGAAGTGCATCACGCGGCCCTCGCCGACGTTCGCGCCGGAGGTAGCGATCCACCCGTCGCGGGCCCCCAGGAAGTGGATGGCGTTGACGGTGACGATGTTGGCGAACCCTGTGTCGACGGCGAGCCATTGCGTACCGTCGTAAAAGAAGAGGTCGGCGCCGCTGGGAGAGGTGAGTTCCCCTCCGGCCCAGACGTCGTTGGGCGTCGGCGCGCTGAGGGCCCGGAACGAGATTTGGTAGCTGGGGAAGAGCTGCTCGAAATTGGCGGCGACGCGCCAGGAGCCGTTCTCGTAGCGGAAAATCCAGTGTTGCATGCACGCCCAGCCGTTGCGGGCGTCCGTAAACCAGAAGGCGTTTATGCCGACGTCGGTCCCTTGCGCGCCGCGGTCGAAGGAGAACGCGATATTCCACGTCTCGCCGGGGGGAGGCTCCGGCCCGGTCGACCCGTCGTCGTCGCACCCCAGCGCCGCGAGTACGCACACCAGTCCCCACGCCAAAGTTTTAAGTCGCATGTTACCTCCTGGAGGAATCGGCGGTCAACGGTCTCCTAACCGCCGTGCGGTTCGCAGGTTCTTGCGGTCCCAATCGCTGGTCGGCGGCGTTTCGAGGATCGCGGGGGGACGCTGCAACTGCGAATGGTCTACCGGAAGACGGAACCCCCGTCCGACCTATGCCCGCGCCCCTTGCGCGGCAGCGTTTTAATTCGTGTAGCCCAGAGCTTTCAAGGCGTCGGCCAAATCGCCCCCGACCGGACCGGAGGCGCTGGAAGTTGTCCGTTTGATGTGGCGGTCTAATTCGCGCCGGTAATCTTCGTAGGCCGAGGCATCGATTTGCGCGTAAACGTTTCGCCTCTCGGCCGGGTCCGTCGTTAGGTCGTAATATTCGTAGCGTTGGTCCGCCAGGTCGAAGATGAGTTTGGCTTCCGCCGTTCGGAGGCAGAACGCGCGGCTCGTGTCGTATCCGGCCGGCGACGTCGATTTAGTATTGGTTTGGGAGAAGCCCCACGCGGGCGGTGCCTCGGGACGGTCCCGCGCGGCAAGGAGGTCGAGGCGTTTGCCGCGATAAGTGTCCGTCGGAGCGCCGGTCGCCTCCAGGAGCGTGTAAGCCAAGCCGAGCGTTTCGACTTGAGCCGGGACGCGCCGTCCCTTTAGGCCGACGGCCGCGGGTTTGATTAGTAAACACACGCGCGTTTCGGGGTCGTACACCGTCCCGCCGTGGTATTTATGGCCGTGCTCGGCGAAGGACTCGCCGTGGTCGCTCGTAACGACGATAAGCGTTTGATCGTACCGGACGCCCCCCCGCAGCTCGGCGAAGAGGTCTCCCAGGGCTTCGTCCATGTAAAATATCTCGTCGTCGTAGAGGGCTTCTATCGCCGGCGCAAACTTCGGGCGGGGCGATCCTTTTTCGTATTTCTGCCACCGTCTCCGCAAGTCGCGCTCGCGCGTTTCGAAGTCCACGGGTTCCGCGCCGTCGTAAAACCGGCGCGCGGCGCCATGGTACTCGTACGGATGATGGGGGTCGAAATAATGGACGAAGAGAAACAAAGGACGGTCCCGCCTCCGATTCAGTATTTTTACGGCGGCCGCCGTTACGGCCGGCGCGGACCGCAACGCGCCGTATATAGTTTTATTGAAAACGACCGCCAATCTATAGAGGAGCGTGTGCCGGAAATAGGAATAACTTTTAATGTAATCGTCGTAGAAGCGGAACCCGGCTCCGAGGTTCGAAAGCCGGCGATCCAACGGGAACCCCCCGGTGACGGCCGCGGTTTCGTAGCCGCGGGCGGCGAGTATTTCCGAGATCGTGGGCGCGTCGGTGTGCATGGGAACGAAATTGGAAACGGTGCCGTGTTCGGCGGGGTAGAGCCCCGTAAACATACTTACGTGGGAGGGGTTTGTTGTGGGTTGGACGCAGATAGCGTTCTCGTAAATAACGGCTTCGCGCGCGAACGTGTCGATATTAGGCGAGGTATTGCGATCATACCCGTAGCAACCTAAGTGGTCGGCGCGGACGGTGTCGAGAGATACGAATATTACGTCCGGGCCCAAAGCTTTGGGGCGGGCGGCCCCTTTAATTTCGGGCAGGGCGAAAAGTACCGCGCCGGCGACGACGCTGGCTGCGGCGGTTGCTATCAGAACCCAGCGCCTCGTCAGCTTCTTTCTAATGGCCCGCCACCCGAGGGCAACGGCGAGGGCACCCACGCCGCAGGCGGCGAAAGCTCCCAGCTTATAAGGGTGGGTTACGGGTAAACCCGGGACAAGTTTGCTCCTGATTATTAAAACCGCGTACGATCCCAATATTATCGCCACGAACCCTATTTCGGCAATTTGGGCGCTACGGCTCCGAAAGACCCGCAGTAATTTTCCGAGGATGATAGCGCCGCCGTAGAGGGCTAACGCGAGGATTACGGCGGCAAGCGTGTCGATTACGACCGTAGCCGCGTAAACGGCGGCCCGGGCGCCGGCGGGCGCTTGCGCGCCGTGCCCGGCGAGCATAATCAACGTCTCAACGGCGCTCAGCGCGAGGCCGTAGGCCGCCGCGATTTTTAAAAAGCTAAACGACTTATTCATTCTTTCGTCCGCTCAACTTCGCGGAGTAGTTGCCCTCCGGATATTAACGGCGGGTATTTTGCTGCTTACGAAGCTTCTTAACGATCCGCAAATTTTTCCGGTCCCAGTCGCCGACTTTCGGCGTTTCGAGGATCATCGGGAGAGGGCGTAGTTGCGAATGGTTTATTATAAGGCGGAACCCCTCCCGGCCTATTGTCCCCCGGCCGATGTGCTCGTGGCGGTCGCGGCCGCTGCCAACGGCCGCCTTCGCGTCGTTGAGATGCACGAGCTCTAAACGGGCGAGGCCGAAGCCGCCGTCGATCTCGGCCAGGAGGCGTTCCAAGCCGTCGCCTCCCGCCGAGAGGTCGTAACCGGAGACGTGCGCGTGGCACGTGTCCAGGCACAGGCCGAGGCGGCGCCTCGCCTTGGCTCCGGCCATTTTATATAAAGATGCCAGCTCTGTAAAGGTCGTTCCGACGGCGTTGGTGCCGGCCGCGTTTTCCAACAGGATCGTGACGCCGAGGCGAGGCGTGGCCTCCACCGCGCGGCGCAGGGCGGCCGCGACCCGCTCGCCTCCCGCCGCCGCGCCGGCGCCGCGGTGGCTGCCCAGGTGCGCGACGACGTACCGGCCGCCGAGGCGCGCCGTCGTCTCCAACGCCTGAATCAGCGCGGCGCCGGACTTTTCGTACAGGTCGTCGGCGGGAGAGGCGAGGTTGGGGAGGTACGGCAGGTGGACGAAGAACGGCTCCAAACCGTGCTCGGCAACAGCGCGGCGAAAGGCTTCGCACGCTTCCTCCCGCGGTCGTTTTTGCCGCCACCCGCGCGGCGTGGAGGGGAAGATTTGGAACGTCGAGCAGCCCAGCGCGACGGCGCGCTCGACGGCCCGCGGGAGGCCTCCGGCGATGGAGGTATGGACGCCGAGCAGGAATTTACTTTCGTCGTTGCGCGCCAAAATAAAAGGCCGCCCGCGCGGGCGGCCGGAGGGTTGCCGTTACGTTATTCCGGCGGAGCGGGTTCTTTCTCGGCGGGAGTTTCCTCGGCCGGTTTTTCCGGGGCCGCCGGTTCTTCGGGGGCCGGTTCCGACACGGGCGCGGCCGGCGCTTTGGGCGTCGGCGGCGCTTTTTCCTCGGTCTTTGTTTTTTCGTCGTCCATTACGGATCGGCCGCCGCGGGGCATCGTCGATAACTTGGCGAGCACGAGCGACGTTACCATAAACATAATCGCCGCCACGGTCGTTAACTTGGCCAGGAACGTACCCGGGCCCCGGCCGCCGAAGAACGATTCGGAGGCCGCGCCGCCGCCGCCGAAGACGCCCGACAGGCCGGCGCCTTTGCCGGTTTGGAGCAGTACAACCGCTATCATCGCGACGGCGAAGATGAGGTGGGCGACTATGAAAATAGGGTGGAGTATTTCCATGTTTAACTCCTTCGCCGGGAATATAACATATCCGGGCCGTACCGTCAAGCGGCGCCGTTAGGCGCGGAATTTAATAATCGGCAGGAAAGTCTCGGCTTTCAGGCTCGCGCCTCCCACCAGCGCGCCGTCGACGTCGACTTCGGCCATTAGTTCGCGAACGTTGTCGGGCTTAACGCTGCCGCCGTAGAGAATCCGCCTCTCCTCGGCCGCCTGGGCGCCGAAGGTTTCCGCCAACGCCTCGCGGATCATAGCGTGGGCTTCCTGCGCAGCGGCGGGCGTGGCGGTCTTTCCGGTCCCGATGGCCCAGACGGGCTCGTACGCGATCGCCACCGGGCCCAGGTCCGCGGCGTCCAGTCCCTCCAGGCCGGCCCGGACCTGGCCGCGGACGACCTCTTTCCAGCTCGCGCCGGCCTCGCGTTCCGCCAACGTTTCGCCGACGCACAGGATTGGCTTCAGGCCGTGGGCGAGCGCGGCCTTTACTTTTCGATTGAGGGTTTCGTTCTTCTCGCCGAAATGCTGGCGGCGTTCGGAGTGGCCGACGAGGACGGAGGAGACGCCGAGCGCGGCTAGCATGAGAGGCGAGATCTCGCCGGTAAACGCGCCGGTTTCTTCGTAGTACATGTTTTGCGCCCCCAGTGCGAGAGGGGTGCCGGCGAGCTCTTCGGCGACGGCGGCCAAAGACGTAAACGGCGGACACACTAGGATGTCGACGCCCTCCACGCCGGCGGCGCCGTCGCGGATCGCCCGGGCGAGATCCCGAGCATCCTCCGGCGTCGTATACATTTTCCAATTCCCGGCTATTAACGGCGTACGCGGCATATTTTCTCCCCGGTGGGTTTTGCGACGTCGTGCCTGGCGGGCCTTAGTCGCGGATCATGGTTAACAGCATTTTGAAGCGGCCGAGGGCCCGCAGCGCGTGCGGTTGGTGCGCCGGCATAATGATCATATCTCCGGCTCGGAGATGGTGCGGCTGCCCGGCGATGGTAATTTCAACCTCTCCCTCTGGAACGTAGACCAAAGCCTCGAACGGCGCCGTATGTTCGCTTAACCCTTGGTCCGCGTCGAAGGCGAAGAGGGTTACGGTCCCCGTCTTTTTATCTACTACAGTTCGGCTAACGACGGCGCCCTCTTGGTACTCCACCAGCGCGGCGAGGCTTTCGACCGTTCCCGGCGGAACGCTTTTCGGACGATCGTTCAATTTCGTACTCCTATTTTATAAGGGTGAGAAGTGAAGGCGCCGCGCGGCGCGCGGTGCGCCGTAATATACTTAAAAAAGAGAAACTTTTCAAGTCCGAAAAGGAGCGGGTTTTCCTTTGCAATCCGCGAGGTTTCGGTTATAGTAAGCGCCGGGTGGGATTTCCCCGCCTTTTCCTGCCTAACTTACTAGGGTGGAACCCCGGATCGAAATCCCGAACCGCGACGTTGCGGCCGAGCTGGCGTTGGCCGAGGCGTTGACGGTCGACCCCGCGTTAGCGCAGGTCCTCGTGGCGCGCGGCGTAACGGAGGCGGAGGCCGCGCGGCGGTTCCTCTTCCCGGACCCGACGGCGATGACGCCGCCCCTCGATTTTCCGGACCTGGGGGCGGCGGCCGAGTTAATCGTGGGGGCGGCGCGCCGCGGCCGGCGGTTCTTCCTCGCCGGCGATTACGACGTCGACGGTTTGACCGCGACGGCGCTTTTAACCCTCGTGCTCCGGAACCTCGGCGCGGAAGTTGATTACTACATTCCCAATCGCCTCCGCGAGGGGTACGATTTATCGGAGGCGACGGTCGCGCGGGCTCGGGAAGCCGGTGCGGAGGTGCTGCTCACGGTCGATTGCGGCAGCCGCGCCCACGCCGCGGTGGAGGCGGCGCGCACGGCCGGCTTGGCGGTCGTCGTGACGGACCACCACCGCCTCGGCGCTACGCTACCTCCCGCCGAGGCCGTCGTCTCGTCGCAACGGCTGCCGGAGGGCCATCCCGCGCGGGGGTTCGCGGGGGTGGGCGTGGCCTACAAGTTGGCTCAAGAGGTAATCCGCGAGGCGGGGGCGGATTGGGAGGCGGAGGCGTTGCTCCCGCTCGTCGCGCTGGGGACGGTGTGCGACGTCGTCGAGCTGGACCGGGAGAACCGCTTGCTCGTAGCGGCCGGGTTAAAGGCTTTTCCCGGCGAAGTAGTACCGGGGCTGGCCGCGGTGGCGGCGGAGGCGGGGATCGAGGCGCCGTTCAATACCTGGCAGCTGGCGTTTATCGTAGGGCCGCGGTTAAACGCGGCCGGCCGCTTGGGCCACGCCGATGCGGCGTTGGAGCTTCTAGTGGCGGCCGACGAGGGACGGGCGATCGGCCTTGCCCGGCAGTTGGAGGAATTTAACCGGCGCCGGCGCGAGCTCGAGAACGGCGTGGCCGGCGAGGTTTTGGAGCGGGCCGCGGCCCAAGTGGAGGCGGGGCGGCGATCGGTCGTGTTGGCCGGGGAGAGGTGGCACGCCGGCGTTATCGGGATCGTGGCCTCGCGCGTGGTCGAGCGGTTCTACCGGCCTACTGTATTAATCGCGCTGGCCGGCGCGGAGGGGCGGGGGTCGTGTCGGAGCATCCCCTCCTTCGATATGCACGAGGCGTTGACGGCGGTGGAGGGGTACTTAACGCGGTTCGGCGGCCACGAGCTGGCGGCCGGTTTCGAGATTTCCGCGGAACGTCTGGAGGGGTTCGCGGAGGCGTTCGAGGCGTACGCGGCGGAGCACCTAACGCCGGAGGCTTTGCAGCCCCGCGTCGTCGTCGACGGCCGGTTGGGACTGGCGGCCTTGTCCCCGGCGCTGGCCGCGGAGGCGGAGTTGTTGGAGCCTGTCGGCCCGGGCGTCCCGCCGGCGACTTTTTATACCGAGACGTGGGTAGAGGAGGGGAGCCAGCGCGTCTTCAAGAACGCCCATCTGGAGGTGACGGCGACGGCCGGGCCGTGGCAGGCGCGCGCTATCGGCTTCAACCTCGCCCCCGACGGGGATGCCCTCGCGGCGGGCCGCTACGGCCTCGTCTACACGCCGCGCCTGGACCGGTGGCGGGAGCGCGAACGCCTCGAACTTCGCCTGGAATATATCGTTCCGCGGCCCGCCGAGGCCGAGCCAGCCTCTGCCGCCGTGCAAGTCCGCGACCGGCGGGGGGAGGCGCGGGACGAGGTCCTCGCCGGGGCGGTCGGGGAGGGAGAGGCGGTTTACGGTTTCGCGCCGCCGGAGCCGGCCGCCGGACTCGACTTCCTTCCCTACGGCCGTATCGTGCCGCCGGGGAAAAGGTGGCGCCGGTTGTGGCTCGCGGCGCCCCCGTTCGACGCCCACCGGTGGAGGGCGTTGGGGGAGGCGGCGGGGGAAGTCGTCGTCGCGTTCGGCGAACGCGAGGTCGAGCGGGTACGCGAATTCCTGAATCGATATTACCCGAGCCGGGAATATATGGTGGCGGTGTATCGGCAGCTCCAGAACGGCGGCGTCGCGGTAACGGAAGGCGACGTCGGGTGGAGGCGGGCGCTGGATATTTTCGCCGAGTTGGGGATCGAGGTCGAGGGGGTAGCGACCGGCTCGGCGGAGGCGGAGCGGCGGCCGCTCGACGAATCGCCTCTCTTCCGGCGGTGCGAACGGCTCCGCCGGGCGGCGGAGGATTTCGTAGCGGCGCTGGGACGGTGTGTGCCGGCAGACCTCGCCTCCCTCTTGAGTGGGGTCGGCCCCGCGGAGCTTGACACCAACCGTGACGTTCCGTAATATGGAGGCGAGGTTTTTCCCGGGCGACGGTCTGCCATGATCCGGATAGCTGCGATACATCCCGACGTAATCGGCGTCGACCGCCTGCGGTTGAACGCGCCGCGGCTCAACGCCGAGTGGATTGAACTTTTCAACGCCGCCGCCCGCCCCGCCGACGTGTATCGCCACTTCGTCGTGAATGGCCGCGGCGAAAGTTTCACCATCACGTTGCCGCGCCGCAAAGCGCTCCTCCTGGGTGCGTACCAGGCGCTCGTCATCTTCTCCGGCTTCCCGGACAACCCCTCCGATCCCGCAATATGTTACTTGGCCAACCAGGCGACGCGGCTCTTCCTCAAACGCGATTCGTATCTTTGGGACCCGGAGGAAGAGCACGCGTACCTTTACTCTTCGCGGGAGTCGTACGCGGAGAACCCCGACAACTACCTCGATTCTTACCACTACAAACGACGTTCGGCGAAGGTTATTATCTCTCCCCGGCCGTAACGGAGGTTAGCACTCATGGCTATCGACAACCGGACCGAACTGCGCCGGCGGCTTTTTCGAGAAAAACGGGCGCAGCTGGAGGAGCACCTCGCCACGCCGCTCCTATTATATTGGGGGAAGTGGGAGGGGCCGAACATCCGGGCGTTGACGTTGGCGGAGGAGTTCACGCGGCCGACGTTCGTCGTCTGCCGGCCGGGAGGCGAGACGACCGCTTTCGTCCAACGGATCGAGGAAGACGGTTTTTCGGCCCTGGCCGACGAAGTCGACGTTGTCGTCTACGCCTCGGCCGACGAGTTGAATAAGGGGCTCGAGGCGGAGTTGAAAAATGTGGACCGCGTGGCCGTGGAGGCTTCGCGCCAATTTTTCGGCTTGGACCGGCTCCCTCCGGCATTCTACGAATTCGTCTCGAGCCGCGCTCAGCTCGCGCCGTGCGAGGAGGTATTGATCCCCTTCCGCGCCGTGAAATCACCGACGGAGTTGGCTTTGATGAAAAAGGCCTCCGAGGTAACGCTCGAGATTTTCGAGGGCGTTGCGCAGCGGGTGCGCCCCGGCGTAAGCGAGCGGGAACTGGCGGACTTTATTCTATGCGCCACGATCGAGGCGGGCGCAGCGCCGGCGTTCCCTCCCATCGTCGCCTCCGGCCCTCGCTCACGGCATCCGCATCCGGAGCGGTGCACCGAACGCGAGCTCGCCGCGGGCGACCGTCTGATTATAGACTGCGGCGCCGACGTCGCGGGGTATAAGGCCGACGTGACGCGGACCTATATCGCGGGCGGCGACGCCGCCTCCGACCCGTACTACGACCTCAGCCTCCGCCTCGCCGAACACCTGCGCGCGGCGGATTTCGCGAAGGTTACCCCCCGCGAGCTGGGGGAGGAAATCGCCGCTCTCGTACAAGAGGCGGGTCTGCGCGATCGCGAACGGCACGGCTACGGCCACGGCCTGGGCGTCGAAACTCACGACCCCCACCCGTATATCATGACGAGGCCGTTGCCGTGGCTCGAACGGCCTTTCGAGGAGGGGATGGTCTTCACGTTCGAACCGGGGTTCTACGACGATAAGGGCGGATTTCGCCTGGAGGACGATTACGTCGTATGGGGAGGGCGCGCCGTCCCGTTCCAGGAGTTCGAACCGCCGGGCGGCGGGTAAGCGGTGGGAAGCATGAAAACTTCTCTGGGGGACTCGGGGCGCCGTTGAGCTAATATAGCATATTATCGGCGTGAGCTATATTTATCTAATATTGGAGCAGTAGTATTTCGGGACGGGTGCGCAAAAAAAGAAACGGTAAAAGTTTTGCGCAGCTGACGACACGGAGCACTTTTTACTTGACACTCACGCGTCCGTAAGTTAATTTGTAGGCGAACGAGGAAGAGGAACGGACACACCACGGACGTTAAACCCCTGCGGGAGGTGTGAGAATGCCGTTTTTCCAACGCAAAGGGAGTAAGACGTACCACACGAAGACGGCTTGTTCGCGAGTACCGCGCAACGTAAAGACGAACAAGGATTGGACGGCGCGCGGATCGAAACCGCGCGGCAAGCTGTGCATCGAGTGCGCCGCGAAAGACAAGCCGAAGGCTAAACCCAAACCCAAGAAGCGGGTAACGAGGAAGAAGACCGTAGCGCGGAAGAGGAAGCCGGCGCGCAAGAAAGTCGTACGGAGAAGGAAGAAGAGATAGCGACCCGTTGTTATAAGTTTTCGTTGGGCCGAGGCTGTGCGCCTCGGCCTTATGCGCCGCGGCGCCGGCGGCACGTTTTCGCTTGATTCCGCAGGGGGTATGTGGTATAAAAAATCCGGAAGGGCCTATAGCTCAGTTGCGGTTAGAGCGCGCGCCTGATAAGCGCGAGGTCACAGGTTCGACTCCTGTTAGGCCCATACGGCCCGCCGGCGGCGGGCTTTTTACTTGAAGGCCTTCGCGGTGGTGGCGGTGAGAGCAATGAATACCGGGGCTCACGGCATATTAACGTTACGGCGGGCGAGGGCCGCGGCGGTGGTCGTCGCGGCGGCGTGTCTCGCCTCGTTGGTTCCGGCGCCCGCGCGCGCCGACGACGGCGCCACGACCGTTATCATCGCGGCGGCGACGGCCGGCGCTACCGCCATCGCGACGCTTCTCGTGAAGGATTACTTCGACGACAAGAAGGAGTCGGAGCGGATCGCGCGCGAGACGGAGGATATCCTGGAAGAGGTCAAGCGCCTCGAGACGCGAGCGGAAGCGATAGAAAGCGAGAACGCGGAACTCCAAACGAAGATCGAAGCCGCGGCGGGAGTCGCCGAATTCTGGGCCGTCCTTCTCAGGGAGGACGAAGAGTTCTTCAAACCGAGCCTTCTTACGGGCCGCTTGTTGGCGTACGAGGAGGGATTGGAGAAATTGTTCGTCCGGCGGCCGGAGCTGGTCGAAAAGATCCACGGCGCCATCTCGGAACCCGCGGGGGACTGGGAGCGCGCGCTTCTAATCCGCGCGTACGGCGCGGGAACGCCGGGCGCCGATTTTTGGGAGTTGCGGAAGCGGATCGACGTCGGGCTGGAAGGGGGCGTGGTGCTGGTCGCCGGCGAGCGACAACCCCGTTACGTTTCGGGGGCGGAGAATATGAAGGCGATTTTGGATTACGTCGCGAGCGTCGCCGGCGAGGAGGATTACCGCAAAACGCTGGAGCGGTTATGGGGTTGTACGCCGGAGGAGACGGAGGAGGTCTTGGCGGCCTTCCCCGCCCCCGAATGAAATATTAACCGAGACGGGTACGTATGAACGAAGAATTGGCACGCGAAGTGGAACGGCGCCTGGAGGCGTTAGAGAAGCGTATGGCGCTCGTCGAGGAGGGGTACGCCGCCGACGAGAAGCGGAACCGTCGCGTACGCGCCGTGAACATGTGGCTCCGCCTCGCCGTCTACGTCATGTTCCTGTTGTTGATGGTGCTGTTCCTCTGCGTCTTTAAAGTGCGGTTTTAGGCGGCGTGAAGAAAATCGTTTTACTTGCCCTCGCGTTAACGTTATCCTGCGCCGACAGCGGCCTGCCGCCGGCGCCGCATAACGTGTCGGCGGACAGCAGCGGCGGCGGCGCGGACGTCCGCTGGGGTTACGACGACGCGCCCGGGCTGGCGCATTTTATTATCCAGCGCTCGGACGGCGTTAACTACAATTTCAGAGACTGGGCGCAAGTCCCGGCGGATCGACGCACCTATCGGGACGACGCCGTCGTCGTGGGCGAGTGGTATTATTACCGCGTCGCGGCGTTTTTCAAAGAGTGGAACGGTCAGCACGACGTCCGAAGTAAGTATTCCGCCGAGGCCGGCGTAAAGATCGAGTAATCGTGAGCGCGGTAGCTAAATGACGCGGGCGGACTTTAAAGTCGCGGCCGCCCTTTTTTTAACCTTCCTCGGCCTGTACGGCCTGGCCGCGCCGGGGCATTTTTACCTCCTTGATTCGCAGTTCAAACTTACCTGGGCCGAGAACGTCGTGCACCGCGGCCAACTCCATTTCGACCGCGACCAGGTAGGCAAAGAGTCGCGCATCGGCACGTACTTCTACGTCGGCCGCGACGACAACCTCTACATTCACTTCCCGCTCGGCAGTCTCTTCTGTATGTTGCCGCCGGCGGCGGTCGGGGCCGCGGCCGTCGCGCTCGTCCCCTCCTGGGAGCAGTACGACGTCGCCTATTCGCTGGCGGCGGCCAATAATATCCCGTGGGCTGCGGCAACCGTCGTACTTCTCTTCTGGTTCGGCCGGCGGCTGGGGTTGTCGCATCGGCGCGCCGGGACGGCGGCCGTCGTCTTGGGAGTGGCGACGCCTCTCTTCCCGTACGCGACGTTCGGCTTCAACGAGCCGGTGGCGGCCTTCTTCGCGCTGCTCGCCGCGGCGTGTCTGGTCGTCGGCTGGGAGCGGCCGTCGGCGGCGTGGCCGGTCGCGGCGGGGTTGGCGTTGGGATTCGCGTTCACCATCCGCTACGAGCTGCTCGCGTTCGCGGCGGCCGCGGGGGCGGTGGGGCTGGTCTTCCTGTTTCGCGAGCCGCGGAAGTGGCCTCGGGTGCTGGCCTTCGCGTTGAGCTTCGGGGCCGTCGCCGCCGTCGTGCCGCTATGGAACTGGTACGCGCGGGGGAGCGCCTCCAACTTCGCCTACAACACGCTGCCGTTCTTCACGAACCTTATCCGCGTGCGGTTCGCGCCGCTGGAGGGAGGCGGGCCATTCGCGTTCGCGGGCCGCTTCGCGTGGGTATATTTCCTGTCGCCCAACATGCACAACGTCATTATCTATTGCCCGCTCGCGTTGGTAGGAGTTCTCTCAACGGCCGCTCTGGTCCGCGCTTACGGACGGCGAATGCTATTCTTGGTCGTGCCGGCGCTCGGCCTCGCGGCGGCGGTGCTCTTCACGACGTACTCGAGTTGGGCGTGGGGGCTGCGCTACGCGGTCGTCTTTTGGATTATCCTGGCGGCCGCGGCCGTCGTAGCACCGCGTTTAAAACGTTGGCGGAGGGCGCTTTTCGGGGCGGCCGTGGCGTGGGGGATAGCGCTCGCGGCGGCGGCGGTCGTCGCCGACTACCAGCTCACGCAGCACGACGTCGCCGTAGAGGTTATCGGCGACGCGAAACGGGTAAATTATCGCGAGTGGATTCCGGAGGGGCGTACGAATCCGCGGTATTCGCAGATCCTACGGCAGCTGGGATACGCGCCGCTGGCGGCCGTGCGGACCGTCGATTACTACGTGCACGGCGGCGAGCTGCGGTGGTTCGACCGGCCGCCTCCCGGCATGCGGGGCGACGAGCGCGCGCTGCTGGATATCTGGCCGGTGTACGCGCAGGTGCGGTGCGCCGCCCCGGCCGCGGCGGTCTGGCCGCCGTACCTCCTATTATTAATAGGGACCGTCGCGGCGGCGCGCTGGCTCCGCGGCCTGCTCCGCGCGGCGCCTTGACGGCGCCTCGGGGGCGTAGTAAAATAGTTAATGAAAGGGGGCGTAGCTCAGCTGGAAGAGCAACGGCTTTGCAAGCCGTAGGTCGGCGGTTCGAATCCGCTCGCCTCCACAAACGGCGGCCTTTGGGCCGCCGTTATCTTTAGTAAAACCCCCGGTGCAAGCCCAACCCACGTGCGACCTCTTTGACGCGCTCGATCTCCTCCCACGTCGGCGATTGCATTAGCCGTGCCTCCTCCTCCGCGCGGTAGCACGGCCGGTACTGCGCCATGATGTTAACGTACGTGTCCGGCGAGAGTTTCGCTAAGAATTCCATTACCGGTTCGCTGTCCGCCAGGCCGTCCGGGAGGACGAGGTGGCGGACGAGTAATCCCCGGGTCGCGACGCCCCGGCCGTCCGTCGCCAGGTCGCCTACCTGTCGGTGCATCTCACGCAGCGCCTCCGTCATCCGCTCGTAGTAGTCCGCAACGCCGGAAAGCTTTTCCGCCGGCGCGGCGGGGCCGTACTTCGCGTCCGGCATGTAGACGTCGACGTAGCCCTCGAGCAGTTTCAACGCCTCGAGGCCGTCGTAGCCGCCGGAGTTGTAGACTATGGGGACGGCGAGGCCGTCCGCGCGGGCGAGTTCTACTGCCTCCGCTATCGCGGCCGCAAGGTGCGTCGGCGTCACGAAGTTGACGTTCTCGCACCCTTG
>CP070633.1:1228069-1233683 GCA_020356085.1 Candidatus Coatesiibacteriota bacterium | reverse complement strand
TCACCACCGGCAGCGCCGCGCCCAGCGCCTCCACTATTTTCATCTTCATGCCGGAGCCCAGCCGCATCGGGCACACGTAGACCTCCATTTTACGGAGGTACGCGATAAGGTCCGGGACGCGGCCGGTGACGACGACGCCCGGCCGGGAGGCCAACGCCTGGATGTCCGGCCCCGGCTCCTTGCCGACGACGTGGAAGGTCGCCTCCGGCACCTCTTTTCGGACGAGCGGGAAGATCTCGGAGGCGAAGTACCGGACGCAGTCGCGGTTCGGCGGGTAGTACATTACGCCCGAGAACGCCACCGTGTGCGGCTCCTTGGGGACCTCCTCGTGAGGCGGCAGGTCGACGCCGGAGTAGGCGAAGTAGATCGGCAGCTCCGGGCAGCCCTCACGGATGATGTCGGCGTCGCGCTGCGCGACGAGCACGCAGGCGTCGTAGCGGCCGTAGGTGAGGCGCTCGTACCGCTTGAGCTTGAGGTGCTGCAGGAAGCTGTACAGGAAGGCGGCCGGATGGGAGGCGTGCCGCATCTGCCGCCGGTAGTAGAGCGACCACGCGTCTTGCGGGAAGATAATTTTGGGAGTGCCTTCCAAGTCGACGGTGTACTGCGCCATGTTCACGTTGCCGGCGACGATTACGTCGAACCGCTCGCGCGCCAGCAGCTCCTCCAACGCCCGCGCGTAGGCCCGGTTCCGGAAGAGGCCGACGCCGAACGGCCGCGGCGAAAAGAGCGACCGGAGGCGCCGGCCGAAGGTCTTGCGGACCTCGTGGGGGACGACGACGATTTCGCGGGCGTACGGTTCGAGCTCGGCGGCGTCCGCCGCCGTGCCGCCGGAGGACATCGCCAGCACGGTGAACTCGTGGCGGCCGTGCAGCCGCCGCAGGAGATGGTAGTAACACGCCCGGTTGGAGTCCGTGGGCGGGTAGGGGATTTCGGAGGCTATGAGTAGAACCTTCAAAAAAAACCTTTCGAGCCCTGGCGTCCTCGAAAGGCGGAATGTAACATAAAACGGTCAATAGGTGTTTAACTTTTCGCCGCGGCCACCGCCTCCCGGTATACCTCCAGCGTCCGTTCCGCCATCCGCGCCGGCGAAAAGTGCGCCACGCGGCTCCTCCCCGCCGCCGCCAGCCGCCGCCGCTCGTCCTCCTCCGTTAAGAATTGCAGCGCCTCCGCCAGCTCGCCGACCTCCGGCTCGACGTAGTGCGCGGCCTCGCCGCACGTCTCCGGCAGCGCGCCGCGCCGGGAGGCGATTACCGGCACGCCGACGGCCATCGCCTCCAACGCCGGCAGGCCGAAGCCCTCGTAGGCGGAGGGGTATACCAAGACCTCCGCCGCGGCCACCAGCGAGGCGTGGCCCTCCGGCGGCAAGTACGGCTGGAGGTAAAGCCAGCCGCCCAGCCCCACCTCCTCCGCCCACCCGCGGAGCGTAGCCTCGTCGGCGGCTGCGACGCCGCCGACTACCAGCGGCGGCAACTCTTCGCGCTGGGAGGCGAGTTTATACGCCTCCATCGTCAACCGCGTGTTCTTGCGCGGGAACGCCGCGCCCAGGTGCAGGAGGTAGCGGTCCGGCAGGCCGAGGCGCTCGCGGAAGGAGGCGAGGTCCGAGGCCGAGCGCGTCTCGAAGAAGATCGGGTCGACTGCCTCCTCGATGACGGCGAGGCGTTGCATCGCCCCCGGCCCGAGCCGTCGCCGAATGTCCTCCGCGGAGGTCCACGAAACGGTGATGACGGCCTCGCATTTGCGTACCGCCCGCCGCAGGAGCCACGACTGGTAGAGGTAATACCGGTTCGCCTCCCCGGTATGGAAACGGCGCTCGAACATCATCATGTCGTGGAGCGTGAGGACCGTGGGCCGCGGCGGCCGCAGCGGCAGCGCGTTGCCCGGGGCGTGGAAGAGGTCGGCGTCCAGGCGCCGCAGCAGCCGCGGGAGGCGGATCTGCTCCCACGAGTACACCGGCCAGGCCTCGATGACGTGCGTTTCGTAGGCGAGCCCGGGATACGCCGCCTCGAACTCGCGGTCGGAAATAAAGATGAAGGCCGGCGGGTCGGGCAGCGAAGATATCCCCGATAGGAGCGTGTGGCAGTAGCGGCCTATGCCCTTCCGCTCGCCGGCGAGGTACCTGGCGTCCATCGCTACGGTCAGTTTCGCCATGAATCGTCCCGGGTCCGCCTAGGCCGAACCTTGCTCCGCGACGACCTCCTCGTACAGTTCGCGGAGGCGCCGCGCCACCGCCTCCAGGCCGTACGGCGCGGCCGGTGAGGGGTCGACTTCCTCAATAGTGAACGCCCGGCCGATCCCCTCCGCAAGCTCCGTCGCCGAGTCGCCCACCGCCAGGCACGCCGGGCACGCCTCCAGGAAGTCGACGTCGCCGACGCGGCGGCTCACCACCGGCCGCGCGGAGGCCACGGCCTCCTTGACCGTCAGCGGCCCCAGCTCGACGTCCGCGGTGACGACGAGCACGTCCGCCGCGGCGAAGTAGAGCGGCACCTTCTCGCGCGGCGCCGGGAAGAAGTTAAGCAGCTCGACGGAGGGGTCGTCGCGGCGTGCAATGGCGACGGCCTCGCACGCCAGGTCGTAGCGCTTGGAGCGGCGCGCCGGGTCCGCCGCGAAGAGGACGTATTTCTTGTCGGCCGCCAGCCCCAGCTCCCGCCGCGCCTCGCTTTTGTCGCGGGGGTAGAAGAGCGCGAGATCGGTCCCCATCGGAATGGAAACGTAGTCGACGGCGCCGAGCGCGCGCGCCGCGGCCGGCGTCACCGCGACGAAGCGGTCCGCGCGGCGGGCCACGGCCTGGGCGAAGAGGCGGTACAGCGGGCTCGTGACCATCGGGTTGTCGTGGAGCGTGAGGAGGAGAGGCCGGCACCCGGCGACGAGCGCCGCCGCCGCGGCGTAAGCGTGGTGGGCGTGGAAGAGGTCGTGCTCAGCGCGCCGCTGCCGCAGCTCCCGCGCCGCGTGCAGGTACGCCAGGCGGCTGCGGTACCCTTTGATGAAGTGGACGTCGACCTCTACGCCCGCCTCCCGCAACGACGCCACCTGCTCGGCGACGAAAGACCCGAAGGAGGGGTCCTCTGGCAAGGGGTACATGTTGGTAACGACGAGAGCGCGCATACCGGCGGCCGGGAGGGCCGGCGTAAAAACGAAAGACGTCGGCCGGCGACGTCTCCGGACTCAACAGCCCGTTTACCTATATTATAGCCAGCGGCCGGCGTTTTGCAATAAAAAAGAAGGCCGCCCAGAGCGGCCTTCTTACAGTCCGTCCCAATCTAGAACCCGATCATATACGACACCTTCAGGAAGAGGAGCTGCTCGGCGAGAAGGAAGTGGCCGCTCGCGTCGCGGCGCTGCTCGTAGGCGAGGTAGGCCGTGCTGCCGGGGCGGTAGTTCCAACCCCACAGCGTGCTCGCCAGGCCGGTCCGGGAGGCCGAGTCGGCCCGCACCAGCACGCGCCAGTAGAGCTCGTCCGTGAAATTGTACGTGGCGTTGACGTTGCCGGCGACCGAGCGGTCGCCCGCGGCGGGAACGGCGACCTCGCCGTCCGCCTTCAAGACGAACCGCGCGAACGGCAGCAGCGTCACCTCCGCGCCGTAGTCGTGGTAATACTCGCCGTAGTACTCGCCCTGCCAGTAGGCGACGCCGGCGCTCCCCCACGAGCACGTGTCGTGGCGCAGCGAGACCTCGTACCGCTCCAACCGAAACGCCGGGTACCCGTACCGCACGTAACGCAGGTCGCGCCCCCCCTCGAACGCGACGCCGAGGCCGAGCTTGTTCGTGAAGTTTACGCCCACCTCCGGGTAAAAGAAATTGCGCAGTGTCTCCGCCTCCAGGTTCCAGTCGTGCTCGAAGTGGCCGTGAAGGTTTAAGGAGCGTACGCCTCCCCGGTTGATCTGGAATTCGTGGTGGCCCACGGCCGCCGCCGTCCGCGTGCCCAGCTGCTCGGGCTGGAGGAAGCCGGCGTCGGCGCGGAACTCCTCCCCCACCTCGACGAAATAGACGGTCGCGAACTGTATCGACCCGGGCCGCGTAAGCATGCCGTAGTAGCAGGCGCCGTCGCCGCCCGCCCCCGCCGTCCCGGATTTCAGGTAGCCGGCGTCGAAATCCAGGCCCAGCGGAAGGCCCAGGCGGCCGTCCGCGCCGAGGACGTTGTTATAGACGGCCGCGTCGCCTCCCGCGTACGGCGGCTCGGCGGCCAGGCCGTCCAGCTCGCGCCGCCCCACGCCAATTACCCCCACGCTCGAGCGGTGCGGCAGCTCGGCCCGGGCGCGCGCCGCCCACACGTTGTCGCCCGGGAAGCGCGGGTCGTCCTTCTTGAGCGCGACGTCGAACGCGCCGAAGCTGACCTCGCCCGCCTTCCCCGTAACCTTAGCGCCGCCGCCGATCTCGGTCAGGCGGCGCGTGTACAGCGGCGGCACGGTCGTCGCGAAAAGCTCCGCATGCTCGGCGAAGAACGGCCGCTTCTCCGGAAACCAGATCTCGGTAGGCTGAAGGTTGACCTGGGCCGGGTCGGCCTCGATGTAGGCGTAGTCCGGTAGAAAGGTCAGCAGGGCTTGGGCCGCCGCGCCGGCGCGGTAGCGGAAGTCGAACCCGGCGCGCGGCTCGAACTCCCAGCCGTCGGTGGGCTCGTAGTTATAGGCCGGCGTGGCGTTACGGTCCTCCGCCCGGGCCGTGGCGTACGGCGTGAACTGGAACGGCCGGGGACGCGGCAAGTCCTCGAACCCCTCCAGGCGGCCGTAAGAGGCCACACGGCTAATGGAAACGTCCTCCCCGGCCCAAAACGTATTCTCGTAATGCGTAATGCGGTACCGCGACAACTGGACGCCGAAGGAGGAGGCCTTCCGGTCGTACCGGACGGAGGCCCACGGAATTGCCATCTCGACGTACCACGCCCCCTCGCCGACGGAGGTCTTCGCCTCCCAGGGGCCGTCCCACCCGGCGTCCCAATCCTGGCCGCCGCGATAGCCGATGCCCTCGTACTTGACGCCGCAGTAGTTGGCCATGAGATCGTAGCAGGTGTTGCGGTCGTTGTTGGCGTCCCAAAAGAGGTCCACGCAGTCGTCGTAGTTGAGGATCATGTCGTGGACGGAGGCGGTGGCGACGAGGTGCTCCACATCCGGCTCGTAGCACACCCACCCGACGTACAGCGCCCGGTTGTCGTACAGAAAATAGACGTCGGTGTCGGCCTCGGCCGGCGCGCCGAACTCCGGCCGGAACTGGCGGAACCCCTTCGCGGGCTCGGCCTGGTGCCAGACCTCCTCCCAGACGCCGTCGACGACAGGGGGCGTCTCGACGCGGGCGGCGGTGATTACCCATTCCTCGCCGCCCGCGCCGCCGGCCGCAACGAGGAGGGCCAAAAGGATTAGCGGCAACCAAGTTCTGAACATTAGGACTCCTTCCGGGGATTATATATTAAATACGGGACGGCGAGGCCATAAGTTGCGCCGCGAAGGGGATTAAATATCGTACGCCCGCCGCGCGGTTTTCGGCCTACGTACGGTTTTTATTTGCCCACGGTTGTTAATTGTGTTATTATAGGAAGTAAGTTGTTACAGGCGACGCCGCGGCCGCAGCGGCGTTTTAATTCCGCCCAAAATCGTTATTATTTTCACAATTGCTCGTGGGCCGT
>CP070633.1:1205949-1227969 GCA_020356085.1 Candidatus Coatesiibacteriota bacterium | reverse complement strand
CCCGAATTCCTCCACGGCCCGGGCGACGTTCGCGCGGTCGCGGCCGAAAGTAAATTCCGGCGTGTGGACGCCGACGAAGACGACGCCGTAGTCGGCGTAGCGGCGATGCCACTCCGTAACGTACGGCAGCGTTCGGATACAGTTAACGCAGGTGTATTCCCAGAAATCGATGACGACTATCTTGCCGCGGAGGGCCGCCATCGTCAGCGGCGCCGTATTGATCCACCGGTCCGCCTCGTACGTGGGGAACTCGGGCGCGTTTACGCCGACGGCGTTTTTCTCGAGCATGGAACCCCCTTTACAGGCCCCTCCCGCCAATACTAACGCAACGCTGAGTATAATCGTTCTCATGTCCCATCACCTGGCCTTTAGTATAATATATATGTGTATAATAGTCAAGTATAACCGCCGAAGTCGGTTCGGTAAGAGGGGCAACGGCCGGAGGGGGTTTGAACTTTACGCCGTATCGCGTTTATAGTATATTAACAAGATTCGGCGCCCACCATGAAGATTCTGTACCGATATGTCCTCGGCGAGCACGTCGGGCCGTTCGTCTTCGCTATTTTTACGGCGACCCTGGTCCTGCTACTCGCCCGTATTTTCAAGATGATGGAACTTATCATCTCGAAGGGCGTGGACGTTCTCACGGTCGGCGAGCTGTTCTCCTATTTCCTCCCCTCGCTATTGGCCATGACGGTCCCCATGGGCGTGATGGTGGCCTCGCTCATGGCTTTCGGCCGCCTCTCCGCCGACAACGAGATAACGGCCCTTCGGGGGGCCGGCGTCAGCCTGTACCGGTTGATCTGGCCGGTCCTCGTCGCCGGCCTGGTAATCGCCGCCGGGATGTACCTCTTTATCGACCGCGTCGTGCCGGAGTCCAACCTGCGCTTCAAAGACCTCATGCTGTCTATTGGCATGAAGCGGCCGGACCTCGAGTTGAAGGAGCGCGTCTTCATCCAGGACTTCCCGGGGTACGAGCTCTACATCGAGGAGATGGACGACCGTACCGGCGAAATGCACAACGTGACTATTTTCCAGATGGAGGGAGGCCGTCTCAAGAGTACTATCGTCGCGGACCGCGGCAAGGTCGCCTCCCGCAACGTGCGCGGCGTCGTCGTATTGGAGCTCTACGACGGCGAGATGCACGAGGTTTCCCCCGACAACCCGGATACGTATCGCCGCCTCCGCTTCGACCGCCAGACCGTCAACCTCGAATTCGACTCGGAGCTGGTCCGGACGGCGCACGCCGCTAAAGGCGACCGCGAGATGACGACGGCGGAGATGCGGGACGCCGTCGCCAAGCTGGACGAGGGCATCGCGATGACGGCGGCCGAGCCGGCCGCGACGTACATCGAGGAGAAGTACCAGTTCCAGCAGATCGAGATGCTCACCCGCCGCAAGAACGAGTATCTGGTGGAAGTTTACAAGAAGACGGCGATCCCGTTCGCCTGCGCGGCGCTAATCCTCGTGGGCGCGCCGCTGGGCGTCGTCGTCCGGGGGGCGGGCAAAGGCGCCGGGTTCAGCTTTTCGATCGGTTTTTTCCTCGTATATTACATTATGCTGCTGGCCGGGGAGGCGTTCGGCGACCGCGACATGATCCCGCCGTTCCTGGCGATGTGGCTTCCCAATATTCTGCTTACGGCGCTCGGCGTGTGGCTGCTGATTCGGGCCGCCCACGGCATGGTAACGCTGCCCGCGCTGCGCTTCCTCGACGTGCGGCGGTGGCCCCTCGTCCGGACCATTCTGAGGAAGCGGAAGCCGCGGTGGGCGCGGGAGGAGGAGGCCCGCATGGCGGAGGAGAGCCGGCGGTGAAAATCGGGCCGCGCATCCTGGATCGCTACCTCGCGACGGAGTTCTTCCGGATGTGGTTCGCCGCGCTCTCCGCGTTCATCGTAATTTTCCTCGTCGTCAATCTCTTCGAGAAAGTCTCGAAATTCCTCGAGTATAACGTCCCCCTCGGCGTCATCGTCCAATATTACCTCTTTATGATCCCCTATATCGTGAAGTGGATAAATCCGATCGCGGTGCTGTTGGGCGTGCTGTTCTCGCTGGGGACGCTTTCGCGGAATTTAGAAATTACCGCTATGACCGCGGCCGGGTTGAGTCTGCGCCGCGTAATATGGCCCGTCATCGCGTTGGGCCTAATCATCAGCGGCGCCGTATTCCTCTTCGGCGAGACCGTGGTCCCGTACGCCGATTCCAAAAAAGAGGAAATCGAGACCGTTCACATTAAGCGGCTTCCGCTCCTCAAGACGATCCGACGCATAAACCTGGCCTATCGCGGCGAGGAGGGGCGTTTCTACTACATCCGCGTCTTCGACGGCATCCGGAACCAAATGCGCGATATTCGCATTATGGAGAAATCGGAGACGGGTGAGATTAAGCGCCTTATAGTAGCCGCGGAGGCGATTTGGCGTGGCGACCGCTGGCAATTCCGCGAAGGCTCCGTCCGGACCTTTCGCGCCGGCGGCGACATCGGCGTGACGTACTTCGACAAGGAGTACTTCGACATCCCGGAAACGCCCGCCGATTTCATGCGGGAAGAGAAGAGTCCGGAGACGATGAAATTCAGTGAGCTCGCCTCCTACATTACCGACCTCGAGTCGTCGGGCGTCGACGCCACCAAAGAGCGCGTCGAGTTGTACTTGAAAATCTCGGTGCCGCTGGCCAACTTCATCGTTATCTTCATCGGCGCGCCGCTCGCGCTCCAGAGTCACCGCGCGGGGTTGGCGTACGGCTTCGGCCTGGCTCTACTGCTCGGCTTCATGCTATGGGGAGCGCTGGCGGTGCGGCGGGCGTTCGGCCAGGACGGGACGCTGCCGCCGCTCGTGGCCGCGTTCTTGCCGGATACGATTTTCGGCCTGCTGGGGCTCGGGATGCTCTACCGGGCGCGGACGTAACGTATGGCCTATCTCCGCGAAACTGCGACCGTCGTCGCCGTCGAACCCCAAGGGGAGGCGTGCCTCCTCCGCCTCGCCTCGCCGGCGCTGGCGGCCGCGGTCCGGCCGTTCCAGTTCCTCCTGGTCCGGGTGCCCGGCGGGGGCTTCGCGCTCCGCCGGCCTTTCTCGGTCTTCGACGCTCGGGGCGAGGAGGTGGAGGTATTAATCCGGCCGGTGGGGGAGGGGACGGCGCGGCTCGGCGCCGTCGCCGTCGGCGAGAAGCTCGATTTGCTGGGACCTTTGGGGCAAACCTTCTCTCCTCCGGCCGAGGCCCTCTACGTCGCCGGCGGCGTCGGCGTGGCGGGGCTCTTCTTCGCCGTGGCGGAGGAGGTGCGCGCCGGCCGGCAGCCGGAGCTTCTCTTCGGCGCGGCGACGGAGGCCGCGCTTTACGGCCGCGGCCGCCTGGAGACCCTCGGCGTCGAGGCGACGTACGTAACGGAGGACGGTTCGTGCGGCGAACGGGGGCTGGCGACGGAGCACCTCCCAGGCGCGGCGACGGGCCAAGAGAAGTTAATGTCCGCGGCGATGGCGGAGACGCTGCCGCCGTACGCCCGGGCGGTAGTCGCCTGCGGGCCGCGGCCGATGTACCAAGCTCTCTTCCGGTCGCTGGGGGAGGAGGCGCGGTTGTACGTGGTAATGGAGGAGCGAATGGCGTGCGGCGTCGGCGCGTGCCGCGGCTGCGCCGTCCCGGCGCGCGAGCCGGAGGGCGGGTATCTTGCGGTCTGCCAGGAGGGGCCGGTGATCGAGGCTTCGCGTCTCGATTGGCTGCGCCTCGCGGAGGAGGTATGAATTCGGCGGTCGCTATACGAGCCGGCGGCGTCGATTTACGAACGCCGGTTATCCTAGCCTCCGGCTGCGCCGGTTACGGCCCGGAGTGGGGCGAGCTGGTAGACTTCGCCGCCGTCGGCGCGGTGGTCCTCAAGGGCGTGGCGCGGGAACCTTGGCTAGGCAACCCGCCTCCCCGCCTGATGGAAACTCCGTGCGGCGTTCTTAACGCGATCGGCCTCGAGAACGTAGGCCTGGACGTTTTCTTGACCGAAAAGCTGCCGGCCGCGGCCGACCTGCCGTGCGCCGTCGTGGCCAACGTCGTCGGCCGCGAGCCGGAGGAGTACCGGGAGGTGTGCGCGGCGCTGGACGGCGAAGGCCGGTTGGCCGCGCTCGAGCTTAACGTCTCGTGCCCCAACGTTCGGGCGGGGGGCATGGCGTTTTGCGCCGACGCCGACGGCCTGCGCGAATTCGTCGCCCGCTGCCGGGAGGTGACGACGAAGCCGCTGTGGGTGAAACTGGCTCCTATGCTTACGGATATCGTGCCGGCAGCGAAGGCCGCGCTGGCCGGCGGCGCCGAGGCGCTCACCGTCGCCAATACGCTCCCGGCGATGGCGGTGGACGTACGCGCGCGGCGGCCGGTGCTGGGCAACGTCTACGGCGGCCTCTCCGGGCCGGCGATTCGTCCGGTCACGCTCCGGCTCGTCCACCGCGTGTACGACGAGACCGGCGCGGAGGTGATCGCCTCCGGCGGCGTCGACGGCTGGGAGGCGGCGGCGGCCTATGTCCTCGCCGGCGCCCGCGCGGTCCAGGTGGGGACGGCGCTGTTCGACAACCCGGCCCTCCCGGCCGAGATCGTCGCCGGCCTGGAGGAATATATCCGCCGCGAGATGTTCGACGACGTGGCGGCGCTGGTGGGTAAGCTGCGTAGCGGACAAGTATAGATGCCCGAGTTGCCAGAAGCCGAGACGATTGCCCGCGGCCTGGACGGCCAGGTGCGCGGCCGGCGCCTCCTCGCCGCCCGGTGTTTGCGGAAAGGGATCTGCGAACGTAAGGTAAGGTATCCGGTCGGGGCTCGCGTCGCCTCCGTCCGCCGGCGCGCCAAGAAGGTCCTTATCCACTTCGACGACGGCACGACGCTGTTGGTCTCGCTGGGGATGAGCGGCCAGGTCCGGCCGCGGCCCGCCGGGCCGTTGCCCAAACATACGCACCTCCTCCTGACGTTCGAAGGAGCCGAGTTCGTATACGTCGACCCGCGGCGGCTCGGCCGATTGGCGCCGCCGCGGGAGGCCACGACGATGCTCGCGCCGGCCGAAGAGGTCGCGCGGTGGTGCGAGGAACGCCTGGGCCCCGACGCCGTCGACGTTGGCTGGCCGGCGTTCCGGGAGGCGCTAGCGCGCCGTCGCGGCGCGCTGAAGCCGCTCTTGCTCAACCAACGCGTGGTCGCGGGGATCGGGAACATTTACGCCGACGAGATTTTGCATCGCGCCGGGATTCACCCCCGCGCGCGGCCGGCCGACCTCCCGGAGGCGGCGCTCCGGCGTCTCCATCGCGCGACGCGGACGGTACTCCGGCGCGCCATCCGCGCCAACGGCACGACCTTCCGCGACTACGTGACGCCGACCGGCGCTCGCGGCGACTTCGGCAAACTTCTCGCCGTCTACGGCCGGGAGGGCGAGCGTTGCCGGCGGTGCGGCGCGGCCGTCGAGCGCCTCCGGTGGCCGCCGGGGCGGAGTACGTGGTATTGCCCCGGGTGCCAACCGGAGCCGGAGGAGATATGAGAGGGAAAGCGCTCGCGCTGATAGCGATCGCGGCGCTCGCGGCGGGGTGCGCGCGGGTGGCGCTCCCGCCCGGACGCGAACGCCTCGCCGACGACAAGCCGCCGCGGCTTAAAAAAGCAAAAACCGTCGACGCGAACCACGTCGACGTCTATTTCTCGGAGGCGATGGAGGCGAGTACCCTCCGCGAGCTCGAGAATTACGCCATCGTCGACGAGGCGGGGCGGCCGCTGGCGGTGGAGGCCGCGGTAATCGTCCGGCCGGACCTCGTGACGCTCGTGACGGAGACTCAACAGGCCGGGGTGGAGTACCAGCTTTTAACGCGCAACGTCGCCGACGCCTCGTGCGGCAACGCGATCGAGCGCGACAACCGGGCCGAGTTTGAGGGGTCGCGGGAGGTCGACGATAAGCCCCCCGCGGTGGTTGCGACGTACCCTCCGGATGGCGCCGAGCAGGTCGGCCTGTTCCCGGAGATCCAGGTCGAATTTACGGACGTGCTGGCCGCGGAGCCCGGACCGGCGGAGGTCGTCGTGCTCTACGACGACCTGGGCGCCGCGGTGCCGACGGAGGGGGAGTATGAGGGGCCGCGGCTGCGCCTCCGGCCGAGCCGGCGCCTGGACTACGCGACTAGGTACCTCTGCGTCGTCGCGGACCGCTGCACGGACCTCGCCGGGAACGTGCTGTATCGCGAAAACCGTTTTTCCTTTACGACGTTGGAGGACCGCGAGGAGGTAACCGTCACCGGCGTCGTCCGCCTCCCGGAGGAGGGGCTCTCGCCGGCGGAGGTGGAGCTCGGCGTGTCGCTTTCGCCGAGGCCGGGGGCGGAGGGCGCGCGTCACGTGGCCTGGGGCCGGGCCGACGAGGAGGGGAAATTCGTTCTCGCCGGGATCCCGCCCAACTCGGAGGCACAGGCGACGTACTATCTGGTGGCGACGCTGGACGCCGACGGCGAGGAGGGATACGAGTTCGTCGGCGGATACGGCTTCGCGGGAGGCAAAGCGGCGGCGTTGCCCAACTTCCTGGGGGGCGAGCGGCTGGAGAACGCGGAGGTGGTGCTGACGCAGGCCGACGTCGCCGGCCCGGTAGTAGAGGCGGCGACGATATCGCCGGATCCGACCGCGGGTCAGCCCGGGTGCTACCTCCGCGCGACCTTCGCCGACGCCGACGGTTCGGCCGTGGGCGGGGCGGAGGTGTTCTTCGACGACGTCTGGTCCGACGGGACGGGCCTGGAACTCTTGGCGGTGGGCGCGGCGTGGAATACGACCCCGCGCGCGACGGCCGAGCGGTATTTGCTCGACCTCGGGCGGTGGGGCGTGAAAGACCGGGGGCCCCACGTCGCGTACTTCCACGCCCGCGACGCCTCCGGCAACTGGGGCGATTTCTATGAGGTCCCGTTCGAGGTGACGGCGGCGCCCCGGCCGGCGCGCGAAATCGAGGGCGTCGTATGGTTCGAGAAGCTGCCGGCGGAGGAGGCGTTGGTGGCGGCGACGCCGCCGGGAGAGGAGGGGCGGCCCCTGGCGCTGGCGCTGACGGATAAGGAAGGCCGCTACACGTTAGAGGACCTGGCTCCGGGTACGTACGAGGTCGTCGCGCGGCTCGACGAGGACGGCGACGGCCGCTGGCGCCGCGGCGAACCGGCGGGCGTCGCCTCCGCGCCGGTCGACGTGCGGGCCGCCTCCGCGCGCGCGGTCGACCTCACGCTGACCTACGGCCCCTCGGTGTCGGCAGCGAACGCCCGGCTGCACAACTACGCCGCCGAGGCGGGCCGCGAGGCGCGCTGCGTAATGACGCTGTCGGCCGCCGCGCGGGACCGAGACCTGGACCTCGCCGCCGTCCTCGCGACTCTGCCCGACGGCGGGGAGATAGAACTGGCCGACGACGGCGAATCTCCCGACGCCGCCGCGGGCGACGGGATATTTACGTGGCGGCGCGAATACCGGGGCGAGGAGGTAGCCTCCTGCACCGGGGGCGAGGTCGCGCTCATCGCCGAAGACGGCCGCGGGAACCGCGCCGCGGCCACGGCCGCGGAGGCGCCGGGGCTGCTCGTTTACAAGCTCGAACCGCCTCCCGGCCTAGGGCTCGCCGCCGGCGCGGAGGCGCTGGAGGTTACCTGGGAGCCGGTGGAGGGCGCGGAGGGCGGGTACGTCGTTTTCCTGGTGCCGGCCGACCGGCTGGAGCGCTTCTCGGCTCCGGGAACGGGCGAGGTCTTCTCTAATTTCCGCCACCCGGCGTACGGGACGTCGCTGACGATTCCCTACGCCGCGATCGAGGATTGGTGGGCGTACCCGGCCGGTTCGCGCTTCGTCGTCTTCTTGGTGGCGAGCGCGGGCGACGCCGACAGCTACGAGGCTTCGGATAAAGCGTTCGTTACGGCTGGGTGGTCCAAGCCGGCGCCCCGCTAGGCGCCGGCGGCGATTTGGCTTGCGGCGCAACGGCCGGTATATTAATTTAGCGGTAAGTTTACCCGCCGGGGTGAGATCGGATTTATGGACAAGGTAGCGTTGCGGCCGATGGAACCCGCGGACCTCCGCCTTGTGTGGCAGCTGGTCCAGGACCACAAACCGGAGTTCGCCCCTCCGGGGTGGCCGGTAAGTAACGTCGAGCTGCAGCGCCTCGCGTTTCTCCACCCCCGGGCGTGCCGGGAAGGTTCGATATTGGCGGAGGTCGGCGGCGAGGCACGCGGCGCGCTGGTGTTCCACGACTATCGCGAGGAAGGCACCGCCGTTTTAACGTTGATATGCTTCGACCGGGGAGCGGGGGGCCGGGATCTCGAGCGACGGCTGCTTGGGCGCGCGGAGGAGGAGGCGCGGGCGTTGGGACTCCAGCGCCTGCTCGTCCCGGAGACGCCGGAGGAGGATCAGGACTTTATCACCGCCGCCTGGCGGTTCGGGTTGGAGGAACGGGGACGCATCGTATCGTGGGTGCGGCGAGGCGGGGCGACGGAGGCGCCGGAGGACGACCATATCGTACCTATCGTCAACGTGCCGCTGAGCGAGATTACGGAGGTTTTCAACGAGTGCTTCCCCGCCCACCCGCGGACCTCGGACGACCTGTACGCGTTACTCACCCAATCGCAGTGGGGGCCGTGGGCGTCGGTAGCGTACGTCGAGGAGGGGCGGGTGGTGGCGTTTTTATTCACGACGGACCGGGAGGGGAAACCGTACATGCAGCACGTGGGCACGCGGCCGGAGGCGAGGCGGCGCGGCTTGGCGTTGACGCTGTTGAAGCACGCGCTGCACGTTCTCCAGGAGGGGGGCGCGGCAGTCGTGGAATGCGAGGTGCGCGAGGACAACGTCGCCGCGGCCAAGCTGGCCGCCTCCTTCGGGATGCAGCCGGGGCGGAAGCGTCTGGCGTTGGTCAAGGAGTTCGCGGAGGGCTAGCCGCCGGCCCCGGCGATTTAGCTTGCGGGATACCGGCCGATATATTATTTTAGCGTTACGTTTGTCGGGCCGGCCGGAGTCGGACTCATGGGAGAGGTAACGATTAGGCCGATGGAACCGGCGGACTTGCGGGCGGTGTGGCAGCTGGTTCACGACAACAAGCCCCAGTTCGCGCCGCCGGGGTGGCCCACCACCAGCCTCGAGCTCCAACGGATGGCGTTTCTCCATCCGCGGGCGACTCCCCAAGGATCGCTGGTCGCGGAGGCGGAAGGCGAAGTCCGGGGGGCGCTGGTCTTTCACAACTACGACGGCGAAAAGACGGCGGCGATTTGCCTGATTTGCGTGGAGGAGGAGGCGCAGGGGTCGGGCTTGGGCGGGAAGTTGATGGCGAGTTGGGAGGAGCGCGCACGGGAGTTGGGCCTGAGGCGCTTGCTGGCACCGGAGACGCCGGAGGAAGACAGGAAGTTTATCGAGTTCGCGAAGCGGTTGGGGTTCCGGGAGGTGGGGAAAGTAGTGTCGTGGGGGCGGGGCGACGAGCCGATGGAGGCGCCGCCGGACGAGCACGTCGTGCCCATCGTTAACGCCTCGCTCGGCGAGATTACCGAGGCGTTCAACGAGTGCTTCCCGGACATGCCCCGGACGCAGGACGACCTCTACGGGATGATAACGCAGTCGCAGTGGGGGCCGTGGGCGTCGCTGGCGTACGTGGAGGAGGGCCGGGTGCTCGCTTTCCTGTTTACGACCGACCGCGACGGGAAGCCGTACCTGCAGCACGTGGGCACGCGGCCGGAGGCGCGCCGGCGGGGTTTGGCGCTCCAGCTTTTAAAACAGGCCTTGCGCGTCCTCCGGGAAGGCGGCGCCCGCGAGGTGGAGTGCGAGGTTTACGAGGACAACGAGGCCGCGGCGAAGCTCGCCGCCTCCTTCGGCATGGAACCGAGGAGCCGGCGCCTCGCGCTGGCCAAGGACCTAACGTAGGGCCGCGCCGGCGAGGCGTGACGGCCCTCAGATACTACAACGAGAAGGAGCTTTTCATAATTGCTCACTACTTCAAAGCGGGAGCGTAGCGTATGGACTATCGGGACGAGGTAGCCGGGAAGCGCCGGGGAATTATCGACTGGATGATGAAATACATCCCGGGGTACCGCGGCTACGCCGAGAAAGAGACGCGCCGGGAGGCCGACAAGCTTCTGCGCGAGCACCTGGCCGGCCGACTCAAGCAAGGCCGGGAGCGGATTAAGGACGTCCGCGACAAGCTCGCGGAGGAGGCGAAGTTGGAATCCCTCGACGACGTCGACCGCGTCGACCTCCTCTACGAAGGCGTAACCGACCGGCTGGGCTTCGCCTCCTACGGGTACGCCGGCTTTTTCGACGCGGTGCGGGTGGACGAGGCCGCGCTCGACAAGCTGTACGAGTTCGACGAGGCGCTGGCGAAAGCTATCGACGTTATTCTGGAGAAGACGGAGGCGGTCGGAGCGGCGGCGAACGAAGGCGCCGACGTCAAAGGGCCGCTCGACGAATTGAAAGCCGAACTCCGCGCGTTCGAGGGCAAACTCGACCAGCGCCAGGAAACCATACTGGGGGTGACGTAAAATGGCCATCTTCGACGTCATCGAATCCGTAGACATGGGCCCCGACGCCATCGTTCAACGGTGGCCCGCGGTCGGTTCCGGCGAAATTAAACTGGGCAGCCAGCTCATCGTCCGCGAGAATCAATGGGGCGTATTTTTCCGGGACGGCAAGGGCTACGACGTCTTCGACGCCGGCCGCCACACGCTCACCACCGGCAACGTCCCCCTCCTCATCGACCTCGTCGGCAAACACATCACCGACGGCAGTCCGTTCAAGACGGAGGTCTACTTCGTCAACAAGCGGCCGATCCGCGACTTGAAATGGGGGACCGCCGAGCCCATCCTCTTCCGCGACAAGGAACTGGCGATGGTTCGCCTGCGCTCCTTCGGCATCTTCTCGGTCCGCGTTACGGACCCGATGCTGTTCGTCAATAAGGTCGTGGGAACGGAGGGCCGGCTCGAGACGCGCGACATCGAGGGCTTCCTGCGCTCCATCATCACCGCGCGGCTCCAGGACGTGCTGGGCGAGGTGCTGACCTCGGTGCTCGACCTGGCGGCGAAGTACGACGAGCTCGGCTCGGCCATGAAGAGCCGCGTCCGCGACGACTTCGGCAAGTACGGCATCGAGGTTACGGACTTCTACGTCAACGCCATCACGCCTCCTCCCGAGGTTCAGAAAGTCATCGACGAGCGGACCGGCATGGCCGCGGTGGGCAACCTGGAGCAGTACTACCGCTTCAAAGCCGCGAAAGCGGTGGAGAAGGCCTCGGAGCAGAGCGGCGGCGGCGCCGGCGAGGGCATGGGCATGGGCGTCGGCCTGGGCATGGGCCTCTCCATGGCCCAGATGATGGTGGGCGCGATGCGCACCACCACCGAGCAGCCGTGTCCCAAGTGCAACCAGCCGATGCCGACCGGCTCCAACTTCTGCCCGGGCTGCGGCAATAAGATCGGCCTGCCGGATGAGACGCTTATCATCTGCCCGGAATGCCAGGCGGATAATCCGGCGAAGGCCAAATTCTGCGGCTCGTGCGGCAAGGAGCTGCCGGTCTCGGGCCACTGCCCGAAGTGCGGCGAGGCCGTCGACGACGCCGACAAGTTCTGTCCGGAGTGCGGCGAGACGTTAAAGAAATAACGGCGATTAATACGATTGAAAAAGCCGTCCGGAAGGGCGGCTTTTTTACTTGACAGATTAAAAACTATTAGCTAATTTATTAATGAAGGGGTTAGCAATTAGAGAGGAGGAGGCGGATGAATAAGTTAGGGATTATTACGCTGGCGGTGCTAGTTTTAGCCGGCGTTTACGTTTGGGGCGCTTGGGTATACGAGGGGAAGTGGGGCGGCCCCGGCACCGGCAACGGCCAATTCGATCTTCCCCGCGGCGTAGCCGTCGCCTCCGACGGCGCGGTTTACGTTACCGATTTTTATAATCACCGCGTCCAATACTTTTCCGCGACCGGCTCTTTCCTCGGCAAATGGGGCTCGTACGGTTCGTCCAACGGCTCGTTCAATCTTCCATACCACGGAGCCGTGGCCTCAACCGGGTTTGTCTACGTCGCCGACGGTTTTAACCACCGCGTCCAGTACTTCACCTCCAGCGGCTCGTTCCTGGGGAAGTGGGGGTCGCGAGGTACCGGCCCCGGCCAATTCGAATTCGCGGTCGGCGTAGCGGTGGCCCCCGATAAGAACGTTTACGTCGTGGACGGCAGGAACCGCCGCATCCAATATTTCACCTCGAGCGGCTCTTTCCTCGGTACGTGGGGTAAGGATGGTACGGGGAAGGGCGAATTCCGTAGCCCCGGAGGCGTCGCCGTGGCCGCTAACGGCAACGTCTACGTAGCGGATAGCGGGAACCACCGGATCCAATATTTCACGGCGACCGGGTCCTTCCTCGGCCAATGGGGCTCGCCGGGTGAGGGCAACGGCCAATTCAACATGCCCGCGGACGTCGACGTGACCCGCAAAGGCATTGTCTTCGTGGCAGACTTCAGGCATCACCGCCTCCAGTATTTTACGTCGAGCGGCTCCTTTCTCGGCAAGTGGGGTTCGCCGGGTTCGGGTAACGGCCAATTTTTATTCCCGTGCGGCGTAGCCGCTAACTCTAGGGGCGATAGAGTCTACGTCGTCGATTCATTTAACGACCGCATCCAGTACTTCAGAGATACGGAGTATGCCGTCTCCCCGACGTCGCTGGGCCGCGTGAAGGCGTTGTTCCGGTAGAGGGGCGTTTTTGGGAGGTAGTCTCGACGGGGTAGGAATTCCATTAACGGGGCTAGGTTAATTTAATCCGAAGGAGGTTGGGATCATGAAGTCGAAAGCGTTGGCGTTAGTAGCGTTGGTGGCGGTAATCGGCAGTATTGCCGCCCCGGCGGACGGGGCCCTCGGCGACGTCATATCGTCGTTCCCGATGTCGCAGGCCCGCAACATCTACCGCGACGTGAACTACGTGTACTGCGTCGCGGGGACGAACACGCTCCGGCAATACACGGTAAACGGCTCGTTGGTAAGGACGGTGTCGCTTCCCGGCTTGACGAACGCCGGCGACGCGGACCACAGCCCGCTCGGGCCGGCGTACTTCGGCGTGCTCGAGCGGTCCAACCGCATTTTCGAATACCGCCTCGTCTCCGGGTCCTTCGTCCGCTCCAGGCCGGTCGGCGCGAGTACGGTCGGGTACGCCCATTTCCCGGGCAGTCCGTATTATTATACCCACACCGGCGCCCAGATTTACCGTTACACCCTCGCGGGGAGCATGGTCGGCAGCTTCGACGTGAGTTATTCGGCCACGGTAATCGCGGCGACGGGGCGCTTTAACGACGCGGCCGGCGAGTTCGTGCTGGTGGCGAACCGTAGTACGGGGCGGACGACGGCCTATACCGGTGGCGGCAGTATTGTGCGGTCGTTTAACGTGCCGGGGCCGGCGGTGGGTGCGGTATGCGGCCCGGGTACCGGCTACACCCCCAAAACGACGTACTGGTGCGCCGTGCCCGTGGGGAGCGACCGGTTCGCTTACGAGATCGACCTCGGCAACGTGAACGTGGCCGTGGAGCCGGCGTCGTGGGGGAGCGTTAAGGCGGTGTTTAGGTAGGAGGGGCGGTTGTCGTAGGCAGCGTCTGCGCCGCTGAGCCTTGACGACGGCGCGATATGGGGTTATAATTTAACGTAACCCTATATCAACGTCCCATTTACGCCACCCAGGGAGGCTCGATGAAACGTAGAGCCGTTATGATAATATGTCTCCTGACGGCCGCCGCGGCTTGGGCCGACGTCGGCTCCGTTATAAGCTCCTTCCGCCTAACGGGCATCGGGACGCCGCGCGCCCAGGGGATCTTCCGCGACTGGGACTACCTCTACGCGGTCGTATATACGGACGGCGCCGACTACCTACGCACGTACACGCCGGCCGGCTCGTTGGTTCGCTCGGTCGTGTTGGAGGGGGCCGCCGCGGCGAGCGACGCCGACTACAGCCTGTTGGGTAACGGTTATATCGACGTCTTCGATTCGAGTTCGAAGATGCTGTTGACGTATACGAAGGAGGGCGAACTCGTCAACTCCAAACCGCTCCCCTCCGATACGACGGCCTTCGCGTACCATCCCGGCGGCATACGCTACTACCTGGCCCGGGGCGAGCACGTCTTTCGTTACACGCTCAACGACGTTTTGGTGAACCAGTTCTACGTCGGCGGCGTGCTGGGCGGCTTGGCCTCCTCGCCGGCCTACGACGGCAAAGGGGGCGGATACGTCGTCGCGGGTCGCTCCGGCGCCGGTGGGTACACCTACGTGTACCGCGGGACCGGCTCGCTGGTGGACTCGTTCGTCGTGCCGGGCGTGGGGACGTACGGCTCCACTGTCGCCCGCGGCTACCCGCGCTCGTACCACCGCTCGTACTGGTGCGTCCAACAGATAAGCGGCGGCCGGTGGGCCTTTCAGGTCGACATCAACGGCACGGCGCCGGCGGTACTGCCGGCCTCGCTGGGGAAGGTGAGGGCGCTGTACCGGTAGTTTAACGAGCGGGGCGGAGGTAAGACCTCGTGGGAACGAGGAGGTTAACGGGAATAGCGATCGGCGTTGCCGCGGCCTGGGCCGCAGCGGCGCCGTTTTCTTTCGCCCGCCTCGGCGGGGAAGATAAAGGCGCTGTTTAAGTAGAAGGTTGTCGAACGGCAAAAGCCGGCCGTCAGGCCGGCTTTTTATATACCTTATTTTCGGTCGGCGTTCCTAAATACGGTGCAGGCCGTCGTTCTCCACGCCCGCTTCCTCCAAACAGCGGCGGACGTCGTCGGCGTCGCGCCAGGCGAAGCGGAGCGCCATGCCGCAGTCGCTCGAGAGCTGGCGGGGCGTCGGGATTAGCTTTACGCGAAGACCTTGCCGCTTTGCGACCTTCTCGCCGCGGATCGCCGAGGAGGTGGTGAAGAAGAGGACGACGCCGTACGCCTCGCTCACGCCGAGGCGATCTCCCGGATCGCCGCCACGGTATGGTCGATCTCCTCGCGGGTCGTGTTCAAACCCGGGCTCAGCCGGATCGTACCCTCCGGGAAGGTCCCCAACGTCCGGTGGCAGGCCGGCGCGCACTGCAGCCCCACCCGCGCCAGGACGCCGTATTCTTCGTCAAGGCGCAGCGCGACGTCGGCGAGGCGCCGCCCCGGGAGGCCGATTGACACCACCGGCGTGCGCCGCGCGGCCTCCGCGGGGCCGTAGAGCGCGACGTCGGCGACGTCGGCCAGCCCCTCCCGCAGCGCCTCCGCCAGCGCCTCTTCGCGGCCGCGGACCGCCTCCAGGCCGACGGTCGTCAAGTGCTCGATTCCCGCGCGCAGTCCCGCCAGGCCGACGGCGTTCAGCGTCCCGGCCTCGTATTTATCGGGGAGGACCGCCGGCTGCTCCTCCGACTCGGAGGCGCTGCCGGTCCCGCCGTGGCAGAGCGGCCGCAGCGCCTCCGCCTCCACCTCCTGCCCCAGGATCAGGCCGCCGGTGCCGGAGGGCCCCTGCAGCGCCTTGTGGCCGGTGAACGCCAACAAGTCGATTCCCATTCGCGCGACGTCGATCGGCAGGTAGCCCGCGGTCTGCGCCGCGTCCAGCAGGAAGAGCGCGCCCGCGCGGCGGGCAATTTCGGCGGCCTCCGCCACCGGGAGTATCGTCCCGGTGACGTTGGAGGCGTGGGTGAGGACGACGAGCTTGGTCCCCGGCGTCACGGCCCGCGCCAGCTCCGCCGGATCGAGGGCGGCCGCGGCGTCGCAGCGGGCGACGACGACGTCGACGCCCTCCTTTTCGAGCGCGCGGAGCGGCCGCATGACCGAGTTGTGCTCGACGGAGGAGGTAACGACGCGATCGCCCGGGCCCAGGAGCCCCCGCAGCGCCAGGTTTATCGCGTACGTCGCGTTGGGCGTAAATATTACGCGGAGGGGGTCCGGCGCGCCGAAGAACTCCGCTACGGTCTCCCGAGCCTCGTAGACGGCGCGGCCGGCCGCCACCGAGAGGCGGTGGCCGGAGCGGCCGGGGTTGCCGCCGAAGCGCTCCAGGTACGTTGCCATCGCCCGCATGACCTCCGGCGGCTTCGGCCAGGAGGTCGCGGCGTGGTCGAGGTAAATTATTTCTCCAGCGTTAATTTGCAGCCTCCCCCGCCGAGGTCCTCGGCGGTTACCTTCCACCCGGCGCCCTCGGCGAGGCGGGTAACGTTATCCTGGGCCGTACCGGAGTCCACCAGGACCTCGATCCGGCCGCTGCCTTGAGTTTTCATCGCTTTCTTGGCGGCGACGGCCGGCGCCGGACACGACAGGCCGCGCGCGTCCACGATTGTAACGTCGTTCATGAATAACCTCCGGTTACGTCCTCCGCTCGCGCATCGTCAGGCCCACTACGAGGCAGAAGACTAGGCCGACGACGACCATGATCGGCCCGAACGCGCCGACGCCCGCCGGCGAGCTGGCCGTCGAGTAGGTATGCGCGACGAAGGCGCCTCCGAGCATTCCCAGGACGAACACCGCGGCGTCGGCGTCGCCCTCGCCGGAGAGGAAGAGTTGCCGCCCCGGGCAGCCGCCCGCCAACGTGAAGGCGAGGCCGGCCAGGACCATCCCGCCGAAATTCCACAGCGTGTTGGTGTGGGCGACGGGTTGGTCCGCGAATCCCGGCTTGAACTGCCCGAGGGCCAGGTTCGTTATCGCCGCGGCTACGATTAACGCCACCACGCCCCAGAATAAATAGGCGTCGCGGAGTATTGCCAGGTCGCGGATGGCACCTATCGTACAGAAGCGGCTCCGTTGCGCGAGAATTCCGATCAGCAGGCCGACGGCCAGAGAGAAGAGCAGCGGCGCGTACATCGCTCCCGGCCCTTTCGCCGAGAAGAAGATGGGCCCGGTCGCGGCGCCCTCGGCGTCCCGGCCGAATTGCGGCGCGAAAATTAAAAACGCCAGGAAGACGACCATCAGGAGGGGCATCGCCCAGCCCAACGCCTTCGGCGCCGGGCGGTTGCGGCCCAGGCTGAATCCCATCTTCAGGAAGACTACGCCGATCAAGACGCCGACGACCAGCCCTGCGATCCCGGGGATCGCGTTCCAGTCGCCGCCGGAGAGGCGCAGGTACGCTCGCCAGGGGCACCCCAGAAAAACCAGCGCGCCGATCATGGCGAACATGCCGAGGAAGAAGCGTATGAACGGCGAGGAGCCCGTCCGCGGTCTGAATTCGCGCGCGGCCAGCGAGGCGACGAGCGCGCCCAGGACGAAGCCGATGATCTCGGGGCGGATATATTGCACGACGCCGGCCCGGTGCAGGCCGAGCGCGCCGGCTATGTCGCGCGTGAAGCAAGCCGCGCAGATGCCCATGTTGCCGGGGTTGCCGAGCTTGACCAGGATCGGCGCGAGGACGCCGACGACGACGCCCGTTGCGATAGGCCCCCAGCGCGAGCTGAAAAAACCTTTAAGGCCGGTCATTAGATCCCTATCCCTTCCGTCCGTGGCCGCGGCGCCGGTTTAGGGCCAGTTGAACTGGCAGTGGAGGTACGCGTAGTCGGTGGACTTGTCCTCGGTCGCGCCGGTCAGCGGATCACGTTCTTTGTAGGCCTCCGTCTGGTAGTTTGGTATGAGCGCCAACTTGCCGGCGAAGAATTTGAAACCCACGCCGCCGATAAGGAGCGTGCGCTCGTCGTCGTCCATGTCGGCGTTGGGCTCGACCATGTCGTAGCGGGCGATTGGGTGGACCGTCATCCCCTCCGTCGCGCGGAGGTGGACCGTGGCGAACACCGACATCACGTTGCCGTCATATTTTGTGGCGCCCTCGCCGGCGGTGCGGAGGTAGTAGCCGGCGCCGAAGTTGGTGAAGGCGTGCTTCAGGCCGAGTAGGCCGCCGTAGATGGTTACCGGGTTCTTGGGGGCTCCCGCGGGGACCTTCTCGCCCAGGTTCTCGCGCTTGGCTACGGCGTTGACCGAGAGGCCGGCCCAGTCGTCGTCGCCGACGAGCGGGAAGACCGACAGCCGGTACTCCACGTCCTTACCGGAGTAGGGGTCCTCGGCCGAGCCCACGCTGCCGCCGTTCAGCACCGCGAAATCGTGTTGGATCAGGCCGTCGGCGAAGCCGCCGGCGACGCCCACGCCGAGGTCGGCGGTGTCGCCGTAGCCGCGCTCGAAGAAGGCGCTTCTCCGGATTACCCGCCATCCCCAGAGGCTGTGTTCGTAACCCGCGAACGGCGGTTTGATCAGGCCGGCGTGCAGGTTATGGCTGGGTATTAAGTCGCTGACGTCGAAATAGCCGTACTTCAAGAAGAAACCGAGCTTGCCGGTTTGGGTGTGGGCGGTTTCGATAAGGCCTATGACTTCGCCGGTTACCGGGTCGAACTCCGGTTCGTAGGTATAGTAGGTGTAGGAGTCGCGGCCCACGTCGGCGGTCACCTCGTAGCTAACGCTTTCGTGGACGGAGCCCTTGGCCGTAACGTAACAACGGCCCAGGCCGAACTCGCTGCCTCCTTCCAGCTCTCCCGCCTCGGCGCTCGATAGGTCGTACCCGAAATGAGTGTAGATTAATCCGGAGAGCGCGGGCGGCTCGAGGGCGAACGCGGCCGACGCCAGCGCGGCCGCGGCCACGAGTAGAGAAAATTTAAAATAAGTCCTCATTACCGTACTCCCTTTCCTTGCGTAAAGTCCGCACGGGCCGGGGGTGGTTTGGATCCGGGCCACCGGCGGATATCGTATCCGGAAAGCGCAAAACAAAAACCAGCGTCCTGATACCCCGGGGGGCGACGCTGGCGCAGACGCGGTTTACCCGCGCAGGCGAAGGGGCTTAATCCGCAGACTCGCCCACGCGTCGCCTCCTCCTGGGATTACTTCCGGGCCCGAGCCGGGCCGTAGGGCGCGCCTCGCGCCGCGGGCATCACGTTTTCCAGTACGCGTGGGTCACCGTCGGGTCGCCTCCTTTGCCTCTAGGATTGGTTCATATACTAAATGGCCTCCGGGCCTTTGTCAACAGAAAAACTCGCCCAACCGGCGGCCCTCGCGGTCCCGAAGGACGTTATATACGCAACTTTTAGCTTCTGATGCGGTAATAATAATACCGGCATTAATTATATTAACTCGGAAATCTTAATAATTAATATTTTTCTTGATTTATAGGAATAATTATGTTAATAATACGCGAACGAAGGAGGTGACGGTCGTGCCCGTATTACCCGGAAACTGCCCCTTTTGCGGGGGAAATATTGACGTTACGGCGTTCGCGTGCCACGAATGCGAGGCTGCGGTGGAGGGCCGGTTCGCGCCCAATCGACTGGCCGCGCTGAGCGGCGAACAGGCCGAGTTCGTGCTGGCGTTCGTGCGGCGGCGCGGCAATATCAAGGAGTTGGAGCGGGAGCTTGGCCTCTCGTACCCGACGGTCCGGGCCCGTCTCGACGGCGTTATCCGCGCGCTCGGTTTTACGGTGGCCGAGGACGAGGCCGCGGCGGAGGAGCTGCGCGCGCGGCGGAGCGACGTCCTGGCGGCCGTGGAGCGCGGCGAAATGACGGCGGCCGAGGCGGCCCAAGCCCTTAAAGAGATCTAAATCGCGGAGAACTTACCGTTAAGGAGTGGCGTTATGGCTGACGACGAAAGATTGGAAATCTTGCAGCGGCTGGAGCGGGGCGAGATAACGGCGGCCCAGGCCGAGGAGTTCCTGGAGGCGTGGGAGGAAGGCGCCGAACGGGAACTCGGCGACGTTCAGGAGGAGGGGAACGTCTTCTCCGACATTACGCAATGGTCGCCGGAGGGCGCGCTCACGGCGCTGCAGTTGGACAGTTTTGTGGGCCGCATTACGGCCCGGGCCGGCACGCCGACGCTCGTCGTCGCGACGGTGCGCGCCCGCGCCGGCGACGCCGCGGAGGCCAAGAAATTGCTTGAAAAGGTAGACCTCCAATTCGAGGAGCGGGACCACCGCGCGCACGTCAAGGCCGATTTCGCGAAAAGCATTTTCGACCTCTTTCGCGGCGCGAAGGTATCCGTCGACTTCGACGTTACGCTCCCCGCCGAGGCCGCCTTTACCGTCAATTACGGCACCGGCCCGCTCGCGACGGAGGGGATAACCTCCCTCCGCGCCAATCTGGGAAACGGGAACGTCACCACCGATGCCGCCCGCGCCGACGTCAATATCGGCAACGGCAAGATCGTGAGCCGCGGCGGCCGCGAGCTCGCGATCAACGGCGGCAACGTGAAAGTTTTGGCGGAGGCGGCCGGGGCGTTGGAAAAGTTCACTTACAACGCCGGCAACGGCCTGGTGGAGTTGAAGGCGGAGGCGCTGGCCGAGACCGCAAATTACAAGATGCATTTCGGGAACGGCAAGGTTGTAGCGGCCTGGGCCCGCCCACCCGAGAACTGCCTGATCGAGGTTACGGCGCTGGCGAGCAAGCTGGAAAGCAACCTCCCGTTCAATAAAGAGGGCAATACGATGGTCTACGCCCGGGGGGAGCCCCGCGCCCGCATCGAGATAGATGCCGCCCATTGCAAGGTCCACGTAACGACCGAGGAGGAACCGAAATGATAACCCCCGAAAGGTTGAAGATATTGACGATGTTGGAGGAGGGGAAGGTCACCGCCGAGGAGGCGGCCCGCCTCCTGGAGGTGGTGGGTGAAACCGCCGGTGCGGGCGACGCTGCCGCGGCGGGCGTTGAAGCCTCCGCGCGGAGCAAAAAGCTGAAGATCCGCGTGTACCGCGGCGACAGCGCACGGCCCAGCGTTAACGTCAACGTCCCGCTCAGCCTGGCGCGGTGGGCGCTCAAGTTCGCGCCGGAGCACGCCAAGGCCCGGATGGGCGACAAGGAGATCGCCCTCGACGAGCTCGGCGCCCTGCTCGACAAGGGGACCGGCGACGTCATTACGGTCGAAGACGCCGACAAAAACGAGCGGGTCGAGATATCTATCGAGTAAGTTTTTTGCCTAAAATAATAACCCCGGCCGTCTGGCCGGGGTTTTTTGGCGTGTGTTCTTATTCGACGATGACCATTGACCGGGCGGCCTCCTCCTCGCCCGCCGTGAGGCGGTAGAGGTAGACTCCCGGCGGCAAGTCGAGGTCGAGCTGAAGCGTATGTTTGCCGAGGCCGTAGCTCCCGTCGAGCCGGTATACTTCGCGGCCGGCCAGGTCGAAGAGGTGGAACGTCGCGCTGGAGGCCGCGGGGAGGGAGAAAGCTACCGTCGTCTTACCGTTGCACGGGTTGGGGTAGTTCTGCGCCAACGCGAAGCTACACGGAAGGCCGCCCGCCTGAACTTCCAACGGGCCGGTGACCCGCGCGCGCCCGCCCGGCCCCCGCGCCTCCACCCAATACCGGTAAGTCGTCCCGGGGAGGACGTGCTCGTCCTTAAACGAGTAGGTCGGGGTGCCCGTTAGGGGGTCCTCGTTAAGCTTGGGTCGCCCGGCCTTTCCGACCTCCTCGCGATATAGGTTGTAGCCGGCGGCGCGGTGTTCGAACTCCGGTTCCCAACCAACGACGATTTCGCCGGGCCCTTTCTGCGCGGTGAAGTTGGCGATTCGGAGGCCACGGAGAATCCGGTCCATACCCATCATGCAGAGGTAGGAGGTTACCCAAGTGTGGTCGTGCGTATCGTCGAGGGCCTGGCTCGGCGGGATGCCGCCGTCGCCGTCGGTATCCTGGGCGACGAGGTTGGCGGCGACGTTCTCGAAGTTCGTCCAATACTGGCCGTCGTGCGTAGCGGTGTACGCGGTGTGGTGGCCGAACATGAACCAGGCGTTCCAGGCGTTGTCCCAGGTGTTGGAGCCGGGGTTGACCAGCTTTTGGAGGTACGGCGCGTATTGCGCGGTCCAGGTAGCCTCCTCGCCGGGATGCTCCTGAAAGTACGAGTAGTGGAGGCCCCAGATCGTTGCCCCTCCGGCCATCGCCCACGCGTACGAGCCGATGGCCCAGGCCGGCTGTTCCTCGGCCGTTCGCTTCACGTTTTCGGCGAGAGCTAAGGCCGTAGCTTTCAGGCCGTCGTCGCCGACGTTGACCGCGTACTCGTAGAGGTTACCGGCGGCCCACGCGACGCAGAGGTAGTTGGTGAGGTATAGCGGGTAGGAGTACTCGATGGGGTTATCGACGATAAAACGCGCGCACGTCATCGCGTAGTTTTTGTAAGAATTGTCGCCGGTCGTGCGG
>CP070633.1:1199596-1205849 GCA_020356085.1 Candidatus Coatesiibacteriota bacterium | reverse complement strand
GTTGGCCACTTCCCCCGCGCAGGCCACGCACACCTCGCGAATCGCGGCCCACGCCGCGCCGACGTCGTCGACGTACGCGTGGAGGCGGGCGTGTTTAATAACCAACCGTTTTCCGGCTGGGCGCGCGGGCGGCGCGTTTGCGCCGGCGAATACCGCCTCGCCTCCGGCGGCCTTACCCTCCTCGGCGACGAGCTCTTTTCTGCGAGGGGATTGGTTTCCAGACCGCGACTTCTTCGCGGCGCCTCTCGCCTCTGCCCGCTCCGCGCTCTCGGCCCACGCTCCTCCCGGAGCGGGGAGGACGAACCACGGCCGAAGTGTCAGGGGTCGAGCTCTAGGCCGGGGTCGGCGCGGAGGCGTGGGCAGGGTCGTGCGGTTTACAGACTTCATCGAGCCTCCTTTCCCCTCTGCGTCCCGTCCGTATTAGTAAGTTTACTCGATGGGGCCGCTCCGGTCAAACGGGGTAAAAAAAACCCGCCTCGGCGAGGCGGGGTTTGATTGGGCGGCCCGGTTACGGCGGCGTGCCAGCGTCGGCGTAAACTTCTTCGTCCACGAGGTCGTTCAATATCTTGTGGCCGAGCTCTTCGCCGAGGTCCGTCAACGCGGCGATGCTGCTCGTGTCGTCCATCGGTATCGGATACGGCAGGTCCATCTCGAAGCGGCGGAAGTCCAGCTCCGGGAAGACCGTCTTGACCAACCGCACCTGCTGGACGCAGGCGTCGGAAGAGAAGGTATCGATAACCGGGAAGACCCAATCGAACGCGTTGAAATGGTCGGCCTGGTACGGCTCCAAGCCGCCGGGATAGCGGCCGGTACCGAGGCTTATGAGCGTCGTTTCCTCCAGGGGCCACTCCAGGCAGAACTTAGCCTCGTAGGCCGCCATGTAACAGGGGTTGGCGTAGGAGCCGACGCCGCCGTCGACGTAGCGGCCCTCCACCACCGGCATTTGCGTCGGCGCCGACGAGCTGCACAGCACTGCGCGCCAGAGCTTCCAATCCTTAAAGTCGTCCTTCCAAGGCTTAATGAAGATTGTTTTGTTGAGAACCAGGTCGCGCGCGGTAATTACGACGTCCAGCTGCGGCTCGGCGGCCCAGAGGTCGCCCATCGTCATCTCGCCCAGGTGCTCCTGCAGCACCGCCTGGAAGTAGTCGCTGGGGTATATGTAGTGGACCAGGTACTTGAACGGGAATAAGCATCGCCAGCTCTTCTTGAAAATGTTCGGCCCTTGGTCCTCGTACAACCCGTGGATCTCGGCCGCCGAGAGGCCGGCCGCTATGGTCGCCGACAGGATGCTACCGGTGGAAGTACCGGCTAACAGGTGGAAAATCTCGTTGCACTGCTTCCCCACGTTCTCCTCGACGACGGCCAGCGCCTTCGCGACCATCGTACCGCGGATGCCGCCGCCGTCTATCGCCAGCGCGACGTTCTGTCTGAACGGCTCCATATCCTTCCTCCTCTTCGAAAACCGTCCCTGCCGTTACGTGAAATATCCCTTCCGGATGCGCCGCAAGCTTACCTCATATCCCTCCGAGGGTCAATCGTAATAGCGTCCCGATCTTCCAATCTCGTCGAACGCATATAACGAAAATCCCGCCGTTCCGTACCGGCGGGGGCAGGACGTTTACCCGAACCGAACCTACTCGTACTTCGCCACGAGCAACCGAACCGTACCGTATCCGAACAGCGCCAACGCCACCGCTAAGGAACCCGCGACCGGGCACACGCAAATTTGCGCCAACCCCGCCGCCGCGACGCCGACGTCGAACAGCGAGGAACTCGCGCCGCCGCGGACGAAGTTGGCGCCGCCGACGAGCGTGCCGCCGACGCCCACGATCAAGCCCAAGGCCCCGACGGCCAACGCCGAAACCTCCCAGACCCTCATCGCGCGGCCACGCGGCCGGCGCCGCCCCACCGTAAACGCCAATACGTAACCCGAGGCCGCAACGACCACCGCGGCCGCGGCGACGGCCGCCGCCGCGATTCCCACCGGCCCGGCCAGCCGTATCAAGTCGACGTACGAGGCCACAACGGCGCGACGATAACACAGGCCGGCGGCGGCGGCAAGGTCGCCGGCCCGAATTTCTCCCTTGCGCCCGCGCCCGACGAGCCGTATGATAGGGGGCCGCTTCGGCAGGAGGAATCCGAGATGCTCGTTGAAGTCGCTATTTACAAAATAGTCCCCGGGAAAGAGGCGCAGGCGCTGGCAATCCTGGAGGAGCAGGCGGCGGCCAAGCGCCGCCAGGAGAGCTGTCGCGACGCCCGCGTCCTGTCCGCCTCCCGCTCCGTCGCCTCTCCCACCACCGACCCCGACTTCATACTGACGTTGGCCGAGTTCGCCGACGCCGCCGGTTATGCCGCGTACCGCGAACTCGCCGCGGAAGAGGAAAAGGCCGGCGCCTCCTCGCTCGCCGGCCTGACCGTGGGGCCGCCCACGTTCGGCGTCTTCGAGTAGGCCGCGGCTTCAGTAGTTCGTAATCCACACCTCCCGCCCGGCGGCGGAAGACCGCTGGCCCGCGGCGGCCACCTTGGCCGCGCTGTACCGCGGCCGGACCTCCTCCACGTGGTACCCCCTATACAGCGCCCGGACCTCCGGGCAATCGTTGTAGCTCACGAGCCAGCGGCCGGCCCTCCCCCCCAATACCCCTTGCAGCCGTTCGTGGTCGGCCGCCGCGAAGTTGCCGCCGTAATAGCGCTCGGTCCCGAAGTAAGGCGGGTCGAGGTAGAAGACGGTGTCGGCGCTGTCGTAGCGCCGGAGGCAATCCTCGTAGCCCAGGTTCTCGAGCGTTACCTTATTGAGCCGCCGCGCCCAACGCGTGAAGTCGGCCCGCATCGAGTATTTCCCCGGGAACCGCTTGCTCGCGCTGAAGCCGCACCCCACCTGCCCGGAGAACGCGTTCTTGAGGAGGTAATAATACGCCGCCGCCGAGGCGACGGCCCCCTCCGGCTCCGGCCCCGCCAGGAACTCGCGGTACAGCGCCCGCGAGCGGGGGAGCAGCTCGAGCGCCGCCGCCAGCTCCCCGGGCCTCTCGCGCACGACGCGGTAGAGGTTCACCAGCCGGCCGTCGAGGTCGTTCAGCACCTCGACGTACGACGGCTCGCGGGCGAAGAGCACCCACCCGGCGCCGCCGAAGACCTCGCAGTAACAGCGGGACGCCGGCAGCCGGGAGGCCAGGCGAGAGGCGAGGCGGGATTTGCCGCCGAGGTAGTTTAGAAAGGATCGCACTCTCGCCTTCCCTAGCCCCGGCCCGAGCCCTCCTCCCTACGGAAAATACGCCACCACCTCGCCCGGGCTGCGGTTTTCCGCCGCGAAGGCAAAGCCGAACGCGCCGAACTCCTCCTCCCCCGCCTCCCAGCCTAGCGGCCCGGTCCGCCGGCAGCACGCCGCGGCCAGCACCATCTCGCGCTCGTAGAGGTGGGCCGCCGCGTCGTTTAACTTTAACGCCGCCCACAGCTTAAACTCGCCGGGGGCCGCGAACGGCGGCAGGATCAACGTTTTCCCCGTCCCCTCCTCCCGGAAGAAATAGTCGACGTAGACGTAGCGGCCCGCGTGCGAGACGTTCAGCGTCAGGCGGCCGCCGTCCCGCCGATATTCGCCCGGCCCCGGCTCCGCGGCGACCGGCCGGAGGCGCTCGTTGTCGTCGCCGACCACGAACTCCGAGAGCGGGACGACCGCCGCCTCCGCCAACTCCACCTCGTACGGCGGCGCGCTCGGGACCTGGTAGGGCTCGGCCTCCGCCCGCTTAACCGTTCCGGCGGCGGGCGCCTCCCCCGTGGCCACCGCCAACAGGTCCGCCGTCAGCTCGTACCACACGATTCTCCCCGTAAAGGCGGCGCCCGGCGGGACGGCGTACTCGCCGGCGGCCAGCGCCGGCGCCTCGGCGCAGGGGAGGCCGAAGTCGATTTCGACGTCCCCCCATTCCGGGTAGGCCAACTCCCGCCCCGTATCGACGATTAACCCTCTTCCGACCAGCTTCATTGCGACCTCCTAACCCCGGCGGGCGCGCAGCCGCACCCGCCACTCCGTCCGGCCCGCCGGGATGAGCCGCCGGCCGAAACCGCGGCCCCGCGCGCGCCGTACGTACGTCGTCTCCAGATATTCCGTCCGGCGCCACCCGGCGTGGCCCGCGCGGCCGGTGGCCCCGAGCAACGCCGCCTCCAGGCGCTGGGCCAGCGCGCAAACTTGCCGCTCCGCCCCCGCGCCCGCTCGCCGACCGGCGTACGTCCAAATGCGAAGCCCCACCACGACCGTGCCGAAGCCGTCGTCGGAGGTGTCCACGGCCGAGGCCGCGGCCTCCACACAGAACGTCCCCCCCGCGCCGAAGCCGGGAATCGGGTCGACGTCGGCGAGGTAGACGACGGCGTCGCGGAACTCCCGCGCCAACACGGCCTGGAGGTGGACCTTCGTCTCCGCCACGTAATCTGCGCCGTCGCCCCTCACGCTACAACACCGCGTTCCGGATAAGCACCCGCACGACCTTCGCGGAGCAAATCTCGACGACGGTCCCGACCCATACCGCGTAGTCCGTGGCGAGCGCGACCGTATTGTCGTCCACCGCGTACGCCGCCGAGCCCAGGTCCGCCAGCCGGGGCGCGGCCATCCGCACGCGGAACGACCCGTCCTTCCACACCCGCACCGAAACGTCGCCGGCGCCGCCGGAGGCGTTGTCGCCCCGCTCGTAGGCGAACCCCACGAATTTCAAGCCCCGCTCGTCCCCGGCCGGGACCGCGTATCCCGCCTCGTTCAAAGCCACCATCGCCCCTTTGTATATCGCCGTCCGCGCCGCCACCCGGTACGCCACCAGGATCCCGTCCTTGCGCTGGGCGTCGTAATTTGCCGTCAAGGCAGCCACCGCCCTTCCTCCTCTCGCCGGCCGGGCCGCCGAGGGCCCGGTTCCCGAGGTGGGAGCGGCCCCGCCGCCTCCCCCCGGTACACATTTCTCCATATTTACTCATAAAAAAAGCCCGGCTCGCAAAGCCGGGCCCGATTGTTTCGGCGCCGTTAGGTATTTATCTCTAACTCAAGGCGTGAACCGGATGGAAGTCATTAACGCCTCTAAATCCTTTTCAACCAGCGGCCACTCGCGCTCCAGGCTCTCGGCGGAACAGAAAATAACGATCGTGCCGTTCGCGATCGCGTACACGACGGTGTGGTGATAGCCGAGCTCGTCGAAGGTAGTGAACTCGAGCCGGGCCGCGCGGCCGAAGGTGAAGTGCTTATCGCCGAGCGATAGCCGGTCGTAATTCGGCTTCGTCGTCTTGAACGTGTTCTTCTCGTTTTTTTCCAGTTTATCCTTAATAAAGCCGTAATCGACCTTGAACCCGTAAATGTCGTAATCGCTGTATGTCAGCGTAATCGTCCCGTTCAATTCGTTGCTCGTTAAGCTCGCCGCCACCGGCGCCGTGAAATTCGTATTGACGCGCCAGTCGCCCTCCGGCACGGTGAAGGCGAACTTCGCCTCACGGCAGATGACCTCCTCCGCCGCCGCGGCGCCAACCAAAATCAACGTCAGGATACACGCAATACCGATCGATTTCTTCATCATCTCAACTCCCGGTTGCGACCTTCCCCTCGCCACCCCACTATACTTCAGGCCGTCCGCGCCGTCAACCAAATTACAAATGAAACGCGTTCGGGCGACCCTCCCGGCCCTTCCTTCCCCCGGGCCCCCCTCCTCGGCCGACCCGGAAGCGATAATAACACGATGCCGGCCCCTGTCAAGCACCAGGCAAACCTTTCCGGGAGTAATTTCCCTATGCCCTTAATATTCAAGTCGTTACGACAAGGGGTCGGCGCGTAAAAAAGAAAAAAAGGCCCCAACCAGGGGCCCCTGGTACCGAATGATAAAACCATTATATGAAAAAACGCTATCGGACCGCTTCTTTAAGGCCTTTCCCGGCCTTGAACTTGACGGACTTCTTCTCCGGAATGTAGATCGTTTCGCCCGTCTTGGGATTGCGGCCCATCCGGCCTTTGCTCGTGCGAACCTCGAACGTACCGAACGAGACGATCGATACGCGTTCGCCCATCTGGAGCTTTCCCTGAATTGTATCGAACACTAGGCCGACGACGTTTTCCGCTTTGCTCTTCGGTAGGCCCGCCTTTTGCGCGACGGCCTCGGCGATATCGGATTTGCTAACTGACACCTTAACGACCTCCTTTCCTATGGATTCTAATCGACGCTAACACACTAAGTCTTGTGTGTCAATAAAAAAACGCATACTATATATAGTATTTTTTAGAGGTTTCGGAAGCGGC
>CP070633.1:1192886-1199496 GCA_020356085.1 Candidatus Coatesiibacteriota bacterium | reverse complement strand
CTTAAAAACGAGTTCACCGGCGTCTTAACCGGCAAGGGCCTCAACTGGGGCGGCTCGCTCATCCGGCCGGAGGCCACGGGTTACGGCGCCGTCTACTTCGCCGACGAGATGCTGAAGACCCGCAACGACTCCATGGACGGCAAGATATGTCTCGTCTCCGGGTCTGGCAACGTCGCCCAGTACACCGTCGAGAAAGTCAACCAGCTCGGCGGTAAATGCATCACGCTCTCCGATTCCGGCGGCTTTGTACACGACCCCGCCGGCATCGACGACGAGAAACTGGCGTGGGTCATGGACCTCAAGAACGTCCGCCGCGGCCGGATTAACGAATACGCCGACGAGTTCAAAGTCGAGTATACCCCCGCCGACCGGAACGCGGACCACAACCCGCTATGGGCGGTCAAGGCCGATTGCGCCTTCCCCAGCGCGACCCAGAACGAGATAAATAAAAAGGACGCCGAAAACCTGGTTAAGAACGGCGTCTTTGTCGTCTCGGAGGGCGCCAACATGCCCTCTACGCCGGAGGCCATCGACGTCTACCTCAAAGCCAAGATCCTCTACGGCCTGGGTAAAGCGGCCAACGCCGGCGGCGTCTCCGTCTCGGGCCTCGAGATGTCGCAAAACAGCCTCCGCCTGGCGTGGTCTCGGGAGGAGGTCGACGAACGCCTCCGCGGGATCATGGCTGCAATCCACGAGCAGTGCATGATCTACGGCTTCGACGAGAAGGAGAAGTTCTGCGACTACGTCAAGGGCGCCAACGTCGGCGGTTTCGTAAAGGTGGCCGACGCGATGTTGGACCAGGGCCTGGTATAACCCCTCTCGCTAACGACTCTCGAAGGACGAAGGGAGCCCATAGATGAAAAAGTTAGGATACATGGACGGGACGGACCCGCTCTTGCTGACGAAAATCGCCGCCGCAGGCGTCGAAACGGTACCGCTGGGGAACGGCTACGACAACGCCGGCCGCTATATCGGCTACCTCAACCCCTCCGACGGTATCGACGCCGTCGTCGGTTATTTCCATAAGTTCATACCGCTGGACGGTTCGAACGTCTGCGCCGCGGACCTCCTGAAACCGTGCCAGATCCACAACATACCGGTATACATACTAGTCTCCCAAGAAGACCGGGCCGCCGCCCAAAAGATAATGGGCGACTGCGGCCCGACCATCAAGTTCGTCGACCCGGGCGAGGTCGCCGGCGAGTTGATGAAGCTCCTGAAGTAGCGCAGCGCCGATACGGAAATAACGGGCGGCCGCGCGGCCGCCCTTTCGCTTAGCCGTAGATTTTTCGGTTATAACTTGTTAGTATTCGGCGAAACCAACAACTCGGGAGGAACCGCTATGACCACCGTCGTCGACGTTCTGGCGCGCGAAATCCTGGACAGCCGCGGCAACCCCACCGTGGAGGTGGACATCCATACGGAGTCCGGCGCCTTCGGCCGGGCCGCCGTCCCCTCCGGCGCCTCCACCGGCGAGTTCGAGGCTTGCGAACTCCGCGACGACGATGCCTCCCGCTACGGCGGCAAGGGCGTTCTGCAGGCCGTGGCGAACGTCAACGGCCCCATCGCCGACGCGCTGCTGGGCGCGGACGCCGCCGACCAGGCCGCCGTCGACCAGATCCTGATCGAACTCGACGCCACCGAGAATAGAACGCAGCTGGGCGCGAACGCTATTCTGGGGGCCTCTATGGCGTGCGCGCGCGCCGCCGCCGACTTCTTCGGTCTGCCGCTCTACCGCTACTTGGGAGGGGTGTCGGCGCGCCTCGTGCCGGTCCCCATGTTCAACATCCTCAACGGCGGCGCCCACGCCGACAACAACGTTGACATCCAGGAATTTATGGTCGTGCCTTACGGCGCCTCCTCCTTCGCGGAGGCGCTGCGCGCCGGCGCCGAAATCTACCACGCGCTGAAGAAGGTGCTGAAGGAGCGCGGCCTCGCTACCGGCGTCGGCGACGAGGGCGGCTTCGCGCCCAACCTGAGTTCCAACGAGGAGGCGTTGCAGCTGGTCGGAGAAGCCGTCGCCGCGGCCGGATACCGCCCCGGCGTCAACGTCGGCGTCGCGCTCGACGCCGCGGCCTCCACCTTCTACCGGAAGGGGAAATACCACCTCGACGGCCAACAGCTCGACGCCGCGGCCGTCGTCGACCTCTACGGCCGCTGGCTCGAGGCCTATCCCATAATCTCCCTGGAGGACGGCCTGGCGGAGGACGATTGGGAAGGCTGGAAGTTGCTCACCGAGAAGCTCGGCTCCCGCGTGCAGCTGGTGGGCGACGACCTCTTCGTAACCAACCTCGGCCGTCTTCAGCGGGGCCTGGAGGAGGGCGCGGCCAATTCCATTCTGATCAAGCTCAACCAAATCGGCACCGTGACCGAGACGATTGCGGCCGTCGAGCTGGCGGCCCGGCACGGCTTCAGCGCCGTCGTCTCGCACCGGTCCGGCGAGACGGAGGACACCTTCATCGCCGACTTCGTCGTGGCGGTCGGCGCGGGCCAAATCAAAACCGGCGCGCCGGCGCGTTCGGAACGCGTCGCCAAGTACAACGAGCTGGCGCGCATCGAGGAGGACTTGGGTTCGTCGGCGCTGTTCGCGGGGCCGACGACGATAATTTCTTTTAAGGGCTAATGGCCGGACGCGGCGAAACCCTCCACGCCTCCCGCGCGCGGCGGCGGCGCACGATCCTGCGGGCCGTCGCCGTTGTGGTTTTGCTCGGCGCGCTGACTTACCTCTTCGTCTTCAGCCGCCACGGTTACCTGCGGCGCCGCGAACTGGCCCGCGAAAACGAGCGCCTGCAGCACGAGCTCGACCAGTTGCAAGCCGAAAACGTACGCCTCCGGGAGGAACTCGAGAGCCTCGACGATCCGGAGGCCGTCGAAAAGCTCGCGCGCGAAAAGCTGGGCCTCGTCCGCGAGGGTGAAACCGTGTATCGCTTCGTCGAAAAAGACAAAAACCGCAAGAACGCCGAAGAGAAGGCCGCACCGCCCAAGCCGTGACCGCCTCCCCCCGCCAAATCAAAGCCGTCGGTTTACTCTCGGGGGGCCTCGACAGTACGCTCGCCGTAAAACTCCTCCTCGATCAAGGCATCGAGGTCCTGGCGTATAACCTCCGCACGCCGTTTTGTACGTGCGAGCGCAAAGGCGGCTGCGGCGCCGCGGCGGCCGCGGCCCGCCTCGGCGTCGAGATCGTAACCGAATTCGCCGGCGAAGAATACCTCGCGTTGGTGAAAAACCCCCGCCACGGCCGCGGCCGCGGCATGAACCCCTGCCTCGATTGCCGGATATTTATCCTCCGGCGGGCCAAAGCATTAATGGAAAAAAGGGGAGCGGCTTTCTGCTTCACCGGCGAGGTCCTGGGCCAGCGGCCGATGTCGCAGCACCGCCGCGCCCTCGCGCTGATCGAGCGCGAGGCCGGCCTGGAAGGCAAAATCCTCCGGCCGCTCTCCGCGCACCTCTTCGAGCCGACGGAGGCGGAGAAGGATGGTCTCGTAGACCGCTCGAAACTCTTGGGGATTCGGGGGCGTTCCCGCAAAACGCAAATCGCCGTCGCCGCGGAATTGGGCGTTACGGATTACCCGTGCCCGGCCGGCGGATGCCTGTTAACCGACAAGCACTTCGCCGCCCGGCTCGCGGACGCCTTCGCTCACGGCGAAGACCGGTTGGCCGATATAAATCTCCTGAAGCTCGGCCGCCACTTCCGCCTCCCCTCCGGCGCCAAAGTCGTAGTCGGCCGCAACGAGGGCGAAAACGAACGACTCCTGGGATACCTTACCGACGACGCCGCGGCCTTCGAAATCGTAGGCGTCGGGAGCCCGGTAACGCTGCTCCGGCCGGCCCGGGAGGAGGACTGGCCCCTCGCCGCGGCGCTCACGCTGCGGTTCTCGGACGCGCGCGAGAGCGAGGAGGCCCAGGCCCGCGTGTGGACCGTCGGCGGGGAGGAGGGTACGATAACGGCGCGCCGAGAGCTGGCGGAGGCGGCGGAGCAGGGGCGCCTCGGCGCGGCCCCCTGAAGTTCGGGTTGACACCCGCCGTTTTATTCCGTAGAATGCGAGGAAGAAATAATCTTTATCCTATAAAGCCTAAGGAGGAACGATGCGGAAGTACGTAGTAGCCCTTTGCGCGATGGCGCTTGTCGCGGCGGCGACGGCCGGCGCCATCGGCCTACCCGGCGGCGGCGGCAAGGTCGACACGAAAAAATTCGACGAGCTGATCGCGCAGATCGAGGAGGTCGCCGCTAACTTCGAGGCGGCGAAGGTTAAGGTCGACGAATGCGAGACCGCCCTAGCCGGCATCGCCGAGAAGCACGGCATCGCCGACCTCTTCGGCGACCCCGCCAAGATCACGGAGCTTAAGGACGCCGTTACCGACGACGACAAAGCCACGCTTACGGAGGCAGCCGAAGGCCTAACGACGGTTCCCGACGACCTGAACGCCGCCGTCACGAAGGCGACCGAGCTGACGACCAAAGTCCCGGACGCCCTCTCGGACCTCGCGACCCAGATCACCGAAAATCCGCTGGCGGCCAAGGACCTTCAGGATAAGCAGTCGCAGCTCGAAGCCGGCAAAACGTCGTTGGAGAGCGTTACCACCGAAGCCCCGGGGCTCGTCGAGTCCGCAACGAACCTGGGCGACACGATCGCGGGTTTGATGTAACCGTCTTCGTTTTCAGAGACCCAAGGGAGCGTCGGCCGTCGGCGCTCCCTTTTGCGAACCGTTGCGCGTTGCCGATTCCCTTGGTAATATGGGCTCCGGGCTAAAGCCACCTTAACCGAGGGCGCGGAGTGCGGATTTTTACCCGTTACGTTTTGATTATCGCCGCCGTGGTTTATGTGGACCACGCCGTCCTGCCGCGCTTGCTGCCGGAGGGGGTAGCGCCGGACCTTACGCTGGCCACGATAATATATCTCGCCCTCGCCGTCGGCGGCGTCGCGGCCGTCGCGGCGGGGTTCGCGCTCGGTTTAATCTCCGACCTGTTGGGATGGGGGCCGGTGGGCGTCGGAGCGCTGATCGGTACGCTCGCCGGCGCCGTTTTCTCCTACTTCCGCGGCCAAATCTACGAGCGCAGCCTTCTCGTACCCGCGGTCTTTACCGCCGTCGCGTTCATACTCAAAAAAGCGATTACTCTAGGACTGTTGGCCGGGACCGGCGCCCCCGTAACCGTGGGGTGGCCGGTCGTCGGCCGGGCGGGGGTGGCTGCGCTCGTTACGGCGGCGGCCGCGTTCCCTCTCCTTTTTCTCTACTGGCGCCTCTTACCGCCGCGCCGCCCGTAAGACCCTATCTCTCCAGGCCGAACTCGCCGACGACCAACAGCCGCGGCTCCGTGTACTCCTCGATCGCGTAGCGGGGCCCCTCCCGGCCGATCCCCGACTCCTTAGCGCCCCCGTACGGCATATGGTCGACGCGGAACGTCGGTACGTCGCCGGCCACGACCGCGCCGACTTGGAGGTTTTCGTACGCATACCGGAGCCGGCCCACGTCGCGCGTGAAGACCCCCGCCTGCAACCCGTAGCGCGAATCGTCGGCCGCCGCCACCGCCGAGGCGAAGTCGTCGTACGCGTGCACCAAGACCACCGGCGCGAAGGCCTCCCGGCAGCTGAGCGAAACCTCCGCGGGGCAGTTCGCCACCACCGTCGGCTCGAACCGCGTTCCCTCGCCCGTCCCGCCGCAGAGGATTTCGGCCCCGGCGGCGACCGCCTCCGCGAGCCAGGCCGCGACCCGCTCCGCCGACGCCTCGTCTATAAGGCTACCGAGGTCGGCCTCCTCGTCGAGCGGAGGGCCGAGGCGTAAGCCGCGCGCCAGCTCGACTACCCGCCCCACGAACTCGTCGTATATCGGGCGGTGGATATAGACGCGCTGGACCGAAATGCACGACTGGCCCGCGACGCCGAACCCGCCGGCCACGACCCGCGCCGCCGCGGCGTCAACCTCTGCGTCGGAATGGACGATTGCCGCAGCGTTGCCTCCCAGCTCCAGGCACACCAGTTTGCGGCCCGCCCGGGCCTTCAAGTCCCACCCCACCTCCTGCGAACCGGTGAACGTCAGGACGGCGAACCGATCGTCGGCGACCAGTCCCTCCGCCCGCGACCCCGGCATCGGCAACACCGATATCTGACGCGGCGGGGCCCCCGCCTCCAGCGCGAGCGCGGCCAGGTTGAGCGCGGAGAACGGCGTCGCGGAGGCGGGCTTTATAACGACCGGCGCGCCGCACGCCAGCGCCGGCGCCAGTTTGTGCGCCACCAGGTTGAGCGGGAAATTGAACGGCGTAATGGCGAGAACCGGGCCCCGTACGAAGCGGCGCACCACGCCGAAGCGGCCGCGGCCCGCGGCGTGGGCGTCCAGGGGAATGACCTCCCCCTCCAAGCGGCTGGCCTCCGCCGCCGCCGTGGCGCACGTGAACGCGCATCGGTTAACCTCGCCCCGCGCCTCCTTAATGTTCTTCCCGGACTCCAGCGCGAGGTCCCGCGCCAACTCCTCGGCCCGCTCCTCGACGAGCCCGGCGAGGCGCTGGAGCACGGCGAGGCGCTCGTAGAGCGGGACGCCCTCCCGGCCGACGAAGAAATCCCTCGCGGCCGCCACGGCCTCTTCCACCTCGGCCGCCGAGGCGATCCAGGTATTT